>NZ_BLAF01000023.1:0-18760 GCF_009687885.1 Acrocarpospora pleiomorpha
CACCGCAACCAATCGAGGCCAGCCCGGAGGGTTGAGGGCCGTAGCGGGTGGTGGCGAAGCCCTGCCTGACCGGCCGCGCGACGACGTTTCGACGGTGACGAACACCGCACCACGCCCCAGGCTGGGTACAGTGGATCTTCGTGACGGCCCCGCCAGACCTGCCCGGACTTCCCCTGATCTCACTATCGAGCGGACAACCATCGCATGCGTTCGGCCCACGCGGTATTCGGGAGGCTTCGGCTTCTCGCTCGTGAACTCACCACGTTCGGGATGATCGGCGCCGTCGCCTTCGTGATCAGCGTTCCCGGTGCGAACGTGCTGCGCTACGGTGTCGGGCTGGGCCCGTTGACGTCCGTCGTGCTGGCCACCGTGGTGGCGTCCGTCTTCACCTACTACGCGCACCGCTACTGGACCTGGCGCAGCCGCGGCAGCTCCGGGCACATGCAGGAATTCGCGTTGTTCGCCATGTTCAACGGGATCGGCCTGCTCATCCAGGTGCTCTGCGTCGGGTTCACCGAATACACCCTCAGACTGAGCAATCCGGTGGCGCTCAATACCGCCAACACCATGGGCGTGGCGGCGGGCACGCTCTTCCGTTTCTGGGCGTACCGCAAGTGGGTGTTCCTCCCGGTCACGGTGAAGGAGAAACCTGCGATCCCCGAGCTGGCCGCCGAGAGCGAGGGACCGGCCAGGTGAACGCGGGACGAGCACGCCGATGAGCGTGCGCAACGTGAGAAGGGAGCGGGAGATGCCTGCCCAACGAGAGATGCCCGACACCCTGCGCCGGTCCCCCAAGCGGGCCCAGGAGACGTGGGCCAAGGCGCACGACGCCGCCGTCCAGGAGTACGGCGAGGGGGAACGCGCGCATCGGACCGCATATGCGGCGCTCAAGCGCACTTGGGAGAAGATCGGTGACCACTGGGAGGCCAAGTCCAAGCGGGGGCCGTCGGACGAGCGGGCCGCGAGCAAGCGGCGCGGCGCGGGCCGGACCGAGGAGGGCGTGAACGCCAAGGCGTCCAAGCAGCACCTTTACGACGTCGCCAAGCGGATGGACATCGCCGGACGTTCCAGCATGACCAAGGAGCAACTGGTCGACGCCATCAGGAAGGCCAACAGGCGCGCGGCGCGCACCAGAGCATGACATAGCCGGACATCACGAGATCCCGTGCGATGGGAGCCGACGGACTGGGGATTCCCTTGATCCTTTAGGGTGTCCGGATGGGAGTTCCTTGGGGCATCGTGGAGTATCCGGCGAAGTACGACCGGGACGAAGTGATCGCGGATTGGCGCCCGTTCGCCATGTCGGTGTTCGCGCTCAACTCGCGGCGCACCTTCAACGTGATGCATGGAGAGGATCGCGTCGGCTTCCGGGCGGTACGGAGCGCGGACGGGCGGATCGAGCTGGTCACCTCGGTCGAGCAGCACCCTTTGGCGCGCAAGCGGATCGACGCGCTGGAGTGCGGCGACGGAACGTATGACATGTTCGATCAGCTCTTCGATGGCTACGAGGTCTTCGTCCCGTGGAGCACGATTCCCGCCACGATCACCACGCCCGCCAGATCATGGCGGGCCTGGCCGCTCAGATACCTGGAAGGCTCGATGCGCGGCCATCTGCCGGAGATCGAGGACCCCGAACTCCAGACACTCGCCCGGCAGCTGCTCAGAGCCTCCGTCGTGGCCGCGAAATTCAACATGCTCGTGACGGTCTCCTACTGAGTTCTCGTCGACCTGGGGCGCGCCCGACAGGCCGAGGCGTCGGGCGGGCCGCAGCCGTCACTTATTCGCGCTGGTAAGCCAGCACCTATTCGCGCCGGTAAGCCAGCGTGTCGACCAGGCCCAGCTGCCGGTGCAGCAGCCCTGCCGTCCCCAATTCGCGCTGGTGAGTGGGCTCACTGGGGTGTAACCGACAATTCGGCAAATTTCATGATCTGCGGAGGACCACCAGGGCGACGTCGTCCTCGCGGTCGGGGGGCATCAGCCCGTTCAGCAGCCGGTCGCAGAACACGTTCAGGTCGGGTTCCACCACGGCGGCCAGGTCCCGGAGGCGGGCCATGCCGTCGAGAACGCCCAGATCCCGGCGCTCGACCAGGCCATCGGTGATCAGCACCAGCGCACCCCCGGGCGGCAGCAGGACCCTGGTCTCGTCCGGCCGGGGCAGGTCGGCGCCGAGAAGCGGACCGGGAAGGGGCACGTACTCAGCCCGCCCGTCCGCGACCAGCAGCGGCGGCAGGTGCCCTGCATTGCACAGCAGCACCTCACCCCCGGCCGGGTCGACGAGCAGCAGCACCACGGTGGCCAGCTCCCGGGGCAGGAAGGTCAGCATGAGCTGGTTGACCCGGCGCAGGATCTCGCCCAGCCCGTGCCCTTCACTGGCATAGGCCCGGACCGCATGCCGGATCTCCGCCATCACCGTGGCCGCATGCAGCGAATGCCCCATGACGTCACCCACCGCCACCAGCAGGCGCTCACCCAACGGGATCAGCTCATAGAAGTCACCACCGATCTCGGCTTCGGTGGTGGCAGGAATATAACGAGCAGCCAGGTCCAAACCCGGCACCCGCGGCAACGACCGAGGCAACAGACTGCGCTGCAACGTCAACGCGATCCGCCGCCCCTCATCCAGCGACCGCAACCCCTCGACGGCCAGCGCCACGGTCTGGCTGAGCTGCGACAGCACGTGCAGATCCGCTTCACTCGCGGTCACATCCGCCGGAACCAGCACGGCCACCAGCGGCTTGGCCTGGAGCCTGGCCAGCGCCACCCGCACCTCACCACCCCGCGCCGACGGCGCCACCAACGCCGCCCACCCCGAACCAGGCCCCGTCGTGATCGTGAAGCCGTGCGGGACCGCGCCGAAATCGGCCTCCCCGACCGAAATCCGCATCGAGTCCCCACCTGCGATCGCAACATGGGCGTACTCCCCATCCAAAGCCGAGGCCACCACAGACGCCGCACAGCCGAACATACGAGCCGCCCCTTCAGCCGCCGCCCGTACCAAATCCGGCACCCCGCCAGCCGAGTTCACCGCGAGCGTGGTATCGGCCAGCGCCGCCAACTGCCCCGCCAACCTCTCCGCCCGCCGCCGCGCACTGGCATACCTGAGCATGGCGTGCACGGTCGCCAGCAACACCTCAGGTTCGACCGGCTCCGTGATGATCGCATCGGCCCCTCGCGCCAAGCCCTGAGTACGATCACGCACCTCAACCCCCGACGCGGTGAGATGAATGACAGGCACCGCCGCACTGACAGGATCCCCCTTGATGCGCTCACACACCTCGAACCCATCCATGTCAGGCAAGCGCACATCCAACAGAACAAGATCCGGCAACTGCCCCCGCACCGCGCCCAGAGCCTCCTGCCCGCTCGCGGCCTCGATCACCTCATAGCCGTAATGCTCCAGCCACCGCCCGATCACATACCGATCAGCGGCAACCTCGTCGACCACCAGGATGCGCTCAGCCACCGCCCCCGACCCCCTGATAACGGGATATTTCACCTTAGGGAAGGAGGCAATTATGCGGCATGCTCAGGTCGTTTTGAGGGTAACCAGATAAGCCAAGATCAGAATGGTGAGAAGCACGAGCAGGACGCTGCCGCCGCTGATCGCCACGACGATGTGGGCGCGCCGGATCAGCCAGCGGATCGCGCCAAGCACCAGCATGATCGCGCTGCCCAGACTCCACAGCGTCAGGCTGGTGGGGTCGATGGGAGCGTGCACCAGGAAGTGGAGAACTGCCATGGACTCACCTCGCTGAAGTTGACTAATTGTCGCCAGCAGTACCTCCGGTCGACCGGTTCGGTGAGATAGCCGTCCGGCCCCCGGCCAAGCCCTGGGTACGGTGCCGCACCTCGACCGTCGTCGCGGTGAGGTGAATGACGGGCACCGCCGCGCTGGCGGGATCTGCCTTGATGTGCTCGCACACCTCCCGTCGCTGGAGAGCAGGGAGCCAAGTATGCGGCATGTCCCTACGAAGCGGAATCAGTGTGGTAGGTAGTTGTCAGTGGCCGTATCCCCATCCACGACACCCTGCTCGAAGTCATGGGTCCGATGACTATCCTTCCGATCTCCATCTCTTACCGACAATTCTCAGGTGGATGGCTCTCTGGGCCTTTACCAATTTCCATCTGATCCGCTCGCGCCTGGTCACATCGACAACCCGGGAGGAGACTGACCGGTCGATCGCGATGCAACCTTCGCTTGCGTCGCCGTGCCAAGGCCCATGCAATCGAAGCCCCGATTAGCGAGGCGAGAAGATTGTTCGCGAGATCGATGAAGTATCCCATGTCACACCTATTGCCTGGTAGAGACGGTGTTGCGCCAATTGTGGAGCGCTGTCTATGGCGAGAGCAAGCGTGATCGGCCGTCTTTAAGAATTCATGTGAAATCGGCGCATTGCAAAATCAATTGATGGACGGGGTTGTCGGTTTGGTGAACTCGCTTAATTGCGGCTGGGAGTGTTGAAGTGTGAAGTTTCGAAATTTGCCAGCTGGTGTTAATGCTCGCTTCAGGACATTCAGCTGAATGGACACTCTCACCGGATGCGCCTGATGACCATCGAGCATGCGACCACCGTTCCGTGACTGATCAGCGGATGTGATCACCTTTGGGTCGTGCCGTGGGGTCGTCGGACTTCTGCGAGTTTCTCCAGGTCGGCGGAGAGGACACCGATTCAGCCATAAATGAATCTTGATCAATGCCTCTCGACGTGGAACCTTAGAAAAGGTTTGCTTAAGGTCCTGAAGTTCAGGTGAATCGGAGTTCGAGTGACGGACGAGGGCCCCCATGCGGGGATCGCGCTGGCGCGCCGGTTACGGGCGCTTCGCGAAGAGTGCTGGCCGGGCCTGCGGATCACCCAGGCTCAGCTCTGCGCCGCCTTCGGCGTCAGCGTTCCGTTGATCTCATCATGGGAGTCGGCGCGCACCCCCAAGATCCCGCCGATGGAGCGGATCCAGAGCTACGCGGCCTTCTTCGCCACCGAACGGTCGATGGAGGGCGCCACACCCCGGACGCTCACATTGCGGGAGCTGACCGATGCGGAGCGGTCCCAGTTCGACCAGCTTTACACCGAGCTGAAGCGCTTGCGCGTCGCCGCGCTCGTCGGCCAGGGCACCGTACATGTGAGCGCGGAAGCCAAACGCGCCGCCTTCAGCGACGGCCCGTGGCACTTCGACGACGGTATGCCGATCACCATCATCTGCTCCCAGCTCCCGGACGACCAGCGAGCCAAGATCCCGTACGCGGATCCGGACACGCCCGACTACATCGACCTCTACCGCTACTCCGACCTCGATTCACTGTTCGAACTCCATGGCCACCTGCGCGCCGCGAATCCGCTCAGCCTCGTCACCCGGCGTTCGGTCGAGGACCTCAGCGCCGACGATCTCACCACCCACATCGTGTTGCTGGGCGGCGTGGACTGGAACCGCATCACCGCGTCCTTTCTCGACCGGCTCGAACTCCCCGTGCGGCAGGTGTCCGACTGGGCCGGCGAGAAGGGGCCCTATTTCGAGGTCGACGAGGTCGGCGGCAAGAAGCGGCACTATGCCACGGTGGACCGGGACCAGCTGCTGGAAGATGTGGCCTTCTTCTATCGGGGTCCGAATACCGACAACCCCCAGTGCACGGTCAGCATCTGCAATGGAATGTACGCGCGAGGCGTCTACGGCGTGGTCCGGGCGCTGACTGACGAGCGATTCCGGGAAAGGAATGCCGGGTATCTGCGGAGGCGTTTCGCGGGCGCGGACTCCTACTGCATGCTCGTGCGGGTCCGGATCGAGGGCAGGCTCGCGATCACTCCCGACTGGACTATCGACGCGGTGCGGTTGCACGAGTGGCCGGGGTCGCTCGATGAGAGCTGAGGCCACGCCGCACCACCACGATTCGCACCGGCATCTGATCGATGAATACGGCGACCTGCCCGATAATGCTCCAGGGCCCGTGCACGCCATCGTCGTCCCCACAATCCGGCATCCCCGCTGTCTGCGGCACGCGGCCCGGCTGGCGCAGCACCTGGGCTGCCCGCTCGTGTCGCTGCACAGCCGGAACTGGAGCAACGCCGGACTCGCGGCCGCGATCGTGCCGTCGGCGGTCGACCTCATCGCGATCGACATCGGTGACGTCGGCGCGTTGAACCTGCCGGACTTCGAGACCGACGCCCTGCTGCGGAACACCCCTTTCGTTCGATTCACTGACCTGAGCGCCAAGCGCAACCTGGGGCTGGCGCTGGCCCGGATGATGGGCTGGCAGCGCATCGTCTTCCTCGATGACGACATCGAGGTCGGCGCGCCGGACGAAATGTCACGAGCAGCCTCGCTTCTGGATATTTACGAAGTGGTCGGGATGCGGATCGGCGGGTACCCCGACAACTCCGTGGTGTGCCACGCACACCGAGAGACCGGGGGGTGTCAGGACTCGTTCGTGGGGGGTGGTGCCCTCGCCGTGGAGACGACCCGGAACTTCTCCTTCTTTCCGAACGTGTACAACGAGGATTGGTTTTATCTGCTGGGGGAGAAGACGCTGCGGCCGCTCGCCGTGACGGGGATGGTGCGCCAGCGGCTGTTCGACCCGTTCGACCGGCCGGTGCGGGCTCGTGATCAGGAGTTCGGCGACGTGTTGGCGGAAGGGATCTTCTGGCTGCTCGACGAGCCCTCGCGGCGTGGCTGGAGCGAGGGGGCGGATCAACAGCACTGGGCGCGGTTCCTCTCCCGGCGCAGGATGTTCATCGACGATGTGCTTCATCGGGTGCGGGCGTCCCCGATATTCCCATCTTTCCATCGGAAGGCCGCCGAGGACTGTCTGCTGGCCGCCCTCGGCCGGCTCAGCCTGATAAAACCCGAGTTCTGCGTCGCCTATCTGGATGCGTGGCGGGAAGACCGTATTCGTTGGGAGAGGCACTTGAGCGGCTTGCCAAATTACTCATCCAGCCTCGCGGACGCAGTCGGGCTCCTGGTAAAAGAGGGAAAGCCAGAACTGCGCTGGAGACATCGGCACCCCCATTTATCATGATTTACCGGACATTCAGTAGGGGGCCTGTAGTTTATGGGACATATTGATATACGGCGGGCCTGTCATGAGGATCTACCTCACCTCGTGCGGGCCTTGGGCCAGGGACACTATTTCCTGGATCGATTGAACGCTCAGGCTGTCGGTCATGGCATCCTCCTGGCCGCCTGGCAGTACTCCATGGTCGTCGGCGACGTCTACCTTTGGCTGGCGCAGGCGGAAGAACCAGAACTCAGAGTGCATTTGCCCGATGTCCCATTGATCACGCATTTGGAGGTGGCGGAGGATCAGCGCAACAGGGGCATCGGCACCGAGCTCATCCGCCAGGCCGAACGATGCCTGTGGGAGGCCGGCTTCAAGCGCGTGGCCCTCGGCGTGGCCATGGACAATGAGGCCGCCGGGCGTCTGTATCGCCGGCTGGGCTACGTGGAGTGGCCGCACGGCGAGGTGGCCACCACGGAGGTTGTCTTCCAGTCCGACGGCACTCGCGAACTCCGGCCCGAGCTGTGCCGCATCATGACCAAGGAACTCGAGCCCGGCTGGGCGGATGACCTTCGTTGAAGCCCGCCTGGGCATGTGGCGGGTGGGTTGGAGAATGGGGATATGTCGGCGATCAGGGCTGTTCGGGCCGCGGATGTGACGTTGCGGGTGACTTCGGGAGGGGTGCCGCTGGCCGGGCGGGAGGTGGTGGTCGCGCAGCGGGAGCATGCGTTTCTGTTCGGGTGTATCGGGTTTGATTTCGTGGAGCTGGCCAACGGAGCCGGGAGCGAGCAGGATGAGCGACTGGCCGAGTTGTGGTTCGGGCTGTTCAACGCGGTGACGTTGCCGTTCTACTGGGGGCGGTTCGAGCCCGAGCGGGGGCGGCCGGATACCGCGCGGCTGTTGCAGACGGCTCGGTGGTTCGCGGAGCGTGGGTGCGTGGTCAAAGGGCATCCGCTCGCCTGGCACACGGTGACGGCGGACTGGCTGATGGACCTGCCCAACGACGAGATCGCGCGCGTGCAGGTCGAGCGGATCAAACGGGAGATGACCGATTTCGCCGGGGTCATCGACATGTGGGATGTCATCAACGAAGTCGTGATCATGCCGATCTTCGAGCAGTACGACAACGGCATCACCCGCATCTGCCGCGAGATGGGCCGGATCCCGATGGTCCGCATGGTGTTCGACGCCGCCCGCGAGGCCAACCCGCGCGCGACCCTGCTGCTCAACGACTTCGACATGTCCGCCGCGTACGAATGCCTGATCGAGGGCGTCCTGGAGGCCGGGATCACGATCGACGTGCTCGGCCTGCAGAGCCACATGCACCAGGGCTACTGGGGCGAGGAGAAGACCCTCGCCACCATCGACCGTTTCGCCCGGTACGGCCTGCCGATCCACTTCACCGAAACGACCCTCCTGTCCGGCCACCTGATGCCCCCGGAGATCGTCGACCTGAACGACTACCAGATCCCCGACTGGCCCACGACCCCCGACGGCGAGGCCCGCCAGGCCGACGAGGTCGTCCGCCACTACCGCACCCTGCTGTCCCACCCCTCGGTCACCGCCCTGACGTACTGGGGCATGACGGACGGCGGCTGGCTCGGCGCCCCGGGCGGCTTCGTCCGCTCCGACGCGACCCCCAAACCGTCGTACGAGGCCCTGCGCGCCCTCATCAAGGGTGACTGGTGGCTACCGCCGACAACCTTGCGTACCGATACGGAGGGCCGTGTCAGGTTCAACGGCTTCCTGGGCACGTACGAGGTCTCCGCGGCCGGAAACAGCGCCACCTTCACCGTCGACACCCCCGGCGAGACGACGGCCGAGGCCACGCTCACGACCTAGCGGCTACTGGGCGCGTTTCGCCTGGCGGTAGACGCGCATCTTGGCGCGGGTGCCGCAGACGGCCATGGAACACCAGCGGCTGCCGCGGTTGCGGGAGCGGTCATAGAAGATCCATTCGCAGCGGGGCTCGTGGCAGGCCTTGAGGCGCTGCCAGGAGCCGTCGGCCACCGCGCCCGCGACCGAGGCCAGGATGATCGCGAGCGCGCCGCGAAAATCCGTGAGCGCGGGCTGAAGCCCCAGCCGGCCGGCACCGAAGCCGACGACGAGGGGACAGTTCCTGGCGATGTGGGCGATGGTGCCGCGTGCTTCCAGGTCGGGAGCGTTGCCGTTGTTCTCGCGCAGGAGCGCGCGGACCGCCTCCCGCAGCACGACGGCGTCATGCCGGTCGAGCTCCCCGACCGGGAGCGAGCCGAGGCCGTTGCGCGCCAGCCAGCCCGCCAGCCCCTCGGCGGTCGCGAACTCGTCGGGGCCGAACTCGATGTTGACGCTGTTGACGAAGACCTGAACGAGGCCGAGCGGGCCGGGAGCGACGGCCCTGTCCGCCGGAGGGACCTTCATACCCTCCTATCTAGCTCATCAGGTGACGAAACGGCTACGTCCCGAAGAGCGGCTGTCATGCGGTCGGAACACTCACGTTTCAACCCGTTGACGGGCACGTATCCCCTATGTAACCTTTGGCCAGCACTGCGCAAGAATCTTGCAAAGTGCTGTTCAATTTCTCGCTGTTCCTCGCAACTTCAGGGATGCACTGCGTCCGTGCACCTGCCCCCCATCCGCGTCCGGTGACGGCCACGCGTCGCGCCGGCCCAGCCCTGTCGTTCCTGACGAGAGATAGAAGAGCGCGATGAGAAAGCACGGACCGTTACGCATGGTCGCCGCCGCGGTCGCGGCCGGCCTGCTCGTCCTGGTGGGGTCGGTCGTGCCGGCCGCCGCCGCGGGCGGGCCCAACCTCAGCCTCGGTAAGACGGCCTCGGCCGGCTCCTCGACCGGCGGGCACGCGGCGAGCAGCCTCAACGACGGCAACCAGGCCACCTACTGGGAGAGCACCAACAACGTCTTCCCGCAGTGGGCCCAGGTCGACCTGGGCAGCGCCACCAGCATCGACCAGGTCGTCCTGAAACTCCCCGCCGACCCCGCCTGGCAGACCAGGACCATCACCCTGTCCCTGCAGGGCAGCACCGACGGCACCGGCTACGCGACGATCGTCGGCTCGTCCGGCCGCACGTTCAACCCGGCCACGAACAACACCGTGACCATCGACTTCCCGGCCGTCACCACCCGCTACGTCCGGGTCGACATCACGGCCAACACCGGCTGGCCCGCCGGCCAGCTCTCCGAGCTCGAGGTGTACGGCACCAGCACCGGCGGCGCCGCCAACCTCGCCCAGGGCAAGACCATGACGGGCAGCAGCGTCTCGCAGAACTACGTCGCGAGCAACGCCAACGACCTCAACCAGGCCACCTACTGGGAGAGCAACAACAACGTCTTCCCCGAGTGGCTCCAGGTCGACCTCGGCGCGTCCGTCTCGGTCAACCGCGTCGTGCTGAAGCTGCCCGCCTCCGGCTGGGCCACCCGCACCCAGACGCTCGCCGTTCAGGGCAGCACGAACGGCTCCACGTTCAGCGACATCGTCGCCTCGGCGGGGTACGTGTTCAACCCGGCCTCCGGCAACACGGTCACGATCAACTTCGGCGCTGCCACGACCCGCTACGTGCGGCTGAACATCACCGCCAACACCGGCTGGCCGGCCGGGCAGATCTCCGAATTCGAGGTGTACGGCCCGAGCACCGGCGACCCCACCCCGCCGACCGCGCCCACCAACCTGGCGTTCACCGAGCAGACGCCGGGCCAGGTCCGGCTGACCTGGACCGCCTCCACCGACAACGTGGGCGTCACCGGCTACGACATCTACGCCAACAACCAGCTGCGGGCCAGCGTCGGCAACCTCACCACGTTCACCGACACCCAGCCGCTCAGCGCCACGGTCGCCTACTTCGTCCGGGCCAAGGACGCCGCGGGCAACCAGTCGGCCAACAGCAACAGCGTGACCCGGCAGGGCCAGACCGGTGACACCCAGAACCCGACCGTGCCCGGCAACCTGGCCTACACCGAGCCGGGCTCCGGCCAGATCCGGCTGACCTGGACCGCCTCGACCGACAACGTCGGCGTGACCGGCTACGACGTCTACCGCAACGGCGCCGTCGCGGCCTCGGTCGCCGGCAACGTGCTCACCTACACCGACAACCAGCCCGCCACCGCGACCGTGACGTACCACGTCCGGGCCAAGGACGCGGCCGGCAACCTGTCCGGTGAGTCCAACTCGGTGACCAGGACCGGCTCCAACCCGCCGGGCGCCAACCTGGCCACCGGCAAGGAGATGGTCGAATCCGGCCACGTCCACACGTTCGTCGCGGCCAACGCCAACGACGGCAGCCTGGACACCTACTGGGAGGGCGCGTCCGGCACCTGGCCGAGCACGCTCACCGTCAAGCTGGGCGCCAACGCCGACATCACCTCGGTGGTGCTGAAGCTCAACCCGTCCAGCGCGTGGGGCACCCGTACCCAGAACATCCAGGTCCTGGGCCGCGAGCAGAGCGCCACCGGCTACACCAACCTGGTGTCGGCGGCCAACTACACGTTCAACCCGGCCTCGCAGAACAGCGTCACCATCCCGGTGACCGCGACGACCGCGGACGTGCAGCTCCGGATCAACAGCAACACCGGCGCGCCCGGCGGCCAGATCGCCGAGTTCCAGGTGTTCGGCACCCCCGCCCCCAACCCCGACCTGGTCGTCACCTCGGCCACCTGGTCGCCCGCCTCTCCGGTCGAGACCGACGCCATCACGCTGTCGGCCGTGGTCCGCAACAACGGCACCGCGAACGCCCCGGCGACCAGCCTCAACCTCTACCTGGACACCACCCGGGTCGCCACGGTGAACGTGCCGGCGCTGGCCGCGGGCGCCCAGACGACCGTGACCGCCAACATCGGCCCGCGCGACGCCGCCAGCTACTCGGTGAACGCCAAGGTCGACGAGGCCAATACGATCATCGAGCAGAACGACGGAAACAACGGCTACGTCAACCCCACCGCGCTGGTCGTGCGCCCGGTCGACAGCTCCGACCTGGTCGCCTCCCCGGTGGCCTGGACCCCGAGCAACCCGTCGGGCGGCCAGACCGTCACCTTCAGCGTCGGCATCAGGAACCAGGGCACGGTGGCCTCGGCCGGCGGCGCCCACGGCATCACCCTGACCGTCCTCAACGACCAGGGCACCGTGGTCCGCACGCTGACCGGCTCGCACACCGGCGTCATCAACGCCGGCGCCACGACCGCCCCGGTCGGCCTCGGCACCTGGACGGCCGCCAACGGCCGCTACACGGTCCGCGTCGTGCTGGCCAACGACGCCAACGAACTGCCGGTCAAGCAGGCCAACAACACCACCAACACCGGTCTCTTCGTGGGCCGCGGCGCCAACATGCCGTACGACCACCTGGAGGCGGAGGACGCCGTCCGCGGCGGCGGCGCCGGCCTCGTCGGCCCGAACCGCACCATCGGCGACCTCGGCGGCGAGGCCAGCGGCCGCCGCGCCGTCACCCTGAACACCAACGGCGCGTTCGTCGAGTTCACCACCCGGGCGACCACCAACACCCTGGTGACCCGCTTCTCCATCCCCGACTCGGCGGGCGGCGGCGGCATCAACGAAGAGCTGAACGTCTACGTCAACGGGACCTTCCACAAGGCGATCAACCTGACCTCCAGGTACATGTGGCAGTACGGCAACGAGGCCAGCCCGAACAACTCGCCCGGCTCCGGCGGCCCGCGCCACATCTACGACGAGGCCAACGTCTTCCTGAACCAGTCGTACCCGCCCGGCACGAAGATCCGCCTCCAGAAGGACCCCGGCAACGACACCACGTACGCGATCGACTTCATCGACACCGAGCAGGTCGCGCCCATCGCCAACCCCGACCCGGCCAAGTACGTCGTGCCGACCGGCTTCACCCAGCAGGCCGTCACCGCCGCCCTCGACAAGGCGCGCATGGAGACCGGCTGGGAGGGCGTCTACCTGCCCGCCGGCGACTACCCGGTCCAGAACAAGTTCACCGTGTACGGCAAGCCCATCAAGGTCGTCGGCGCCGGCCCCTGGTACACCAGGTTCTACGCCCCGACCGGCCAGGAGAACACCGACATCGGCTTCGACGTCCAGTCGTCCGCCAACGGCGCCTCCTTCAGCGGGTTCGCGGTGTTCGGCAACTACACCCAGCGCAACGACGGCCCCGGCAAGGTCTGGAACCTGACCGGCGTGAGCAACATCGCGATCGACAACATGTGGATCGAGCACCAGATGGTCATGGTCTGGGGCACCAACATCAGCAACATCAGCCTGACCAACAGCCGCATCCGCGACATGTACGCCGACGGCCTCAACTTCACCAACAACAGCCGCAACAACACGGTGCGCAACATCGACGCCCGCTCCACGGGTGACGACGCCTTCGCCCTGTTCAACGCGGTCGACATCGTCCAGGGCGACAACACGGGCAACCTCTTCGAGAACCTCTCGGTGACCACCCCGTGGCGCGCGGCCGGCCTGGCGATCTACGGCGGCTTCGACAACACCTTCCGCAACATCTACATCGCCGACACCCTGACCTATTCCGGCATCACGGTCAGCTCGCTCGACTTCGGCTACCCGTTCCGGGGCTTCGGCACCACGCCGACGCGGATCGAGAACGTCTCGATCATCCGGTCCGGCGGCCACTTCTGGGGCCAGCAGACCTTCGGCGGCATCTGGATGTTCTCGGCCTCCAAGGAGTTCCGCGGCATCCGGATCAGCGACGTCGACATCGTCGACCCGACCTACAGCGGGATCATGTTCCAGACGAAGTACACCGGCAACCAGCCGGAGTTCACCCACACGGACACGATCCTCACCAACATCACGATCACCGGGGCGCAGAAGAGCGGCGACGCCTTCGACGCCAAGTCGGGCTTCGGCATCTGGGTCAACGAGCTGCCGGAACCCGGTCAGGGCCCGGCGGTCGGCTCGGCCACCTTCAACAACCTGGTGATGAGCAACAACTTCCAGAACATCAAGAACACCACGTCGACCTTCACCCTCAACATCAACTAGCGTCCGCGGTGCCGCCGGAGACCTCCGGCGGCACCGCCATTAGTCCCACCAGAACGACCAGGCGTGTTTGCCTCGGATCTGTTCCGCGTAGTCCTCCAGGGTGCCCGGGCCCTGGATGATGCTGTCGGGGCAGAACGTCCAGTGCTCCGCCGCCACGTGCAGCGCGTGCAGCCCGGAGACCGGCGGGGCGGCCACGCTGAGCTCCAGGGTGTTGAAGCCCGCGCCCACCACCCGCACCCCGAAACGCTCCTCCCAGCTGCGCAGCACCGCCGCCAGCGGGACCGTCCACTCGTTGTGGTTGATCGCGCCCTGCCAGCCCATCACCGCCAGCGCGTCCGCGCCCCGGTCTGCCGCCACCAGGCCGAGCGGGGTGCCGTTGCGGGCCAGGACGCCCGCGTACCAGTCGGCGACCACGCCGGGCTCGGCCACCAGCGTGCCGGGCTCGGCCAGGCCGGGGGAGACCGGGCCGAACGGCTCCAGGTTGCCGATCTGGTCCTTGTCGGCCTGCTCCACCCAGTCGGCCCACACCTCGTCCATGAAGTCGCCGGCCCGGAAGTTGTCGATCTCGGCCGCGGTGTCCGGCGCGATCTGCCCGATCGACCAGGGCTGCACCGACTCCTCCAGCAGCAGCGGCCACAGCCCCGACACCGGATGTTCGGCGTGCAGCCGCGCCCACAGCTCCCCGGACACCGGGTCGTCGCTCAGCCAGAACGCCGGGCGCCGGTGCTCGCGCCGCCGCTCGAAGTTCGGGTCGGGCCAGACCGCCGCGCCTTCGGGCAGCGCCACGCCCAGCGAGCGCCCCTCGCCGTCGTCGGCGAAGAGTTCGCGTATCTCGGGTGGCAACTGCCCTTTCCTAACCGGCACGGCGAAGAGAATAGTTCACGCGTTCTTCCGCCGGTTTCCGGAACTGGCCGTTTGGCCTATCGTCGTGCTCGTCGCCCGCACGTGGAGGTCGCCATGCCGCTGCCCCGTCCGTTGCGGCCGGGCGACCCCGAGGTCCTGGGGGACTACCGGATCACCGGGCTGATCGGCGAGGGCGGGCAGGGCACGGTCTACCACGGTGAGACGTCCACCGGGGCACCGGTCGCGGTGAAAGTGCTGCACGCCCGGTTCTTCGAGCGCGACGACGCGGAGCGGCGTTTCTTCAACGAGGTGGCCGCGGCCCGCCGGGTGGCCGAATTCTGCACCGCGCGCGTGATCGACGCGGACATCACCCACGCCAGGCCGTACATCGTGAGCGAATTCGTGGACGGCGAGTCGCTGGACGCGCTCGTCCGCCGGGAGGGCCCGCGCGACCCGGGCGCGCTGGACCGGCTCGCGGTCGGCACCGCCGCCGCGCTGGCCGCCGTGCACCGGGCCGGGATCGTGCACCGCGACTTCAAGCCCGCCAACGTGCTGCTCGGCGCGGACGGCCCCCGGGTGATCGATTTCGGCATCGCGCAGGTCGTGGACGCCGCCGGGACCGAGGCCAGCCGGGTGCCGGGCAGCCCCGCCTACATGTCGCCGGAACAGCTCGCGGGCCGCCGCCCCGGGCCGCCCTCGGACGTGTTCAGCTGGGCGGTCACCATCAGCTTCGCCGCCACCGGCCGCCCCGCGTTCGGCAACGACTCCATCCCCGCCGTGATGAACCGCATCATGCACCGCGAACCCGACCTGACCGGCGTGCCCGCCCGGCTGCGCGGCGTGCTGCTCGCCTGCCTGGCCAAGGACCCCGCGGTCCGGCCCACCGCCGCCCAGCTGCTGCTGACGCTCGTCCACGCCAAGGACGAGCCGCCGCGGACCCGCTCGTTCCCCCGCTGGGCACTCGGCGCGACCGCCGCCGTGGCCGCCGCCGGGGTGGCCGTCGCCGTCCCGCTCTGGCCGCGCCAACCGGCGGTCGTCCCGGCCGCCGTCCAGGCCGCGCCGATGAGCCTGCCCTCCGTGGGCCCGCTCTTCGGCCAACCTCTCGGCCCCCCCTTCAAAGGCCACACCAGCGAGGTCCTCGCCCTGGCCACCGCCACCCTCGGGACCCGCCCGGTGGTGGTCTCGGCCGGGCGGGACGGCACGATCCGCGTCTCCGACGTGCGGACCGGCGCGGCGGCCGGGCCCGCCCGCCACGTCGACGCGCTCACCGTCTCCGCTCTCGCCCTCGGCGACCTGGCCGGCCGCCAGGTCCTGATCTGCGGCGGGTACGGCACCGGCCTCTGGCTCTCCGACCTGGCCACCGGGCGCGCGCTCCCCTTCGGCGCGGCCAAGGGGGACGTGCTCGCCCTGGCCGTGACCAGCCGGGAGGGCCGGCCCGTCCTGGTCGCCGCCGGGCACAGCGCCGTGCGCGTGCTCGACCTGGCCACCGGCCGGCCGCTGCTGACACTGGGCGGTGGCGCGTCCGACGTCGCCACGGGCGAGCTCGGCGGGCGCCAGGTCATCGTCACCGCCGCCCTCGACGGGACCGTGCGCGGCTGGGACGCGGGCACAGGCGAGCCGGTGGGCACGCCCTTCGCCGCGCCGGGCTCGCGACTGGCCCTGGCCGTGGTCGGCGGGCGCCCGGTCGTGGTGGCGGGCGCCGCGGACAACACGCTGCGGGTGCACGATCTCGAAACGGGCGCGCCCGTGGGGGAGCCGTACCCGGGGCACACCGACCGGATCAGCGCCGTCCTCACCACCGTGCTGGACGGGCGGCCGGTGGCCGTCACCGGCAGCTGGGACGGTCAGGTCCGGGTCTGGGATCTCAGCTCGGGACAGCCGGTCGGGCCTCCGCTGGCGGGTCCGGGCGGCTGGGTCACCTCGGTGGCGGTCACCGAGGTGGACGGGCTGCCGCTGCTGCTGGCGGGCAGCCGGGACGGGACCGTACGCACGTGGCGGCTCTAGCCGTGCCTCCCATGTGCGAGAAATAGGTCTAGCCGAGCGAGGCGAAGGCGATCACGTTGTCGGCGTAGTGTCTGCGGGCCTGGTCGAAGGTTCCCCCGCAGGTGATCAGGCGCAGCTGGGGGTCGTGGGTGGGGCCGTAGACGGCCTCGGTGGGGAACTCGTCCTTGGGGTAGGCGCGCACGTCGTCGATCAGGAACCGCACCCTGCTTCCGTCCGCGAGCTCGACGTGGACGGCGTCGCCGCGCCTGAGCTTTCCCAGGTCGGCGAAGACCGCCGGGCCCGTCCGGCTGTCCAGGTGTCCGGCGATCACGGCGGGGCCCGGGTCGCCGGGGCGCACCCCCGCCGCGTACCATCCGGCGACGGCGGGCTCGACCGGCGCGATCATGACGCCGCCGGCGTCCAGGGCGAGCCGTTCCAGGCCGCTCCGGACGCCGATGGCGGGCACCGAGACGGCGACGGGCTCGGCGTGCCGTACCGGCGGGGAGACGATCGCGGTCTGGCCCTGGACCGCCGACCAGCCGGGAATCGGGGCGGTCGGCTTTCCCGCACCCGTCGGTGGCGCGGGCGCCGGCTGCGGTTCCGCCGCGCCGCACCCCGCCAGGGCTGTCACCAGCAGGGCGACGGCCAGGGCGCGCCGCATCTCAGCCGGCGCGGCGGCGGCGCAGGACGAGCGCGGCGGCCAGCGCGATCCCGGCGAGCGCGATCGCGCCTAGGACGCCGTTCGGACGGCTGTCATGAGAGAGGCCGCCGAGGCCGGTGTCGACCGCGCCCCTCGGGATCACGCCGGGCGCGGCCGCGTCGCGCAGGCTCAGGAGGTCCAGGCCGCTCTTGCCGTCCAGGATCACGACCGTGTTCGTGCTGCCCGGCGCGAGCGCCACCTCCGCGCTCGCCGACTTGGCGCCCGCGGCCGCCGTGATCTTCTGGGTCTCGGCGTCCACCGCCCGGTAGTCCGGCGTGTCCGCGAACTTCAGGCTCTCCTCGAACACCGCGCCGCCCGCCGTCACCTTCAGCGTGCGCTCCTTCAGCGACGCCGCGATCACTCGCAGCCCCGCCTTGCCCGACGGCAGCTCCATCGAGTCCGGCAGCACCTGCAGCCGGATGCTCTGGTAGGGACCCATCCCCGCCACCGTGTACGCGTTCCCCCCGGCCACCCGCACGTTCGCCGACAACACCGGCGGCGTCGCGGCCCCCGCCCCCGCCGGGCGCATCGCCACCGTGTACTGCCCCGCGTTCAGGTTCTGGTACGGCGAGACGCCCCCGTACGGCACCGCCTCGAGCACCAGCTTCGGCGTGCTGCCGCCGAACGGGTAGAGGTAGACGTCCACGGCCGGGGTGTCGGGGGACAGGTGCGCGAGCCGTACGTGCCCGACGGCGGCCGTCCGCGCCTGCGCGGGCGCGGCGACCGCGAGGACGAAGGCGGCGAGAACGGCGATACGCGAAAAGATCATGGAGGCCAGCTCCCAGGGAGGTCAGGAGGAGAGGGAGCCCGTCGGGCTCGGCGCGGAATACCGGATGCGCAGGATTGTGGACGCTACGTCACTCGGCTGAGCCAGCTTGACCTCGATGGGATGAAATCGTGATTCCTGCGCATCCAAAAACCGGATAATTCCCGAAATCTTGGTTTTGGAGGGCTTGTGGTCGTCGATTGAGCTGATTTCCACACTTCGCAGGGGGACTCCCGGGTCGGCGCCCGCGTCCCCGAACGCCCGCACGTACAGCCGGTGCGTGGCCGCGATCGCGGCCAGCGCGCTCAGCAGCCGCGCGTCCACCTCGCCCGCCGCCAGCTGCCGGGTCGCGTCCGGCGCCGCCGCCAGCCGCGGATGCCCGAGCAGCTCCCGCCCCGCCCTGCGCCGATCCGCCGCGTCCCGCGCCAGATCCCGCGCGAACCGCCGCACCCCCTCCGGCGTCACCCGCCGGACCTCGATCCCCGCCACCCGCGCCAGGGCCCCCGGCGC
>NZ_BLAF01000023.1:18832-152829 GCF_009687885.1 Acrocarpospora pleiomorpha
CCTGCGCCCCCACCCACCGCGCCGCGTCCCCCCGCGACAGATCCGCGACCTCCACCTCCCGCAGCTCCCGCGACCGCTCCACCTGCGGCGACGCCACCTCCCTGACCGCACGCGAGTTCACGAACGCCCCCGCGACCAGCACCCCCGCCGCCGCCAGCGACAACCCCGCGGCGACCCGGACCTGCCGCCCAGGAGGCACCCCGAACCGCACCCGACCTCCCGGAATCCCGCCACCCGCTCACGCTTAGGGCACCACACCGCCAGACCGCGTCGCAACCCCGCCCCCGCTCCACCGGGCCGGAATCTTGACTGGAGACGAAAATTCATGAGAGATAAGAATTGGCGCCAAATGCCCTCTCGTGAATTCGGGGGGAGGGTACGTAGAGAACGGTAGGGCTCAGGGGACCGCGATCACGTTAGAGGTTGCCGCGATTGCTCGAAAACTCTGAAATGGGAGAGCCGCCGTTTCCGGCGTCCCTCGATGTCGAGGCACTTCTGGCGTCGGGGTGGAAACCCTATGCCTTCCACCAGTTCATTCTGAAGATTCACAGCCGCTGCGACCTGGCCTGCCGCCACTGCTACGTCTACGAAATGGCCGACCAGGGCTGGCGCGACCAGCCCCGCCGGATGTCGGAGGCCATCGTCGACCGGGTCGCGCTGCGCATCGGCGAGCACGCCATGGCCCACGGCCTCACCGAGGTCGACGTCATCCTGCACGGCGGCGAACCCCTCCTGGCCGGCCCCGACTTCATCGCGTACGCGGTGCGCGCCATCCGCCGCGCCATGGACACCGGCACCCGGGTCAACGTCAGCATCCAGACCAACGCGCTCCGCCTCGACGACACCTTCCTGCGCCTGTTCGACCAACTCGGCATCCGGGTCGGCGTCAGCCTCGACGGCGACGCCCAGGCGCACGACCGGCACCGCCTCTTCCGCGACGGCCGCGGCAGCCACGCCCAAGTCGTGGACTCGCTGCGGCGGCTGTCCAGCGGCCCCTTCCACCACCTGTTCAGCGGCCTGCTCTGCACCATCGACGTGCGCAACGACCCGGTCAAGACCTACGAGGCGCTACTCGCCTTCGACCCGCCCGCCGTGGACTTCCTGCTCCCGCACGGCAACTGGTCCACGCCACCGCCGTTCCGGGAGGCCGATTCGGCGGCGACGCCGTACGCGGACTGGCTGATGGCCATCTTCGACCGCTGGTACGGCCCGGCCGAAACCGAGATCCGCCTGTTCACCGAGATCCTGCGCCTGCTCACCGGCCGCCCGTCCCGGAGCGAGTCCATCGGCCTGTCACCCGCCCTGCTGGCCGTGATCGAAACCGACGGCAGCATCGAGCAGTCCGACATCCTCAAGTCGGCCTACCACGGCGCCGCCGCCACCCGGCTACATGTGCTCTCCCACCCGTTCGACGCCGCGCTCACCTTCCCATCCCTGGTCGCACGGCAGATCGGGATGGATGCGCTTTCCGGTACGTGTCACGAATGCGAGATCGTTTCCGTATGCGGCGGTGGGCTTTACGCACATCGTTATGACGACAATACGGGTTTTCGCAATCCCAGCGTGTACTGCCCTGACCTCTACCGGTTGATCTCCTATATAGATCGTGTTCTCGCCCGGGACGTGGCACGCTTGAGAGGACGCAGATGACTATCGTTCCCCACCGTATTTCGGAGAAGGCATTCCGGGCCATGGCGGCGGGGGCGGCGGCCCTGCGGCGATAGCCGAACCGCGGGCGCGCCGCGATCCCGTGCTCCCCGCCCGGTTCACCGGCGGCGAGCTGGCGCTGCCCTCGGCCGGATCGCTGCGCGCGCCACCGCGCGGAACACCTGATCAGATCGGCTGGGGGTCGAAGTCGCAGTCCACGCGGACGCGGCGGGCGGCGAGCTCCGCGTCGGGGTGGTTCTCGCCGTCCTGCGCCCGGTAGCGGGCCAGGGTGTCCTGGAGCATGGCCTCCGCCTCCTCCTCCGCGCCCACCGCGCGCAGGTCGAGGGATAGGTTGGCGGCGCACGCCAGTGACATGAAGTAATCCTTGCCGAACAGGGCGTGCAGACGGCCCAGGATCTCCCGGCCGAACCGGACCGCCTCCTCGGTCTCGCCCAGCGCGGCCAGGTCGGACTGGAGGTTGATGGCGCAGGTGAGGGTGTAGTCGTGCGGCCATCCCAACCGTTGCACCAGGGCGTCGACAGATGCCTGGTTCAGGCTCCTGGCCCTGGCCCGCTCACCGCACAGCCGGTACAGCACGGCCAGGTTGCCGTTGCAGGCGTGAGTGAAGGGGTGATCCTTGTCGTACACGACCGCATATCGGGGCACGGTCTCCTGAGCCAGCTCTAATGCCTTGTCCAGGTTGCCCCGCATCCGGTAGGCGTTGGACAGGTTGATCGCTGTCGCCATCGTGTCCGGGTGCTGCTCGCCGAGCAGCTGCCGCAACCGGGTGTGGGTGTCCTCGGCGAGTTCGAGTGCCTCCTCCACATCGCCCCTGCGGCGTTTGGCGATCGACAGGTCCTTGGCTGCGAGCAGCGTCTCGTGGTGGTCCAGCGACAGTTGCTGCTTGCCATAGTCGAACGCGTCCTGCCCCAGGTCGACGGCCATGCTGTAGTCGCCGCAGAGCCGCACCGCGCGGGAGAGGCCGCTGTAGGAGCCGAGCACCTGGCGCGGGCCCACCCCGCTCCTGGCCGTGCTGAGGTCGCGCAGCAGCGCTCTGAGCATGTCGCTGGCCTTGGTATATTCGCTCGTCAGCGAGTAACCGATGGCCAGGTTGTGGCGGACCCGGTACACGCTCACCGGGTTGGCCTGCTCCAGGGACTGGTAGCTGACCAGCAGTTCCTCGTACAGCTCGCAGGACCGGTGGAACTCGCCGCGGGTGCGGAGCGTGCTGCCGTAGCTGTTGGTGGCCCACAACGTCTCGGAGTGGTTGCGGCCAAGCACCTCGCGCATCTGGTCGAGCGTATCGTGATCGTTCTCGTACGCGGCGGAGTACATGCCCAGGCTACGCAGAATGTTGCCGAGGTGCTTGCGGGCCACCAGCACGTCGGCGTGCAGCGCGCCGTTCCGCTCGGTCCACCGCTCGATGAACTCATCCACGAAGCCGCGGGCCAGGTGGTAGTTGCCCGCCAGGTAAAGGTAGCGGACGGTGTTCAGCGCGAACTCGCGGACGTTCGGCTGCTCGCACTCCGCCAGGTTGGAGTGCACGATATGCGGCACGAGCTCCTCGAAGCTCTTCCAGTTGGCGTTGTCCTCGGGGTCCCTGGGCGCGCTGTGCGCCAGCAGCAGATGCACCTCGTGCCGGATATCGTGCTGCTCCTTCTCGTTGAGCTCCTCCCGGAGCAGAGTCTGGATCAGCCGATGCACTGTGATGGTTCGGGTGGCCGAGTCGATCTTGGCAAGCGCGTATCGGCCGAGTACGCTCAGCGCCCTGGTCAGCATCAGCGGATCGGCCAGAATCGGGGCAATGCGCGGGGTGTCGGCCTCGGTGCCGCGGCGAAACACGTCCCGCGGGATCGGCTCGGGCCCGAAGAACGCGCAGCAGCGGAGCACGTCGATGGCTTCGGGCAGCCGCCGCCGCAACTCGTGCACTGAGAGGCCCCACGCGGCCGCCATAGACTGCGGATAGCCTTCCGCCTTGTTGACCGCCATCAGCCGGGTGGTCTGCTGGTCCAGCAACTCGATGTACTCCTCGATGGACATGGCCGTCTCGAACATGAGGGCCCCCGCCTGCTCAAGCGCCAGCGGCAGGT
This sequence comes from Acrocarpospora pleiomorpha, assembly GCF_009687885.1. Classification (GTDB taxonomy): domain Bacteria; phylum Actinomycetota; class Actinomycetes; order Streptosporangiales; family Streptosporangiaceae; genus Acrocarpospora; species Acrocarpospora pleiomorpha. Next base: position 22,570 of record NZ_BLAF01000023.1, read on the forward strand.
CGCCGAGTTTTTCGGCCAGGGTGTCGGCCAGTTCGTCCTTGATCTCGCGGCGCACCCGCTTCTTCAGGAACGCAGCGCTTTCCTCCCGGTCGAAGACGCTTACCTGGAGGGTGGCGCCGTGGTTGGTCCATCGGGTGTTGCGGGAGGTGATCAGCACATGCCCGGTGCCGCGCGGGATGTAGTCCTCCAGGTCCGCCGGCTGGTTCGCATTGTCGAAGATCACCAGCCAACGCCGGTACGGCTCGCCGCGTTCCAGTGCCCGTTTCACCGCCGCAGCGGTCTCCTCGAACCCCATGCCCATGCTGGACGGCAGCTTGAGTTGCGGGGCCAGCGCGGCGAGCGAGGCCGGGACCAGTTCCCGCTGCTCGGCGGGAATCCAGCAGACGACGTCGTAGTGGCGGCGGTAACGCCACGCGTATTCGATGGCGAGTTGGGTCTTGCCCACGCCGCCTTGGCCCTGCAGCGCTTGCGGCTGCCCCTCCGGGACCACTGCGGTGACCTGGCCGACGCCGTCCCGCAATTTCACCAGCAGATCTTCGCGGCCGGTGAAGTGCGGATTGCGCGGGGGCACGCGTTCCCAGATGTCGGGTTGCCGGTCGGGAGTCGAATGCACGGCGCCACCTGAAAGTTCCATCTGAACCCTCCGCCCTGGCCCAGGATCTGGGATATAGCGCAATACTAAAGCTTGATTCACGGTCGCGGTGACTACAGAATCATAAGGAAGCGTGACGGGGTTTCGGGGCCACCCGCCGAGGGGGAACCCACCCTAAATCGGATATTGGGGCATCCGGAACCGAACCGATTGCGAGGAGTTCGCATGCAGGATCACGGGAGCGCCGGGATTGGCAACTACGGCATCGTGTCGCTCAAGGAACTCGAGGCGCTCAGTGTCGAGCAGGCTGCGTACGAGTATGTCAAGGCCGAGGGCGACGGAGTGGCGCGGTTCTCGAGCAGCGTGAGATAGGGCCCGCCGGCCCGGCAAGTAACGGAACGAACCGGCCCACCTGCCATCGAACTCGATATATGGTGCGGGAAAGTGGCTCGGGCCGATTCGACCGCGAGGTGGTGCCGCTACTTGAAGGAAATGACGGAGGCCGATTGGGAGCGGCTGCTCTTCCAGCTGAAAAAGGGCGCGAGCACACCCTTTCTCGGTGCCGGTGCATGCGCGGGAAGCCTGCCCTCGGGCGGTGAGCTCAGTGAACGGCTGGCGACCCGCTGGGGTTACCCGTTCGACGACAAGGCCAACCTCACCAAGGTCACGCAGTACGGCGCGATGAAGTTCGGCGAGTCTATGCATGTCAAAGAGCAGATCTGCGAGGAGTTGGCCGACACGGGCCGGGTGCCCGATTTCACCGACCTGCGCGAACCACACGGCCTGCTCGCCGGATTTCCGCTCCCAGTCTATCTGACCACTAATTACGATGACTTCGTCTACCAGGCGCTAAAGGCCAGCGGTAAAGATCCGAATGTGGCGCTCTGCCCCTGGCACGCCGGCCTCGTCTACGACGAGGATCTCTTCCGGCACAAATCGGGCTGGAATCCGGAAGCGCACGCTCCGCTGATCTATCATCTGCACGGCCGGATTCAAGATCCTGGATCCATCGTCATCACCGAGGATGATTATCTGGAGTTCGTCTTCAACCTGGCCTATGATCGGGCCGCGGAAACACCGATCATGCTTCCCTCCGCGGTCCTCCGGGCGCTGACCGTGCGCTCGCTCCTCTTTGTCGGCTACAGCCTGCAGGACTGGACCTTCCGTTTCCTGTTCAACAGCCTGCTGCGCGCGGTACCGGGAATCAATCGGCGCAGGCATGTCAGCGTCCAGCTCGCCCCCAATGTGGACAGCACGGCGGTCGGGGAGCTACAGAACCAGGTGGAGCGGTATTACGCGGGCTGGCAAGTATCGATTTTCTGGGGCACGGCGGCGCAATTTTGCGAGAAGCTTCGCGAGCGGATGGGAACGGTCACGTGATTACGGGCACCGGGAACGCGCACGTCACGGACCAGCCCTACGTCGGCTTGCGGGCCTTCCGGCGGGCCGATGGCCACAAGTTCTTCGGCCGCGAGCGCGAGTCCTACGAGGTCGCCACCCAATGGCAGGCCAACCGGCTGACCATCCTGCACGGGCCGTCCGGTGTGGGCAAGACGTCGTTGATCAACGCCGGGGTCCTGCCGCTGCTCGATCCGGACGCCACCGACGCGCTGCCGGTGGGCCGGGTCTCGCACGGCTCCGCGTTCCCGGTTGCGGGGAACGTCAGCTACCCGGCGGCCGCGCTGCCGCCGCAGCACAACCCCCACGTGTTCGCGCTGCTTTCGTCCTGGGCGCCGCAGGAGTCGCCGACCCGGCTGGCCCGCCTCACCCTGGAGAGCTTCCTGCGCAGCCGCCCCTCCCGGCAGGACCAGTTCGGTGATCCGGTCCTAGTGCTGCTCGCCATCGACCAGGCCGAGGAGCTGTTCGACGACTTCGCGCACCGGCAGTCCTATCGGGAGTGGTTCCTCGATCAGCTGAAGAAGGCGATCTCCGCGGACGAGAACATCCGGCTGCTGATGTGCATCAGGGACGATCATTTGGCCTCGATCATGCCGTACCGGTCCCAGTTGGCCGGCCATAGCCACTGGCGGGTCCGGCTCGATCCGCTCGGCCGCGAGCAGTCCAGGCAGGCGATCGAAGGGCCGCTGGCCGGGACCGGGCGCGGCTTCACCGACCACGCGGTGCGCAAGCTGCTCAACGACCTGTGCGTGGACCGGGGCGGGCTGCTCGGCGAGCGGGAGCAGGCCGAGCCAGTGCAGCTCCAGGTGGCCTGCTCCATGCTCTGGCGTTCGCTGCCGCCCGGGGTCACGAAGATCACCCCGTTCCAGATCGGGGAGGTGGTCGCCGCCGACGAGCAGGTCACCGAGTTCTTCGAGAAGACAGTGCGCGAGGTAGCCGCGGAGCACCTGGGCGGCGACATGCCCCGGCTGACGGCCTGGCTTGCCCGCACCTTCGTCACCGAGCTGGTGACCCGCCAGCGGGTCACCATCCGGGAGACGATGACGGCCGGCATGGACAACGCGCTGATCCAGGCGCTGGTGGACCGGCACATCCTGGACTCCGACCGGGGCGGCTGGTGTGAGCTCTCGCACGACCGGCTGATCCCCCCGGTGCTCAAGGCGGCCGGCCCCATCGACCTGTCCCGCCAGGTCAGCGATCCCGACGACGTCCTGAGCGCGGCCGAGCTGGCGCTGCGCGATCGGAACCTGGAGCTGGCGGAAAGCCTGGGCGAGGAGGCGCTCCAGCGGGCCTCGGGGGATGTGAGGCTGGCAGCCGAGATCGGCTCGTTCCTCGGCAATGTGGCCTACCAGGCTGAGGGGTACGACACCGCGATCGAGCGTTACCGCACCGCGGCGCAGCTATTCGAGACGCTCGGGGCGATCGACGCGGTGGCTCGGCTGCTGGTGGGCATCGGGCGGCTCAGGCTGGCGCAGGGCGAGCCCGGTCTGGCCGTGGACGAGCTCACCGCCGCGATGCGCAGATTCCGCCACGATCTCAGCATCCAGACCGCGCTGGCCTGGGCGCTCTGGCACGACGGCGCCTCGCAGGCGGCCAGGGACACCCTCACCGACGTGCTCGAGCAGGAAGGCGGCGCGTTGGACGCGCTGCAGGCGCGGGGCGAGATCCTGGCGAGCATGGGGGAGAACGCCGCCGCCCTGCGCGACCTCGATCGCGCCGGGCCGTTGCAGTGGCCCTCTACCAAGGCCGCGCACGCGCTGGCGGCCACCTGGCTGGCCGCCGACAGCGGCCACACCGAGATCGCGCAGGAGCACGACAAGGAGATCATGGAAGCCCTGGCTGACGCCCCCGACAGCGGCCCGGTCCAGCTCTACGCCGCCTGGATCAGCGCCGCCCAGGGCAACCGGGAGGCCGCCGCCGACCACGCCGGACGCGCGCTGTCGGCCAGGTCGCCGGGACTGCCCGGCCACCTGGTTCCCGAGGCGCGGCGGCTGAACTCGCTCGCCTGACGCTCAACTCAGGGCGCGCCCGGGTTGCGCCGCTCTGCGCCGCATCCCGAGCCGGCTCATCACCATGGCTACGGAGGTCACGGCGGCGAAGGCCACAGTGACCCAGAACACGGCCGCGGTGGCCTGCTGCGCGGTGAGCCGGGCCGCCAGCAGCCCGCCCAGCGGAGCCGCCAGGCAGACCGCGCCGTGCGCCATCAGCCGGTGCACGCTGACCACCCGGGCCAGCTTCTGCCGGTCCACGCTGCGGATCTCATACGTCCTGATCGACACGTTCACCAGCGCCCCGGTGCAGCCGGTGAGCACGGTGGCGATCGCGTAGGAGGCCGGCTCCCCCCAGGTGGCGATGAACAGCGCCAGTACCCAGATCCACAGCTGCGCGTAGAGCGTGTGGGATTCCGGTTTGAAGAGCCGCTGTATCGACGGCAGACGGGCCAGGCTCGATCCGATGGCGCCGCCGATGCCCCCGGCCGCCAGCACGAGGCCGACCAGGATCGAGGAAAGGCCAATCGATTCGGCCATGAAGATGATGATGACCGTGTTGATGGCCAGATTCGTGACGGCGGTGACCAGCATGGCCCTGCGCAGGAAAAGGTGGCCGCATAGCTCGCGGAATCCGCTCACCATGTCGGCGGACAATGGCCCGGTGGCCAGTTGGCGTACGCCCCTGCCGATTTCCTTCAGTACCCGGAATCGTTGCCGGCGCGGTTTTCTGGTGTGTGCCTCGCCGGACAGGAATGCGCTGGACAGTGCGAAGATTCCTGCATTCAGCAGGAATGCCCACAATTGGCCGAGGCCGAAGAACAGCCCGCCCAGCGGCCGCCCCGCGAGCACCGCGAAATGCACGCCGGTCTCGGCGGTGGCGAGTAGGGCCGGTGCGCTGTTCGGGGAGATGAGCGTGGAGAACAGCGCCGTTTCGGCGAGTGAATAGGTGACCCAGAGCGCGCCTTCGACGAATGCCGCCACGATGATGTGCGCTGCGGTCACCTGCCCGATGGCGATCGCGCCCAGCACGCTGAGCACGGCGAGACCGCGCACGGTCTCGGTGAACAGCATGATCGAGCGGGGATCGGTCCGGTCGGCCAGCACCCCCGCCGGCATGTAGAACAGCAAGCCCGGCACTGTGAGGGCGAAGGTCACCCAGCCAACCAGCATCGGCGATTGGGTGACCGACAGGGCCAGCAGCGGATAGGTGATGCCTATCGCCCGGGAGCCGAGCGTGGAGGTGGCGACGCTGCACACGGCCCGGATGAATTGTTTACGCTGCCGCCGCATTTCCGCCCGCTGCCTTTTCGCGGACGGCTCCCGCCTGGGCCTTTTCACCTACTGGTCCACGGGGCGGTCTGGTATATTGCCGCTATCGGATGTTGCCGGACCGTATTCGACCGCATATTTCGTTTCCATTCCCTCCGATTGGAGGGAATGGACCGGCCCGGTGAGTGGGGGAGAGGCGGCCAAAACTCTCCTTTACGGCCCGAAGCGGGGTGTGTGCGTAGTGGGATACCCGCACTTCAGGGAGCGTTTGCACGCGCCCTCGCGCCACTTGTGGATCTCCCGAGGAAACGAATCATACTCTGGCTGCGGTTCTCCCCGCACCAAGACACGTGGAGTCGCACAAACCTTCCACGATTAGAGTCGTGTCACCTTTATGCTGCTATTTCATCCCAATTTGGCAAAGATGCCTACCAGGTTGGCGCAGGCTATGCGAGCGCCGTGCGAGCCCCCGGGATACCGAACCTCGATAGCCCGCCGGCGGGCATGGACAACCGCCCTGATGTGGGGGAGAACCTCATAGAGGAGTGTTGACGGGGAGGCGCCTTGACCGTGCTCGTGAGCACAGCGGATGGCAGGAGACTGGCGGTTGAGGAACGGGGAGCGCCTGAGGGCAGTCCGGTGTTCCTGCTGCACGGCACACCGGGGAGCAGGCTCGGCCCGGCGCCGCGGCCGCAGGTGCTCTACCACCTGGGGGTCCGGCTCATCACCTTCGACCGGCCCGGCTACGGCCGCTCCGACCGGCTGAAGGGCCGCGCGATCGCCAGCATCGCCGCCGACGTGGCCACCATCGCCGACGATCTCGGCATCGAACGGTTCGCGGTCGTCGGCCGGTCCGGCGGCGCGCCGCATGCGCTCGCCTGCGGCGCCCTGCTGCCCGATCGCATCACCAAGGTGGCGGCGCTGGTGGGCCTGGCGCCGCCGAAGGCCGAAGGGCTCGACTGGTTCGAGGGCATGGCGGCCTCCAACGTGCGGGAGTACATCATCGGCCAGGGCGGCACCGGCGCGGTCGCGGCCAGCCTGGCCGCCGCGGCGGCCCAGATCCGCGCCGACCCGTCCAGCAAGCTGCGCCTCCTGGCCACCGAGTACACCGCGACCGACCGCAGGACCGTCGCCGACTTCGGTATCCGCACCATGCTGGTGGACAACTTCTCCGAGGCGCTCCGGGCCTCCGCGGACGGCTGGGTCGACGACATCGTGGCCTTCCGCTCCGACTGGTCGTTCGACCCGGCCGGAATCACCGTGCCCACCCTGGTGTGGCACGGCGAGCAGGACGTCTACTCCCCGGTCGGGCACGCCCGCTGGCTCGGCCGCCGGATTCCCGGCGCCATCCTGCGGATCGACCCCGGGATCGCGCACTTCGGCTCCATCGACGTCCTGCCGGACGTGCTGCTCTGGCTGATCAGGGAGCAGGCGTACTAGATCGGCTGGGGTTCCAGGTCGCGGTTGATCCGCCGCCACAGGCGGAGATCGTGGACGATCGGGTGCTCCTCACCGAGCTTGTCGGACAGTGCCTGCAAGGTCGCCGACTGGAGCTTGCCGGCGTCCTCGGTGCGGGAACTCTCGCGCAGCACGATGGCGAGATCGGCGCGGCACACCATCGTGTCCGGATGCCGGGGACCCAGCCTGTTCTCCAGACCGGTCAGGGTCTCCCGCAGCAGGGTCTCCGCCTCCGGCAGCCGTTCCAGATCCGCCAGGCAGTTGGCGACGTTGATCGCGCACGACAGCGAGTACGGATGGTCCGGCCCCAGCTGGGCACGGAACACCTCCAGCGCCTCCTCGCCGATGGACAACGCCTTCTTGGTCGAGCCCAGGGAGCGCAGGTAGATCATGAGGTTGTTGGCGGCGACCCGGGTGAAGGGGTGGGTCGGGCCGAGACGTTTGTCGTACTCCAGATAGGCGGCCTCGGCGGCCTGGCGGGCCAACTCCTTGTTGCCGAGCGCGGACAGGCAGGACGCCCGCTCCAGGTCGGCGGCCAGCGCCTCCGGCGGGGACGGGTAGTTGCGCTGGAAACTTTCCCAGACGCCCTGCGCGATGACCATCGCCTCCTGCTGCTCGCCCGCCTTGCGGAGTGAGACCGCAAGGCTCTTGGCGGCGCGCAGGGCCTCGAAGTATTCCTCCCCGAACGCCTCATGGTAGAGCTCCAGGGTGTCTCTGAGCTGGTTGATGGACTCGGTGTAGAAGCCCGCCTCGCGCAGGTCCCGGCCCAGGTTCTGGGCGCAACCGAGCGTGTCCAGGTGTTTGGGGCCCTTCACCCGGCTGTTGCGGTCGAGCGTGTCCTCGTCCAGGTCTCTGGCGCTGAAGCAGTCGCCGACCAGGCGGAACGACACCGCCAGGTTGTTGGCCGCCTTCAGCGTCATCTCGTAGTCCTCCCCGAACAGGTCCTTCCACCGCCCGTAGGTGTCCCGGTCCAGCTCCAGCGCCTCGGTGAACCGCCCGGCCGCGCGCAGGTCGGCGGCCCAGCCGAGGGTGGTCTGCAGGGTGTGTGCGTGGTTCGGACCGAGTAGCTCTGTCTGCCGGTCCAGCACCCACTTGGTGAGCTTCCTGGCCTCCTTCTCCTCACCCAGCGAGCGCTGCGCGTTGGAGACCGCGAACAGCATGTAGAGGCGCTGCCGTTCGACCTGGCCGAACTTGCCCTCCCAGAGGTTGGCCAATTGCTGGCCGAACTTGATCGCGTCGGTGTACTGGCCGCGCAGCCACAGGTAGCGGACACGTTCGGTGAGCAGCAGCCGGGTTGCCTCCTGCTGGACGCAGTTCTCCGCCTCGGACGGGACCAGGTGCGGCCAGATGATGTCGTACAGCGGCCAGTTGGCCGGGTCGTCCACCTCGCCCTTGCTCGGGCGGGCTCCGACCAGGATGTCGTGCACCAGGTGCGAGGTCGACTCGCGCTCCTCCTGGGTCATCTGGCTCTTGATCACGACCTGGACCAGGCGGTGAAGCTGGATGGAGTTGTTGCCCGGATCCACCTTGGCCAGCGCGAATCGGGTGATCTCCCGGATCAGCCGGGGCAGCATGGCCTTCTGGCCGTCCAGCATCGGATCATCCGGCAGCGCCTTCATCATCTCGTTGCTGTAGATGAGCTTCAGCGAGATCGGCTCCGCCGCGAAGAACGCGCACAGCTGGAGCATCCGGACCGCCGCGGGAGAACGCTCCTGCAGCTGTGTGAGGGAGAGGTTCCAGGTGGTCGCCACCGGCATCGGGTAGCCCGCCGGGGGGTCGGTAGACAGGATCCGCGCGGTCTGCGAGCGCAACTCGTCGATGTACTTGCTGGCCGAGACCCCGGTCTCCGCCAACCAGGCGGCGGCCTGCTCGACGGCCAGCGGCAGGTGGCCGAGCTCTTCGGCGACGGCCAGCGCCTCCGTGGGGTTCAACGTCTCCACCCGCCTGAGCATGTGCTCCAGGCTCTCCTGCTTGCTGAACACCTCCACCTCGAACGGGGTCGCGGTGGGCCCCCACGACTTGTTCCGTGAGGTCACCAGCACGTGTCCAGGGCCGTCCGGCAAGTATTCGAGGAGCTTCTCGGGGTCCCGGACGTTGTCGAAGATCAGCAGCCAACGGGCGTGCGGGTGCCCAATCCGGAGCGCCTCACGCGCCGCCTTGGCGGCCTCGACTACGTTCTCGCTGACCCGGATGTTGAGCTTGAGCGCCAGCTCGGCCAGCGCCGTGTTGATCAGTTCGGGCTGCTCAGCGGAGATCCACCAGACCAGATCGTAGTCGGCCCGGAACCGGTGCGCGTATTCCAGCGCGACCTGCGTCTTCCCCACCCCGCCGAGCCCGAATAGGGCCGCCACCTTCTGGGTGGACCCGGTGGACGGCGAGGCCCCCACCAGCTGGTCGCGCAGGTGCTCCAGCGCCGATCCGCGGCCGGTGAAGGAGATGTTCCGCAGGCCGACGTTCCAGATGGGCGGGATCAGGCCCGGATACCGGGATCCCGGTGGCGGGTGGTCGGCCGGGTACTCGCCCGGATCCCGCCCAGCCGCGCGCAGCACCGCGTCCGTCGCCTGCTGCTGGCTGAGCCGGTACAGGTCGACCGGCGGGCGGTCCGTGAACGACGTCGGCAGCCGCACGTCGGCGACCCGGAACGTGGTGATCTGGCGAGGGCCGCCGGTCAGGTCGGCGCTGATCGCCTGGGTCCAGTCCTCCATCGCCTGCGCCGCGCGGGTGAACGACGGCGACAGCAGCACCATCACCCGGCTGGCCTGATCGATCGGGTCCGCCTGCCCGCTGTTGGGGGTGAGCGCCCTGGGCGTGACCCGGCACCCCGCGTTCTCCAGCACAGAGGTCATCCAGTCCGCCCACATCCGGTCCTCGGGCGTGTAGCTGAGCACGATGTCGGCGTGGTCGACGGGCTGCCGCCGGGTGAACATCTCCAGCCACCGGACTCGAACCGCCTCCTCCATCGGCGCCAGGGCGGTGACCTTGCCGTTGGTGATCGCGGCGGTCAGCCGCTCGTACGCGGCCAGCAGCGAGCTGGGCGAGCCGGGCGTGTCCCCGAACGTGGCCAGGGTCTCCTCGAAGGCGTAGAAACGCTTGTACGGAATCTCCACCGATCCCCAGTACTGGTTGCGCTCCTCGGCGTTCATGCCCTTCGGGAACTGCTCGAACATGGACCTGGCGAACTGGCGGCCCGCGTCCAGCTTCTCCTTCTCCCCGTCGTCGATCCGCATCGGCACCGGCAGGATCCGCACGTCCCGCTTGTGGTGCCGCTCGTCGATGTAGTGCGCGACCCTGGCGGCCCCCTCGATGCTCTGGTCGGTCATGGTGAAGCAGTCGACCAGCAGGTCGGGCAGCTGCAGCGTGCACACGTCGGCGATGTCGCTCAACCCGGTCCTGCTGTCGATCAAGATGTAGTCGTAGTTGCGCTTCATGTTGTCCCTGAGCGCGTCAAGGAACCGCCCGCCGCCCAGCTCACCGTAGAAGTTGTCCCAGTTGAACCCGGACACCAGCGACGAGTAGTTCCGGTTCTCCTGCCCCGCCGAGATGAAGTCCAGCGTGCCGACCCCGGGGAACTCCCAGGACAGCGAGGTCGCGTGCGGCAGCACCTGCGCGTAGGTTATATGCAGGTCAGGCCGCAGGTCCGCGTGCGGGTCCGACTTCTGCTTCTTCGCTTCAAAGGCGTAGTCGGTGATGATGTCGATCACGCCCGGCGTGGAGGTGACCACGTCCACGTCCATGAACGGGCGCAGGAACTTGTGTAACCCTGGAGATTCCAGGTCCCAGTCCATCACCAGTACGCGCAGACCCTGGCTGGCCAGCACCCAGGCGGTATTGGCCAGCGCCATCGTGCGTCCGGTGCCACCCTTGTATGAGTAGAAAGTGATGATCTGGCCGTTAGTGTCGTTCATTTCAGCCTCCTCCAGGGTCCATCAGCCTTGGTCGTTGGGTCTTTGGCTCGACGGGGATGTCCTTCCCGATCGGGGGGATCACCAGGAACTGGTTGGTGGCCCGGCCGAGCGCGTCGGGCAGCGCGCGCCTGAACGCGGCGAAGGACGTGACCGTCTCGGTGTGCGGATCGGTGAGCCGCTCGCCGAGCACCTTCTCCAGCGCCTGGCGCAGTTCCGGCTCCTGCTCCCGCGTCTGCTCGTCGTCCAGATTCCACGGCACGATCACGCTCACCCAACCCCGCCGCAGCTTGTCGAAGTCGCTGAGCGCGGTGAGGAAGCCCGGGTGTGTGACCGCCCACGGGTCGATGATCATCACGCTGGGGCGGTCGGCCTTCTCTGACTCGCGCAGATCCGGCAGGTGATCGGCCAGCGAGCCGATCCGTGCGCGGAAGCCGTGCGCGGCGGCGATATCCACCGCGTATGAGCAAAGCGACCGCGCGTTATCTTCGCTCCGGTATGGATTCCACTCCTCGCACGCCCGCCCGTAGTAGTACGCGGTGCGATCGAGCGGTAATCGGGCCAGGTCCGGGGCGACGATGGTCAGCCGGAGCGGGCGCTCCGCCTTGTGGTCCAGGAAGGCGCTCGGCAGCGATTCGAAATCCAGCCGCTCGGAAGGCCGGATCCAGGTATTCTGCGCGGCGAAAACGATTCGGTTGGCCAGCTCCCAGGTGGCTATCTGATATTGCGTCCGCCGAGCCGCCAGCTTCGCCAGACCGTAAAAGCCCTCCTCCCGGTAGCGGGCTCCCAGTTGTTCGTTGGCGAACTGGATCCCCTTCGCCGCGAGTGGCAGGCTTTCCGGTGCCATGGGCGTCCACCACGCCGGAATGATCGCCTCTGGCGCCTGCCCGTCCGGCCCCACATGGTTGCTCAGTCTCCGGGCGAACGCGGTCCATTCGCGGCCGCAGTTGAGGCTCTCAAAATAGCGCGGCGAGTAGAGGGGGACAAAGACCCGGCACGTGGCCAGCGCTTCGGCCAGCCGTTCCTGCCACAACTGCCCGGACCTCAGGCCGATGTCCATGAAACCGGCCTGCGCCGGGTCGGTCAAGTTGGTGAGCTGCAGGATGTGTTCGCACAGGTCGCTGAACAGCTTGGCCACCCACTTGTTGGCGCGCCGGTGCGGGACATGTGTGGGAGTGTGGGCATAGCTCAAGAAGAAATAGGGCCCCGGAGAAGTCGGTCGCTGATCCATCCGCCTCCCTTCTGGGTTTCCCTTATGGAAACACAGAAGGGGCGGTCAGGGGGGCCGGTACGGCCTGATTATTCCGGCGCGCGGTGCCGGCGCATCCAAGTGATCGCGAAATCCACGGCGGTGGTTAATGGAAAGAAGTGGGAACTGCCGTGTCCGATCATGCCCATTCTGGTGCTTCCGGTCGCGGTGAAAGCCGCGCCAAGCGCCGCGAAGTCGCCATCGTGCAAGACGACATCCCGGTATTCCTGCCATCGAGGGCCTTCACCGTCGTCTGTCACGCAACGATAGAGGCGGGTGGGCGGGTCGGGCCGGTGCCGATATTCGGCGAGATGGAACGCGGTGCACACCTCGAAACCGACCCCAAGCAGCAGGACGTGGGCGCCGACGTCGTTGAGCCGGGACAGCGGGGAACGTTCGCCGAGATGGCAGTCCGGCGCGTGCGCGTCGGTCAGCTTCGCCGCTAGCGGGCCGATCGCGCTGAAGGAGGTCTGCGCGTGGCCGCTGCGGATCGAGCCGGGCAGCGCCCAGATCTCCTCGGCGATCCGGCCCATCCGCCAGGGCGGCGTCGTGGCGGGATCGAAGGCGGGCATCGACCGCCGGAACGCGTCGGTCTCGGCCGCCGTCATGCTCGCGGTGGCCTCCCGGAAGGCCGGCGAGGTGTCGGAGTTGTTGGCGGTGAAGGCGGGGGCCACCAGCGTGCCGTCCGGCCCCAGCACCTCGCGCAGCGCCGCCACCACCGCGGCCGCGCCGCCGGGGACGGGACCCAGGCGGCGTAGTGACGCGTGCACGAGCACGGTCTGTCCCGCGCGCAGCCCGAGCGCGCGCAGCCCGGCTCGCAACCCTGTCATCGAGTCCGGGCTTCGTACGCCTCCCGGTGCCGCCGCGCGGATTCCCTGGCGGCGGCCAGCGCCTCGGCGGGAACCTCCTCGGCGAGCCAGGGGGCGGCCGTCTCGCGCATCCGGGCGATGAATCGCGCGCCCAGCTCGGTGAGGGCTCCGCTGTCCGCCAGCGTCTCGATGGCGGTGGCGGTGTGCTCCCGCCACTGCGCGAAATGCCGGTGGGCGGTCGCCGGGTCGCCGGAGACATGCCGGTACCGACGCCAGAAGTCGGTGACCGCGAGGTGGGCGTAGGTGCCCTGCAGGAGCCCTTCGAGCGGGCGGGGGTCGTCCCGCCAGGGCGCGTAGAAGAGGCCGGTCTCGTGCTCGTCGTACAGGTCGAACATGTCCAGGATGGCGCCCAGCTTCACGTGCTGGAACTCGTGCACGATGAGCAGGGCCATGGTGGCGTCGTCGTGGGGCAGGGCCGCGGCGACCGCGCCGAAGGCGTGCCGCGCGGCCGAACTGACGTCCCGGCCGTCCGCCGCCGGGGACAGCGGCATCAGGGCGGTCAGCCCGGCGCGCAGGCCCGGAGCGTACTCCGGCAGGTGCGTGGTGATGAACTCCCAGGCGGTGGCGTACCGCTCACGCCAGGCGGCGAACTCGGCGTCGGACAGACGGGCGGCGGAGGGCCACTGATGGCAGCTGCGGTAAGGGTCGCAGTCCTCCAGCAGCACGCGGCGCTCGTCGTCGAGGAACCTGACCGGCTCCCATTCGCCTCTCGCCCCCGGGACGTCGACCACTCCGCCGGTCACCGAGACCGTGGCGGTCGGGCCGCGCAGCGCGCCGCGGAAGGTGCCCACGCCGGGCAGGTAGACCGCTCCATCGATCACCTCGGCGGTGAAGGAACCGGTGAACGAGCCGCTCGCGGCGGCCGCGGCGGCGGCAATGTTGCCGAGGTAGTCGGGGCTGTTCTTGCCGTCCAGCCGGTCCACGGCCCAGACCCGGACGTATGGGTGGGCGAGCACCTTGGCGACGGCGGCGGGCGCCCGCTCGTCCAGTTCGACCAGAGCGGCCCAGCTGGCCGGAGCGCTTTCCCTGACCGCCATGGCCAGTGACCGGCGCAGGCTGTTCTGGGCCTCGGCCAGGTCCTGGATCTCCCGCTCGCCGCCGAATCCGCTGGCGAGCAGGTCGAGGGTGGCGGCGGTCAGCGAATGATGGCTCATCGCGACGCTCTCCTTGATGTGGGTGATGAGCTTGAGCAGATCGTCGCAGTAGACGCTCGGGTTCAGGAAGGACCCGGCGCGGAACCGATGCGGGTAGAGGCCTCCGCCGCAGGAGTTCACGACCGGACACTGCCGGCACGTCTCGGCCAGCCCCGCCAGGCCGCGCTGCCGGGCCTGGACGCCGGGGTGCCGGGCGACCTCGTCCAGCGAGTCGTTGAAGACGTCGAAGCCGGTCGCGGGCGCGCCGTCGAAGGCGACCTTCAGCGAGTCGAGCTGCTCGTAGGAGCCGTCGGTGTCGATGACGACCAGGGTGCTCGGCTCCAGGCCGATCGCCTCGGTCATGCTGGGACGGCCGTACGTCGTCGCGATCACGGAGTCGAACAGCCGGATGCCGAACGGTCGCCCGTCCGACTCCCAGCGGTCGAAGATCTTGATCAGCCAGTCGGCGTACGCCACCGGCGATGGTCGCGGTGGGGGCTCCTCCCAGGTGGCGTGGGGGAGCAGGAAGTCGATCCTGGGCGGGTCCAGCTCGGCCAGGGCCTCGTAGACGGTGATCGGGTCGTTGGCCACGTCGATCGTGCAGAGCAGGCCGTTGTACAGCTCGGGCCGGGCGCGCAGCCGCCCGATGCCGCGGATGACCTTGTCGAACGAGCTGTTGCCGTTGGCGTAGCGGCGATGCCGGTCGTTCGCCGCGCGGTCGCCGTCCAGCGAGACGCCGACGCCGACCCGGTGCTTGCTGAAGACATCCAGGTATGCCTCGTTCAGCAGCACGCCATTGGTGTGGACCTTGAAGGTGACCTCGGTGACGCCCTCCAGCGCGCCGCGTAATGTCGTGAGGATGTCGTCCAGGCGCTGGGGGCCGGCCAGCAGCGGCTCGCCACCGTGCAGGATCACGTCGATCCTGGGCAGGCGATGGCGAGTCGCGTGCTCGGCGATACGTGTAGCGACCTGGGCACAGGTGTCCGGACTCAGGACCACCGGACGTCTTTGCCAGCTCTGATCCGCGTGCTCATAAACATAACAATGGTCGCAGGCCAGATCGCATCGACTATGAACCTTAACTACGAATTGATCCAGTGGTATGGTTTGTCCGGTCATTCTGTCCGTCCCAGGCGAAATTTAAATTGATGCCTGGAACGCTGCCACTTTGACGGTAGGGCGTGTAGTATCGCCTTTGACCCTCTGAAGCGTGTGCGGATCCAGCTGCAATTGCGCAAGCGAGACCCCCCGATTGTCGGAGATGCTCGAGGCGAACTCGCCATGTTGATTGTTCATCGCACCTGAACCCTTTCACCGGGCTATGACGTGCCACAACGCCCGTTGCTACGTCGACGCAACAGGCTGGCCTGGACGGCTGATGCTATCAGCTGTAGTGGCTGGTCGGGTGGCGTCGTTACCTAACTCTAGGGTGGCGTTGCCTAGCCCTTTGAGCTGTGTGTGCGGGTTTGCCCTTTTCTACGCGGCATCGGCGCCCGCTCCTATTCGGGACAATATTAAGCGAGGTTAATCATTTATTTGGTTATGCTAGAATCGGTCATTGCCGAAGCCGTGCTAGGCCTGCCCCGGCCGAAGTGTAGCTAGCCACAATCAGCCACGGGGGGTGGAATCGCCGGGTTCCGGGCTCAGCAGATTACCCAGAACCCGCACCCCGAATTCGAGTCCCGCCACCGGAACCCGTTCGTCGACGCCGTGGAACATGCCGAAGTAGTCGAGTTCCGGCGGCAGCAGCAGCGGTGTGAACCCATAGCCGCGGATTCCGATCCGGGCGAAGGATTTCGCGTCCGTCCCCCCGCTCATCACATAAGGAACCGGACGCGCCAGCGGATCCTCCCGCCGCAGCGCCGCGCAGAGCTCGTCGAACAGCCCGTGCACGGGCGCCGACGGAGCCTCCTCCAGGTTCAAGAACTCCCGGGTGATCTTCGGCCCCATCAGCCGGTCGATCGTGTCCAGATACTCCTGCTGCGAGCCGGGCAGGAACCGCCCGTCCACATGCGCCTCCGCCTTGCCGGGTATCGAGTTCACCTTGTCCCCCGCGCGCAGCATGGTCGGATTGGCCGAGTTGCGGATCACGCCCTTGAACAGCGCGGAAGCGGCCGGGGGCAGGCGACGGATCTCGCCGTCCAGGGCGTTGAGGTCGATCCGGGTGCCGAGCGCCTCCGCCAGCCCCTCGATCAGGGCCGCCACCTCCGGAGTGAGGTGGATGGGCCAGGTGTAGTCGGCCAGACGCGTCAGCGCCCGGGCCAGCTCGGCCACCGGGTTGTCGACGGGCGGCTTGGAGCCATGGCCGGGCACGCCACGCGCGGTGAACTTCATCCACGCGGTGCCGCGCTCGGCGACCGCCACCGGGTAGATCCTGGCCCCCTCGGCGGTGACGGTGAAGCCCCCCGACTCGCTGATCGCCTCGGTGCAACCGTCGAAGAGCTCCCGATGGTTCTCGACGACGTAGCGGGAGCCGTACGCGCCGGTGGACTCCTCGTCGGCGAGGAAGGCGAGAATCAGATCGCGGCGGGGACGCACGCCGCGCCTGGCCCAGTCGCGGACCAGGGCCAGCGTCATCGCCAGACTGCCCTTCATGTCGACCGCGCCCCGGCCGTGCACGCAGCCGCCGTCGATCTCGCCGGAGAACGGGTGGCGTTTCCACTCGGCCGCGTCGGCGGGGACCACGTCCAGGTGCCCGTGCACAAGCAAAGCGTCGGGGGAGTCGCCAGTGACGCGGGCGACCACGCTGGTCCGGCGGGGGGCCGACTCGATCAGCACCGGCTCGATGCCCGCCTCGGCGAGCAGGTCGGCCACGTGTTCGGCGGCGAGGCGTTCGCCCGGGCCGGGGTTGGTGGTGTCGATGCGGATCAACTGCGAGCAGATCTCGGCTACCTCGGTCATCGTGCCCTGTCCCTGAGTCGTCGGTTCTCCTTCCCATCGTGTCGGATCATGGACGAACGGTGGTTCACAAATGGGTCTTGCCGGTGTGAGGAGTTGGAGTAAGGCTCGAAGTCGACCTCGGGGGGCCGCGCGAGAAGGAAGGCGCCCCATGACCGAAGTCTCCTCGACCCGTCCCCTAGGCGTCAGCCGCCCGGATCTGGCCGTCACCGACCTGCCCGCCCCGGAGGAGGTGTTCAAGGTCTCCCGGATCGGGCCGAAGGAACTGATCAAGTTCGCCGTCGGCCCGAGCCTGATCGCGCTCGGCATCTCCATCGGCAGCGGCGAGTGGCTGCTCGGCCCGCAGGCCGTCGGCCAGTACGGCTTCATCGGCGTCGGCTGGGTGATCACCGTCTCGGCCCTGCTGCAGACCTTCTACAACGTCGAGATCTCGCGCTACATCATGGCGACCGGCGAGGCTCCGGTCGTCGGCTGGGGCCGCGTCCCGCCCGGCTACCTGCTGTGGGTGCCGCTCTCGGTCTTCGTCGTCATCTTCGCCTTCATCGCGGGCGGCTGGGCCGCCTCCGCGGGCCAGGGCGTGTACGCGCTGGTGCACGGCGAGGTTCCCCCCGCCGGAGCCGAGGAGCCCCGGCTGTGGGCGATCGCGCTGCTGCTCCTGGTCTTCCTGATCACCGCGGCCGCCCGCCGGGTCAGCCGGGCGCTGGAGCTGGCCAACTGGATCATGGTGGGCGCGATCCTGGCCGGGCTGCTGGTCATCGACCTGTTCGTGGTGCCGTTCAGCCAGTGGTGGGAGGCCATCCGCGGCTTCGTCACCCCGTCGGCCCCGCCCGCCGGGATCTCGGCCACCCAGCTCGGCGCGCTCGCCGGTTTCACCGCCCTCGCCTCCGGCCTGAACTGGTACGTGATGGGCCACTACCGGGACAAGGGCTACGGGATGGGATACCGCACCGGCTTCATCTCCGGTCTGCGCGGCGGGCGCACCGAGCTGCTGGCCAGCGGCGTGACCTTCCCCGACGACGAGAAGAACCGGAAGCTCTGGAAGCGCTGGTACCGGCTGCTCCTCACCGACATGTGGGGCATCTTCTTCGTCGGCGCGATCCTCGGCATGCTGCTGCCCACCATGCTGATGGCCCGCGCGGTCGAAATGTCGGGAGAACGCCCGACAACCGCGAACGTGCCCACGTTCGTGGCGGCGGCCCTCGGCGACGAGTACGGCCGGGGCATGTTCTACCTGATGCTGATCCTCGGCGTGCTCATCCTGTTCTCCACCCAGCTGGGGATCTTCGAGGCCATGGTCCGGGTCACCACCGACGCCGCCCACGGCACCAGCACCCGCCTGCGCGTCCTCATCGAGGGCGACCCCCGCCGCTTCTACTACCCGTTCATGCTGGTCCTGCTCGTGATCATCGCCGTCGTGCTGCACCTGGCGCTGCCGGTCAGCCTGGTGCAGTGGTCGGCCAACATGTCCAACCTGGGCGCGCTCATCTACCCGTTCCTGCTGATGTACCTCAACAGCAGGCTGCCGAAGGCGGCCCGACCGCGCTGGTACCACCACGTGATCCTGGTGCTCAACTTCCTCTTCTTCGGCTTCTTCTTCGTCAACTTCATCGCCGACTTCGTGGGCGACCCTCTCGTCACGTTTTAGGTAGGGCCTGGACGGCGCCCCCTCGCCGGCCGGCCGGTTGGCCGCGGACCTGGGGGAGTCAGGGACGAGATCGGGCGGGTGCGCGACGACGGGAACCTGGCCACCGAACAGCTTCCCGAGGTCGCGTCCTACCTGCTAGAGGTACAGGCCGATGCCGCCGACCGGCTCCGGCTCGATGGGCGGGCGGCCAGAACGTAGCGCGAACAGCTCGGCCAGCGTCGCCCCCGCCGGGCCGATGCCCTCGCGGGTGCCCAGCCAGGCCGCCGCCTGCTCGCTGTCCATCCGCCCCACCTCGATCTGGGCCAGGCACCGGCCCGGCCGGACCACGGCCGGGTGCAGCCGGGCCAGATCCTCGTTCGTGGTGATCGCCACCAGCACGTCACGCCCCTGGCCGAGCAGGCCGTCGGTCAGGTTGAGCAGCCGCGACAGGCCCTGTCCCGTGGACGCCTTGGCCTCGGCATGGATCAGCTCGTCACAGTCCTCCAGCACCAGCAGCCGCCACTTGCCCTCCCCGTGATCCGGGCACTCGCAGCCGACCGCGACCTCCATCAGGTAGCCGGGATCGTTGAACAGCCGCTCCGGGTCCAGCACGCAGTCGACCTGGCACCAGGTGGCCCACTCCCGGGCCAGCGTGCGCAGCAGCGTCGTCTTGCCCGTCCCCGGCGGGCCGTGCAACAGCAGCAGCCGCCCGTTCACGTCATCCGGGCGCGTCGCCATCAGCTGGTCGAGCCGCACGCTGGCGGCCCGCGGATAATTCGCCCGTACGGCGTCCCACGGCGAAGTCGTGATCTTCTTCCCCGACCGGCGGCGCCCATGCTCGCTCATCCACCAGAACCCCATGGACACCACGTCCGCGTCCTTCGGCGCCTCCTCCTCGGCGTCCTTGACGACCTCGTCCACGATCGCCACAGCGAGCTCCTCGCTGACCGCCGTCACCGCGACCGTCGCCGACTGGTTGGTGAACCGCACCACCCGCAGCGTCCACCCCTCGCCCCCGTACAACCGGGCATCAGGCCCATCCACAGCCGACGCCGACCGCAGCAACCGCCCACGCGAGGCCGTCAACGGCGCGTCCGCCCGGATCCGGTCGATCGTGACCGTCCGCGCCCACGGCTGCTCCCCCGTGGCGAACGGCGACAACGCCAGCGCGTCGATCACATCGGCCGGGCTGTCGCTGTCATCGATCCACACCTTCATCGCCAGCGGCTCCGGCGGCACGGAGAACTGAACCTCCTTAACCACATTGTCCATACCCTCATGATCCTCACCTGGGACCATGATTGTCGACACATTTTCCGTCACGGACGATGCTCACCTCCTGCTGTGACACAGGGTGTCTAGTTCCGGACCAGCAATAGGGCTTGATTGGCGTGGGACCCCTTATTCGGCTCCGTGAGAGCGATCAACGTATTGATGATTCTCCCGAGCCCTTCGATATCGGCTTGATGGCTGCCCCCGGGTTTATCACGAAGCTGGAGAGTCGCGGCGTGAAGGGCGGCGACGGAAAGCACGATATCGCGTTCACTCTGTTGTGCGGTTCGATCCAGCACAGGAGTGATCAAACCTTTCGCGTAACGGACCAGAGTGAGAACTCGTAAATCCGCGCCGCTCGCCGTCAGATTCCCCAATATGTGTTGCAGTGCCGTCGCGGGGTCTTCGAGGGAGCCGCAGCGGAGATGCTTTGAGAGGCTTTCCTTCAAGAACTCCTCAAAAGTGATCTCTTGCTTCTTCGATCCGGTGGACGAATTGATCCATGAGTTGAGCAGGCCCTCCGCCGCCGCGACCATTGTTGATAGTACTTCGAATGGCCGAGGACCGGCACCGGCACCGAGGACGCGGGCGAGCTGAAGCTTGGGGCCATGATTGAAGTCGAGCGGGAAGTGCGGGTGAGTGGCCAGGACCACCGCAATCTGCGGGCTGGCGAGGTGCATGGCCAATTGCCGGCGAGTAAGAATACCGCTGAGGGAGTCGATGTGGAAGGGCGAGCGACTCAGGGCGATACGGCCATCAAAAGTGCCGCGAAGCGAAACCGTACGGCTGTGTTTCAAATGCTGGTAGAGAACGCGCTCGAGCTTGCTGTTGAAGTCGTCTTGGCTGTCGCTAGCAGTGATCGGCTCGAATGCGGATAATCTGCTGGGATCGGCGGAAAGCTGCGCATAGGCCAGCAGGCGAGCAAGTGACCGGGCTTCGGGAATGAGCATGGAAAGGCGAAAGAAGAGATGAGTGTGACTGAGGATGAGTTCCGGGTAGCGGGCCAGCTGTTCCGGCGTCGGATCGTACGGCCACGGAGCGTCATTGGCCACAAGGCTGAACCGCTTGCCATCATGGGCCCAGATGGTGCGGCCGCCGAATGCGGGCAGACTCTGGAGATACTGATGAGTGGCTTCCGCGGGAGTGGGCAGCCGATAGGTGAGGCCGTCGTCGTAGAGGGCGTTCAGCCAGGAGACGAAGTTGGCCGCGTCCGCGACCACGATTGCGGTGGCCGGGATCGCGCTGGGATCCTGGACGGGTGTGTTGTAGCCATGTAGTTGGTAATAACGGGCAAACCGGTTCCACGCGTCAACGGTGACCAACTGCGAGCAGATCGCCGTCCCGTCATCCAGATGGACCACGTTGTGGAAGGTGCGCAGCATGGTGACCGCGTCGATGAGACGCCGCCGCCCGGCGCTGACGGTTTCGCCAGGGTCGAGTATTCGATCGAGCCTTGCCCTGACGGCGGGCTGAACCTGTCGACCCTGGTCGACGCAGGCGAACGCGAGCGCGAGAGCCCGGATCGTCCCGGAGTCCAGGCATGCTTCGATCAGGGGAGTGGAGTCGGAATCAGCGGCCCACAGGAGGCTGGCCTCCCGCCACCACGGGTCGTCGACATTGCCGGTCAACAGCTGGCGCAGATTATCGGGATATTCCTTGATCTGCGCGGCCGCGAGATATTCCTGGAGGGTGAGATGGGCGAATGAGAACAGGCCCTGCTCTCGCTCCACCAGCAGGCCGCTCTTGCCGGCTTCGCCGAGAAAGACCTCCGGCGTGGTGCTCTCACCGCAGACTTCGGCGAGGGGTTCCCTGACGACGCGCAGTGCGTCCACGGACGTGATGTCGCGCTGCCGGCTGCTCATCATGTAGACGGCGAGGTGCCGCATGACGGCCGCCTTCTGGGGTCCGGTCAGACCGGTGGGGTCGGTCAGGTTCTTGCCCTCCTGGCGGCGGTGCAGGAGAACGTCGCACATTTCCGCGTACAGCGCGGCCCGGCTGCCCGGTAGCGCTCCCCGGTAGCGGTGCACGCTCGCGATCATCGTGAGCAGGAGCGGATTCGCCGCCAGGTCGTACAACGCGGGCTGGCCGCGCAGCCGGCCGATCAGATCCAGGGCATTGCGCTCCGCGATCTCATAGACGTCTTGGTCGCGGCCCAGACGGGAGCGTCGTTCGATGGCCCGGTACCAGGAATGGAGAAACCGTGACACCTGGTCCGCTGTGAACCTCTGCACATGCAGCACGTCGGCGTTGGTCAGCGGGTTGGACAGGAAGCCGTATGGCCTGGACGTCACCACGAAGGTGTTGCGCGGATATCGGGCGATCTGATCGTGAACCCATCCCACCACGCGCTTTCGGTCCTGCTCGTCCGCGACCTCGTCCAGCCCGTCCAGCAGGACCACACAGCGGCCGCGGTCCAGCCGTCCTCGCAGCCACGCGGCCGGAATCCTGCCTCGAAGCCAGGGTGATGACGCGGCCACCTCGGCCAGGCTTTCCGGCTCCTCCGCGAGGAGTGAGGCGGTATGACCCCGCAGATAGAGCAGGACCGGGAGGCGGCGGGGACGCCAGAACTCGCGGCTGAGAACTCGCCAGTTCGGTTCGGAGAGCGCCAGGGCGGTGTATCTGGCCAGCGTCGTCTTTCCCGAGCCCGGTGCCCCCAGAACGGCGAACACTCGCCCTTCTCGCAGGAACGACGCCAGCGACCGCCGCTCACCCGACCGGCCGATCTCCTGCGATCCGGCGCCGAGCCCCGAGTCCCCGGCGGTGTCCCGCGCGGGACGAGGCTGGAGCGTCACATCCACGTACACCTGGCGCATCCGGAGCACGAACTCGCCCTGCGTCACCACGCCGATCGTCTCCATGTCGGCGACGGAAGCGCGCAATTGCCGCAGATAGACCCCACGCCGGATGTGCGGAAAGGGGGCGTTAAGCCGCGAAGGTTCGGCGCCTAGCCCCGAGCTCCCGGCGGTGTCCTGCGCGGGACGAGGCTGGGCGTTCAATTGGGAGGGCTCGGCCGCCGCCGCTGTCAGAAGGGCGACGAGGACGGTGAAACCGAAAGCTAGATATGCCCAAGTCCAACTAATTTGGCCGTCGTTGATGACTTGGTTGGCGGCGACTCCGGCCGTGACGGCGCCAGTCGCCGCCGCGATCGCCAGCGCGACGAACCGTAACCGAGGCATACCTGATCTCCAGCCCGATCTGATTGTCGTCGGCCCTCATGGCCGCGGAGCAGCATCGATGTGGGCGCCCTCGCGCGGCCCTTGTCGCGTTGCGTCCTCGTCCTCATCGTTCGCCGGAATTGCCGGTAATTTCCGGAAATTGGCCTCACTGCATGACGCTGTCGAATGTTAGTTGATCGCGACGTGGTGCTTGAGCCGCAGTGATTATATGTGTAACTTCCCGGAAACTCTGGCATACCGAGCGTGAAATTGGGCTGGCATAGGAGTGGGGCGTAGCGTAACCGGGACGTTCGACCTGGCCACTTTGGAGGATGGGTGGGGATCGATCCGTTCGTGTCGTGGGGAACGCCGTCAGGAGCAGAGTCGCGGGAGGGTTCCGGGGCGCTCGCGGGGGTGAGGCTGGCCGTCAAGGATGTCTTCGATGTCGCGGGGGAGCTGACGGGGGCGGGGCATCCGCGGTGGCTGGAGACGCATGAGCCGGCGGTCGAGGACGCGGTGGCGGTGGCGCGGTTGCGGGCGGCGGGGGCCGTACTGGCCGGGAAGACGCATACCGATGAGCTGGCCTACAGTCTGGGTGGGACGAATCAGCATTATGGGGCGCTGGAGAATCCGGCCGCGCCTGGGCATGTGTGCGGGGGGTCCTCCAGTGGGTCGGCCGCGGCGGTGGCCGCGGGGCGGGCCGATCTCGGGCTGGGGACCGACACCGCGGGATCGATCCGCGTGCCCGCCTCCTACACCGGCCTGTACGGCTTCCGCCCCACCCACGCCCGCGCCCCCCGCGAGGGAATCGTCCCCCTCGCCCCCACCTTCGACGTCCCGGGCCTGCTCACCCGCGACCTCGCCCTGCTCCGCGAGGCGGCCGGAATCCTCCTGGACGGCAGCGGAAGCGGCACGGCCACCCGGCTGTGCGTGCCCCCCGACCTGTGGGCCGACCAGTCGCCCCGGGTGGGGGCGGCACTCGCCCCGGCGATCGCCAGGCTCGGGCTTCCGGTGCACCGCACCCCGGTCGGCCACGACGTCACCGACGCGTTCGCGATCGCGCAGGCGGCGCAGGCCTGGAGCTGCCACGGCGCGTGGATCACCCAGGAACGGCCGGAGTTCGGGCCGGGCGTACAAGCGCGGTTCCGGCGGGGCGAGGGGCTCACCCGGGAGGAGGTCACGCTCGCCCGCAAGGCGCTGGACGAGGCCGCCGACCGGATCAGGGTGCTGCTCGACGGCGGCGGGATCCTGGTGCTGCCCACCGCGCCGGGCGCGGCTCCGGCGCTCGGCCGCCCCGAGGACCGCCGGCTGATGACGCTCCGGCTGACCTGCCTGGCGCCGCTGTCCGGCAGCCCGGCCCTCAGCCTGCCCGCCGGGCTGCTCGACGGCCGCCCGCTCGGCCTGTCGCTGATGGCGGCCCGGGGGCACGACGAGGTGCTCTTCGACCTGGCGGCCCGCGTCTAGGCTGATCCGATGTGAGGACGATTGACTGGGTCGACGGCGCGATCACGCTCGTCGACCAGACCCGGCTGCCGGGCGAGCTGACCTACCTGCGCATCACCACGGTCGCGGACCTGATCGACGCGATCCAGCGGCTGGCGGTCCGGGGCGCGCCCGCGCTCGGGGTCGCGGGCGCGATGGGCGTCGCGCTCGCGGCCAGGACCGGCGAGCCGATCGCGCCGCTGCGGGCGGCCAGGCCCACGGCCGTCAACCTGGCCTGGGGGGTCGACCAGGCGGCGGCGAGCGCGGACCCGCTGGCCCGGGCACTGGAGATCAGGGACGAGGACATCGCGGCCTGCCTGGCCATGGGCGCGCGCGGCGCCGACCTGCTGGCCGAGCACGCCGCCACCCGGGTGATGACCGTCTGCAACACCGGCGGCCTGGCCACCGTGGAACGAGGCACCGCGCTCGGCGTCATCCAGACCATGCACGAGCGCGGCGTGCTCGCCGAGGCCCTCGCGCTGGAGACCAGGCCGCTGCTCCAGGGGGCCAGGCTGACCGCCTGGGAACTGGCCAGGATGGGCGCGCCGCACCGCCTGATCGTCGACTCGGCCGGACCCTTCCTGCTGGCCAGGGGCGCCGCCGACGCCGTCCTCATCGGCGCGGACCGGATCGCCGCCAACGGCGACACCGCCAACAAGATCGGCTCCTACTCGCTCGCTCTCGGCGCCCGCCGTGCCGGGGTCCCGTTCCTGGTCATCGCCCCCGAGACCACGATCGACCTGGCCACTCCCACCGGCGACGCCATCCACATCGAGGACCGCGGCGCGGCCGAGGTCGTCTCCCTGGGCGGGGTGAAGATCGCACCCGACGGAACCCAGGCGCTCAACCCGGCCTTCGACGTCACCCCCGCCGACCTGATCACCGCGATCGTCACCGACCGCCGGGTGATTCGCCTGGATCGCGGCGAGACGCCGTGACACATGCGGATTCGGCCAAAGAGACACTGTTGTAGACCGTTCCGCAATACGCTCGGATACCGAACCAGATACAGGAGATCTTCGTGGCCATCGACCTCGTGACCCGCAGTGCTTGGGGCGCGCGAGCCCCGAAGGGGTCCTATTCGCCGCTCAGTTCGACGCGCGGCGTGAAAGTGCACTACACGGGCGGGCGCGTCGATCCGGCCATCATCACCGATCACGCCAAATGCGTGGCAATGGTGAAATCAATTCAGAATTTCCACATGGATGGAAATGGCTGGATAGATATTGGTTACTCGATGGTAGCTTGTCCGCATCGTAAGGTTTTCGCCGGTCGCGGGCCCAGGCATGTGCCCGCCGCCAACGGGGCCGGGCTCAACTCCGGTCACTACGCCGTGCTGGGCCTGGTGGGCAACGCCGGCCTGGTCGAGCCCACCGACGCGATCCTGCACGGGATTCTGGACGCGATCGAGTACCTGCGGGCCGAAGGCGGCGCGGGGCGGGAGATCAAGGGGCATCGGGACGGCTACAGCACCGACTGCCCGGGCGGCCCGCTGTACGCGTGGGTTCAGCGAGGCGCCCCCCGGCCCGGCGGTGGCGACCCGCCGGCGGAGCCCGGCGCGCCGCGCTGGCCGGGACGGCTGCTGAAGTACCCGCCGGTGATGCGGGGCGACGACGTGCGGACCTGGCAGACCCAGATGAAGCGCATCGGCTTCGAACTCGACGCGGACGGCGCGTACGGCCAGCGCTCCCGGGACGTCTGCAAGACCTTCCAGCGCCGGGTAGATCTTGACGATGACGGCATCGTGGGCCGCCTGACCTGGGAGGCTTCGTTCGACGCGAAGCCGTGACGCGCCGATACCGCACCCCGCTGGCGTCATAAGGAGCGCGTTCGGCTTAGCATCCACGCATGACGGTGTCACCTGTTGACCTCGCCGCCGAGTTCCCGCCCGGATCGCGGGAGCGGTGGCGCGAGCTCGCCCTCGGCGTGCTGCGCAAATCGGGCTTCGAAGGCGGCGATCCGGAGGACGCGCTGTCCTCCAGGACGTATGACGGGATCGAGATCGCGCCCCTCTACGACCGGCTGCCCACCGCCCCCCGGGTGCTGCGGCCGGGGACCGGCTGGGACGTGCGGCAGCGGCACGCGCACCCGGACCCGGCGGTGACCAGGGAGGCGATCCAGGCCGACCTCGAGAACGGGGTCACCTCGATCTGGCTGGACCTGACCTCCCTCGACCCCGCCGCGCTCCCGGCCGTGCTGGACGGGGTGTATCTGGATCTCGCCCCGGTGATCCTTGACGCGGGGCCGCGCACCGAGCAGGCGGCCACGATCTTCCTGGAGCTCGCCGCCGGGACCGCGCTGGCCGGGGGCAACCTCGGCGCCGGTCCGCTCGCCCCCGGCCTGGCCGAGCTGGTACGGCGCTGCGTCGCCGAGCAGCCCGCCGTCATGGCGGTGACCGTGGACGCGTTGCCGTACCACGACGCGGGCGCCGGGGACGCGGTGGAGCTGGGCTGCTCGATCGCGGCCGGGGTGGCGGGCCTGCGCGCGCTCACCGACGCCGGGATCTCCGCCGAGCAGGCGTTCGGCCAGCTGGAGTTCCGGTACGCGGCGACCGCCGACCAGTTCCTCACCGTCGCCAAGTTCCGGGCGGCCCGCCGCCTGTGGGCCAGGGTCGCCGAGGTCTGCGGGGTGCCGGGGGCGGCGCAGCGGCAGCACGCGGTGACCTCCTCGGCCATGATGACCGCCCGCGATCCGTGGGTGAACATGCTGCGCACCACGCTGGCCTGCTTCGGCGCGGGCGTCGGCGGCGCGGACGCGGTGACCGTGCAGCCGTTCGACGCGGTGCTCGGCCTGCCGGACGGTTTCGCCCGCAGGATCGCCCGCAACACCCAGTCCCTGCTGGTCGAGGAGGCCGGGGTGGCGCGGGTGAGCGACCCGGCGGGCGGCTCCTGGTATGTCGAGAACCTCACCGCCGACCTGGCCGAACGCGCCTGGTCGTGGTTCCAGGAGATCGAGCGCGCGGGCGGGCTCGCGGCGGCCGCTGAGACGCTGATCCCGGCGCGGCTGGCCAAAACCAGGGAGGCCAGGGCCCGGGACGTCGCCCGCAGGAAGAGCCCCATCACCGGCGTCAGCGAGTTCCCCAACCTGACCGAACGCGCCGTCGTGCGCGAGCCGGGCCCCGGGCTGCCCGCCGCGCCGGGGCGGGTCCGCTACGCGGCCGAGTTCGAGGCCCTCCGCGACCAGGCCGACGCCCGGCCCCAGCGGCCGCTGGTGTTCCTGGCCACGATCGGCCCGGTCGCCGTGCACACCGCGCGGGCTTCGTTCGCGGCCAACCTGTTCGCCGCCGGGGGCATCGCCACCGTCACCAGCGGCCCCGGCGTCGACCCGGCCGCGCTGGCCGAGGCCTTCCGCGACGCGGGCACGCCGGTCGCCTGCATCTGCTCCAGCGACCGCCTGTACGGCGAGCACGCGGAAGCCGTGGCCGCCGCGCTCCGCGCCGCCGGGGCGAGGCGGATCTGGCTGGCGGGCAAGGGCGAGTACGCCGGAGTGGACGACACGATCCGCGTCGGCGGCGACGCCCTGGACGCGCTCAGAAAGACATTCGCCGACCTGGGCATCGACGTGAAGGGGGATTCCGATGAGCATTCCTGATTTCTCCGGCATCGGGCTCGGCATCGGGAAGGACCACCTCCCCGCCCAGGACGCGGAACCTTGGGACACCCCCGAGGGCATCGCTGTGCGGGCCCGCTACGACGCCGCCGACCTCCCGGGCTATCTGCCGACCTATCCGGGGATCGCGCCGTACCTGCGCGGGCCGTACCCGACCATGTACGTCAACCAGCCGTGGACGATCCGCCAGTACGCCGGGTTCTCCACCGCCGAGGAGTCCAACGCCTTCTACCGGCGCAACCTGGCCGCCGGGCAGAAGGGCCTGTCGGTCGCGTTCGACCTGGCCACCCACCGCGGCTACGACTCCGACCATCCGCGGGTGGCGGGCGACGTCGGCATGGCGGGCGTGGCCATCGACTCGATCTACGACATGCGCCAGCTCTTCGACGGCATCCCGCTGGACAGGATGTCGGTCTCGATGACCATGAACGGCGCGGTGCTGCCCATCCTGGCGCTCTACATCGTGGCCGCCGAGGAGCAGGGCGTCGCGCCGGAGCAGCTGCAGGGGACCATCCAGAACGACATCCTCAAGGAGTTCATGGTCCGCAACACCTACATCTACCCGCCGGGGCCGTCGATGCGGATCATCTCCGACATCTTCGCCTACACCTCCGCCCGCATGCCCAAGTTCAACTCGATCTCCATCTCCGGCTACCACATCCAGGAGGCCGGGGCCACCTGCGACCTGGAGCTCGCCTACACCTTGGCGGACGGGGTCGAATACCTGCGCGCGGGGGTCGCGGCGGGCATGGACGTGGACACGTTCGCGCCGCGCCTGTCGTTCTTCTGGTGCATCGGCATGAACTTCTTCATGGAGGTCGCCAAGCTGCGCGCCGCCCGCCTGCTCTGGGCGGAGCTGGTCCGCGGCTTCGGCGCCAAGAACCCCAAGTCCCTGTCGCTGCGCACCCACTCCCAGACCTCCGGCTGGTCGCTCACCGCCCAGGACGTCTTCAACAACGTGGTACGCACCTGCGTGGAGGCGATGGCCGCCACCCAGGGCCACACCCAGTCGCTGCACACCAACGCGCTGGACGAGGCGCTCGCCCTGCCCACCGACTTCTCCGCCAGAATCGCCCGCAACACCCAGCTGCTGCTCCAGCAGGAGTCCGGCACGACCAGGGTCATCGACCCGTGGGGCGGCTCCTACTACGTCGAGCGCCTCACCGCCGAGCTGGCGGAGCGCGCCTGGGCGCACATCCAGGAGGTGGAGGAGTTCGGCGGCATGGCCCGCGCCATCGACAAGGGCCTGCCCAAGCTGCGCATCGAGGAGGCGGCGGCGCGCACCCAGGCCAGGATCGACTCCGGTCGCCAGCCGGTCATCGGCGTCAACCGCTACCGGCCGGAGGCGGACGAGCCGATCGAGGTGCTCAAGGTGGACAACACCTCGGTGCGCGACCAGCAGCTGGCCAAGCTGCGCCGGCTGCGCGAGGAACGCTCGCCCGCCGAGGTCGCCGCCGCCCTCGACGCGCTCGGCAAGGCCGCCGCCGGCACCGAGAACCTGCTCGAGCTGGCCGTCGACGCGGCCAGGGCGAAGGCCACCGTGGGGGAGATCTCCGACGCGCTGGAGAAGGTGTTCGGGCGGCACGAGGCGCGGATCCACACCATCACCGGGGTGTATCGGGAGGAAGTGGGATCCGGCATGGACGACGTGCGCGCCGCGTGCGAGGAGTTCGCGCGCGAGCAGGGCCGCCGCCCGCGCATCCTGGTCGCCAAGATGGGCCAGGACGGCCACGACCGCGGCCAGAAGGTGATCGCCACCGGCTTCGCCGACCTCGGCTTCGACGTGGACGTCGGCCCGCTGTTCCAGACGCCGGAGGAGGTCGCCAGGCAGGCGGTCGAGGCCGACGTGCACATCGTCGGCGTCTCCTCGCTCGCGGCCGGCCATCTGACCCTGGTGCCCGCGCTGAAGAAGGCCCTCGACGAGCTCGGCGCGGGCGACATCATGGTCGCGGTCGGCGGCGTGATCCCGCCCGGCGACTTCGAGGCGCTGCGCGCCGCCGGGGCCGCGGCGATCTTCCCGCCCGGCACGGTGATCGCCGAGGCGGCCCTGGACCTGCTGCGACAGCTGCGACGATGAGCGTGCGGGCCTACGCGGACGGCGTGCTGTCGGGCTCGCGCCGGGGCATCGCGCGCGCGATCACCCTGGTCGAGTCCACCCGGGCCGACCACCGGGAGCTCGCCCAGGAACTGCTCGCCGAGCTGGCGCCGCACGCGGGCAAGGCGCGCCGGGTGGGGATCAGCGGCGTGCCCGGGGTCGGCAAGTCCACCTTCATCGAGGCGCTGGGCACGCACCTGACCGGCCTGGACGCCCAGGTCGCCGTGCTCGCGGTGGACCCGTCCTCCACCCGGACAGGCGGCAGCATCCTGGGCGACAAGACCAGGATGGCGCGCCTGGCCGTGGACCCGAAGGCGTTCATCCGCCCGTCCCCGACGGCGGGCACCCTCGGCGGCGTGGCCAAGGCCACCCGGGAGGCGATGGTCGTGGTCGAGGCGGCCGGGTACGACACCGTCCTGGTGGAGACCGTCGGCGTCGGCCAGTCGGAGACCGCCGTGGCCGAGATGGTGGACACCTTCCTGCTGCTCACCCTGGCCCGCACCGGCGACCAGCTGCAGGGCATCAAGAAGGGCGTGCTGGAGCTGGCCGACGTGATCGCGGTCAACAAGGCCGACGGGGAGCACGAGATCTCCGCCAAACGGGCCGCGCGCGAGCTGAGCGGCGCGCTGCGCCTCATCCGGTCCGAGACGCCGGTGCTCACCTGCAGCGGCCTCACCGGCGCGGGCTTGGAGGAGCTGTGGGCGCAGGTGCTCCGCCATCAGGAGCTGACCGACCTGGTCGCGAAACGCCAGCGCCAGGCCGTCGACTGGACCTGGGCGATGGTGCGGGACCGGGTGCTCGGCGATCTCCGGGAGCGTACCGACGCGCTCGCCCCGCTGGTGGAGGCCCAGGTCCTGGACGGCACGCTCACGCCCGTCCAGGCGGCCGACCTGCTCTACAGGTCGAGCTCTGAACCGCCGAATCGGTCCTGAAGGAAGCGGCTCTGGGCTTTCAGGGCCTGCTCGTCGCCCTGGTAGACGGCGTCGGCCACCCTGCCGAGACCGGCCCGGAGCAGCTCCAGCTGCCCCAGGAGCTCGGCGTGGGCGGCCGGGCGGCGGGACATCGGCAGGTTGGCGTAGGCGTTGAGGCTGGTGGGCAGGTAGTCGCGGATGGTCTGCGACACCACGTGCAGCTGGTCGGGCGCGGTGGTGAGCACCTCCGCGCGGTCCAGCACCTCCTTGAGCAGCCCGCCCAGCTCCTGCGCCTGCCGCAGCACGTCGTCAGGAAATCTCCCGGGCAGCCCGGCGAGCAGGGTGTCGAGGTCCGCGCGCAGCTCGGCGGTCTCGACCTCGGCGTGGGAGAGCACCACGCGGGTGCGGTCGGGCGGGGCGAGCAGGGCGCCGATGCCGTACAGACCGGCGACGACCACCGGCCAGAACGCGCCCGCGACGCCCGCGAAGACCAGGCCGACGCCGATCAGGGCGAGGATCGAGCCGACGATGTTCTTCGTGGAGCCCAGGTAGCGGAAGATCCGCTCACTGGTAGCCACGGATCTCCTTGAAGGCGGCGGCCAGCGAGCCCGTGCGGGCGTCGAAGACCGCGCCGCCGGTGAGGGTGGCGATCCCGGTCATCTCCTCGACGTCGCTGTCGCCGAACAGCACCACGAAGGTCGGGACCGTCCGCTGCTGCTCCGGCAGGGAGCGGTAGAACCCGTCGAAGGCCGCCGCGTCGGAGCCGTCGGTGTTCTCGCCGTCGGTCATCAGCACGATCGAGGTGTAGTGGCCCGGCTCCACCGGCTCGGAGTAGGCGGTGCGGAGCGCGTCGAAGATGGCCGTGCCGCCCGCGGCCTGGAGGCTCTCGGCGAACGAGCGGATCTCGCCCAGCGCCGCCTCCGGGTCCCGTTCCGGCAGCGTGAACGCGCGGGGCGGCAGCGGCGCGTCGTTGAAGGGGATCATGGTGACCGCCTCGCGGTTGCGGAACCGGGAGAACGTGCCGGAGGCGGAGGTGTCCGCGCCGGTCAGGGTGACCAGGGCCTGGCGCAGCGCGGCGATCCTGTCGCCTTCCATGGAGCCCGAGGTGTCCAGCACGAACCTGGCTCGTGCGGGCACCCGCACCTCGTTCAGGTACGCGGCGATCAGCTCGTCGGCCGCCGAGCGCCGGTTCGGGAACGGCAGCTCCACGAGGGGCGGCGCGGTGCCGATGCCGGGCACGATCGGCCGCCGGAAGGTGGTGTTCATGATCTGCCGCTGGGTGTCCGGGGTGCGCAGCCAGGCGGCGAGCTGGTTGTAGGCGTCCTTCTTGGGGGAGGACGCCAGCAGGGTCAGCGGGTAGTCGGCGGAGACCACGCCGTCGCTCGGGTAGATCAGGGTGAGGTTCATGCCCCGCAGCACGGACTCGTAGTTGATCAGGCCGTCCACGCCGGGGCTGCGGTTGTACGCGTCGGCCAGCCAGCCGGAGGAGCCCGAGGTCAGCCGCTGGGCCGAGAAGAATCCCTTCAGCTTCGGGGTGACCGCGTCGATCTGCTCCGCGCTGAGCGCCTCGTCGGCGTCCGAGAGCGCCGCCGCCACGCCGACGAGCGCGGAGAAGCCGGAGTTGGAGGAGGCCGGGTTGGTCATGCCGAAGGTGAACTTGCCCTGCGTCGCCGCGGCCGTGATGTCCGACCACGACGGGGGAGCGCTGTCCCAGCCGAGTTCGGCGGCCTTGGCGGGCTTCAGGCCGAGCACGACCGGGGAGTTCATGATCTTGATCTCGCTGGACAGCCGTTCCCGCGCGCCGTCGATCAGCGACAGGTAGCGGTTGGAGGAGAACCAGATCGCGTCGTAGCGGCCGTCCGCGCCGCCGCTCGCCACCTGCTCGGCGCCGTCCAGGGTGCCGGTGTAGGTGAGCTCCACGTTCAGCCCGGAGTCCTTGAGCAGGGGTTCCAGGTCTTTGACCTCGCTTCCGGCGAGGATGCGGAAGGTGTCCTCCTCGCCGGAGCAGGCCGCGCTCGCCAGCAGGGCGAAGGCCAGCAGGACGTGGGCCAGGCGGGTCACTCGGCGCTCCTGGCCAGGTACGTCTGCGCGTGTTCCAGCTCCACGGTCAGGCTCGACACGGTGGTCGCCATGTTCTCGGTGGCCTGCGCGCGGAAGGTGTCGATCATGTCGATGGTGGCGTAGATGTTGTCGAACGCGCGGCGCAGCGAGTCCAGGTTGACCGTGGTCGAGGCGCTCTGGGTCTGGATCTCGGCGGCCTGCGTGCGCAGCAGCTCGCTGGTCGCCACGATCAGGTCGGAGGTGGTCTGGTTGAGGGCGCTGATCTGGTCCAGGACCAGCTTCTGCCCGGCCAGGGCCTGGGCCACCGTGACGGCGGTGCGCAGGGCCGCGATCGTGGTGGTCGTGGCGCGGTCCACGCCCTTGATGAGTTCCAGGTTGTTCTTCCGTACCAGGTCGAGGGCGAGGTAGCCCTGCGCGGAGACGGCGAGCTGGGTGAGCAGGTCCTGGTGCTTCTGGCGCACGCCGAACAGGGCGTCGGAGCGGAGCGCGACCGCCTGCTCCTCGTCGGCGGTGAGCAGGTGGTTCTCCAGCTCGGCGTCCAGGGCGGCGGCCAGCGTCGCGTACTCCTGGAGTTTCAGCATGGACTCCCAGAGCACGCGGCGCTCGCCCTCGATCGCGGCGTTGTCCTTCAGCAGCTCGTCCTGGCCGGATTTGAGGGCGCGGACGATGTCGTCCAGGTGCTTCTGCGCGCTATGAAATTTCGCGAAATAGTCGCGCAGGCCGGCGGGGATGAGGCCGAGGAACTTGCGGGCGCCGGTGGCCTGGCGAGGGTCCAGGTCGACGATCGTGCGACGCAGGGCGACCAGCTGGCCGGGGACCGGTCCGGACGCGCTCGCCACCGGGCGCTTCAGCATGCGGTTGGCCACCTGGGCGGACGAGCGGATCTCGGTGTCGCCCATGGCGGTGATGCCCGCGACCTTGCGGGTGAACTCCGGCGCGCGCGGGTCCATCGCGGCCAGCTCCGCGGCGAACCCGCGGGCCCGCTCGGCGAGTTCGGCGGCGCGGTCGGCCGGGATCGGCAGCATCGAGGCGGCCTTCTCGGCGGGCACCGGCGGAACCGGGTCGGGCGGGGTGAGTACTAGGTCCAACGGGGGATCCTCACGGGCTTCTGTGGCTTCTACGGCTTCTATGGCTTGAGGTAGCGCTCCTCGATCAACGAGATGAGCTGCTCCAAGTGGTCATATGTCGGAGGCTCGACCACGTTGACGAGGTTCGTGGTGAGCGGGGTGTTCTTGGCGAGGTTGGCGAAGACCTGGGGGTTCGCGGTGCGGAAGCCGTACCGGGCGGCGAGGGCGGCGAACTCGGGGTCCTCGGTGAGCAGGCGGCCGACCCGGGTGGCGGGCTCGTCGAAGGGGACCAGGGTGTGCTTGCTGAGCACGGTCGGCGAGGGGTACAGCAGGCGCATCTCGGGGCGGATCGCGCCGTCGGCGGCGAACAGGTGCGCCGCGTACTGGGCCTCATAGATCACGACCATGGGCGTCTTGCCCATGCCCATGGCGAGATAGTCCTCGAAGGGCGCCTCGGTCGTGGACTCGGAGTAGCCCTGGTCGAGGAAGAGCGGCGCCACCGCCTCGGCCACCTTCCCGGACTGTTCCGCCGATGTCACGACATCGTCGCCGTTGGCGACATAGCTGGTCATCGCCAGGTACATGGCGGCCGAGTTGGAGGTACGGATATCGGTGGTCGTCAGCAGGACCCGCTTACGCGCCTGATACGACGAACCCGGCAAAGAATCCCACCGAGTCCCCTTCGCCACCAAATCCAGATATTTCCGGATATCGAGGGTTTCGCCGGTGACCACGCCCGCCCGCGTCAGGGCGTCCACGATCGGCTCGAAGGTCGCCACGCTCATCGGCGAGTGGAACGGGGAGAACGTCACGCTTGCCCCGCGATCCTTCTTGATCTTCTCGGCGGCCGGCGCGCTCGACGGGAACGCGAAGGCGTACCCGCTCAGATCCACCGAACCCGCGATCTCCCGCGACCCGGCCGTGTCCACCTCGACCCGCAGCCCGTGCTTGGCGAAGGCGGCCTTGACCTGCGGGTCGTCGAAGAACGGCTTCTTCTCGGAACCGATCACCCCGCGCACCACGGTGAGCTCCGAGCCCTCCCGGTTCCCCAGCACCAGGGCCGCGGCGACTCCGCCGCAGAGCAGGAGCGCCAGCACGGCGCCAATCCAGCGTCTACTACTCATCTCACCCTGAATTATGTGAGCCGCCCGCTTTGCCCGGTGGTCCGGAAGACAGAATTCAGCGCGTGTTCATTTTGGGGTAATTGGGGGGTCGACTCCCCCCGGGGCTGCCTGTTATCCCACCCGGGCGCAGAGAACCCCTCCAGAACGCACGATTGCATTTTTTCGGTCCTGGCCTGATGTGACGATGCTTGCGTTTTCGATTACGGGGAGGCGAACGTGTACCGCGATCCGATGTTGCCGCCGGTGGTGGCCAGAGCGCTGGCGGAGTACCGCACGCTGCTGGCCGAACACGGCATCACCTGGGGAGAACCACCGCTGGGTTACGTGCGAATGATGAGCTTCCTCCGGTTCCCGGATGAGGCGTACCAGATGTCCAAAGAGCCGGACCTGGACCGGGCGTTCCGGGACGCGCTGGACGGCCATCCCACGCCGGACGGGCTGACCGTCCTGCGGCTGCTCCCCGCCGGGCTCCGGCTGGAGGCCCGCCCGCTGGCCATGCTCTCCGAGCACCCGCTGCCGTGCGTGCTGCTGATCGACTCCGCCCGCGACACGGCGACCCCCGTCCGCGTGGACGGGCAGACCCACCTCGTCCCGGCCGGCGGGGCCCGGCTGATCGAGATCACCACCGGCAGCGCCCTCACCGTGGCCGGGGAGGAAGTGGACCTGTCCGTGCTGACCAGGGCCGCCGTGCCCGCGCGGCTGCGGCTGCGGGCGGGCTTCCCGTGCCGGTGGAGCGTCACCACCACCGACGGCCAGGGATGGTATCCGGCGGGCGCCGACCGCCGCCGCGACTACCACGGCGTGCCGTTCTTCCACGGCGACGACCTGGTGCTGGACGTCCCCGCCGAACCCCTCACCGTGCGGGCCTGCCGCGGCATGGAGTACGGCACCGCCGAGACCGCCGCCCACCCCGCCCCCTGGCGGGAGACCCTGGTCGAGCTGGCCCCCGAGCGCCTCTACGACGCCGCCGCCCGCGGCTGGTACGGCGCGGACCTGCACGTGCACCTCAACTGGGCGGGCGACATCGTGGGCACCCCCGCCGCGGCCGCCGCCATGCAGCACGGCGAGGACCTGCACGTGCTCAACCTGGTCGCCGGGAACGTCGCCGGCGAGCGCGTCTACGACCGCGAGGCGCTGCAGCACTGGGCGGGCCGCGACCTGCCCTGGTCGGACGCCTCGCACGTGGCCAGGATGGGCGTCGAATACCGCAACGACCTGCTCGGCCACGTGCACGCGTTCGGCCTGACCGCGCCCCCGTCGATCTACCACACCGGCTTCCTCGGCCAGGCCGACTGGCCGCCCAACGGCGCCGCCTGCGGCGAGCTGAAGGAACTGCGGGCCGTGCTCGGCTACGCGCACCCGTTCCACGGCCCGATCCTGGAGCCCCGCGAGATCACCGGCTCCGGCGAGCGCAACTGCGACGCCCGCGCCCTGGTCGTGGACGCCGCGCTCGGCCTGGTGGACGGCATGGAGCTGCTGCACTTCTCCGAGATCTCCGGCACGGTGAGCGTCTACCGCCGCCTGATCGGCGCGGGCAACCGGCTGGCGGCCCTGGCGGGCACCGACACGATGCTCTCCTTCACCCGGCAGGACACGGTCTCCAGCCCGCCCGGCTGGGAACGCGTCTACGCGCGCCTCGGCGGCCCCCTCTCCGCCGAGTCGTTCGCGAACGCCGTACGGCACGGGCGGACCTTCGCCACCACCGGACCCTGGCTCGAACTCCGCGTGACCGACGAGAACACCGGCGTCGCCCGCGACGTCGGCGACACCCTGCACCTGCGGCCCGGCGACCGGGTCACCGTCACCGCCCGCACCATCGGCCCCGAGGTGGAGCGCCTCGAACTGCACACCGCGGGCGGCCTGCTCGCCGTCGGCCCCGCCGGTGAGCTGTCGGCCACCCTCGACGTCCTGGAGCCCACCTACGTCGTCGCCGCGGCCGCCGGCGGGCGCCACCCCCGATCGCTCCACCGCGAGGTGTACGCCCACACCAGCCCGGTCTACCTGGACGTGGCCGGACGCCACGTGGCGCGGGCCGAGGACGTGCGCTGGTGCCTGGAGTGGCTCACCCTGCTGGCGGGCACCGTGCGCGAGCACGCCCGCCTCGACTCGCCCGACCAGCTCCGCGACCACCTCGACCTGATCGAGAAGGCCGCCGCCGTCTACAAGTCCCGGCTCTAAGGTTTGACTTGGAGCGCGCTCCAGATCCCAGACTTCCTCTCAGCGCCCGATCTGGAACGGGCGCGGGAGAGGAATCCGGATGAGATACCGCACGATCGGCACGAACCCGGACACCCGCCGCGAGGTGAGCGTGCTCAGCCTCGGCGCGATGTTGTTCGGCACCGCCACCGACGAGCCCACGTCGATGGCCATCCTCGACCGGTACGTCGAGGCCGGGGGCACCTTCATCGACACCTCCGGCAACTACGCGTTCTGGATGAACGGCGGCCAGGGCGGCGAGAGCGAGGGCGTGCTCGGCCGCTGGCGGCGCAGCCGCGGCGTCGGCGACGAGATCGTCATCGCCACCAAGGTGGGCGGTCGCCCGCTCGCCCCCGGCACCAGCTACACCGACAACCCCGAGGGCCTGTCGGCCAAGGTGATCAGGGAGTCGGCGGAGCGCAGCAGGGAACGCCTCGGCATGGACCGGCTGCACCTGATGTACGCGCACATCGAGGACACCCGGGTGCCGCTCAGGGAGACCGTCGAGGGCTTCGCCGAGCTGGTCGCCGACGGCACGGTCGGCCTGCTCGGCGTGAGCAACCACTGGACCTGGCGGGTCGAGCGGGCGCGCAGCCTCGCGGCGGCGGCGGGCCTGCCCGGCTACGAGGTGCTCCAGTACCAGCACAGCTACGTGCGCCGCCGTACCGACCGGCCCTCCCAGCTGTCGGCGGACGGCGACCTGGGCGCGACCAGCGGGGACCTGCTCAGCTATGTGCGGGAGAACCCCGAGCTGACGCTGGTGGCGTACGGGCCGCTGCTCAGGGGCGGCTACGTCCGGACGGACCGGCTCGACGCGGGTCTTGACGGGCCGGGCAAGCAGCCGAGGCTGGCCGCGCTCGCCGAGGTGGCCAAGGAGACGGGGGCGACCGTCAACCAGGTGGTGCTGGCCTGGCTGATGGGCGGGGAGATCCCGGTGCTGCCGCTGGTCGGCTGTTCCTCGGTGGCCCAGCTGGAGGAGGCGCTGGGCGCGGTCGACCTGGACCTGAGCGTGGCGCAGCGGGCCCGGCTGGACGCGGCGGGGGTCAGCTGAACAGGGTCCGGCCCCAGTAGTCGCCCGCGTCCCGCACGCCCGGCGGGATCGCGAACAGGCCGCTGGAGACGTGCTTGATGTACTCGTTGAGCACGTCCTGCCGGGCCAGCGCCAGCTGCACGGGGACGAACTGGCGGTGCGGGTCGCGCTGGTAGGCGATGAAGAACAGCCCGGCGTCCAGGCGGCCCAGGCCGTCGGAGCCGTCCACGAAGTTGTAGCCGCGGCGGAGCAGGCGGGCCCCGCCGTGGCTGGACGGATGGGCGAGCTTGACGTGCGCGACGGCGGCGATCAAGGGCTGGCCGTCGGGGCCCTTCCTGGCGAAGTCGGGCTCGTCGAACTCCTTCGCCATGCCGAGGGCGGCGCCCTCGCCCTTGCTGCGGCCGAAGATCGCCTCCTGCTCGGTGAGCGAGGTGCGGTCCCAGGTCTCGATGTGCATCCTGATCTTGCGGGTGACCAGGTAGCTGCCCCCGGTCATCCAGGATGCGCCGTCCTCCTCGGCCACCCACAGGTGGTCGCGGAGCATGCCGGTGTCCTCCAGCTTCAGGTTGGCGGTGCCGTCCTTGAAGCCCATCAGGTTGCGCGGCGTGGCCTGGGCCCGCGAGGTCGAGGAGGTGCGGCCGAAACCCAGCTGGGAGTAGCGCACCGACACCTTGCCGAAGCCGATCCTGGCCAGGTTGCGGATCGCGTGCACGGCCACCTGCGGGTCGTGCGCGCACGCCTGCACGCACAGGTCGCCGCCGGAGATCTCCGGCAGCAGCGCCTCGCCGGGGAACTTGGGCAGCTCGGCCAGGGCCGCCGGCTTGCGGTCGGCCAGCCCGAACCGGCCGTCGAACAGGGACGGGCCGAAGCCGATCGTCAGGGTCAGGCCGGACGCGGGCAGGCCCAGGGCCTCGCCGGTGTCGTCCGGCGGGGCCTCCGGCACGCCGCCGACCGCGCCGAACGTCCCGGCGTCATGGCCCTGGGTCATCCGGGCGGCGGCGGCCGTCCACTCCTGCAGCAGGTCCACCAGCTCGGCGCGGTCCTTCGTGGTGACGTCGAAGGCCACGAAATGCAGGCGGTCCTGGGCGGGCGTGACGATCCCGGCCTGGTGCTCGCCATAGAACGGCACCGGGTCGGAGGCCGACCCGGAGGGCGTGGCGGTGGCGGCCTCGTCCGGCAGGGACCGCACCGCCAGCGTGCCCGCCCCCGCGGCGGCCACCCCGGCCGCGCCGAGGCCGAACAGTTTCCGGCGGCTGATGCCCGGCATATGCGCTCCTAGAATTAACTAGAAAGTCGTGATCTGGACAGCCGCAGCGGTGAATGGCCTGGTTGGCGGTCATGCGGCTGTCCATGGGACGGGTTTCTGGTTAATAGTGCTGTCTTACTGTGCCACCACGGCGGCGATCTTACTGACCGGCTCCGCCAGGGCGTTGATCGCGTCCGAGAGGACCTTCAGCTCGTCCTTGCTCAGCTCGGTGTGGAGCTTCCAGCCGTCGCCCTTACGGTGCGCCTCGAGGGCGGTCTCGGCGGCGGTGAACTTCTCGTCCAAGGTCTTCACCAGGGCCGCGTCCCGCGCCTCCAGCACCGGGCGCAGCGCCTGCACGGCGGCCTGCGAGCCCTCCAGGTTGGCCGCGAAGTCCCACAGGTCGGTGTGCGAGTAGCGGTCCTCCTCACCGGTGATCTTGCCGGTGGCCACCTCGTCCAGCAGTTCCTTCGCGCCGTTGCCCAGCTGCAGCGGCGACAGCTTCTCCGCGTTCGCCTTCTCCACCACCAGCTTCACGTCGCTCATCAGCTGGTCGGCGATCGGGCCTGAGCCGCTGATGTCCTTGGTCGCCCACAGGTCCTTCTCCAGCCGGTGGTAGCCGGTGAACTCCATGCCCTCCTCGATGACCTCCTCACGGCCGTCGATCTTCGGGTCCAGGTCGCCGAAGATCTCCGCCACCGGCTCGATCCGCTCCCAGTAGGTCCGCGACACCGGGAACAGCGCCTTGGCCTTCTCCTGGTCGCCCGCCTTGACCGCGTCCACGAACTCCTGCGTCTTGACCAGCAGCGCGTCGGTCTGGCTCCGCACGTACCGCTGGTAGCTGGCGGTGGCCTCGGCCAGCTGGGCGTCGTCGGTGAGCGGCTTGTGCTCGCCGGTCACCTTGAGCGGGCCGCGGATGCCCTTGCCGATCATGCCGGGCTTGCAGGCCGTCTCGTACGTCCCGGCCGGCAGCTCGATCACCAGGTCGCGGGTGAGGCCGGGGACGATGTTCTCCACCTCGCCCATGACCCGGTCGCCCGGGGCGTACACGTAGAACTCGGTGACCTTGCTGCCGCCGTTGGTGATCGAGAACGTCGCGGTGCCGGCCGCGACCTCGGCCGTGCCGACCTGGCAGGCGGTGTCGCTGGCGGCCACCGCCACCTTCCCGTTCCCGGCCGGGGCCGCGCCGCTCGCGGCGGGGGCGGCCGGCTCGGTGCCGCCGCAGGCGGTGAGGGTGGCCAGGGCGAGAGCGCCGAGGAGAAGGGTGTTGCGCATGGATGTACTCCCGTTACGAAATGGACTCGGCGACCTTGGCCGGGGCGGCCGGCGGGCGGAGGAAGAGGAACATCACCGGCAGCACGTAGGCCGCCCAGGCGGTCACCTCCAGCACGCTCGGCGTGGCGGTGATGTTGAACATGCCGCTGAGCAGGGCCGAATACCAGGCACTCGGGTCGAGCACGCCGCTGATGTCGAAGGCGAGGGTGTTCAGGCCCGGCAGGATCCCGGCCTCCTGGAGGTCGTGCACGCCGTATTTGAGGATGCCCCCGGCGACCAGGATGAGCAGCAGGCCGGTCCAGGTGAAGAATTTTGTGAGGTTGACGCGGATCGCGCTGGCGTAGAGGCCCCAGCCGATGAGGATGGAGGTGAGCAGGCCGAGGGTGATCCCGATGAGCGGGGTGGCGGTGGTCGCGGCGCCCTGCGCGGAGGCGAAGAAGAGCAGCGAGGTCTCCAGGCCCTCCCTGACCACGGACAGGAACGCCATCACCGCGACCGCCACCGAGCCGACCTGGAGCGCCTCGCCCAGCTTGGCCCGCAGGTCGGAGGAGATCTTGCGGGCCGCGCCGCGCATCCAGAAGATCATCCAGGTGACGAAGACGGTCGCCGCGATCGAGGCGACCGCCTCGAACAGCTCCTGCTGCTCGAAGGCCAGGTGGGCGGCGGTGAAGGAGAGCAGCGCGCCGAAGGCGACCGACAGCGCGACCGCGGCGGCGACGCCCGTCCAGACCAGGGGTAGCCTGTCTCGCCGGTCGCTCTTGACGAGGAAGGCCACCAGGATGGAGACGACCAGGGTCGCCTCCAGCCCTTCCCGGAGTCCGATGA
This sequence comes from Acrocarpospora pleiomorpha, assembly GCF_009687885.1. Classification (GTDB taxonomy): domain Bacteria; phylum Actinomycetota; class Actinomycetes; order Streptosporangiales; family Streptosporangiaceae; genus Acrocarpospora; species Acrocarpospora pleiomorpha. The sequence goes on from NZ_BLAF01000023.1 coordinate 64,298, forward strand.
GGTAGCTGGCGAACACGCGATCACTTCCACAAGGTGAGGCTTGCCTAATTTAGGCGAGCTTTACCTTACCCATACGCGCGGCGGGCCACGCCGGTGGGGGTGGGTCGTAATTCGTTTGATGCGCGCGGAGGGTCCGCGTAACGTGAGCCGCGTCTAATCCCCGTCCCTGGGAGTTTCCATTGAGGTTCTGAGGTCGACGCCAGCTCTGATCACTGTCTGATCGTTGGCGTCCTCGCGTGTCCATGAACACGACCTCACAGGGACGGCCTCTTCTATGTTGGCAATTCAAGATCTTTCTTTCGCGTGGGCGGATGGCACTCCGGTGTTCGACGGGGTGGAGCTCGCGTTCGGGCCGGGGCGTACCGGCCTGGTCGGGGTCAACGGATCCGGGAAATCCACGCTTTTGCGGGTGATGGCGGGCGAGCTGACGCCCAGCCGGGGGAGCGTGCGCGCGGGCGGGGTCATCGGGTACCTGCCGCAGAACCTGCCGCTCGGGGTGGCCAGGACGGTGTCCGACCTGCTCGGCATCACGGCGGCGCGCGAGGCGCTGCACGCGATCGAGCGGGGGGACGTCTCGGAGGCCAACTACGCGGCCGTCGTGTGGGACGTCGAGGAGCGGGCGCGCGGCGAGCTGGACCGGCTCGGGCTGCGCGACGTGGGGCTCGACCGCCAGGTCGCCGCGCTGTCCGGCGGGGAGACCGTGCTGGTCGGGCTGGCCGCGCGGTTCCTGCTGGAGCCGGACGTGCTGCTGCTGGACGAGCCCACCAACAACCTCGACCTGGCGGCGCGCCACCGCCTCTACGACGCGGTCCTGGCATGGAACCGCACGCTGGTGGTCGTCAGCCACGACCGGACGCTGCTCGGCCTGGTCGACCAGATCGTCGAGCTGCCGTCCACGCGGGTGTTCGGGGGCAACTTCACCGCGTACGAGGAGATCCTGGCCGCGGAGCGGTCCGCCGCCGAGCGCGCGGTGCGGACGGCCGAGGGGGACCTCAAGCGGCAGCGGCGCGATCTGGCCGACGCGCGGGTCAAGCTCGACAAGCGCGCCAGGTACGGCAAGAAGATGAACGAGCAGAAGAACGAACCGAAGATCGTCATGGGAAACCGGAAGCGGCAGGCCGAGGTGTCGGCGGGCAAACACCGCAACCTGCACGAGGAAAAGGTCGAGCAAGCCCGCGAACGCCTCACCGAGGCCGAGCAGGCCGTCCGCGACGACGCCGAGATCCGCGTCACCCTCCCCGCGACGACCGTCCCCACCGGGCGCATCGTCCTTTCCCTCCCGCTGTACGGCCTGACCGCAACAGACCACGATATTTCCGAAATTTCGGTCGATAGCGTGACTTCGGGACGCGAGCTGAGCCGGCTCGTCGTCAAAGGCCCGGAGCGAATCGCCCTGGTCGGCCCGAACGGCTCAGGAAAGACAACCCTGCTGGAGCGCATCGCGACCCACACCCGCGAGGCGGGATCCCCCGACGGCGTCCTCGTGCCGATGCGCTACCTCCCGCAACGCCTGGACATTCTCGACGACGACCTGAGCGTGCTCGACAACGTCCGCGCGGTCGCACCGGAAACCTCGACGAACAACATCCGCGCAGGTCTGGCGCGATTCCTCTTCCGGGGCGCCCGCGTCGACCAGCCCGCCGGCACCCTCTCCGGCGGCGAACGGTTCCGCGCCGTCCTGGCCGCGCTGCTGCTCGCCGACCCCCAGCTCCTGCTCATGGACGAGCCCACCAACAACCTCGACCTGGCCAGCGTGCGGCAACTCGCCCAGGCGCTGTCCGCCTACCGGGGCGCGCTGATCGTGGCAAGCCACGATCTTCCGTTCCTGGATTCGATCAGCCCGACTCGCCGAATTGACACCTCCGGACTTGTCGGTAAACAGTTGGACGGGTGATCACTCCCCGGTTCCTCGCCGCCGCCGCGGCGGCGGTCACGCTCAGCGCCTGCACCGCGGCCCCGGCCTCGCCGGGCGACCCCGTCTCCCCGGCTCCCGGCAGCGCCGCCGGCTCACCGTCGCCGTCGGGCCTCAGCCCCGCCGCCTACCGCACCACCCTGGACTCGGCGGGCGGCCCGGTGGACAGCGCGCTCAAGGACCTGTCCAAGGCCAAGACCCCCAAGACGCTCGGGGACCGGCTGACCCGGGCCGAGACAGCGGTAGGCGACGCCCTGACCCAGCTCGGACCGGTCCAGCCGCCCGCCGACATCACCACCGAGCACTCCGACTACCTGGCCGCGCTGCGCGGCATGGAGACCACCCTCGGCGATCTGCGGACCGGCGTGGAGGAGCTGTCGCTGTGCACGGCGACGGCGGTGCTGGCCCGGCTGGGCAAGTCCGACGACTTCGCCGCGCTCAAGGAGGCGGGCATCGACCTGGCCTCGCTCGGCGACTACCCGGGCGGCAAGGTCTCCGTCAAACCGCCCAAGGAGGAGAACCGCCGGCAGGCCAACGGGAAGGTGCTGCGCTCCTCCATACGCGGGGGGCGGAGCAAGCTGATCGTGAAGAACGGCGGCGGGCAGGACGCGGTGCTCACCATGATGCTCGGCAAGCGCAAGGCGGTGACGGTCTACGTGCGCAAGAAGAGCCGGGCCACCGTGCCGAACATCAAGGACGGCAACTACCGGGTGTTCTTCGCGACCGGGGTCGACTACGACAGCAAGAAACGGCGGTTCAACCGGACCTGCAGCTTCGAGCGGTTCGACGACTCGGTGCGGTTCAGGACCACGTTCAGCGGCAGCACGATCCGCTGGAGCGACTGGACGCTCACCCTCAACAAGGTCACCGGCGGCAACGCGCCGTCGAGCAAGGTCGACCCGGACGACTTCCCCGCATGACGAAGCCGCGGTCCCCCACGGGACCGCGGCCTGGAAAAGCTCAGCTGGAGAAGAGCGCGTTCACCCAGCTCTTGCGGTGGCCATGGTGGTAGCCGTGGCCGCCGTGGTGGCCGCCGCCCCAGGCCGGGCCGGGAGCGGGGGGCGGGGGAGCCGCGTTCCACTGGTTCTCCATGCGGGAGAGCGTCTCCAGCTCGCCGTAGTCGAGGAAGATTCCACGGCAGTTGTCGCACTGCTCGATGTGGACGCCGTTACGGTCAAAAGTCCGCATGTTCCCGCGGCACTTGGGGCACTGCATGAGCGTCATCTCCTTATGAGGCGTTAACCATTCACCCTACGACGGTGGCGGTGTGGCCAGGATCCTCTCGCAGGAGGAGATCAGAGCCTCTGCCGCCTCGTCAAGGGCGGTGTTGTCGCGGCGCGCGGTGGCCATTGCCGTGGCGGCCAGTTGGACCGTCAACGCGCGGGCCGGCCCGTCGAGTTCCCGCCACGGGTCGCCCGGCGAGACGGCGGTCCCCCCGGCGGCCAGGTAGGAGCCGAGGAACCGGTTCCATTCGTCCGGCGAGACGAGCCCGGACGCGAACCAGGCGGCTGGCCGGGCGAGATCCCAGGCGGGGTCGCCGTACCCGAGGTCGTCGGGGTCGATCAGCAGCCACGCGCCATCCAAGCGGATGAGCTGCCCCAGATGCCAGTCGCCATGCGCCAGGCCGTACGCGCGTTGCCGCAGATCCAGCGTCTGGTACGCCTTGCGGGGCAGATCGCCGGGTTCGAGCTGGGCGACGGCCCGGGTGACCCGCGCGGGCCCGCCCATCGGGGGTAACCCGGCGGGCAGGGGCTGGGCGTGCAGCCGCGCCAGCAGCCGCCCGCCCTCCTCCCACGGCGGCGTCTCGAGATCGTCGGGCGTGAGCGGCTCCCCGGCGGGCCAGATGGTGACAATGCGGTCGCCCACCCGGTCGGTCCCCAGCGGTTCCAGCAGCAGGCCGGGCAGCCGCACCTCTAGGCGGGCCTTCAGCTCGGCCTCGTCGGTCCCGGCCGGGTGCGCCTTCACCACGACGTCGCCCACCCTGATCACCAGGACGCGGGTGTCCTTGAGCACGGTGGGCGGGCCTGCGCGGCCGGACAGCCGTACCAGCTGAGAGACCAGGTCGGGGGGCACCGGCTCAATCTACCCGGCGGGCTCTAGGGTTGGCCGTATGAGAATTGGATTCGCGGTGCCGGTGTCCGGGTCGTGGGCGACGCCCGGCAACATGGCGCGGGTGGCGACCCGGGCCGAGGAGCTCGGCTACCACGAGGTGTGGACGTTCCAGCGGCTGCTCTACCCGGTCGGCCACACGATGGGGTCCAGCTACCGGAGCGTTCAGGACCCGATCGTCACGTTGTCGTACGTGGCGGGTAGTACCTCCCGGATCCAGCTCGGCGTGGCCGTCCTGAACCTGCCCTTCTACTCCCCGGCCATGCTGGCCAAGCAGCTCGCCAGCCTGCAGATCGTCTCCGGCGGCCGCCTGGACGTGGGTGTCGGCCTGGGCTGGGTGGAGGAGGAGTTCGCCGCCTCCGCGGTCCCGATGGAACGCCGCGGCAAGCGCGCCGAGGAGTATGTGCAGCTGCTCCGCAAGCTCTGGACCGAGGACCCGGTCGAGCACAAGGGCGAGTTCTACGCCCTGCCCCCGGTCCACCAGGACCCCAAGCCCGCGCCCGTCCCGCCGATCCTGATGGGCGGCGCGGCTCCGGTCGCCCTGCGCCGCGCGGGCCGCCTGGCCGACGGCTGGATCAGCTCCAGCCGGATGGACCTGTCCAGGCTCCACGAGCAGATCTCCATTGTGAAGGAGTCGGCCCGCGAGGCCGGGCGCGACCCCGGCGCGCTGCGTTTCATCTGCCGCGGCGTGACCCGCCCCGGGTCCGACAGCTCCGCACCGCTCGCCGGTTCGTACGACAAGATCCGGGAGGACGTCGCGGCCCTGGCCGAGCAGGGGGTCACCGAGGTCTTCCACGACCTCAACTTCAACCCCGAGTTCGGCTCCGTCGACGCCGACCCCGTCGCCTCGATGCGGCGCGCCGAGGAGGCCCTGGAGGCGCTCAAGCCCTAGGGCGTCATCTCGTAGGCCTGCGCGATCAGTTCGTAGGACCGGATTCGCGTGTCCGTGCCGTGCACCGTCGTGGTGATCATCAGCTCGTCCGCGGCGGTGCGCTTGCGCAGTTCCTCCAGGCCGGTCCTGACCTGATCCGGGTCGCCGTAGACGACGTCGGCCAGCCGTCCGTACACGAACTCGGTCTCCGCCGCCGAATACGGATACGCGGCCGCCTCCTCCGGCGTCGGGAACCGGCCGGGACGCCCGAGCCGCATCCGCAGGAACGCCAGCGCGCCCGCCATGGCCTGCCGCAGCGCCTCCTGCTCGCTCTCGGCCGCCAGCGCGGAGACCCCGATCATCGCGTACGGCTCCGCGAGCACCTCCGACGGACGGAACGAGGTGCGGTAGAGCTCCAGCGCGGGCTCGGTGCCGGCCGCGCTGAAGTGGTGCGCGTACGCGAACGGCAGGCCCAGCAGCCCGGCCAGCCGCGCGCTGAACCCGCTGGAACCCAGCAGCCAGATGGGAGGCCGGTCGTCCCCGCGCGGGATCGCCTGGACCCGGGGGTTGGCGCCGTCCAGGAAGGCGGTCAGCGCGGCGACCTCCTGCGGGAACTCGTCCGGGTCGACGTTCGCGCTGCGCCGCAGCGCCTGCGCGGTGACCATGTCGGTGCCCGGCGCCCGGCCCAGGCCGAGATCGATGCGCCCGGGATGCAACGCGTGCAACGTGCCGAACTGCTCGGCGATCACCAGCGGCGCGTGGTTGGGCAGCATCACCCCGCCGGACCCCAGCCGGATCGTGCTCGTGGACGCCGCCAGGTGCGCGATGAGCACGGCGGGGGAGGAGCTGGCCACGCCCGGCATGCCGTGATGCTCCGCCACCCAGATCCGGTGATATCCCCACTGCTCCGCCCGCTTCGCGAGCTCGGTCGCGCCCCGCAGCGCCTCGCCCGGGCTGCCGCCCTCCCCGACCGTGGCCAGTTCGAGCACCGACAGAGGAACCTCGGCCGCACCGCGCGCGACGCCGCGAATATTCTCCATGAACGCAGACAACCGGGGATGCGCTCCGGATATTTCTGGATCATCCGCGCACCTGCGATGCTTGGGGCATGACTGAACGCAAGCCCATCGACTGCTGGCTGTCGGACATGGACGGCGTCCTGGTCCACGAGGGCAAGCCCGTGCCCGGCGCCGACGAGTTCATCCAGAAGCTGGGCGAATCCGGCAAACGTTTCCTCGTCCTCACCAACAACTCCATCTACACCCCCCGCGACCTGTCGGTACGGCTCCGCGTGGCCGGCCTCAACGTGCCGCCGGAGGCGATCTGGACCTCCGCCATGGCCACCGCCGACTTCCTGTCCGCCCAGCGCCCCGAAGGCTCCGCGTACGTGATCGGGGAGTCGGGCCTGACCACCGCCCTGCACGAGGCCGGCTACATCCTCACCGACCTGGACCCCGACTACGTGGTCCTGGGCGAGACCCGCACCTACAGCTTCTCCCACATCACCCGCGCCATCCGCCTGATCGAGAACGGCGCCCGCTTCATCGCCACCAACCCCGACGCGGTCGGCCCCTCCCACGAGGGCAACCTGCCCGCCTGCGGCGCCGTGGCCGCCATGATCACCAAAGCCACCGGCGTCGAGCCGTACTTCGTGGGCAAGCCGAACCCGATGATGATGCGCAGCGCGCTCAACCGCATCGAGGGCCACAGCGAGAGCACCGCCATGATCGGCGACCGGATGGACACCGACATCGTCTGCGGCATGGAGGCCGGGCTGCACACCATCCTGGTCCTCACCGGCGTCACCCAGCGCGAGCAGATCGACCGTTTCCCGTTCCGCCCGTCCCGGATCGTCCCCTCGGTCGCGGACCTGATCGATCTGGTCGAGTAACTGCCACGCCCTGTCAGCATCCCGTGCGAGGCTGACGGGATGAACCACCTCTACCTGGAGATCGGCCCCAAGAAGGTCTTCGCCTGCTCCATCGACTGGCCCGGCTGGTGCCGCATCGGCGGCTCCGAGGATCAGGCGATCGAGGCGTTCCTCACCTATGAACCCCGCTACCGCGTCATCGCCGACCGCGCGGGCCTGCCCTTCACCCCCGGCGACCCCGTGATCACCGAACATGTCAAAGGCGACATGACCACCGATTTCGGTGCCCCCGGCGCCATCCCGCCCAGCGACCACACCCCCGTGACCGAAGCGGAAGCCGTCCGCGCCGCCGCCCTGCTCACCGCCGCCTGGGCCGAGTTCGACGCCTACGCCACGGTGGCCCCCGAAGAACTCCGCAAGGGCCCCCGGGGCGGCGGCCGCGACCGCACCAAGATGATCGGCCACGTCACCGAAGCGGAACGCGCCTACGCCCGCAAGATCGGCCTGAAGCACAAACCCCTCAAGTCCCCCGAAGACCTCACCGCCATGCGCGCCGCCATCACCGAAACCCTCGGCGCCCCTTCCGCCGGCGGCGCCGAACAGGGCTGGCCCGCCCGCTACGCCACCCGCCGCATCATCTGGCACGTCCTGGACCACCTGTGGGAAATGCAGGACCGCTCCACCTGACGAAAGTCGCGCGCATTTCCCCGGCCGCCGGGGTGACCTTCGAGCCGGTCGGAACGTGTGCCGGTCAGTCGTCGGCGCGGCGAAGACGCTTGAGGGCTGAGCGGTGTCTCTTGGTGGCGAGGCGGTGTTCGACCGCGCCTCTGGAGGGTTTGGTGGGGCGGCGCTTGCGGGGCGGGGGCGCGATGGCCTCGCGGAGAAGCTGCGCCAGGCGCATCTCCGCGGCTTCGCGGTTGCGGAGCTGGGAGCGGTATTCGGAGGCGGCGATGGTGATGGCGCCGTCGACGAGGCGGGCGGCCAGGCGGGTGAGGGCGCGGGCCTTCAGAGCCGGGGGCAGCGCGGTGGTGGCGGCCACGTCGTAGGTGAGCTCGGCGCGGCTGTCGGTGGTGTTGACACCCTGCCCGCCGGGGCCGGAGGAGCGGGAGAAGCGCCAGCTCAGCTCGGCTTCGGGGATGGTGACGGAAGCGGTGACGATGAGCGGTCCTGGCATGTGGCTCTCCTCCTCTCGGTGCTGCCAAGGGTATCTGGGGTGCATACCCACCGATCAACGGATTTATGGGGACGATACGGTCCGTGACCGCCTTGGTTCGATCGCGCCTTGGGTGACATGCGTGTGAAGTGCAACCTTCGAGATGTGAGCCGGGCCTTCCCTAACTCGTCGTCACACGTTCGGCGGGCGTTCAATTACCGTGGGTAATCCGCATGTCTGTTCACTTATGGTTTTTTCGCAGGTCAGCGGGCTAACCTGTATTCGACAACCAGGTGGTCTTTCCTGTTAGGGTGCAGGGAAAAGCGTCACGCAGAGTGTTCCTGTCCAGTGTGGCCGTCGGCGGGCTCCTTCTGACCGGAGCCGGATACGCGCCCACTCGATCCCTCCGTCAGGACCCGTTCGGGGTCGGCGTCGCCTCGGGTGACCCTTCCGCCGACGGATTCGTGCTCTGGACCCGGCTGGTCTTAGATCCCCTGGGGTTGAACGGCCGGGGTGGCATGCCGTCCCGGGACTACGACGTGCAGTGGCAGGTGGCCACAGACGAGCGGTTCGCGGACATCGTCCGTACCGGCACGGAGACGGCGTCCTGGCGGGCGGCGCACAGCGTGCACGTGGAGTTGAAGGGCCTCCAGGCGGGGCGGGAGTACTTCTACCGGTTCAAGGCGGACGGGCATGTGTCGCCGGCCGGTAGGACGCGGACCTCGCCGCCGGGGTTGTCGGCATTGTCGTTCGCGATCGCGGCGTGCGCGCACTACGAGCACGGCTACTACACGGCGTACAAGCGGCTCGCCGAGCAGGAGCCCGACCTGGTCGTGCATCTCGGCGACTACATGTACGAATACCAGCCCGACGGATACACCGCCCCCGGCGGAAACATCCGGCAGCACTCCGGCGGGCACAAGTGCGCCACCCTCGCCGACTACCGGATGCGGCACGCGCAGTACAAGAGCGACCCCGACCTGCAGGCCGCGCACGCCGTCGCCCCCTGGCTGGTCGCCTTCGACGACCACGAGATCGAGAACAACTGGGCGGGCCCCAAGTCGAGCACCGGCGCGCCCGCGTTCGAGCGCCGCCGCGCCAACGCCTTCCAGGCCTACTACGAGAACATGCCGCTGCGCCGCACCAGCGTCCCGCACGGCGCCGCCATCAAGATCAACAGGCGGGTCACCTGGGGCGCGCTGGCCCAGTTCCACCTGCTCGACACCCGCCAGTTCCGCGACGACCAGGCCTGCGAGGACGGGGTGCGCGCGGGCTGCGACGACCGTCTCGCCGAAGGCCGCACTCTCCTCGGCGAGGATCAGCACCGCTGGCTGCTGGACGGCCTGGGGCGGTCCGGGGCGCGCTGGAACCTCATCGGCCAGCAGATCATCATGGCCCAGAAGGACTTCAAGCTCGGCCCCGGCAGCGAGGTCAACCTCGACTCCTGGGACGGGTACGCCGCCGAGCGCACCGCGCTGCTCAAGGGGCTCAAGGACGTCGCCAACCCGGTCGTGCTCACCGGCGACGCGCACATGCACCACGCCGCCGAGCTCCACGCCGACCCCGGCGACCCGGACACCAAGGCCGCCGTCGAGCTGGTCACCTCCTCGATCGCCAGCGACGGCGACGGCTACCGCGACACCGAGCGCACCGCCGCGACCCTCGCCGAGAATCCCCATATTTCCTACATCGACCAGCGGCGCGGCTACATCATGGCCAGGCTCACCGAGGACGCGCTCACCGCGGACTTCCGCACCCTCGACTACATCAGCCGCCGGGGCGCGCCCGCCCGCACCTCCGCTCGCTTCACCATCCCGTCGGGCGAGCGGAGCCTGGTGTGAAGACCCTGCTCGCCGTCCTCCTCCTCCCGATGCTGCCGAGCACGGCCGCCGCCTGCCCGGGCGTCCCGGCCGACTACAACGGCGACGGGCGCCCCGATCTGGCGGTCGGCATGCCGTACGCGACGGTGGGCGGCCACGACCGCGCCGGCGCGGTCGCGCTGTTCACCGGCACGAGCGGCGGCTTCCGCAAGGGCCCGGTGATCTCCCAGGACAGCGACGGCATCCCCGGCGAAGCCGAACGCGGCGACTCGTTCGGCGCGGCCCTGGCCACCGGCGACTTCAACGGCGACGGCTGCGCCGACCTGGCCGTCGGCGCGTCGGAGGAGTTCGTCGGCCGCGAGCCGGTCACCGGCGCGGACGGCCACGGCATGGTCCACCTGCTGTACGGCTCCCGCACGGGACTCCACCACGCCAAAGTCCTCGACCTGCCGCAACACGACACCGACCGGTTCGGCGCCGCCCTCGCGGCGGGCGACCTGGACGGCGACGGCGACGACGAGCTCGCCATCGGCGCCCCCGGCTACGAGGGCGGCGGCGCGGTCGTGATCCACGGCGCCAAGATTAAAATGATCAAGAATTCCGGCACGTCGACCGACCAGTTCGGCGCCGCCCTGGCCACCGGCGACTTCGACGGTGACGGCACCGCGGAACTGGCCATCGGCGCCCCCGGCGACAATCTGGAGAAGAAGGCGGAAGGCACGGTCACCGTCGTCGAGAAGGGCCGCAGAACGCTCTACAGCCAGGACAGCCCCTGGGTGAAGGGCTTCGCGGAGAGCTGGGACTACTTCGGCTCCGCCCTGGCCGCCGCCGACTTCAACGGCGACGGCCGCGACGACCTGGCCATCGGCGTCCCCGGCGAGGGCCTGTCGGTCTACCCGCGCGCCATGGAGTACGGCGAGGGAACCGTGCACGTCATCTACGGCTCCAGCGGCGGCCTCAAGACCTCCACCACCGAAGGCTGGACCCAGAACAGCCTGGTCGGCATCCCTCGCATGTACGACAGATTCGGCTCCTCCCTCGCCGCCGGCGACCTCAACGGCGACGGCGACGCGGAACTGGCCGTGGGCATCCCCGGCGAGAACGCCGTGCAGGTCCTGGCGGGCACCAAGTCTGGCGGCCTCACCAAGAACCACAATCTCCTCATCCCCGGCCCCAAGGGCGGCGAGTTCGGCGCGGCCGTCACCATCGTCGGCGGCAACCTGATCGTCGGCGCCCCCATGCTCGGCGAGATCACCCTCTTCCGCGGCCACCGCAAGATCGGCTCCTACCCGGGCGTCACCAAGAAGGGCGTGCGGCTGGGCAAGGGCCCCGGCCTGTACGGCTACAGCCTGATCTGAACCGCCACGAACGAGATGAGCGCCGACAGCGCCATCATCCCCGCGCAGATGAACATCGCCAGCTGGAACCCGGCCGACAACACGGCCGGGTTGTCGTAGGCCTCCCCGGTCAGCCCCACGATCGGTGGGATCGCCGCCACCGCCAGCAGGCTCCCGGTGCGCGCGACCGCGTTGTTGATGCCACTGGCGATGCCCGCGTGCCGCTCGTCCGCGCTGGCCAGCACCGTCGCGGTGAGCGGTGCGACGGCCGCCGACAGCCCGAGCCCGAACACCGTGGCCGCGGGCAGCACCCCCGTCAGGTAACTCGTCCCCGCCCCGATCCCGCTCATCATCAGGAACCCGAGCCCGCACAGCAGGATCCCCGCCGTCATCGGGATCTTCGGCCCGATCCGCCGGGCCAGCTCACCGGCCCGGGGGGAGAGCAGCAGCATGAGGATCGTCACCGGCAGCATGGCCGAACCGGCCGCGATCGGCGTGAACCCCGACGACACCTGAAGTTGCAGGACCAGCAGGAAGAACACCGCGCCCATCGCCGCGTACATGAACAGGGTGACGACGTTCACCGACGTGAACGTGCGCGAGGTGAAGATGTCCACCGGGATGAGCGGATTCCGCCGGGAACGCTCGACCAGCACGAACACCACCAGCAGCGCGAATCCCCCGATCATCGGCAGGACGAGCTCCTCGATCAGGCCGTAGGTGAGCCCGGCCAGCGCGAGCGCCGCCAGCGCGGAGCCGAGCAGGTCGAACTCGCCCGACGCGCTCTCGTCCTTGCTTTCCGGCACGTGCCGGAGAGCCACCGCGATCACCAGCGCGGCCAGCGGGAGGTTGATCAGGAACACCCAGCGCCAGCCGGCCGCCTCCACGATCCACCCGCCCAGCAGCGGCCCGATAGCCGCGGCCATGCCGCCGAGCCCGGACCACAGGCCGATCGCCCGGGGCCGGTCCACCCGGGCGAAGCTCGACTGGATGATCGCCAGCGATCCCGGCGTGAGCAGCGCGCCGCCGACGCCCTGCAGCGCGCGGGACAGGATCAGGACCTCGATGTTGGGGGCGATCCCGCACAACGCCGACGCCACCGCGAACCAGACCACGCCGATGAGGAAGACCTTGCGCCGCCCGTACCGGTCGCCGAGGGAGCCGCCCAGCAGGATGAGCCCGGCCAGCGTCAGCGTGTACGCGTTGATCGTCCACTGCAGCCCGGCCACGTCGGCCGCCAGGTCGGTGCCGAGCACGCGCAGGGCCACGTTGACCACAGTGCCGTCCAGCATCACGATCCCCGACCCGAGCACGGTCGTGAACACGATCCACCGGCCGGTGCCCGACTTCAGCTGAACGGAATCCATGGGGGCTGCCGATCAGGTGAGCGCGCGGAGGATGAAGCCGGTGACGAACTCCGCCGCCTCGTCGACCGTGACCGAGCCGTCCATCAGCGGAAGGCGTTCCGCGCCCAGGACGGCCAGCACGATCCGGGCTGTCGCGGTCACGTCGGAGGTCTGGAACTCGCCCGAGTCCACGCCGCTCTGGATGATCTCGCAGAGGATGCGCTGCATGGGCGCCACGTGCGCGGCCAGCTGCTGGTAGGCGTCGGGGCCGAGGGTGGCCGACAGGTCGGCCGCGCCGGGATGCGGGTGCGCCATCAGCCCGGTGAGCTGGAGCCGGATGAACGCGCCCAGCCGCACTGAGGGGGAAGCCCCGGCCGGGAGGTCGCGGGCGTAGCTCTCCACGAAATACTGGGTGACCCGTTCGGTGAAGCTCAGCAGCAGCGACGCCTTGTCCGGGAAGTAGTTGTAGAGCACGGTCCGGGTGATGCCCGCCTCGGCCGCCACGTCCGTCATCGAGATCGCGTCGATGCCCTGGCGGCGGGACAGCCGCGCCACCGCCTCCAGGACGCGCTCCTGGGTCTGGGCGCGGTGCTCCCCGATCGTCGCGGCCGAGATCCGGGGCACGTCAGGCCGCCGCCCGGGCGAGCCGGCCGAGGTCGCCGAGGACCTCGGTGTTGAGCTGGTAGGCGAGCTTGGTCTCCCGGATGATCCGCTGCCGTTCGGCCTCGTCGAGGTCGAGCGCGTCCAGGCGGCGGCGGTACTCGTCCTTGAAGCGGGGCAGGCTGCCGATGTCGAAGTAGTAGAAGTCCACGCCGCCGCCCCTCTCGTACCCGTAGATCTTCTGCAGTTCCATCCGGATGAACTGGCCGCCGGACAGGTCGCCGAGATACCGAGTGTAGTGGTGGGCGATATATCCGCCAGGCCAGTCGGCGACCTGGTCGATCCGGGCGACCAGCGTCCTGGTCGGCTTGCTGGGCTGGATCCGGTCCGCCCAGTCCGGGCCGAAGATCGTGGTCAGGTCGCGGACCAGGGCCTGCTCCCGGTAGAGCTCGGGGAAGACGAAGGCACCCGCGACCGGGTGCCCGGCGAGCGCCTTCGAAGCTCCGTCCAGGGCCAGATAGGCGAAGTAGTGCTGCGCCACCATCTCGCCGTACGCCTCCCGGCTGAGCCGCCCGGCCATCAGGCTCTTCAGATAGCCGTCATCCTCGGCGGACTCGTGATCGCTCCAGGTCGCGGCCCGCAAAACCTCGGAAAAGCCCATCTGTTTCTCCTTAAGGGTCGTTCATGACGAAGTGTCACAAAAACAGATGAGCCCCGTCAACGCTTTGACGACAGTGTGTCATGAACCCGCCCGCACCAAGCCGATCTCAGAGGGCTGATTACACGATTACGCTCGCTCACAGCGAACACGCGCAGATGTGGGAACACGGGCGCACTCCTGTTAGTTGAGCGTGCATAACTCAACCTTTGGGAGTACGCATGACTGAGATCCTTCCGGTCCTGCCGCTGGACGACGAGGTCGTCCTGCCCGGCATGGTCGTCCCCCTCGATCTGTCCGACTCCGAGGTGCGCGCGGCGATCGAGGCGGCCCAGGCCACCGGCGCCAAGAAGCCGCATGTCCTGCTGGTGCCGCGGATCGACGGCCACTACGGGGCCGTGGGCGTGACCGCGGTCGTGGAGCAGGTCGGGCGGCTGCCCGGGGGCGAGCCCGCGGCCGTCGTGCGCGGAGTGAACCGGGCCAGGGTCGGCACCGGCACCACAGGACCCGGCGCGGCGCTCTGGGTGCAGGCCACGGTCGTCGAGCGCGTCGACGCTCCGGCCGAGGCGCTGATGAAGGAATACAAGGCGCTCACCATCACCATCCTGCAGAAGCGCGGCGCCTGGCAGGTCGTGGACGCGGTGAACGCGATCAAGGACGCGTCCGAGCTGGCCGACAGCTCCGGCTACGCGCCCTGGCTGTCGACCGCGCAGAAGCTGCTGCTGCTGGAGACCGCCGACCCGGCCGAGCGGCTGGAGAAGCTGGTCGGCTGGGCCCGCGACCACCTGGCCGAGGTGGACGTGGCCGAGACGATCCGCAAGGACGTGCAGGAGGGCATGGAGAAGCAGCAGCGCGAGTTCCTGCTCCGCCAGCAGCTGGCCGCCGTCCGCAAGGAGCTGGCCGAGCTCAACGGCGACCCGGAGACCGAGGAGCAGGACTACCGCGCCCGGGTCGAGGCCGCCGACCTGCCGGAGAAGGTGCGCGACGCCGCCCTCAAGGAGGTCGACAAGCTGGAGCGCACCTCCGACCAGTCACCCGAGACCGGCTGGATCAGGACCTGGCTGGACACCGTCCTCGACATGCCCTGGAACACCAGGACCGAGGATGAGTACGACATCGCGGGCGCGCGTGCGGTGCTGGACGCCGACCACACCGGCCTGGAGGACGTCAAGGACCGGATCATCGAGTATCTGGCCGTCCGCAAGCGCCGCGCCGACCAGGGCCTGGGCGTCGTGGGCGGGCGCCGCAGCGGCGCCGTGCTGGCGCTGGCCGGGCCTCCCGGCGTGGGCAAGACCTCGCTCGGCGAGTCGGTGGCCCGCGCGATGGGCCGCAAATTCGTCCGGGTCTCGCTCGGCGGCATCCGCGACGAGGCCGAGATCCGCGGCCACCGGCGCACCTACGTCGGCGCGCTGCCCGGCCGCATCGTCCGGGCCATCCGCGAAGCCGGGTCGATGAACCCGGTCGTGCTGCTCGACGAGATCGACAAGGTGGGCGCCGACTACCGGGGCGACCCGACCGCCGCCCTGCTCGAAGTGCTCGACCCCGCCCAGAACCACACCTTCAGGGACCACTACCTGGAGGTCGAGCTGGACCTGTCCGACGTGCTCTTCCTGGCCACCGCCAACGCGCTGGAGCAGGTGCCCGGCCCGCTGCTGGACCGCATGGAGATCGTCACCCTGGACGGGTACACCGAGGACGAGAAGGTCGTCATCGCCCGCGAGCACCTGCTGCCGCGCCAGCTCGACAAGGCCGGGCTGACCGCCGCCGACGTGGTCGTCGACGACGAGGCGCTGCGCCGGCTGGCGGGGGAGTACACCCGCGAGGCGGGCGTGCGTTCCCTGGAGCGGTCGATCGCCCGCATCCTGCGCAAGGTCACGGCCGGTCTCGCGCTCGGCACCAGGACGCTGCCCGTGCGGGTCACCGACCTGGTCGACTACCTCGGCCGGCCACGGCACGTCCCCGAGTCCGCGCTCCCCGAGTCCCGGCAGCGCACGGCGGTGCCCGGCGTCGCCACCGGCCTCGCGGTCACCGGCGCGGGCGGCGACGTGCTCTACGTGGAGGCGTCCCTGGCCGACCCGGAGACCGGCACCACCGGCGTCACCCTCACCGGCCAGCTCGGCGACGTGATGAAGGAGTCGGCCCAGATCGCGCTCTCCTACCTGCGCTCCCGGGGCGTGGAACTGGAGCTCCCGGTCGGCTCGCTCAAGGACCGCTCCGTCCACATCCACGTCCCCGCCGGCGCGGTCCCCAAGGACGGCCCCTCGGCCGGCGTCACCATGACGACCGCCCTGGCCTCCCTGCTGTCCGGCCGCCCCGTCCGCGGCGACGTGGCCATGACCGGCGAGGTCTCCCTCACCGGCCGCGTCCTCCCCATCGGCGGCGTCAAGCAGAAGCTCCTCGCCGCCCACCGCGCGGGCGTCACCACCGTCCTCATCCCCGCCCGCAACGAGCCCGACCTCGACGACGTCCCCGCCGACGTCCTGGCCGACCTCACCGTCCACCCCGTCAGCGACGTCCGCGAGGTCCTCAACCTGGCCCTCACCCCCGCCACCGTCACCCAACCAGCCGCCGCCTGACCCCATCCCATCCGGTGCGGCTCCCGTCAACCTTGGCGGGAGCCGTCTCTATGAATGAGTCACTTAGCTGTTTGACTCAATGATTTATTCATGCTGTCATGGCTAGATGCTATTCGGGACGCCGGAACTCATGCGGGAAGATCTCGCGGTCCTCGGTGAGATCGAGGACATGCGACGTGATCTCAAGTATCGCCTCGCGGAGCCTCATCGATGGGACGGCGCACTGCGGAAACACCTGCAGGCGCGGGCGATCCAGGGGTCGAACTCCATCGAGGGCTATCGCGCCAGCGTTGAAGACGTCGAATCGATCATGTCTGGCGACGAACCGACGGACGCCACGCCCAGCGTGACCCGAGAAATCCTCGGGTACAGGCAAGCACTCACATACATTGGAGAGTTGGCGCGTGCGTCGGTGTTCGCCTACGACGCCGGTTTGCTTCATTCGCTCAACTTCATGATGATCGGGCACCATCTCAACAAATCGCCTGGCACGGTGCGGCCAGGTGGGATCTATGTCCGCAACTCGCTCACCGGTGAGGTGGTCTACGAGGGACCTGACGCGCCGGACGTCCCTGAATTACTTGGCGAGTTGGTCGCATGGCTCAACACTGGAGACCTCGACCAGCCCAGTTACGTGCGCGCGGCCATGGCCCATTTCAACTTGGTTTCCATCCATCCGTGGCGAGATGGTAACGGACGCATGTCTAGGGCCCTCCAGACGCTGGTTCTCGGACGAGGCCAGATCCTCACGCCCGAGTTCTGCTCGATTGAGGAGTGGCTCGGCATTCAGGAGAACACGGTCGACTACTACCGGGTTCTATCCGATGTGAGGCGGGGCTGGACGCCGCACTCGGATACGTTGCCCTGGGTGCGCTTCTGCCTGCGGGCTCACCATATGCAGGCGCAACGGGTGCGGCGGCGGCTCGCTGACGCCTCCGAGGTGTGGCTCTTGCTTGAGGAGAAAGCCGAAGCGGACGGACTGAACACTCGCTGCGTGTCCGCGATGTACCAGGTCTTCGTGAGCACTCGGCTGCGAAGGACGGGCTATCAACAGGAGGAGTCCCTCAGCCAAGGGCAGGCAACTCGGGACATGCGGGAGTTGGCGGAGAAGGGATGGCTCGCCTCATCTGGGGAGACCAAGGCAAGGTTCTACGCGCCTGGACCGAGGATGTTGGAACTCAAAGCTGCTTATGCCCAGCGGATTCAGGTGTTGGTTGATCCCTATCGGAAGGGTTAGAGGGGCGTTTCCTGGGGGTGAGTCGGGGGTGTCAGGAGGTGTGAAGGGCGCTCCTGGGGGACTGGGATCGGGTCCCGAAAGGAGGGCCTGAATGCGATTCGTAACCCGAGTCGTGGCTGGAATCGGCTCCGCTGCGCTGTTGGTAGTCGCCGCACCGGTGGCGTCCGCGCAGGCGGCCGAGGCCTTGGCAGCCCCCGTAGCGTGGGGTCCGTACGCGTCCGGTGACGGGAAGGCGAAAGCCTCCGGAACCGTGACCGTGACGGAGAAGGTGGGGAAGGTCGGCTACTGGAAACGGTGGTGGACCTGGGAGAAGAAGTGTTCCTGGCGTGATGGCGACAGGGTCTGCAAGAAGGTCAAGGTGTGGCACAAGAAGTGGGCGCACAAGCGGGTCCGCTTCGAGGTGTTCACCGTGGACTCGACGCTGGTGAACCACAGGAGCCACGCGCGTAAGTTCCGGTGCGCGTGGGAGACCTTCCGCGTGGTGAAGAAGAACGGAGACCGCGTCCTGCGCAGTGCGAAGGCCTGCGGCGGCTCCGCGAAGCTGTCCTTCACCGTCGTGAACGCCGACCGGATCTGGGTCGACGTCTCGCGCGGCACGTTCAGCGAGCCGAAGGGCGAACACTCCGGCTGGAAGGCCGTCCACCCGGCGGTCTGACCCCGGCGGAACCGAAGGCCGCGCCCCCTGAGCGCTCAGGGGGCGCGGCCTTCGCTTGATCACCCTTCGGAGTTTCCCGTGATCAGGGGCCTGAGCAGGTGGTTAAAGCGCCTTGAAAGCGGCCGTTAACTGCTTCCGCTTATTCATTAGGCGTCAGAAATCCTTCCCGAGAGGACCCGCAATGCGATTCATCAAGAAGTTCGCGGTGAGCGCGGTCGCAGCCGCTGCGCTCATCGGGGGCGCGCTGCTTTCGCCGGCTTCGGCGAACGCGGCCGTGCCCTACTTCGACGGCCCCTGGGGCCCCTACTTCTCCTCCGACCACAAGGCCGAGGCCAGCGGCTTCGTGTCGGTCGAGAAGCACAAGACCAAGAAGTGGTACTGGGACAAGAAGAAGGTCCTGGTCAAGGAGTGCTACTGGAAGCACGGCGAGAAGAAGTGCGACTGGAAGTACGTCTGGAAGAAGTTCAAGGCCTGGAAGTGGGTGGACGAGTACAAGTTCACCGTGAAGGGCGAGCTCATCAACCACGCCTGGGACACCCACCACAAGAAGTACAGGTGCGCGTGGGCGACCTTCAAGATCGAGCCGTTCTCCGGCCCGACCTACTTCAAGAAGTTCAAGAACTGCGGCGAGGACCCGAAGCACTTCTGGTTCAGCGGTAAGAACGCCGAGCACATCTCGGTCAAGGTTTCCCGCGGCGACCACTGGGGCCCGAAGGGCTTCTTCGGTCCCTGGGGCACCGTGTACGACCACGTCTGATCCCCTCGTCAGGCCATGTGAACAGCAGTAAAGACGGCTCGCGCTCCCTCTCCCGCGCGGGCCGTACCCGTGCCCGCCGTCCTTTCCCATCGAGCGTGCGACCGATTAACGTTCGGTTCATGCACCCGGGAGCCATCGCCGCCGCCACTCCGGACAAACCCGCCGTGATCATGGCAGGGTCCGGGCGGGTCGTCACCTTCCGCGAACTCGACGAGGAGTCCAACCGGCTGGCCCACCTGCTGCGCGCGGCCGGGCTGCGGCCCGGGGACCACATCGCGTTCATGCTGGAGAACCACCCGCTGTACCTGGCGATCGCGTGGGCCGCGCACCGGTCCGGCCTCTACTACACGGCCATCAGCTCCCGCCTCCAGGCCGGGGAACTCGCGTACATCCTGAAAAACTGCCAGGCCCGCGCTTTCATCTCGTCCAAGGCCATGGAAGCGGTCGCGGCCACCGTCACCGGCGTCGAACTCCAGCTCATGCTGGACGGCGTCGCCCCCGGGTTCGCCTCCTACGAGGAGGCCACCGCCGCCCAGCCCGGCACGCCGATCGCGGACGAATGCCAGGGCTCGGACATGCTCTACTCGTCCGGCACCACCGGCCGCCCGAAAGGTGTCAAACCGGCGCTGAGCCTGGCCCCGCTCGACACGCCCGGGCCCCTGATGCGGCTGGTGAGCCTGCTGTTCGCGCCCACCGCCGACAGCGTCTACCTCTCGCCCGCGCCCCTCTACCACGCCGCCCCGCTCCGCTACTGCCTGGCCTTCCTCCGGTTCGGCGCCACCGTCGTCGTCATGGAGAGGTTCGACCCCGAGGCCGCCCTGGCCACCATCGAGCGGTACGGCGTGACCCACGCCCAGTGGGTTCCCACCATGTTCATCAAACTCCTCAAACTCCCCGCCGAGGCGCGGACCCGGCACGACCTGTCGACGCTGCGCTGCGCCATCCACGCCGCCGCGCCCTGCCCGGTCCCGGTCAAGGAGCAGATGATGGAGTGGTGGGGGCCGATCGTGCACGAGTACTACGCGGGCACCGAGGGCAACGGCTTCCTCTACGCGAGCCCCGAGGACTGGCTCAACCATCGCGGCACGGTGGGGCGGCCGCTGCTCGGCGTGCCGCACGTGTGCGACGAGGACGGCCGCGAGCTGCCGCCGGGCGAGCAGGGGACGGTGTACTTCTCCGACGGGCCGGCCTTCGAGTACCACGACGATCCCGCCAAGACGCGTTCCGGGCAGGATCCGCTCGGGCGGGGGTGGACGACGTTGGGGGACATCGGGTACCTGGACGAGGAAGGATTCCTCTACCTGACCGACCGCAGGTCGTACATGATCATTTCGGGTGGGGTGAACATCTACCCGCAGGAGGCGGAGAACTTGCTGGCCGTACATCCGAAAGTGGCGGATGTGGCGGTGTTCGGGGTGCCGGACGAGGAGATGGGCGAGCAGGTCAAGGCGGTCGTGGAGGCCGTCGTGCCGGAGGAGGCGGGCCCCGGCCTGGAAGCCGAGCTGATCGAGTACTGCCGGGCCAATCTCGCCCACTACAAGTGTCCCAAGAGCGTGGACTTCCGGGCCGAGCTGCCGCGCCACCCGACCGGCAAACTTTTCAAGCGAATTCTTCGCGCCGAGTACTGGCCACCCGAACAGCGCGGATAAGGATTCTGTACGCTTTCGCGAGGTCAGCGGGTTGATCGCTTAGCCGGGCCTTATCGCGGCTTTGTCATCGTAGAGGAGTACCGGCGGACAGCCGGGGGCTTCTGTAAGGGGATGGCACACACATGAACGCTGACGAGCCGCGCGAGCAGACTCCGGGTTCTCCGGCGAACGCTGCGCACGAGACCGGCACTCCGGCTGACCCGGAGGCTACCGGGCAGACCGAGGTCCTGAACACGCAGGGGTGGAGCCAGTTCGGGGACCGTCCTCCGGCGACCGGGCAGTTCCGGTCCGGGAACACCGCCGTATTCACGGTCCCGCCCCCACCTCCGCCGCCGCCCGCACCCGCGGCCAAGGCATCCGGGAGCGGCCTCAAGAAGGGCGGCGCGGTCCTCGCGCTCGCCGCCATGGCACTGGGCGGCGGGGTCGCGGGGGCCCTCGTCACCAACGCCATCTCCGGCCCGCAAACCGTGATCTCCAGCCCTGTCGTCAACTCCGGTTCGTCCACCGGGACCACGATCGCCGACGTCGCCCGCCGGGTGCAGCCCTCGGTCGTGATGATCACCGTCACCTCGCAGACGGGCGGTGGCGAGGGATCCGGCGTCATCCTCTCCGACGACGGGCTCATCCTCACCAACAACCACGTCGTCACGGGCGCGGGCGACAACGCCCAGCTCAGCGTCAAGTTCAGCGACGGCCGCACCGCCAAGGCGACCCTGGTCGGCACCGACCCGACCACCGATATCGCGGTCATCCGCGCGCAGGACGTGTCCGGCCTGACCAAGGCATCCCTCGGCGACAGCGACCGCCTCCAGGTCGGTGACTCGGTGCTGGCGATCGGCAGCCCGCTCGGCCTGGAAGGCTCGGTCACCGCGGGCATCATCAGCGCCCTCGACCGTACGGTCACCTCCGGCGGCGGCCAGCCCGAGCAGCAGATGCCGCCCGGGTGGGGCCAGCTCCAGGGCTCCCAGGCGGAGCCCACCACCATCGGCGGCATGATCCAGACCGACGCCGCGATCAACCCCGGCAACTCGGGCGGGGCCCTGGTCAACGCCGCCGGCCAGGTCATCGGCGTCAACACCGCGATCGCCACCTCCGGCGGCAACGGCAACATCGGCGTCGGCTTCGCCATCCCGATCACCACCGCCAAGCAGGTCGCCGAACAACTGATCAACACCGGCAAGGCCGTCCACGTCTACCTGGGCGTCAGCGTCAGCGACGCCACCGGCGACACCCCCGGCGCCCTCGTGGGCCCCGTCACCGCCGGCAGCCCCGCCGCCAAGGCCGGCCTCCAGCAGGGCGACATCATCACCAAGATCGACGACACTTCCATCGACGCCGGTGAAACCGTGGTCGGCATCATCCGCGGTCACCAGCCCGGCGACAAAATCACTCTCACCTACATCCGCAACGGCCAGCCCACCACGGTCACCGTGTCCCTGGAGGAGAAAACCGCCACCAACTAACCACGAACCCAGATCGGCCGCGCCACTCGGGAGGCGCGGCCGATTCGCGTTTCCGGCTTGCCTGAATGATCCCGGGGTGTCGCCCCATAAGGGGTCAAAATGGAAATTTTGACACTTCATTTCGAAGCTCGCGGGAAGAAATATCGGCATATATCAGGTCGGGTGGTGCTTATCCTTCGCCGGGCCGTAGAAGTGGCGGCGATAAGCTGCCTCCGAAGGGAGCGGGGGACTCACTTCTGGGTATGCCTTCGGTTATGAGGCAGCTGCTGTCCTGGAGCGTGTGCGCGACAAGTGCCGACTGCATTGGGGTGGCGTGGCAGCCTTACGGCCGTTGCCTGCGCCACCTGGACGCCGATGAGCTGGGGGAGTGTCTCCAGAGGCTCTTCCCGGGGCAGGCGGTGGACCTGCGCGGCACCGTGATCACCGGCGAATTACTCGCCCGGATCCTGGCCGCCACTCGCCATACCATCGGCCGGGCTCGATTCGACCAGGCCAGATTCCTGTCCGCCGTCCGCTTCGGCGACGCCACGTTCACCGGCGACGCCTCCTTCGACGGCGCCCGCTTCGACGGCCTCGCCTCGTTCTTCGGCACCAGCTTCGGCGGCAACGCCAGCTTCCATCGCGTCCGCTTCGCTCGCGAATTCTCCCTGCACGGCTCCCGCGTGCGCGGCCACCTCTCCCTGGACGAGGCGGTGGTCATCAGCGACGCGCTGTTCGGCGAGGCGTGCCTGGGCTCGGCGTCGTTCCGCAGGAGCGAGTTCCACGGGTTCGCGTCATTCGACCGGACCCGTTTCCATGGGGACGCCACCTTCCGGGGCGCGCGCTTCTGGCGGGCGGTGTCGTTCCGCCGGACCGGATTCGACGGCTCGTCCGGGTTCGAATCGGTGCGGTTCGTCGGGAAGGCGTTCCTGGCGCCGTCGGCGGTGGCCAGGAAGCTGGTGCTGAGCGAGGCGCGGGCGCAGGGCGCGGTGGAGATCGACGCCAGCGGCTGCCCGGTGGTGCTGGACGGGGCCCGGGTGCTGGGGCGGCTGGTGGTCCGGCTCGGCGACGCGGACCTGGACCTGCGCGGCCTGGTCAGCCGGGGGACGTCCAGCGTGACCCGGCGCGGCGGGGAGATCCGGGTGGTTTCGGTGGACCGGCTGGACGCCGAGGAGCTGACCATCGACGGCGCCGACCTGAGCGGCTGCCACCTGCCGGGGGTGGTCGGGCCCGAGCGGCTGCGGCTGCGGGACTGCGTGTTCGCGAGCACGCCGCGCGGTGGCCACCAATTGCGGCTCAGCTGGCCGCCCCGCTGGCCCTTTCGCCGCGAGAACCGGGCGAAGAGGACGCCGCGGTTACGTAAGGTCACCTGGTTCGCGTTGGTGGCCGTGGTGACGGTGGCCGCGCTGGTGCTGTCGGCCACGCCGCAGCCGAGTTCGCGCCGCCCGATCGGGCACCGGCCCACCGTGCCGCCGGTGGCCACCCAGCACGACGGGCTGCACGGCTGAGCATGAGGGTTCCCCGAGGCCGTTGTCAGGGTTCACCCTGATGCCGCCGGGTGGCGGGAACGCGTAGCCTGTCAGGCGACCATGGAGACTTTAATCGCCGCAGAGACCGTCGAGGGGTATGTCGCCCGGCTGGGCCGTACCCTGCACGGGCCTGGGCGGTTGAAGCGGGACATGCTCGCGGAGGCGCGCGACGGCCTGCTCGACGCCGCCGAGGCTTACCAGGCCGACGGGCTCGACCGGGCGAGCGCCGAGCGGCTCGCCGTCGAGGAGTTCGGGCCGATCGAGGTGATCGCGCCCGGCTACCAGGAGGAGCTCACCGCCGGTCAGGGCCGCAGGACGGCGGCGATACTGTTCATCACCGTGCCGTTCACCGCGCTCATGTGGTCGCTGATCTGGCATGTCTTCCCGGCGGCCGAGACGGCGGCCAAGCCCGGCTGGTTCGGCGGGGTCGCGGTCACCGTCGACTACCTGCAGCTCACCACCGGACTCCTGAGCGGCCTCGTCCTGTACGGCTTGCGCCGCGGCCGCCGCCCGCGCGTGCTGACCCGCTCGCTCGGGCTGCTCGTGATCGGGCAGATGCCGGTGATGGCCGTGCTGTGCGGGGGCCTGGTCTGGGGTTCGCAGCACGCGGTGAACATGGCGGCGTACCCGCCGGGAACGGCGGCGACCTTACTCAGCGTGGTGCTGTGGGGATGGCAGCTCTGGTGCGCGGCGCGCTGTCTCAGCGTCAGCTCGAAGGTTCGCGCGACGGGTTGAGCACGCTGCCGATCACGCTGGTGAAGGCGGTCCAGGCGGACCTCTCACCCGCCAGTTCCGCGCGGCCCGCGCCGGTCAGGCGGTAGGTGCGGCGTCTGCGGCCGCCGACTATGGCCCACTCGCTGGCCAGGTAGCCCGCGCGCTCCAACCGGCGCAGGGCGGGATAGATCGTTCCGGTGGGCAGGTCGAGCTCGCCGCCGCTGCGGTCGCGCAGCGCCTCGATGATCGCGTAGCCGTGCTGCGGCTCGTGTTCGAGCACCGAGAGGAGCAGGGCGTCCAGATGCCCGCGGAGCGCGTCGGCGTTCACGCCTTTACCTTATCCGGATTCGTCATGTAGCCAGTCTACATGTAGGCTCCCTATATGTAGCCACACATAAGGAGCCTCATGGACGTTCTTGACCTGGCCCGGCTGCAGTTCGCCGTGACAGGAAGCCTGCACTTCCTGTTCGTGGCGCTGACACTCGGCCTGGCCCCCCTTGTCGCGATCATGAACACCCGCTACGTGCGCACCGGCAACCCCGAACACGAGCGGATGACCCGGTTCTGGGGTCAGATCTATGTCACCAACTACGCGCTCGGCATCGTCACCGGCCTGGTGATGGAGTTCCAGTTCGGGATGAGCTGGAGCGGGCTCTCGCACTACGCGGGCGACGTGTTCGGCGCGCCGCTGGCCATCGAGACGCTGGTCGCGTTCTTCCTTGAGTCGACCTTCCTGGGCCTGTGGATCTTCGGGTGGCACCGGCTGCCGAAACGGCTCCATCTGGCCTGCATCTGGCTGGTGGCGCTGACCGCGTACGCGTCGGCGTTCTGGATCATGGTGGCCAACTCCTTCCTGCAGAACCCCGCCGGGGCGACCGTCCAGGGCGACCGGCTGGCGCTCACCGACTTCGGGGCGCTGCTCAGCAATCCGACGCTGGTGATGGCGCTGCCCCACGTGCTCTCCGCCGGGCTGCTGACCGCGGGGTGCGTGGTGATGGGGGCGAGCGCGTACCAGCTGTACCGGCGGACCGCGGAACGGGCGTTCTTCACGACCTCACTGCGGATCGGCGTGGTGACGGCCTTCGTGGGCGGGTTCCTCACGGTCGGCTTCGGATACGCCCAGTTCGGGTTCGTCGAGACGGTTCAGCCCGACAAATGGTCCGCGAACGCGCTCGCCGGAACCGGGCTCGGCAGCATGCAGTCGATCGGCGAGACGCTGCAGCTGATCACCTTCCTGCTGCTGGTGTGCGTCAAGTGGCTGCCGCGCTGGCGGTGGGCCCAGCCGGTGCTGATGCTGCTCACGGCGCTGCCGTTCATCGCCCTGGTGCTCGGCTGGATCGCCCGCGAGGAGGGCCGCCAGCCCTGGCTCATCTACGGCAAGCTCACCGTCGCCGACGCGCTCACCCCCGGGCTGACCGCGGGGCAGATCACGCTGTCGTTCCTCGCCTTCGTCGGGGTGCTCGGCATGCTGGCCGTCGTCGACTACCTGCTGATCGCCCGCCTGGTCCGGCGCGGTCCCGGCGTGGTCGCGCTGGGCGAGCAGCCGGCCCCCCAACCCGTCCTGACTTTCTAAGGAGCTGTCGTGGAGATCCTCTGGTTCGGGATTCTCGCCGTCCTGCTGGCCGGCTACTTCGCCCTGGAGGGCTTCGACATCGGGGTCGGGCTGCTGCTGCCCTTCACCGGGGAGCGCGATCGGGCGGTGGGGGCGATCGCGCCGTTCGTGCTGGCCAACGAGGTGTGGCTGGTCGGGCTCGCGGGCGTGCTGTTCGGGGCCTTCCCGGTGCTGGAAGGGGAGGTGCTGAGCGAGCTCTACCCGGTGGTGGTGGGGTTGCTGGTGTCGTGGGTCGTACGGGACGCGGGGTTGTGGTTCCGCCGCAGGCTGGACGGGAGCGGCTGGCGGTCGTTCTGGACGGCGGCGGTCGCGGCGGGGTCGCTGGGGCTGGCGCTGTCCTGGGGTGGCGTGATCGCGGGGATCACCGGGGCGCCCGCGCTGCTGGGCGTGGTGTACGGGGTGGTGGTCGCGGTGGTGTTCGCGTTCCACGGGTGGACGTTCCTGGCGTGGCGGCTGCCGGGGGAGGCGGTGGCGCAGGGCGCGAGCCGTACCGGCCGGGGGCTGGCGCTGTCGGCGGCCGTGGCCGTCGCGCCGGTCGTGGCGCCGCTGGCGGTCCTGGCCCCTGACGTGCTCGGCGAGGCCGCCCCGTCGGCGACACTGTCGGTGCTGAGCCTTATGGTGTTGCCAGTCGTTCCCCTCATGGTGGGCGCGCAGATCTGGGTCTGGCGCGTGTTCCGGAGGGGCGCCGTTCCGACGTTCTTCTAGCCTCGGGGGAATCGTGCACCGGGATCTGATGCGGGTGCTGCCGCGGCGGCACCTGGCGGTCTGCCTGGGCGCCGCGATCGTGGCCGGGCTGCTGGTGCTGGTGCAGGCCGAACTGCTGGCCGGGGTGCTGTCCGGGCGGTTCGCGGTGAGCGCGCTGCTGCCGCTGGCGCTGGTGATCGGGCTGCGCGGGGCGCTCGGCTGGGCGCAGGGCGTCGCGGCCGGGCGCACCGCGAGCGGGGTGAAGTCGCTGCTGCGGCATCGGCTGCTGTCCCGGTTCCAGGAGCTGAGCCCGGCCGAGCATCGCTCGGGTGAGCTGGTGACGCTGACCGGGCGGGGTCTGGACGCGCTCGATCCCTATCTGACGGGATATCTGCCGTCGGTGGCGGTGGCCGCGGTGGTGCCGGTGGCAGTGCTGATCCGGCTCTTCGTGGCGGATCTGGCGACGGCGATCATCGTGCTGCTGACGCTGCCGCTGATTCCGATCTTCGGGGCGCTGGTCGGGATGACCACCAAGGCGGTGACCGAGCGGCAGTGGCGCGCGCTGGCGCGGCTGGGCGGCCATTTCCTCGACGTGGTGCGCGGGCTGCCGACGCTGCGCGCGTTCGGGCGGGCCCGCTACCAGGCGTCGGTGATTCGCGACGTGGCCGATCAGCACCGGTCGGCGACCATGCGCACGCTGCGGGTGGCGTTCCTGTCGTCGCTGGTGCTGGAACTGGTCGCGTCGTTGTCGCTTGCGCTGGTGGCGGTCCCGGTGGGGTTGCGGCTGCTGTCGGGGTCACTGGATCTGAGCACGGCGCTGCTGGTGCTGCTGCTGGCGCCGGAGGCGTATCTGCCGTTGCGGGCGATGGGGACCAGGTTCCACGCCGCGATGGAAGGGGTGACCGCCGCCGACCAGGCGTTCGCACTGCTGGGCGAGGAACGCCCCGGGGAGCCCGGGCGGCTGACAGCCCCCGAGGGCGTGCCCGAGATCCGCCTGGAGTCGGTGACCGTGCGCTATCCCGGCCGGGAGGACGCGGCGCTGACCGATGTCTCCCTGGTGATCGAGCCGGGCGAGCGGGTCGCCCTGGTGGGCCCGAGCGGAGCGGGCAAGAGCACCCTGCTCCACCTGCTGCTCGGTTTCGTCACCCCCACATCCGGCCGGGTACTGGTCGGCGGCGTCGACCTAGCCGACCTCGACCTGGACACCTGGCGCCGCCGCCTCGCCTTCGTCCCCCAGCGCCCCCACCTGTTCGCCACCTCGGTCGCCGACAACATCCGCCTCGGCTCCTCCGCCTCCCCCGACCAGATCCGCACGGCCTCCGCCGCCGCCCAAGCCGCCGAATTCATCGAAACCCTCCCGGAAGGCTACGACACAATCCTCGGCGAACGCGGCGCCAACCTCTCAGCAGGCCAACGCCAGCGCGTCGCCCTGGCCCGCGCCTTCTGCCGCCCCAACGCCGACCTCCTCCTCCTAGACGAACCCACCGCCCGCCTCGACGGCCGAAGCGAATCCACCGTCCTCACCTCCACCCGCCACCTCGCCGAAGGCCGCACCGCCATAATCGTCGCCCACCGCCCCGCCATGATCGACCTCGCCGACCGCGTAATCCACATAACCAACGGCGCAATCACCAAAGACCACGCACGCCCCGTAGGAGGCCTACGGTGACCAGCGCCTCCCCGGCCAACCGGACCGCGGGCAATCCGTCGGATGCTCCCGTTTGTGGGAGGTTTGCGTTGATCACCGCATCTTCGGCCAGTCGGCTTACGGGCATTCCGTCGGGTTCTCCCCTTCCTGGGAGGTCTGCGCTGGCCAGCGCCTCCCCGGCCAACCTGACTGCAGGCGATCTGACGGGTGCTCCCGTTTCTGGGCGGTTTGCGGTAGTTGGCACACCTTCGGTCAGTTGGACTGCGGACGATCCGGTGGGCGCTGCCCTTTCTGGGAGGTCTGCGGTGGCCAGCGCCTCCCCGGCCAACCTGACTGCAGGCGATCTGGCGGGTGCTCCCGTTTCTGGGCGGTTTGCGGTAGTTGGCACACCTTCGGTCAGTTGGACTGTGGACGATCCGGTGGGCGCTGCCCTTTCTGGGAGGCGTGCGGTGATCACCGCATTCCGGGCCAGGCTGCGGACATTCCTCGTTCTGGGGGGATTCT
The DNA here is from genome assembly GCF_009687885.1 of Acrocarpospora pleiomorpha. Classification (GTDB taxonomy): domain Bacteria; phylum Actinomycetota; class Actinomycetes; order Streptosporangiales; family Streptosporangiaceae; genus Acrocarpospora; species Acrocarpospora pleiomorpha. The sequence goes on from NZ_BLAF01000023.1 coordinate 92,981, forward strand.
GATGAGTGGGTTGATTCCGAGCGGTCTGAATCGGCGGCTGGTCGTCGCCGCGCTGGCCGGGTCTGCGGCCGATCTGGCGGGGCTTGGGCTGATTGCTTCCGCCGCGTGGCTGATCACCAGGGCCGCTGAGCAGCCGCCGTTGGCCGCGCTTTCTGTGGCGATCGTCGGGGTGCGCGCGTTCGCGACTAGCCGGGGGGTCTTCCGTTATGCGGAGCGGCTCGCGGGGCATGACGTCGCGCTGCGTGCTCAGGCGGCGACGCGGGAGCGGCTCTACGAGGCGTTGATCCCGTCCGGGCCTCTCAGCCATCGTGGCGCGGATCTGCTCAGCCGCATGGTGGACGACACCGACGCGGTCCAGGATCTGCTGGTCCGGTGCTTGCTGCCCGCCATCGCCGCTCTCGTCACCGGAGCGGTGGCTGTCGTGATCGCGCTCTTCTTGTTGCCTGCGGCGGCCTTCGCTCTGCTGGCCGGACTCGTGATCGCCGGAGTCCTGCTGCCGATCGGCACGGCCGCCGCCTCCCGTCGCTGGTCGGCGCGGTTGGCTCCGGCTCGCGCCGACCTGGCCGCCCGCGTCGCCGATCTGGTGCACGGGTCCGCCGACCTCGCCGCGTACGGCGCGAAGGGGGAGGCGCTGGCCGCGGGGATGGCGGCGGACGACCATCTCGCGGCGCTTGAGCGTCGCCAGTCCCGGGTGAGTGCCACCGCGCTGCTGACCGGGGTGCTTACCCAGGGCCTCACCGTCGTCGCCATCGTGTGGATCTGCCAGGCCACCGGGACCGGCTCGGTGGCGACTGCTGTCCTGGCCCTGATGTCCCTGGTCGCCTTCGAACCCGTGCTTCCCCTGGCCGCGGCCGGAGAGCGCCTCACCGGCGTCCTCGCCGCTCTGCGCCGCCTCACCGATCTTCGATCCCTCCCGGCGGCCGTGACCGAACCGGCCGCCCCCGCCGTCACCCCGTCGGGACCGCTCACCATCGAGGTCTCCAATCTGGTGGTGCGGCACGGCGAAGCCCGGCCCGCCCTCAATGGCGTGAGTCTCACCCTCACCCCTGGGCGCCGCGTCGCCATCGTGGGCCCGAGCGGAGCCGGAAAGAGCACCCTGCTCTCCGCCCTGATGCGCACCATCGACTACGAATCCGGAAATATCACCATCAACGAGGTCGAAGCGAGAGACCTCCCCTCCGAAACCGTCCGCCACCTCATGACCGGCCTCACCCAGGACCCCTACGTCTTCCAGGCATCCTTCAAGGACAACCTCCGCCTGGCCGGCCCCGAAGCCTCAGACGAGGGACTCGCCAACGCCGTCCAGGCGGCCCACCTGGACACCTGGGCCGACCGCACCGGCTGGGACACCCCCCTGGGCGAAGACGGCCGCACCCTCTCCGGCGGCCAACTCCAACGCCTCGCCCTGGCCCGAGCCCTCCTCTACAACCCGCCCGTCCTCCTCCTCGACGAACCCGCCGAAGCCCTGGACGAACAGACCGCCGCCGCCCTGATGGCCGACCTCCTGGACGCCACCCACGGCCGCACCACCCTCCTCATCACCCACCGCCTGCGCGGCCTGGAAGCGGTAGACGAAATCCTCGTCCTGGAAGACGGCCAGATCACCCAACGCGGCACCCACACCGACCTCACCACAACCGACGGCTACTACCGCACCCTCTGGCAATCCGAAGCCATGCTCCACACCTGACCCGGCCACCACGCCGCGGCCGCCGCTCGCGTCCACCGCACAGGCCATGCTCCACACCTGACGCGGCCCCGCCACGCCGTGGTCGCCGTTCCCGTCCGCCGCACTGGCCATGCTCCACGTTCTGACGCGAGCCACTGCGCGCATCTGGACCGGCGGGCCGACCAGAGCCCATCGGCCTGAACCCGGAGATTCCGGCCACCACCAGGTCCAGCCGCCACCGGGTCTGGCCACCGATGGGCGTCCCCGGCCACCGCCGGGAGCGCCCATCGCCTTTTAGCCGAGCTGGGTGATTCGCGGTGGTTTGAGGGTGGACAGGATCTCATCGCTGCAGGAGCACGAGCCGCATCCGGGGTACATGGGCCTCTCCTCATCTAGGGTTCTTTCCTTGGAGTCTGACGCGAGAAGCCTAGGAATGCTGGGCGCGGGCACATGGTTGTGTCCGATGAAGAAGGGAGTCGTGTGTGGCGACGATCGAGGTAACCGAGAAGAACTTCAACGAGATCGCGGACAGCGGGATCGTCTTGCTCGACTTCTGGGCGGCGTGGTGCGGGCCCTGCCGGACGTTCGGGCCGATCTTTGAGAAGGCGTCCGAGGAGCACGCGGACATCACGTTCGGCAAGATCGATACGGAGGCGCAGCCCGCGTTGGCGCAGGGTTTCGACATCACCGCGATTCCCACCATCATGGCGGTCCGGGACGGCATCGTGGTGTTCTCCCAGCCGGGAGCCCTGCCGGGGGCGGCGCTTGAGGATCTGATCAAGCAGCTGCGGGCGCTGGACATGGACGCGATCCGCGCCGAGATCAACTCCGAGCTGAAGCCAAGCTAGGAAAACGAAACAGGGCCTCCCGGCGGGGGGCCCTGTTCGTCTTTGAGCACTTGGCCGATTCGGAACCGGCCGATTCGTAGCTTCCGGCCGGTTGAGCTTGCGCCTGGTTTGGAGTTCCCGGCGGCTCGAAGCTTGCGCTCAGTTTGTTTTCCGGACCGGTTTGTGGTTCCCGGACAGGTTCAGCCTTTGCGCCTGGTTCGGAGTTTCCGGACACGTTCGGTCTCCGCGCCTGGTTCAGAGTTTGCGCCTGGTTCGGGGTTCCTGGGCAGGTTCAACCCGCGGCCGGTTCGGGGTTACCGACCGGTTCGGAGTTGCGCCTGGTTCGGGGCTCCCGGATGGGTTCAGCCCTCGCGGCCGGTTCAGGGTTTTCGGCCGGTTCGGGTTTGGGGTTGGTTAGAGTTTGCGGCCGACGCCGCCGAAGCCGACTGAGGCGTGGGTGTCGGGGAGGTAGGTGTCCGCGTCGGGGCGCCAGTCGCGGGGGGCGACCAGGCCGGGGGCGAGGAGTTCGTAGCCGTCGAAGAACGGGAGGATTTCCTCGTATTCGCGTAGGGCCAGGGCTGCGGTGGCCTTCTTGTAGATCTCCAGGGCGGCTTCGCTGACGTCGGGGATCGCGGGTGCGGCGTGGGTGAGGGCCAGGTAGCTGCCGGGGGCGCTCAGGTCCCGCAGCTGGGCGACGATCTCGTATGGCTTGTCGGCTTCGTGGACGAAGTGCAGGAGCGCGAAGAGGAGGAACGCCACCGGGCGGTCGAAGTCGATCTCCTGGCTGACCTTGGCCAGCAGGTCGTCGGGCTGGCGGAAGTCGCCCATGACGACCTCCACGTTCTCGCCGCGGCTGAGCAGGGCCTGCCCGTGCGCGACCACGACGGGGTCGTAGTCGACGTAGACCACCTTGCAGTCCGGTGCGACCCGGTGGGCGATCTCGTGCACGTTGCCCTGGGTGGGCAGGCCCGAGCCGATGTCCACGATCTGGCGGATCCCGGCCTCGGCGAGGCAGTGCACGGTCCTGGCCAGGAATGCCCGATTCTCCAGCGCCGCCGCCCTGACGTCGGGGAACAGACTGGTCATCTGCTCCGCGGCGGCCCGGTCGGCGGCGAAGTTGTCCTTGCCCCCCAAGTAGTAGTCATACATGCGGGCCACATTGGGCGTATTCGGATCGACGCCGGGCGGCGGCGGCTGGCTCATCGGTTCTCCCCTGGCTGCAGAGTGACGATCATACGGGGAAATCCCGAAATATCGTCACTGGGCCCGGTAGAGTTCGGCGACCCGGAACGCCAGGTCGAGCGACTGGCCCCGATTGAGCCGGGGATCGCACGCGGTCTCGTAGCGCAGCGCCAGATCGCCCTCCACGATCGGGTGTCCGCCGCCGACACACTCGGTGACATCGTCGCCGGTGAACTCGATGTGGATGCCGCCCGGGTGGGTGCCCAGCGCGCGGTGCACCTCGAAGAACCCGGCCACCTCGTCCAGCACGTCGTCGAGCCGCCGGGTCTTGTAGCCCCCGGCCGCCTCGAAGGTGTTGCCGTGCATCGGGTCGCACACCCAGGCCACCGTCGCCCCGCTGGCACTGACCTTCTCCACCAGCATCGGCAGCGCCTCGCGAACCCTGCCCGCGCCCATCCGGGTGATGAAGGTGAGCCGCCCCGGCTCGTTGTCCGGGTTGAGCTTCTCCACCAGGGTGAGCGCCTCCTCCGGCGTGGTGGCCGGGCCCAGCTTCACCCCGATCGGGTTGCGGATCTTGCTGAAGAACTCCACGTGCGCGCCGTCCAGCTGCCGGGTGCGCTCACCGATCCAGACCATGTGCGCGGACACGTCGTAGGGCAGACCGGTGCGCGAGTCGATCCGGGTGAGCGCGTGATCGTAGTCGAGGATCAGCGCTTCGTGCGACGAGTAGAACTCAACAGTGTGGAATTCTTCGGGTTCGGCCCCGCAAGCGCGCATGAACGCGAGCGCGTGATCGATCTCGCGGGCCAGTTGCTCATACCGCTGCCCGGCCGGGGAACCCGCCACGAAGTCCTGGTTCCAGGCGTGCACCTGGCGCAGGTCGGCGTAGCCGCCCTTGGTGAAGGCGCGGGCCAGGTTGAGCGTCACCGCCGAGGAGTGGTAGGCGCGCAGCAGCCGGCCCGGGTCGGGAACCCGGGCCTCGGGGGTGAAGTCGAAGCCGTTGACCATGTCGCCCCGGTAGGCGGGCAGCTCCACGCCCTGCCGGGTCTCGGTGTTCTTGGAGCGCGGCTTGGCGAACTGCCCGGCCAGCCGCCCGATCTTGACCACCGGCACCCGCCCCGCGTAGGTGAGCACGATCGCCATCTGGAGCAGCGTCTTGAGCTTGTTCCGCACGTTGTCGGCGGTGGCTCCGGCGAAGGTCTCGGCGCAGTCGCCGCCCTGCAGCACGAAGGCCTCGCCCCGGGCGACCGCGGCCAGGTGGTCCTTGAGCTGGTCGCACTCGCCGGCGAAGACCAGTGGCGGCAGCCCCTTGAGCTCGGCCACCACGTGGTCCAACGCGGCCCGGTCGGGCCATTCGGGCTGCTGGGCGGCGGGCAGGTCACGCCAGGTATCGAGGTTCAGAGCGCTCACGACAACCCAGGTTATTGCACGGCGTCCACCGTCACCGCCCTCATGTCCACGTGGTGAGACCGTACGTGTTCCGGCAGGAAGCCGAGGCCGACCACCCGCCCGGCCAGCCGCTTCAGCGGTCCGGGGATGTTCCGGGCCGCGCCGCCGAGGTCCTGGGAGAGCTCCTGGCCGGACAGGACCTTGGCGATGACCCGGTTCTGGATCTGCAGCTGCAGGAACTGGGTGGCCACCGTCGGATACATCCGCCGCCGCTGCACCCGGGCCAGCAGCGAGTCCGGCACCGGATCGAGCACCGGGCGCCTGCGCCGCTGGGCCTTCGCCATCGGCCCGGCCAGGATGTTGGCCGCCGCCACCGCGTCCTGCACGGCCAGGTTGATGCCGACGCCGGCGATCGGGGACATGGCGTGCGCGGCGTCGCCGATCACCAGCAGCCCGGGCAGGTGCCAGCGGCGCAGCCGGTTCACGCGCACGGTGAGCACGCTCACGTCGTCGAAGGTCAGCGCGTCCGGCTCGAGGAAGGGCACCAGACGCTTGACGGTGTCCCGGAAAGCGGCCACGCCGCGCGCCTTGAGCGCCTCGTAACCGCCCTTTGGGATCAGATAGGCCAGCTGCCAGTAGGAGTCCCGGTTGATCGCCGCGACGCCGACGCCGGCGCCCGGCCGCAGGAACGTCTCCACCGGGTCGCCGTCGTGCCGGTCCAGCCGGAACCAGGCCACGTCCATCGGCGCGCCCAGCTCGACCGGCTGGAACCCGGCCGCCCGCCGCAGGCCGGATCCCCGCCCGTCGGCCGCGACGGTGAGCGCCGCCCGGATCTCCCGCTCCCGCCCCTCCTCCCGGTACTTCACGCCGCGCACGGCGCCGCCGTCCCTGATCAGGTCGTACGCCTCCGCCCGCATGATCAGCCTGAAGTTGGGCAGCCGGGCGGCGGCCGTGGTGATCATGTTCAGGAACTCCCACTGCGGCACCATCGCGACATGCCGGTACCGGCAGGGCAGCCGCCGGAAGTCGGCCAGCGGCACCAGCTCCTCGCCGGTGTTCAGCGCCAGGAACGGCAGGGTGTGGTGCGGCAGCTTCTCGAACTCCGCCATCAGGCCCAGCTCGTCCAGGACCTGCAGGGTGGACGGATGGATGGTGTCGCCCCTGAAGTCGCGCAGGAAGTCGGCGTGCTTCTCCAGCAGGGTCACGTCGATCCCGGCCCGGGCCAGCAGCAGCGCCAGCATCGCTCCCGCGGGCCCGCCGCCCGCGATCACGCACGTGGTGTCGGTCATAATTCATCACCCCTTGAAATATGGTGTCACCCGCCGGCGGCCGGCTGAAGCCGCCTACCCGGGAAAAATCCCGGCAACCCCACCAATCCACGGGGGCCCTGGTGGCGAATAGCCCAGTGTGAACGAGGTTGTGTCCATGCTCGCGGCGGGACGCGGCCCGGGGCTCGAGGAGCTGCTGGGTGAGGTCGCGCGCGGCGATGAAGCGGCTTTCGAGCGGTTCTACGACCGTGTCAGCGGCCAGGTCTTCGGGCTGATCCGTCGGGTCCTGCGGGACCGGGCGCAGGCCGAGGAGGTGGCCCAGGAGGTCCTGGTCGAGGTCTGGCGCACGGCCGCCCGGTTCGACCCGGACAAGGGGAGCGCCCTGTCCTGGGTCCTGACGATGGCGCACCGCCGCGCGGTCGACCGGGTCAGGTCGGCGCAGGCCGCCACCGACCGGGAGGAACGCGCCGCCCGGCTGGACAACGACGTCGCCTACGACCAGGTCGCCGAGGCGGTGACCACCCGCTTGGAGGGCGAACGGGTGCGTCGCTGCCTCGACGGCCTGACCGACCTGCAACGCCAGGCGGTCACGATGGCGTACTACGGGGGATACAGCTACCCGGAAGTAGCCGGGTTGCTCAAGGTGCCACTGGGCACAGTCAAGACACGCATGCGCGACGGACTGGTTCGACTGCGCGACTGCATGGGGGTGGACAAATGAACGACGACCTCCACACCCTCTCGGGGGCGTACGCGCTGAACGCACTGCCGCACCGGGATCAGGGGTTGTTCGAGGAGCACCTGGCGCGCTGCGAGGCGTGCGCGGACGAGGTGCGCGGGCTGCGCGAGACCGCGGCGCGGCTGGCCGCGGGCGTGGCCGAACCGCCGCCGCTGGCCTTGAAGCGGCGGGTGCTGGCCGAGATCGCGCAGGTGCGGCAGGAGCCGCCGAGGCCGGTCAGGACCGAGCGCGCCAACCGCGCGAATGTGGTCGTGCCGCTGGCTCCCCGCTGGCGGTCCCGGCTGGCCGTCGGGCTGGCGGCGGCCTCGGTGGCCGCGGCCGTCACGGTCGGGGTGGTGGCGGTCAACACGGTCCAGCAGCGGGACCGCACGCTGGCCGAGACCCAGAACTTGCTGGCGGCGACCCAGAACCTGCTGGCCGCGCCGGACGCCGTGGTCCGGCGGGTGCCGATGACGGGCGGCGGAGGGGCGACCATCGTGCTCTCGCCGCACCAGGGCAAGCTCATGTTCGCCTCGGACATGCCCGGGCTGCCGTCCGACCAGACGTACCAGATGTGGCTGATCGGCCCGACCGGGATCCACTCGGCCGGTCTGGTGGACGGCGGCGGCGGGGTCAGGACGGCCACGCTGACCGTCCCCGGCGAGGCGGAGCGGTTCGGCGTGACGGTCGAGCCCGCGGGCGGTTCCCGGCAGCCGACCACCACGCCGATCCTGCTCACGAAGCTCGCCTGAGCACCTCCAGGGCCCGGACCAGGCTCTCGGTGGCCAGCCCGCGGATCCGCGCGTAGGACTCCTCGGGGTACTGCCGGGGGCCGTTCTCGACCAGCAGGATCAGGTAGAGGTAGGCCCGGTAGAGCGCCACCCTGACCTCGGTGGTGTGGGTGAACAGGCCGAACCCGCCGCCGTCGTGGTATCCGGCCAGCATCGGGTCGTCGCCCTGGATCTCGCCGAAGATCGTCGGGGTGACGAAGTCGGCGATCGGGTCGCCCCAGAAGGCCCGCTCGTGGTCGATGAGCGCCTCGATCCTGCCGTCCTTGAGGAAGACGTTGCCGGGCCAGATGTCGAAGTGCACCAGCCGGGGGGTGACGATCTCGTCCAGCGCGGCGGCGTTGGTGTGGAACAGGCGGGCGATCTCCACGATGGTGGCGGGCAGCGGCGTGGCGTAGCGCACGGCGTCGTCCAGCAGCGCCCCGGCCATGACCAGGAACGCCTCCCGCCAGGTGCCGCCGGTGAGTCCCGCGTACGGGTAGCCGAACACGCCCGTGCCCGGGATCGCGTGCAGCGTGGCCAGGTGGCGGCCGAGCTCGAAGCGGATCTCGCGGTCCTGGGCGGGCTCCAGGGTGGCATGGTTCCACGGCACCCCGTCCAGGGCGGCCAGGATCAGGTAGTCGCCGCCGATCAGGGCGTCGTCGAAACCCGCGTGCAGCAGCGCGGGGAGCGGCAGGCCGGTGCCGGCCGCGAGGTCGTAGACCATCGCCTCGGTGCGCAGCAGATCCCGCTCGTAGGTGAGGAGTTTCAGGTCGGGCGGGGGGCCGACCTTGAGCACGACGTCCCGGCCGTCCTCCAGGCCGAGCCGCCAGACGGCGTTGGCGAAGCCGTCGGGTAACTCCTCGGAGGAGACCATCCCGACGCCCAGCGCGCCGAGCACGAGGGCGTCCAGTTCGGCGGCGGAGAGCCGTCGTTTCGTCCTGCTGTCCATAGATGGGAGTCCTAGTTGATGGCGAGGGTCCAGGCGGCCTCGTGCGTGTCTCCGGGCTTCAGCACGATCAGGTCGGTGCCGGAGTTGAACGCGTCCGGCGGGCAGGTCATGGGTTCGACGGCCAGCCCGCGGAAGCCGAGCCCGGTCCCGGTGCAGACCTGAACCCAGGGCAGCACCTCCGGGTCCCACGACATCTCCAGGCCGCCTTCCGGGCCGCGCACCCGCACCCGCCCGGCCGTCAGGCCGGTGAAGGCGTGGTCGATCGCCGTCTCCCCGATCTGGCGGGGGGCGCGGTAGTCGTACGGCGTGTACGTGACGTCCTCCAGCGTGACGGGCGCGAGGATGTCGTTGACGAGCAGGACCTTGGCCGCGGGCAGATCCAGCTCGTACTCCCGGACGTCCGGGCCGGAGAGCAGCCACGGGTGCGGCCCGGTGCCGTAGGGCGCGGCGGTCTCGCCCACGTTCTCGGCGGTCATGGTGGTCGTCAGGCCGTTCGCCGACAGGTCGTGCCGCAGCTCGAACCGCAGCCGGAACGGGTAGCCCGGTCTCGGCTCCAACGCGAGCGTCAGGCGGATGAACGCGTGCTCGTCCTCGACGGAGGCGAACTCCACCGCCGTCCACGGCACGTCCGCGACGAACCCGTGCAGCGCGTGACCCCGGTCGGGCTCGTTGACCGGCAGCTCGAAGCACTCGTCGGCGAACACGTATCGGGCGCCCACCACCCGGTTCGGCCACGGCGCGAGCACCGCCCCGCTGTAGAAGGGGATCGGGCCGTCCTCCGGCCAGCTCGGCAGGAGCTCGTGGCCACCGCGCCAGAGGCCGTTGACGGCGCCGCCGAGCTCGGTGACATCGGCGCGATAGCCACCACCGAGAAGTGTGAACTGGGACACGGGGGTCCTTTCTAGGCATTGGCCGTACCTGAGGCACGGCGGGACCCATATTAATGACAATTCCGGCAAGGCTGTGGGAGCGCTCCCACAGATTAAGGCGACTTTGATGGGATAGTCAACTAATTGAAATCAGGGAATCACCGCAGTTCTCCGGTCCTGATCAGGTCGCGGTACCAGTGGGCGCTGTCCTTCGGAACGCGCTTCTGCGTCTCGAAGTCGACGTGCACGATGCCGAAACGCTGGGCGTAGCCCTCGGCCCACTCGAAGTTGTCGAGCAGCGACCAGACGTGGTAGCCCTCGACCCGCACGCCCGCCTTCATCGCGCGGTGCATCGCGGCCAGGTGGCCGCGCAGGTAGGAGATCCGGTCCTCGTCGGCGACGCGCCCGTCCGCGCCCGGCTCGTCGTCGGTGGCCAGGCCGTTCTCGGTGATGACGAGGGGGACTTCGGGGTAGTCGCGCTTGACCCGGACCAGGATGTCGTGGAAGCCGTCCGGGTAGTCCTCCAGCCAGCCCGCCTGCCGGGTCCGGTGTCTGATCACCCGGCGCTGGTCGGGGCCGACGAAGATGGGCGTGTAGTACTGCACGCCGAGCAGGTCGATCGGCTCGCTGATCGCGGCCAGGTCGTCTTCCCGGATGTGGCTCCGGTCGGCGGGCAGCGTCTCCTCGGGGTAGAACCCCTTGAAGATCGGATCCAGGTAGAGCCGGTTCTCGACGGCGTCCTGCCGCACGGCCGCGTCCCTGGCCTCCTGGCTGTCCTCGGCCGGGTAGGTGGGGTGCAGGTTGAGGGCGGGGCCGATCCGGCGCCCGGGATGCTGCTCGTGCAGCAGGCGGGAGGCCAGGCCGTGCGCCAACAGCAGGTGGTGGCAGGCCACCAGGGCGCGGCCGGAGTCGGCGATCCCCGGCGCGTGCACGCCCTGCCGGTAGCCGCAGTCCACCACGGTCTTCGGCTCGTTGACGGTCAGCCAGTCGCGCGCGTGCAGCGCCCCGAAGACGATCTCCGCGTACTCGGCGAACCGGAGCGCCGTGTCCCGGCTCTCCCAGCCGCCCGCGTCCTGCAGGGCCTGCGGCAGGTCCCAGTGGAAGAGCGTCACCATCGGCCGGATGCCGCGCTCGACCAGGCCGTCGATCAGCCGCCGGTAGAAGTCCAGGCCCTTCTGGTTGGCCTTGCCGGAACCGTTGGGCTGGATCCGCGGCCAGGCCACCGAGAACCGGTAGCTCTGCAGGCCGAGGTCCCGCATCAGGTCGAGGTCCTGGGCGTAGCGGTGGTAGTGGTCGGCGCCGGGGTCCCCGGTGTCGCCGCCGCGCACCTTCCCGGGCGTGGCGGCGAAGGTGTCCCAGATGGACACCCCCCGGCCGTCCTCCTTGGTCGCTCCCTCGATCTGGTACGCCGACGTGGACGCACCCCAGACGAAGTCACTGGGGAACCTCAAGGCGTTCATGAACCTCCTAGCTGGGTTGTCAGTGTCAGCAGGAATACGCGCTTACGACGAGTTATTCCAGCCATCGCCGCGGCGTCTCCAGCATCTGCTTCACCGCGCCCAGGAACATCGCGGCGTCCCGCCCGTTGACCACCCGATGGTCGAAGGCGAGCCCGAGCTGCACGGTCTGCCGGACCGTGAAACCGCCATCATCGGCGGGCGCCACTTCCTGCTGCGTCGCCGCCAGCGACAGCGCGCACACGTGGCCCGGGTAGACGATCGGGACGGCGAGCGTGATCGCGCCGTCGTTGTGCAGGGTGACGGCGATGTTGGCGCCCTCCAGGTCCCGCTCCCGGAAGCTGCCGCGCAGCGCGGTCATCCGGTAGTCCATGAGCTCGCGGGCGACCGAGTCCAGCGGCCGCGCGTCCGCGTCGCGGACGACCGGGATGAACAGGCCCTTGCCGACGTCGATGGTCACCCCGACGTGCGCGCCCTCGGCGAGCCGGACGTAGCCGGGCTCGACCAGGGTGGCGAACAGCAGCGGGAACTCGGCCCGCTGGTCGGCGACGGCCTTCACCACCAGCTCGGATAGGCCGATCAGGGTGCGCGCGTGCTTGGACAGGTCGCGGGTGAGCTTGGCTGTGCCGGTGACGTCGATCTTGACGGCGGTGAAGGCGGCCGGGATCGTCTGGTGCGAGCGGGTGACCACGTCGCCGGTCAGCCGCTGCGCCTTGCTCAGCGCGACGAGACCGGCGCGGGCGTCCGGTTCGGGGGCGCGGGTGAGGGCCTCCACGTCCTCGCGGCGGATCACCTTCTTGCCGAGCGTGCGCACCCGCTCCGCGGGCACCCCGAGCTCGTCCATGAGCGCCCGCGCGGGAGCGGTGATGACGATCTCCCCGGCCGCGTCCTGCCGGCCCGCCGCCACGCTCACCTGCTGGGGCACGGCCTCGCCCGGCGCCTGCAACCGGGCGATGACCTGCCCGGGTTCGCAGTCGGAGCCCTCGGCCACCACCCGGCGCAGGATGCCCGCGTCCTCGGCGAGCAGCTCCTCGGCGGTCTTGGAGGTCTCCACCACGACCAGCGGATCGCCGATCGCCACCGCCTCGCCGTCGGCGGCCAGCCACTCCACCAGGATGTAGCTGGTGTCGTTGTTGTTGAGCTTGGGCACCTTGATCTCGATCACGCCAGCACCGCTCTCCTGATGGTGTCCGCCTGGACGAGGACCTCGCGTTCCAGGTGCGCGGCCGTGGGGATGATCGAGTCGGCCGCGCTGACCAGCCGGATGGGCCCGGACAGGGAGGCCCATAACTCGGGATGGAGCAGCCGGGCCACCTCGGCCCCCCAGGTGCCGCCCGCGGAGCCGTCCTCGGCCACGACGATCGTGCCCGCGCCGCGCAGCACATGCATGATGGGGGCCGGGTCGAGCGGGTAGAGGCGTTCCGGGACCAGCAGCACGCAGGTGATCTCGTGGTCGATGAGCAGGTCGCGCATGGCCTCCAGGGCGCGGTCGGTCAGCCCGCCGGGGGCGATGATCACGCAGTCGGGGGGCACGTCGCCGTCGGCGTACACGCGGGCCCAGCCGCCGATCAGCTCGAACCTGAACAGGTCGTCGACGACGCCGTCCCGGCAGATCCGCCGGGTGTAGAGGACCTTGTCCTCGAAGAGCACGCAGGGGTTCTGGCGGGCGAACATGGTGGCCAGCAGGGTGTGCGCGTCGTGGAAGGGGCTCAGCTCGTACAGGTCAAGGCCGGGGATGCCGATGAAGTGTTTCTGCAGGCTCTGGCTGTGGGTGGGGCCGTAGCCGCGCCGGCCGCCGGTGGGGCAGCGGACGATGAGGGGGATCGGGACGCGCCTGCCGTACATGGTGGTGGACTTGCTGGCGAAGTTGAGCAGCTGGTCGAAGGCGAGGGCGGCGAAGTCGCCGAACATGATCTCGACGATGGCGCGGTCGCCCGCCAGGGCGAGACCGGCGCCGACGCCGACGATGCCGCCCTCGCTGAGCGGGGTGGAGATGACCCGGGAGCCGTGCTTGGCGGACAGGCCCTTGGTGATCTTGAAGGCGCCGCCGTAGGGGTCGGCGATGTCCTCGCCGAGCACGTGCACGGCGGGGTCGGCGTCCAGCAGCGCGTGCAGCGCCTCGTTCAGGTGCTCCGCGACCCTCATCACCGCTCCCATTCGGAAGCCGGGCGGATCAGGACGTCGTCGACCATCCGGGCGATGAAGGCGCGCTGCTCCTCCTCCAGGCGGGCGAACTGCTCGGGGAACGCCTCGGCGTAGCGCGGGTGCCAGTCGCCCTCGGCGGCCTCGCGCAGCTCCTCCGGGGTGCGGGTGTCGTCGCCCTTGCTGTGCGGCCCGGCCCGATGCACCGCGATCTCCGCCACCACCGGCCGGAACTCGGATCTGACCACGGCCGCCAGCGGGGCCAGCTCGGCCCTGATCACGTTCACGTCCACCGACTCGATCCGGTGGTGGAGCACGCCGAACCCGGCCGCGCGGCCGGCGATCGAGCCGGACAACTGCGCGGTCGTCGGCGTGGACTGGGCGATCCGGTTGTGTTCCACCACGACCAGCAGGGGCGCCCGCCACAGCTGCGCCATGTTCAGCGCCTCGTAGACCGACCCCTCACCCCACGTCCCGTCCCCGATGTACGCGCAGGCGAGCCGTCCCGGCGTGACCCGCTTCAGCCGCAGCGCCACCCCGACCGCCACCGGCAGGCTCTCGCCCTGCACCCCGGTGGACAGGAACCGCTCGTGGTAGACGTGCTGGCTGCCGCCGACGCCGTTGCAGACCGCCCCGGCCCGGCCCATGATCTCGGCCAGCAGCGCGTGCGGCTCGTCGTGCCTGGCCAGGAAGTGGCCGTGGCCGCGATGGTTGCTGAACACGTAGTCGTCCGGGTCGAGCAGACCGCTGACCGCGACGGGGACGTGCTCCTGGCCCAGGCAGGTGTGCGTGGTGCCGTTGAGCTGGCCGCGCTCGAACAGGCGCAGCAGCGCCCGCTCGAAATGCCTGATCCTGAGCATGCGCCCCAGATCCGCGTCGGCCACAGGCGTGAGGGCCCGCACCCGCTCCTGAATCGCGCCGATCATGTCGTCGCTATCCTGCCTTCCTTCGTACGGGCCGCGAGCGCCGCCAGCGCGGCCTGCCGCCGGTTCGGGCGCAGCGCGGTGAGATGGGTCTCCAGCGCGTCCTCGTCCAGCGACGCGATGAAGTCACGGGCCGACGCCCGGGACCGCCGCGACAGCTCGTGGTAGAGGTCGGGATGGGCCAGCACGGCCGACAGCGCGTCCGCCCACGGCCCCAGATCCTGCTCGGGCACCACCGGGACCGGCCGCGCGTGGCCCGCCGACTCGTACTTCTCGATCCGCCGCACCGGCAGCAGATAGGGCACGCCCAGCTTGGCCTCGGCCAGGCCGCCGACGTCGGAGGCCAGCACCGGGATGCCGCGCGCCATCGCCTCCACGCAGGTGTAGCCGAACGTCTCGTCCCACAACGACGGCATCAGCAGCACCCGGGTGCGGGCCAGGATGTCGTCGATCTCGTCGGACGGCTCGATCACCGTGATGTTCGGCCGCCGCTCCAGCTCGGCCAGCTCCTGCGTGGTCGCCCCCCAGGTGGGCACGGCCAGGAACGGCACGTCGGGCCGCGCGTCGGCCAGCCCCAGCAGGATGGGCAGCCCTTTGTAGCCGCACGGGTTGATCATCGTGACGTGCGTGCCCTCGGTCAGCTCTTGCGGGTCGCCGTAGATGTGCGGGTAGATCAGCGTAGACCGCAGCTCCCCCCACCGCTCCATGTAGGACTGCGCGGCCTTGCTCACGGCCAGCACGCTCGCCGCCCGCTTCACCATCCGGGTCCCCGCCCCGCTCGGATAGAACGAGCCGGGGCCGAACGGCAGCTGCTGCAGCGTGTGCGCGAGATACACCACCCGCTCCGGCGTCGCCTTCAGCGCCGCCCCCAGCATCAGCAATCCTGGATCGTCGGACGGCACCAGCGTCCAGTCCGGCTTGACCTCGGCCGCCACCTCCCCGACCCGGCGGGCCAGCTGCGGCGGGCGCGCCACCGCGCTCGCGCGCACTCCCCGGTACGCGTACTCCACCCCGTCCTCGGTCGCCGACGTGATCGTGGCGCCGAGACCCCGCAGGTAGGCCACGTGCTCGTCCACCGAGGTGGCCCGGAGCGCGCCCGACATCGGCGCCACCACATGGCAGTCGTGGCCGCGCGCCGCGAGCTGCTCCAGCAGGACCCGGTTGGACTTGTTCGCCCCGCCGTGACTCGGCAGGTGGAACATGTTCTGGGCCAGCAGCACCCTCATGCGTCTTCCGAGAGCAGTTCGCTGATCTCCTCGTCGGACATGCCCTCCAGCTGCTTGAGCAACTCGGCCAGCTCCTGTTCGCCGACCGCGTCCAACCGGCCCTGGTCGATCGCCTTGGCCACCTCGGCGACCGTGAAGCCGGAGGTGAACAGGACGTCGATGGGGAGCTCCACGCCGTACTGCTCCTCGACCCTGGCCAGGAACTGGACCATGGTCAGCGACTGGCCGCCGAGCTCGAAGAAGTCGTCGTGCGGGGTCGGCGGGGCCTGCCCGAGCAGCTCGGTCCAGATCTCCGTGACGGCGGACTCGGTGGGGGTCATGCCAAAATCCTTTCAGCGGGCGAGTTCCTAGCGTTCAGCTCCGCGAGGCCGGCCAGATCGTCCGGCTCGGCGTCGGGAGTGTCCCGGTCGAAGTGGGCGAGCGCGGGATGGCGCAGCGCGACGGCGATGGTGACCGCCATCGCCAGGCCGCAGATCAGGTAGAGCAGGCCGATGCCGCGCCCCTCGCCCACCCCGATCAGCGCGCCCACGGTCGGCGCGAGCGCGCCGCCCTCCCGCAGCAGCGGTTCGAAGACAAGACCGGCCGCCCACGCCTGCACGGCCAGGCCGACCGGCTGGGTGGACATGGCCAGCATCTGGTTGATCGAGATCACCCGGGCGTGGTAGCGCTGCGGGACCTTGGCGTGGATGATCGTGATCCAGATGCCGTCGCCGATCGACATCATCAGCGCCATCCCGGCCGCGCACACCGCGATCAGCGCCAGCGACGGGCGCAGGCCCATCGCGAAGGCGAACGCCGCCACGACCCCCACCGAGGCGAGCATTCCGAACATCCGGCGGCGTTTCGGGCCGCCCCAGAGGGAGATGGCGAAACCGCCCGCGACCGCGCCCAGACCGGCGATCAGCGCGATCCTGCCGGTGTCGGCCAGATCCCCGATCGACAGCACCAGCGGCGATATCATCACGAACGCGGTGAACAGGAAGAAGTTCACGGCGAACATGGTCAGCGCCATCGCCCGCAGGCCGCGCCGCCGCCACAGGTAGCGGAAGCCGTTGCGGATCTCCGCGCCGACGCTCTCCCGCCGCGTCCAGGCCAGCCGCTTCGGGAACGGCGTGAGCAGGGTGACCGTGACGGCTGCCACGTAGCAGGCCACGTTGGCGATCAGGATGCCGTCCAGGCCGATCGCGGCCAGCACGCCGACCGCGAACAGCGGCACCATCAGGCGGCCGATCGCGTTGCCGAGCTGGAGCACGCCGCCGGCGTGGCCGAGGTAGTGCTTGGGCGCCAGCTGCGGCACCGCCGACGACCAGGCCAGTCGCTGCACGGTCAGCGAGATGGACAGCAGGGTCAGGATGCCGTACAGGGCGGGCATGGACAGGTTGCCGGTGAGCAGCAGGGCCAGCATCACCGCCTGCAGGGCCAGGCAGGCGCCGTCCCCGGCCAGCATGGCCAGCCGGCGGTCGTTCCGGTCCACCAGCGCGCCGATCACGGGGGACAGCACGAGTCCCGGCACCAGGCCGATGATGGCGAACAGGCTGAACTGGAGCAGCGAGCCGGTCTGCAGGTAGGCCCAGATCGGCACGGCGAACTCGGTCATCGCGGTGCCGATCATCGACACCATCTGGCCGCCCGCGACGCGCAGGAACCGGCCGAGCCGGGCGTCGGCGGGCGGCGCCTCCCGGGAGACCGCCTCCTTGCGCCAGGTCCCGGCCTCGTGCGGGCCGTCCAGCGACCGGTGCACCGTGGTGACGATCGTGGCGAGCTCGGCGGCGCGGTAGCGGAGGAAGTAGTGCCCGGCCTCGTCGATGACGACCAGGGCGGTGGTCCCGGCGGTGACGTGCCAGTCCCGGTAACGCTCCGGGTAGTAGTCGGTGATCGGGTCGCGGCTGCCGACGATCGAGATGACCGGCGCGGACAGCAGCGGCGCGCCGGTCTCGATCAGGTCGGTGAAGTACTCCTCGCCCGCGCGGGCGTCGCCGCGCATGGTCGCGACGATCGCCTCCACCTGGGCGGTGTCCAGGCCGTCCAGGTCGGCGCCGATGGCGCGCAGCCAGGCGGCCTCGCCGGTGCCGCTGAGGGTGCGCTCGCGGCGGAAGCAGCGGGCCAGCAGGCCGTTGAGGCCCTTGCGGGGGGCGGCGAAGGGGAAGCTGCCGCCGATGTAGACGGCGTCGATGGTCCGGCTCGCCTGTTCCACCCGGCGGGCGATCTCGGTGGTGAGGGCGCTGCCGACGCAGTGGCCGTACAGGACGAGCGGGCCGCGGACGGCGGTCAGGATCTCGGCGGCGACCCGCTCGGCGGCCTCGTGGAAGGGCAGCGCGTCCTCCTCGACGCCCAGCTCGTGGCCGGGCAGGGCGACCGCGTGCAGGGCCACGCCCGCCGGCAGCGCCTCGGCGAGGGCCTGGTAGACGACCGCGCTGCCGCCGCCGTACGGCACGCAGACCAGCGTCGCCGTGGCCGGCCCTGGGGGAGTGAGGCGGACCAGCAGCCCCCGGCCCTCGTCGAGGGGGCCGTCCATGAGGGCGGCCAGGGCGGCGATCGTCCGGTTGGCGAGCGCGTCCAGGACGCTGACCGGGCGTTCCGGGAGGACCTGGCGGAGGCGGGCGATCATCCGGATCATCAGCAGCGAGTGGCCGCCCAGCGCCACGAAGTCGTCCTCGACGCCGGCGTCCCGCCCGAGCACCTCCCGCCAGACGTCCGCGATCACTCGCTCGGTCTCGGTGCGCGGCCCGGCCGTGCCGGTGATCGCCGCGGGTTCGGGCAGAGCGTTCCTGTCCACCTTGCCGTTGGCGTTGAGCGGGATCGTGTCCAGCTCGGTGAAGGCGACCGGGACCATGTAGTCGGGCAGCCGCAGCGCGCAATGCCCGGCCAGGTCCTCGGCCGGCCCTGCCGAGACGTAGTAGGCGACCAGGCGGTCGTTCCGCACGACGGCCACCGCGTCGCGTATCCCCGGATGGTCCAGCAGGGCCGCGCGGACCTCGTCCAGCTCGATCCGGTAGCCGCGGATCTTGACCTGGTCGTCGAAACGGCCGAGGAAGGCGACGTTCCCGTCGGGCAGCCAGTGCACGCGGTCGCCGGTGCGGTAGACGCGCTCGCCCTCGAAGGTGACGAAACGTTCGGCGGTGAGGTCGGGGCGGTTCACGTAGCCCCGGGTGACGCCGGTTCCGCCGACGTAGAGCTCGCCGGGGACTCCGGCGGGGACGAGCTTCCCGGCCGGGTCCAGGACGTACATCCGCATGTTGGGCAGCGGGCGGCCGATGGGCACCACCTCGTGGTGCTGGCGGTGGACGATCGGGTAGATGCAGGTGCCGACCGACGCCTCGGTGGGGCCGTACTCGTTGATCAGGCGGCCAGGGCCGAGGATGTCCAGCCAGCGGTCGGCCAGCGAGCCGGGCAGCGCCTCGCCCGCCACGACGATCACCCCCGCCAGCCGCGCGGCGCGCGAGTCGTCCAGCTGGTGGCCGAGGATTTCGAGGTGGCCGGGGGTGAGCTTAATAAAGCTGAAGGGTCCGGAGCGTGCCAGAATCTCGCCGAGCTCAGCCAGGTCCACGTCTTGCGGGAGGATCGTCACGGTCTGACCGGCCACCAGCGGGGCCCACAGATTGGGCACCACCAGATCGAACGCGACCGATCCCAGCAACGGCGCGCCGCCATCGCCCTTCGAGGCGAGCTCCTGGACGGCCCACCAGACGTGGTTGAGCAGCCCTCGATGGGTGACCTGCACGCCTTTCGGACGTCCGGTCGACCCCGAGGTGAAGATCAGATAGGCCAGCCGGTCGAGGTCATAGGGCACGCCCGGTGGTGTCGCGGGCTGCGCCTCGATCGACGGATCGGCGATGTCGAGCACCTCGACGCCGCTGAACAGATCGGCGTACGCGGCCTCCGTCACCACTAATCGGGTTCCGGCGGTTTCCAGCATGTCGGCGATCCGCCGCGCCGGGAACGCCGGATCCATCGGCACGTAGGCCGCGCCCGCCTGCCACACCCCGAGCAGCGTCGCGATGAGGTCGGGAGAACGATCCAGCAGCACGCCGACCGTCGACTCGGTCCCCACGCCCAGCTCCCGCAGCCGGTTGGCGATCCGGTTCGCCCGCGCGTGCAACTGGCCGTAGGTCGTGGCGACCCCGTCGAAAACGATCGCGACGCCGTCCCGCCGTTCCTGGAGCAGCTCCGGCAGCGGCGCCTCGGGGTAGATGGCCGCCGAGTCGTTCCACGGCCCGCGGATGAGCTCCCGCTCCTCGGGCGTCACCAGCTCGAGCGCCGACAGCGGCAAAGTGGGATCGGCGGCGATCTGCCCGGCCAGCCAGTGGAAGTGCCGGGACATGCGGTCGATCGTGTCGTCGTCCAGCACGTCCCTGCGGTAGGTGAAGTCGAGCCCCACCCTGTCCCCGTCCAGGTGCACGAGCAGCGACAGCTCGTAGGCCAGGTCGTCGACCTCGTGGCCCCAGACCGACACGGTCAGGCCCGGCCAGTCGCCGCCGCGCTGGTCGCGGAAGCCGCGCAGCGAGAAGCTCACCGGGAGGGCCAGGTCGATCGAGGCGCGCTCGGCCAGCAGCGCCAGCGGCAGCTGGCTGGTGAGCGCGCCGCCTACCGAGCGGCGCAGCCGGGCGGCCACCTCGGGGAACGCCGGATCGCCGGATAAATCCCCGCGAACTGGGAGGGCGCTCACGAAACAGCCCACGATCGGTTCGAGTTCGACCCGGCGGCGCCCGCCGTTGGTGGAGGCCAGGGTCAGGTCGTGCTCGCCGGTGTAGCGGGCCAGCAGCATGGCGAAGACCGCCAGCAGCGCGGTGAACGGAGTCGTTCCCGGCCCGCCGGCCGCCTGGAGCCTGGGCAGCACATCCGGCGAGAGGAGGGTCCAGTGGGTGTTGGTCTTGCGGCCGCCGGGGGCCGGGCGCTCGCGGCGCATCGGCAGCCGCACCCCGGCCGCGCCGTCCAGCACGCGCCGCCAGTACTCCACCCGGGCGTCCGGGGTGTGCTCGGCGCGGGACCAGGCCGCGTAGTCGGCGTACTGGATCGGGAGCGGCGGCAGGTCGGGTTCCCGGCCGTCGAGGGCGGCGGCGTAGCGGGTGGCGAGCTCGTCGGCGATCAGCCCCATCGACCAGCCGTCGGCGGCGATGTGGTGGCACACCACCAGCAACGCGTGCGAATCCTCGGCCAGGCGGATCAGGGTGGCCCGGACGACCGGGCCTTCGCGCATGTCGAAGCGGTGGGTGACGGCGCGGGCGGTGGCCTCGACGGCGATGTCGGGAGTGTCGACGTATTCCAGCGGCATCGGGAACGGCGGGTGGATCCGCTGGCGGGGTTCGTCCCCCTCGTAGGTGGTCCGCAGGCTCTCGTGCCGGGCCAGCACGCCGTCCAGGGCGGTGGAGAGCGCGGCCAGGTCCAGCGTTCCGTCCAGGCGGAGCCCGAGGGTCGCGTTGGGCGCGGTCCCGTCGAGCTGGTGGCCCAGCCACATCTGGCCCTGCTCGTACGAGCAGGGCAACGGCTCGCCATCCCGGGGCACGCGCGGAATCGGAGCCTTCGCGCGAGCCGGGAGGAGCCGGGCGAGCGCGGCCTGGCGCTGGGGAGACAGACCTCCGATCGACGAGCGCGGCGCTGAGGTGGATGTCACTGCCACTGAGTGGCCTCTCCTCTTCGAGCTTCGAACATGGGCGAGCTCTGACGAACACACCCACGCAGAAATCGGCCGGCGCGCCATTCTCGGTCGCCCGCCTTATTTCGGTGCCGTCGTCAAATGCCAAGCTTATTCAGGCATGGGAGCGCTCCCACAGCGCCTCCCAAAGAGATTAAATGAACCCCTCCACCAGCGCAAGACTGATGGCGGCAATCATGTCACACGGTCGCGCGTAAAGCGGATCCGTGTCACATCCGGTGAACAATGGAGTGCGTGGGAGCGCGTCCACCTCCGGCGGGCTTCGTGCAGGTCACGTGCGTTCGACCAGGATAGTGTGATACTTAAAAAAAGTCACGGCCTCGACGCTGAGGAACCGGATGTGCGAGCGTTCCAGATTTCGGGATCACCGTTGACAAGGATACGTCCGTACTGCTTCTTTGTACTCATTCCGGGGTTGGGGAAGAGTGCAAGAGAGCGCTCTCCGAATGGGAGTATCACTCACCGCGCGCCATCGATGCAAGGGAAATGAAAGTTTCATGTCCAAGACGCTGTCAGGTGGTTTCCCCGTGCCGGAGTGGTGCGTGTGACGCGGATCGTGCTGGTGACCCACGGCACCGACGGCGACGTGCTGCCCTTCGTCCGGCTCGGCGCCGAACTCCGCGCCGCCGGGCACGAGATCACGCTGGTCAGCCACGCACCCTACCGGGATCGCTGCGATCTTGACTTCGTGGCGATCGACACGCCGGAGGAGTTCGCCCGCCACCAGGCCGACACCGCCCATCTCATGGACACCCGGGGCGAGTCAAGCTGGCTCGGCTTCTACCTGCGCAACGGGCTCTTCGACCAGCTGCTCCGGGAATGCCACGTCATGATGGCCGCCCACCGGCCGGGCGACACCGTCCTGGTCGGCCGCCACACCTCGGCGGTCTCGGTCCGCTTCGCGGGCGAGCTGCTCGGCGCGCCCGTCGCCTGGGTGGCCGTCTCCCCGATCCAGGTCATGTCCGCCCGCCTCGCCGCCCACATGTACGGCACCGAACTCGCCCCCCGCTTCGCCCAGGTACGCGCCGAGCTCGGCCTGCCCGAGATCACCGACTGGCAGAAATGGTTCGCCGGGGCCGACCTCGACATCGGGCTGTGGCCGGGCTGGTTCGACCGGGCCGGGGCGCGCGCGCCGGAGCGGTTCGCGCTGACCGGCTTCGCCGTACCGGACGAGGGGGAGGAGCGGCTGCCGGACGGGGCAGAGGAGGCGCTGGCCGGGCGGCCTGTGCTGATCACCGGCGGGACCGGGCGCATGCTCAACACCCGTTTCTACGAGGCCGCCGTGGAGGGCTGCGCGGGCCGCCCGGCGCTGCTGGTAGTGCCGCACCAGGACCTGGTGCCCCGGCCGCTGCCGCCGGAGATCACCTGGTTTCCCCGGCTGCCGTTCCGCCAGGTGATGCCCCGGGTCGCCGCGGTCGTGCACCACGGCGGCATCGGCACGCTCACCCGGGCGCTGGCGGCCGGAACCCCGCAGGTGGTGCTGGCCGACGGCGCCGACCGGCCCGACAACGCGTCCCGGCTGGCCCGGCTCGGCCTCGCCGCCTGGCTGCCGCCCGCGCGCTGGGGCGAGACCGCCGCCGCGCTCGGCGGCGTGCTGGCCGACCGCGGCCTGGCCGGACGGCTGCCCGGGGACCTCGATCCGTCGGCCGGGATCGCCGGGGCGGCCCGGCTGATCGAGAAACTGGCCGATCCGGTTCCGCCCGCCCGGCCCAAACTCACCCCGCACCAGCGCCTCGCGCTCAGAAAACACCTCAGCTCGGCGAAGAGAGATCACCCATAACGAGAGATCACCCACAACCCCGGATAGCCCTGGCCTCGGAACCCTCGTGGAGATCCACTTCATGCCGTGAACGGCCCAGCGGCGCCACCCGGGAACGACGGTAGAGTGGTCGGGTTGAACGAGCGGCAGCACGTGATGTGGGGTCCGGATGGCGCCGAACACGACGGCTGTGCCGGCGCGGCGAGACGGTTCGATCGACGGGTTCGCCAAGCGGATCGCGAGCAGGACCGCGTCCGGCATCGCGAACGATGTGCGAGCACAGATTCACGCCGGCGAGATCAGACCGGGGACTCGGCTGCCCGCGATCCGGGATGTCGCGCGGGCGCTGGACGTGAGCCCGACCACCGTCCAGGAGGCATGGAACCAGCTGACCCGAGCCGGAATGCTGCGCGCGTCCGGGCGGCGCGGCACGCTCGTCCTCCCGGTCGGCAGCCGGGTGGAGATCCAGACGCCCAGCGGCGTCCTGTCGGTGGACCGTGCCGACGGCGCTCCCGATCCGTCGCTGTTCCCGCCGCTCGACGAGGCGATCCTGGCCGGGATGCGATCGCCGGATCTGCACGCGCACGATTTCGCGTTCGTGACCACGGAGCTGCTGGGCGCGGTCAAGCGGACGTGGCCGTTCCGGGCGGAGTCCTGGACCACCGCCGACGGTGACTGGCACGGGAACTTCCTGGGCGTGCAGGCGGTCCTGACACCGGGTGCGCCGGTGGCCGTCGAGCAGCCGACGATGATGAGAACGTTGACATTGCTCCGCCATCTCCAGGTTCCGGCGATCGGCGTGGAGTGGGACGACGAGGGGCCGAGCCCCGACATGCTGCGCGCCGCGCTCCGGCGAGGCGCCGGGGCGTTCGTCTACCAGCCGAGAGGTCACGTGCCGACCGGCCGGCGGGTGAGCGACCGGCGACTTGACGAGCTGGCCTCCGTGCTGGAGCGCCATCCCCGCGTCCAGGTTTTCGAGGATGACACGCTAGGGCCGCTGTGCGGGGGGCGGGATCTGAGTCTGGGCGCTCTGCTGGCGGGCCGGGTGTTGCGGCACCGGTCGTACTGCGCCGCTTTCGGGCTCGACCTGCGGACCTCGGTGCTGGCTGGACCGGAGCAGCTGGTGCGTGCCGTCAACCGGATCCGGGGCATGTCGGGCGTCTGGAACAGCAGGATCCTGCAGGGCGCGCTCGCGTACTTGCTGAAGGACGCGCGCACCCGCCGCCTGGTCGACCGGGCGGCGCGCACGTACCGGCGCCGCCGGTCGACCTTGGTCGCGGCGCTCGCCGACCGCGGAGTTCACATCGGCGGCGAGGACGGACTGATCGTCTGGCTTCCGGTCGCCGACGAGGAACGGGCGTTCTCCGGCTTGGCCCACGCCGGCGTTGAGGCCGGCCTGGGTTCCACGAGCTGGCTTACGCCCCGGCGCACCGGCCACTACCTGCGGGTCGAGACCGGCAGGCTGTCCACCCAGGCGCTGGAGATCGAGTACCTGGCCGACTCACTGGCCCGGTTCGCCCGAACCGACTGATTCAGGAGTGCCACGCCTCGGCGAGCAGGCGAAGCGAAGAGTCGACGTCGTCCGAGTCGTGGGCCGCCATCGTGACGATCAGCTCGGCCGCCCCGGTCAGCCTCTGGAGCGCGGCCAGCCTCTCGACGACGACCTCGGGCACTCCGGCGATATGGGTGCTTGTGCGGTCGGCGACCAGCTCCAACTCGGCGTCCGTCCATTGGTGCGCGACCGCCTCATCGGTGGTGGGATATGCGGTCAGGCCGCCGCCGGAACGCTGCCGGCGCACCCACTCGGCGCGTTGCGCGGCGACCTCGCGCGCGTGGACGGCGGTCTCGGCCACGTACACGTCGGCGGCGACCGCGAGATACGGCCAGCGGTGCTCGGGCCCCGGGTGAAACGCCTGGCGATAGGCGCCGGCCGCGTCGAGAACCTGGCCCGGGTTCATGTGGTAGTCGGCGGCGAAGGGCAGACCCAGCTGTCCCGCGAGCCGCGCGCTCTCGCCACCGCTGCTGCCCAGCGCCCACACCGGTACGCCGGGGGCGCCACCGGGAAACGCCGAAGCCGGCGTGCCGTCGTCGAACCGGTAGCGGTCGGCGAGAAAACCGAGAATCGCCGCCACCTGGTCCGGGTAGGGGAGGGCTTGCGCTCCGGGCTGCTGCAGCAGCTCGCGCTGGCGCAGCGCCCGGGGCGAGGCGGTGATCGCACTGCGGTCGTAAGGGGCGGGGATGACCACGCCCTCCACAGTCCTGGCGACCGGCCTCTCGCCGCCCGGGGCCTGCTCGCGGGTGGTCCGGCCGCGACCGGCCGAACGTCCCAGGCCGAGGTCGATCCGTCCGTCGTACAGAGCGTCGAGCGTGCAGAAGTCCTCGGCGATGGACAGCGCGGTGCGGTGGCCGGTGAGGATCGCGCCGGAACCGACCCGAATGGTCGTCGTCGCCGCCGCGACGGCGCTGATCAGCACCGCGGGGCTGGGGGAGGCCAGGCCGGCGCTGAAATGATGCTCGGCGATCCAGTAGCGCCGGTACCCCAGGGACTCGGCGAGCCGGGCGCGTCGCGGCACCGCCCGCAGCGCCGGCCGAGGGTCGGTGCCCGACGGGATGTGCGCGAGGTCCAGGACGGACAGGGGAACGCGCGTCATGCGCCACCGCCCGCGGTGGAGACTGCGGCGGCGAGCCGGGTGACGGCCTCTTCGAGGTCGGTGTCCGGGATGTCGCTGAAGCCGAGGCGGAGATGGCGGTCGTGATCGTGGCCGCCGGGGACGGCGAACGAGGTGCCGCGCGAGAAGTTGGTTCCATGGGCGAGGGCCGCGTGATGGAGGGGTTCCAGGGAGAGGGCGGGGTCGAGTAGCCGGGCCCAGATGAAGAAGCCGCCGTCCGGCCGCTCGGCCTCGATGTGCCCGGCCAGGTGGGTTCGCAGACTGGTCGCCAGCGTGGTGGCTCGAGAGTGGTGCAGCGCCGACAAGTCGGCCAGGATCCGATCGAAGGCGCCGGCCGGGCGCACGACGCCGAGGATCGCCGCCTGGGTGAAGGTCGAGGGGTGCTGGTCGGTGCGCGCGCGGATGTTCAGCACGGGCTGGACGAGCCAGGACGGCAGCGCGAGCCAGCCGAGACGGAGACCGGGACCCAGAGACTTCGCGAACGTGTTGATCCGGACGACTCTGTCGCTGTCCGTCGGGAAATCCGGTACGTCTTCGCCCGCGAACCGTGACGTGCGGTAGGGGTTGTCGGAGAGAACGACGAAACCGAACCGTTCGGCCAGTTCCACCAGCCGGGTGCGCGCCCGCGCGCCGAGCACCGCGCCGGTGGGGTTCTGGAAGTCGGCCACCGTGTAGACCGCCCTCGGCCGGACGCCCTCGGCCAGGAGACGCTCAAGCGCCTCGACGTCCAGCCCGTCGCGCCCCACCGGGACGGGTACGGCGTGGGCGCCGGTCAGCTGGAGCACGCGCAGCGCGATGGGGAAGATCGGGTCGTCGGTGACCACGGAGTCACCCGCGTCCAGGAGCGCCTGCGTGACCAGCGACAACGCGTGCAGCCCACCGTTGGTGACGACGATCCGCGCCGGGTCGATCCCCTCCCGGGCCGCCAGCCAGGCGACGAACTCGTCGAGGCCGCGCGGCCCGGAGTACCGCAGGGCCGCCGTGGCGCGGGCGGGGTCGGCGAGCAGCTCGTGGACGCTCGCGTTCAGCGCCTCGGCCGGAAGGGCCTCCGACGCGGGATTTCCGCCGAGCAACTCGACCGCGTCCCGCCGGAGATTGCCGAGCACGCCCACGAACGACTGGGGGCTCGTCAGTCTCGACGCGAGCCGGGACAGCTGGGCGCCGTCGAAGTCGGTCACGAAGCCTCCGTAGTGTCGGGTGTTCATCGGTCGATCGCGCGCGCGACGTGGTTGACGGCGAGCACCGAGAGGGTCACGACCAGGCAGGGCAGCAGGCTGATCCACCAGGCCGAGGCCAGGTGGTCGCGCCCTTCCGCGATGAGGCTTCCCCACTCCGGCGTCGGCGGCGGCGCGCCGAACCCGAGGAAGCTCAGCGAGGAGATCGACAACATCGCGCCGGCGATGGTCGTGGTGGCGAGCACGATCGCCGGGCCCGCCGCGTTGGGGACGACATGCCAGAACATGATCGGGCCGCGCCGCACGCCGAGCATCGTCGCGGCCTCGACATAGCCAGACTCCCTGATGCGCAGGACCTCGGCGCGGACCACCCTGGCGAACCCCGGCATCGAGCCGATCCCGACGGCCCACGCGATCTTCCCGGTGCCCGGGCCCAGCGCCGCCACGATCACCAGGGACACCAGCAGGCCCGGTAGGGCGAGCAGCACGTCCACCAGCCGCATGATGAGCGCGTCGGCCAGCCCACGGGAGAACCCCGCGAGCAGGCCGAGCGCCGAGCCGAGCACCAGGGCTATGGCCACCGCCGCCAGCGTCGACTGCAGCGACAGGGCGGTGCCGTGCACCACGCGGCTGTACAGGTCGCGGCCGAGCTCGTCGGTGCCGAACAGGTAACCGGCGCCGGGCGGCCGGAGGCGTTCGGCGGGCACGACGCGCAGCGGATCGCGGGCCGCCAGCACGCCGGGCAGGGCCGCCCAGCAGAGCACGAGCAGCAGATAGAGCACCGAGACGGTGCGACCGGGCGCGCGAACGGCCGCGCGCAGGACGGCCGTCACCGGGACACCGCGATTCTGGGATCGAGCAGCGGATACAGCAGATCCACGGCCAGGTTGACCACGGTGAAGACGCAGGCGCCGACGGTGACCACGCCCAGAATGACCGGCAGGTCTCTGGCCCCCACCGCGGCCAGCGCCAGGCGGCCGAGCCCGGCGCGGGAGAAGACGGTCTCCGCCACGATGGACCCGCCGAACAGCTCACCGGCCAGCACGCCCGCCATGGTCAGCGCCGGCAGCAGCGCGTTCCTGGCCACATGGGCGAGGTGCACCCGAAGACGCGAGAGACCCTTGGCCAGCGCGATCTCGGCGTACTCCGCCGACTGCTCCGCCTCGATGCTCCTGGACAGCAGCTGCGCGATCAGCGCCCCGACGGGAAGGCTGAGCGAGAGCACGGGCAGGATCAGCGACTCGGCCCCCGACGAGCCGAAGGCCGGCAGCAGCCCCCAGCGGAAGGACACCAGCTGGAGGAGGACCAGGCCGACACAGAACGTCGGCACCGACACCCCCACCGCCGGGACGGCGGCCAGCGCGTTCCTGAGCCCGCGCCCCGGGACGAACGTGGTGACGAGGGCGAGGGCGGAGCCCAGGAGGATGCCGCCGAGCATGCCGAGCGCGGCGAGCAGCATCGTCGGCCCGAGCGCCTGGACCAGCATCTGGGTCACCGGACTCCCGGTCTGCGTCGATGTTCCGAGGTCGCCCCGCAACGCCCGGCCCAGCGCCTGGACATACTGGACGTACACCGGCTGGTCGAGCCCGAACCGGGCGCGGAAGGCGGCGAGCGTGGCCGCGTCGACGCCCGCGGTGCTGTCGCTGCCGGCGGCCATGATCTCGGCCGCGTCGCTGGGCAGCAGGAACACGGCGAAGAACGTGAGCGTGTACGCGGCCCACAGGACGAGGACGGCCTGGCCCACGCGGCGCGCCGCGTACCCGGTCACGGCGCGGCCGATCGTCCGGTGGCGTACCGGTTGGCCGGCCGGGCCAGCCCGAACCTCTCCCGCAAGGTCGCACGGGGCGGCAGCGCGGAATCACGGCGCGCCGGTTCCCCGTCCACCGGCAGAATGACGCCGTCCAGCGCGCCGCTTCCCGCCAGGCGGTCGACGCCCTCGGCCCCACCGGCGGGCAGCTCGCCGAGCACGCGGATCAGGTGGCGCCGCCTTCCGGAGCGTGCGACCACCTCGTCGACCCGCCTCGTGATCGTGTGGATCGGCGCCGCCGGGTCGACGTCGATGATGATCACGTCCGCCTGGGCGATCACCCCGTCCCCGCCGCTGTCCGCCCGTACGGCGACGACCGGATGCCCTTGCGGAGGACGCGGGGTGATGGAGGGTCCCTCAATCGAGAAGGCCGACCCCGCGTAGCCGACCCGGTGCAGGCGCCGCCGGTCCAGGTAACGCCCGGTGCTCACGTCGCGGATGACGGCGTCGTCCTCCCAGCTGTCCCACAGCCTCCCGACGACGTCGACGACCTCGCCGGCCTCCTCCCACAGCTCCGCCTCCGGCCGCGTTCCGGCGCCGTGCAGCTCGGCCTGCGCCGCGGTGGGCGAGGTGATCACCAGCCAACCGGCCCGCCCGTCGCTGAGGTGGTCGAGCGTGGCCAGCCCCGAGGAGATCACCAGAGGCTCGGCGAAGGTCGTCGTGGCCGCCGCGATCACCCCGATCCGGGAGGTGGCCGCCGCGATCCGGGCCGCGAGCATGACGGGATCGAGCCCGACGCCGTGCCCGCCTCCCGCGTACGCGTCGTCGATGAGGACGAAGTCGAAACCGGCGGATTCCGCTCGCAGGGCCGTCCGCCGATGCCAGGCGATCTCGGCAGGCGCGGCGGGATCGTCCAGCCGCAGGCCCACCACGAACCGATGGTCAGTCATCCCCGTTGATCCGTTTCGTGAAGCACACGCTGACGACGGTGTCGTCCGCGTAAGGGCCGAACGGCGGGATCCGCCGCCACCCGAGCGATTCGTACAGGCTGATCGCCTCCGGCTGGCGGATGCCCGTCTGCAGGACGAGCCGGTCGATTCCGCGCGCCGCGGCGAGCTCCTCGACGGCCGACACCAACGCGCGCGCGAGCCCGCGGCGCCGGTGGCCGCGCGCCACGACGACCCGCTTGACCTCGAAGAAGCCTTCGACCTCGACCAGCGAGGCCGTCCCGACCGGCTGCTCTCCGCGGTAGACCACGAGCGTCGCCACGACGTCACCGGCGCGGGGCGGTGTCACACGCTGGGCGGACAGGTCGAGATCCGCGTAGCGTGGCACGACTTCCTCCGCCATCAGGGTCCGCAGCCGGAGCGCCCCGGCGTCGTCCCACGGCACCTGCCCGACCGTGTAGTCCGGGGGAAACTCGGTCACGAGGCCCACCGGTTCTGCGGATACGTGACGCCGAGGTGATCGCGCAGAGTACGGCCGGTGTACTCGCGCCGGAACACGCCCCGGTCCTGCAGGATGGGCACCACCCGCGCGAAGAAGCGGGTCAGGGCGTCCTGGTACGGCGGCATGACGATGAACCCGTCCGCGCCTCCGGCCAGGAACCAGCGCTCCAGCTCGTCGGCCACCTGCTCGGCCGTGCCCACCAGCCGCCAGTGGCCGTAGGACGCCACCTCCAGCCCGACCAGCCGCCGCACGGTCCACCGCTCGTTCCTGGCGAGGTCGGCGAAGATCTGGAAGCGGCTGCGGCGGCGCTCGACGTCGGCGGCGGCGGGGAGCCGTTCCAGCGGGATCGGCTCGTTGAAACCGATGCCGGTCAGGTCGATTCCGCCCAGCTGGTCGGCCAGCCGGGCGGTCGCGGTCGCCTCGTCGACCAGGTCGAGCAGGCTCTCCTGGATCGCCTTGGCGTCCGCCGCGCTGTCCCCGATGATCGGGCTCACTCCGGGCAGGATGGCGATGTCGGTGCCGGGCCTGCCGTACGAGGCGGCCCGCGCCTTGAGATCGCGATAGAACTCCTGGGCCTCGGCCAGATCCTGCTGCGCGGTGAAGACCATGTTGGCGTGGCGCGCCGCGAGATCCCGGCCGGCCGGCGACGAGCCCGCCTGGACGATCACCGGACGGCCCTGCGGGGTACGGCGCACGTTCAGCGGCCCGGCGACCGCGAAATGCGGACCCTCGTGGTCGATCGTGTGGATCTTGTCGATGTCGGCGAAGACGCCAGACGCCCGGTCGTGGACCAGGGCATCCTGCTCCCAGCTGTCCCACAGCTGCTCGACCACGTCGATGAACTCCGCGGCGCGCTCGTACCGCCCGGCGTGGTCGGGCCACGGCCGCCGCCCGAAGTTCTGCTCGCCGATGCTGGAGGTGACCGCGTTCCAGCCGGCCCGCCCGCCGCTCAGGTGGTCCAGCGTCGCCACCTGGCGGGCCAGGTTGTACGGCTCGTGGAAGGTCGTCGAAGCGGTCGCGATCACGCCGATCCTGCTGGTGGCCCGCGCGATCGCCACCGCCGCGAGCAGCGGCTCGAAGTAGAGGTAGGGCGCCTGAACCCGGGTCAGCGCCCGGTTGGGCGAGGACACGTCCGAGAGGAAGAACGCGTCGAACCTGGCCGCCTCCGTCTCCCGCGCCAGCGAGATGATCAGTTCCGGGGTGCCCCAGTCCTCGGTACGGCTGTCGGGCCGCCGCCACGCGCCCTGGTGCACCCCGCCGACCCCCGCGGACAGCGCGAGCCGCATCTGGCGCCGCCCGCTCACTTGCCGAGCCACGTGTCGTAGAAGATCAGCCGGGACGAGGACTCGAAGCCCAGGCCCTGGACGGCCGCGCTCACCGCCGCGACCTGGGACAGCTCGTAGACGGGGATCGCGTAGGCGTTCTCGATCAGCTGATCCTGGATCTCGCCGCCGATCCCGTTCCTGGCCGCCGTGTCGGCCGCGGACTGCTCCTCCACATAGAGCTTCTCCAGACTGTCGCTGGTCTCCTTGGCCGTGACCGCCGCCGTCGACGAGAACGCCGACCGCAGCACGTCCAGGTCCGGACGGGTGAAGTTGCCGAACGTGAAGTTGACCTTGGGATCCTGGGCCGCCTTGAGATAGTCGGCCACGGCGAGCGGCCGCAGCTTCAGCTCGACGCCGAGATCCTTCAGCTGCTGCTGGACCACCTCCAGGACGCTCTGGTTGGTGACCACGGTGGAGATGTACACGACGTCGGGGCTGAGGCGCTTCCCGTTCTTGACGCGGATCCCGTCGCCGCCCTTCACCCAGCCGGCGTCGTCCAGGAGCTTGCCCGCGGCCGCGGGGTCGCTCTTCAGCGCGCCTTGCCCGTCCTTGTACCCGGGTGTCGTCTTCGCCAGGACGGACGTGGCCGGCTGGTAGCTGCCGCTCAGCACCGACGTCAGCTGGGCGCGGTCCAGGCCGATCTGGATCGCCTCGCGGATCGTGGCGTCGGCGGCGAACTCGGAGGTGGGCTTGGGGAACAGGGTGTTGACCACGCCGGGGTTGGCGCGGGCCAGGATGGTGAACCCGCCGCTCTTCAGCGTGGCCTCGTCGTCCGGCTGCACGTCGGTGATCGCGTCGAGCTGTCCCGACCGCAGCGAGCCGGTGCGCACGCTCGCCTCGCTGACGATGTGGAACTCGATCGAGTCCAGATGCGCCTCGCCGCCGTGCCGCGCCACCGCGGACGGCCAGGCATAGCCCGGCCGGCGGGTCAGGACGGCCGACTGGTTCGGCGTGTAGGACTTCAGGACGAACGGGCCGGAGCCGACGAGGCCGTCCGCCTGGCAGCGTTGCTCGGCGGTCTTGGCCACCGTGCCCGCCGACAGGATGCCGAGCTGCACGACCGACGTCGCCTGGAGGAAGCCGGCGTTCGGCTGCGAGAAATCGACCCGGACGGTGTGGTCGTCCAGCACGGTGGTCTTCTCGTAGCCGCCCAGGTATCCGGTCACCAGCGACGTGGCGGCGCCCAGCTTGACCACGGTGTCGAGGTTCTCCTTGACGACCGCGGCCGTGACGCCCGACCCGTCGCTGAAGGTCACGCCGTCCCGCAGGGTGAAGGTGAACTGTGTCGCGTTCTCGTTGACCGTCCACGATGAGGCCAGCCATGGCTCGATCGTGCCCGTGTCCGGATCCAGATAGGTCAGGCTGTCGACGAGCTGACGGCTGATGTTGATCGACGACGCGTTGCCGTTCTGCTGCGGATCCAGGCAGCCGGGATCGCCGGACAGGCCGATCTTCAACGTACCGGCCTGGCGGGGGGTGGCGCTCCCGCCGGACGCGGCGCCACCGCCGGGCGCGCAGGCGGCGAGGACGGTGGCGGCGGCCAGCGCGACGCCGCTGATGACGACCGCCGGTGGTCGCCGGCGCTTCTGGAGACGTGACGCAGTCAGGCGCACGGTTGATTCCTCACTGGGTGCGGGCCGGCGGAAGGCACCGAACCGACTTTACCTATCGGATTTACATAGATTTGGAACAGCCGCAGGCGCGGACATTCTGGACCCCAGGGACGTTAGCGGAGCCCTTTCTCCCGTGTCAACCGCCTAGCTGGTACGTATCGAGCTAGTTGAGGCACTGAATCTGTAACAAAAGCTCTGCCGGGGGTGTAACGAAGGAGCACAAAACGACCCGCTATCCTTCAGCCCATGCCCAACGCGCCGTCGACAGGCGGTATCCCCTCGCTGCCGTCACGACCTCGCCGGATGCATCTGGCGGCGTTCGTGGAGGGCGTCAACCACACCACGGTGTGGCGGGACCCCCGGGCAGGCGACCAGATGGCCTTCTCCTCCTTCCGCCACGCGGCGCGGACCGCGGAGCGCGGCCTGTTCGACTTCTTCTTCCTCGGTCAGGGCCTGCGGATGCGCGAGCAGCGCGGCGAGCTGTTCGAGCTCGACATCGCCGGCCGCCCCGACTCCTTCGCCCTGCTGGCCGCGCTCTCCGAGGTCACCGACCGGATCGGGCTGGCGGCGACGGTGAACACGACGTTCTACGAACCGGCCGAGCTGGCGCGGGCCTTCGGCACGCTCGACCACCTCAGCGGCGGACGAGCGGCGTGGAACATGGTGACGTCCTCGGACGCGTTCACCGGCGCCAACTTCCGCCGCGGCGGTTACCTCCCCTACGCCGATCGTTACGTCCGGGCGCGGGAGGTGCTGTCGGCCTGCCGCGCGCTGTGGGAACGCGCCCCGGCATCCACCGCGCCCGCCGAGTACGCGGGCAGGTACGTCGACGTGCGGGGCCGGCCGGCGATTCCCCCCTCGCCGCAGGGACAGCCGATCCTCATCCAGGCCGGTGACTCCTCCGGCGGCAGGGACTTCGGCGTGTCGGTCGCCGATGTCATCTTCTCGCGGCACAGCGGCCTCGACGAGGGCATCGCCTTCCGCCGCGACATCGACGCGCGCGCCGTCGCCGCGGGCCGGGCCCCGGAGTCCGTGCTGGTCCTGCCGATCGCCAGGATCGTGCTGGGCGACACCGCGCGGGACGCCGCCGAGCGGGCCCGCGAGATCGGCTTCGCCCAGATCGGGCCCGAGCGCGCCCTGGCCTTCGCCGAGCAGGTGTGGGGGCGTGACCTGCACGGCTGGGACCCGGACGGGCCGCTTCCCGACATCGGGCCCGACGTGCGGGACGCACCGGTGATGCAGGGGCGCGTGCAGTCCAAGGCCGACCCTCGCGCGACCGTCGCGTCGTGGCGGGCGCTGGCCGAACGCGACGGCCACACCCTGCGCAGCCTCATGGTCGAGATCTACGCCAAGCCCACGTTCGTCGGCTCCCCGGAGGAGGTCGCCACCACCATGGCGGAACGGTTCAGAGCCGGCGCATGCGACGGCTATGTCCTGTCCACCCACCTCATGCCGAGCGGCCTGGACGACGTCGTCGCCGACGTCGTCCCGCTGTTGCAGGAGGCCGGCCTCTTCCGTACCGGCTACGAGGGCGGCACTCTTCGTGACCTGCTCTTCCCGCGCGTGTCATGACCCCTTTGTTGTCCATCGACGATCTTCGCGTGCGTTACCGCGCCGGCACGACGAGCCCCGCGCTGGACGGGGTCAGCCTCACTGTGGGTAACGGCGAGGTCGTCGCCGTTGTCGGTGAGTCAGGGTCCGGCAAGTCGACGATGGCCCGGGCCGTACTCGGCCTGACCCCGTCGACGGCGCGGCTGTCGGGACGGATCGCGTTCCACGGCCGCGACCTGCTGGGGCTCGGCGCCCGGCGGTGGCGGGAGATCCGCGGCAGAAGGATCGGCCTCATCGCCCAGGACCCCCTGGCCGCGCTGGACCCCGTCAAGCGCGTCGGCGACCAGGTGGCCGAGGCGCTGCTCGCGCACCGGCTGGCCGGTCGGCGGAGCGTACGAGGCCAGGTGGCCGAGGCCCTCGCGGCCGCCGGGCTCGACGACCCGGACCTGCAGGCGCGCCGCTACCCCCACGAGCTCTCCGGGGGCATGCGCCAGCGGGTGCTCATCGGCCTCATCATCGCCCTGCGGCCCCAGCTGATCGTCGCCGACGAGCCGACCAGCGCGCTCGACGTGACCGTCCAGCGCACCATCCTCGACCAGATCACGGCGCTCAACGCCGACGGCACCGGGGTCCTGCTGATCACCCACGACCTCGCCGTCGCCACCGAACGGGCCCACCGGATCGTCGTCCTCAGCCACGGGCAGGTCGTCGAGACCGGCCCGGCCGCGCGGGTCCTCAACGAGCCCACGATGGACTACACCCGGCGGCTCATCGCCGCGGCGCCCAGCCTGACCTCCGCGCGCCGGGTACGGCAGCCGCCCCCGGCCGGCCGGCCGCCGCTGCTGTCCGTCCGCGACCTGGGCAAGGTGTACCGCCGGACCGCCGTGGCCGTCGACGGCGTCAGCTTCGACGTCCATCCCGGCGAAACCGTGGCCATCGTCGGCGAATCCGGCTCGGGCAAGACGACGACCGCCCGGATGGTCCTGCGACTGGCCGACGCGACCTCCGGCCGCATCCTCTTCAAGGGCGGCGACATCACCGCGGCCGGCGGACGCGACCTCCGGCGGCTACGCCGGCACGTCCAACTGATCCACCAGGACCCCGCGTCCACCCTGGACCCCAGATTCACCGTGGAACGCTGCGTCGCCGAACCCCTGAAAGCCCTGACCTCCGGCTCGGCGGCCGAACGACGGCGAACGGTCACGCGGCTGCTCGAGGAGGTGGCGCTCGGCCCCGACCTGCTCCGCCGCAGGTCGACCGAGCTTTCCGGCGGGCAACGCCAGCGGGTGGCCATCGCCCGCGCACTGGCGTGCCGGCCCGATCTGATCGTGTGCGACGAACCCGTCTCGGCCCTCGACGTGTCGGTCCAGGCGCAGATCCTCGACCTTCTCGTCCGCCTCCAGGAGGAACTGTCGCTCAGCTATCTCTTCATCTCGCACGACCTGGCGGTGGTGCGGCAGATCGCCCATCGCATCCTCGTCATGCGCCAGGGCCGGGTGGTCGAGATCGGACGGACCGAGCAGATCTTCGAAGCCCCGCGTCACGAATACACCAAGGCGTTGCTGGCCGCGATACCCGGCAGAGCCCCGTTACGATGATCCCTACTGAGGGGCGCCCGCGTCGCGCGGGCGCCCCAGTCAGGTAGAAGCCCGGATCACCAAGTGGGTGTCCAGGATGACCACGGGTTGTTCGAGCGGTTCGCCGTTGATCCGGGCCACCAGGAGCTGGACCATCTGCCGGCCCATGGATTCGGTCGGCTGATGGACGCTGGTGAGCGGGGGATCGGTGTGCAGGGCCACCTTGGAGTCCTCGAAACCGATCAGCGCGACGTCGCCGGGGACCGACTTGCCGCGTTCCCGGAGCACTCGGAGCGCTCCCACGGCCATCGGGTCGGAGGCCGCGAACACCGCGTCGAGGTCGCCGTGCCGGTCCAGCAGCTCGCGCATCGCCGTGGAGCCGCTCTCCTCGGAGAAGTCGCCGTACGACACCCGTTCCGGCGTGCCGGTGGCGAGCAGCGCGTCCCGATACCCGGCCAGCCGGTCCACGCCCACGCCCATGTCCTGCGGGCCCGCGATCGTGGCCACCCGGGACCGGCCGTTGCCGAGCAGGTACTTCACCGCCTGCCGGGCCCCGGCCCGGTTGTCCATGTCCACGTAGCTGTACGGATTGAGCCCCACCGGACGGCCGCCCAGCACGGTCGGCACGCCCAGGTTCTCCAGCCGCCCCGGCAGCGGGTCGGCGCCGTGCACCGAGGTCAGCAGGACTCCGTCCACGTGCTGCCCGGTCAGGTAGTTCTCCAGCCGGTCGTGCTCGTTCCTGTTCTGCGCCATGCTCAGGATCAGCTGCAGCCCGGTCTCGGCCAGCGCCGAGCCGATGCCGCGGATGAGCCCCGCGAAGTACGGCTCGTCGAACACGCGCTGCTCGGACTCCGACACCACCAGCGCGATGGTGTCGGTCCGATTGGTGACCAGGGTCCTGGCCGCCCGGTTCGGCACATATCCGAGTTCGTCGATGGCGAGCAGGACGGCGTCGCGGGCCTTGTCGCTCACCTTCGGCGACCCGTTGATGACCCGTGACACCGTGCCACGCCCGACCCCGGCCCTGGCCGCGACCGCTTCGAGAGTCGGTCTGGCGGCCAAGCGGCGGTCCCCGTTCATCAAATCTGCCCCCTCATCACTTGGGCCTATTCTGCCGGACCCCGAAGGCCTCCGTGCCGGATGGTCTCGGCGTACCAGAGAGCGCTATCTTTCAGGATCCTCGTCTGTGCTGAATAGTCCACATAGACCAGCCCGAACCGCTTGCCGTAGCCCCAGGCCCATTCGAAGTTGTCCATGAGGGACCAGGCGAAGTAGCCCTGCAGGGGCACGCCACCCTCGATGGCCTG
This sequence comes from Acrocarpospora pleiomorpha, assembly GCF_009687885.1. Lineage (GTDB taxonomy): Bacteria > Actinomycetota > Actinomycetes > Streptosporangiales > Streptosporangiaceae > Acrocarpospora > Acrocarpospora pleiomorpha. Next base: position 130,195 of record NZ_BLAF01000023.1, read on the forward strand.
GTGACAAACGCGCAGGTGGGTCTCGATGAAGGCGCGCCGCTCCACGTCGTGGACGGCGCCGTCCTCGGTCAGGACGTCGTCGTAGGCGGCGCCGTTCTCTGAAATGTACAGAGGAATGGCGGGGTACTCGCGGACCAGGCGGGTGAGCACCTCGTACAGAGCGGTCCCGTCCACCTCCCATCCCATGGACGTCACCGGGTGGCCCGCGTTGACGAAACCGATGTGCTCGCTGCCGACCCAGGGTGATCCGGAGTCGGTGGGCGCGGCGGCGGCCGACTGGGCTCCGCCGGGCGCGCCGGACACCGTGAACCGGCTGTAGTAGTTGATCAGCAGCATGTCCAGCGGTGCCGCGATCTTCGCCAGGTCGCCGTCCTGGATGAACTCTGGGCCGGTCAGGTGGCTCACGTCCGCCAGCACGTCGTCCGGGTAGCGGCCGTGCATGATCGCGTCCAGGAAGAAGCGGTTCTGCAGGCCGTCGATGCGGCGGGCCGCGTCCTGGTCGGCCTCGCTCTCGGTGGCCGGGGTGACCGCGTACAGGTTGACGCAGCCGCCGATCCTGGAGTCGGCGTGCTGGGCGCGCATCGCCTCCACGGCCAGGCCGTGGGCCAGGTTGAGGTGGTGCGCGGCGTGGATCGCCAGGGCGGGCTCACGCCGTCCCGGTGCGTGCTCCCCCGAGGCGTACCCCAGGTACGCCGCGCACCACGGCTCGTTGACGGTGCTCCAGTTCTTCACCCGGTCGCCGAGCGCCCCGTGCACCACCGCCGCGTAGTCCGCGAAGCGCTTCGACGTGTCTCGTGACGGCCACCCGCCCGCGTCTTCGAGCGCCTGCGGCAGGTCCCAGTGGTAGAGCGTCACCCACGGGTCGATCCCGTAGCTGAGCAGCTCGTCCACCAGGCTCTTGTAGAAGTCCAGGCCCTTGGTGTTGATCGCGCCGCTGCCGAGCGGCTGGATCCGGGGCCAGGACACCGAGAACCGGTACGCGGACAGACCGAGGTCGGCCATCAGGCGCACGTCGTCCCGGTAGCGGTTGTAGTGGTCGATCGCGACGTCGGCGTGCTCGCCGTTGACCACGTGGCCGGGCTGGGCGACGAAGGCGTCCCAGATCGAGCGGCCGCGCCCGTCGGTCGCGACCGCGCCCTCGATCTGGTACGCCGAGGTGGCCGAACCCCACACGAAACCGGTGGGGAACACCAGAGCCGGGGCTTCGAGCTGGGTGTCTGTCTTCTGGGTGGTCACGCGTCCTCCTCCTTCGCCGGCCGTGTGACCGATGCGCTTGTTGGGCTGCCTAATGGGTAGTGAATAATTTCCGCTCGCGGGCTCACTCCTTGACCGCGCCTTCCATGAGTCCGCCGATGATCTGGCGGCCGAAGAGGACGAAGACGAGCAGCAGCGGGATGATCGAGATCGTGGTGCCCGCGAAGATGAGCACGTAGTTGGTGGAGTATCGGTCATTCAGCGCCCGGAGCGCGACCTGCACGGTCGGATTGTCCGGGGTCAGGATGATCAGCGGCCAGAGGAATTCGTTCCAGATCAGCATGAAGGTCTGGATGGCGAGCACCGCCATGCCGGGCCGGACCGCCGGGACCGCGACGTTCCACCAGATCCTGATCGTGTTGGCGCCGTCCACCCGGGCCGCCTCGACCAGTTCCCGCGGCACCGCCTGCCGGGTGTACTGGGTCATCAGGAAGACGCCGAACCCGTTCACCAGGAACGGGAGGATGACCGCCTTGAGGGTGTTCGTCCAGCCCAGCGTGACCATCATCTGGTACAGCGGGACGATGCCCATCTGCTGCAGGGGGACCATCATGGTCAGCACGACCGACAGCAGCAGCAGGTTGCGGCCGCGGAAGTTGAGCGAGGCGAACGCGAAACCGGCCAGCGTCGAGATCACCACGATGCCCAGCGTGACCGTGGACGCGATGATGATCGAGTTGATGATGCCGGTCATGAAGTGGGCGTTCTCGGCGTCGAAGACCGCCTGGATGTTCTCGCCCAGGTTGCCGCCCGGCAGGAACGGCGGCGGCACGCTGTGCGCGTCCTCGTTGCTGCGGGTGGCGATGATGATCATCCAGTAGATCGGGAAGATCGACAGGAAGATCGCCAGGGCCAGCATGGCCTTGGTGAACGGGGTGGCCCGGAACGGGTCGAGCCGGGCGCCGCCCGCGCGGGGCGCCCTCGGCCGGGTCTGCGTCAGCGTGGTCATCGTGATCTCCCGAGGCCGCGGACGAGCGCGAAGTTGATCAGAGCGGAGATCAGGATCAGCAGGAACAGGATCCAGGCCGCCGCCGCGGCGTAGCCGTACTGGAAGTCACGGAAACCCTCCTTGACGATGAACATGGCCACCGTCTGGAACTGGCCCGTGGTGCCGCCGGTCATGAGCCCGGCGCCGAACATCACCGGCTCGGCGAACAGGGTGAAGCCGCCGATGGTGGAGACGATCACGGTGAAGATGATCGTGGGCTTGAGCAGGGGGACGGTGATCCCCCAGAACTGGCGCCGGGGGCTGGCGCCGTCGATCGCGGCCGCCTCGTACAGGTCCTTGGGGATGGTCTGCATGGCGGCCAGGTAGATGATCGCGTTGTAGCCGGTCCAGCGCCAGTCCACCATCGTGGCGATCGCGATCCAGGACGTCCATTTCTCGTTCTGCCAGTGGATGGCGTCCACCCCGAACAGGCTGAGCAGCCAGTTGACCAGGCCGTAGTCGCGCCCGTACAGCTGGGTGAAGACGACCGCCACCGCGACCACCGAGGTGACCAGCGGCGCGAGCACGCTCAGCCGCAGCACCAGCCGACCGCGCAGCTTCTTGTTCAGCGCGTTGGCCAGCAGCAGCGCGAGCAGCAGCTGCGGCACCGTGGCGATCACGAAGATGCCCACGGTGTTGACGACGGAGTTCCAGAACTTGTCGTCGGCGAGGAGCTCGGTGTAGTTCTCCATGCCGATGAAGGTCTTGTCGCCGGCGAGCTGCCAGTCGTGCAGGGAGACCCAGAGCGTGAAGATCAGCGGGAAGATGCCGAAGATCGCGAAGAGCACGAAGTACGGGGAGACGAAGAAATAGGGCGCTGCCCGCAGGTCCAGCCAGGACAACAGCCGCCGGGGTCCTGGCGGCCGGGCGTGCCGCCGTTGGTTCGACGGCAGCGTGCGGGTCCTATGGCCCGCGTCGACGTCGAGGCTCATCACGGAAACCTTTCGTGGAAGGAGCGGCCAGAGGGCGGGGTCCCGCTCTGGCCGCTCTTGAGTCGAGACGACCGGCCCGCCCGCGGGCTGCGGGGGGCCGGTGACGTTCGCGGCCGGGGGATCAGCCCGCGGCCTTGACGCCCTCCTCCACGAACCGGGTCCAGGCGTCGGCCCACTTGACCGAACCCTGGTCTGCGCCCACGAGGACCTCCTCCACGGCGGCCTTCACCTGGGCGTGCTTCTCACCGAAGAACACCGGCGACAGCTGCGCGACCGAGGCGGCGAAGATCGGCCCGCTCGGCGCGTCGTTGAAGTAGGGGTTCTTGGCGTCCGCGACGGCCGGGTCCTGCTGGGCCGGGATGCTGCTCGGGAAGTTGCCGCCCTCCTTGAAGGCGGCGACGTGGCCTTCCTTACCGGTCAGGTAGTTGAGGACCTCGGCGGCCTCCTTCGGGTGCTTGCTCTGCGACGGGACCATCAGCCAGGAGCCGCCCCAGTTGCCGCTGGCGCCGGGAACCGCCGCGACGTCCCAGTTGCCCTTGTTGGCGTCGCCGGAGGTGCCGGAGATGACGCCGAGCATCCAGCTCGGGCAGCCCATGGTGGCGAAGCCGCCCTTCTGCATGGCGGTGTTCCACTCCTCCGTCCAGGAGCGCAGCTTGGCCGTCAGACCGGCCGTGCTGAGCGTCTGCACGTAGTCGAACGCCGCCTTGACGCCCGGGTTCTTGTCGACGATGAGCGTCTGGTTCTGGTCGAAGTAGACCTGGCCGCCGTTCTTGCCGGCCTCCTGCGCGAGGACGGAGTTGTAGACCGTGTTGGCGCCGTCCACGAAGCCGACCTTGGGCATCGCGGCCTTGAACTTCTTGCCGGTCTCCAGGTACGCGTTCCAGTCCGGCCACAGGGCCGAGACCTCGTCGCGGTTGGTGGGCAGGCCGGCCTGCTTGAACAGGTCGGTCCGGTAGCACATGGCCATGCCGCCGATGTCGGTGCCGAGCGCGTAGAGCTTGCCGTCCTTGTTGACGCCGGTGTTCCACTTGTACTCGGGGAAGTCGGCCTTGCGGCTGTCCAGGCCGTACTGGCCAAGATCGGCGAAGTACTGCGGGCGGGCCGACATGAGGCCCATCGCGCCCTCGTCCATGGCGATGACGTCGCCCGCGCCGCTGCCGGCCTCCAGCCACTGCAGCACCTGCGGCAGGTAGGTGTCCTCGAAGCGGTCGGTCAGGTTGACGTACTTGACCTGGATGTTGGGGTGGCTGGCGTTCCAGGCCGCCACCGCGTCGTCGTACGCGAAGTTCTCACCGCCGCCGAAGGTCTGGAGGGTGATCTCGACCTTCTCCGCCGGGGCCGACGCGGTGCCGCTGGCTCCGGCGGCGGGCGCCGGGTCGTCCGAACCGCAGGCGGCGGCCGACAAGGCAAGGGCGCCAACCGCGACGGCCGCGAGCAGCCTGCCGCGGCGCGTGTTGTTCATCATTCCGGACCCCTCTCAGGTGGTTCCCGAATCTCGTTTGGGGGCAGCTCCCGGACCAGTCCCCGACAACGTGGCCCTGCGTTGAGTCTGCGTTGGGAGCGCTCCCACGAAGAGTCCACTATACGCAACGCGGGCGTCAATATGCCGAAACCTAACTGTTACTCCTGGACAGGTTGCACAGTCAGATTCCGGCATTTCATGACATAAGCCGCATGTAGGCATTTGGGAGCGCTCCCGTGCGCGTTCCAGGCTGCCACTCTCCGTGACACGCGCAGCTCCGCCCCCCGGGCTGGGGGGCGGAGTTACGAGGCGGGCTGCGAGGCGGGCTAGGAGGCCTCCGGCAGGGCGGCGTCGGCCACGCGGCAGCCGGCGCCCTGGCACCACTGCAGGGCGGCCAGGCGGCTGGACAGGTGGGCGATCAGAGCGGGATCCGCGCCGGCGACGAGGTTGTGGAGCTGGTTCGGGTCGGCGGCGAGATCGTAGAGCTGGCTCTCGCCGGTCTCGTACTCGACATAGCTGTGCCGCGCCGTGCGCAGCATCCGGTACGTCGGCGGAGATCCCGTGGCGTAATCCGGCCGCACGAACTCCACCAGCACGGCGTCACGCCAGCTGACCGGCCGGTTGTGCAGGACGGGCACCAGCGAGCGGCCCTCGCAGAAGCCGGGCAGGCGGGCTCCGGCGAGCTCGGCGAAGGTGGGGCCGAAGTCCACGCTGGAGCCGAGCACGTCGGTGCTGCGACCGGCCGCGACGCCGGGACCGCGCACGATCATCGGCACCCGGATGTCCTCCTCGAAGGGCGTCGTCTTGCCCGGCCTGAGCCGGTGCTGGCCGAGATGGAAGCCGTTGTCGGAGGTGAGGAACAGGTAGGTGTCAGCCAGCTTGCCGGTCCGGGTGAGCTCCGTCACCAGGTCGCCGACCAGGTCGTCCACGCCGAGCATGGCGCGCAGGCGGTCGCGGTACTGGCTGTCGATGGAGTCGATCGCGCTCTCCGACAGCGGTTTGCGCTTGCGCAGCCAGGCGGGTTCGGCGGAGACGTCATGCTGGTCGAAGGCGGGCGTGCGCGGGGCCCGCGCGCCCGGGAACGCCTTCTCGTGGCGGGGGGCGTAGTTGGCGGGGCGGTGCGGGGCGACGGGGGACAGGTAGAGGAAGAACGGGTCGTCCTGGGCGGCGAAGTCGACCGCCTTGCGGGCCAGCACGTCGGTCAGGTAGTCCTCGGGCGCGTAGCCGTGACCGGCGAGCCTGCCGTTGTCGTTGAGCAGGTAGCCGTACTCCTGGTAGAGGTGGGTGACCGGAACCACCCATTCGTCCCAGCCGGGAGGGATGTAGGTGGGATAGACCCCGTCTGGGTACTGATTGAGGTACTTGCCCATCAACGCGGTGCGGTATCCGGCGTCCTGCATCCAGGTCCCGAGCGTCGAGCCCTCCATGGCATGAAATTTCGGGAAACCGCCGGTCGGGTTGCGGTTGGAGGTCACACCATGGCTGTGCACGTACTGCGATCGCAGGATCGACGAGCGGGACGGGCAGCACCACGGGTTGGCGACGAAGAATCGTGAGAAAGTCGTGCCCTGCCGCATGAGCAAAGATGAAATGTTCGGAAACTTCCATAGGTCGTTGGTATCGAGATCATCGGTCAAGATGAAAATGATGTTCGGCTTGCCCGCCGTCTCCGGCAGAAGCGACCTCTCCGCGAGCGCGGGGAACGCCGAACCCAGCAACGCCACCACAGCCACCCAGACCCACCATTTACCCATGGAGCAGATCATTGCCGGGCTACCACCTGCGGAAACGTCCCGGCGCTCACAGGGGGTGAAGATCGTGGCAGTTGTCCCGTGGGCGGCTGTTAACCGGTTGTTCCCTGTTCCGTCGCATCTGACGGCTACGGTGAGCCCGTCGTGAAAGGGTCCTCGGAGAGTTCGGACGGCCAGGCCGTCGCGTGGGTGGAATCCCCCTTACAGCTGCTGTGCGTGATCGAGGCACAGCATGCCGGTCTGCTCGGCCCGGCCACCACGGTCGTGCCGCGGTCAGGGCTGCCCGCGTTGCGCCGCACCCGCGCCGAGATGACCCGTCTCGACCTCCCGCCGGGACTGGAGCTGGCCGACCCCGCCGCGCGCATGCCCAAACCCGGCAAGACCTGGGTGTTCGGTGACGCCTTCTCCGGCCGCGTGCAGCTCAACCTGCTCACCTCGGCCCCTCGCCGGGTCGTCCTGGTCGACGACGGGCTGGCCACGATCCGGCTGCTCGAACTGCTGGTCGCCCGCCGCCCGCTGCTGCGCGCCCGGGTCAAATCCGGCCTGGCCCGCTCGATCCTCGGCGCCGCCGCCGGGCTGCGCCTGCGCGGCGGCAGGCTCTCGGTCTTCACCGCGCTCCCGGTTCCGGACGAGCTGGCCGAGGCCGTCCAGGCCCGCGGCGCCGAACTGGTGCGGCATGACTTCACCTGGCTGCGCTCCCAGCCCGGCGACGTTCCCCCCGACGAGCGGACCGTCGTGCTCGGCACCTCGCTGGTGCGCAACGGCCTGATCCACCGGGACGCGTACGTGAAGTGGCTGGCCGCCATCGACGAACCGGTCGCGTACTACCCGCACCGCCGCGAGGACCCCCGCGACCTGGAACGGGTCCGGCGCATCTCCGGCGTCACCGTGTACGAGACCGGCGTGCCCGCCGAGATGACGCTGCGCGGCCTGCGCCCCGGCCAGCGGGTGCTCAGCCTGCCGTCCACGGCCGTCACCTCGCTGCGCATCCTGCTGCGGGCCCGCGGCGTCTCGATCGAGACCGTCGAGGTCCCCGACGATTGGTGGACGGCCTCCGCCGGTCCGTCCCTCCGTTCCCATCTCCAACTCTTCGCCCATGAAAGGGTTGCTCCTTGACCCGCGCCACCCCTGACCGCCTGCTCGTCCCGGTTCCCCTGCGCGTGCTCGCCGTCGCCGACTCCGACTCGTACCTGAAATGGGCGGCGGGCCTGCTCGACGCCGCGCCCCAGGGCTGGACCACGGAGCTCGCGGTCGTCCGCACCCCGATCACCCCGTCGCCCGGGCAGATCGCGGCGGCTGTGAGCGGCACCCGATTCGACGCGGCCCGGTCGCCGGTCCAGTCGCCGGACGAGGAGGGGCCGACGCAGGTGCTCGGCGCCCGCGGCCTGCGCAAGGCGGCCGAGCGGTTCCGTCCCGACGTGGTGCTGCTGGCCTGCACGGGACCGGTGGTGGACGCGCTGGCCGCCGAGGTGCTGGCCGGGCTGAAGCCGCGGCCGGTGTTCGCGACCGGGCTGCCCGGGATCTCGGTGCCCGCGACCGAGAAGGCCTGGCTGTTCCGCAGCGGCTGCGACCTGTTCATCCTGCACAGCGGCCGTGAGGTGGGGGAGTTCACCCAGTTGGCGGGGGAGCTCGGCGGGGGCGGGGAGATCGCGCTGGCGCGCCTGCCGTACCTGGATCTGGGGAGCCGGGGAAGCGGCGATCGGGTGATCTTCGCGACCCAGGCCAAGGTCCCGGCCAAGCGAGAGGATCGCGAGAACATCCTGCTCGCGCTGCAGTCGCTCGCCGACGCCCGGCCCGAGCTGGACATCGTGGTCAAGCTCCGGGCCCGCGACGACGAGCGCCAGACCCACAACGAGCGCCACCACTACGAGCGCCTCTGGACCACGATGGCCGCCGACGGCCGGGTCCGGGCCGGGGCGGTCCGCTTCGAGGCCGGTCCCATGCACGAGCACCTGGCCCGCGCGGGCGGGTTCGTGACGGTCAGCTCGACCGCCGCCCTGGAGGCCATCGCCCAGGACGTCCCGCTGCTGATCCTGTCCGACTTCGGCGTCAGCGCCGAAATGATCAACCTCGTCTTCGAGGGCAGCGGCACCCTCGGCACCCTCGACGACCTGGCCAAAGCCGACTTCCGCACCCCCGCCCCCGACTGGTGCCAGGCCAACTACTTCCACGACGCCGCCACCAGCGACTGGATCTCCCGCCTGTCCGCCCTCGTCATCGCCGCCCGCGAGGGCTCCCTCACCCCGGCACGCTCCCTCCTCGACGGCCCCGCCCACGCCTCCGCCCGCCGCCGCGCCCGCCTCCGCATCGAAATCCCGCCCCGCGTCCTCAGGTACGGCTACCGCACCAAACGCCGAATCCGCCGCTACCTGAAGCCCTTCTGAAGTTCGTCGAGGGTGGCCGGGTGTCCGCCGTTACTGCCGCGCGCCTAGCAGCAGGCCGTGGGAAAGGTGGTCGGTGGCCCATTTTTCCCACTGTGCCGTGGTCCATGCGCATTCGCGGGTCATGACGAGGAACAGGTCCGGCGACAGCAGGCCGACGGTGACGCCGGTGGCCCGGCGCCTGGTCAGGCCGGGCCGCAGGGCGTGCCGGCGGGCCAGGATGGCGACGAACTCGCCGTGCGCGGTGTGCCGTTGCTCGCTGTTGGCGGCCCATTGGGCGGCCATGTCGGGATCGCCGGCGGCGGCGTCGCGGACCACCGCGAGGACGGGGGCGACCCGGTCGAGGATGACGCCGCTGAGGTGGACCCACCTCCGCACGACCGCCGCCGGATCCGGCGCCTCCTGCAGCGCGGCGAACCACGGCCGTCGCAGCAGCGGCACGGGCGCGTCGTCGCCCACGGAGGCGACGTCGACCACGTGCTTGAGCAGCTGGCTCTTGTTTCCGTAGTGGAAATACACCGTCTGCACCGACACCTCGGCCGCGTCGGCGACCTGCTGGAAGGTCGTCCCGGCATAACCCCGCACGACGAACAGCTCGTGCGCGGCGCTCACGATCCGGCTTCTGGTCTGCGCGGAGCGCCCTTTGGAGCTCTTGACGTCTGGCACCGATTTAGAGTACCACTTTAGAGTATTGCTTTAGAGTGATACTACAAACGAGGTGATCATGACCGTCTTAGGTGGCTTCCACCACGTCAAGTTGCCCGTCTCGAGCGTGCACAAGAGCCTGGAGTGGTACCGGCGCGTGTTCGGTCTCGAGGTGGCGATCGAGTTCGTCGAGGACGGCGTCCTGCGCGGCGTCGCGCTGCGCGATGCCGGCCACACCCTCATGCTCGCGCTGCGCGAGGACCCGCCGCGGGCGGCCGGGCTGGCCGGGTTGGATCCGCTCGCGCTCGGCGTGCCGACCGTGCGGGAGTTACGCGGCTGGTCGGACCGTCTGGACGTGCTCGGCGTGGAGCACACCGAACTCACCGAAGGCAGCGTGGGCTGGCTGATCGGCGGCATCCTCGACCCCGACGGCATCGAGATCCGGCTCTACACCCACGAGGAGCGATCATGAGCGCGCTCTACCTGCCCGCCGGCGCCGGCACCACCCTCGACTTCCTCGGCACCACCATGACCATCAAGGCGGGCCACGCGCAGACCGGCGACGCCCTGACCCTCATCGAGCAGGAGTGCCCTCCTGGCTTCGCCACCCCCCACCACGTGCACCAGCACGACGACGAGGCGTTCTACGTGCTGGCCGGAACGATCCACGTCCACTGCGGCGACCAGGCCTGGCAGGCCGAAGCCGGCGCCTTCGTCCTGCTGCCCCGCCACCTGCCCCACGCCTTCGCCAACCGGGGCGACCACCCCCTGCGCCTACTCCAGCTGACCTGGCCGGCCGGTTTCGAACACTTCGCCACCGACATCGCCGGCTCCGGCCCACCCGACGCCACCCTGCTGACCGAGGTGGCCACCCGGCATGGCTACCAGATCATCGGCCCACCACCGGCGTGACAGAGGTCGCCGATTCGCCAATCGGAACTCGAATTACGGGCCGGCCAAAAGAGGTCGCTACTTAAGTCGTATTCAGAGGGTTATGGTGGCCCTGCCTCGTTATGGCACAGCCATCGTTTATGATCCGTTCTGTGCCCGGCAGGAGACGGCGAAACATCCGTAATGCGATAATTTTGGCGTTGGGAATTGCTTTTGTCGTGTTGGCGGGATGGATGCTGAGTTCCGACCTGCCCGGAAACGATTCCCGCGCCAGTGTGATCAGCCTGTTCGTGGGCGTGGCGGCGCTCGGCGTGTCGATCGCCGACTACCTGCGCGACCGTCCGCGTGCGGCTTTCATCGCCCAGGAATTGGCTGACGACCTGGCCGAAAGCATTCAGGGACAATGGCTGGACGAGGCCAGGGCCCGCGGGCTTCGCGAGACCGGCGTGCTGCCTCTGACCTGGTCGGCGACCGAACGTGACGTCAGCGACGACGCCGATGTCCTTACCGGGCTCCCCGAAACCGGACGCGTTGTGAGGTTGCGCCTGGACGGCCGGTTGGAGGCCGGATTCGAACAGGCCATGCGCCAACTCGCCACCGAATATCAGCGGGTCCGAAGTGAGCGTCTCGTCATATTGGGAGAACCCGGCGCGGGAAAAAGTGTGCTGGCGATACTGCTCACTCTCGGGCTGCTGGAAAGCCGTGCGGCGGGCACGCGGGTGCCCGTCCTGCTGCCCGCCTCCTCCTGGGATCCGATCAGCGAATCCATGGACGAGTGGATCGTTCAGGCGCTGGCCACTTCTTATTACAACGGCCAGCGCGAGATTCCCCGGCTGCTGAACGACCGCCGTTTATTACTGCCGGTCGTCGACGGGCTGGACGAGATCCCCGAGTCGTCCCGGCGCACGGCGGTCCGGGCCATCAACCGGGCGATCGGGCGCGATCAGCCCGTGGTGGTCACCTGCAGGTCCGCCGAGTACGAGGATGTCATCGAGGGCGGCGTGCCCGTGTTGCGCCGCGCGCCGGTGGTCGAGGTCGCCCCGGTTCCGGTCGACGACGTCATCGCCTACCTGGCCGAGGTGGACTGGTCGCCGGAGACCGACTGGACGCCGGTGTTCGCCCGGCTGCGCTCCGATCCGGACAGCCCGGTCGCCACCGCGCTGTCCACGCCGCTGATGGTCTCGATGGCACGGCGCGTCTACCAGCGGCTCGGCGGAGATCCGGCCGAACTGCTGGACGACTCCCGGCTCGACTCCCGGCACGCGGTCGAGGACCGGCTGGTCGAGCGGATGATCGAGGCCGCCTACCGGCCGGAACCCGCGGCCTCGGGCCGGCCGTCCGGCAAGCCCGCGTGGAACGCGGACAAAGCCAGGAACTGGCTGATCTTCCTGGCCCGCTATCTGCATCAGCATCGCGAACGCGACCTGGCCTGGTGGCAGCTCAGCCAGCGCCTGCTGTCACCGTGGGTCGCGCCCGGCATCGGCCTGAGCTGGGGCCTGTTCTTCCTGCTCACGATGGTGGGCCTGGTCCTGGTGCAGGGGTTCGACAGCGTGGCGGCCAGCGGGATGACCGTCGGCCTGGTCGTGAGCGTCACCTTCGCGCTGCTGGCAATCGTGGCCTGGTTCGTCGGCTCCGGCCGCGCGCCCGGGCGGTTGTCCTTCGCGGCGGCCGGGTCGCTGGGGCGGTTGCGCCGGGGATTCCGGACCGGAGTGGCGCTGGCCACGATCCTGTTCGTACCGGTGATGGTGACGCTCGCCATCTTCTACGTGCTGTTCTCCTTCGGGTTCACGCCGATCGCCGGTGATTTCTGGACCGAGTTCCTGATGGGCGGGGCGCTGGTGGGTCTCGTCGGCGTCGCGATGGCCGCCCACAGCTGGCTGGACGCGCCGCCCGCGCGGTCGGTCCAGGCCAGCCCGCTCGGGTTCCTCCAGCAGGATCGCCGTTCCGCGCTCGTCGGAGCGGTGGCGGCGGGCACGATTCTCGGGCTGGCGCTGATCCCCGCGCTCAGGCTTGGCATGATGATCGCCGGTATCAGCCAGGCGGTGGGCACCGGATGGTCGGGCGAACCCCAGCCACTGGACTTCAGCCGCGCCAACCGGACCGCCTTGATGATCATCGCAACGGTGTCCGGCAGCGCGAGCGTGCTGATCGGTCTCGGGTTCGGCCTGCTGGTGCTGCTGACCCGGGCCTGGCCGCGCTTCGTCATCGCCCGGCTGATACTCGCGGTCCAGGGCCGGTTGCCGTGGCGCCTGCTGAGCTTCCTGGCCTTCACCAGGGAGCAGGAATTGCTACGCCAGTCGGGCGGCATGTACCAGTTCCGGCATATTCGCGTGCAGGAATGGCTCGCCACTCAGCCGCACGCCGCCGTCTCGGCAAGCTCGGCGCGGGCGGCTCGATGGCGGCCGCGTATTCTGCTGGCGGCGGCCGCCGCGACCGTGCTGGTCGTCTGGAATGTCGTCGTCGGCGCCTTACCCGAAGACCTGTCCCGGGCCACCCTGGTAGCGGGGCAGGACACGGTGATCAGCCCGGACGGCTCGATACTGGCCACCACGGAGGCCAACAGCGGAACCACGCTTCTGTGGCGGATGGACGATCCCAGCGGGCGGCCGCGACACGAGACCACCATCCACGCCCATTCCGTCCGCCTCATGACCTTCAGTCCGGATGGCGGCACGCTCGCCATCATCGAGGACTTCGATTCCCCCGATCGGGCCATGCAGGACCGGGACAGTTTGTCGCTGTGGGACACCGGCACCGGGCGGCTGCGTCATCGGCTTACTTTTCCAGGACAGGTCATTCCCCATGGCACATCGATGGTGTTCAGCCCCGACAGCGGCACGATTGCCATCACCAGCGAGCTACCCTCCACCGATTACCAGCGCATGGTCTCTTTCTGGGATGTCGCCTCCGGTCAACCGCGAGCATGGCCCGTTTCCACCCCCGCCAGTCCCGTCACGCTCGCCCGATTCAGTCCGGACGGGCGGACGCTCGCCGCGGTCAGCGCGAAAAGCGGCAGCGTCTGGCTCTGGGACACGGCGACCGGCCGGCCCCGGCAACGGCTCACCATCGAAGGCGATCCGCTGTTCGGAGTCGTCTCGCTGACCTTCAGCCCGGACAGCCGTACGCTGGCCACGATCGCCAGTCTGGACTCCGGCGACTCCCCCGCGTGGTTGTGGGACACCACCACAGGCTCGCCGCGCTACCAACTCGTTGTCGAAGGCGAGTCGCCTTACAACGTCGACTTGCTGAAGTTCAGCCAGGACAGTCGCGTCCTGGTCAGCATCGGCAACGAAAGTGACTGGCTGTGGGATGTCGCCACCGGCCGGAATCGATATCCGCTCACCGTCAACGGCAAAGCCGTCTTCGACATCACGGAGCTGGTGTTCAGTCCGGACGGCCGGACGCTGGCCACGCTCAACGAGAATTACTCCGGCAGCGGTGGCGCCCGGTTGTGGGATATGGCCAATGGCCGGCATCACGGCCAGCTTGTCATCAGACCGAGCGCTCAGACCCTGTCCGGAACTCTGGCCTTCAGTCCTGACGGCCGGATCGCCGCCACCGCCGCGGGGAGCATGGAACGCGATCCGGCCGGCGTCTGGTTGTTCGACGTGGCCACCCGGCAGGCGGTCCAGTACCTGACCGGCCATACGGACTATGTTTCCCTTGTGTGGTTCAGCCGGGATGGCCGGACGGTGTTCACCGTGAGCGAGGACGGCACGATCCGGCTCTGGGACGTCAACGCTGATTCGCCGCGGATGCCGCTTCAGAAGTAGCCGGTGAAGCCCTTGGTGATGGTCGTGGCGGGGGCATCGCCGAACGAATGGGTGGTCCCGGTCTTCGTGATGATCGTGTAGCCGCTGGCGGAATGAGTGATATCCGCCGCTTCTGGTGACCCGGTAGGCAGGTCGCCCAGGTGTTTCGCGTCGCCGAAGGCGTAGACGTGGCCGGTCTTGTCGAGGAGCACGTAGCCCTTGCCGGTGGGTGTCGCGGACATGGCGACGATCGCGGCGTCGAAGGTGGTGGCGTTGCCGTGCCAGGGGGCGGTGCCGTGGATCTGGCCCGCGGAGGTCAGCAGCCAGTAGCCGTCCTTGGTCGCCTCTATGTCGACGAATCGGCCTGAATAGCCTTCTGGGCTGCGGGTCGGCTTCTTCCCCGGGGCGAAGACACGTCCCGTGGCGTCGGCCAGCAGCAGCCCTTCGTCTGTGGTCGTGATCGCCGTGACGTCGGCTTTGATCGTGGGGTACGGCTTCGCGTCGCCGTACGGGAAGATCTGGCCGGTCGAGCTCGCCAGCCAGTAGCCGTTGCCCGTCCGGGTCGCGGCGGCGTCGACGATGCGGCCGCTCAAGGATGTTGGCGGGCGGTGGGGGAGCGGGCCGCCGAAGGCCTGGCCGGTTGAGGTCACCGAGAGGAGGGCGGTTCCGATGGGGTGGATGCCACCGCCGTTGACGAGCTCCTCATAGGTGGGGGCACCGCCGCCGTACGACAGGATGCCGATGTTCGCGGGAGACCGGACCACGCCCGCGACGCTATAAGAGGCCCAGAAGCTGTCGAGGACGCCACCGTGCCAGCGCATCGGATTCCGGACGACCTTCGAGTTCTGACCGACGGTCATCACGCTGCGGGTACCGTCCCGATTCGGGGCGATGGATTCGACGATCACGACGTGCCCGGCCTGGCCGGTGCGGTTCATGACGATCATGTCGCCGGGGACGATGTCGGTGATCGCGCCATTGGGCTGGGGCGCCATCCGCAACGCCGACGCCTTGGTGAAGATGTGCGAGGCGACGCCGACCCCGGCGAAGACACCCTTGTGCCAGCCACGCCGCTGGTAGAACCGCTGCGCCAGCTCCACACACTGCCACCAGTTGGACGACACGCCCCCCACGTGCGGCTGACCGGCGCACGTCCGCGCGGTGCTACTCCCGCAGATCGGCACCCCGCCCCCGGCGAACCAGGCGGCCCCGGCCATCCGAAGCGGCGCTCCGGCGGATGCCTCCGCCGGGCCACCCGCCACCAGCCCCAGAACCACTCCCGCCGTGATGATCTTCCGCAAGACTCGTCCTTCCGTCGCGAATGCCATCCGGAAGCTTGCCGATAAAGCAGAAGAATCGCCGCGTTAATGCCCTTTAGGTATGCGTCTCAGTTAATTCGGCCATGTCGTAATTCGCCACCAAGGGCTTGTCGTATACCGATCAGGCGATCTTGTATTCGGTGTCGCCGAAGTCTGCGATCACACGCATTTTCCCGCCAAGGGCTTCCACGTAGGCGCGCAGGGTGGACACCTCGACTCGATCCAGCTCGCCGTGCTCGATGGCTGACACCCGAGGCCCGGAGACCCCCATGGCCGCCGCCACGTCACGCTGGGTCAAATCCTGTTCCCGGCGGATCTCCGCCAGCCGGTAGGCACGGATCTCAGCCGCCATCCGCTCCATCGCGGCGTCTTTCTCCACCTGCGAGCGCACCGGCAACCCGGCCGCCTTCCGCCGCTCGTGCGCCTTACGCTTGACCTCGTCCCAGCCGACCGCGCTCATTCGTACTCCCTGGTATGCAATTCCGCCACGTGCTGGGCGAGTCGTTTCTCGGCGAGTGGAATGTTGACTTCGTACCAGTCGCTCCAGTCGCCCGCCTTGTCGCCGGCGACAAGGAGCACCGCGCGACGGATCGGGTCGAAGGTGAAGATTATCCTTATCTCGCTCCGCCCCGATGACCCCGGGCGAAGCTCCTTCATGTGATGGTTCGTCGAACCTTTGAGCCGGTCCGCGTATGGCCGACCTAGCGTCGGTCCGACGCGGGCGAGCATATCGATCGCGTCTTCCACCAGCTCAGCGCTCTCCCAATCCTCCTCGCACAATCTCTCGAACCACTCGCCGACCTCCGCCACGAGAACGATTTCCCATCCAGTCACCAGCGTAACTTAACACTGGTGTTAAGTATAGGCCGGGAGAACGGCGTAGCCGAGGACTCCGCGCTGTTCCTCTAGCGGCCGCGGATCAGGGACCGGAGGCGGGAGCGGGGCTGGGTGGGGAGGTTGAGGGATTCCAGGCGGCGGCGTTTGAAGTAGCGGATGGGGCCGTTGGATTCCAGGTAGGAGTGGGTGGGTTCGCGGAGTTCGGGGTGGGCGGTGGGTTGCATGCAGTAGGCGACTGCGTTGATTAGGCCGGGGAGGTCGATCTTGGGTGGGTCGGTGAGGGAGCCGTCGGGGTCCAGGCGGGGGAAGGTGGCGTCGGCGATGGTGACCGGGACGCGGTTGCTGTTTTCGTACGGGGTGAGGCGTTCCAGTAGGAGTTCGGTGCCCATTGTGGCCACTGGCAGGCCGAAGAAGAGTTTGGCCGTGGTCAGTGCTGTGGAGAAGCAGCTGACCACGAGCTTTGGGCGTACTGCGGCGAAGAGGGCCTCGGCGGGGGTGCCTTCGGTGGGGAAGGTGAGGCGGGCGCCCAGGTCGGCGGCGAGGCGGCGTAGTTCGCGGCCCTGGCGGTGGCGGGCGGCCGGGTGCGGCTGGAAGATCACCTCGCGGTGGCCGCGGGCGACGACGGCGCGCAGCATCCCGGCGTGCAGCTGGTTCTCCTCGTCCTCGGTGAGGATGCCCAGGGACGACAGGTACTGGCCGAGGATGATCGCCTCGCCGTAGACCGCCGGGGTCTCGATCTTGGGGAAGTACTCGGCGGGGATGGTCTCGGCGGGCACGCCGTACTCGCTGAGCAGGAGCGGGGCGACGCCGGGGACCAGGCCGAGGTGGATCAGGCGGGTGACCCGGGAGGAGATCTCGCCGGGCAGCACGTCGCGGGTCGGGCTGTGGGCCATCAGGCCGTCGGAGTAGACCGTGATCGGGCAGTCCTTGAACAGGCCGGGCAGGCTGCGCGCGGGCGGCACGATCACCGACTCCAGCACGAGTTCCCGCAGGTCCGTGACGCCGAGGTGGGACAGCAGCAGCCGGCCAAGCATCGGGACCTCGATCGTGCGGGCCTTCCACTCCGACGGGTGCAGCGGCGCGATGATCTCGTTCCACGAGTGCACCTCGTCGAAGCGGTCCCGCAGCGTGGCGAAGGCCGGCGTCTCGTCCAGGCCGAGCGAGATCTCGGGGATGTCGGCGTTGTTGGTCACGATCAGCACCCGCCGCCCGGACGGGCCGAACGCGCCGGAATCGATCGCGGCCGCGAGCGTCATCGCGCCGAACAGGCGGGAGGCGTGGAACACCGTCGTCATGTGGGCCTCAGCAGGGCGCGGCGGTCAGGGTCCAGGCTGCCGAGCGCGTCGGCCACCAGGTCGGCGGGCAGTCCCGCCAGGGTCGCCGCGCCGCGCTCGGCGAAACGTGCCGCGGTGTCTGGAGTGAGCCGGTCGCTCATCTCCAGGTGATTGGCGAGCAACGCGCAGAACGTCCGGACCGCCTTCGCCCGGAACGGATCCTCGACCTCGGCCAGGACCAGGTCGAAGGCGTCGAAGAAGTGCAGCTGGCGCTCGTCGCCGATCCGGGTCAGCGACTGCGGCAGGCCGCGCCGGTAGAACACGCCCGACAGCGAGACCACCGCGAACGACTTGGCCCGCTGGTGCAGCCGCCAGATCCACGGCCGGTCCTCGGCGGTGTGCAGGCCGTCCGGGAAGGCGAGCAGGTCGCCGAGCTCGCGGCGGTAGATGCCCGCCCACGCGTACGGATAGTCGACCATGGTCTTCGCGGCCGTCGGCAGGATCGCGTCCCGCGGATCCAGGACCACGTCACGGCGGGCCTCCGGAGCGCGGTGCGGCTCCCTCTTGCGGCCGTCCGACTGGACGTGGTCGACCCGGACGAAATCGCAGCCGAGGCCGTCGATCGCGGCTACCAGCGCCACCAGGTAGCCGCGCCCGATCCAGTCGTCCCCGTCCAGGAACGTCACGTACCGCCCGGACGCCAGCTTCAGCCCCGCGTTCCGCGCGCTCGCCAGCCCGGCCGCCTCGGCGTGCCTGATCACGTGCAGCGCGGGCAGCTCGTCCCGGAACTCGGCCACGATCTCGCCGGTCGCGTCCGCGGAGCCGTCGTCGACGACGATCACCTCGAAGTCCGCGCGCGCGTTGCGCGCCAGCGAGGTCAGGGCGTCCGCGATGTACGGCTCGCCGTCCCGCACCGGCACGATGACCGACAGCGTGATCAAGATCCTCCTCCGAGGGCTCGGCGGTCCGGGTCAGACCGTCACGCGGCGCAGGCGGGCCCGGGGGGCCTCCTCGCCGGGGAAGACCCGCTTGACGCCGTCGCCCAGCGCCGACTCGATGATCCGGATGTCCCGGACCAGGTGCTCGAGGCCGCTCGGCTCCAGCGAGGCCGCGTGGTCGGAACCCCACATCGTCCGGTCCAGGGTGATGTGGCGCTCCACCGTGACCGCGCCCAGCGTAACCGCCGCGAGCGAGATCTGCAGGCCGCGCTCGTGGCCGGAATAGCCGACGGGCACGCCGTACCGGTCCTGGAGGGTGACGATCGTGCGGAGGTTGGCCTCCTCCGGCGGCAGCGGGTAGGTCGAGGTGGCGTGCATCATCACGAGCTTGGCGGTGCCGAGGATCTCCACCGCCTTGTCGATCTCCTCCAGCGTGGACATGCCGGTGGACAGGATGATCGGCTTGCCGGTGGCGGCCAGCGCGCGCAGCAGCTCGTGGTCGGTCACCGAGGCCGAGGCCACCTTGTGGGTGACCACGTCCATCTCCTCCAGGAACTGCACCGACGGCACGTCCCACGGGGAGGCGAACCAGTCGATGCCGCGCTCCTCGCAGTACTTGGCGATCTGGGTGTACTCGTCGCGGCCGAACTCGGTGCGGATCTTGTACTCCAGGTACGTCATCTCGCCCCACGGCGTCTGCCGCATCTGGCCGCGCTGCTCCGGGGGCACGCAGATCTCCGGGGTGCGCTTCTGGAACTTGACCGCCTGGCAGCCCGCCTCGACGGCCACGTCGATCAGGCGGCGGGCGATGTCCACGTCGCCGTTGTGGTTGATGCCGATCTCGCCGATCACGTACACCGGGTGGCCCGGGCCGAGCAGGGCGTCGCCGATCCGTACGCTGGGGGCCTGGGCCGGCCGGGGGCGGAAGGTCAGCGGGCTCAGCGGCGGCTGCTCCGTCTCCGCCAGCGGCGGGCGGGCCGCCAGCACCCGGTCGCAGAGCTCGCGGACCGCGCCCGCGCCACCCGTGCGGGTGAGTACGACCCGGGCGGCGGCCCGGACCCGCGGATGCGCGTCGGGAACCGCGACGGGCCAGCCGACCAGCTGCATGCAGGCCAGGTCGTTCAGGTCGTTGCCGACGTAGGCCACCCGCGCCGGGTCGAGGCCCTCGATGGCCAGCCAGTCCCGCAGCGCCGTCTGCTTGGTGTTCAGCCCCTGCAGCACCGGCACGCCCAGCTTGCGCGCCCGG
This sequence comes from Acrocarpospora pleiomorpha, assembly GCF_009687885.1. GTDB lineage: Bacteria > Actinomycetota > Actinomycetes > Streptosporangiales > Streptosporangiaceae > Acrocarpospora > Acrocarpospora pleiomorpha. The sequence continues at coordinate 149,865 of NZ_BLAF01000023.1, forward strand.
GCCGCCACCACCGGGTTCTGCTCGGTCGACAGCACCAGCAGCTTGACCCCCGACCGCTTGAGCAGCGCCACGCCCATGCCGTCCGACCGGCTCACCGCGACCATCTCCCGGCCCTCGGAGTCCACGTAGGCCCGGTCGTCGGTGTGCACCCCGTCGAAGTCGGTGATCACCGCGTCCACGTCGATCGGCTGCGGCTCGTCCACGAACGGCGCCAGCGCCCGTACGATCTCCAGGTCCTCGGGCGTGTCCACCTCGACGGCGTGCCGGGCCGGGACCGGCTGCACGGCCACGGTGCCGAAGAACCGGTGCCCGCGCTCGCGCAGCCCCGCCGTCCGCATCACGTAGAACGCGCCGGTCTCCCGGTAGTGCGGCTCGCGGTCCTGGCGGCGCGGCCGGTGCGCCGGGTCATGATTGATCCCGCTGCCGTCGATGCTCCAGACGAACTCGTAGGTCTCCATACCCGAGAAGACCACGTCGGCCTCGCCGTCGAGCACCTTCGCGATGGCCGCGTCCAGGTCCTTGGGGTCGATGAAGGCGCTGGTGCACTGCACCAGGATCACGATCTCCGGCTCCTCGCCGAGCGCGTCCAGCACGTGCAGCACCGCCGACTCGCTCGACGCCGTCCCGCCGCTCAGATCCGCCGGTCGCGGCACCACCCGCGCCCCCGCCTGCTCGGCCGCGTCCGCGATCCCCGCGTGATCGGTGCTCACCACGACCGTGTCGACCAGCTCCGCGCGCACGCACGTCTCCACCGCCCGGGACACCAGCGGCGTCCCGCCCACGCGCTCCAGGTTCTTCAGCGGAACTCCCACCGAACCTCCACGGGCGGGAACAACGGCAAGCACTCGCACGGGACACTCCTCTTACCTGCGGCAATATGCCCCGAGCCCGGGGGTGCCTGGAAACCTAGCCATGAGGGTGACCCACAAGGGGATTAGCAGCTGAACGGCCAGGGGCTTAAATCTGAACTTTCCGTGCCGCTGGATGGACCACTAGCCCCCTCATCTGGAGGGGAAGTGGTTCTGGTTGCCTGCGTGGCCAGACGGATTGAATGAAGGTAAGCGAGGGCCGTCCACAAGCTTGAGCTGTCGGTTCACCCGCTCCGCTCCGCAAGACGCCCGTCCGGAGAAGCCCCCGTATCGTCCGGACGGGCCGCCCCCGATGGTGATCCTCTCACCGCCCTCAATCGGGGGCCCCAGACCCTCGCCAGAGGGGTCGCAGGCCCGCCGGGCTCAGCCGGCGGGCCTGCCGTGTTCATGCCCGAGCTACCACGAATTCGCCGACCTGCCCCGCCACCCGCCTTGAACCAACAGGCAAACCTGACGGCGGGTTGAGCCGTCCTCGCCGTCCGAAGGATCTCCTTCAGTGGGCAGCGCTCGGCGCTGGCGTGACGGTTGGGTGTCAACGACACCGTTCCGCTATCCGTCTTCTGTTCGGCGTGCGAATCTCCGGTCACGGGCGAAGGGCGGCATCATGCGGACGGGCCGGTGGCAGGAGCATCGCCTACTGATCACCATGGTGGCGTTGGCCGGGCTAGGTGCCGCCACAGCCGCTCTCACCGCTTTCAAGGTGACCAGCCCGTGGGCGATCGGTGGCGCTGCGGTAGGGGTGGCGATCGTGGCCGTGCTGTCGGGTCTGGCCCAAGAACGCTACAAGCGGCTGACGGCCCGCCGCGATGAGAGCACGCTCAAACTTCAGGACGGCTGCCTGGTACTGCCCAGCGGACGGCTGCCTACGGTCACGCAGATCGATGACCCCCTCCGGCTGGGGGTGCATCCGGCGATCGTGCTCACGCCCACTACCGAGGCCGAGGTCAAGCCCCCGGTGTATGTGCCCCGCGACGTCGATGAACAAGTCCGCGAACAGTTAGCCACCGGAGGATTCCTTCTGCTGGTAGGCGACTCCACTGCGGGCAAGTCCCGGACCGCCTTCGAAGCCATGCGGGCCACCCTGCGCGATCACCTGGTGATCGCCCCGCACGACCGCAGCGCCCTCCCGGCCGCCATCGACCATGCCGCCCGCGCCACCCGGGCCGTGCTGTGGCTCTCGGACCTGGAGCACTATCTCGGCACCGGTGGCCTGACCCGCGAGCAGATCGCCCGCCTGACCCTGGGCAAAGGTCATCGGGTCATCCTGGCCACCCTGCGCAGCGCCGAACAAGCCCGCCTGACCAGCCCCCCGAGCGAAATTGACGACACGGCACGTTCCAGCGGACGCGAGATCCAAGAGACGCTGGAACAGGCCCAGGTCATCCGGTTACCGCGCCGGTTCAGCCCCAGCGAACTGGAACGGGCACGCGCGCGCACCTGGGATGCCCGCATCGCCTCAGCGCTCCAGCGGGCCGACGAATTCGGGATCGCCGAGTACCTGGCCTCCGGCCCCGAACTCCAACGCGACTTCCACAACGCCTGGGACGTCGGGCTCAACCCGCGTGGTGCCGCCCTGGTCGCCGCCGCCATCGACTGCCGCCGCGCCGGATACACCAGCCCCGCCCCCCGCGCCCTGATCGAAGAACTCCACACCACCTACCTGGACGCCAAAGGCGGCCACCGGCTACAGCCCGAACCACTGGAAGCGGCATGGGCCTGGGCGACCCGGCCGCGACGCGCCACCACCGCCCTGCTATCGCCCACACCCGAGACCGGAGGAGAGGGCGACAGGGCTGGAGGTCATGTCGTGGTCTTCGACTACCTCGTAGACGCCGCCCAGCAAGCCGAAGGCCCTCTGGCCCACATCCCGGAGCCGCTGATCCAAACCGCCCTCACGCACGTCTACCATCCCGACGACGCCGACCAGATCGCTTCCACCGCCGACCGTCAAGGCCGCTATCACCTTGCCGAACCCGCCTTGCGTATTGCACTGACCTTCCACAGACAGTGGTCAGGTGAGGAGCACCCCGACACTCTGACCGACCGGGGCGACCTGGCGTTCGTGCTGCGGGCGCTGGGGCGGTTGGGTGAGGCCG
>NZ_BLAF01000024.1 GCF_009687885.1 Acrocarpospora pleiomorpha
CGGGATGACTGGACGACCTGGAGGGCCAGGTCGGTGAGTGGGATGTCCGGGTTTGGGGTTTCGAAGTTGAGGCTGGGCGGGAGTTCGCGGTGTTTGAGGCTGAGCACGGTCTTGAGCAGGCCCGCGATGCCTGCCGCGCCTTCGAGGTGGCCGATGTTCGTCTTGACAGAGCCGACCAGCAGTGGGTCGTCCGCCGGGCGGGATCCGGCGTGGGCGGCGCCGAGGGCGGCGGCCTCGATCGGGTCGCCTACCTTGGTGCCGGTGCCGTGCAGCTCGACGTACTGGACCTCGGCGGGGGCGACGCCGGCGGAGCGGCGGGCCAGTGTGATGACCTCCTGTTGGGCGCGGACGCTCGGCACGGTCAGGCCTTCGCCGCCGCCGTCGTTGTTGACGGCTCCGCCGAGGATCACGCAGTGCACCGCGTCCCCGTCGGCGAGCGCCGCCGCGAGCGGCTTGAGCACGACGAGCGCGCCGCCCTCGCCGCGGACGTAGCCGTTCGCGCGGCTGTCGAAGGTGAAACAGCGCCCGTCGGGTGAGAGCGCGCCGAAGCTGCCGATGGCGGCGGTCGTCTGGGCGAGCAGGTTCAGGTTGACGCCGCCGGCCAGCGCCAGGCCGGTCTCGCCCCGGCGCAGGCTCTGGCACGCCAGCTCCACGGCGACCAGCGACGACGACTGCCCGGCGTCCAGGGTGAGGCTCGGGCCGCGCAGGCCCAGGAAGTACGAGACGCGGTTGGCGATCATGGCGCGGTTGGCGCCGGTGTAGGTGTGCCGCCCGGGTTCGCCGAGCAGGGCGGCGTGGTCGTTGGAGATCGCGCCGAGGAACACGCCGGCCGCCGCGCCACGCAGGGCGGTGGGGGCGAGCCTGGCACTTTCCAGCGCCTCCCAGGCGAGTTCCAGCACGAGCCGCTGCTGCGGGTCCATGGTGGCGGCCTCGTTCGGGGAAATGCCGAAGAAGGCGGCGTCGAAACGATCCACGCCGTCGACGAAGCCGCCCCGGTCGTAGCCGGGCGCGTCGGCGTCCGGCCACCGGCCGGCGGGGACCGCGGTCACCGCGTCCTCGCCGCCAGCGAGCAGGCGCCAGAAGCGCTCGGGGGTGTCGGCCTGGGGGAGCCGGCAGGACAGGCCCACCACAGCGACCGGTTCGACCGGCGAATCCCGCCGGGCGTCCGATTGAATCGACTCACCAACCATGAATGCGCCACCTCAAGCCTCGGGTGTCTCCGGCCTACCGCGCCGGTTTCTCCTAAACCCATCAGAAGAAAATGAGGGTTATTCAAATAGTCACCGCTGGAAGTTACTGCGACCCTAAGGGCGGCTCCCGGCCCCGGGCCACGATCGCGTGCTGGCACCTTGTTGCCAGTAGCTAGTTGTCATCGCCACCCCGTGGTAGCGCCTTGACATCGCAGGGGGCGAGCTCGGATGCTGGTACGACACGCTATTATTGGCCGAAATCGAATACGCGCTATTCGCGAAATTCATCTCTTTGGAGCAGAGGCCGGGATGAGCGACCAGCAGAACGCGCCGGACTCCAGAATGGCAACCCCTATTTTCGATCCGGCCAAGACCGCAGGCTCCGCGTCCATCCGGTCCGCACCCGTCGAGTCCGCACCCGTCGAGTCCGCACCTATCGGGTCCGCGTCTATCGAGTCCGCGCCCATCCGGTCCGCGTCTATCGAGTCCGCGCCCATCGAGTCCGCGCCCATCCGGTCCGCGCCCATCGAGTCCGCGCCCATCGAGTCCGCGCCCATCGAGTCCGCGCCCATCCGGTCCGCGCCCATCGAGTCCGCGCCCATCGAGTCCGCGCCCATCGAGTCCGCGTCTATCCGGTCCGCGCTGATCTGGGCTGGCCTGGCCGGGGTGGGGCTGGTGGTGGAGAGCGTGCTGGTCCTGGTCCGCGGGATCGATCCGGTCGCGGTGGCCGCCTGGGTGGTCGAGCTGGTGGTCGTCGTGCTGCTGGTTGTGATGCGGCGGGCCGAGCCGGAGCCGGTGTCGGCGATTCGGTGGGGTTCTTTGGTCACCCTGGTCGGGGGCGCGGGCGCGCTCGCTATCGGTGGAAATTTCACGCTATTTCTGGTGATGCAGGCGTTGCCGGTGGTCGTGCTGTGCGCGGCGGTGCTCCGGCCGCTGGCCCGCCGTACCGACTGGGTGTGGTCTTCGCAGGTCAGGGTGCGGCTCACGTGGACCGTCGCCGGGACCTATGCCGGCCTGATCGCGTTCAGCCTGATGCAGGATCTGCGGGAATTGCCGCTGATCCATCCCGATGTGGCGAGCCTGGTCACGCTCGGGACCATGTTCGAGACGGCGGTCACCGTCGCCATCGCCGTGATGTGGCTGGGGCGGCGGGAGCCGCGCCAGAACCCGGCGGCAACTACTCGCTAGGAGAATCGATGCCCGCCGACGCCCCCCTGAGCCACGGACAGCTTTTCAGCTGGCGCGAGATCGCACGGTATCCGGAGGATTGGCTGCAGGACGCGAACCTTCCCACCGTCTGGGACCTGCGAGGGCTCCCGCTGGCCCGGGTCGAGAACGCGCTGCGCGTACTGATGGACCGGCACGAGGCGCTGCGCACCACCTACCACGTCGTGGCCGGGCAGCCGGTGCAGCGCGTGCACGAATCGGCGGAGCCGCCGATCGAGCGGGTGGACCGGGTGGTCCCCGACCGGCAGGACCCGGAGGACACCAAGGACGCGCTCTGCGCGGTGCCGATCCCGATGGAGGGCGGCCTGTGCTGGCGCGGGCAGCTGGTCACCACCGACGGGTCGCCGGTGTTCCTGGCGCTGTCCTTCTCGCACCTGATCCTGGACGTGTGGTCGATCAACCACCTGACCGACCAGTTCCACGCCCTGGTCGCCGACCCGGAGGCGGTCGCCGAACTCGGGCCGACGCAGAGCGAGCTGGCCCGCGAGCAGCGGACCGACCTGTGGCGGGACCGGAAGGAGGCGTCCGAGCGGTACTGGCGGCGCACCCTCGGCGACGTCCTGGCCGACCCGCTGCCGACCCTGCCGGCCCGGGTGAAGCGCAACCGCGTCGAGGCGATCCTGCACTCGCACCGCCTCGGCGGGCTGGCCGCGCTGGCCGCCAGAAGGCTCGGCGTCACCCCGCCCGCGGTGGTGATGGCGCTGGTCGCGGCCGGTCTGGCCAAGCACACCAACACCGACACGGTGACGATGAGCCTGATGGCCTCCAACCGGTTCGCGCCGGAGTACCACCACGTGATCGGCACGATGAACCAGCTCATCCCGGTCGTCGCGGCCGTCGACCCGGGGTCGTCGCTGGGCGAGCATGTCAAGCGCCTGCACTGGGCGGGGACCAGGGCGTACCGCTACTCGTCCTATGACTTCGACCGCATCGCCGCACTCGCGGCCGAGGCCGCCGCGCAGCGCGGCGAGGAGCTGACCCACGACTGCTGGGTGAACCAGCTGTTCCGCTGCTGGTTCAACTACGTGCAGCTCGACCGCCAGCCGTCCGACCCCGTCGCCAAGACCCCGGCCGAGCTGCTGTGGACGCCCCTGGCCCAGCAGTACGGCCAGCCGTTCCGGGTCAGGGTGTCGGTGTTCAACGGCCGGACCAGCATCCTGATGCTCGCCGACCCGACGATCGTCCCGGCCGAGGGCATGGCGGACATGCTGCGCGTGATCGCGCTCGGCGTCCAGGTCGCCGCGACCGACCCGGAGACCAGCCTCAAGGACCTGTGGAACACCGACCACGAAACCCTGGCACCGTCCCTGTTCCCCCCGGTTTAATCAGAAAGTCGTGATCTGGACAGCCGCTGCGGTGAATCGCCTGGTCGGCGGCTACGCGGCCGTCTATGGGACGGGTTTCTGATTAATAGTTCCGCTGCCGGAATGATCACACGAGCACTTCGACGGGCGCCGGATGGCTGAGGAACGCCGTCGGGCTCGCCGTCAGGCCGTACGCGCCGGCCTGGAACAGGACGATCAGATCGCCGATCTCGATTCTCGGGAGTTCCACCCGGTCGCCGAGCAGGTCGAGCGGCGTGCACAGGCAGCCGACCACGTTGACCGGCGCGTCCAGGGGTTCGCCCAGACGGTTGGCCACGGCCATCGGATAGTTGCGCCGGATCACCTGCCCGAAGTTCCCGGACGCCGCCAGCTGGTGATGCAGCCCGCCGTCCACGACCACGAACGTCGTCCCCCGGGATTCCTTCCGGTCCACGACCCGCGTGATGTACACGCCGGCCTCGCCGACGAGATAGCGCCCGAGTTCGATGACGACGCGGGCCTCCGGCAGGTGAGGCGTGATGCGCTCGCGCATGAGCCGCGCCAGATTGTCGCCGATCGGGTCCAGGTCGAGGGGATGGTCGCGGCGCGAGTACGGGATGCCGAACCCGCCGCCGAGATTGAGGTACCGAACGGGCGGCGACACGGCGGCGAGCTCGAGGATCAGGTCCACGGTGCGGTCCTGCGCCTCGCAGATGCTGTCGGCGCGCAGATTCTGCGAGCCCGCGAACACGTGAAACCCCTGGAAATCAACGTCATCGCCCAGCCCGGCGAGAACCTCGGGCACACGTTCCGCGTCGATTCCGAACTGCTGCGGCCCGCCGCCCAGGCGCATCCCCGAGCCTCGTACGGTGAAATCAGGATTTACCCGGAACGCGACTCGCGCCCGAATTCCGGTGGCGGCGCTGATCGCGCGCACCCTGGCCAGTTCGGTCTCCGATTCCAGCTCCACGGTCACGCCGGCCGCGATCGCCTGGGACAGCTCTTCGACGGTCTTGCCCGGCCCGGCGAAACTGATCCGCTCGGCGGGCGTCGACGTGTCCAGCGCATGCCGCAGCTCCCCCGCCGAGGCGACGTCGAAGCCGTCGACCAGCCCGCTCACATGCTGCAACAGCGCGGGCATCGGGTTCGCCTTGACCGCGTAACTCAGCTGGACTCCGTCCGGCAGGGCGGCGCGGACGGCGGCGACCCTGCGGGTGACGAGGTCGCGGTCATAGGCGAAGAACGGCGTGCTCCCGACCCGGGCGGCGAGCCGCTCGACCGGGATTCCCCCCACGGTCAGGTGCCCGTCGCGGCGGCCTTCCCAGGTCATCAGGTCGACCTCCGGCGGATCTCGGCGCGGTCGAACTTGCCGTTTCCGGACCGGGGCAGCGCGGTGGCGACCACGATCCTGCGCGGCACCATATACCGGGGCAGATCGCGTTCCAGCGCCGCGCGCAGCTCATCCGGAGCAGCGGTTGCGACGGTGAGCACCACGTGTTCCCCCAGCACCTCGTCCGGCACGCCGACGGCGACGGCCTCGGTGACCAGGCCGGTCGCGTACGCCGCCTCCTCCACCTCGGTCGGGCTCAGCCGGTACCCGGAAGTTTTGATCATGTCATCGGTACGCCCGACGAAGTAGATGAACCCCTCTTCGTCCCGGTACGCCACGTCGCCCGACCACACGGCGATCTCATCGGCGCCAGGAGGAAACGGCCGGAACCTCTCCGCAGTACGAACCGGGTCGTTCCAGTAGCCGAGCGACACCAGCGCCCCCCGATGCACGATCTCCCCTTCCTCGCCCGGGTCGCACGGCGAACCATCCGCCCGCACGACGAGGACCTCCGCGTTCGGGATCGCCTTGCCGATCGACCCGGGCCGGCGGTCGATCTCCGCGGGGTCCAGGTACGTGGATCGGAACGCCTCGGTCAGGCCGTACATCAGAAAGGGTGTGGCCTGCGGGAACGTCTCGCGCAGCCAGGCCAGCGTGGTCTTGGGCAGCCGCCCGCCGGTGTTCGCGAAATACCGCAGGCTCCGGGTCGCCTCGGCCGGCCAGCGCTGCGTCGCGAGCTGCGCCCACAGCGGCGGCACGCAGGTCAGGGCTGTCACCCCGTGCTTGGCGCAGAGCCGGACGACGTCGCGGGGCAGCAGGTAGTTGACCAGGATCACCTGCGCTCCGACCAGGAAGGAAGTGGTGAGCTGGCTCAAGCCCGCGTCGAAACTCAACGGCAGCGCCGCGAGCACCACATCGTCGGACATGTGACCGAGGTAGCCAGCGACGCTCTCCGCCCCCGCGAGCAGGTTGCCGTGACTCAGCACGACACCCTTCGGCGGGCCGGTGCTACCGGACGTGTAGAGGATGGCCGCGATATCCGAAATATCCCGATCGGTATGGGTAGTGGAGGCGGCCTGATCTCGCGCGGCGGTCGCCCCGACCCGGCCAGGGCGATTCGTGCCCAAGCCTCCGACCAGCCCCGTGCCTCCGACCAGCCCCGTGCCTCCGACCAGCCCTGCCTCTCCCAGCCCCGCGTCTCCGACCAGCCCTGTTTCTCCGATCAGCAGCGTGCGCACCGAACCGGTCAGCGTGCGAGCCCGCTCAGGAGTAGTGATCAGCAGCGCGGCGCCACAGTCCTCGACCACATACTCAACCTGCCGAGCCTTAAAAAGCGGATTTATCGGGACAAAAACCCCACCAGCCGCCGCCACCGCGAACATCGCCACGACCGTTTCGAGCCGCTTTTCCGCATAAATCGCGACCCGAGCGCCCGGCTCCAGCCCGCGCAACCCCTCAGCCGCCCGCGCCACCCGATCCCGCAGCTCACCATAGGTAAGAGTCGCGTCCTTGTACGTGACAGCCGCGTCCTCAGCGGCCCCGAACCGCAACAGATCCTCGAAGCGCGTCAACATGGCTCAGAGCCCGACCCGCGCCGACTCCAGCAGCACCGCCAGCGCCGCCCACAGCGACCCCACCGTCGCGAACGTCTCCTCGTCGAGGATGTCGTCAGGCAGTTCGAGGTCGTACCCATCCTCCAGGTCGACCAGCAACTGCACGACCCCCATCGAATCCAGCCCGAGCGCGGTGAGCTCGTCCCCGGGGCTCAGCTCACCCGGCTCGGCATACGGAAGATGCCGGCGAAGAATGGCCTGGAACTCGTGAGGCATTTCCATCAGGGGTCTCCTCACAATACCTACGCTGAATTACCTCGTTCAGGTTCGTTGAATTCCGCGACAGGTGTCAAGCCGAAGCTCTGGCAGCTTTTGGCCGAAGACAATATGCCAGCGCCCGGCCGGTACAGCGACCTTATTCTCATTTAGCCTGAGTGGGCTGGACTGTTCAACCGTGGGAGGCCGGGGTGTCCGGTGCGAAGAACGAGAATCTCGGCTGGGGCCAGCGTTATATCTGGCTCCGCTATCACGAACTGCCGCCACACGCTCGCCACGATACACATATCATTCTGAATCTAGAGATTCCAGCCGGCCTGACGATCCAGAACTGCCGGGCGATCCTCAACCAGCTGGTCCGCCGGCACGAGACGCTGCGCACCACCTACCACGTCGAAGACGGCGATCCGTACCGGGTGGTGCGCCCCCCGGTCCCGTGTCCCCTGATCGTCATGTCCACCGAGCAGGACGGCACCCCCATGCCGGCCGAGATCGTGGACCAGCTCGGCCACACCGAGTTCGACATCGCCGCGGACCTGCCGATCCGGACCGCCATCAGCACCACCGCGGGCGAGCCCCGGCGAATCGTGCTGGTGCTGAACCACCTCGCGGTTGACCAGTGGACGGTCCGGGAGCTCAAGCGCGAGCTGAGGCTGAATTGCGCGGCCGTGGTGGCCCGCCGCCCCGCCGCGATCGAACCGGTCCGGCACCGCCCGTCCGATCTCGTCAGGTACGAAGCGACCCTGGACCCGGGCCCATCGCTGGCGTACTGGGAGAAGGAGATCGAGTCCATGCGCGCGGACGCGTTCGCCGACCGCCGAAGGCCCGATGAGCACCCGGAGACCCGGCGGGCGACTTTGGTCTCCCCGGCCCTGCTGGCCGCCTCGCGCCGGATCGCGGCCCGCCACACGGTGTGGCCGTCGCAGGTCCACCTGGCGGCCTACACGGCGCTGATGGCCGCCTACACCGGCGGCCCGTCATTCGACCACCTGACGTTCACGGGCAACCGCGAAGACGGCCCGTACGCGACGGTCCTGACCTGCATGTTCTCCCCGCTGCTCATGCGCGTCGACGTAGCGGACGACCCACCCTTCGCCGAGTTGCTGGCCCGGGTCGCCGACCGGTTCGAGCAGGCGCGGGCGCACTCCTACGTCCCGTACGACAAGGTCGTCGAACTGCTGGCCAGCAAGGGCGCACGGCTGGCGTCGGAGTTCAACTTCATCAAGCAGACCAGCCGCGAGTCCCGCGCGCGGCGCAGCCGGGTCACCTGGCAGGCGCCGTCGGAGGATCACGGCGCCGACACCTACGTCCGGATCGACGAGTGGAAGGACGCCGTCGTGATCGCGCTGAGCGCCGCGTCCTCGGTCATGGACGCGGACTCGATCGAGCGCTTCCTGCGCGCCATGGAGACCGCGATCCTCACCTACGACACGACCCCGGACGGCCTGCGGACCAGCGACATCGCCGCCCTGGCCGGTTTCCCCCCAGCACCCACCCAACGCAACGATCCACGACGACCCGGAGTCCGATCATGAGTGAAGTGTTCGCCGAGACCATAACCAAGTCGCAGCAGCTCGTCGGTTCGGAGCAGGAGCTCCGCGCCGCCATCGATCGCGAGCTCGCGTCGGCCGCCCTGGACGAGCTCGTCGTCATGGGCGGCCATTTCATGCTGTTCGAGGAGGAGGGCACCGGCAAGCTCGTCCCCGGCGTCATGGAGGAGCAGTCCTCCGCCACGATGCGCGACCGGATCGCGGGCCGGGTCGGGATCTTCCCGAAGTACACCTGGCAGCTGTCGGTCGACCTGATCACGTCGTACGCGGAGCTCGTCAACGACGCCAAGCTGCTACTGCTGATCAACGACTGGCAGTACGTCCCCACCGGCGGCCGCCCCGCCAGCCAGCTCCGGGCCGAGTTCTTCGAGGGCTTCACCGGCCTGCCGGACGGCTACGCGCAGGTCCTGCGCGAGGCGGGTCTGGACGCGGGCAGCGTGCTGCCCAGCCGCAAGCATCCGCTGGCGTTCCCGGAGACGTGGCTCAAGTACCGCTTCCAGAAGGCCGCCGACAAGTTCGTCAAGCAGGGCAAGCTGGAAAAGCGCGTGCTCGAGTCCAGCGCGAAGGACACCGAGGTCGCGTTCCTTGACGAAGCAGGGAACTACCGCACGCTGATCAGCTGCGGCATCACCGGCTGCGCCGGCGAGATCACCGAGATGATCTCGGAGGTGTACCAGGCCGGCTACCGGACCATCGTGATCTTCGCCCCCGGCGAGTGCCTGTCCCCGGTGCGGACCGGAGTCGAGATCGCGCTCAGCCTCTACCGGCTCACCGGCATGGTCGTCGTGATCGCCGACCCGGGCGGCAGCGGCGAGATGTCCACCGACGAGATCTACTCAAAGCTGGTGACCGTCAGCACCTTCCGGAGCTGAAATGGACGTCATTTACCTGGACAACTGCGCCACCACCCGGGTGGACGAGGACGTGCTCGACGCGATGCTGCCGTACCTGCGGGAGGAGTTCGGCAACCCGTCCTCCCCGCACCTGCTGGGCAAGCGGGCCCGCCGGGCGGTGGACGCGGCCACCGAGTCGGTCGCCGCACTCCTCGGCGCGGACCCGGCGAGCATCGTGTTCACCTCGGGCGCGACCGAGAGCAACAACATCGCGCTGCTCGGCGCGTTCGAGCACGGCGACCGCGCCCCGGTCAACGCGGTGTTCTGCCCCACCGACCACAAGTCGTCGCTGTCGATCGCCCGGGCGCTGCGCGAGCGCGGCGTCGACATCCGGACCATGGCGGTCCGGGCCGACGGCGTGGTCGACCTCACCCAGTTCGCCAACCGGCTCGACTTTGACTCCCGGATAGCCACCGTGGCCTGGGTGAACAGCGAGATCGGCACGATCCAGCCGGTCCGCGAGATGGCCGCGCTCTGCCACGAGACCGGCGCGCTGCTGCACGTCGACGCCGCCCCCGCCGCGGGCCGGATTCCAATCGACGTGGTCGGCACGGCCGTCGACACGCTGGCCATGTCCGCCCACAAGATCGGCGGCCCGAAGGGCATCGGCGTCCTGTACGTCCGCCCGGAGATCCGCCGCCGGATCCGCCCGATCACACACGGCGGCGGCCAGTACGACCTGCGCAGCGGCACCATCCCCACCCACCTGGTGGTCGGCCTCGGCAGGGCCTGCCAGCTGGCCGCGGCCCGGATGGAGGAGGACGGCAAGAAGGTCGCGCTGCTGCGCTCGATCGCGATGGAGCTGCTCACCCGCCGCATCCCCGGCCTGCGGATCAACGGGCACCCGCGGGCCGGCGTCCCGCACGTGCTGAACCTGGTGCTGCCGGGGGTGCGCGGCGAGAGCCTGGTCGCGAGCCTGCCGTCGGTGGCGCTGTCCACCGGCTCCGCGTGCAACTCCGACTCCCAGGAGCCCTCGCCGGTGCTCACCGCGATCGGGGTCAGCGCCGAGGACGCCAACAGCTCCATCCGGATGTGCCTGAGCCCCAGCATGTCGGCCGAGGAGCTGGTCAGGGGCCTTGACCTGGTCTGCGACCGGGCCCGCGGCCTCGCCGACGTCGTGGTGGCGATGCAAGGCGCGGCCGTGTTCTGAGACGACGCGGGGCCCGCCGGAGCTACGGCGGACCCCTTCTCACGCGCCGCTGGCCAGGAATTTCCGGGCCGCCTGCACCCCCGCCTGGAACCTGCTGGTGGCGTCCAGGTCCCGCATCAGGGTGGCGATGTGCCGGCGGCAGCTCCGTACCGACATGCCGAGCTTGCGGGCCACCACCTCGTCGGTGTAGCCCTTCGCCATCAGCCCGGCGATGGCCTGCCGCAGGTCGTCGGCCACGTTCGCGTAGCCGGACTCGGCGCCCTCCAGCGGCATCGCGGTGTCCCACAGGTGATCGAACAGGTCGAGCAGGAACCGGACGATGCCGTCGTGGTGCACCCGCGCCACATTGGTCTCCCCGTCGGCCAGCCCGAACAGCACGACCAGCGACCGATCGAAGACGACCGCCGAGCGCGGGATGTGACTGACCGTCCCGATCGCGGCACCCGCGTCGGTGAGCTGCTTCAGCTTCATCCGGGTGGACAGATCGGCCCGGTTCCGGTGCTGGCAAATGATCCGCACGGTGACGCCGCGCGACAGCAGCGGCAGGTACGCCTGCGCCAGCTCCTCCGCGTCGTCCTCACTGGACTGCAGCACCAGCACCTCGGTACGGCACGCGTCCCCTGCCATCTTGAGAAACCCGCGCACCTCCAGCGACCCGACCAGATACTCGATCGGCGCCGGTGCCGAAGCGGGTCCACCGTAGTCTTCCCGGAACACATCGATCCGCTCCCGGATCTGATCGATCAGCTCCCGCCGCTGGTAGATCTCCCGCTCCACCGAGGAGACCAGCGAGTTCGCCGCGACCTGCGGGTCCACCGGAATGAACCGGCGAGCCGCACCGTCCACGGCGCGTAACAGGCGGCTCTCGACGAGCTGGTCCACCGCCTCGTTCAGCTCGCGCATGCCGATGCCGAGCTCGACGGCGGCCACGTCGAGCGCGTCGATGGCGCCGTTCCTGGTCGCGTACCGGTAGACACCGGTGACGTGGGCGCCACCGGCGCGAACGGAATCGGAAAGCCACGTGGTGGTCGAATTCTTCATGACTGTCTCCTCAGAGGGTTCTCGTACGTCGGCTGAACAGGACGAGGGACAGGCTCAGCAGGGCGGCGGCCATCAGAGCCAGTACGGCGACGTCGAGCAGCACGTCGCCGAGCCCGGTGCCGGGCCGGGACAGGGTCAGCAGGGCGTCCATCCCCCAGGCGTGCGGGAAGAGCCGGCCGATGGCGTTGAGCACGTCGCCGGCGGCCTCGCTGGGCCACAGGCAGCCGCCGAGCATGCCGAGCACGATGCCGAGCGGCGGCCCGATCGCGGACGGCTGCGCGGACGAGCGGACCAGGCTGCCCATCAGGATCGCGGCGCCGGTGGAGACCAGCGCGAACACGCCGACGACGGCGGCGACGCCGAGCGGCTCGCCCCAGGAGACGCCGAACAGCAGCGAGCTCACCACCATGATCAGCACAGCTTGGGCGGCGGCCACGAGGAACCGGCTGAGCGCCTCGCCGAACAGGACGGCGCCGCGCCGCACCGGGGCGGTGAAGGCCCGTTGCAGCATGCCGATGCGGCGGCTCTCGGCGAGCGCGGCGGCGACGGCCATGGAGTTGATGAACGTGAACAGCAGCAGGTTGGCCGGGGCGGTGTAGGCGAACCCGCGCGGGCTGCCGGACGCGGTGTCGGCGTTGACCACTTTGACGTTGACCTCTTCGCCGTCGGCCGAGGCGTCCTGCGCCTTCCGTACCAGCTCGGCGGCCTCGGCCGGGGTGGCGCCGGCCGACGTGGCGGCGCGGGTGGCCTCCAGGACGGCCGCGACCTTGCCGACGGCGACGTCGACGGCGCTGCGGGCGGCCATGCCGCTGCCGTTGGACTGGGTCATGACCAGCTCGAACTTGGTCGAGCCGGGCGGGATGACGAGCCCGGCGGCCAGCGCGCCCTCCCGGACGTCGGCCCGCAACTCGTCCTCGCCGGCGACGGTGGTGATCTCCAGGTCGGGGTGCGCGCGCAGTTCCGTCAGGACGGCGGCGGCGACCGGGTCGGAGTCCTGGGCGACCACGCCGACCGGCAGCCGGGACGCGGCGGTGCCGCCGCCCAGCGCCATGCCGACGAAGATGATGCTGACGAACGGCATCACCACGATGAAGAACAGGCCGACCCGGTCGCGGGAGTGGCGGCGCAGGTTGGCGGCGACGAGCGCCAGGACGGGGTGCGGTCTCATCCGAGTAGTCCCTTCCTGAAGCCCATCGCGGCGAGCCCGAAGGCGGCCGCGGCGATCGCGCACAGCACGCCGATCGGCACGGCCACCGAGGCCAGACCCGCGCCGGACCCGGCCAGGCCGGTCAGCCCGGTGGTGGTCCAGGCGTTCGGGGTGAACAGGGCGATCGTCTGGAGCGGATCGGGCAGGTTGTAGAGCGGGACCAGGCTGCCGCCGAAGAACGCGGCCACGAACGAGATCACCATGATCACCCCGTCCGCCTGGGCGTCGGTCCTGGCCCGGCTGGCGACCAGCATGGTGATCGCGGTGGCGGCCAGCACGTGCGCGAGCAGGAGGGTGAACACGGCTACCGGGTCGCCCCAGGTGGAGCCGAAGATCAGCACCGAGGAGGCCCAGGTGACGCAGACGCTGACCATGGCGAGCGCGAACCCGACGACGGCCTTGCCGGCGATCGGGACCCAGGCGCCGATCGGCCCGGCCCGCATCCGGTCCAGGGTGCCCTGCTTGCGTTCGATCAGCAGGCTGCGGAAGGACGCGCCGACCACGAAGAAGGCGAACAGCGCGGCCATGCCGGCGCCGTAGTAGACCGACAGGTCCACCTTGCCGCCGGCCATCGGGTCGTTCTCCAAGGTCAGGGCGGGTCCGGCGGCGCCGTTGCGCTCCACGAACTCCTTGACCTCGGCGGCGGGGACGCCCGCGTCCAGGGAGGCGCGGACCGCGAGCGTGCGGGCCCGCACGAGGGATGAGATCCGGTCCACGACCGCGTTCGCGACCACCCCGGCCAGCGGCGAATCGGCCGAGGTCAGCACGCCGACCTGGCCGCCCTCGCCCGCGCCGACGCTGGCGCTGAACCCCTTCGGGAACACGATCGCGGCCCCGATGTCGCCGGCGTCCAGGGCCGTCTGGGCCTGCTCGCGGCCGGGCAGATCCCGTAGCGTCAGCACGCCGTCGAGTTCCTTCGAGGCCATGACCTCGCGGCGGACGCCGGCCGGGAACTCGCCGCCGTCCAGGTCGACGAAGCCCACGGTGGCCCGCAGCGGCGGGTCGTCGCCGCCGAGCGCCACCCCGAACAGGGTGGCCATGGCCACCGGCACGATGATCGCGATGAGCAGGGCGGTGCGATCCCGCACCCGGGTGCGGAGCTCCAGGGCGCTCACGGTGAGCAGCGGTCGCAACATGTCAGTCCCTGAGCGTGCTGCCGGTGAGGTGCAGGAAGGTGGCCTCGAGGTCGGGTTCGACGACCTCGACGGCGGTGACGGTGGCGATGCCGTCGACGGTGGAGATGATCGCGGGCAGCAGGTAGCGGCCGCCTTCGGCGATCAGCCGGACCGACCCCGCCGCGGTGCGGACCACCTCGGTGACGCCGCCCACGCCGCGCAGCTTGGCGACCGCGGTCTCGACGTCGCCGTCCAGGGTGAGCTCGATCCGGTCCGCGCCGCCGACCAGCTCGACCAGCTCGTGGCGGGTGCCCTCGGCGACGATGGCGCCGTGGTCGATGATGGCGACCCGGTCGCAGATCCGCTCGACCTCCTCCATGTAGTGCGAGGTGTAGAGCAGGGCCATGCCGTCGGCGACCAGGCGTTCGACGCCGTCCAGGATGGCCTTGCGGCTCTGCGGGTCGACGCCGACCGTGGGCTCGTCCAGGATGAGCAGCTCGGGGCGGTGCAGCAGGGCGGCGCCGATGTTGATGCGCCGCTTCATGCCGCCGGAGTAGGTGTCGAGCTTGGCGTCGGCGCGGTCGGCGAGGCCGACCAGGTCGAGCACCTCCTCGATGCGCCCGCGCAGCGCCTTGCGCGGGAGGCCGAACAGGCGGCCGAAGAAGCGCAGGTTCTCCCGGCCGGTCAGGTCCGGGTAGAGGGCGATCTCCTGCGGGACGTAGCCGATCTTCGCCTTGGCCGCCATCGGGTCGGCCGCCAGGTCGGTGCCGCCGACCACGACCGTTCCGGTGTCGGGCTTGAGCAGGCCGACCAGCATGGAGATCGTGGTGGTCTTGCCGGCGCCGTTCGGGCCCAGCAGCCCGTACGCCTCGCCGGGCGCGATGGTGAACCCGACATCGGCCACCGCGACCACATCGCCATACCTCTTGCTGAGGTTTTCGCAGTTCAGCGTGTTAGTCATGGCCGCCACCCCGTCGCTTCGTCTGGTTCTCCCTTGGCGGCGACGTTGCCGGCGAAGGTCTGGAGCTCCAGTTCGACACCCAGTTGGTAGTCCAGTGGCGTGTTGCCGGTGACACGGTTCCAGAGGATGTGGTTGGCCACCGCGTCGTCGCCGCCCCAGCCCTTGGACGAGCCCATCACGAAGGCGGCGCCCATCACGGACTCGCCGCTGGGGTGGTTGTCGTGGATGTGGTTGTCGACCACGCTGACCCGCTCGGTGCCGATCAGCGCGATCCCGACGCCCGAGATCGGCGGGCCCGCCGCGCCCAGCGCGCCGGGGTCGTCGCCGCCGGCGGCGAGGTCGTTGCCGTAGACGTCGTTGCCGGCGATCAGGCAGTCCCGGACACCGCCGTCCGGCTCGCCCTCGTAGGTCTGGTTGAGCAGCATCAGCCCGATCGCGTTGCCGTGGCTGGTGTTGCGCAGCACCCGTACGCCGCTGGAGTTGTCGACGAACACGCCGAAGGCGTTGGCGAACGTCTCGTTGCCCTCGATGAGCGCCTCGCCGCGGGCGCAGAAGCTGACCGCGACGCCGGCGTACTGGCTGCCGGAGGCCCGGCACCGGAGCACCTCGCAGCCGGTGGTCTCGCGCACGTAGACGCCCCAGACCGCGTTGTCCACGACTGTCATGTCCCGGACGGCGAGGCCGGTGACGGAGTGGGCGTAGAGGCCGGCGCCGGAGAAACCGCGCACCGTGAGCCCGGTGACGGTGAGGTCGCGGACGCCGTGCGCGACGACGCCGGAGACCACGTCCTCGCTCGCGTCGTGCAGCTTGGGGATGTCGGCCCGGATTCCTGGTCCGGGGACCAGCACGGCCTTCTCGCCGTGCAGGGTCACCCCGTCGTGCCTGATCCAGGCGCTCCCCGCGTGCGTGCCCGCGGCGAGCAGGATCGTCGCGCCGGGGCCTGCCTCGTCCAGGGCGGTCTGGAGGGATTCGCCGGGCTGGACCGTTCTGGTTATGGACATCGGGCGTCCTTCCTGTCGACGTAGACGACGGCGAGGGAGACGAGGAGCCCGTCGCCGCTCCCCCAGCGGGCCGCGCCCGCCACGGGGCCGGCCAGGCGCAGGCGGGCGGCGTCCCGGCAGGCGCCGCGCAGGGTGTAGGCCGCGCCGCCGGTCAGGGCCAGGCCGGTGGCGGCGGTGAGCTCGGCCGCCGCCTCGTCGAGCAGCTCGCCGGTCCAGCGCGGCGGCGGTTCCGGCGTGGCCTCGAAGTCGTGCCAGGTGAAGCCGGGCGGGCGACCGCCGACCGCCTTGATGAAGCTCTCCTTGACCGAGAACGTCGCCGTGCCCGGGCCGAGGTCGCGCTCGGCGCTGGTGGTGAGGTGGCGGGTGAAGGTCGCGCCGCCGCGCGCGGCGGCCCTGGCCAGCCGGTCGGCCGCGACGATGTCCACCCCGATCAGGACGGCCGGCGTGGTCATGCGGGGACCCGTCCGCAGCGGTCCAGGAACGGCTCCAGGATCGCGGTGTACTCGGCGGCCCGCTCGATCATCGGGATGTGGCCGCTGCCGGCCACGACGACGACCTCGGTCTCGGGGTATTCGGCGAGCAGCTCCAGCCAGGGGTCGACGGGGGTCATCCGGTCGTGCCGGCCCCACACGTACGCGGACGGGCAGCGCACCCTGTCCAGCGCGGGCCGTACCTGGTAGCGGCGGGTGGCCTTGATGCTGCGGGCCATGCTGACCATCGACTCGGGCCGCAGCAGCATGGTGCCGACGCCGTCCATCTGTTCCTGGGTGAAGAACCGCTCCTCGCTGTGGAACAGGGCGGCCATCATCCGGTCGCCGAACTCCGCGCCGACCGGTCGCACGCTGGCTCGGCGGTCGAAGCTGAGGCCGACGTCGGGGTCGGGGGTGAGGCCGGGGGCGCCGCTGACCACGATGCCGCGCACCCGGTCGGGGTGCCGCCCGGCGAGGTCGATCGCGACCAGCCCGCCGAGCGAGTTGGCGCACACGATCACATCGCCCACGCCGGCCTCGTCGCAGGTCTCGAGGAGCGCGTCGCCGAGCCGTTCGATCGACCCGGCCACCCGCCGGTCCAGGGCGCAGATGGCTTCGTGGGTGCGGAGCACCGGCCGGCCGGCCGCCGCCAGGTGCTGGTAGGGGTGCTCCCAGATCCAGCCGCCGGCGAACAGCGCGGACATGAACACCACGGTCGGCCGGTCGCCGTCCCCCGGCGCGTGCTCGAAGGTGAAGTCGGTCATCGGTGCTCCAGTCACAGTAGGGCGACGTCGTCGGGGGTCCACCCGCAGCCGCAGGCCGCGCCGTCGCCGAGCTTGACGACGGTGCCGCAAGAGGCGCAGCGGGCGTACTCGCGGATGGCCTCGGGGATCAGGACGCTGGTGAGGGCCCGGGTGCAGAGCCCGGCCTTGAAGAACCGGCGCATCGCCCGCTGGTGCGGCCGGGCGTGCACGGCGCGCACCGACTCCGGCCGGTCGAACGCGGTGAGCGTGTACTTGCGGTCGCCGATGTCGAACGTGGCGACCCCGAGGAAGCCCTTGGAGGCCCGCAGCCCTTTGACGATCTCCACGCTGAGCAGGTCCACGTCGGCCGCCTCCGCCTCGTCGCGGACCTCCAGCCAGGTCAGCGTGAACGCGCCGGGCCGGTCGGTACGGCTGCTCGCGGCCCGCGCGCTGACCCCGAACTCGCGCACCTCGTCGGCGGCGGGCACGAACCTGGCCGCGTATCCGAGCGCTTCGGCGACGGCCAGCCGGTCGAAGCAGCGCCGGACCCGCCCGTCGGCGGTGACGAGGTCGGTCCCGTCGAACCGGGCGGCTCGGCCGACGGCGGGCATGCCCAGGTAGGCGGCGCGGTGGTCGGCTTCGATGGTCCACCAGACGGTCGCGGCGTCCGCGTCGCCGGTCACCCGCTCGACCTGGAGGCGCAGGTTCCTGAAGCGCGCCAGCACCGCCGCCGCGTGCGCGGCCAGCGCGTCGCCGGCCAGCGAGCCCGCGGTGTCGGGGTCCTGGAACCCGGTGACCGAGGCGGCCACGGCGGCGGGGTCGGCGTTCCGCCAGGCCTCCAGATGCGCTTCGGCGATCTTCCTGGCGTCCATCACACGTCCTCCGGAAGCCCGGCCGACGCCACGGCCACCGCCAGGGCCCGGCCGGAGGTGTGGCTGAGCGAGAGCCGGATCCGCTGATCGGTCCGGGCGGCGAGGGCGGGGCTGAGCCGTACGAAAGGGGGATGGCCGTCGTTGCAGGCCGCGGTACGGGCGCAGGCGGCGGTGGGCTGGGGCAGGACCTCGACCTGGGCCAGGTGCTCGGCCGTCGGCGGCACCCCGAGCAGGCGCAGGACGGCGCGCTTGGCGGCCAGCCGGCCGGCCCAGTGCTGGAGCGACCGGCCGGCGCCGGAGCGCAGCCGCTCGGCGGGGGTGTAGACGTCCTCGAGCCGCATGCCGTCCAGCAGGTCGTGCGGCAGGGTCAGCCCGGCGAAGCCGACCACGGCGCTCCCCCACCGGTTCATGCCGCCGGCTCCCTGGCCAGGCGGCGCAGCGTGCCGGGGTCGGCCATGCTCAGGCAGCGCGCGCCGGCCCGGCGGGACAGCCCGGCCAGCACCTTGCTGTCGCCCACCTCGACGGAGGGCCCGAGCGCGTCCACCGCCGCGACGGTGTCCGTCCAGCGGACCCGGCCGGTCAGCTGGGCGATCAGCGAGTCCCTGATCAGTTCGAGGTCGGTGGTGGGCCTGCCGGTGACGTTCGGGACCACCGGCACCCGGGGCGGGCTCATCGGCGCGGCCCGGACGGCGTCCGCCCACCCCGGCACGGCCGCGGCCATCAGCGGCGAGTGGAACGCGTTGCCCACCGCGAGCTGCACGATCTTGCTGGCGTCGGTGGCCAGCTCGCCCAGCCGGTCCAGCGCGGCCGGCGAGCCGGAGACGACCACGTGTCCCGGCGCGTTCTCCAGACCGACCACGAGCGGCTCAGCCGCGGTCCCGGCCAGCGCGGCCAGCTCCTCGACCCGCTCGACCGGCAGGCCCATCACCGCGCGCATCCCGCCGGTGACGCCCACCCGCGACATCAATTGCGACCTGGTCTCCACCAGCCGGACCACCTCGGCCCGCCCGAGCACCCCGGCCGCGTGCAGCGCGGCCAGCTCGCCGACGCTGTGACCGGCCACGATGCCCGGCTCGAACCCCTCTTCCTCGAGTACGGCCAGCGCCGCCAGATTGCACGCGGTCACCGCGATCTGCGCGTGCTCGGTGGCCACCAGCCGATCCAGCGGCCCGCGCACGCACAGCGCCGAGATCGGCCGCGCCAGCAGCTCGTCCACCTCGTCGAGCACGGCCCGGGCGACCGGCCGGCGGCGCAGCCACGCGCCCATGCCGACCCGCACGGTGCCCTGACCGGGGAACAGGTAGCCGAGCATCAGAGCCGCCGGCGCGGTCGCCGCTCGGCCTGCGCCGAGTCCTCCGTGCCGAGGAAGCCAAGCAGCAGCTTGTTGACCACCTCGGGGGCGTCGAGCGGGATCCAGTGCCCGGCGTCCTCGACCCGCTCGTACCGCCACGGGCCCTTCACGAACTTGGCGGAACCGAGCATGCCCTCCTCGCGGAGCGCCCGGTCGCCGGCCCCCCAGATGCCGAGGGTCGGGGCCAGGATGGGCGGGAACGGCCGGGCGGGCCGCAGCTCCGACTCCGGCGA
This sequence comes from Acrocarpospora pleiomorpha, assembly GCF_009687885.1. Lineage (GTDB taxonomy): Bacteria > Actinomycetota > Actinomycetes > Streptosporangiales > Streptosporangiaceae > Acrocarpospora > Acrocarpospora pleiomorpha. The sequence goes on from NZ_BLAF01000024.1 coordinate 19,468, forward strand.
GCGGTTCGCGCGGTACCAGTTCAGCCCCGCGGTCAGCGCGCCGGGGCGGGCCATGTCGCGCAGGTAGCGGTCGTAGTCGCCGTCCCTGCCCATGATCTCCTTGAACAGCCGCCAGCCGTTGCGGCGCAGCAGCTCCTCGCTGATCCCGGGGAACTGGTAGAGCAGCATGTACCAGGAGGCGGCGCGCTGCTCGATGGACGGGTTCGCGAACACCCCCGGGTGGCCGACCGACAGCACGGCCAGGTGGTCGATCCGGCGCGGCATCAGGAACGCGTACATCCAGGCGATGGCCGCGCCCCAGTCGTGGCCGACCACGTGCGGGCGGCGGATGCCGAGTGTGGTGGTGAGCGCGACGATGTCGTTGACGATCGTCTGCATGCCGTACGCCTCGATCTCCTGCGGCTTGGAGGAGTCGCCGAAGCCGCGCAGGTCCGGCGCGATCACCCGGAAGCCGCCCTCGGCGAGCGCCGGGATCTGGTGCCGCCACAGGTAGGAGGAGTCGGGGTAGCCGTGCAGCAGGATGACGGGGTCGCCCTCACCCGCCTCGACGTAGGCGATGTCGACGTCGTTGACGCGCACCGTCTTCTTCTCAGTCATGCCGTCTCCCTGAACAACCGCTCCGCGAAGAACTCGCTGAATCCGAATTCGGGCACATCCTCGGGGGCCACCATGTTCAGCAGGCCCGTGACCTGGGCGGCGAAGTTCTTCGCCATCAACCGGCGGGCCCGGCGCCGGCGCTCGACCGCCACCTCGCCGAACTCCACGTGCAGCCGGCTGACGATGTCCGCGCCGAACGCGAGCCGGTCCAGCCGGAACTGGCGTTCCCGCACGTACGGATCGAACGCCCCAGGCGACCAGTCGTCGGAGCCGAGCAGGATGTCGCACACGGTCCGGGAGTCGCGCATCGCGCAGGACAGGCCGGTGCCGAGCACGGTGTCGGCGTTGCCGGCCTCGTCGCCGATCAGCACCACGCCCTCGGCCAGCGGCGGTCCCTCCGGCACGCTCGACACCGACGGCCACACCGACAGCGGCCCGGCCGGGATCGCCTCGGTGACGGCCTTGCCGCGATCGGGCAGGCAGTCGAGCTCGAACGCGGCCAGGAAACGTTCCACACCGCCTTCGCCCCGGTAGCGCAGCTTGTTCTCGGCGGGGAAGTTCAGGTAGAGGCGGGCGCGGCCGTACCCCTGCGGAAAGACCATGAACATCACGTCGCCCTCGGTGCCCATGGCCTGCACGTCGGCCGGCCAGGAGTCCAGGCCCTCGACCATCATGCCGCCGCCCCAGTGGTGCATGGAGTTGCGCATGGTGACGCCGACCTGCCGGCCGACCGTGCAGCCGCGTCCGGTCGCGCCGAGCACCAGCCGCGGGCGGATCTCGTGCTCGCCCTCGGGGGTCTTGTAGGTGACGACGGGTTCCCGGCCGGCGGTGACGTTGATCCGGGACGCGTCCATCACCAGGCGGGCGCCGGAACCGGCGGCCTGGGCGGCCATCAGCTCGCACACCGCGTGGTGCGGGAACGACATCGGGCCGCCGATGCCGGGGATGAACCGGGTCATGTCCACGGCTTCGACCTCGTCGTCGGCGACCGCCTCGTCCCAGGTCATCCACTCCCGGATCTCCCAGGCGCCGCCCGCGCCGAAGCAGTCGTACACGCCGAGCCGCTGCGCCTCGCGGATGCCCCAGGGGGCCAGCCACTCGCCGCGGACCAGATCGTGGTAGGCGGCCTGCTTCTCCAGCAGCACCACGTCCAGCCCGCCGGCGGACAGCTTGCAGGCCGCCGACGCGCCCGCGATGCCCCCTCCGACGATCACGACATCGGTCATGCCTCCCACCTCTCCCAGTACGTGCGTTCCTTCGCGCTGGCCCGATCGGCCGGGCGGAACCCGGTGCCCACCGTGTAGGCGACCGGGATCATGCAGACCTGCGTGACCCCGGACGGGATGCCCAGCAGCTCGCCGACCTGCCGCTCGTGCGGGACGTGCATGCAGGTGATCGTGCTGCCGAGGCCGCGGCTGCGCAGCGCCAGCTGGAAGGACCAGATGGCGGGGAAGATCGAGCCGTAGAAGATGCTGGCCCGCATCGGGCCGAGCCGGACCTGGTGGCCCGGGTCCTGCGGCGGCTTGGTCGACATGCGCTCCCGCCAGGCGGCGTCGATCGCCTCGGTGTCCGGCGGACGGCCGAGCACGCACGGGATGACCAGGATCGGCACCCGGGCGATCGTCTCGGCCAGCACGACCACCGACTCGTTGTTGCGGCGCGCCTGCGCCGTGTTGCGCCGCCGGCCGGCGTTGGTCCACACGTCGTTGCGGTGGAACAGCCAGGACGACAGCGTCATCTCGGCGATCTTCGCTTTGATCGCCGGTTCGCTGATCACCAGCCAGCGCCAGTTCTGGTGGTTGTTCGCGGTGGGCGCCTGGACGGCGACCTCCAGCGTCTCCTCGACGATCTCTCTCGGCACCGGGCGGTCCAGATCCAGGCGACGCCGGACAGACCGGGTGGTGGTCAGCAGCCTGTCGGTCTCAGCCACGTCGAAGGGGGTCATATCGCCCCCAGCAGGACCGCGCCGCGCACCGATCCCGGCGCGGCGCTGAGCACGAGCGCTCGTTCGACTGGTTCGGGCAAGTTCGGTTTGCTCAGGTAGTCGGCCAGTCCGCCCACCGCCGGCGCGGCGAGCCCGGTCAGCGCGGGGGCGACCCCGTCCCTGATCGCGAGCGCGCCCAGCGCGATGTTCAGCGCGCCGGTCGCGGCCTGGCAGTCGCCGGTGAGCCCGGCCGAGGCGGTCAGCGGCACGCCGGGCAGCGCGGCGAGCACGGCCGCGGCCTCCTCTGCGTCGTCGCCGCCGCCGGTGCCCGCGCCGATGACCAGCCCTGGCCGCTCATCGAGCAGCCCGCCCGCGTGGCTCGTGCCCAGCACCCGCGCGTAGGGCGTCCCGCCCCGCGCCGCGCAGTGCTCGGCCGCCTCCACCACGAACGCCACCGCCGCGGAGCCGGGCACGCTGCCGGAATCCCGGTCGTACGGCGACACGAACGCGCCCTCGGGCACCGCCCTGACATGCTCGTCCGCGGCGACCACCAGGACGACGTCCGCCTTGCCCGCTCTGATCATCTCCAGCGCGCAGTCCAGCGCGATCGACGCCGACGCCCCGCCGTTGCAGATCGTCGTGGTCGGTCCGCGCAGCCCGAGGGTCTGGCAGACCGCGCCGCCGGTGGCGTTCAGCACCACGTTGGAGAAGCTCAGCACGGCCGGTTTGTTGGGGTTGGCCGCGATGCTGTCGTCGAACCCGCCGGTGCTCTCGGCCGACCCGGCCCCGGTGGCGAACACCAGACCGACGTCGTCGAGCTCCTTACGCGGCAACTTCAGACCCGCGTCCTCCCAGCTCAGCCGGGATGCCGCGATCGCCATTCTGGACAGGTTGTTCATGTGCCGCCAGAGCGAGCGGGGCGCGAACGTCCGGCCTTCCAGGGATGGCCGCGCGCCGAGCGCCGCCCGGCCGGCCAGGATCTCCTCGGTGGTCTCGGCGATCCCGACGCCGAGCCCGCTGACCGGCCCGAGCCCGGTGATCACGGCCTCCCGCCGGGGCAGCTCCTCATACTCCCGGTCAGCACCTGGCGTGGTCAGGATCAGCGAGACGTTGTTCCCGCCGAACGCGTAGTTGTTGGACACGACCGTGTCGATCGGAAGCGCCCGCGCCACGTTGGGCACGAAGTCCAGATCACCCGGCTCGGCGTCCGCCGCGAAGCCGATCGTCGGCGGCGCGATCCCGTCCCGCAGCGCGAGCACCGCGGCGACCGCCTCGACCGCGCCGGCCGCGCCCAGGGTGTGGCCGACGAACGACTTGATGCTGCTGGTCGGCACCTGCCCGGCGCGCGGCCCGAAGACCGTGCGCATGACCTTGACCTCCATCGCGTCGTTGGCCGGGGTGCCGGTGCCGTGCCCGCTGACGTAGCCGACGTCATCGGTGGTCAGCCCCGCGTCGGCGAGCGCCCGCCGCATCGCGGACGTGCCGCCCCGGCCGGTGGGGTCGGGGGCGGTGGCGTGGTAGGCGTCGGCCGACAGGCCGTACCCGGCGACCTCGGCCAGCGGCACCGCGCCCCGGGCCAGGGCCAGGTCCAGCGGCTCCAGCAGCAGGAACGCGGCTCCCTCGCCGAGGTTCAGACCGTCGGAGTGGCTGTAGGGACGGCAGGGCCCGGTGCTCAGGGCCTTGAGTCCGGCGAACCCGGCGTACGTGCCGAACAGCAGCGGGTCGACACCGCCGGCGAGGACGGCGTCGGCCTCACCGGTGAGGATCTTGTCCTTGGCCAGGCCGACCGCGTTGCCGCCGGCCGCGCAGGCCGTCGACACCAGGATGCGCGGGCCGCGCATGCCCAGCCGGTCGGCGAGCACGTCCTGGGTGTGGTGCATGGGCTGGTAGTGGCCGGCCGCGTCCGGGGTGGCCTGGCATTTGCCGAGGATCATCCCGAACCGGGCGGGTTCGATGCCGGTGAGCCCCGCCTGGGCGACCGCCTGGCGGGCCGCGATCAGGGCGAGCCTGGCGGTGCGGTCCAGGGCGGCGTCGGGCTCGGGCAGCTGTCCGGTAATCCACTCGTCCGGGACCTGGCCGGCGTACCTGGCCTCGAAGACCGCGAAGGCCGGGTCCTGGATGGGGGTGAGGCCGCCTTGGCCGGTGGTGAGCCGGTGCCAGAATTCGGCGGGGTCGCGGCCGATGGCACAGATGACTCCAAGGCCGGTGACGACAACGGGCCGCAGCGCCATGCTGGTCTCCTTACCTCGCGGAACCGATCAGATGATCGGGATGCTCCAGCTCTTGGGCACGATGTAGGGGCTGGTCAGCGTGGTCACACCCGTGCCTTCGACAGTGAACTCCAGACCGGCGGCGGCCAGCGCGGCGTCCACCCTGGCCAGGCCGAGGGTCGCGCCGAGGCCGACGCTGCGGACCGCGAGCACCACCTCGCCGACGTCCTCGCCGCCGGCCAGGACGCGAGCGCCCGGCTCGGGCACGGTGTCGCCGCCGGAGAAGCCGACGGTCCTGCGGCCCTGCCCGGACTCGAACGCGGCGAGCACGGCCTGCTTGCCGACGAACTCGTCCTTGGTGACGTCGACCAGCCAGTTGGCGCCGATCTCGATCACGTTCGCGCCGCCGGCGGTCTCCAGCCGGGGGATCGGCTGGCGCACCTCCAGCATGGCCAGCTCCAGCGCCTCCTGCCCGGCGGCGGTGACGTGCTCCAGGGAGGCCTGCCACAGGTCGGCGGCGGACTCGATGGGCACGATCATCTGGTAGCCGTACTCGCCGGTGAACCCGGTCCTGGCGAAGATGATCTCGACGTCGTTCCAGACGGTGTCCGCCACCGCCTCGAACGGCAGCGAGGCCAGCTCGCCGTCGATCAGCCGGCCGACCACGCCCCACGCGTACGGGCCTTCGAGACCGAGCACGGTCAGGTCGCCGGACCTGTCGGTGATCTCCACACCCTCGTCGTTGTTGGCCCGCAGGTGCTCGATCAGCCGGTCGCCGGCCCCGACCGAGCTCTCCAGCAGCAGTCCGTTCTCCCGGCCGAACGCCAGGACCTGGTCGACGACCTGCCCGGCGTCGTCCAGCACCAGGCTCATCATGCAGCGCTCGGAGGTGAGGTACTCGACGTCGCGGGCCAGCAGTCGCTGCGCGAAGTCCACGGCGGCGGGGCCGCTGATCTCGATCAGCCGGTGCCCGCTCAGGTCCAGCAACGCGGCCCGGTCCCTGAGCACCTGGTACTCATCCGGCAGGTCGCCGAAGCGGAGCGGGACGGAGGCGTCGCCGACCTGGCCGTAAACGGTGTCCCCCGGGTGCACATGCGCGAGGACGGTAGTCATTGCTCACACCTTTCGTACGGCGGTGTTCCCCGCCGGATCAACGATCGTGAGGATTCCTTCGGCCGCGACCTGGCCGTCGACCCGGGCCGAGACCCGGAACTCGGCGAAGCCCGCGCCGCCCCCGGTCCGCTCGGCGGTCAGGGCGAGCTGGTCGCCGGGGACGACGGGGCGGCGGAACCGCATCGACCTCACCCCGGCCAGGTAGCTGATCCGGCTGGCCCCGGACAGGGCGAAGACCAGGCCGGCGAGCTGCGCCATCGCCTCGATCATCACCACGCCGGGCAGCACGGCCTCGGTCGGGAAGTGCCCCTGGAACCACAGCTCGGTCCCGGTGACGTTCTTGGTGGCCGTGCCCTTGGTGCCCGGTTCGACCTTGCCGACCCGGTCCAGCAGCAGCATCGGCCAGCGGTGCGGCAGCACGTCGCGGATCTGATCATTGCTCAGCCCGGTGATCGGGGCCGCCTCCGTGATCGTCATGCGGTGGCCTTGAGCTGCGGATTGACCTCGTCGGCGAGGCGGGAGACGGACCCGAAGACGGCCATCTCGCTGTCGTACAGGGCCACCCCGAACTCGGCCTCGATCGCGACGTACAGCTCCAGCACGTCCAGGCTGTCGAGTTCGAGGCCGCGCCCGAAGAGCGGCTGGTCGTCGGTGATCCAGTCGGGCTCGATCTCCAGGTCGAGGCGGGACACGATCATCTTCTTGATCTGGGTGCACGTCTGCTGCCGCTCGGCGGCCTTGGCGCGTAGCTCGTCGATGGTCATCTGTCCTCCAGGTTGGGGTCTTCAGCCGAGGCCGCCGCCGTGGGCGACCACGACGGCGCCGGAGATGTAGGACGCCTTGTCCGAAGCGAGGAAGCTGACGATCGAGGCGATCTCCTCGGGCCGCCCCATCCGGCCCAGCCGGATGCGGGACTCGTACTGCTTCCTGATCTCGGCGGGCACTCTGCGGGTCATGTCGGTGGCGACGAAACCGGGCGCGACGACGTTGGCGCGCACCCCGTGCGGGGCGGCCTCGTTGGACAGCGCCCGGGTGAACGCGATGATCGCGCCCTTGGACGCCACATAGTTGGTCTGGCCGGGGAAGCCGCCGTCCAGGCCGCTGGTCGAGGACAGCGTCACGATCGCGCCGCTGCGCTGGTGCTGCATCAGCCGCAGGCCCTCCCGGCAGGTCAGGAACGTGCCGGTCATGTTGATGTCCATCGGCTTGCGGAACTGCTCCAGGTTCATCGCGACGAGGTAGCGGTCCAGGGTGATGCCGGCGCTGGTCACCAGGACGTCCAGCCGGCCGCGGGTGGTGCGGATGTCGCGGAACATCTGCCGCACCGCGTCCTCATCGGTCACATCCGCCTGTACGGCCGTCGCGGTGCCGCCGTGCTCCTCGATCAGGGCGACGACCTCCTTGGCGTCCGCCTCGGAGCGGGCGTAGTTGACGATGACGTGCGCGCCCTCGGCGGCGAGGTCGAGCGCGACGGCCCGGCCGATGCCGCGGGAACCGCCCGTAACAAGGGCCACGGAGCCTTCGGCGAAGAGACCTTCAGGAGAGAACATCATCGTCTCCAGATTCGCGGGACAATCACACTGCAAATAGTCCTTAACTTCACGAATCAAGCTACTAAGGCGCGATATCACGCCTGTATCACCGAGTTATCCGAAGATTGACGCGCATTAGGGGATATACGACTCTGGCGCAATGGACGAGCTGCGTAGCGAAAAAGTTGAAGTTTTGATCGTCGGCGGTGGCCCGGTGGGGCTGGCCGCGTCCATCGAGCTGTCCCGGTACGGAATATCGTCGCTGCTCGTCGAGAAACACCCGGGCACCTCCCTTTTCCCGAAGGCCCGGCTGGTCACCACCCGGACCATGGAGATCCTGCGCGCCTGGGGCATCCAGGAGGAGGTGGAGCGGGCCGGCATGCCGCGCGAGGACGTGCTGGCGGTCGGCGTCGGCACCTCGCTGAGCGCCGACGACTACCTCCGCAAGGCGGCGGCCATCGCGGAGGACGCGGCGCAGAGCCCGACGTACACCTACCTCTGCTCGCAGGACATCCTCGAAGTGATCATACGCAGGGTCGCCGAGTCGGCGGGTGACGTGCGCTTCGACACCACCCTGACGGACCTGTGCGTCGACCCGGGCGGGGTCGAGGCGGTGGTGGAATCCGGCGGCGTCGCCACCAGGGTCGAGGCCCGCTACCTGATCGCCGCCGACGGCGGCCGCAGCGGCATCCGCGAGCGACTCGGCATCGCCGTCGAAGGGCCGCCCCCGCTCGGCCACATGGTCAGCATCATGTTCGACGCCGACTTCGACTTCCTGCCCCCCGGCCGCCGGGCCGCCCTCTCCTTCGTCCGCAGCACCCCGGGCGGCGCGATCGAGGCGGTCGACAACCGCCGCCGCTGGATCATGCAGACCGGGTACGACCCCGCCAAGGGCGGCAGCGCCGACGACTTCACCGAGGAGTACTGCCTGGCCGCGGTGCGTTCGGCGATCGGCATCCCCGATCATCCGGTCCACATCGTGGGCGTGATGCCCTGGCTCCAGCAGGCCGTGGTGGCCGCCGAGTTCGCCAGGGACCCGGTCTACCTGGCCGGGGACGCCGCGCACGTGGCCACCCCGCAGGGCGGGTTCGGCATGAACTGCGGCATCCAGGACGCGCACAACCTGGCCTGGAAGCTGGCCGCCGTCCTGCGCGGCACGGCCGGGCCGGACCTGCTGGCCACCTATGCGGCGGAACGCCGCCCTGTCGCGGTCCGTACCGTGGACGAGAGCCTGGTCAACGCCATGATCACGTTTCGGATGATGGCCGGGCAGCTGTCCATGCACGAGGCGATCGAGCAGCAGGCGGGGCGGCGCGGGTCGGAGGGGCTGGTGCTGGGATTCCACTACGAGTCGGCCGCCGTCGTCCCGGATGGCACGCCGGAGCCCGCGCCGGCGGATCCGTACCGGACATATGTGGCGACCGCCCGGCCGGGGCACCGCGCGCCGCACGTCTGGGTGTCGCCTGGGGTGTCCACGCTCGACCTGCTCGGCCCGTCGTTCACGCTGCTCACCGCGCCGGGAAGCGGGTGGGCGCGGGCCGCGGCGGGGGTGCGGGTCGTGGAGATCGATTCGGCCGAGTGGGCGGAGACGTACGGCGTCGGAGCCGAAGGCGCGGTGCTGGTCCGTCCCGACGGTCAGGTCGGATGGCGCACCCAGAACGCGGACTTCGCCGAGCTGGAGAAGGCACTCGACGTCATCCTGGCCAGGTCGTGACCGATCTGGCCCGGGAGCGCATCCTGGCCGCGCCCATCCGCAGCCGCAGCGGGTTGCCGAAGGAGTGCGCCAGCAGGTCGGTCACGGCCTGCGCCTCGACCGCGCCGACCAGCAGATCGGCCAGCTCCCTGGCGGCCTCGGTGGCGAGCGGGCGGACGAACTCGCGGTGCGCGCCCTGCCGGGCCACCAGCTCGTCCAGCGGATTGGTGCTGGTCACGATCACCCGGCAGTTCGCGCCGCCGGGCAGCAGCGGCAGCACCTGGGCGGCGTCCCTGGCCCGGTCCAGCACCACGACCAGCCGGCGGCGGGCCGTCCAGCTGCGGAACAGCGCGACCTTCTCGGCCCGGTCGGCGGGCAGGTCGGCGCGGGGCACGCCGAGCGCGCGCAGGAACCGGTCCAGCACGACGGCGGGCTCGGCCTCGTCCAGGTCGGCGAAGAGGTGACCGTCGGGGAACCAGTCGGCCCGGTCGTGCGCCCACTGCAGCGCCAGCGCGGTCTTGCCGACGCCGACCGGGCCGCTCAGCACGGTCGTGCCGGGCAGCGCCACCTCGGGGTCGGGCCGCAGCACCGCGTCCAGTGCGGCCATCTCCTCACCCCGCCCGACGAACGGCACGACCCGCGGCGGGAGCTGGGACGGCACGACCATCGCGGCCCGGGGCACGGACTGCCGCATCAGGCTGGACTCGTCGCGCAGGATCTGCTCGTGCAGGTGGCGCAGCGCCGGTCCTGGCTCCAGGCCGATCTGGTCGCGCAGGTAGCGGCGGGTCTCCTGGTAGGTGCGCAGCGCGTCGGCGCGGCGGCCGGCCCGGTAGTGGGCGAGCATGAGCAGGGCCCGGACCCGCTCCCGGAACGGGTGCTCGGCGACCAGCGCCAGCAGTTCGGGGATCACCTGATGGTGCTGGCCGAGCTCGATCTCCAGCTCCAGGCAGGCCTCGGCGGCCTCCAGCCGGGACTCCTCCATCCGGGCCACGTCGTAGCGCAGGCCGCGGATGTCCTCGAACGGGTTCCCGCGCCACAGCGCGAGCGCCTCCCGCAGCAGCCGGACCGCCTCTTCCCGGTTCTTGCCCGCGACCTCGCTGCGGGAGCGGGCCACCAGGGCCCGGAACTGCAGCCAGTCGACGCTGTCGGGGGCCGGGCGGATCAGGTAGCCGGGGCTGGAGGTCTCGATCGCGCCGGCGCCCAGGATGCGGCGGAGCCGGGACACGCAGATGGCGATCTGGCGGCGCGCGCTGCGCGGGGCGGACCCCGCCCAGACCGTCTCGATCAGGCGGTCGACGCTGACCACGCGGCCCGCGTTGAGCACCAGGCTGGCCAATATCGCCAGTTCGCGGCTGGCGTAGATATGCAGCTCGGCGCCGTCCCTGAGCACCTGCATGGGGCCGAGCAGCCGGAATCTGAGGCCCTCGTCCATCATCGGGCCCGCACCGGTATCGGGTAATTTCCACTGGGTAGGGAAAGTACTAGGGAGGAGGGTATTAGACTGCCGTCATACGGTGGAAACATGAAGAGATGTTTTCGAGCCATTTAAGAATCTCTCCCGCAGATTGCTGGAGGGGGATCCGCTAGCTCTGAACCTAATGAGGGGCCTGCTGCCCCGGCACCCCTAGGCGCCCCCTGTAATCCCCTGCCCCCGGCGCCTGATAAGGGTTCCCCTATTTCTCCGGGAACCGGCGGCGTTCGGCCGTTTTTGACCGGGCTTTGACCGGCGCAGGCTATCAATGGATCGACCCGGCGCGCTAAGGGGGGCAATTGCGTTACACGAGGCTCGGGCGGGACGGCCCGATGATCTCCAGTATCGGGCTCGGCACGCTCGCGCTGTCCGGGGCGTACGGCCCGGTGGACCCCGGCGACGCGTTCGACCTGATCGGCCGCGCGCTGGACGCGGGCGTCAGCTTCGTCGACACCGCCGACGTGTACGACGACGGCCAGGTCGAGCGCCTGATCGGCCGGGCGGTCGCGAGCCGCCGCGAGGAGATCGTGATCGCCACCCGGGGCAGCGGCACCACGCAGGCGTGCGAGGCGTCGCTGAAACGGCTGGGCGTCGACGCCATCGACCTCTACTACCTGCGCCCGGACGCCCCGATCGAGGAGGGCATGTCCCAGCTGGCCGACCTGGTCAAAGCCGGAAAAATCCGCCATGTCGGCCTGTCCAATGGCTCGCTGCGGCAACTCCGCCAGGCCCATGCCGTGCATCCGGTCGCCGCGCTCGCGGTGGAGTACTCGCTGTGGGGGCTGCGCGCCGAGCCCGATCTGCTGGCCGAGGCCCGGCACCTGGGCATCAGCGTGGTGGCCGCGCGCCCGGTCGGCCGGGGGTTCCTCACCGGCCGCATCCGCTCCGCCGACCAGCTGACGCCCGGCGACTGGCGGCACCGCGACCCCCGCTTCCAGCCCGAAAGCCTGCGCCGCGGCCTGGGCCCGCTGCGCGAGGTCGAGGACGTCGCCGCCCGGCTGGACCTCGGCACGGGCCGGCTCGCGATCGGCTGGCTGCTGTCCCAGGGCGAGCACGTCGTCCCGGTGCCGAGCACCCGCGACCAGGTGCATCTGGAGATGAACCTCGCCGCCTCCGAGGTCACCCTCGCTCCCGACGTCCGGGACGAGCTCGGCCGGATCTTCCCGCCCGGGGCGGCGGATCAGTCCGACTCCCTCCTGCTCTGAGCCGGGATCAGCGACGCGGCCAGCGCCTTGTTGACCGCGTCGATCCGGGAGACCGCGTTGAGCTTCACGAAGATGTTCCGCATGTGCCGCTTCACCGTCGCCTCGGCAAGCCCGAGCCGGCGGGCGATCTGCAGGTTGCTCAGCGCCTGCGCCGCCAGCTGCAGGATCTCCTTCTCCTTGTCGGTCAGCACCCCCGCCTGCGGACCTTCCACCTGGGCCAGGCTGGTCCTGGACACGGCGAGCACGACCCGGCCCGGGTCCTCGTACACGCTGCGGACGGCCGCGATCAGCTCGTGCCGGTGGATGCTCTTGAGCAGGTAGCCGCTGATCCCGGCCGCCAGCAGGCGGGTGAGCAGCTGCGGGCCGTCGTACATGCTCAGAATGATGATCTGCGTGCACGACGACAGCGCCCGGATCCGGGTGACGGTCTCGGTCACCTCGTCGCCGGGGATCTCGACGTCCAGCAGCACCACGTTCGGGCGGGTGTCCTCTACCAGCTGTACGGCGTCGGCCGAGTTGCCCGCCTCGCCGACGATGGCCAGGTCGGGGGTGGATTCGAGGATCTCGCGCAGGCCCTCCCGGAACAGGGCGTGGTCGTCCACGAGCGCGACCGAGATCTTTCCGCTAAAGCTGCTCGGACTCACGTGACTGCCTCTTGAGCGGGATGAACAGCTCGACCAGGCAGCCATTGCCCGGTTCGCTGGTGATCGCCAACCGGCCGCCGAGCAGCTCGGCCCTTTCGCGCATGGAGGTCAGCCCCACCCCGCCGTTGCGGACTCTGGGCCGGGACGGCTCGAAGCCCCTGCCGTTGTCCTGCACGAACGCCTGGAGCACGTGCGGGGCGATGTCCACCCGCATCAGGATCACCGTCGGCGTGCCGTGGGTCAGCGCGTTCCTGGTCGCCTCGCGGATGATCAGGAAGGACTCGTCCAGGACGCGCGGCTCGGCCCACGACTCGTCGCCGTTCACGTCCAGACCGACCGAGACCGCCTCGTCCTCGACCGCTTCGAGGAAACCGAGCAGCGCCTTCTCCAGGCTCTTGACCGGCACCTGCGGGTGCAGCTCCGAGGTGATCTGGCGGAGGTTCTCCATCGCCTCCCTGATCACCTGCTGGGCGACCCCCATCTTGATGGCCGCCCTGGCCGGGTCGGTGTCGCGATGCAGCTCCGACAGCGCGAGCTGCTGGTGCGCGACGCTGATGCCGTGGCCGATCCGGTCGTGCAGGTCGCGCGCGATCCGGCGCCGCTCCTCCTCCTGCACCTCGTGGACCTGGTTGAGCAGGAACCCCGTGTAGCTCTCGGAGGCCTCCCTGACCCGGCGCGACAGGCTCTCCTCCATGCCGGTGGCGACCAGCGCGAACGTGTCGGAAGGGCGATCGGAATCGGCCGCAATTCGCCGCGCCAGATGCGTCAGCGCGGACTTGAAAAAAAGTGAGCCCGCCTCAAGAGAGGCCCTTGGATGAACTCCGGAAGCGGCCCTGCTGATGCCGACTTCCCAGGCGTGAAATTTATAGAGGTCGTTGACCTGCACTTTTCCGGTGCGCAGCGTCGCGGCCACGTCATCCAGGACGTACTGGGCGGTCATAAGAGCCTGGCGGATGGCACTCGGATCCGCGGAGAGCGCGTTACCGGTGGCTTGCAGCTCCGACTCGAATTCCTCAAGGATTTCGGCCCGGCACGCATCTACGAATCTCGCTGGATCGCTCCCGGCCCCGAATTCAGCACCCAAGGAAGCCCCTCCGCTTTGGGACGCGTGAGATCCTTACTATCTCTCACTTACGTCTGCAAAGCAACATATCCTGTCAGATATTGGAGAACAGGACGGTAATGTGAACGATATGTTGTGTGGTCATGAACGCTCGGTAAGGTCTGCGCCGGCGGCTCCGATCGGCGTGGGCATGCGCCGCGCGACCAGCCAGGGTGACCGCCACCGCGCCGACGAGCATGGCCAGCGCGGCCCAGGCGAGCGGCACCCCGAGGGCCAGGCTGACCACGCAGAATGACCCTGCCAGGATCAGCGCGGCGGCCGACATGACGTTGCTGGTCACCCTCGCGCCGCAGGTCACGGCTATGGTGCGCCGGCCGGCGGCGGCGTCCCCCGCGATGTCGGACAGGTCCTTGGCCGGCACGCCGACGAGCGTCATCCAGCAGGTCGCGGCCACCGCGAACATGATGAGCGGGATCGGCGTGGACTCGGCCGCACCGCCGATGACCACGGTGAACCCGCCCCAGTAGGCCAGCAGCCCCGACCCGCAGAGCACCAGGATGGTGCCGCCGGACCGGCTCTTCAGGTGGAACGGCGCGCCCGAGTACAGGTAGCCGAGGACCAGGTTGGCCGCGATCACCCAGGTCATCGCGGCGGGCAGCCCGGCGGTGGCCACCAGCGACACGACCGCGGCGACGGCGGCGACGGCGGCCGCCACGCGCGGGTCCAGATCGCCGCGGGCGATCGGCCGGCGGGACCCGTTCACCTGGTCCTCGGTGACGTCAGAAACCCCGTTCCCGACGTAGATCGCGAAGATCGACAACACCCAGGCGGCGCCGCCCTGCAGCACCTCAGCCGGGACGGGGGCGACGGCGACCGGCAGCGCCAGCATGGCCCCCGCCAGGAACCTCAGCATGGACACGGCCAGCACGGCCGGCCGGGCCTCGATCACGCAGAATCGCAGCACTCGCGCCGCGCTCTTGAGGGCGGAGGGGCCGGATGCGCGGCCCGTTGCCCATGTACTTGCCATGACCGGATTGTTACGCCGGAACGGTCATCCGTTAAGGGGATAATCCGAGAGTTGTAGTCCGGAATACAACTTTGGATACCCCCCCTTACCACTCCGGGCTACTTTCCCTGAACTGCTGATTCCCGGTCTTGTCGGGTGGGGGTGACCCTTATTAGCTTGGGGCCAGCGGAATAAGGGTCGTACAACTTTCAACAAGTCGATCGACTACACCTTAGGGAATCAAATGCCGGATTTCAAGCTGCTGGGCCCGACCGAGGTGCTGGACGGCGACGGCCATTCTCGCACCCCCGGTGGCCCCAAGCTCCGGCAGGTGCTGGCGCTGCTGGCGCTCAATGCGGGAAAAGTCGTCAGCGTCGACGTCTTCGTCACTGAATTGTGGGGCGAGGTCGCCAAGAAGGCCGAGATAAAGACGCTGCAGACGCATATCTATCACCTGCGCCAGGTGCTGGCCGGCGGCATCGTCGCCACCCAGGCCCCCGGCTACGCGCTGCGGGTCGATCCGCACCGGGTCGACGCCCTGGTCTTTCCCCGCCTGGTCGACCGGGCCGCCGAGCACCAGCAGGCGGGCGACCACCGGGCCGCCGAGCGGGTCCTCCGCGACGCGCTGGCCAGGTGGACCGGGCCGGCGCTGGCCGATGTGCGGCTCGGTCCTGTGCTCGCGCCGTACGCGACGGCCCTGCACGAGCGGCGGCTGCGCGCGCAGGAGATGCACATGGACGCCATGATCAGCCTGGGCCGGCACGGCGAGGTCATCGAGGAGTTGCGCCTGCTGGTCGCCGCCCATCCGCTCAACGAGAACTTCCACGCCCAGCTGATCACCGCGCTCAGCCGCACCGGCCGGCGCACCGACGCGCGGCACGCCTACGAAGGGCTGCGCGCGCTCCTGGACGCCGAACTCGGCGTCGCGCCTTCATTCGCCATCCCCGATCCGCACGCCAGGAGTCATCCAGGAAAGGAAATCCGACGATGAAGGGTGTCGAACGTTACTCCGGATTCACCCCCCTAGCTCTGAGCGACCGCACCTGGCCGGGAAACCGCATCACCGCGGCGCCGCGCTGGCTCTCCACCGACCTCAGGGACGGCAACCAGTCGCTCGCCGATCCGATGACACCCGAGCGGAAACTCCTGATGTTCGACCTGCTGGTCGAGATCGGCTACAAGGAGATCGAGGTCGGTTTCCCGGTGGCCAGCCAGAGCGACCACGACTTCGTCCGCATGCTGATCGAACGCGACCGCATCCCGGACGACGTGCGGATCACCGTGCTCACCCAGGCCCGCGAGGACCAGATCCGGCGCACCGTCGAGTCCGTGCGCGGCGCGAGCCGCGCGCTCGTGCACATCTACAACGCGACCTCGCCCCTGTTCCGCCGGACCGTGTTCAACCTGGACCGGGCGGGCGTGCGGGACCTCGCCGTCCAGGGCACCCGGACGATGCTGGACCACGCCGAGCGGGTGCTGCGCGACTGCGACCTGGCCTTCCAGTACTCCCCCGAGCTGTTCAACGAGACCGAGGCCGACTTCGCCCTCGAGGTGTGCGAGGCCGTCATGGACGTCTGGCAGCCCGAGTGCGGGCGCGGCATCATCCTCAACTTCCCGACGACGGTCGAGCGGTCCCTCCCGAACGTCTTCGCCGACCAGATCGAGTGGCTGCACCGCAACCTGTCCAGGCGCGAGCACGTCTGCCTGTCGGTGCACCCGCACAACGACCGGGGCACCGGGGTCGCCGCCGCCGAACTGGCCCTGCTGGCCGGCGCCGAACGGATCGAGGGCTGCCTGTTCGGCAACGGCGAGCGCGCCGGCAACGTCTGCCTGGTCACGCTCGCGATGAACCTGTACAGCCACGGCGTCGACCCCGGCGTCGACTTCTCCGACATCAACGCGGTCCGGCGCACGGTCGAGCGGTGCACCGGGCTGCCGGTCCACCCGCGCCACCCCTACGGCGGCGATCTCGTCTACACCGCGTTCTCCGGGTCGCATCAGGACGCCATCAAGAAGGGCTTCGACGCGCTGGAACGGCAGGCCGCCGAGACCGGCGTGCGCCCGGACGCGCTGCCGTGGCAGGTGCCGTACCTGCCGGTGGATCCCAGGAACGTGGGGCGCACGTACGAGGCGGTGGTCCGGGTGAACGGGCAGTCCGGCAAGGGCGGCGTGGCGTACGTCATGAGCGCCTGGCACGGCCTGAACCTGCCGCGCGGCCTGCAGGCCGACCTGTCCGCCCGGGTGCAGCGGCACGCCGACGAGGTCGGCGGCGAGCTGACCCCGAGCCGGATCGGGGCGCTGTTCGCCGAGGAGTATCTCTACCACGGCGACCCGTCCGACCCGCTCCAGGTGGGCCGCGAACCGCTCGCGACGGCGCTGCACGTGGACGGCGGGTTCGACGTCAGCGGCGACCAGGCCGACGCGTTCCGCACGCTCGGCTCGGTGCTGAGCCCGTGGGGCATCCAGGTCGGCGTCGTGCACCGGACCGGGCTGCCCCTGGACCATGCGGATCTCACCCCGAACCAGGCGGTCAGGTCCGGCGACGAGACCGTGATCTACGCCGAGTGCCGCAGCGGCGGAGCCGTCGCCTGGGGCGCGGGCATCGACAAGGACATCGCGGCGGCGGCCTTCTCCGCAGTCCGCGCGGCGGCCGACCGGCTCGCCCGCGACGGTCATCTGGACGACCAGCTCGCCGCCGCTGGGCACTAGGGAGCACATGGTGGACGACAGACGCGAGGGTATGGCGACCCTGCGGGCGCTGCTGGCCGAGGCGGTCGCGGGCAAGGGCAGGATCGCGATGGTCACCGGCGCGGTGGCGACCGGCAAGAGCGAGCTGCTGTACGCGATCGCCGAGCGCGCCTTCGACCAGGGCGCGCTGCCCCTGACGGCCACGGGTTCGCCGGCCGAGAGCGGCCTGCCGCTGGGCGTGCTGTCCCAGCTCCTGCACCAGGCGCCGCTGCTGGACCAGCAGCGGGTCACCACGAGCGGCCTGCTGCACGAGGGCGCCCGCTCGCAGCTCTCCAGGGACCCGGGCACCGAATCGATCGAGCATGTGGACGTGCAGATCGTGGACGCCCTCTGCACGGTCCTGCTGGACCTGGCCGAACGCTGCCCGCTGGTGGTCGCGGTCGACGACGTGCACCACGCCGACCGCGCCTCCCAGCTGTGCCTGGCCTACCTGGCCAGGCGGGTCAAGTTCGCCAACGTCATGCTCGTGCTCAGCGCCGCGGACCACAGCCCCCACCTGCGCACCCTCTTCCACACCGAGATACTCAGGCAGCCGCACTGCCGTCCGGTACGGCTCACGCACCTGTCCCGCGACGGCGTCGACGCCCGGCTCGGCGAGGACGCCGCCCGCCGGTTCGGCGCGGTCGTCCACGAGCTGAGCGGCGGCAACCGGCTGCTCGTCGACGCCCTGCTGGAGGACCTCCAGACCACCGGCGCCCCCAGCGACCGCTACGGCGAAGCGGTTCTCGCGTGCGTGCGCAGGCTAGGACCGTGCGCCCAGGAAGCGGCCCACGGCCTGGCGGTGCTGGGCGAGCCCGGCTCGATCGGCCGCCTGCTCGGCCGGGGCGAGAGCGAAGCCGCCGTCGCCAAGTCGCTGCAGGCGCTGGCCGGGGCCGGGCTGCTGGCCGACGGCCGGTTCCGGCATGAGGCGGCGCGCTCGGCCGTACTGGCGGAACTGGACGCCGCCGACCGCATCCACCTGCACCGCCGCGCCGCCGAGCTGGCCCACCGCGACGGCGCGACGGCCGATGTCGTGGCCGGCCACCTCCTGCACGCCAGCCACGCGGGCGACCCGTGGGCGCTGTCGGCCCTGGAGGAGGCGGCCAGGCACGCGTTGCGTGACAACGGCGTGGAATCCGCGATCGAGTACCTCAAACTGGCCTGGCGTACCTGCGACGACGAGCGCCGCCGGGCCAGGATCGCCACCACGCTGGTCCGGGCCGAATGGCGGATCAACCCCAGCAACCCCGTCGGCCACCTGGCCGGGCTGACCGACGCCCTGCACAAGGGCCACCTCGGCGGCGGCGACACCGTCATCCTGGCCAAGGCGCTGCTCTGGCACGGCCACACCCAGGACGCCATGGACGTCCTGGGCCGCCTGCGCGAGCTCGGCGAACCCGACCAGGAGACCGCGGCCGAACTCGCCGCCGCCCGCCCGTGGTTCCGCGCCCTCTACCCGTCGTTCCTGCCGCACCTGCCGGAGGTCGGCGCCTCGCGGACCGCCGCCGCGTCCTCCCTCGGCGTCGGCCGCCGGATCCAGTCGGCCGGGGCGCTCGCCGATGTGCTCACTCACGGCCCTCGCGAGGAGACCATGGCCACCGCCGAGCACATCCTGCGCGGTTGCCGCCTGGACGAGATGACCATGGACACGGTCGAGACGGCGCTGCTGGCCCTCACCTATACCGACCGTCCCGGCCGCGCCGCCCCCTGGTGTGACGCCTTCATCGCCGAGGCGGAAACCCGTCGCGCCCCCAGCCGCCAGGCCCGCCTGGCCGCCATCCGCGCCGAGATCGGCCTCCGGGGTGGCGACCTGGCCGCGGCGGCCGCGGACGCGCGGCACGCCTTGTCGATCATCCCTGCCGGGAGCTGGGGGGTGGCCGTAGGTGGACCGCTGGGCACCCTGCTGCTGGCCGGGGCCGCGATGGGCCGCCTGGACGACTGCCTGCCTGAGTTCAACCAGCCTGTTCCCGACGCGATGCTGGACACCCGGTTCGGCCTGCAGTACCTGCGGGGCAAGGGCCGTTTCAACCTGATGGCCGACCAGCCCGACCAGGCCCTGCGGGACTTCCTGCTGTGCGGCGAGCTGATGACGCGGTGGGACCTGGACGTGCCCAGCTTCATCGCGTGGCGCCTGGACGCCGCCGAAGCGCTGATCGCGTTGCGGAACGACGACGAGGCCCGGCGACTGGTGACCGAGCAGCTCTCCCGGTGCGGGCGCCAGTCCCAGCGGGTGCGGGGGTCGGCGTTGCGCCTGCTGGCCGCCGTCAGCGAGGTTCGCCAGCGTCCGATGCTCCTGCGGCAGGCCGCCGATCTGCTCCAGGCGGGGGGCGATCGGTACGAGTACGCCCGGTTGCTGTTCGACCTCACCGAGGCCTATCACGCCACTGGCGAATATCGGCGGGCCGGGATGCTCGGGCAGCGCGCTCGCGCCCTGGCCAAGGAGTGCCACGCCGATTCGCTGCGCCGGGCGTTGCCCCGGATGGATCGGGATGATCCGGGCGGAGTTCCGGTGCTGCTCAGCGACGCCGAACGCCGGGTGGCGGAGCTGGCCGCCGAGGGGTATACGAACCGGGAGATCTCCGCGCGGCTGTTCATCACGGTCAGCACGGTCGAGCAGCATCTGACCCGCGTTTTCCGCAAGCTGAAGGTGTCCCGTCGAACGGAGTTGCCGGAGACTCTCGCTGATACTCAGCAACCGACCGTGGCTTAGGACTTGCAGAGAAATGACCCGTAGCTTCCGGGATTGTCGCTCGTTGATGTGGGATACGCGTGGCGGCCGGGACTGTGGAGATGCTGGCGGCGAAGTTCGAGGCGATCTTCCTGCACCTGGATGAGCGGCAGCGACAGTTACTGAGGCGCTGAGGCAAGGGCCTTGGGCATGGGGGCATCGCGGCAGTGGCCAAAGCCGCCCGGCTTCGAGCGGCAACGGTGTCGGCAGGAGTGGATGAGCAGGTCAGAGTCCACCACGCTGACGGCCAGCCGGTCATCAGCGTGGACACCAAGAAGAAGGAACTGGTCGGCGAATACAAAACCGCAGGCCGTGAGTGGTGTCCCACCGGTCGGCCGGTACGGGTCGCCATGCACGACTTCCCCGACGCTCAGGCGGGCAAGACGATTCCCTAGGGCATCTACGACCTGGCCACTGACAGCGACTGGGTCAACGTCGGCACCGACCACGACACCGCCGCTTTCGCCGTGGACTCCATCCGCCGCTGGCGGAACAGAGCCGAGCAAGGCGCCTACCCCGACGCGACACGCCTGCTGATCACCTCAGACGCAGGCGGCTCCAACGGATACCGCACCCGCGCGTGGAAGGCCGAACTCGCGGCGTTTGGCCGCCGAGGCCGGCTTGGCCATCATGATCTGCCATTTCACGCCCGGCACCTCCAAATGGAACCGCGTTGAACACCGGTTGTTCTGCCACATCACGATGAATTGGCGTGGCAGGCCGCTGAGCAGCCATGAAGTCGTCGTGCAGAGCATCGCCGCGACCACCACCACGACCGGCTCACCGTGCACGCCGAACTGGACTCCGGCCAGTACGCCACCAGCGTCACCGTCAGCGACGCTCAGATGGCCAGCCTGCCGATCACCAGCCACGATTGGAACTACACGTTGCTTCCGGCATGGCTGACCCCCGCCACCGGTTCCGCCACTGCGGCGCCATCACCCCGCCGAGACGGCCATGCCTGGCTGATCCACCCCACCCCCTGACCGGCCCTCCCGCAACCAGACTGGGACCACCTCATCGACCAGCTGACCGCCCTACGACATGCCCAAGAGAAGCCGGCCTGCACCGTCAACGCGGCCTAGCCGCGGATGGTCGCCCCCGGCACTGGGGCCGTCATCCCTCCCTCACCATCACCGAACGTGTGCTGATCACCGTCTTGCACCGCCGCCTCGGCCAACCTCAAGCAGTACTCGCCGACCTGTTCCACACAACCCTCATGACCGCCAACCGCGCCATTCGGCAGATCCAACCCCTGCTCGACCAGGCCGACTATGCCATCACGCCCAACAGCAAACGCCTCTACACCGCAGCAGACCTCACCACCTACGTCATCAGTACCGGCGCTATACACAAGATCAACACAGCGTGCTGATCATCTGCAAGGCCCTAAGTACAGGCTGTGACAGGGGTAACCGAAGTGACAGCGATGAGGGGCACTTGCCTCAGCTTTGCGGTCTTGAGGATGAGGGCGCCATCTGCCGTGCCGACTAGTTCGCCGCATACGCGACCGCTGGTGTTGAGAACCTCGATAAGTGGACGATCTGTCTGTGCCGAGGGTGCGAGCCAAGTGATGCCGACGGCGAGGGCCAGCAAGGCCAATGCAGTGATGGTGAAAAGGGTGGCCCGATAGATTAGTCTTCCCACGTGGCGGACCTCGGTCTGGGTCCAGGTTCGGAGCTCTTCACCTGTGAGGAGAATCTCGGTTCCCGGGTTCCCGGAAGCGGCTCGTACAGAGGACAGCGTGGCAACGATGAGCATTGCGAAAGCCAATCCCAGCAGGGCGGTAGCCGTCCAGCGGGGCACCGTGGCCAGGCTCGTGACGGAGTCTCTGCCCTTAATGATGAGGACTGTGCTCAGCAGCGCGGTCAATCCAGCCAGGGCGGTTCGCCACCCTTCGGCCTGTTTGCGTACAGTTGCTAGCTGCTCGAATGTTAGATCCTGGGCCAGCATCGCCCACCGCTTGCGCACGACGCTCATCCGAGATTGACCAACCAGTAGGCCCCACAACCATTTTCTGGTGATTCAGTGGGGCGATCGGCATGGAGATGACCGCACACGCAGTAGACGGTGATTTGGCGGGTGCGCTGAGGCACAGCGACCTTGCGAAAAGGGCCCTTGTATCCTTGCGGTGTGCCGTATCGGAAGGTCATCGACGTATGTCCGAAGCAAGCGGGGCATGAGCCTTTGATCGTAAGTCCGTCTTCAAGTTCCAACACGGTGAAACCGGGTTGTTCGGCGAAATCGGTCTCAGCGAACGGGACAGGACGGTGTTGTTCAGACATCGGCGGACTCCGTTGGTAGACGAAGTGTGAACAGCGTGACGTAGAGGCGAAGCCGGGCGGTCAACCATTCGATGGATTCGCCTGTTTCCTCCGCCACGGTCGCTAGATGGCCGGTGGAGACCTCTCCGCCAAGAGACGGCGCTTGGCCGTCACGGTAGGCAGTAAGCAGTAGCAGATCTTGCCAGTAGACGATCTCGTCGGGAACATCCAGAATGGGATAGTCGAGGCGTAGGCCTAATGACACCATCCGGGCTAGCCTGCGGTGAGTCTCGGCAAGAGTAAGGCCGAGTCTGCCCGCGAGTTGAACCAAGCGCAGCGCGTCAACTTCCGTCAGAAAATCCTCGGCCTCGTCGTTCATGTCGTACAGAGCGAGTAGGTCCACGTCATATGGATCGGGATGCCAGTTGGTGAGGTCTGCTATCACCTCGGGATCAGGATCCGGTACGGGCGCGCCTAGTCTTCTATAGGGCGCGAGCAGGAACAAGAATTCAGCTACTGTCTTGCCAAGTTCGTGCGCGCCTCGGATGATCTCCCCGGGTCCGAGCGTCCAGTCGGTCACGCGCCAACTCCATCTATTGGAGATCAGATAGCTTTCGATCATCCAAGGATGCAGTTGGTTACTCTGCTCCGTTTCGGCAGGCAGCCTCACGGCGGGGTAGGCGTCCAGCAGGAGCTGACGGGCCTCGCCGATGGTTCCGAAAAACTGTGATGCGAGGCTGATCAGTTCAGGAAAGGTGACCTCGGTCTCGGGAGCGGTAAGGGGAGTAAGCATGGCAGCCTGATTGACCAGTCCTCCCCGAAAGTACCTGCCGGTTCTCGCGGCGGCGAGCGCTAGGCAGGGCCTTCTCGGGCTGATGCTCCATCTGTTGGTCGAGCGCCGAAAATTCATCATCGCGATGTTGATCAGTCTGAGGGTCTCCCCGTCTGGCCTGATGTCCGTTGTCGGCGGGATCTCGGGCAACCGGAGCAAGCCACGCCGCTCCAGCTCAGACAGCTCAGCGAGAGTCTGTTGGACGCTTATCTCGGCCCATCCAGCGATGAGTACGATGTGCATAGCGGTGAGCCGATCTCCAACTGCCCTCACATGACGCAGAGCCTCCGCCTCGACTGGTGCGAAAGACTCCGGATAGTGGTCGCGCGCGGCAACGGTGATACCCAGCGGAGATAGCCGATCACACATTTCTAGGACCTGCTCAATATCCCGACCCAACTCACTCGAGGCGTGCGCGATGTGGTCAGGCTGCAGATCGCCTTGGACCCATGGCGGCTGTCCGTCAAGTTCCACCGAAACGAGCTTGACTTCGGCTGCAGTGCATATTTTGTCGGCGAGGGTGCCAAGGTCAAGAAGTGGCGCGATCCACCCTTCAGGGGCCAGCTCTTCGGCCAATCTGAGTACCTCGCCCAGCGGCTTGTCGAGTTGGGAGGAGGTTTTGACCAGCCAGCCCGCGACGAGCAACGGTGTCGGCTGACCGGGAGGCGTCCAGGCAGCCAAAGCCCGCAGGAGCGGTTTCTCTTCCTTCTCAAAAGTTCTGGAAAGAGGGGGGCATCGCCGAAGTTCAGTCAGATTGAGCTCGGTGATAGCGAATTTCCGTAGCCTTCGCAGTAAATCTGCTGCCTGCTGTTCGGGTTGGGCAATAGCTTCGAGGATCTTATCCACCCAAACGGCATCCTCGCGGTGATACCATTTCAATCCACCTAAGAGCGCACCGTCGATAGGGTCCACCATGGGAAATCCCCTGTGTGAAACCACCGGCGGAATGCGCCGGTGCCCGCGTTGTGAATTGGCTAGTTCCATCCAGACGCCAGTTCGCCATGAGCTGTACCATCTTGCGAAATAGCGGTTCCAGTTTGAAGAGTCGAGAAGTTCTTTATCATACGGCAGGCAGCCAATCTCGGCTGCCCTCACGGTGCCGCTCTTCGCTCGGGTACCGCCCACCAACAGAGGGGTATCTGTCTTTACGAGATGCTCGAAGATCCGCTGTGCCACTTCGGGTGCCGAATTCGTGACCTCCCAGAGCCACGAAAGCGAGAGTCCTGGCCATTCCATCAGCTGCGGCAGCGACTTGTCGATCTTCTCATTTACCCAATCCTTATCCCAACTCCTGAGCTTCTTGCGGTCCACCGTGAACTGCGGTCGGTGCGCGTCGCGGAGGTTTACGACCAAGCCATAGATCTCTTCGTTCGTTCGGATGCCGTCCGCCACTAGACCACCTTCGCCGGAGACCCACCATAGGTCGCGGTCGTGTTCGAGGGACTCGGCCGACTCATCCTGATAGCGCAGTACCTTGGGCTGCCACTCTTCTTCCACCGAGTCGTGCTCGGAGGCGACCACCCGGTAGTCGGCGATCCACAGTAGTTTGCGCAGTGTCTGCAACACAGAGACTCGCTCATCGTCATCTCCGGTCAGATACAGCCTGATCCGGGTACCGCCACCGAGCATGGCGTCGGATGGGGTGACCTGGATCATACTGCCGCTACTCGCGATACGTACGGTAAATGCCTCGTGCGAGGGAATCCCTTTGGTGTCGACCGGCCGAGTGACCAGCAGGATCTCGTCGGCGATCATGAAGTAGCTAAACACCCCAATGCCGAACTGGCTGTTGGAGACGAGGCGCAGTGGCGGATTGAGGCACTGCCAAATAGCGTGCTCCGCACGGTATTCCTGCCGATAGACGAACCTCTCGCCAGCATTGGCAAATACATGCTCGAGTACGTCGCTGTCCATGCCAACGCCGTTATCCTCGCACTCGATGTACTCACGGCCGTCTTCGGACCCTTGGCGGAACATCACACGGCCATCCCAGGGCGAGGGATCTTTCCCCCGCCTGCGAAGCGCCTCGAGCCGAATGTCTCTATAGCGACACGCGTCCAGGGCGTTCTGGTACAGCTCCCGAATTGCTAGCGACGGGTCGTCGTAGAGTTGACGTCCCATCAGCAGTTCGCGAACCTTGTCTTCGGAGAGCCTGAACCGAGTCAAAGGCACTTTGTATGCCGGACCCGATTCTGCCCTCGGCTGATCTGGCCGAATCCCCGAATACGTAATCCGTACAGGCAACGTATCACCAGTCTGGCCCGTGCCACCGAATCCGGGAATCTCGTCGAGCACCGTCTGGGCAGCCTTCGTCAGTGCTACAAAAGCCGCGTGCTGTGCAGGGTGAACGCAGATCAGCTCCAAATCGAGCACGTCCTTATGCTTAGAGGTACCGAAGCGGTCTGCAGCGCTTTTCACCGACGTCAGGGGCAGTTCTAGTCCGGTTCCGATGTGGTCAGCGATCACGGCGGACATGCGCCTGGGGTCGGCTGCTAAAGTCCCAGCCAGCCAAAGAATCGCGCTGAGGCCACGCCAATCGTCGGGTAGCGAGGGGTTCTTGAGCCGTTCCTCTAATTGCGGATTGCGGGGTTCGGCCCCTACCGCCCGTAAAAGCGTCTCTACCAGCGTGCGCTGCTCCGCCTGGCTCAATCGCAATGTCCAGTCCGTCAGTAGCCCAGCGCCTCGCTCGTACTCAATTCCGGCTGCCTGTGACTGCCATAACGACGCTCTGTTGCCGAGCCAACGATGAAGAAGCCAAAGGGCCAGGTCGTCGTGTGCCTCCTTCCGGCCGCGTTGTTTCAAGCCCTCGGCTCGTCGAATAACCTGGGGATACATTTCGTGAGTCAGTTCGAGGTCAGTTCGTTCGCCTACCTCGTAGCTGCGCTCGAAGTCCCCCGGGCGGACGTCGGCTGCCATCCGTAGGGAGGCGGCTAGCACTGCTTCCCGGAGGAACGGCGCGGCGATTAGGATGGCGGCCTGGTCAGGGTTAAGTCGAACTTCGGCCCCGAGCAGGGTCGAGGTGAAGGAGATAACCCTGCCCGGATAACCCAGATCGAACCAGTTGTCGATCATGCCAGTCTTCTGCAGGAGATAGTCGGTGGCCGCAACGTGGCTCCGCGCGCAGGCGTCCACCACATTGCGAACTTTCGCTCTGTCTCCCTCGCTAGCCGCAGGGCATAGGGTCCACAGGGCGTTGTCCTCAGCGACGCGCCGCCACGCCGACGTCAGCTCGTCGCCTTCGCAGATCACGGTATTCCCTGCAGCAAGCAGCATCGCCTGCGGATACGCCTCAGGGAGCTGCGCTCTCCCATCACCCGGGTTAGCCTTTCGCCGCATCTCCTGAATGACCTCGGTGAGCACGCCTGACAGCGTACGGGCGGGATTACGCCGGTCGAGGACTCTCGCCAAGGTCTGGCTGAATGAGCTTCCGTCCTCCCCGTAGTGGCACAACTGACCGGGGCCGCATCCGGCGACCATCACCAGGGAACCGCTTCCGGGAAAGTGGATGGCTCCTCCCTGAGCACCCTCGATTCGTGACCCGGCGGGGGTGTCGCGGCACGCGTCGATAAAGAAGACCACCAGCCTGGCCTGGCACCGGCGCAGATCGGGAATCGCCGGGACCAGGCTGTCCAAGTCAGGGATCGTCGCGCCGGGCTCACGATAGGCATCGCTCGGCACCAAGTAGTCGCGACCATCGACATTGACGCCGTGGCCGGAGAAGTAGAGCAGCAGGACACTGCCCCGGGGCGCCTCCGCACACGCCTTCTTGATTGCCGCCCTGATACGACTCCCGCTCGGTTCAGGACTTCTAGAGTCCTCACCCAGCGCCTCGATATCGTACGACGAAAGGGCTAGGGCAGATCGCATTTTTTGGATGTCAGTTTCTACCACCTGGGTAATAGTGGAGAAAGCTGTGTCGTCACAGTTCGGAACACCAATGAGAAGAGCACGACGCACGGTCACTCGCGACATGGTAGATGCGCTGACAACCAATGTGGTCGGTATTGGGAGATTGGGATGCGTATCATCCAGACCGACCCGGTTCATCAGCATAGCCAACCGAAGATGACCGTCCTCCGGTCATCTTCCGCTGAAGCCACCCTTTGTACGCCACCTCCAGTGACACCAGCCCGCGACAACGCCCGGCCCTGGTTGGGCGGCCATCCTCTTCTGCCGCAGACAATGCGCGGCCCCAGCAGCATGGATCATCACGGTCGCTGTATGTGAACGGCTCCCGGGATCGTCGCACAAGCGAGACCTGCCGGCGGGGTGGCGCCGAAACTCGCGCACATCGAGTCCCGCCAGATCTCGGTGGCGCTGGCAATGTGACCGTCCGGCAAGGACAGCCGAGGCGACGAAGGCGCGAACATGCACAGCGATCCGTTCCGTCATCGTCCGGGCGCAGCCTGACCGCGTCCAGCACCTCCGTTCAGGAGGGTGCGGCCCGGCTCCAGGACGGCGATGAAGGAGTAGAGCCAGCCGCGAATAAGCTGGGAGGCCAGCATCAGCTCGGGCTAGGCAATCGTAGAAATCGGTCCGGAACCGGGACAATGTGGTCAAGGGCTCGACGTGAGCGGCGTCCTCCAGCAAGCTTTCCCTACGGCTCCCCGCTCGATTAACGAGGTCAATCCATCGGCCAGGTTAAAGATCAAGCCTAGAGCGGGATGTTGTTGTGGCGTCCTCGGGCGTAGGGGGCTTGGGCGAGGGCCTCGGCCAGGCGGAATCGGGTGGAGTCTGGGGAGATGACCTCGTCGACGACGCCGATCGCGAGGGCGCGTTCGACGCCGCCGGAGACGCGGAGGTGCTCCTCGGTGAGGCGTGCTTTCAGGGCGGCGCGCTCGTCGTCGGGGGCGGCGGCGAGGGTCTTGCGGTGCAGGATGCCGACGGCGGATTCGGCGCCCATGACCGCGACTTCGGCGTCCGGCCAGGCGAAGACCGCGTTGGCGCCGAGGGAGCGGGAGTTCATCGCGATGTACGCGCCGCCATACGACTTGCGGGTGATCAGGGTGACCCGGGGAACGACCGATTCGGCGAAGGCGTGCAGGAGTTTCGCGCCGCGCCGGACGACGCCATCCCATTCCTGCGCGATGCCGGGCAGATAGCCGGGTACGTCGACGAGCACCACCAAGGGCACGCCCAGCGAGTCGCACATCCGTACAAAACGGGAGGCCTTTTCGGCGGAGAGGGTGTCCAGGCAGCCGCCCTTGCGGATCGGGTTGTTGGCCAGCACGCCCACGGAGCGCCCGCCCAGGCGGCCGAGGCCGACCAGGATGTTGGCGGCCCAGCGGGGCTGGAGTTCCTGGAATCCGTCGTCGACGATCGCGTGCACGAGCGGGCGGACGTCGTACGCGCGGCGCGGCGAGTCGGGCAGGAACGCGGCGAGGTCGCGGCGTTCGGACAGCACGCCGAGGTCGAAAGCGCCGGGCCGGGTGAAGATGCCGGTGAGGCGGCGGGCCTGCTCGTACGCCTCGTCCTCGCCGCCGACGACCATGTGGGCGACGCCGGATTTGGGGCCGTGCGCCTCGGGGCCGCCGAGACCGGCCATGTCGATGCGCTCCCCGGTGACGCTGCGGACGATCTCGGGTCCGGTGATGAAGATCCGCGCGTCCTCGGCCATGATCACAATGTCGGTGAGGGCCGGTCCGTACGCGGCGGCTCCTGCGGCGGGACCGAGCACGACCGAGATCTGCGGGATCACGCCGGAAACCCTGGTCATCGCGGCGAACATGCGGCCCACGCCGTGCATCGACTCGACGCCGTCGGCCAGGCGCGCGCCGCCGGAGTGCCACAGGCCGATCACCGGGCAGCCGAGGCGTTCGGCCGCGCCGATGGCCTCCACGATGCGCTCCGCGCCGGCCGCCCCGAGCGCGCCGCCCATCCGGGTCGCGTCGGTGCAGTAGGCGACGACGGGCGAGCCGTCCACCCGTCCGCAGACGGCCTGGACGCCGCTGTCGTCGTCGGCGTGCAGGGGCACCGGCTCGGGGTCAAGCAACCGGGCCAGCCGGACCGAAGGGGCCCGGCGGTCAATCTCGATTTCGACGGCAGTCATTCGCGAATCCCGATTCCAGGGGAAGTCATATTGCCGAATGTGCCAAGCCGCGCCCGCGGCGGCCAACCCCTATTTTCCCCTATCCCTGTTTCCAGCCCTTAGGACCCGGCCCGGCAGGCCGGTGACCCGCGAAAACACGGCATTGGCAACTTGTGACCGGCACTTCTGCTGATTGACCGCCATCTCACATTCCCGTTTCCTCGTCGTGATCACGATGTCCACGATGGAGGACTCCCTTGTCTATATGGTCAGCATCGATGGCCGCCACCCTCCTGGCGGCCATGGCATTGCCCGCGGGCGCGGTGCGCGACACCGTGCCGACCCCGGTCACCGACGTGGCCGCATTGGTCAACCCCTTCCTCGGCACCAAAGCCGGCGCCGCGGACTTCGGGCACGGCGGCGGCGCGGGAATGAACTTCCCCGGCGCGGTCGTGCCGTTCGGAATGATGCAGTGGAGCCCCGACACGATGGAGAACGCCGGGGGCGGCTACGCGTGGGAGGACAACCGCCTGCGCGGTTTCTCCATGACGCACATCTCCGGGCCCGGTTGCACCGGCGCGCAGGATTTCCCCGTGATCCCGATCTCCGGAAAGATCGGCCGATCGCCCGCGACGCACGGCGCCGATTACATTCAGACGTTCACGCATGAGAATGAGAAGGCCTCCCCCGGTTTCTACAGCTCGGTTCTCGACACCGGCATCAAGACCGAGCTGTCGGCGAGCACGCGCGGCGGCGTGGGCCGGTTCACCTTCCCGGCCGGCAAGCCGGGCACGCTCCTGCTGAACACCAGCGGCTCGGTCAACGGCGTGGACGACGGCGAGACCAGGATCAGCGGCAACACGGTGACCGGCTGGGTGCAGACGGGCGGCTTCTGCGGCCCGCCGATGCGGTACAAGGTGTACTTCCACGCCACATTCGACCAGCCGATCCTCGGTTACGGCACCTGGAAGGACGACACCGTCACGCCGGGTGGCGCGGCCGTGCGGAACGCCTCCGAGGCGAAGGTCGCCAACGCCGACGTGGTCACCCCGGGCGACATCACGGTGAACGGGCCCGGCTCGGGGGCATACCTGGAGTTCGATCCGGCCCGGCCGGTCCAGATGCGGGTGGGTCTGTCCTACGTGAGCCTGGCCGGCGCGAAGAACAACCTGGCCGCCGAGATCGGTCAGGACGGGGTGGACCAGGTCGCCGCGAAGGCGCGGGCCAGCTGGAACACCCGGCTGGGGCAGGTGAAGATCGGCGGCGGCACCACCGAGCAGCGGCGCACGTTCTACAGCAACCTCTACCACGCGCTGCTCCAGCCGTACGTGTTCGAGGACGTGGACGGCACCTACACCGGGATGAACGGCCAGCCGTACAAGGTGGCGCCCGGAAAGCATCACTACGCGACGTTCTCCGGCTGGGACATCTACCGCAGCGAGGTGCAACTCCTCGCCCTGCTCGCGCCGGATGTGGCGAGTGACATCGCCCAGTCGATGTACGACAACGCGCAGTCGGTGGGGAATGTCTGGGACCGCTGGTCACACCAGAACGCGATCACCGGCGTCATGGTGGGCGACCCGTTCCACTCGATCCTGTCCAGCATGTACGCCTTCGGCGCGCGCGGTTTCGACGCCCCCGCGGCGCTGGACGCGATGGCCAAGGCGGCCCGCCGGGTCGGCCCCCAGGACATCGGCCACTCGCTGCTCGGCTACGACGAGCGCCCGGGCAACGCCGATTTCATGGCCAAGGGCTACGTCCCGATGGACCCGTCGACCACCCTGGAGTACGGGATCGCCGACTTCGGCATCGCCCAGCTGGCCGGCCGTCTGGGCAACACCGCGCTGGCGAGCGAGTTCATGAAGCGGTCGCAGGCCTGGCAGAGCACCTACAACCCGGCGAACACCTGGATCCAGCCGAAGATGGCCGACGGCGCGTTCCGGTCGCCGTTCGACCCGGGCTCGATGAACTCCTACATCGAGGGCAACGGCGCGCAATACCACTGGCTGGTGCCGCACA
This sequence comes from Acrocarpospora pleiomorpha, assembly GCF_009687885.1. GTDB lineage: Bacteria > Actinomycetota > Actinomycetes > Streptosporangiales > Streptosporangiaceae > Acrocarpospora > Acrocarpospora pleiomorpha. Next base: position 50,524 of record NZ_BLAF01000024.1, read on the forward strand.
ACGTGCGCGGCCTGTTCGACTCGATGGGCGGCAACGCGGCGGCGATCTCCCGCCTGGACAATTTCTTCAAGGTCCTCAACGCGGGCCCGAACCAGCCGTACGCCTACCTCGGCAACGAGCCGTCGGCGGCCACGCCGTGGCTGTACGCGTGGGCGGGTCAGCCGTACAAAACCCAGGATCTGGTACGGCGAGTCCAGAAGGAGCTCTTCACCTCAGCTCCGGACGGGCTGGTCGGAAACGACGACCTCGGCGCGATGGGCTCCTGGTATGTCTGGTCCGCGATCGGCCTGTTCCCGGCGATTCCCGGCCGGGCCGAACTGCTGGTAAACACGCCGCTGTTCGACTCGATCACGATCAAGCGCCCCGCCGGCGACCTGATCATCAACGCGCCGGGTTCGACCAACCGGTACGTGCGGACGCTGAAGGTCAACGGCGTGGCGACGACGAAGGCATGGGTGCCGGAGACGATCGCGCAGCGCGGCGGCAAGCTGGACTTCACCACCGCGACCACCCCCAACACCGCGTTCGGCTCGGCCCCCGCGGACGCGCCGCCCGCGTTCAACGAGGGCGCGAAGCCGCTCCTGCTGGGCCTGAACCCCGGCAGCGGCCCAGCCGAACCGGGCAAGACGTTCGAGACCACGATCACGGCGCGGTCGACCGGAAGCGTCGGCGGGTCGGTGCGCTGGGAGGCGAAGCCGCCGCCCGGCATCTCGGTCGCCCCGATCAGCGGCACGCTCTACCCCACCTCGGGCGGCGGCGCGGCCTCACAGAAGATCACGGTGACCGTGCCCGCGAACACCCCGCTCGGCATGGTCAGCATCCCGATCATCGGATCCGGCCAGCTCAACGCCGGCATCCGGGTGAACGTCGCCAAGCCCGGCACCCCCGCCTGGCACCACAACAACGCCAGCATCGGCGACGACACCAAGCCCGGCAGCGCCAACGTGGACGGCGCCAACTTCAGCTACTCCGCCCAGGCCCTCGGCGCGGTCGGCCTCACCCCCGGCTCGACGATCAACTGGAACGGCTTCACGTTCACCTGGCCAAACCGCAAACCCGGCGAATGGGACGACATCCAGCCCGGCGTCAAACCCCTGGACGTCACGGCCCCCACCGGCGCCACCAAGATCGCCTTCCTCGGCGCCGGCACCGGCGGCTACCCCGAGGTAGACGCCACGATCACCTACACCGACGGCACCACCACCACCGCCAAACTCGGCATGAGCGACTGGCTCCTCGACTTCGGCGGCGGCCAGCCCCAGTACGGCAACGAGATCATCGCCTCCAGCCCCTACCGCCTGTACGGCGGCTCCTGGGCCATGCAGCCCATCCCAGCGCACGTGTTCGCGGCACAACCCATCGCGCTGAACCCGGCGAAAACCCTGAAGACCATCAAGTTCTCCCCCTCCGACGACGGCATCCTGCACATCTTCACCTGGGCCTTCCTCTAGGCACCCAGTGCTGAGCGGGTCACCCCGAACCGGGGTGACCCGCTCAGTGGTGGTCGGGTCGGTGGCGGTCGGGGTTGAAGACGAACATGAGTGCGCGGGCGTCCTCGGTGCCGGTGTTCTCAAGCATGTGGGGCTCGGTGGCGTCGAAGGAGGCGGTGTCGCCCGGTCCGAGGACATAGGTGTCGAACCCGAGGTGCAGCGTCAGCCGACCGGCGAGCACGTAGGCGAAGTCGATGCCGTCATGCCGCTGGAACTTGCCGGACTCCGCCGACGTGCCGCCCGGTGGGTAGGTGATCTCCATGAGCGTCGCCACATCGGGGTCGACGTGCGCGAGCCGTTCCCACACCACCCCCGAACCGAGTTGGATCTTGGTCCGGTCGCCGGCATGCTCGACCGGCCGGTCCCGGTGCACGGGAACGACCCGGGACCGCGCCGACGAGGGCCGCGGCGGGTCCGGGACGGGCTGGTCCCCGAACAGCTCGTCCAGCGACAAGTCCAACTCGCGCACCAGGGCGTAGAGGGTGGTCACCGACGCGCGGCTGCGACCGGTCTCGACCTGGGACAGCATGCTCGCCGACACACCGACCCGACCGGCGAGTTCGCGCAGCGACAGCCCCTTTCGCTGTCGCTCCTCCCGGATGCGCTTCCCGAACTCGACTTCCATCGAACGCTCCTGTTACCCGCACATGTCCCGTCCTTGGAGGGTCTCACGGCCCGAGCGCGCACCGAGCCGCGAACATCCGGCTTCAGGCGCGTTCACGGTACAGCGGGATGTCGACCGGGGGCTGCGGAATGAACCCACCGTGGCGATCCATCTGCTCGAACAAGTGGTCGTGGGTGGCCCGCATCTTCGCGAGCGCGGCCTCGACGTCGACGTGCACCAGCCGCCCGCCGCGTTTGACTATCTTGCCGTCGACCAGCACGGTGTCCACCAGCCCGGCGTGGGCCTGCGCGATCACCGTGCTCCCGGGCTCACGGCGGTTCCAGCCGGCCACGCTGACGCCCGACATATCGATCAGCACCACATCGGCGCGCTTGCCCGGAGACAGCGAGCCCACGACGTCGTCCACGCCCGCGGCCTTCGCTCCGTTGATCGTCAGCCAGCGCAGCGCGTCCTGGGTCGTCCAGCCCATGACCTGCGGAGCCCGGTACTCGCGGTATTCCGGTTCGTCATGCCGCCAGCGGGTGGCCTGCAGGACGAACCGGGCGTGCGAGAGCAGGTCGCCGGAGGCGCCGCTCACCACGTCGATGCCGAGGCTGGGGCCGGGGGTGTGGTCGGTGACCTCGCGGATCACCGGGAATCCCATGCCCATCTGCATCTCGGTCTCGGCGCAGACCGAGACCATGGTTCCGGTGCCCTCCAGCAGCTTCCATTCGTTCGGGGTGTTGAACGTGCAGTGGACCAGGAGCAGGTCGTCGCCGAGCAGGTCGTGGCGGTGCAGCACCTCCACGTCCTCGAAAAGCTGCCGCACCATGACCTGGTTGGCGTGCAGGGTGATGCGCGCGTCGAGCTCCTTGGCCAGCGCGAACTCCGCGGCGACCTCGGCGACGGGCGCGATGCACAGCTCCTGGGGCGCGATGCCGAACCGCAGCGGCTGGTCGGAGCTGGAAAAGTAGGTCTCCCGGATCTCGCGGGCGAGCCGGGCCCGGGTTTCGAGCCGGCCCGGATCCGCGGCCGTCGTACTCCCGCTCTTGCTCTCCGACCACGTATTGCTGGTGACCGGGGTCAGGCCATGCGCGTACAGCCCGCGGATTCCCGCGTCCAGCAGGCCCGAGACCGCGGCATGAGCGCACTCCGGCGTCAGGATGTTGTGGCAGTAGTCGACGACCGACGTGATGCCGCAGTTGAGTGCGTCCAGCGCGCCCAGGTAGTTGCCCACGTACATGTCCTCGGCCCGGAACCGCGGTGCCATCTGCAGCCGGATGCCGCGCAGGTAATCGGGGATGTTCCCATCGGCGAGAATCCCGCGCAGCGGCGACTGCCAGACGTGCCGGTGCGTGTCGACCAGGCCGGGAAGGGCGATCATCGCCGAGGCGTCGATCCGTTCGGCGTCCGCGTCGAGGTCCGGCCCGACCGCGGCGATCCTGCCGTCCTCGATCAGGATGCTCGCCCGCTCGAACTCGCCCAGCGCGGGATCCATCGTGACGACGGCGGCGTTCTCGATGAGGATTCTCATGACAGGGCCGTCACCATCAGGTCGACGTTCTCGGGACGGGCCTCCAACTCGCCGGACTCGACCCGCCGCGCCAGTTCCACCGCGATCGCGTTGGCGGGCGCCGAACCTCCGTGCTCGGCGTGCACGTCGACCACCAGACCGTTGATCTCCTTGACCTCGCAGCGGCGGCCCTTCATCCAGTCGTGCAACACGGTGGTCCTGGTGTGGGGCAGCGCGAAGTCGTTCATGACCGCGTCCAGCAATGCCTCGACGAATCCGCGCGGGTCCGCCGGGTCGAGCCCGCTGAGACCGAAGATGGGCACCAGCTTGTGGCCGTCGGCGATGGCGGCCTCGGCCGCCTCGATCCCGCACCGCAGCATGAACTTCCGCATCCCGGGAGCCGCCATCGCCTCCCGCATCGGCAGATTCAGGACCGCCGAGGGCACCAGCTCGCCGGCGTTGACTATGAGCTTCGCCCACTTCGCCGACCGGATGTCCTCGACGATCTCCACGGTTCCCGCGTGCCCGAGGATGCCGGCGACTTCGCGTTCCCGCGGGCGAGTCGCCGATGTCACGCTGCCGAGCCCGAACCAGGACTTCGCGGGCGGCGTGTGCCGCTCGACCACGCCGGGCTCGTACATCGCGGCACTGCACTCGATCACCGCACCGAGCGTGCGTTCGGGACCCATGACGTCGGCGATCGTGTCGACCGTCATCCCGTTCTGCAACCCGATCACCAGGCCGTCCGGTTTGACCAGCGGTTTGAGCAGCTCGCACGCCCATCGCGTGTCATATGCCTTGACCAGTACGAACACCAGATCGAAGGGCTCGCGCAAGGTCGCCACATCGCAGAGGTTGAACGCCCGCACGGGGGTCACGATGCTCTCCTCGGGCATGTCGACGCGGACCCCCGCCGCGCGCATCGCGGCCACGTGCTCGGGCCACTGCTCGATGAATGTGACGTCGAGGCCCGCCCTGGTGAGATCGGCCCCGATCGAGGCGCCGTTCGCTCCGGTGCCCAGTACGGCGATCCGTAGTCCGGTCATCGTGTTTCCTCCGTCGATCGATTGTTGATGTGGGACTGGGCATGGCGCTCGGTCGGCAGCGGTCCGCCGACGCTGTAGTAGCGCTGGCCCGCCACCAGGAGTTGCTCGGCCGGGAACTTGGTGATGACCTCGGCGCCGTCGGCGGTGACGACCAGCTCCTCCTCGATCCGCGCCGCCCCCACGCCGTCGGCCGACGGCCAGTAGGTCTCCAGCGCGAACACCATGCCCTCCTCCAGCACCTCTGGATGGTCCAGCGAGACCAGGCGGCTGAAGATCGGCTTCTCCCAGATGGACAGCCCGACGCCGTGGCCGTACTGCAGGGCGAAGGCGGCCTCCTCGTCGGCGAACCCGAATTCCCGCGCCGTCGGCCACACGCTCACGATGTCGGCTGTCGTCGCGCCGGGCTTGACGAGTTCGATCGCGTGGTCCATATATTCGCGGCAGCGCCGGTAGGCGTCGACCTGCGCGCGGGAGGCGCTGCCGACCGCGAAGGTGCGGTAGTAGCAGGTCCGGTACCCCATGAAGCTGTGCAGGATGTCGAAGAACGCCGGATCTCCGGGACGGAGCAACCGGTCGCTGAACACGTGCGGATGCGGGGAGCACCGTTCCCCGGAGATCGCGTTGACGCCTTCTACCTGCTCCGACCCGAGGTCGAACAACCGCTTCGACACCAGTCCCACGGCTTCGTTCTCGCGCACACCGGGGCGCAGGAACGCGTACAGGTCATCATAGGCCGCGTCCACCATTGACGCGGCGGTGGTCAGCAGCGAGATCTCGTCGTCGGTCTTGATCCGGCGGGCCTCCAGGAAGATCTGCTGCCCGTCGACGACCTCGATGCCCTTGGCCCGCAACGCCATCAGCACGGGCATCTCGACGATGTCCACTCCAATCGGCTCGGTGTGCAGGCCGTAGCGTTCGAGCTCTTCGAATATCTTCTGTGCGACCGCCTCGGCGATGCCGGCGTCGGGGTGGAAGGCGCCCCGCAGCACAGAGATCCCGGCGCGGGCGCCGCTGGTGCCGCGGGCGGGCCCGGCCACGTCATCACCGGTACGGTAGTCCAGCCACGGTGCGTAGAGCTGATGATGGCGCGCCGCCGAGCCGAAGTCCCACAGCACGGGTTCACCACCGCGGGGAAGCAGGGCGAAGCGGATCAGCTTGTCCATCGCCCACGTGCCGATGTGGGTCGCGGTCATGTAGCGGATGTTGTGGAAGTCGAAGGTCAGCAGGGCGCCGACGTCCGAGGTGGCGAGCTGCCGCTTGAGCTTGGCCAGCCGCTCCCGGCGCAGCCGGTCGACATCGACGCGTGCCTCCCAGTCGACGACGTTCATGCCGAATGTGGCCGTTCCCATGAGTTTCTCCGGTGTGTAGGTGCTCAGCCACAGGGCCGGCGGTAGGGGTCCCGCCCGTCGAGGGGGGACTGGTCGGGTGCCGCGTTCGTTCTCCGGCAGGACATCAGGCGCTCGCCTTTCGTCGGGAGTTCTCCGTCCTGACCAGGGGGACCACGGCCGCGCCGACGACGAGGATGCCTTGGATCCAGTACTGCCAGGCCACGCTGACCGACAGAAAGCTCAGCGAACTCGTGATGGTCTGCAGGAACAGCGCGGTGGCCAGCGTCGCCAAGGCCGAGCCGGTGCCGCCGAAGATGCTGGCGCCGCCCAGCACCACGGCGGTGACCGAGGTGAGCGTGAGCGCCTGGCCGACCGAAGCGTCGCCGACGCCGGTCTGCGAGTAGAACGCGATACCACCGCAGGCGGCCAGCACCCCCGCGGTCACGTAGGCGAGCAGCCGGGTGCGGCCGGTGGGCACACCCATACGCGCGGCCCGCAACGGGTCGGCCCCGGTCGCCCGCAGCGCCCGGCCCGCTCTGGTGCGGCGGGTCACCACGTGGGCGAGCACACCCACCGCGACGGCGAGCACGAACACCATCGGGACACCGGCGAGTGTGGTGCCCAGCAGGCTGAGCAAGGCGTCGTCGGCCTGACCGCCGGGCAGCGGGCGCAGCAACTGCGCCATCCCCAGCACTCCGATGGAGCTGACCAAGGTGGCGATCACCGGCGGCATGGCCACTTTCGTCACCAGCAGGCCGTTGAGCAGCCCGATCGCCGCGCCCGCCGCCGCGGCGCACACCACGCCGATGCCGAACAGGGCGGGTGAGCCGCTCGCGAAGAACGACACCGTGACCACCGACAGCGCGACCACCGAACCCACCGACAGGTCGATCCCGCCGGTCATCACGACCAGGAGCTGAGCGAGGCCGACCAGGGCCAGGGACGAGGTCGCCAGCAGCAGTTGGCCGATGTTGAGGCTGGTCAGGAACGCCGGAGACGACAGCGTGGTCAGCCCGCCGACGACGACCACCAACGCCAGCATGGCCGCCGCCTGGAACTCGCCGCCCAGCAGCGGGCGACGGGTCCGCGCGCGGGTCGGCGGCGGCTGCTCGACGCTCAGCTCGGTGGACAGCACGGCCGCGCCGGTGATCTCCCGCTCGGACAGCATCGCCGCCTGCAGTTCGGCCCTGACGCGCCCGCGGGAGAAGACCAACACCCGGTCGCACAGCCCTTCGAGCTCGACCGCGTCGGTGGACAGCGCGATGACCGCCGTGCCGCGGGCCGCGATCTCGCGGAGCACACGATAGATCTCCAGCCGCGCCCCCGCGTCGACCCCCTGCGTCGGGTCCTCGACCAGCAGCACCTTCGGCGCGCCGAGACTCGCGCGGGCGAGCAGCACCTTCTGCTGGTTGCCACCGGAGAGCGTGTTGACCGGAGTGTCCAGACTGGCCGCCTTGACCCGCAGGGCGGCCACCGCGGGGGCGACCAGCTCCCGCTCCCGGCGAGGGACGAGCACCGACCGGGCCAGCGAGACGTCCGGGAGCCGCAGCGCGTCGATGTTCTCCCGCACGCCCAGGTCACCGAACACCGCTTCCCGCAGGCGATTCCCGGACAGGAACACGATGCCGTGCCCGGCCGCGGCGGCCGGGCTGGACAACCGGACCGCCTTCCCCGCCACATGCACCGTCCCATGGGACCGGGTGAGCCCGGCCAGCGCGCGAAGCACGTCCCGTTGCCCGTTGCCTTCGACACCGGCGAAGCCGACGATCTCGCCCGCGCGCACCGACCCGGTGACGCCCTGGAATCCCGTGCCGGTGAGCTCCTCGAACCGGAAGACCGTCTCGGCACCGGTCAGGTCCGGCTTGTCGGGAAACGTGGTGTCCAGTGAGCGGCCGATGATGAGTTCGACGATCTGTTCATCGCTGAACTCCGCGACCTTGCCGCCGCCGACCACGCGGCCGTCCCGCAGTACGGTCATCGAGTCGGCGATCTCCCGGATCTCCGGGATGCGATGCGTGATGTAGACGACGGCACCCCCGGCGGCGACGAGGGACCGGACCTCGCGGAACAACCAGTCGGTCTCGTCGGGACCGAGCGCTTCGGTCGGTTCGTCGAGCACGAGTACCTGCGGTTCGTTGGCGAGAGCGGCGGCGATCTCGACCAGGTGCGCCTCACGCGGTGTCAGTTCGGCGACCTTCAGCTCGGGGTCGATCCGCAGGCCCAGCTTCTCGAAATGCCGCCTGGTCCACGCGCCGGCGTCGGCCACCGAAGGCCGCACCGATTCGTGCACGAGCACCAGCATCGACTCGCTGATCGTCAGGCTCGGCGCGAGCGCCGGTGTCTGATACACCAGTGCCAGGCCGTGTGCCCTGGCCACCGAGGGCGTCATCGCCGGATACTCCTTGCCCAGCAAGCAGATCCGGCCCTCGTCCGGGGTCACCGACCCCGCGGCGACCCCGACCAATGTCGACTTTCCCGCGCCGTTCTCCCCGAGCACCGCGTGGATCTCCCCGGGGCGGACCGTCAGGTCCACCCCGTCCAGCGCCCGGACGCCCGGATACCGCTTGACGATCCCCGAGAGCGTGAGGGCGGTGCCGATCGCTGATTCCACCTTCAGTTCCATCGGGCTCAACTGAACAGAGCGCCGAGTTGCGCGTCGGTCAGCTGGGAGGACGGCGGGGCGCCATTGGGCAGTCCCGTCTTGCACGCCTTCGACGGGGCGATGGCGCCGGCCTGGCTGCCGCTGGAGTCCTCGTACAGGTCGAGCTGAACCAGCGAGGGCTCGGCGTTGGGCTTGCCGTTCCACCTGGCGATGGCCTTGCGCAGCCCGATGCGGCCGATCCAGGTGCGCGAGGAGGCCGTGGCCAGCTCGTAGTCGGGGTTGTCCTTCTTCAGGGCGTCGAAGCCGCAGCTCAGCTCGTTGTCGTCGGTGGTCACGATCGGCACCAGAGGCCGGCCGGCGCTGGCGAAGGCCCGCGTCACCCCGCTCACGGTCGCGCCGTAGTCGCCGATCACACCGTCGATCTTCGGGTACTTGGCCAGCAGAGCGCTCATCGCCTGCTGAGCCATGGCCGGATCCCAGTTGGTCGTCACCGGTTCCTCGGTCAGCAGCTTCACCTGGGACGCGTTCGCGAGCGCTTTCTTCACGCCCTTCAGTTCGGCCGCCGACACCGCGTTACCCGCGGGCCCGCCGAGCATCACGATGTTGCCGCCCTCGGGGCCGAGCCGGTCGATCATCCACTTCGCCCAGACCTCACCCGAGTACGCCGCGTCCCAGTCGGCGTAGTCGAGGTAGTCCGGCCCTGCGGAGCCGGAGGGGTCCGCGGCGATCGCGACCACCGTGGCGCCCGCCTTCGTCGCCGCACGCATGGCGGACAGGTGCGAGGGGCCCGGGCCCGCGTCGGGGATGACCAGCAGGATGTTCACGCCCTTGGTGGCGAGGCCGGTGATGCCCGCCAGCGTCGCCTGCAGATCGCCCCGGCCCGCCACGTAGTCGAAGCTCGTGATGGACGGGCATTTCTTCACCTCGTCCTCGACCTCGGCCCGAACGATCTTCGACCAGGCGTTGGTGCCCAGGCCGTCGACCAAGCCGACCTTGACCGGTTTGTCGCCGCAGACCTGGTCCATGGAGATCAGTGCCGACAGGGGGCCCGAGTTGCCCACGGCGACCTGGCCGGGGCCTGCCGGGGAGCCGCTGGCGGGCGAAGAGGTGGTGTTCACGCTGGAGCATGCGGTCAGCGCCGCGGCCAGGGTCGCGGCCGTGGCGAACGCTATGGTGGCATGACGTCGGGTTGTGCTGGACATGAGAGCTCCCCAAAAGACGGGTGCGGATAAGCAGGGGGTGCGGGCAGGGGTGAGTAGGCGATCCGGTGAGACCGAAACTCCGGCAGAAGTGGTTTGTCAGTTCGGGTTTCGCCGGATGACGCGGCGCCGCAGTCGATTCGCCAGATCGAGTTGGACGACGATGCCGACGCCGATGATCGCGGCCTGCACGATGTTCTGTACGGCCGTCGTCTGGGTGTAGGTCTGGACCAGTTGATTGAGCTGTCCGAGGAAGAGCGCGCCCAGCGCGGTGCCCACCAGACTGCCCCGGCCTCCGGTGAGCGCGGTGCCGCCGAGCACGACAGCGGCCACCGAAGGCAGCAGGTAGGCGTCGCCCAGGGAAAGCGTTGTGGTGCGCAGGAATCCGGCCAGCAGGACACCGGTGGCCGCGGCGAGCAGGGCCGACAGCACGTAGGCGGCGACGGCGTAGCGTCGGGTGCCGATGCCGGCCGCGTGTGCGGTGTGCCGGTTCGCGCCGACGAGTTCGTAGCGGCGCCCGAGCACGGTGGTCTTGAGCACGACCTGTGCCACCACGATGAGGACGACCGCGATGTAGACGATGTTGGGCACCCCGAGGGTACGGCCGACCGAGAAGCTCGCCAGCGACGGCGGCGCCTCGGCGCTGTACCCGCCCGACAGGAATTGCACCAGACCGATCAGCACCGCGTTCATCGCGATGGTCACGACCAGGGGCGGCAGCCCGAAGAAGGCGACGATCAGACCGCTCGCCGCGCCCGCGGCGAATGCCACGATCAGCGCGAGCACGATCGCCATCGTGAGGCCGAGCTCTTGCGACGAGCCGTACTTGGCGACGATGAACGCCCCGAGGGAGATCCCGCCCGCCACGGACAGGTCGAGTCCTGCCTGCTGGACGACGAGTGTCTGTCCTACTGAGACGATCGCGGTGAGCGCGGCGAAGGGCAGCATCGCCAGTAGCGCGCTCTGGCTCACACTGGCGGGGGAGATGGCGGCACTCGCTAGGAACAGGATGACGACCGCGGCGAACGCGCGGCTGACCGGCCATGCCGCCAGGCGCTGTGCCAACGGGTCGCTCGTGCGGATCGCGGGCGCTGCCACCGTGGGTGCGCTCACCCTAGAGCCAGCTTTTGCTCGGGCTGCCAGTCGCCGCCGATCGCGGCGCCTTCCAGCGAACCGAAGACGTGATCGCGCGAGGACTCCGCCATGCGGCGCAACCGGTCGAGGTCGACGCCGATCAGCTTTCCGTCACGCTTGACGAACTTCCCGGCCACCAGGATGTCCTTCACCAGGCCGGGGTGGGCGTTGTAGACGATGGTGCCGACCGGGTTGGTGATCGGCGTGGTGGCCAGGGTGTCGTTGGACAGGATCAGGATGTCGGCGGCCTTGCCGACTTCGAGCGAACCGGTGACGTCCACGAGCCCGTTGGCTCGGGCGCCCTCGATCGTCGCGAAGCGGAGCACGTCCTGGCAGCGGAGTCTGATCCGATCCGGCTGCTCGCCCGCTTCCACCGCGGCCGCGTTGTCGCTCGCCCGTTGCACCGCGATCGTCGTCCGCATCAAGGAGAACATGTCGCCGCCGACCGAGCTGCACACGTCGACTGACAGCGACGGCTCGATGCCCACGGCGAGCAGCCGTCCCGTCGCGGGCCAGCCGTGCCCCATCTGCATCTCGACGTCGGTCGCGACCGAGGCGGTCCCGCCCGTGTCGGCGATGAGCCGCAGCTCGTCGTCGGCGATGGTGTTGCAGTGGACGTAGGTCGTCGTGTCCGCGAGCAGGCCCGCCTCGTTCAGCTTGTGGATCGGCTTGCTCTTGCCCCAGTGCCCGTCGCCGACGTGTACCGAGACGCGCAGGTCGAGTTCGCGCGCGAGCAGGAAGTCCGCCTTGTTGACCTCCGCCGTGGTGAACTGGGGACCCCGCACCGCCAGCCCCATGGTCACCAAGCCGTCGTTGGCGGAGAAGCGATCCGCGCGCAGTCGGCGGACGTCATGCTCCGGATGGGGGACGGATGAGGGCATCGGGCCGCCCCACTGCTGCGCGCCCCCGCCGTGGGAGAACACGGCGCGGAGCCCCGCTTCCGCCAGCGCGTCGACGGCCGCGTCCGTGTGCTCCGGGGTGTACAGGTTGTGGGACCAGTCGAGCAACGTGGTGATACCGCTGTCGAGTGCTTCCAGCGCGCCGATGAGGTTGCCCGCGTAAGTGTCCTCGGGGCGGAAGTGCCGGCTCAGCCCCATATGGAGGCCGACGAGGTACTGATCGAGTGTCCAGTCCGAGGCGATGTTGCGGACCACTGACTGCCAGGTGTGGCGGTGGGTGTCGATCAGGCCCGGCATCACGATCCGCCCGGCGATGTCGATCCGTTCCGCGTCAGGTGCTGTTAACTCGCGCCCAATGGCCGCGATCTTGCCGTCTCGGATCAGGATGTCTCCAGGCCAGAGGACGGTGTTCGAGTCATCGCAGGTGACGACGATCCCGCCGGAGAGAAGCAGCGTACGCATCAGCGTGAACCTCCGCAGGCTTTGGCAGGGGGGGTGATTGATTCCGCTGATCTGTCGATGTGCCTCAATCCCAGATCGGCGTGAACAAACTATGCGAGCCACGCTGAATGTCTGTCAAGTAACATTTGATTTCTGTTCAGTTTCGTTGATCAGTCACGTTCAACGAAGAAGCCGGAGGGCCTGCCGACGTGGTATCGGCAGGCCCTCCGGCGGATGGGATGAAGAACGATCAGCGCATCTGGTCCGGCCAGTGGCCGGAACCTCCGGCAGCCCGGCCGGGAGAATACGGCGGGACGGGCCCGTCGGTGCGGGATTCGAGGGCGTCAGCGGACCGGTTCAGCACGACCCAGACCGCGCGCATCTCCTCCACTCCACGGTTCTCCAGAAGATGCGGCTGCGAGCAGTCGAAGGTGACGCTGTCGCCGACGCCCAGGGAGACCTCCTCGAACCCGACTCGGCAGGTGAGCTCACCCTGGACCACGAACATGCTCTCCACCCCCGGATGCCGGTGGTAGCGCCCGAACTCACTCGACCTGGCGCCCGGCGGGTAGATGACCAGCATGAGCTCCAGGCCGGCCGCGGAATTTCGGCCCAGTCGCTCCCAGATGACACCGGTCTCCATCTCGATCCGGCGTCGGTCGCCCGCCCGGGCCACGGTGATGAACGAGGGAGCCGCCTCCGTGGCTCGCTCGGCCGGCGGCGGTGGCGCGGCAGGGGACTCCTGATCCGAGAAGAGCTCGTCCATCGTCATGTCCAGCGCCTCGACCACGGCGTACAGGGTACGCACGGACGAGCGTGACTTGCCGTTTTCCAGTAGCGAGAGCATGCTGGCCGACACTCCGACCTTCTCGGCGAGCACGCGAAGGCTCATCCCCCTGGCGCGCCGAGCGGCCCTGATCCGGTTGCCCGCGTTCTCCATCTCAGGCAATGCCATGCCCCCGGTGCGGGGACGCGGATAACCCCGCGTTCCATGCTGTCGTGTTTGGCGTGGCTCCAGCAGCAGGCACTCGACCTCCATCATCACTCCCGACTCGACAACGCGTACTTTAATGAGACTCAAAGTTGCTGTCAAACGAGTGCGGCGATGTAAATCGCAGCGAACATCACGGCGGGGGCGTACCGGAGCGGAGATATTGCGCCACGGCCGACTCGTCCGCGTCGCCGAACCCGGCGGCCATCGCCGCGCCGAGGACCTCGCGGTTGACGCGGGCCTGCGGGAGCTCTGCCCCGACCTTGTCCGCCAGTTCCAAAGCCAGGCGCAGGTCCTTGGCCGCGAGTTCGAGCCTGAATGCCACGGGCACCTCGCCGGGACGCTCGAATGCCTCCCGGCGATACTGCATGAACGGCGCGGAGACGGCGCTGTTCAAGAACACCGAGTACGCCGTGGACCGCTCGATACCCGCGCGCTCGGCAAGCACGAGGGCCTCGGACACGGCCTGGTTGAGGCTGTGCACGATCGTGTTGACCACGAGCTTCATGGCGCTTCCCGCGCCGCTCTCCCCCAGGTAGAGGACGGGGTCGCCCAGCGATGACAGGACCTCCCGCCCCCGGTGCACGGCGTCGGCGTCGCCGGCGGCCATGATGGTCAGGGACCTGGCCGCGGCCGCGGTGACACTGCCCGAGACCGGGGCGTCAACGAAGTCCACTCCCCGGCCGCCCAGCAGGGAGCGAAGGCGGCCGACCGTGTCCGGCGACACCGTGCCCATGTCGAACGCGAGCGTCCCCTCGGACATTGCCTCCAGCGCCCCGCCTTCGCCGGTGTAGGCGTCCAGCACCGCGCGGTCGTCGGCGAGCATGGTGATCACGACATCCGCCCCGGACACGGCGTCGTACGGTGTCGCTGCGGCGCGGGCCCGGTGCTGGGCGGCGAAGTCCTCCGCCTTCGCCGGGCTGCGGTTCCAAACCGTCAGCTCATAACCGTCCGCGGCCAGGTTGCCGGCCATGGGCAGGCCCATCCGCCCCAAGCCGAGGAATGCGATCTTGGTCATCTGGTCTCGTCTCCGTACGCTCATCGTGAACTTCCCGTCGGTGGATGCGCCGTCTAGGCGAGCAGGCGCAGCGGTTCCTCGATGCTCGTCACCAACGCGGCCATCCATTTCGCCGCCAGGGCTCCGTCGATGGCTCGATGGTCCACCGAGAGCACGAGTGACATCACCGTCCCGACCTCGACCGCACCGCCGGCGACGACCGGCACGGCCTTCCCCGCGCCGACCGCCAGAATCGCGGACTGCGGGGGATTGATGATCGCGGCGAACTCGTCCACGCCGAACATCCCGAGATTCGTGACGCTGATGGAGCCGCCTTCGAGGTCGCTCTGCCGCAGCTTGCCGTCGTTCGCCTGCCGCACGTACGTGCCGACCTGCCGCGCGACCGCGCTCGGGGCCGCGTTCTGCACGCCGCGCAGAACCGGCGTCACGAGTCCGCGCTCCGACGCGATCGCGACCCCGATGTCGACCGACTCGAACCTGCGCATGCCCTGCTCGGTCCAGATCACGTTGGCGTCGGGCACCTCGACATGGGCGATCGCGACCGCGCGGAGAACGAGATCGTTGACGGAGATCCGGCACGGTGAGACGTCGTTCAGCTGGGACCGCAGCGCGAGCAGGGCGTCGATCCGCGCGGTGCGCCGCAGGTAGAAGTGCGGGATCGTCTGCTTGCTCGCAGTCAGCCGACCGGCGATCGCGCGCCGGAGCCGCGAGTGCGGGATCTCCTCGAAATCCAAGCCCGGTGCCGCGGCGGCTTGCGATGCGCGTGCGGGCTGCGCGGATTCCCCCGTGGCCACCGCGGGCTCGGGGGCGGGGCTGGGCGCGGCCTGTTCTCGGGACGTCGCCACGGCCCGCTCCACGTCACGGCGGAGGATCCGGCCGTTCGGCCCGGTGCCCTGCACGTCCTCGGCGCGCAGCCCGGCGTCCGCGAGAATCTTGCGGGCGATGGGCGTGATGAACAGCCGCCCGTCTTTCTGGGCGGCAGGCGGCACGGCGGACGCCACAGGCAGGGGTACAGCGGGCACCTCATGCCGTACCGGCGGGGGCGCCTCCCGGGGCGAACCGGCCCCGAGCTCCGCCAGGATCCGGTCGAGATCGCTGTTCTTCTCGCTCTCGTCCCCGATGAGGGCCATCGGCGAGCCGACCTCCACGCTCGCCCCGCCTTCGGCGAGGCGGCGAAGCAGGACCGCGTCGGTCTCCGCCTCGATCTCGACGACGGCTTTGTCGGTCTCGATGACGGCGATGGGCTGCCCGGTGGTGAAGGACGCGTTCTCATCGACCAGCCAATCGGACAGAACCGCCTCCGTGGCGCCGGCCGCGACCTCGGGCATTCGCAGGAGGGTTGCCATGATCTTCTCCTTTGGCTCTCGCGCGATCAGGACTGGACCCGGGCGCGTAGCGCGGTGACGACTTCCTCGGTTCGGGCGATGGCGGCTCGTTCGAGGACCTTGCTGATGCTCGGTGACGCGATGGCGCCCGTGACGCGCTCGATCGGGCCGTCGAGCCAGTCGAACAGCCGACGGTGGATCTCATCGGCCAGCCAGCCACCGTAAGACGTGCCGACCGCGCCCTGCTCCACGATCAGTACGCGGTTCGTCTTCCTGACGCTCGCCTCGATCGTGTCCCAGTCGAGGCTGGCGCGGTCGAGCCAGCGCAGGTCGATGAGGTCGGCGCTCAGCTCGGGCACCTGCTCCAGCGCCTCCAGGCAGTGGCCCACCATAGAGAGGTAGGCGATGATCGTGAGGTCGTCTCCCTGCCTCCTGAGCGCGGCCTTGCCGACCGGGATCCGGTAATCGAGGTCCGCGAGCGGACCGGTTCCCGTGGCGGCGTACAGATCGACGTGTTCCAGTACCACGACGGGGTCGTCGCAGGCCAGCGCCGTGTTCATCAGGCCCACGTAGTCGAACGGGTTGGACGGGGCGACCACGCGAAGGCCCGGGGCGGTGGTGAGGACGCCCGCCGGATCCATGGAGTGTTGTGAGCCGTACCCCGTCCCGGCGGCCAGCTTGCTGCGCAGCACGAGGGGCACGGGGCTGTCACCGCCGAACATGTGCCGCGCCTTGGCGATCTGGTTGAAGATCTGGTCGGCGGCGACCCACATGAAGTCGGCGTACATGAACTCGACCACCGGCCGGACCCGCCCGTCGAGCGCCATCCCGCCGCCCATGCCGGCGAACGCGTTTTCGCTGATGGGCGTGCCGAGAACCCGCTCGGGGAACTTCTCGAGCGGCCGGCGGGTGGCGCCGTTCGTACCGCCCTTGAGGCCGTCGACGTCTTCCCCGAGCACGACGATCGAGGGGTCTTCTTCCATCCGCCGGGCCATGACGTCGCTGACGACGTCGATGAAGCGCCGCTCACCGAGCTCGCCGCCGAAGGTCGGCTCCTCCTCGTAGCGGCTGCCGCGCAGTTCGCTCAGGTCCCCGCGGATCCCGACGTCGACGAAGCCCGGGTCAGGCCACTTGCCGGCCCGGATCCGGCGCTGACCGGGTTTGCCGCCGGGCAGCGGTTCGAAGAGGCCGTCCCCGATCGACCGCAGGCAGTCCGAGATCTCCCGCTGCTTCGCCTCGAACTCCGCACCGGTGACGACGCGGCGCCGGATCGCGTGCTGCTTGAGGAGTTCCAGCGGGTCACGCTCACGCCAGGCGCTCTCCTCAGCCTTCGTGCGGTAGCCGAACGCGCTGCCCGGATACGCGCCGTTTTGGTGGAAGTAGCGGTACACCTCCGCCTCGACGATGACCGGGCCCTTGCCGGACCGCATGTGCTCCAGCGCCTCGTTCATCGCGAGATGCACGGCGAGTGGATCCATACCGTCGACGCGCCAGCTCGGGATGTTGAAGCCGAGGCCGCGGGCGGACAGGCGCGGCTCGCCGGTGGCCTTGTCCACGGGGGTGGAGACGGCGTACAGGTTGTTCTCGATGAAGAAGCACACGGGGAGCTTCCACGCCGCCGCGAGGTTGAACGACTCCAGGACGGATCCAATGTTCACCGCGCCGTCGCCGAAGTACGTGACGGTCACCCCGTCCGTGCCCGAGTGCCGCTGGTTGAACGCGAAGCCGAGCGCCTGCGGCACTCCCCCGCCGACGATGGCGTTCGTGCCCATCGCCCCGGCCTCGCGCCATTGCAGGTGCATCGAGCCACCGCGGCCGCGGCAGAACCCGTCCGCGAGACCGCAGATCTCGGCCAACGTCCGGTACAGGACGGTGCGCACGTCTTCGCTCAGCTCGGACAGCCGGCCGTCCGCGGGCGGCATCACATGGCCGAGCGCCTTCGCCAGGAACTGGTGATGCCCGCGATGGGAGCCGTTGACGAAGTCGGTGCTTCGCAAGCTCACGATCGAGCCGACGGCGCCGCCCTCCTGGCCGATGCTCGAGTGCGCGGGCCCGTGCACGAGTCCCTCGGTGGCCAGCTGGAGGACGTACTCCTCGAACACCCGGATCCACAGTGTCTGGATGAGCATCATGCGCAGGAGATCGGGGTCTGCGGCGTCCCAGTCGGCACGGCTCGGCGCCAGCTCCACCCATGGGGATTGGGCGGCCAGCTTCCTATGCGTCGACATGTTCTTCCTCCAAGCGAGAACATGGATCCATACAAGGGGAACTCAATAACCATTTTGCTGCGTTGACGGCCATATGTGCAGCACCGTAGGCTACGAATGGATCCATTACAAGGTGGGTGAGATGAAATCCGCAACCGGCCCGATACCGGGGATCACTCGCGTCGACCACTTCGGGGTGACCGTTCCCGACCTCGAGGAGGCGCGCGCGTTCTTCGTCGACGTCCTCGGCTGCGAGTACATGTACACGCTCGGCCCCTTCCGGCACGACGACCACTGGATGAGCGAGCACCTCAACGTCGCCGACGACACGGTGATGCGCCGACTCCACTTCTTCCGCCTCGCCGGGCAGGCGATCTTCGAGGTGTTCGAGTACGAAGCCGCCGAGCACAACCTGTCGCCGCCGCGTAACAGCGACGTGGGCGGCCATCATGTCGCCCTGTACGTCACGGATCTGGACGCCGCCGTCGATCATCTGCGCAGCCTGGGCTTGACGGTCTTCGGCGAGCCGACCGCCAGCAAGGGACCGAGCGAGGGCCAGCGGTGGATCTACTTCCTCGCACCGTGGGGAATGCAGTTTGAGCTAGTGTCCTATCCGGGCGGGAAGGCGTTCGACAGCGCGCCGCGGGAAGCCCCCGCGAAGGAGTGATCAGCGAAGGGAGTGATCAGCGTAGGGAGTGATCAGAGCGTGTCCGAGGTTGACGAGGGATCGGGCACCACGGTCGCCAGTCACCGCATCGCGGAGACCGTTCGCGAGCGCATCCTGTCGGGCCAGCTCAAACCCGGGACCCGCATCCTGCAGGACGAGCTCGCCGAAGAGCTGAGCGCGAGCCGCCTGCCGGTCCGCGAGGCCCTGCGCATCCTGCAGTCACGTGGCCTGGTGACGCTGAAGTCCAACCGCGGCGCCTGGGTCACGTCCCTGGACCAGCGCGACTGCGAGCTGAACTACAAGATCCGTGAGCGGCTCGAACCACTGCTCCTGGCCGAGAGCATGCGCGCGCTCACGCCGGACGACCTCGAGGAACTGGCCGGCATCCAAGATCGCATCGAGGCCACGGAGGACGTCGAGGAGTTCCTCCGCCTCGACCGCCAGCTGCACTGGGCGAGCTACCGGCGCCACGACGCCCGGGAACTGGCGGCGATCATCGCCCGCCTGTGGGACACGACACAGCACTACCGGCGTGCGTACACCAAGCTCATCGGCCACGATCAGCGCTGGGTCATCAACTCCGAGCACCGGCTTCTGATCGCGGCCATCCGCCAGAAGGACGCCGAGATGGCGCAGCGCATCCTCGCCATGCACATCAGCCGCACCCAGCGCGAACTCAGCCTGCACCCGGACATTTTCGCCTCATGAGCGGGCCACTTCACCGGGAGCCCTAGACATGAACGACCCGCTTCGCCTTGTGCTCGCTGCGCGGCAGCTCGCCGTACGCGACCACCTCAACGTGAGCTCGGACACCTAGTCGTGCGTGGATCGCCGCCGCCACTGCGCTGCCGAGATCGACGGGGGCGTCCGAGCGGGCCTCCAGCCGTACCTTGATACCGGTGAGGTAGCCGCTGACCGGGTCCTTGACCGTCTCGTCGAGCACGATCAGGTACTCCCCCGCGGCGCCCTCGGCCTGCCGCACCAGCTCCTCGACCGCGCTGGGGAACAGGTTCACTCCCCGGACGACGAGCATGTCATCCGCTCGGCCGCGGACCCCTCCGACCAGGCGTGCGGTGGTTCGCCCGCACGCGCAGGGCGAGGAATCGCGGACCGCGACGTCGCCGGTCCACCATCGGACCAGCGGACTCGCCTCACGGTGAAGGTGGGTCAGGACGACCACCCCCGGGTCGCCGTCCGGCACCGGTTCGTCGGTGACCGGGTCGAGGATCTCGACGACGGCCGAGTGTTCGGCGAAGTGCATCCCGTCGTGCGCCGTGCACTCCCAGGCGATCGGCTGGAACTCCAGACTTCCGTACGTGTCGAACACCTCCGCGCCGTAGCCGTCCTGGATCCTTGACCGGGTGCTGGGCACGCTGCCCCCGGGCTCGCCGCCGAGCACGATCTTTCGCACCGCGCTGTCACGCAGGTCGAGCCCCATGCCGTCGGCGACCTCCAGGAGGTGGAAGACGAACGACGGTGTGGCCGGCAGGACGGTCGTGCGGTAGTGCATCATCGTCTCGATCTGACGCTCGGAGTCGCGTGACCCCGCCGGGATGCTCGCCGCCCCGACGCGCTGGAGCCCCTGCACCGCGGCGGAGCCTCCGACGAACCACGAGAACGTGTAGAGCACCTGGGCGACGTCCGCCGGGCGGATGCCCTGCCCGTAGTACATGCGCGCGTAGTTCTCCGTCCAGCGCTCGATGTCGCCGCCGGTCCAGAACAGCGGAGCGGGCCGCGCGGTCGTACCGGACGAGAAGTGGATCCGCTCGATGCTCTCGGGGTCGGCGGCGATCGCGGATCCCCAGGGAGGAGCCGCGGACAACGACTCGACGTAGTCGTACTTCCGGGTGAACGGCAGCTCCGCGAGGCTGTCCAGGCCGGCGACGTCCTCCGGCGACCAGTCCAGCTCGCCGAACCGGGCAGCGTAGAATGCGCTCCGCTCCGAGACGTACCTCAGCTGCGAGCGCAACCGGTCGGATTGATGGGCGACCAGCTGGTCACGGCTCCACCGCTCGGACTCGTTCCACAGCGTTGCCGAGAAGGGCGTCGCGGTCACCCCCGGGGCCCCTGCTTCTCGTCCTTGATCGCGCGGCCGATCACCAGGCGCTGGATCTCCGACGTCCCCTCGACGATCTCGAAGATGCGCTGGTCGCGGTAGAGACGTTCGACCTTGCTCGGCTTGCAGTAACCGTAGCCGCCGAAGGTCTGGACCCCGACGTTCACGGCGTGGTGCGCCACCGTGCTGCCGTAGTACTTCGCCATCGAACCGATCACCGAGGTGTCCTGGCCCGCGTCGAACATGCGGGCGGCCTCGTAGGTCATCATCCGGGCGGCCGACAGCTCCGTCGCGATCTCGGCGAGCGGGAACGAGACGCCCTGGTTGTCGATGATCGGGGAGCCGAACGTCCGCCGCTCGACGGCGTGCGAGGCAGCCTCGTCGTACGCCGCGCGTCCGATGCCGACGCACTGCGCGGCGGTACTGATCCGCCCGACGGTCAGGGTGCCGAGAGCCAGCTGGATCCCCCGACCGGGCTCACCGACACGGGCAGACGGATCGACCAGGGTGTCGAGCTTGATGTTGCTCGTCTTCGTGCCGCGAATGCCCATCTTGTCGACCCACTCGTCGATCACGACACCCTCGGACTCCTTGTCCACGACATACGCCGTGAGGCGCGCACGACCCTTGGCGTCGGTCTCGGAGCGGGCGAAGACGGTGTAGAACCGTGACTCACCGCCGTTGCCGATGAACCATTTCTCACCCCGGATCCGGATCTTGTCGCCCTCCGGGGTTGCCGTGGTCGCGACCGCCGAGGCGTCTGACCCGGCGTTGCGCTCGGTCAGTCCGAAGCTGACCGATTCGCCCTTCGTCGCGGCGGCCCGCAGGTAGGCGTCCTTCTGGTCGTCCGTGCCGGCGAGGAGGATCGGGTAGGAGCCGAGGATGTAGGCCGCGAACAGCGAGGCGGTCGTGGCGCAGCCGTGGGCGAGCTCCTCCATCACCGCGCAGGTTGTGACGAGCGGGGCCCCGGCACCGCCGAACTCCTTCGGAACGAACAATCCGGCGAGGCCGGATTCCACGAGGACCGGGATGTGTTCGTGCGGATAGCGCGCGTTCGCGTCGATCTCCTCCGCGGCCGGGCCGAAGACGCGTTCCGACAGATCGCGGGCCACCTCCCGCCAGTGCGCGGCCTCCGCGTCGAGCGTGGGCTCCCAGATGACTGCCATGTTTTGCTCCTTTTGTTTGTGCTGCGTCGTCACTTGCGCGCCAGGCGCGCCCTGACGTCGCGGACCCGGTCCGCGAACTCCGTGCGTGCGATGAGTGGCACCTGCTCCTCGAGTGCGGCCGCCAGCGCTGCACGGAGCGCCGTCTCGACATCCCCACCGCAGACCAGGCGCTTGACAGCCTGGACCGCGTCGGCGTCGTGTGCCGCGATGGACCGCACCACCCGGCCGACCTCGGCATCCAGCTGCTCCTCCGGTACGAGGCGCTGGAACACGCCGCGCTGAAGGCACTCGCTCGCGGTCAGCCGGCGGGCGGTCAGCAGCATGTCGAGCGCGTCGCCGCGACCGACGATCGCCGGCAGGGTGTGCGCGCCGCCGAGTGCGGAGATCGTGCCGATCCGGATCCAGCTCTCCTCGATCCAGGCGCGGTCGGAGGCGACCCGGATGTCACACGCCAGAGCCAGGTCAGCGCCGGCGCCCAGCGCCGGCCCCTGGAGTCGCGCGACGACCGGGACCGGCGAGGTGGCGATCGCCAGGATCATGCCCTGGAAACCGTCGTAGACGTACGTGCGTACCGCCTCCGCTTGCTCCGGCGCCCCCAGCCCTTCGAGCATGGCCAGGTCAGCACCCGCGCAGAACACGGGACCCGTGGAGCGCAGCACGATGCAGCGCGCGTGCCCCGCGCCGCGCACCGTCTCGGCCACGGCCCTGGCCAACTCAAGGTTCAGGCCGTTGCCGGCGCCGGGGCGATCGAGCGTGATCGTGACGACACCGTCGCCGCGGACGACGGTCAGATCCCGCGCGCTCATGCCAGGATCACCGCCTCGGGCGAGACCCGGATCATCGAGTCGAGCCGGCCCTCGGAAACGACGTCGTCATGCTGGTCGAGCAGGGTGAAATGACGCTCGACCACGCCTTGCGTCCCCGAGCTGGTCAGGCGCAGACCGACGATCTCGAGCCGTCCGCGAATCGTGTCCCCGATGAAGAACGCCTTCTTGTACTGCCAGTCCTTGATGCCGAGGGCGGCAACGGCGGAGCCGGTGAAGAGCCCGCTGCGGTCGAGGAAACCGGTGAGCATCACGACACCGAGCAACCCGTAGACGACCCGGGTTCCGAAGTGGCTGGAGGCTGCGAAGGTCTCGTCGGTGTGGATCGGGTTCCAGTCCCCGGACAGCATCGCGAAACTGACCAGGTCGGTCTCGGTGACCGTCCGACCGGGCAGGTCCCACCGCTGACCGACCTCGAGGTCGTCGAAGTAGAGCGGCAGCCTCATCGCCCGGTCCAGACGGGAGCGCGCTTCTCGGCGAAGGCCCGGATGCCTTCCTCCCGGTCCGCCGACGTCAGGGCCACCTCCGCGATCGGCAGCTGGAGCTGCCAGGCCTCCGACTCGGTCCAGTCGGTGGAGGCCAGCATGATCTGTTTGGTGGCCGCGAGGGCCGTGGGGCCGTTGCGGAGCAGCCCTTGAAGCATCGCCAGCGCCTCGGTCACCGCTTGGCCCGGCTCGACCAGCCGGTTGACCAGGCCGTGTTCGGCGAAGAATTCGGCCGGACGGAGCTCACCGGAGAGCGCCAGTTCCATCGCCAGGTGGTACGGGATCCGTCGGGGAAGTCGGAAGAGTCCGCCACCAACGGCCACCACGTTGTGGCGCACCTCCGGCAGACCCATCCGCGCGTCCCGCGCGGCGACGACGAGATCACACGCGAGGCAGAGCTCGAGTCCACCGCCGACGGCAATGCCCTCAACCGCTGCGACCAATGGTTTGCGCGGAGGCCGCCGCATCACCCCGAACCCACCGCGAGCCGGTAGATCGACGTGTGAGTCCTCGCGCAGCGCCTTGAGATCGGCTCCGGCCGAGAAGGCTCCGCCGGCTCCGGTGATGACGGCTCCGAAGATGCCGGGATCGGAGTCGACGACGTCCATCGCCTCATTGATCAAGTAGGCGGTGCCGCTGTCGACCGCGTTCTTCACGTGCGGTCGGTTGATCGTCACCAGGAGGATCGGGCCCTGCCGCTCGGTGCGGACCGATGATGGATCGTGGGACATGAAAGGGGCTCCTCAGAGAGCGAACGTGAATCCGCCGTTGACGGGATAGGTCTGGCCGGTGATCCAGCTGCTCGCGTCGGAGGCGAGGAACAGCACCATGTTCGCGATGTCGTTCGGCTGGCCCGGCCTGCGGATGACGTAGCGCTCCATGATCTTCTTGAGGCGTTTGCCATCGGCGAGTTGATCCGCGATGGCCGGCGTCTCGGTCGCTGCGATCGCCACGCAGTTGGCGGTGATCTCGTGGCGACCGAGCGTGCGCGCCATCGCCCGGGTGAGCCCGGCGGCACCGGCCTTGGCGGCCGAGTAGGCCTCCAGGCCCGCATCCCCGTAACGTCCCGCCTCGGAGATGATGGTGATGATCCGGCCCTGCCGGCGTTCGATCATGCTCGGGATCACGGACGCCGCGCAGTTCATGACGCCGTACAGATTGACGTTGAAGAAGGTGTTCCAGACATCGGGCCCGGTTTCCCAGAAGGGCGCCAGCGCATCGGGGCTAGGCGTAGCTCCCGCGTTGCCGGCGTTGTTGACCAGGATGTCGATCGGGCCGAACTGCTCAACGGCCTGCTTTGACATCGCCATCACGCCGGCATGGTCGCTCACGTCCGCCTGCACAGCGCAGGCGGATCCACCGAGGTCCTGGATCTCCGCCGCGACCGCCGCGGCGCGATCGAGCACGTAGTCGTTGACCACGACACCGGCGCCGTGCTCCGCGAAGTGCAGCGCGATCTGGCGGCCGACCCCCTGGCCGGCACCGGTAACCAGTCCGACCTTTCCGGTCAGGCTGAGGATGTCACTCATTGGAGATGTCCTGTCTGATGTCTGGAGGTGGAGGGCGTCGCAGGCCGCATCAGCGCAGCAGCCGCGGCACCAGGACCTGGTGGCGTTGCACCTCGGTCGGGCCTTCGTAGATCCGGGCCAGGCGTTGCAGTCCGTTCCAGTGCGCCAGCGGGTGGTCCAGGGACGCGCCGGCGGCACCGAGCACCTGGATCGCGCGGTCGATGACTCGTCCGGCAACCTCGGTTCCGAGCATCTTCACGACGCCGGACTCGACTCGGACGTCGTTGCCCAGGTCCGCGCGCGATGCGGCGTTGTAGAGGACGAGTCGGGCCTGGTGGATCTCGATCCAGGAGTCGGCGATCGCGGTCTGGACGGCCTGCTTGTCGCTGAGCCGGGAGCCGAAGGCCTCCCGGGTCCGAGCGTGCTCGATCATCATCTCGCAGGCCCGGCTCGCGATGCCGAGAGACGAAGCGCCCACGCCGAGTCGCGCCGAGGTCAGGAGCGCCTGGGCGCCGGCGAACCCCGAACCCTCGGCGCCGACGACGTTTTCCCGGGGAACCGGGCAGTCGTCAAGGAAGATCTCGTGCGTCACGAACCCGCCGAGCATCTCGATCCGCCGTCCGATGGTGAGGCCGGGCGTGTCGCGATCGACGATGAACAGCGAGAACCCTCCGCGCTGGCGGAGGTCGCGGTCGGTGACGGCAACGACCAGCACGTGGTCGGCGTTCGCGACCTCGGAGATGAACACCTTGTTGCCGTTCAGCACCCAGGTGTCGTCGACCCGCACGGCCGTGGTCCGGATGCTGCGTCCCGGATCGGAGCCGCCGCCCGGCTCGGTCTGCGCGAAGCAGAACTCGATCTCGCCCCTCATCAGCGGGAAGAGGAACCGTTCCCGCTGCTCCGGCGGTGCCGTCACGAAGACCTGATCGAACGGACTGCCGGGGAAGCGCAGCGGCACCAGAGGTCTCGCCGCCTCCTCCGTCGCCACCGCCCGCTCCAGCGCGGTCATTCCCGCGCCGCCGAGCGCCGCGGGCACGGCGATCCCGGCCAGTCCGGCCGCTCTCGCCGCGTCCTGGCCCGGTACGAGATCACCGGCTTGGACGCGTTCGCCACGCAGGACCTTTTCCTCGAGCGGCCGGTGGTGAACGTCGGCGATCCGACGTACCAGCTCGCGGAGCGCTTGGTGTTCCGGCGCGAGGTCGATGGGATCGAACACTCAGTGCCTTCCTTCCGGCGCTTCGAGAACATGGGCGACACAGACAGCACCCAGGCCGACCATGTGGGCGAGGCCCCAGCGCGCTTCCGGTTGTTGCCGGGCTCCGGCCTCCCCGCGCAGCTGGCGGGTGATCTCGACGACCTGGCCGACCCCGGTCGGACCGGTCGGGTGCCCCATGGCGATCAGTCCCCCGGACGCGCTGACCGCGGTGCGGCCGCCGATGTCGAACGCGCCCGCGGCGATCTCTGCCGCGGCGTCGCCCTCGGCGCACAGGCCCATGGCCTCGACGTACTGGAGCTCTTCGATGGTGAAGGCGTCGTGGAGCTCGACCAGATCGAGGTCTTCCGGCCGGATGTCGGCTTCGGCCATCGCTTGGCGCGTCGTACGCCGGGTGAGCTCCGCGTCGAAGCTCCTGGCGCCGTAGAGCTCCTCGCTGAACTGGGCGGACGATGCGACCCGCACGCATCTGGATCGGTCGAGTCCGCATCGCTCGATGGCGTCCTCAGAGACGAGGATGGCGGCCGCTGCTCCCTCGCCGATCGGGCAGCACTGGAGCCGCGTGAGCACTCCGGCGATGGGGGCGTCAGCCATCACCTCCTCGAGCGTCCGTACCTTCTGACGCTGGGCGTACGGGTTCAAGGCGCCGTTGCGGTGGTTCTTCACCGCCACAGCTGCCAGTTGCGCCGGCGTCGCACCGTAGGTGTCGATGTACTCGGAGGCCAGCAGCGCGAAGTGCGCGGGCGGCGGGATTCGGTGATCAGCGAGCCCGCTGACACCGGTGCGGCTGGCCGAGTTCAGCAGTTGGAAGCCCTTATCGACGCCGAGCGCGAGACTCGCATCTGATAACCCCGAGGCGACCGTGATCGCGGCGAGACGCACCGCGCTGGAACCGGAGGCGGAAGCGTTCTCGATCTGCGTCATGGGGATGCCCGTGACCCCGAGGTGTTTGAGGATGGGCCGCGAGACGGCCATGCCACTCGTGGCTGTCCCCGTGTAGACGTGGTCGATGTCGGGCCAGGTCAGCCGAGCGTCGTCCAGCGCGGCGCGCACCGCCGTCAGGCCGAGCTGGACGAACGACGTGTCGCCGATCCGCTGGTAACGGTGCAGTCCGATGCCGACCACGTACACCGGGCGAAGATCCTGAAGCGTCTTGATCACGAGCCGTTCTCCTGGACGAAGCGCAGTTCGCCGCCGGAGACGACGCCGATCACGGCGCAACCACGGGGAACCGGCGTGGTGTCGAGCATCGTCACCCGCAGGACCGGACCGCTGTCGAGTCGCACCGCACTGACGACGAACGGTGCGGTGATGTCGGTGCCGCCGTACAGGTTCACCTCTGCGGACGAAACGACAATCCCGCGGGCGGGCACACGTTCCACTCCGAGTGCCGCGCCGTGCGCCCCGCACCGCCGGCACCCGAACTCTTGGGCCGGGTGATCGAGGAATCCGCAGCTTCCGCAGGCCGCGACCTCGAGCTCGGGCGGCGCTTCCGTCATCGGCGGACCCCTTGGTCGGGTCGCGTCCAGGGAAGGCGTGCTGCCACCAGTTCACCCAGACCCACGACGCCCTTGGGGAAGAGCAGCATGACGACGACGATCACCAGTCCGTAGATCATGCCGCCCAGGGCCTGGTTGAAACCGCTGGTGACGATCGGCGTGTACTCGATGAAGACCGCTCCGATCAGTGGGCCTGCGATGGAGCCGGCTCCCCCGACGACCATGCCGGCGAGCAGGTTGATCGACAGCAGCAGCGTGAAGCTGTCCGGGGCGACGTAGCCCACCACGATCGCGTACAGTCCTCCGGCGAGCCCGGCGAGCGCCGCGCTGACAGCGAAGCTGACCAGCTTCACCTGAACGACGTCCACCCCGTTCGCACTCGCGGCCAGCTCGTTCTCCCGAACGGCGACCATGGCTCGCCCGATGTGCCCGTGCGTCAGGTTCCGGGCCCCGAGGAACACCAGCACGCACACGACGAGGACGACGAAGTAGGTCCACTGGTCGCCGCCCAGGCCGCTCCACGCCGGCGCTTGCAGCTGCGGGACCCGGAGCCCCTGCGCCCCGCCGGTCACGGAGTCGAACCGCTTGACCAGCGAGGGCACGATGATGGCCAGCGCCAGCGTGATCACTCCGAGGTACACGCCGCGGATGCGCAGCGCGGGGATGCCGATCAGCCCACCGAGCACGAAGGTAACGACGAGCGAGGCCGGCAGCGCGACGGCGAACGGCGACGACCATTCGTTGCACGTGATCGCGGTGACGTACGCGCCCACCGCGAAGAACGCCCCGTGCCCGAGCGAGATCTGGCCGGCGTAGCCGGTGAGGAGATTCAGGCCCATGATGGAGATCCCGAAGATCAGGACCAGAGTCAGACGTAGGACGTTGTAGGGCTGCAGACCGAACGGCAGCAGCAGCGCGATCAGCGCCAACAGGGCAGCGAGCGCCCAACGCAGACGGCGTGCGCGAGTTATCCAGAGCGGCGAGCTCAGGCTGCTCGACGGCACGGCTTGAGTTTGGGTCATCACGTCCCCCTAAGCGCGAGTGACGGATCGGTTGCCGAACATGCCGGCCGGACGGACGATGAGCACCAGCACGATGATCAGCAGCGGCACCGCGATCTTCAGGTCGGAGCCGATGAAGTCGACATACGTGCCGGCCAGGTTCTCGGAGATGCCGACCAGCAGTCCTCCGATCACCGCGCCGAGCGGGCTGTCGAGACCGCCGACCGTGACGGCTGCGAAGGCGAAAAGCAGGGAGCCGAACATCATGCTCGGTTCGAGGAACAGCCGCGGCGCCACCATCACGCCGGCGACGGCCCCGATCGAACCGGCCAGCCCCCAGCTGAACATGTGGACCCGGCTGGTGCGGATTCCCACCAGCGCCGCCGACTCCGGATTCGACGTCGCGGCTCGCATCGCCAGCCCGACGCGGGTGCGGCTCAGCAGCAGGTAGAGACCCACGCCGCACAGGACGAGCGCGCCCACCACGCCCATAGCGTCGTAGGAGACCGCGACGCCACCGACTGACCACACCCCGGACGGCATGATTCCGCGGAAGTCTTTGATCTCGAAGGTCCACAGGTACCCGGCGCTCTGGTTGATGACCAGGAAAAGACCGAGCGTGACGATCACTACGGTGAGTACCGAGCCTTGCGCGGCACGTCTCGCGACGAGCCGCTCGACCAGCATTCCGATCCCGAACGACGCCCCGACCGCGGCGAGCATCGCCAGCGCCCACGGGGCTCCCCAGGCGTTGACCTGCCAGGCGATGTACGCGGCCAGCATCGCCATCTCGCCCTGGGCGAAGTTCGCGACCCCGCTGCCGCGGTGCACCATCACGATCGCGAGCCCGAGCAGCGCGTAAATCGCGCCCGACGAGATCCCGTCGACGATCTGCTGAAAGAACAAGGTCATCGTCAGTACCCCAGATATGCGCGCCGGAGGGTGTCGTTCTGGCGGACGACCTCGGAGGGGCCGCCGAAGACAATCGATCCCGCTTCGAGGACGTAGGCGTGGTCTGCCATCGCGAGCGCCAGGTCGGCGTTCTGCTCGACGATGAGCAGGGCGAGTTCCCGTTCGGATCGGAGCGTGGCCAGCGTGTCGAACAAGTCGCGCACGATGATCGGCGCGAGCCCGAGGGATGGCTCGTCGAGAACCAGCAGCTTCGGCCGCAGCATCAGCCCACGGGCGATCGCGAGCATCTGCTGCTCCCCGCCGGACAAACTGCCGGCCGCCTGCGTCGCGCGCTCCGACAGCCGGGGAAAGAGGTCGAAGCATCGGTCGATATCGGCGCGCACAGCCTTGTCCCGACGCAGGTAGGCACCCAGGTCCAGATTCTCCCGGACGGTCAGATCCGCGAAGGTCCCACGTCCCTGGGGCACGTGTGCGACCCCTCGGCGGACAATGTCAGCGGTGGCCATGCGCGAGATCTCGGCGCCGTCGAAGACGATCGACCCACGATTGTTCGTGATTCCGCAGATCGAGCGGAGGGTCGTGGTCTTTCCAGCGCCGTTGGCCCCGAGCACCACGACCGCCTGGCGTGCTGGGACCTCGAGGGAGACGTCGTGGAGCACGTTGATCGGACCGTACGCGGCGGACACACCACGCAGACTGAGGATGCTCATGCCGTCGTCCCGAAGTACGCCTCGCTCAGGGCGGCGTTCGACTGTGCGGCGGCCGGGGTGCCGTCGAAGATCTTGCGTCCCATGGCCAGCGCGACGATGTGGTCGGACACGCCCATGACCAATCTCATGTGGTGCTCGACGAGCACGACGGTGAGGTCCCGTTCGGCCTGGAACCGGCGGATGACGTCGCCCAGTTCGTCCACCTCACCATGGGTCAGGCCGTTCGCCGGCTCGTCGAGCAGGATCAGTCGCGGCTTGCCGACGACGGCTCGCGCCAGCTCGACACGCTTCTGCGTGCCGTACGGCAGGCCGCCAACGGGGCGGTAGGCGAGGTCGAGCAGGTTGAGACCGGCCAGAACTGTCAGAGCGTCCTCGGTCAACGCACGTTGCTCCCGCCGATGGGCGACGCTCCGCAGGAGGGCACCGAGGTAGCGCGACCTGAAGCGGTGATGCGCGCCTAGCAGCACGTTGTCGAGCACCGTCTCGCCCGGAAGAAACCCCAGGTTCTGGAACGTCCTCGCTACGCCGTGGCGAGGGATCTCGTGTGCCCGGCGATCGAGAAGGTCGAGACCGTTGAAGTGGATATGACCGCTGTCGGGATCGTAGAGGCGAGTGATGCAGTTGAAGAGGGTCGTCTTGCCGGCACCGTTGGGGCCGATGAGACCGCAGATGGAACCGTCGTCGACCGAGAAGGTGACGTCGTCCAGTGCGAGAACCCCGCCGAAGCGGAGACTCACACCCTCGACGCTGAGCATGTTCACTGGGGATCCGATCGTCCGTGAGGAGGGTGGCTCCGACTACTGGTCGAGCGAGACCGGTTCGCCCACGGACTGCCAGGCAGCTCCGTCGAACTGCTGCACTTGAAGGATGGTGACCGCCAGGAGCTTGTCCGGTCCGGTCGAGACGGTGACGCCGGGGAGCACCAGGGGAAGCTGCAGCGGCGGGTCGATGGTGCGGACCGTCTTCATCAGCGAGTCACGCGTGGGCTCGTCCATCCGCTCGAGGGTGCGCTCCATGATCTGCGCAGCGTTGATCCCGGTGAGCGCGAGCGAGTCGTTGGCTTTCAGGCCCTTGCCGTACTTCTCGATGATTCGGTTGGCCTCGACCACGTCTGGGTCCGAAGCCCACTTCGGATCACTGGCGTCCTTGGTGAACGCGGTCGAGATGAGGCCCTTCGACGCCTCGAGCCCCGCCGGGGTAAGGACGGCCGCGACCGACGACGCCGTGGTGGAGATGATCCGCACGCCTTTGAACTTCAGCTCGGCGCTCCGCTTGATCGCCTGCGCGCCCTGCTTCGGCGCGACCGCCATCCAGATGACGTCGGCCCCGGACTGGACGAGGTTGGTGACCTGGGAGTCGACCGTTGGGTCCGTCACCTCGTAGGACTCCTTGGCGACGAGCTTCATCCGCGTGCCGGCCACATTCTTCTCCAACTGCGCGACGGCGCCCTTGCCGGTGTCGTCGTTCTGAAAGAGCAGCCCGATCTTCGCGTCCGGCTTGGTCTGGCCGAGGTACGTGGCGAGGACGTCGACCTCCGTCTGGCCCGTGGGCGGAAATGCCAGCGTGAACGGCCACTTCGTGGACTCGACTGAGAACTGCGCAGAGACGCTGTTGACCCAGACGTCCGGAACCTTCTTGGCATTCAGGTAGTCGACCGCCGCCAGATGGGTGGGCGTGCCGAACATCGCGAAGGTGGCGAAGACCTTGTCCTGCTCGACGAGCTTCTGGGCGTTCGCGAGTTGCTTCTCCGGAGCGTAGGAGTCGTCGTAGCTGATGAACTTGATCTTCCGCGTCTTGCCGTCGCCCATCTTCACGCCACCTTTCTCGGCGTTCAGGTAGTCGAAGTACGTCGCGATGCCCTTACCGATCGTGCCGAACGCGGAAGCCGGCCCGCTGTACGGGTACGAGCTGCCGAGGATGATCTCCGAGTCTGTGACACCCGGGATGGCACTGCTGTCGTTGGACCCGCGACCGCCGCACGCGGTCAGGGAGAGAGCCGCGGCGAGAGCCGCTGCGGTCACAACCGCGAACTTCTTTCCGGTGGGTCTCACTGCTGCCTCCATGTGCTCGCGGGCCGAGCCCGCATCCGACGACGATTCGTCCCCGTATCACCGGTGACAACCCGTGACGCGGCTCACTGTGGCACTTGCTTAACTGGTTAGTCAAGGTACAGTCTTGTGGACACCGAGGAGAGTCAGCACATGGTTCAGTTCGAAGCGACGCTCGAGGCCGCGACCAACGGCGCGGGCGAGTCTGCGCTCAGGTACCTGAGCACGCGGGAGATCCGGGACCAGGCGTCCGCGCAGGAAGCGAACGGATACGCGGCCACCTACTCCGCCGAGGTCAACAGCGACGCCTTCCTGCCGCTCGTGGCCGCTGCCGAGGACACCTCGACCATCGAACTCGGCACCGGAATCGCGATCGCGTTCGCCCGGTCACCGATGACACTGGCGCTGCGGGCACATCATCTCCAGGCCATCAGCGGCGGCCGATTCGTCCTCGGTCTGGGCAGCCAGATCAAGCCGCACATCACCCGCCGCTACAGCATGCCGTGGACCAAGCCGGTGGCTCAGATGGAGTCCTTCATCGAGGCCACGCGCGCGATCTGGGCGTGCTGGCGTGAGGGCGGCGTGCTCGACGTACGCAACGACCACTACACGATCAACCTGATGAACTCCGAGCTCACCCCGCCCGCGATCTCGCACCCGGATCCGCCCGTCCTCCTGGCGGCCGTCGGCCCCGCGATGACCCGGCTCGCGTGTCGTGCCGCGGACGGGCTCATCACTCACCCCTTCGCCGCGAGCGCGTCGTACCTGCGCGAACACACCGTGCCGCTGGTCGAACGCAGCCTCGAGGAGGCCGGTCGGGAGAGGAACGCGTTCCGGCTCTCGGGAGCAGTCCTCGTCGCGACCGGCGCCACCGACGAGGAGATGGCGAACTCGATACGCGCCGTTCGCCGCCGGATCGCGTTCTACGGAAGCACGCCGGCCTATCTCTCGGTCCTCGAACACCATGGCTGGGGCCGCCTCGGCGAGCAGCTCCACAGCCTCTCGCGGACCACCGACCCGGCACGCTGGGAGCGGATGGCGGAACTGGTCGACGACGAGGTGGTCGAGACGATCGGACTCATCTGCCGTCCCGACGAGATCCGGCAGCGCGCGGCCGAACGCTACGACGGCCTGCTGGACCGGCTCCAGACACCCGTCCTGACCTGAGCGTCAGGCCGGTTGGCGGGTCGCGGATCCCCGGCAGCCGACCAGTCCCATGATGTGGTCGACCAACAGATCACGATCGACCGGACCGCTCTCGTCGTACCAGCGGAACAGCGAGAACAGCATGCTCTGAAAGAGGTTCGTGTAGACGGTCAGGTCGCCGTCGAGCTCGAGCGACCCCTCCTCGACACACGCCCGCAGGATCTGCTCGGTCCGTTCGTTGATGCCGTGGGCCCATGCCCGGTACTGCTGCGCCGCCCGCTTCGACATGTCGTGCTGCTCGCCGAGCGAGACGTTGTAGAAGGTGCGGAAGTGGATCGACACCTCGACGTTCACGGCGACCAGGCCACGCAGCCGCTCAGCGGCCGGCAACCCTTCGTCCCAGGCGGCGTCCAGGCGCTGGACCATCTCGTCCTGGACCGTCTTGACGATCTTCTCCAGCAGCCACTGCTTGCTCTTGGCGTACCGGTACACGGTCGGCTTGGAGATCCCGGCCTCGCGGGCGATGTCGTCGATCGTCGCCTTCTGGTACCCGTGCTTACGGAAGACCTCGGCGGCAGCCTTCAGCACGGCATCAGGGGTGCTTGCCTTCGGCTGTGCCATCCGACACCTCCTTCAATCGATCACTCTCTGATCCGTCCACCCGAATCACACGTTCTGCCAGGAGGCAGTCGATCTCCTGCGGCGAATAGCTCAACTCGCTCAACAGCGACAGAGTATCTTCACCCAGTCTCGGCGCAGCCGAGCGATCCACCGCGTGCAGACGGGCGAACGGACTGCGAACCACGGTGCGGTCGGCCGCAGCGACGACCGTTCCCCGATCCCGGAGCAACGGATCGACACGTACCGCCTCCGCATCGTTCACAGGGCCGGACGGTACGCCGCGTGCACGCAGCGCTTCGAGCAGCTCGCCGGCTTCTCGTCCGGCCACGCGATCAGCGATCCGGCTTCTCAGAACCTCTGCCCCGGCGACGCGCTCAGCCGCCGGCATGCCGGCGATGTCGTCGAGCCCGAGCTCGGAGCAGAGCGCAGCCCAGAAGCCGTCCTCGTGGTGGAAGATCGCGATGCACGCCCACCCGTCACGAGTGCGGAACAGGCCGTAGCCAGGTGGCGTGGCGTCCCTGCCCGCCGGCTGGCTCCAGCGGAGGGCGAGAAGGGGTGCGGACCAGGCCACCAGAGCATCCGTCATCGAGATGTCGAGGAAGACGCTGTCCCGTTCCGGCACAGCTGCCACGACTCCGAGGGCGGCGTACATCGCCGCGGCGAGGTCCGCGAGCGGCAGCCCTGGCTCCGCCGGGCTGAACGTCTTGGGCGCGATCACTCCTGCCCGCGCCTGGAACCCGAGATCATGGCCTGGTTCGTCGCATTCCTGCCCGAAGCCGCTGATCGAGCAGTAGATGACGTCCGGCCGGATCGCGCGGACGTCCTCGAGTCCGACTCCGAGGCGTGCTGCGACACCCGGCCGGAAGCCTTCGAGGACGACGCGCGACGTGGCCGCCAACCTCGCGAAGACATCGAGGCCCGCGGCCGACTTGAGGTCGACGGCCAGACTGCGCTGACCATGATTCAGGGCGTCGAAGAGCGGCGGGAGCGTTCGAGCGGGATCCCCTCCGTCGATCTGCTCGACCAACACGACTTCGGCACCGAGGTCGGCCAGCAGGCGGCAGGCGAAGGGCCCCGGGAATTGCTGCGCCAGACTCAGCACTCTGAGGCCGGCGAGCGGCTGGCCGACGCCGACCTTCCCGGCAGGCACGGCAGTCAGGCTCCTTCTTGCCGGGCCGCGCGAAGAGCCTTCTTGTCCAGCTTGCCGATAGGCGTGAGCGGCAGCGCCGTTCGGAAATGCACCCGCTTGGGGGTGTTGACCGGGCCCTTGCGCTCACGCACATGATCGATCACCTCTGCCTCGCTCAACTCCGCGGTGTCCCGTAGCACCACGAAGGCGTGCACAGCCTCGCCCCAGTGGTCGTCGGGTACGCCGATCACGGCGCACTCCTTGACCTCCGCCAGCTCGGCAAGCGCCGCCTCCACCTCGCTGGGGTACACGTTGAAGCCGCCGGAGATGATCATATCTTTCCGGCGATCGACCAAGGTCAGGAACCCGTGCTCGTCGACGAAGCCCATGTCGTCCGTGTGCAGCCAACCGTCGCGCAACGCGTACGCCGTCGCCTCGTCACGCTTCCAGTAGCCGGACATGACCATCGGACCACGGAGGCACAGCTCACCCACTTCGCCGACGTCGGCCTCCGCACCGCTCTCCCGAACCACCCGCATGACGACGCCGGCGACCGGCTTGCCACACGTGGCGAGGCGGCCGGGGACAGCGGGGTCCAGGTCTCGACGAGGGAGCGACAGCAGGCTGATTCCCGCTTCGGTCTGACCGTATCCGCCGGCGAACACCGGGCCCAGCCGGTCGATGCCCTCGCGGAGCCGTTCGACCGACATCGGCGCGGCTCCATAGAAGATCACCTCGAGACTCGAGATGTCGGCACGAGAGGTGTCGAGAGCATCCAGCAGCCCGTAGATCTGAGTGGGGACGAGGAAGGTGGCCGTGATCCGGAACGCCTCCACGAGGTTCAGGAACTCGTGTGGATCGAATCGGTCGACGAGCACTGCCGAACCGTTCCGGATCAGGGCCGGCGTGATCAACCAGCCGCCGGCATGGCTGATCGGGGTGCACACCAGCAGGGTGTTCTCCGTCGGCCAGTCCAGCTGGCTCGCGGCGAGCATGTTCGTGTACCAGACCTCGGCGTGCGTGTGCACCACGCCCTTGGGCACGCCGGTCGTGCCCCCCGTATAGAAGATCCCGGCGATGTCGGACGAGGACGGTACGACGTCCAACGGCGAATCGTCCTCGACCCCGGTGAGCGCCAGCAGGTCGTCGCCCGAGTCCGCCGGCCCGAGCGAAAGCAGATTCCGGACCCGGCCGGACTCCCCCAAGGCGTGCGCACGTTCGGCGTACATCCGCGGGTCGAAGACCACCAGATCGATCTCGGCATCGTCCAGGATGAACAGGTGGTCCGACAGCGAGCCGAGCGGGTGCAGCGGTGTGTACCGAGCGCCCAGCAACATCCCGGCGAGCTGGACCAAAAAGGCCTGCGGCAGATTGCCACTGAGCAAAGCGAAACCATCACCCTTCCCCAGCCCACGACTCCGCAACACCCGCGCGATCCGATACACCGTGCGGATCGCCTCATCCGCCCGAAGTGCCCCGCTCTCGTGTCTGAGAACGACGTCGCTCCCCCGACGACGCAGAGCGGCAAGCGCACCATCGACGACCGTGACCTCATGAACTACCGACTGCATCCCGATCTCCTCCATGCGCGAGGCGCCTGTGCCTGGACGCAGCCTAGCTCGTTCTTGTTTAACCAGTAAGGCATGTTTCGAGTGACCCACTTGCCCGAGTGTGAGTCTCGATCCGGCACTGCTGGTCTTGGGACGACCAGCTGGAGCAGAGACGGCCCAAGACGTCCCGACCATGGCGCAGAGGCGTCTCGTATCAGGGCAGCCCGGGGGCGACCGGCCTGCCGCACCAATTTCTGAACGCGCGTTGCTTGATAGCTGTCCCTGCTCTCTGCATGGTCGCCAGTCAACGACTTCAAGGCCGCTTGAAGTCAATGGGCGAGCAGTTGACGATCGGTGAGCTGGCGAACCGCACCGAGTCATCGAGGTCAAGCTGCTCGGCCGCGACTCGCGGGCCGCCATGTTCGACGGCCTGCTGCTCAGCCCGCTGACGATCACCGCCAAGGAGCTGCGCGAACGCGGCAACCGGGTGCCGATCGTGCTGCTGGGCGAGCACATCTTCAACGACAGCTTCCACCACGTGGCGATCGACAACGTCGCCGCCGCCCTCGACGCGACATCCCACCTGCTGGACCTCGGCCGTACCCGGGTGGCGGCCATCGGCGACCAGCCGTACGCGACGGGCGAGACCGCGCAGCTGCGCACGATCGGCTACCGGCAGGCGCACGCGCGCCGCGGCCTGCCCGTGGTGGAGGAGCTGGTCGTCCCGACGGCCCGCTTCCACCGGCGGCTGGGCGCCGAGGCGATGGACCGGCTGCTGGCCCTGCCCGAGCCGCCCGACGCGGTGTTCTGCTACAACGACCTGCTCGCGCTCGGCGCGATCCGCGCGCTGACCAGGGCAGGTGTCCGGGTGCCCGACGACGTGGCCGTGGTCGGCGTCGACGACATCGAGGAGGGGCTGTACAGCACGCCGAGCCTCACGACGGTCGCTCCCGACAAGGCCGCCATCGCCCGCACGGCCGTCGACACGCTGCTGTCGGCGATCAATGGAACGGCGACATCCGGTGCGGCCGAGGTCGTCGTGCCACACCGGATGATCGTCAGGGAGAGCACGGCCGGCTGAGCCGGGGCAGCCCCCGTTACGCCGCGACGAGCGGGGTGAGCGCGGTGATCTGGTCAGGCCGCGGCGGGTCGATCGCCATCCGGCAGCGCCCTCCGGGAAGGCCCTGCAGGTCCAGTAGGTGCTTGATCCGGGCGATGTCCCCCTCGATGCGGTCCACCGCGGTACGGACATCCCGCTGCCAGGCGCGGGCGGCGGACTGGTCGTCGCGGCGGAGCGCGTCCGCGAGCCGGACGAAGGGTCCGGGGAGCGCGCCCGAGACCCCGGACACGACTCCGGCTCCACCCGCCGCGACGACCTCGGGCAGCGCGCCGTCGCTGCCCGACCACACCGGGAGCCCCGGCGGCACCGCGTCCGTGTACTCGCGCACCACCGCCGCGCCCGGCGCGCTCACCTTCACGCCCGCGATGCCGCCGATCGACGCGAGCTCTCGCATCAGGTCCGCCGGCACCCGCGTGCCGGTCAGCGCGGGGAAGACGTAGATGTAGACGGGCGCGCCCTGGGCCGCGGCGCACACCTCCGCGTAGTGCTCGACGAGCCTTCGCGGCCCGGCCGGCAGGAAGTACGGCGTGATGACGGCCAGTCTCTCCGCGCCGCGGTCCCGGGCCGCCGTGGTCAGGCGCACCGCCTGGCGGGTGGACGGCGCTCCGACGTGGGCGATCACTCGCGACGCTCCCGCCTCGGCGATGGCCGCGGAGATCACGTCGAGTCGCTCGCCGTCGTCCAGGGCCGGGAACTCGCCGTTGGTGCCGGCCACGAAGACGCCGTCGACGCCGCCGCCGACGGAGTGCGCGACGAGCCTGCGCACGCCGTCGAGATCGATGTCCATCCGATCGTCGAAGGGGGTGGTCAGGGCCGTGATGATGTCGTTCACAGCCGGGGCGCCTGGCCGGTGAACGTGCCGGCGTCGGCCAGGTACTTCGCCGAGATCCTGCCCTCGGCAAGCGCCGCGCTCACGGCCTGGACGGCCCTGCGGCGCTCCTCGCGGGCCCGTTCGGGGTCCCGGCGCAGGGACGCCTTCTGGCGCAGCAGCGCGGCCTGGAGCTCGGCGACGTCCAGCCGGCGCGGCGCCACGCCGCCGAGCGCCGCGAGCGCGGCCGCTGTGCCGGACGCCTGCCCGATGGCCATGACGCCGCCCTGGGTCCGGAACGACCCGTGGGCCTCGTGCGACGCCGAGATCGCGCGACCGGCGATGACCAGCCCGTCCAGGCGGGCCGGCACCAGGCAGCGGTAGGGGATGTCGTAGGAGTCGTCGAGGCCGGCCCACACGCCTCCCTCGCCGTAGCCCTCCACGCCGTCGACGTTGTGAATGTCCACGGGGAAGTAGCCGCGGGCCACGACGTCCTCCTGCTTGCGCCCGCTCATGACGTCGTCGGCGGTGAGGGTGTACTCGCCCAGGATGTGCCGGCTCTCGCGGATGCCGATCTGGACGCCGGTGGCGATGAGCTGGGCGTTCTCGAACCCCGGGAATCTGGCGATCAGGTACCGCGACAGCGACATGACCTGCCGGCGGCCCTCGATCTCCCCCGCCGTCAGGCTCTCGGCGCTCGTCCCGTCCACATTCTGGATCCGGGTGCTGTTGAAGTGCAGGACCCCCGGATGGCAGGTGGTGAGGAAGAGCACGGAATCACGGCCGAGGTGCAGTTCCCCGGCGTCCATGCCCTCCTTGACCAGCCGCTTGAAGCCCTGGCCGACGAAGTGCTGCCGGGGCAGGCGCTCGGAGTACGGATGGACCGCCACCATCTCCGACGCCCATTCGAAGTCGTCGAGGTTGTCGTCCATGTACGCCTTGACCGCCGCGGTGTCCACGCCGGCCATGTCGAACATCATCGTGCTCGGCTGGACGGCGCCGTCCGCCTCCCGGCCCACCACGTACTCGGCGCCCGCGAGCGTGGCCACGTCTCCGTCACCGGTCGCGTCCACCACCACGGAGGCCGAGTAGAACGACGTCCCGGACTTGTTCGTCACCGACACGCCGGTGACCCGGTCGCCCTCGACCCGGACGCCGCTGACGAAAGAGTGGAACAGCGGCGTGACGCCGGCCTCGAGGATCATCGACAGGGCGGCCCACTTGTACGCCTCCCGGTCGTAGAAGCACAGGTAGCTGCCGCTCCCGTGCGGGTTGGTGCAGCGGATGTGGCCGGTGCTCCCCCCGTCGGCGACCATGCGCTGCACGAACTCGTGGGGAATGCCCTGGATGACCTGCTCGTCGTCGAAGTAGAACGGGGAGATCGGTCCCAGGGCCGCGCTGGTCGGCATCCCGCCGAGGAAGCCGTAGCGCTCCACGAGAAGGGTTCGCGCGCCCTCGCGGGCGGCCGCGATGGCAGCCACGAACCCCGACGGTCCACCACCCACGACGATGACGTCGTACGTGCGATCCTCTGCCTTGTGTGCCATGGGCATCCTTTTCAGTTCCTGTTGGCGTTGTAGTTCTTGGCGACCTGCTGGAGGGCGGACGCGACGTCGCCGCCCTCGAAGACGACCTTCTGGGCCGCCTTGACCGCCTCGGTGCTCAGCTCGCTGTAGTCCTCCGGATAACGCGAGGCCCGGCCGTCCTTGAGCAGGTAGTCGCGCCACCGCCCCAGCTCCTCGGCCGGCACGCTGCCCGTCGCGGGCGCCTTCGCGTACGCGGACTTGAGCACGGGCATGACGCCCGCGCCGGCGAAGATCTCCTGGGAGCTCGCGCTCAGGTAGTACTCCATGAAGCGCCAGACGTCGTCCGGGTGCTCGGTGTTGGCGCCCATCGCCAGGGTCTGGCCGGCCACGGCCGTCGGCGTCGTCTCTCCTGCCGGGTCCCCGGGCACGGGGGCGGTGACGAGGTTCTCGCCGACTCCCTCGCCGGCCCGTGTCGAGGCGACGCGGTAGCTGCCCTCGATGGCCATGGCGACGGTGCCCGCCTTGACGCTGTTGACGACGTCGTCGGCCGACATCGTCAGGGACGAGCGCGGCAGCGCGCCGTTCTCGCCGAGGCTCTTGATGTAGGAGAGGGCCTTCTGCCCGGCGGCGTCGTCGAAGACGGCGCGTCCGGTGGAGTCGAAGAGGGTGCCGCCGTAGTGCGCGGTGAGCGGCTGGAACTTCTCCATGAAGTCAGCGCCGAGCCCCTGCTCGGACATGCCGATCCCGATGCCGGCCACCTTGCCGCCGGACTTCTCGCTGATCCCCGCGGCCACGCTGCTCAGCTCGGCGAGCGTGGTGGGGGGCTCGAAGCCGTACTCGCTCAGGATGTCCTTGCGGTACCAGAGCAGCCACACGCGGGACTCCCACGGCAGGGCCATGATCTCCTTGTCGTAGGTCACGTTGTCGATCGGGAAGACGTACTCCTCCCCCTGCTTGTCCAGCCACGGCTGCACCCGCGTGGTGATCGGCTGCACGGAGCCGGCCGCCACGTGCTGGGCGAGCTGGACGCTGTAGACGTTCACGATGTCGGGGCCGCCGCCGGTCGCGGCGGCCCGGATGACCTCACCGTCGATCTTGGCGAAGTTGATGCCGGTGACCTCGACACGCACCTTCGGGTTGGCGGCGTTGAAGCCTTCGACGATCTTGGCGAGCGCCGCGCCCCGGGGGTCGTCGCCCTTGGGGTCGAGGAAGGTCCACATCGTGAGCCGGGTGACGCCGTCGGCGGAGCCCGAGCCCGAGCCGCACGCGGTCAGCAGCGTGCCGATGAGCATGAGTGAGAGGGTGGTGAGGAGATGCCGGTGGAATGTTCGATGGGACATTGCCCACTCCTTGATGTGCATGGGGAGTGATGAGGTGGGCGGGTGGAGTCAGCCCTTGCTGGCTCCGGCGGTCAGCCCGGCGACGAGCCTGCGCTCGAAGACGACGAACGCCACGATCATGGGGACGAGCGTCACGACCACCGCGGCCATGAGCTGACCCCAGACGACCCCGTACTGGGTCAGGTAGCTGTAGAGCCCGACCGACACGAGGCGCAGGTCGGGGTCGCTGACAAAGGTGCTGGCGATCAGGTAGTCGTTCCAGACGTACACGAAGGCGATGATCGAGGCCGCGCCCAGGCCCGGCCGGGCCAGCGGCAGGACGAGGCGGAGGAACGAGCCCGCCGTGGTGCATCCGTCGACCCGGCCCGACTCCTCGATCTCCACGGGGATGGTCTCGAAGAAGCCCTTGAGGATCCACACGATGGTGGGAACCTGCCAGGCGGCGTAGATGATGATCATTACTTGGTAGGTGTCGTAGATCCCCAGCTTCACCGCGAGGTAGTAGAGGGGGACCAGGATCGCGATGCCCGGGATCATCGAGGTCATGAGGATGAAGAACAGCAGGCCGTTCTTGCCCCGGAACCGGAAGCGCGCCGCCGAGTACGCCGCGGGCACGGCGATGACCAGCGTCAGCACGACGGTCGCCACGCTGACGATGACGCTGTTGAGCAGGTTCAGCGGGATCTGGCTCTCGAACAGCACCTTGCGGTAGTTCTCCAGCGTCAGCACCTGCGGAATCCACCGGGCGGGAACGGCGAAGACCTGGGACTCGGGCTTGAGCGACGTGCTGAGTCCCCACAGCATCGGCAGCAGGGCGAAGACGCTCGCCGCGGCGAGTCCCGCGTAGACGCCGACCGCCCGCCGCGCCGGCATCCTCTTCGCGCGGTCAGCCATTGTCGCTCCTCAGGACGCGGATGTAGGCGATGCCGAAGATCACGTTGAAGCCGAACAGCACGACGCTGTACGCCGCGCCCAACCCGATCTTGAAGAACTGGAAGGACTGGAGGAACGCCTGGAGGCTGAGCACCTGGGTGCCGGACAGCGGGCCGCCGCCGGTGAGGGTGTAGACGAGGGTGACCATGTTGAAGTACAGGAGCGTCAGCATGATGATCAGGATCATCAGGACGGGCTTGATCGTCGGAAGCACGATCCGCCGGAACGACTGGATCGGGCCGCACCCGTCGACCCGCGCCGCCTCCAGCACCTGGCCGGGCACGGTCTGCATCGCGGCCAGGCTGAGGATGGTCGCCAGCGGATAGCTGATCCAGACGTTGACGAGGATCAGGGCCGCCATCGAGGCGTACGGATCGGCCAGCACGTCGTGCCCGCCGAGGATGGACTGCAGCGGCCCGTACGAGGGGTTGAGCAGCCACTTCCACAGCAGGGCGGCGATCGTCTGCGAGACCACCCAGGGCAGCAGGATGATCACGCGGAAGGCGCGGCGGTACGCGACCGGCTTGTTGAGCAGCACCGCCAGCCCGACCCCGAGCGGGAGCGTGATCAGCAGGGATCCGCCCACGTACACGAAGGTCCGGATGATGTCCGGCAGGCCCCCGGCGCCCAGCACGACCCCGTAGTGCTCGAGGCCGTTGAACGCGCCCGCGCGAAGGGCGCGGGTGACGTGGACGCTGAGCCACACGGCGTAGCCGACCGGCACGATGGAGACGGCCACGACGAGGACGAGCGCGGGCACGTAAAGCAGCACCGGCCCCGCGTGGATACGGCGGCGCGGGGTCGCGGGCGCCGGCCCGCCCGCGGACCGGCGCTCGCCGGGCCGCCGCGTGGTGACGATCGTGCTCATCGCACGCCCTTCTGTGGAACGCCATCGGCGCGGTCTCGCAACCGGTGCAGCAGCGGGCCGGTCCTGTCGTAGAGATCGAGGTAGTCGTCGAACATGGCGGCGTACAGCTCGGCGTTCCGCGGGTCGGGCCGGACGGTCTCGCGGACGCGCGCCCACGTGCTCCGCCGGTCGGCGAGACCGATCGCCTCCGCCGCCAGCCGGGCGTCGCCGTACGCCGCTCCGACGAGCTCGCCGGGGATCGCCTGCTCGGCGCCGGTGACGTCGCTGACGATCCGCACCCAGAGCCGCTGCCTCGCGCCGCCCCCCACCGCGACGAGGCGCTCGGGGCTCACGCCGGCCTCCCGCAGGGTGAGCAGATTGTGGCGGACGCCGAGGGCGGTCCCCTCCAGCAGCGCCCGGTACACGTGCCCGGGTCCGTGTTCCAGGCCCAGGCCCGCGATGACGCCGCGCGCGTCGGGGTCGAAGATCGGTGTGCGCTCGCCGTCCCAGTAGGGGAGCACCACGAGTCCCGCGGCGCCGGGCGGAACCCCCGCGGCGGCGGCCTCCAGCTCCGCGTACGAGCCACCGGCGAGAGTCT
The DNA here is from genome assembly GCF_009687885.1 of Acrocarpospora pleiomorpha. Lineage (GTDB taxonomy): Bacteria > Actinomycetota > Actinomycetes > Streptosporangiales > Streptosporangiaceae > Acrocarpospora > Acrocarpospora pleiomorpha. The sequence goes on from NZ_BLAF01000024.1 coordinate 94,028, forward strand.
GCGCGCCCCACCGCGCCACCGCCCCGAAGGCGGACATCCCGGCCGCCGCGCACCGGCTGCCCGGATCGACACCGTTCGCGGTCCACAGTCGCGGGCACGGCTGGACGTCATCGGCGTAGGCGACCAGGAACATGGTCGTGCCGTACATGATCATGCAGTCGCCGGGCGCGCGGACGCCGACGCTGTACGCCTCGGCCCACGCGTCGACGGTGCCCGCGAGCACGGGGACGCCGGTCCGCAGCCCGGTGTGCGCGGCGGCCTCGGCGGTGACCTCGCCCACGATGTCGCCAGGCCAGACGAGCGCGGGCAGTTCCAGCCCTCCGGCCACCTCGGCGGCCCAGTCCGCGGCCCAGTCCTGGGCGTTCGCGTCGTACAGCGGCACGGCCTGGCTCGCCGAGTGATGGTCGAGAACGTACGCCCCCGACAGCCTGAAGGCGATGAACGACGACGCCATGAAGAACCGGCGGGCCCGGTCCCAGACGTGCGGCTCGTTCTCGCGGACCCACTGCATCTTCGGGCCCACCGCCTGGCTGGTCAGCCCGGACCCGCACCGCCGCAGAACCTTCTCGGCGCCGAACGCCCGCTCCTGGTCGGCGATCTGCCGGGCGGCGCGGGTGTCGACCCCGTAGAGGATCGCCGGGCGCAGCGGCGTCCCCGCCTCGTCCGTGACCAGCAGGCAGGGGCCGATGCCGCTGACGCATACCGCGGCCACCCGGTCCAGGTCGCCGAGTTCCGCCGTGAGCCGCAGGACGTCGTCCCACCAGACGCGGTCGGCGTCGTGCTCGACGTGCCCGGCGGCCGGGCGGCTGGTGTGATGCTCACGCTCCGCCCGCCGGACCACCCGGCCGCCGGAGTCGCACAGCACGGCCTTGCTGCTCGACGTGCCGATGTCCAGGCCGAGGACCAGGTCGTCGCTCATCCGGCGTCCAGATCGTGGTAGTCGATGGCCAGCCGCCGGCTGACGGCCCGCAGCTCCTCCGTCCAGTCCCCCGGGATCGCGTGCACGTGGTTGGCGCCGAACGCCGAAAGGAAGGACTGCGCCGGGGCGTCGAACCGCGCGAACGCGTGTGGCCATTCGAACGTCGAGGCCCGCGCGAGCCTGGTGTGCTCCGCCTCCCCCAGGTCGACGAAGCGCCCCTTCGTCACCTGGAGCCGGTAGCGGTGGTCGTACCGGCTCAGCCGCGCGAACGTGGCCTCGCCCGGCGCGGCGATGTGATGGACCGAGGCGCCGCCCGCCGGGAAGAAGAAGACCTCCGGATAGAAGTGCACGCGGCGCAGGTTCTCCAGCGGATCGTCGCTGCGGGCGGCGTACCAGGTGGCGTGCTGGCCGGAGTTCGCCAGGTCCCAGACATCGATGTCGGCGTGGTAGTGGCGGACGTCGGCGAACAACACCGGCAGTCCGGACAGGAGCTTCAGGATCTGCATCGTCAGCGCGCCGTCCATGTCGCTCTCGGTCGCGCAGACGAACGGCTCCTTGGGGCCGTCCCAGTCGTAGGGATCGTTCAGGACCGCCTCGGCGACGTCCATCGTCGCGAAGTGGTTCGTGAGCTCAGGCTGCCCCTTGATGCCGGCGAAGTCCAGGTTCCACTCGTCGATGAGCTCGCGAACCGCGTAGTACGCGCGAATCTGACGCTCCAGCAGTTTCGGGGTCAGCGACCGGCCGTCGTAGTGCACGCCCGCGGCGTGCCGCTCCAGCCACTGCCTTCCCCGTACGACGGCGGCGTCGTCGACGTGCTCGGACCGGCGCACGATCTCCCACTGGTCGATCTCCTCGACGTCGACGCCGAACCGCTCGATCCACTGGTCGGCGTTGCTCGCCGCGGTGTACATGCCCATCGGCCTGCCGCCGATCCGGCCGAACGTCATGCCGCGCAGGCGGGCGACGGCCGCCGCCGCGCGTAGGGCGACGTCGAGCCGGCGTCCGACGGACGGGTCGCCGAGCGGGCCGAGCACCCGCTCGTGGGGCCGGCCGACCTGGTCGAGGGCGCCGCCGCCGGCCAGCAGCCCGACCATCCCCGGCTGCTCGGGCTCCATCGCTGAGTACAGCAGCACCTGGCCGCGGGTGGCCGTGGCGGCCAGCATGGTGAAGTGCGGGAACGCCCAGACCGGATAGTGATAGATCGTCAGGTCGGGCGAGCGCGAGTCCATCTCCCGCGCGAGGCGGACGGCCGCCTCGTTCGAGCTGATCGGCGCGACCATCGGCAGGACATGATGCCCCCGGGCCTCGAGTTCCTTCCGGAGCCGGGACTCACGCTGCCGGCAGAACGCGTCGAGGTCCGCTGAGACGAAGTCACGCCCGTCGGAGAACGTCAAAATCCCGATACACGCCATGACCACCTCTTTCTCGTGGAACCGGTTCCATCATGTAACAGGAACGACATATGCGACGTCAAGACTTCTAGGGTATTCTTATGGAACCGGTTCCAATGGAGGGGTGCATGGCCACCATCTACGATGTCGCGCGCCTGGCGGGAGTGGCGCCGTCCACGGTATCCCGCGTCTTCAACGGCGGCTCGGTCGCCGCCGAGCGCGAGGCGCTGGTGCGGGCCGCCGCCGAGGAGCTGAAGTTCGTGCCGGACCGCATCGCCCGCCGGCTCAACCGCAAGCGCAGCGATCTGGTGGCGCTCATCATCCCAGACATCCAGAATCCGTTCTTCACGTCCCTGGCGCGCGGGGTGGAGGACGTCGCCCAGGACGCGGGGCTGTCGCTCGTCCTGTGCAACGCCGATGACGACGAGCGGAAGCAGGACCGCTACATCGAGGCGGCCAAGGCGGAGCGCATGACGGGCGCCATCATCAGTCCCGCCTCCGGGTCGAAACTGGACCTGTCCCACCTGGTCGGCGGGGGCACGGCAGTGGTCGCGATCGACCGCCGGCCGACCGGCCACCCCATCGACCTGGTCGGCATCGACGACGAGCGCGGCGCCGAGACCGCCACGGCGCATCTGCTGGAGCAGGGGTACCGCCGAATCGCCTGCCTGGCGGGTCCGCGCAACGCTCTGACCGCCAGACGCCGGCTCCGGGGCTACCGACGCGCCCTGCGCACCGCCGGCATCGAGCCCGACCGCCGGCTGGTCCAGCACACCAACTATCGCGAGGACGGCGGGCTGGCGGCCATGGCCGACCTCCTCAGATCGAATGACCCTCCGGACGCCGTGCTCGCGACCAACAGCCTCCTGGGCGTGGGCGCCATGGAGGCGCTGCTCGACGCCGACATCAGGCCACCCGACATCGGCCTGGTGTCCTTCAGCGGCGCGAGCTGGTCACGCCTGATCAGACCCCCGCTCACGACGGTATGGCAGCCGGCCGCCGAACTCGGCCAGGCCGCCGCGAAGCTCCTCATCCGCCGGCAGCAGGAGCCGACCGCGGCGGAACAGTCCATCATCCTGGAAACGACCTTGTTCCCGAACCAGAGCTCCGCACGCCCCGCACCGTGACGCCGGTGCGACGGGAGATCGCCCCGCCGTGGCACCTCAGGAGGTGCTCGCCCATCTCGGTAGTTCAGGGCCGGCCACGCTGCCCGCGATCACGCTGCTGGAAAAAGGCTCATTGACGTGATGGTGATCAGCAGCTAACAATGTGGAAGCTCGGACCTGACGGCGGTGGCATGCCGGATGGTCTGAGGAAATGATTTGTTGTGACGTGGTCGGCGCACGCGTTCTTCCTGTGAAGGGATACGTGTGTGATGTTTCGTCATCCGCAAGCAGACGCACCTGTCGAGGGTCACGAGCTGGGCCGCAAGCTGGGTCTCAGCCGACGGCAGCTCCTCGCGGCCACCACCGGGATGGCCGCAGCGGCGGCCGTCGCCGCCTCGACGCTGAAGCCCGGACGCGCTGCGGCCGCCGAAGGTGTCCCCCTGATCCGGGACAGCAAGCGCGGCATCATCCTCTTCACCGTCCGGGACGCCATCTCCCGCAACCCGCTCACCTCCGACCTGCCCTCGGGCTTCCGCGAGGTGTTCAAGGCGCTCAGCGACATCGGTTACGAGCGTGTCGAGTTCGCCGGCTACACCCAGAACGCCAACGCCGAGGGCGGCGCCAACCTGGGGACCGTCGCCGGTGCGGAGCTGCTGCGCAAGTGGCTGGACGACAACGGGCTGCGGGCCGAGGGCAACCACGGCTTCATCCCCGCCTCCTGGCCGCTGACCCAGGCCGATCTCGACCGGTTCAAGGCGGCCCTGGAGATCTCCAACATCCTGGGCATGGACCACATGGGCACCGGCAGCGACCCCACGTCGAGCAACTACAAGGCCGACTGGGACGTCGCCGCGGCCAAGTGGAACGCGCTGGGCGAGATCGCCCGTTCCTCCGGCTATGTCAAGCTGTACACCCACAATCACGACGCGGCGTACAACTTCCTGCTGGACAGCGGGCCGCTCGATGAGCAGGGCCGCCCCACGCGCTCCTCGGGCGTCCGCAAGCTGGAGTACTTCCTCGGGATCACCGACCCCAAGTTCGTCAACCTGGAGATGGACATTTTCTGGGCGCACGTCGCCCAGTACAAGTTCACGACCTACACTGCGCCGGACGGCTCCACCCAGACGAACGTCTTCAACCCGCTCGCCCTCGTCCAGGCGCAGGAGGGCCGCTACCCGCTGTTCCACGCCAAGGATGGCGCGAGCAACACCTCGACCGCCAACGGCTACGACATGGTGCCGTTCGGCACCGGCGCCATCGACTACACCGGGTTCTTCCGCGGCCTGACCAGCGGGCACCACTACCCGATGTACGAGCAGGACAACGCGCCGGGCAACGCCACGACGGCGCCGAACCAGTCCCTGGAGTACGCCAAGATCAGCTACGACAACATGGCTGCTCTTCGCGCCTAGCCCTGCTGGGCCTGCGAGGCCGACCGGTCGCCGTGTCTGCTTCGCCGTGACCGGTCGCGTGACGACCGGTTTCCCCTGTCTCTGATTCCCGCCCAGGCCGGCGCCGGCCTGGGCCGTGGGGCCTGCTCAAGCGGGCTCCGGAGACAACTGACCGCCAGAGGAGCTCCTACAGCACCGAAGAAACCATCCCCACTCCGTGGAGAGATTCATGCGTTTCGCGCGCCGCCTTATGGTGGCCTTCTTGTCCTCGTTCCTGTTGACGACATCCCTGATGCCCGCGACGAGGGTCGTGGCACATCCCGGAGAACACAGCTCGCCACCCCCTCCGGACGAGCGCTTCCAGAAGGTCTTGCTGGAGAACACCAATCTCACGCAGCCGATGCGGATCAGTGTCGCCCCGGACGGGCGTGTGGTCTATATCGAGCGTGATGGCCGGGTAAAGGTCTGGGACCCGGCGACCAAGGCCTCCGTGGTCGCCGGTACGGTACCGGTCCGGGTCGTCGGTGAACTCGGCATGGTAGGGCTCGCGCTCGCCCCGGACTTCGCCACGACCGGCCACCTCTACCTGCATTTCTCCCGGCCGGACTGGGCGACCAGCTTCATCTCCCGGGTGTCGCGATTCACCCTCGGCGACGACAACGTGCTGGATCTCTCCTCGGAGAAGGTGATCCTGGACATCCAGCACCCGCAGGGTGTCGGTGGCGGGCACAGCGCCGGTGACCTGCTGATGTCAGATGACGGTTACCTGTTCATCGTCACCGGCGACAACACCAACTGCTGTGCCTCGCGGGGCTTTCCCGGCACCGACGAGCGTCCCGGCCAGGCGGGCGGCGACGCACAGCGGACCTCGGCCAACACCAACGACCTCAATGGCAAGATCCTGCGGATCGTGCCCAAGCCCGAGGGCGGCTACGACATCCCCGAGGGCAACCTGTTCCCGGTCGGCACCGCCAAGACCCGTCCGGAAATCTACGGGATGGGGTTCCGTAACCCCTTCACCATCGGCGACTACGACGAGGCCACGGGCAAGCTGTGGATGGCCGACTACGGGCCCGACGCGGTGCTCGCCGACCCCCAGCGCGGACCGGCCGGGCACGTGAGAGTGTTCCTCATGGACGGGCCAGGCAACTACGGCTGGCCGTACTGCACGATGAACAACGTCCCCTACAACGACTGGAATTACGTCACCGACCAGCCCGGCCCCTGGTTCGACTGCGCCGCACCGGTCAACGACTCGCCCAACAACACCGGCCTGGTGAACCTGCCGCCGATCAAGCCAGCCACCATCTATTACACCTACGACAAGCAGTCCTACTTCCCCGAACTGTACGGCGGCGGCGCCATGGCCGGACCGCAGTATCACTACGACGCCGCCAGCACCTCCAAGACCAAGTTCCCCGAGTGGTTCGACAATCGGCGGTTCTTCTTCGACTGGACCACCGACTGGATCCAGACGACGGAGTTCGACGAGAGCGGCGCACCTGCCGAGATGCATGAGTTCCTGCCTGAGCTGGACTTCCGTAAGCCGATGGACATGCAGTTCGGCCCCGACGGCTCGTTGTACGTGCTGGAGTACGGCAACGGCTGGGGCGCCAGCAACGACGACTCGGGCATATACCGGATCGACTACGTCGAAGGCAACCGGACACCCGCGATCAAGACCGACCTGAGCGCCGACTCCGGCAAGCTCCCACTCACCGTCGATTTCGACGCCTCGGCCACCACTGACCCCGACGGCGACCCGCTGACGTTCTCCTGGGACCTCGACGGTGACGGCACCGCCGATGCGACGGGGCCGACCACCAGCTACACCTACACCACGGCCGGGCAGTTCCATCCCCGCCTGACCGTCACCGACTCCGGCGGCGCCGAAGCGATCGCCAATCTTTCGGTGGTGGCCGGCAACACCCGTCCCACCGTCGAGCTCATCCTGCCCGAAGACGGCAGGTTCGCAGAGTTCGGCCAGAACCTGCCGTTCAAGGTCAAGGTGACCGACCCCGAGGACGGCACCATCGACTGCACCAAGGTCAAAGTGACCTACCAACTCGGCCACAACCAGCACGGTCACCCGATGGCCGAGGCCACACCCGGCGCCGACTGCGCAGGCGTGCTGGTGCCGGGCCGCGACGCCTCCCACGGCACCAACGCCTACGTCTTCCACGTCGTCGAGGCCTCCTACACCGACCAGGGCGGCGCCGACGACACCCCGGCGCTCGAAGGCTCCAGCGACGTCGTCCTGCACCCCCGCCAGTACGCCGCCTCCACCTATCAAAAGGGTGTCGGTGTCGGTCTCTACACCGGGCAGCTGTTCATCCCCGACACCGGCAACTGGTTCATGTTCCCTCGCGTCAACCTCAAGGACGTCGACAACCTCAACATGGAGTTCGCCACCCGCCTGCCCGGAGTCGACTTCACCGTGCACGCCGACTCTCCCACCGGACCGACCGTCGCGAGCTTCGCGAACGTGCCCGGCACCGGATCGACATCACTGTCCAGCAGGGTCTACAAGTGGTTCACCACCCCGATCACCGACCCGGGCGGCGTCCATGACCTGTACTTCGTCGCCACCTGGACCGGCGGCGTCCAGCCCGAACTGTTCGCTCGTAACTTCCAGTTCCAGACCATCCCCGACATCGGCGTCACCCTCGACCCGGCCACTCCCACCGGGAACAACGGCTGGTACGCCGGCGACGTCAAGCTCGTCTACAGCGGGCTGACCGCCGGCCTGTGGACCGGCCAATACTCCATCAACAACGGCACCACCTGGGTCAACGTACCCGCGACCGGAATCCAGACCGTGAGCGCCGACTTCAACGGAACCCTCCTCTACCGGGCCACCGACAGCGCGGGCACCGCCTCTCCGTCCCGCAGCCTCGCCCTCAAGGTCGACAAGACCACCCCTGGAATCGCCGCGATCGGCGTCGAAGCCAAGCCGTACGGCGACGCCGAGTCGATCACCCCGGTGTTCACCGCGAGCGACGCGACCTCCGGCGTCAGCAGCGTCAAGGCCACGATCGACGGCACCGACGTCGATTCCAGCACACCGGTCCCGCTGTGGTCGCTGCCGCTGGGCGAACACACCTTTACCGTCACCGCTACCGACAACGCCGGCAACACCGCCACGCAGACCGTCACCTTCACGACCCGGACCTCCTACGACGAGGTCCGCACCCTCATCACCCAGTTCCAGCTGGCCGGCAAATTCAACGCCGATACGGCCGCCAAGCTCCGCGACCGTATCGACCGTTCTCAGGAACAGGCCCTCAAGGGCAGGATCCAGCACGCCATCAACCCACTGAGGAACTTCATCTCCGAAGCAGGGAAGCCCAACAAGATCGCTGACTCCGCGGTCCGGGCCGCGCTCGCCAGAGACGGCCAGGCGCTCATCGCCGACCTGGAGGAACAGCAGTAACCAAGCCGGGGAGAGCCTCAGGGCGCGAGGCTCTCCCCCGCCACACATCTCCGCTTCCACCTGGGCAGGGCAGCCGGCTGAGCCTGGACACCTTATGCGCCGATGAGGTTGAGCAGGAGAGGCGCGCTGAGGAGGTAGGAGTGCGCGGCTCGGCCGGCGGCGGTGTGGGCGGCCTGGGAGCGGGCGAAGAGCCGGATCAGGACGGGCATGCGGTAGCGGTCGGGGGCGCGGCTCTCCAGGAGCTGGGCCTGGATCAGGGCGTCGAGGAGTGGCTGGACGTCGTCCGTGTCGCCGTCCATGAGTGCGGCGACGGGAGTGGTCACCTCCGGGAGGTCGAGGACGCCGAGCAGTTTGAAGAGTTCCCCGGCCGCGGGGTGGTGGTCGAGGTCGTGGCCTGCGGTCAGGCGCTCGCGGACGCACAGGTCGCCGTGGCTGAGTTCGGCCAGGCGGGTCTCGGGCGGGGTGAGCCGGGCCCGGCTGGTGACCAGGACGGCCGAGGTCGATCCGCCGGGGAGCAGCGGCCTCACCTGGGCGGCGTCGACGGCGTTGTCGAGCACGATGAGCATGCGCCGTCCGGCCGTCTGGGTCCGGAACAGCGCGGCGGCCTCGTCGCTGACCTCGAAGCTGCGGCGGTCGGGTCGGGTGAGGATCGTACGTTGGATGCCGTGCTCGGCGAGGATCTGTGCGCCGGCATCACGCGCGGCCGTGAACGCGTTGGGCTCTGGGTTTGTCAGGGCTTGCGTGGTTCGATTCGTGGTTTGACCCAGAAGGCGGCGTCTTGTGCGGGGTCGCCATTCGCTGTCACTTGCAGGCAGATGGTTTTTGAACCTGCGTAGGAAGCGAGTGGGACGTCCAGCGAGATCAGCCTTCCGTTAGCGCGGTCGTCAAGCTTGTCGACGATCTTTTTCTGGTTTCCCTGCTGATCGCGGACGAGAACCTGAAATCTCACGTTTCCGGCGACGGCGTATTTGTCCTGAAATCCGCCGGTGGCAAAGAACCAGTCGTCTTCTCGTAGCTGACGAGGAAGTTTGAAACATCCTCGTAGATAGCCATCGTCATCCCAATTGGGGTGTGTCAGCAAACCGCCAGCTTTTGAGCCGTCTTCAAGGGTCTCCACGTCAGGTAGTACATGGCCAGCCGGAGTGCCAGGTTGGCCACCAAATTCAATCTTTCCACGGCCCGAAGTCCAGGTGGCTCTATTCGCAATTGCCGTCAGGAAGATCGGATCCTTCCTGGGTGTGGCTATGGCCGGCTCGTTGTTGGAAGTGCTTGTAGTCGGCGTGTTCTTGGGAGTAGTTGTGAGCGGCGCGTTCCTGGGATTCGTTAGAATTGGCGCGATGAAGATCGTAGCCAGCACGAGCACTGGTAATATCAGCAGGATAATAGGCCACAACCATCGCCGTTGACTTTGCCTGGTCTCGATGTATGTGTTGTACTGCACATTGATGGCCTGATCTCCGGTGGAAGAGATCCCGCCCATCTCCCCGCCGACGCCGATTGAACGATCCCCGCTGGATGACACCATTTTCACCAGGGTTGCCGCAGCTTCGGCTGAGTCAGGGCCGGAAACGGATTGTGCCGCGCCTGGTCGACGTTCGGACGCGGTCAATGGCTGCGGGGCAGACTGCGCCGTTCGATGCTCGCGTATCGCTCCGTATCCGGCGAGGCCCAAGCTGAGCAGTCCTGCGAACGCACTGATAACGCTGCCCCATTTATCGGCGTCGTCAAGCCCGGTCCAGGCCAGCAGCACCGCCATGCCTACCAGAACAAGCCCTGCTACTACCGCGCTCACTATCCACGGTCGGTACGCCATGATCTCATGATGGCCTGCGCGACCAGAACCAGCCGACATCTCTCACAAATCACAAGGATTGTTACATCTAACAATAGTCGTGATTCAGCCCTGTGCGGTTTTGATGTCCGGATTGCACGATCAGGAGGCGTTCTACGCAGTGCGGTTTCCAGTTGTACGCCCCAAGGGCGGACTTGACCGAGTTGGGTAGGTTCAGCTTCGTGGGCGTCGGCCGCGAATTACTTCAGCCACGTCGTCGAACTCGGGTAGTCCGCCCGCTGGACCGGAGACCGCGGCCACCGTGCTGGAGTGGGGCGGTTTGATCGGGAGATTGGACCGCCAGCCGATGAAGTCCGTGATCGTGCTTCCTTCCGCGCGCTCCCGCGAGGAGTAGTAGCCCTGGTAGTGGGTGTTCCAGCTGATCGAGAAACGCAGCGGCGTTCCGGACTTGTCCGTCGACAGGTCCCACCAGACCAGGGCCGGTCCATAGGACTCGTCCGGTTCGGTCTGGGCGAGCGCCTGGAATGTCGGCGATACGGCGTAGAGATCGGAGAAGGTCAGCTTGCCCCTGTAGAGGTAGACGTCCTTGTGGACACGCCCCGTCGGATCATTGAAGGCGGGTCCGGCGATGAATTTCTTCTCGTAGGTGTCGGACAGCAACCGCTGCAGCGTCTTCGGCTCGAATATGTTGATGATCTGGTCGGTGAAGGCGCCGCCGCTGAATGTCTTGCCTCGATAGGCCCACGTTTTCCCCTTCGGCAGTGCCGGGGCATACAGCTTGCCCGCTGTGTAGAGGCGGCCGTTCACGCCAGCGGAACGGTGAATGCTGGTCTGCGCGAGCAGGCTCTTGGCCTGCAGGTCGCCGCCTGCCGCGTCCTGCTTGGCGATGGCGAGCGTACCCGGCCGTTTGAACATGACATGCCGCGTCAGATTGGAGGCGGCGACGCCACTCCTTCCAAGCTTCAGCCAGCCTTTTCGCTCGAAGTGATAGTCAAAGAGACTGGCCATGTTGTTCACGGTGCGCCCCCGACCGCCCAGCATCACCGTGCCCCATTCGATGACTTTGGCCGTCCGCGCCTGGGCCATCAACCGCTTCACCGCCGCGACGGGGTTTACGGCGGCCTCAGCGTGAGCCGGGACCAGGACAACACAGGCAATGACGGCGACGCCGACTCCGGCGGTCAAAGGTTTCACGAGCACGGATTATGGTGCCGAATTTCAGCGGCTGACCACTCGCCAGCTGATGATCGATCACAACATTTCCCGAGGCAGCGCCTGGTTGGTCCTTCGGCGGCTTGTTTCCAGATACTGGGCCTACGACACCGAACGTAAGGGCGTCCGGGCCGCGCCCTACCGCGACTGGCCCAGCCAGGGGACCTCGATGGCCGTAGTACCCGCTAGCCGCGTCCCCAAGTCCCGCCGCCCCAAGCCAGGAAAAGGCCCCAAGCCAGGACAAGGCAACGAAGTTGCCGAACCTGGCAATGCTCCCCCACCAGTCTCCCTGACGGTCACCACAACCGAGTCAACCGAGGTTGCCGATGGCAGTCGAGCCGACCACGGCAACGCGGCCAGGGCCGCGTAACACCAGTGAACTGGGCAGACCTGTGCCTTTGGCTCCCACGGACACCGAAGAGACCAGTTGAGCACCACAACGAAAGGCCCCTGATGGCATATCGCCTGTTCAGGGGCCTTCTTGCATGGGTGCGGCCGGAGGTACTCGAAACCCCAACTTCTGATCCGTAGTCAGATGCTGTAGTTCGGAGCCGCCTGATCAGCTACAGGGACGAGCATGATGGCAGTCCGTCGAAGCTGTTCTCTATGTTTCGAGAGTCCAGAGGGAAGCCATGGGGATAGCCCTGAGACGTTCGCCGAATGGCAGTGGCTGTTCGCCGCAGTAGAGGACGAAGCCTGCTTGGAAACGGTTGCCGAGACGGTCGGCGAGGTGTCTGAGCCCGCGGAAGTCGTCTGTGCGGACGGTTTCGGACGCCTTCACCTCGATGCCGATCACTGAGCCGGAGGCGTGTTCGAGGACAATATCGACTTCTACTTGGTCCTTGTCCCGGTAGTGGAAGAGCTGGACCGGTTCCTCAGACCAGGTGAGCTGACGCGCGACTTCACCGATCGCGAAGTTCTTCAGCAGGGGGCCGATGTGCGCGGTCGGGTCTTTGGCTTTCTCAATGGACAGGCCGACCAGCCGGCCCGCCAGACCAGAGTCGGTGACTATCAGTTTGGGGGTCGAGATCGCGCGAGTCGTCAGGTTTGAGGACCACGCGGGGATGCGCTTGATGACGAAGACAAGTTCCAGCAGGTCCAGGTAGCGGGTCAGCGTCATCCGTGGCAAGCCGACGTCGTTGGCGATCGATTGGACGACCGCCATGCTCGCCATCCGAGCACCGATCACGCTGAGCAGGCGACGCATCTCCGCTGGGCGCTCAATGTCCGAGATTTGCCGGACATCCCGGGTGATCAAGTCCGTGATGTAAGAGTCGAAGAATCGTGCCCGGCGCCGTCCCGCGTCCCGCCGGACTGCCTCTGGATAGCCACCGCGGAGCGCTCTCTCCACATAGTCGCGCTTGCGCAGAGATGAGGGTGGGATGACAAGGTCGGGTCCGGCAGCGAAGACCGTGTCGACGAACGCATCCGGAGTTGAGTCGATCTCTCCCTGGGAGAGAGGCCAGAGCTCGATCGTTTCGGCACGGCCAGGCAGGCTGTCTGGAAGGTCACGTAGCCCGAGTAGCCGTGCGGAGCCCGTGAGCAGGAATCTCCCCGGCCGCGGGTCTTGATCCACCTCTCGTTTGATCGGAAGGAGAAGACTGGGGACTCGCTGGATCTCATCGATCAGCAGGAGCGCGTCATGGCGTACGAACGCGACAGGATCATCCTCAGCCGCTGCCCGCACAGCAGGATCATCGAGATAGAGCGCCCGCGAACCGGGGCTGCCATCGGTGATCAATCTCGCGAGCGTGCTCTTACCGACTTGGCGGGCACCGTTGACGACAATCACTCGCGTATCCGCCAGAGCCTCTAGGGCCATGACCTCGGCACGTCGCGAGTAGAGCTTCGGACCTTCCATGCCGCTACGTTACACAAGGTCAGACCATGTGTGTGGGCGTATGGCCGAATAACTGCTGGGCGACTGGCCGGAGCTTGATGGGCATCTGGCCGAAAGGTGTGTGGGCGGTTCGCCGGTGCTCTATGGGCAGATGGACGCATCTACGTGGGCACTTCGACGAAGCAAAGCAGGGAAGGTCGGACCTCAGTCAGTCGGCAATCTCCACCCTGTCATTGGTCGTCCCCGAGCTGATCGCGGACGCCGTACGCCACTCGGATTCCGGCCGCAGCCCGGAGACGACCACCGTACGACGGCCGCGTAATACCCGCACACGCGACGGTGCGCGCATGTCGCGCATGTAGAGATTCGGTTCGCGGTTCCGACTCTCCCACTGAGTGGGTCCCAGCGGAGGGGCCGTCAGGACAGGAGCGAAGCGAACATGACAAAGGTGACGGCACAGATGTCGGTGTCGCTCGACGGGTTTTACGCCGGTCGGGAGCACAGTGGCGAGCCGCAGGATTGGCTGGAGTCGGCGGAGGCTGCGGGATTCTTCCGGGTTACCCGGTGGGTGATCGACGCCATGGCTTGGCGGGAACGGCAAGGGTTCGCGGGCGGCGAGCAGGACGTCAATTCGGACATCATGGCTGAGACGTTCGAGGCCGCGGGGGCGTACGTCATGGGGCGGCGCATGGCGGACGGTGGTGAGGTTCCCTGGGGTGACGAGCCGCCGTTTCGGGCGCCGGTGTTCGTCGTGACCCATCGGCCCCGCGAGACGCTGGTGCGTCAGGGCGGGACCAGCTTCACCTACGTGACCGACGGGATCGCCAGCGCCGTGGAACAGGCACGCGCCGTGGCGAAGGGCAAGAATGTGGCGGTCGCCGGTGGGGGGAGCCTGCTCCGGCAGGTGATCAAGGCCGGGCTGCTGGACGAGCTGGAGCTGCATATCGTCCCGGCCGTGCTGGGTACGGGGATGCGCCTGCTGGATGCCGACCTCGATCTCGCGGAGAAGGAGGCGATCGAGCTCACGCCCACGCGAGTGATCCATACCCCTGAGGTCACGCACATCCGCTACACCGTCAATGGACGGGCCGCCCTCCTCCTCGACGACCGCGGCAGAGGAACCGACGCACCGTAGCCAAGACGTCCGGCACCGAGGGTGCTCGGTGCCGGACGGTTCGGCTAGCGGGCGGCCCGCAGGATCAACTTCGTCACCACGTCGGGGTGGCTCATCATCGCGACGTGCGAGCTGTCGATCTCAACGGTCGTGGCGCCGGCTCGCTTCGCCATCGCGCGCTCGGCTTCCGGCGGGATGATCCTGTCCTGCCGGGCGACGAGGTACCAGCTCGGCACCGACTTCCAAGCCGGCGGACCGGACGGCGTGACGAGCGCCGCCAGCGCCCCGGGCCGCTGGGTGGCGGCCATGACGCCGGTCGTGCTCCGCGGCAGATCCTGCGCGAACAGGCGGTGGAAGTAGGCCGGGTCGATGTAGGCGTCCCCGTCTCCGGGGGCGGCACCCGGGTAGGGCCGTACGATCAGGTGGTCGGTCACGTCGGTGTGGCCACCGCCCAGCGCATTGGCGGCGGCGACGCTTTCGCCCTCGTTCAAGGCGTAGGCCGCCACGTAGACCAGGCCCTTGACCTTCGGGTTCCCCGTGGCGCCGTTACTGATCACCGCGCCGCCGTAGGAATGTTCCTGCCGCGGGCCCGCGCCGAGCTCGACGCCGTCGGCGCGAAGCCGGTCGCCCGCAGCGGCTCCGGCACACCCGAGCTGACCGCTCAGGAGTTGACCATCGCCCGGCCGGCGGAGGTCGGACGTACGAATCCGGAGATAGCGGCCAATCTCTTCATCAGTGTGAACACGGTCGACTACCACCTGCGCACGGTGTTCCAGAAGCTCGGCATCGCCTCACGGCGTCAGCTCACGGACAAGCTGGAAGCCGGCTGAGCGACTACGTGAATCACGTGGTCCGCGTGAGCGGGCTTCGCGGCACGCTCGATCCACCTATCGAGCCAAAGGAGGCCACGTGCCCTACGTCACCGCCGACGACGGAGCCCGGATCTTCTACAAGGACTGGGGGACCGACGGATCCCCGGTTCTGCTGAGCCACGGCTGGCCGCTGAACTCCGACGCGTGGGAGGCGGCCGCGCTCTTCCTCGCCAAGCACGGGCACCGCGCCATCGCCCATGACCGGCGTGGCCACGGCCGCTCGTCGCAGACCTGGCACGGCAACGAGATGGACACCTACGCCGACGACCTGGCCTGCCTGATCGAACACCTCGACCTGCGGGACCTCACCTTGGTCGGGCACTCGACGGGTGGCGGGGAGGTCGTGCACTATGTCGGTCGTCACGGTAGCAACCGGGTCTCGAAGGTGGTCCTGGTGTCCGCCGTGCCGCCGCTGATGCTGCGTACCGACGACAACCCCGAAGGGTTGCCGATCGAGGTCTTCGACGAGATCCGGGCGGGCGAGGCCGCGAATCGGTCCCAGCTCTACCGGAACCTGGCCGACGGTCCGTTCTTCGGGCATAACCGCAGGCAGGACGTCGACCAGGGCTTCCGGGACGCGTTCTGGCTGCAGAGCATGGCGTGCGGGCACCGAGCCGCGTACGAATGCATCGCCGCCTTCTCGGCCACCGACTTCCGGCCGGATCTGGCGAAGATCGACGTCCCTGCCCTGGTCATCCACGGCGACGACGACCAGATCGTGCCGTTCGAGGTCGGGGGAAAACGCTCGGCCGAATTGATCGACGGCGCCGTCCTGAAGGTCTACGAGGGCAGTGGACACGCCCTGCCGGACACCGGCCGCGACCGCCTGCACGCCGACCTGCTCGAATTCATCGACGCCTGACCCGCCGAAGGAGCCTTCATCATGAGCGACACCATCCGTCCCGACACCATCGTCCTCGTCCACGGCCTGTGGATGACGCCCCGCAGCTGGGAGGACTGGGTCACGTACTTCGAGGCCAAGGGCTTCACCGTGCTCGCCCCCGCCTACCCGGGCTTCGAGATCGAAGTCGAGGCACTCCGCGAGAACCCGGACATCATCGCCAAGCTGACCGTCCCCGAGACCGTCGCCCACCTCGCCTCCGTCATCGAGTCCGTTCCGACTCCGCCGATCATCATGGGCCACTCCTTCGGCGGCACGCTCACCCAGCTGCTGCTGGCCCGCGGGCTGGGAGCGGCCGCGGTGGTCATCGACTCCGCGCCCACCGAGGGAGTCCGGGTCAACCCGCTGTCGCAGGCGAAATCCCTGTTCCCCGCGCTGAAGAACCCGGCCAATCGGCACAGAGCCGTCGGCTTCACTCCCGAGGAGTTCCACTACGCCTTCACCAACACCCTCAGCGAGGAGGAGTCGCGCAAGGTGTGGGACCGCTACGCCATCGCGGCCCCCGGCCACTGGGTGTGGGAGTACGGACTGTTCGCGAACTTCAAGCCCGGCCACCAGGACACCTGGGTCGACTACTCCGCGGACCGCGCGCCGCTGCTGTTCATCGGCGGCGAGAAGGACCACATCATGCCGCCGTCGGTGAACAAGTCGAACGCCAAGCATTACAACAAGTCTCCCGCGATCACGGAGTACTACGAGTTCGAGGGCCGCGACCACTGGACCTGCGGCGCACCCGGTTGGGAGGCCGTAGCCGACCACGCCTTGGCCTGGGCCCTGGAGCACGCGACGTCAGCCAGGGGTTCCGCCGCGTCGTAGGTTGGAGAGGGTCACCAGGCGGCGCAGGCGCGTCATGGTGGCCTGG
Organism: Acrocarpospora pleiomorpha; assembly: GCF_009687885.1. Lineage (GTDB taxonomy): Bacteria > Actinomycetota > Actinomycetes > Streptosporangiales > Streptosporangiaceae > Acrocarpospora > Acrocarpospora pleiomorpha. The sequence continues at coordinate 110,861 of NZ_BLAF01000024.1, forward strand.
CGGAATCGGTGCAGCGTTTCGGGCGCGAAATCATCGGATGCCGGTGACTCGTGCTCGAAATTGCCGTGGTGCTCCCGGCCGAGTACGAGAAGTGCGCCGTCCCGATGGCCGGTCGGGATCACCCACGGGGTGACGTAGCCGAACATCCGGTCGGCGCTCGTCTGGTTCGGCGCGAGCCGTCGATGTGATCCGACAGATCACATCGAAGCGAACGGGGCAGGCCGCGCTGGTAGGCCCGGATCAGGCGGCGCGGCACCAGCAGGTGTCGGCCGTTGACGACGATGGCCACCAAGTCGGGGGCCGTGGCCTTCCACTGGGAGCGGCGGTGCCTGGTATTGCTGCGAGACGCCCTGCGTTCGGGAACAGCCACGGCTACCAGCTCGCCTTCGTGATGCCGGGCAGCTCGCCCCGGTGAGCCATCTCGCGGAACCGGATCCGCGAGATGCCAAACTTGGTCAGGTGGCCGCGGGGGCGTCCGTCGACGGAGTCGCGGTTGCGTACGCGGGTAGCGCTGGCGTCGCGGGGCTGCCTGGCCAGTTCTCGTACGGCTGCCGCCTTCTCCTCGGGGGTTCCAGTGCGAATGATCTCCTTCAGCTCCGCTCTACGAAGGGCGAAGCGGGCGACGACGAGGCGGCGCCGTTCGTTGGCTGCGATCTTGCTCTTCTTCGCCATCAGACTTTCTCTCCCCGGGCGCGGATCCGGGCCACGGCTGCCTCGACGCCGATCTTGTCGACGGTGGCAGTGAGCCGACATCAGGTTCTCCCGTAGCGCTGGTTGAAGCGCTCCACCCGGCCCGCGGTGTCCAGGACCCGGCTCTTGCCGGTGTAGAAGGGGTGGCTCGCCGAGGAGACGTCGACATCGACGAGGGGGTAGGTGTTGCCGTCCTCCCACTCGATCGTCTTGCCGCTGGTCATGGTCGAGCGGGTCAGGAAGGCGAAACCCGCGCTCGGATCGCGGAACACCACCGGGTGGTAGTCGGGGTGAATGCCCTTCTTCATCGGTCCTCCCGGAATTCGACGTGCTTGCGGATGATCGGGTCGTACTTGTTGAGGGTGAGCCGGTCGGGGGTGGTACGGCGGTTCTTGCGGGTCACGTAGGTGTAGCCGGTGCCCGCTGTGGATCGCAGTTTGATCACCGGTCGTAGCTCGTTTCTGGCCAAGGCCGAGGTCCCTTCCTGTTGCCGACCATGCAATGATAACGATAATTGTTTTCATTCTCGCAACTCGGGAGGTCCCGTGCCCACCCCTGTCGTCCTGGTCGCCGGCCTGCACGCCTCGGCGCGCACCGCCACCGTCGACCGGTTCCTGGCCGACCATCCAGGCGCCGTAGCCATCCACCACGACCTGTGCGAGGTCACCTCCGGAAGAGTCGAGCGCGTGGTGCGCGACGCCTCCGGCGTACAGGACCTGGCCGAGGTACGGCTGGCGCACGGCTGCGTCACCTGCACCGTTCGCGAGGATCTGCTCCCCCAGCTGATCCGGCATGCCGCCACCGCGTCCCTGCTGGTCGTGGACCTGTGGGACTCGGTCGAACCCCGCTCGGTGGCCGAGGCGCTCAACTGCGAGGAAGCCCGCGAGGTCCTGCGCCTGACCTGCGTGCTGACCGCGCTGCGCACCGAGCATCTGCCGGTCGACATCACCCGCGGCGAGCGCCTGTCAGAAACCGGCCGGGGCGCGGCGTCCGGCGACCGGCGCTACCTGGCCGAAGTGCTGGCCCGGCAGGTCGAGTACGCCACCGCCCTGGTCCTGCACGGCGGCGACGAGGAGGGCCTCGATCTCGCCCGCGCCCTGCTCACCCACCTCGCGCCCATCACCCCGGTCTTCACCGAGTCCCTGCCCGACGTGACCGGCACCGCGCTGCGCACCCGGGAACTGGCAGAACGCGTCGACCCCGCCACCGCCCTGCTGCCCTGCGACGCGCAGACCGGCGAGGTCACCACCATCGTCTGGCGCCGGTTGCGGCCGCTGCACCCCGCCCGCCTCTTCGAGGCCGTGGACCAGCTGGTCACCGAATCGGTCCGCTCCCGCGGGCGGTTCTGGCTGGCCACCCGGCCCGAACGTTTGCTCGCCTGGGACGCCGTCGCGGGCGCACTGTCCATCGAGGACACCGGCCCGTGGCTGGCCGCACTCCCGGAAGCCTCCTGGGACCTGATCTCCCCCGCCCGCCGCATGGCCGCCAGCCTGGACTGGACCGACCTCCTCGGCGATCGCATCCAGCACCTGGTCTTCACCGGCCCCGACCTCGACCGCGACCGCATCCACACCCTGCTCGACTCCTGCCTGCTCACCCCAGCCGAGGCCGTATGCGGCTCCCACGTGTGGGCCGGCTACGACGACCCGTTCGCCCCCGTACTCGGCCTAGAGGAGATCGTTTGAAGCCTCGCACACTCCCCACAGCCACGGCCCACGATCACCGCAAGCGAAGCCCGGCGTCGGCTGTTCCCTCTCATCGACGAGGTGAATGAGGACAGCATGGCCGTGGAGATCGTCGCCAAGCACAACCGCGCCTACCTCGTGCCTGCTGCCGAGTACGAAGCGCTGAAGGAGACGGCGCACCTGTTGCGCTCACCGGCCAACATGCGCAGGCTCATCGCCTCTTATCAGCACGCCCTGGATGGCCGTCACGAAATCCGGGAGCTCATCGACGTCGACGACCAGGCATGAAGCTCTCTTTCACGCCCGAAGCCTGGGAGGACTACTCCTCCTGGCTCGCCACCGACCGGCAAGTCCCGAAACGGATAAATCGGCTTATCGAAGACGCCCTGCGCGACCCGTACGCGGGCATTGGCAAACCCGAGCCGCTCAAACACGCCCTTCAGGGAGTCTGGTCCCGAAGGATCGCCGAAGAACACCGGCTCGTCTACCTTCCACGCGATGACGAACTGATCATTCTTCAGGCCCGCTACCGCTACTGAGCACGACATCGGCGGGCGATGCCTGCTCAGCGACGCGTGCGTGCGGCACGGAGACCTCAGCGAACCGCCGCCTCCACCGCCGCCACGACAGCCTCGACGCCGCCACGCGACGGGGCACCGTGCCCGGGAAGCACCCACTTCGCTCGGGTCGCCAGCAGCGCCCGCAGCGAGGCGATCGCCTGATCGGGCGCATCGGTGAAGGGAGCCGGCTGTGGCCCCTGCTTTCCGGTGAGGACATGACGCGTCGTCAGTCCGTCGCCCACGAACACGGCGTCGACGTCAGGGATGTGGATCGCGATGCTGCCCGGAGAGTGACCGGGAAGGGCAATGATCTTCGGCGCCCCGGGCAGGTCGAGGATCTCCCCGTCGCGCACTTCGATGACCTCTGTGAGCCACGTGGTGCGCATTCCGCCCTTGCTGAGCGAGTAGGCCACGAACCCGAGAAGCGGCCCAAGACGCATCGCCTGCTTCGCATTCTTCGGCTTGGGTCCGCCCTTCGCCCGCTCGGCGTCACCCGGATGCACGTACACCGGCACTCCGTGTTCGCGCCGCAGCCGCTCGGCGAAACCGACATGATCGGAGTCGCCATGAGTGAGGATGACGCCCCTCACTTCCTCGACGGACCGCCCCATCGCCTTGAGTTCAACGAGCAGATCGCGCCAGTGTCCGGGCAATCCGGCATCGACGACGGTCACGCCCTCGGGCGCCTCGACGAGATACGCGGCCACGATGTCGTTGCCGATGCGGTGGAGGTGCGGAGCAAGTTTCATGATGGCTACGCTAAATAGCCATCATGGCTACTGTCAATAGCTATACTGTGGATATGCCAACTCCGGACCGTACCTCGCTCGACGCTATCGTCCTCGCAGCTCGCGACCTACTCGAGGCGGATGGCCTGGCAGGCGTCACCATGCAGGCCGTTGCCACACGAGTCGGTGTGCGCGCTCCTTCGCTCTACAAGCGCGTGCAAAGCCGCGAGGACCTCATCCGTCTCGTCGCCGAGGCGACCCTACGCGACCTGGCAGACCGCGTGAACCCGGCTGAGACCGCAGTGGACCTCTTGAACGGGCTCCGGACGTTCGGGAAGGAGCGTCCGGCCGCGTTCCAGCTGGTGATGACCCCGGGACCCGGCACGCCGAGGGTGGGCGAGGAGGTGAACATCGCGTCGAGTGCGGCGATCCTCCGCGTTGCGACCGACCTCGCCGGCGAAGCCGAGGCGCTCGAAGCAGCACGCACGTTGACGGCATGGGCGACCGGTTTCATCAGCATGGAACTGAACGGGAGCTTCCGTCTTGGCGGCGACGTCGACGGGGCGTGGGAGTTCGGGGTGGCGCGGCTCATCGCTGCGGTCGGCATGCCGTCACCGGGCTGATCCGACGCGTCGCCGGACGCAAAGTGGTCGCCTACCGTGGCGGCGCTGAGTGGCGTGATCATCTGGGCAGAGTTCCAAGGGGAGTACGAGGGCAAATACGCTCATACGGGTAGGAACCAGTCATGACCAGAGTCATCGCGTTTGATGTCAACGAGAGTCTGCTTGACCTCTCCGTGCTCGACGAGGCCTTCGAGGTGTTGCTGGGGTCGGCTGCTCTTCGGGAGCAGTGGTTCAGGCAGATGTTGCAGATCACGTTCGTCGGTGGGCTGACCGGTGATTATGTGGACTACAGCACGGCTCAGCATGCCGCGTTGTTGATGCTGGGCGAACGGCACGGTAGGACGGTCTCGGCGGCGGACGCGGCTGGGGTTGTCGAGCGGATGAGCTCGCTGCCCGCCCATCCTGAGGTCGTCGGCGCGCTCCAGCGTCTGAGGACCAGCCCACTCAAGATGGTGGCACTGACGAATTCTGTGGGTCCGGTCGCCGAGGCGCAGCTCGCCAACAGCGGTATACGCGGGTATTTCGACGCCGTGATCTCGGCAGACAGCGTGAAACAGCTCAAACCGCTGCCTGATCCCTATCGGGCCGCCGCGAAGACCTTCGGTGTTGATATCTCGGAGGTGCGGCTGGTGGCTGCGCACTGGTGGGACACGTGGGGCGCGCTTGCCGCGGGCTGCAAGGCGGCCTTCATCGCGCGGCCGGGCATGGTTCTCAGCCCCATTGGGCGGCGTCCGGACATCATCGGCGCCGACCTGGCCGATGTCGTCGACCAGATCTTCGAGGTGGATGTCGCCTGACCTACTGGAACAAGGGCCCGATTGGACCTCGACCTTTGGCATTGGGAGGGGGCGCCATGCGTGCCATCGTTATCGAGAGATTCGGGGGGCCGGAGTGCTTGGAGTATCGGGAGTTGCCGGAACCTGAGCCTGTGGCCGGACAGGTTGTCATTGAGATCAAGGCTTTTGGGCTCAACCATGCCGAGATGCATATGCGTAGAGGTGAGTGGGCCGAGGCGGCGCCGGTGAGCGGTATCGAGTGTGTTGGACTCGTGCACGCCTGTCCCGATGGGGAGTTTCCCGTGGGAGCCAAGGTGGCCGCGTTGATGGGTGGTCTCGGGCGTACGATCAACGGGAGTTACGCCGAATTCACCCGGGCTCCGGCCTCGAACGTGGCGCTCATCGAGTCCGACCTGCCGTGGGCCGAGTTGGCCGCCATTCCGGAGACGTACGCCACCGCCTGGACCTGCCTGTTCCGCAACCTGCAGATCACCAAGGGACAGACGCTGGTCGTCAGGGGTGGCACCTCCTCCTTCGGGCAGGCGGCGATCGGCCTCGCCGTCGACGCTGAGGCGCGGGTCATTGCCACCACCCGGGACCGTAATCGCTTCGGCCTGTTGGAAGACCTTGGTGCGGAACGCGGTGAGGTGGAAGGTCCGGCGCTCGCCCTGCGGATCCCTGAGGCCAAGCGGATCGACGCCGTCCTCGACCTGATCGGGAACAGCACCATCCTCGACTCGCTGGCGATGCTGCGCCGGGGCGGGCGTGCCTGCCTGGCGGGATGGCTCGGCGGGCTCGACCCGATCGCCGACTTCAACCCGCTGGGGCAAATGGCGAGCGGCGTCTATCTCACTTTCTTCGCCAGTTTCGTCTTCGGCACCCCCGGCTTCCCGCTGTCCGACGTACCACTCCAAGCGATCGCCGAACGGGTGGCGGCCGGTCGCCTGCGGGCCAAGCCCTCGCGCGTGTTCGGCTTCGAAGAGATCCGCGAGGCTCATCGCGTCATGGAAGCCGGTACGGCCAGGGGCAAGATGGTGGTCGTCCACGAGTGAAGCATGCGTGCCGTTCACTTGCCGGCCGGGGGTCCGTACCACTGGAGTGCTTGTCCGGTTACGGCCGCGATGCATTCGAAGTCCTGGTCGCGATGTAGCAGGGTCAGGCCCCGCAGTTCCGCCGTGGCGGCGATGACCAGGTCCACCGCCTCGGCACTTCGGTGCTGCCCGCGCCTGGTCAGTGCGCCTTGGACCTCCCACGCCCGGTCGTAGGCACGATCGTCGACCGGGACCCAGCCGAACAGCGACCGCATGTCCTCGATCCCCCGGATACGATCCGCGATCGAACGAGCGCTGAAGAAGAATTCGAGTTCGGTAATGGGGCAAACCGCGATCAGGCCAGCGGCCGCCGCCTGGTCCCAGCCGTATTGCTCGGCATCACCACGCATGAGCCGGGCCAGGGCACTGGTATCGATCAGGAACTGTGCCGGATTCACCTGCGATAGCCCCTCTTGTCCTCGAAGATCCCAAGATCGAAGGCTCCCTCGGCAGCGGCCTCACGCAACCGGGCGAGCGCCAGCGCCCGGCGCCGATTTTCCAGCACTTCCCGCAGAGCGCTGTTCACGGTCTCCTTCTTCGTACGGGTCCCCAGCGCCTTGGCCACCTCCGCGACCAGATCATCATCCAGGTCGATCACCGTACGACTCATCGACGCCTCCCGTATATCAAGTACTACATCAATGATATCGGCCGAGATACCCAGATGAAAACGTGGAGCGGTGGATGACAGCCCGCAGTGTGAAAGTTACAGAAAACCTTTAGCGTATGCCCAGGCCGCAGGTCATTGATTAATTGGGCGACTATACGAACATACTCAGCGCGCATACCTTTTCGGCCATGAGATGGATTCTGGCGATCTTAATGCTGGCCGCGACCACCGTGGTCGCCACGGCCACATCTGCGGCGGCCGCGGTCGCATGCGGCGTCACGTACACGACCAACGACTGGAACTCGGGGCCCGGCACTGGCGGCTTCACGGCCAGTGTGACCGTCAAGAACCTGGGCGACGCCTGGAACGGCTGGACGCTGCGGTTCGCGCTCTCGGCCGGGCAGACGGTGACTCAGGGCTGGTCGGCGAACTGGTCACAGTCGGGCGCAAACGTCACCGCGACCAACCAGGACTACAACGGCGCCCTCGGGACCGGCGCGTCCACCTCCATCGGCTTCAACGGCACCTGGACCGGCTCCAACCCGAAGCCCTCGTCGTTCACCGTCAACGGGGTGACCTGCACCGGCTCGACCCCCACCGCTACCCCGACCCCGACCCCGACCCCGACGCCTACCCCAAGCCCCTCGCCGCCTCCAGGGAACGTGTGGAACCCGCCGAGCAACCTGGTCCAGCCGCTTAACCAGGTGTGGAGCCACGTCGAGTCCACTTACCCCAACCTGTACGGCTTCAGGAACTACATCTGGGACCAGATCATGGCCGGGCGGGGCAACATCAACTACTGCGTGCGATGGGACTCCGGCGCGAACGTAACCGCGGCGCTGCGCGACCAGATCCACGCCAACCTGATCCGCATGTTCCAGAAGTGGGTCGACCAGCTCGCCGGCTGGAACGGCTGGCCGTACCCGACAGTCAACGTGAAGGTCGTGGGCTGGGCCGTACGCAACAGGGCGCAGCTGCAGTGGACGGACAACTCCGTCGACATCTACGTCAACGACATCAACGAGAACGCTCCGCAGTGCGCGCCGCCCTGCGGGCGCTTCTTCCACCAGGACGGCAACTACTCGGGCTGCCCAGGCGGGGCGAGTCATCACTATGACATGTCACTCTGGCTGACGGCCGGGATGTCCGGCGGCGCGGGAGGCGACTGGGGCCAACGGATCGGCAGCGAGTACTACGTCAACGCGCTCGGCTCGGCCAACATCCACATCCTGTTACATGAGATAGGACATGGCTACGGGCTCGACGACTTCTACGACTGGACCCCGACCGGGGTGGGCGGCTTCATCATGAAGGCGGGCTCGGCATCGCAGATCACCGAGTTCGACAAGTGGATGCTGCGTGACTGGTGGCGGCACCTCAAGAACCGCTACAGCATCTAGGACAGCGGCTTGGGCCCTGCCCTTTCGCGACACGCCGACCAAGGTCCCGCCTTGGTCGGCGTGACGCCTCAGACTCCGCCGCCGACCCCGCACATCCGAATTCCCCATCGCGAGGATAGGCCGAAGATTACCGTCGAGTGGGCGGGCACGGCCCGGCTGCAGTTACGACTTGTTGCTCTATACGGCGAAAAATGTTGACGGGGTGGAGGTGATCGCGAATTCTGCGTTCGGAGTGTTCTCGAGCCGAGGGAGGCACAGCCCATGCCGCACATCACCCTGGTGTCTGACGAGCCGGGAATCCGGGGACTTTTCAGGTTTCGTCCGGAGATGGCTCGGCCGCTGAACGAGCTGGTCGAGGCGTTGCTGCGCGCGGACAACACCTTGACGCGAGGGGAACGTGAGCTGATCGCGGCGTACGTGTCGGCGCTGAACGAGTGCCGTTACTGCTTCTCCTCGCACGCGGCGTACGCGGCGGCGCAGCTGGAGGGTGGGATGGCGCTGGTCGAGCAGGTCCGCGAGGACGTGGGAGGCGCGCCGATCTCGCCCAAGCTGCGGGCGCTGCTGGGCATCGCGGCAGCCGTACAGCAGGGCGGGCTGCGGGTTACGGACCGGCTCGTCACCGCCGCGCAGGAAGCGGGCGCGACCGATGTGGAGATCCACGACACCGTCCTGATCGCGGCGGCGTTCTGCATGTTCAACCGCTACGTCGACGGGCTGGGCACGATCGCCCCGGACGACCCTGAATCCTACGCGGCCCGGGCCAAGCGCATCGTCTCCGACGGCTATCTCGCCTTACTGGCCGAATCCCAGCGCAAATCGTAACGGCATCCGGGTGGCCGTTGTCGGTTCGCGCTGTCTGGTCAACACTTGATCTGCTGCCTTGATCGAATCGATCGGTTCGGTCAGGCCGTGGCGGCCGCATCGGTCGCCGTGATCGGTCAGGTGTCGGCCAAGGGGGCGCTGAATGGCGAATCGCCGCTTGATCGCGGTGCTGACAGCGATCATCGCCGTGCTCGTCGCGGTGATCGTGGTAATGATCGTCAACGGTGGGGACGACGATCGTGCCTCCCCCGCAGGTGCGGTCTCGACGCCCTCTCCCGTGTCACCGTCCGTCCAGACGCCGGTCGCATCGCCTGTCGTACAGACCGTGGCCAAGGGACAGTGCCTGAACGCGGCGTACACCGTGAACTCCTCGCCCGGTGTCGTCTCCGTCGTGCCCTGCGAGGACGCCCAGGCGAAGTCACGGATCATCGCCGTGACCGCCGACTGCCCCGCGGAGACCGACGGGCTGCGGCACGGTCCTGAGGTGCCCGCCGGGCGGACCGCCTGCGTGCGTAACCTCGCCGCGCCGCATCCGGGCGATCCGGGCAAGGGCGGCGGCATCCTGCGCCCGGGCGACTGCGTCTACATCGCCGAGCCGTCCGACACCAAGGACACCGACCCCCAGGAACGCCCCTGCCACGACCGGTACGGCCCGGGCAAGATCTGGAACTTCTACAAGAAGAAGTCCCAGTGCAAGGACGCCGACGGCTTCCTCGACAACCACTACACCAACCGCCGCGACCACCCGACCAAACCCGTCATCTGCACCAGCGAGGGCTACGACGTCGAAACCCCGGGCGCGCAGTACGCCAAGGGCATCTGCGTCCGCAAACCGGCGAGTTTCGAAGGCGGGGTGCCCGGCTGGCGGACCGTCGTGGGCGGCCTCGACGAGGTCGGCTGCCGCTCCAAGAGCGCCTGGGCCAAGATCGTGGGAAGCGTCAGCGCGCAGCGCTGCCCATCGGGCACGACGGACACCCTGTCCAGCATCGACTGGTACCCCGGCACCACCTGCCTGCGACGTCTGTGACGTCAGAGTTTCTGGTGTGCCGACAACCAGGACAGACCATCGCTGGGGCCGTCCGGGCGCCAGGAGATGGGGAGTTGCACCAACACCGACAAACCCACTCCGGGGGGTTCGATCTGCACCTTGCCGCCGTGCAGGACGACCTGCTGGTGGATCAAGGTCAGGCCCAGGCCAGAGCCGGGGCTGCCGACGCGGCGGCTGAAGCGGTTGAAGGCCTGCTGGTGGAGCTCCAACGGCATGCCGGGACCGTCGTCCGCCACGCGCAGGAGCGCGAAGGTGCCCTCCACCTTCACCATCAGGTCGATGCGTACGGTGCCCTGAGGGCCGACACCGTGGACGGCCGCGTTTTCCAGGAGGTTGTCGACGATCATGCGCAGGCCCTCGGCCCAGCCTCGGACGATCGCATGGTCGGGAAGGTGGGCGACGATCCGTGCGTGGGGGTGGCGGCGGGTGGCCTCGTCTACGGCCATTCCGCTCAGGGACGCCAGGTCGACCTCCTTCAGGGAGTCGGGTTCCATGAGCTCGCCCCTGGCCAGCTGCCTCAGCATCGTGATCAGGCGTTCCACGCGCGCCTGCTCGCCAGCCAGGTCGCGGATGACCTCCACGCGATCCTCCGGCGGCAGGTTGGGATAACCCAGCAGGGCGATATTGGCGCCCATGCTCGTCAACGGGGTGCGCAGCTCATGGGCGGCGGTCGCGGCGAAGGCGCGGGCCGTCTCCAGGGCTTCGGCGGTACGGTGAACGGCCCTGTCGCGGCGGTCCAGCAGCCCGTTGACCAGGCCCGCCAGCTCGTCGATCTCCGGCACACGGGAGTTGCGGGTCAGGCGGCCTTCCCCGGCGCGTACGTCCACCGCCGCCGCGTCCTTCGTCAGGCGCGTGAGCGGGCGCAGCGCGAAACGGCCGAGGGCCAGGCCCGTCGTCGCACCGACCGCCAGGGCGATCAGCGTCACGATCAGGTGCTGGCGGTACATGTGGGAGATCCGACCGGCCAGCGGGGCCTCCTGTTCGAAGACCCAAAGCCGGCCCCGTCTGCCATTGACGCCCAGGGGGGTGCTCACGTAGCGCCAGGCGCCGTCCGGCGAAGTCGCGGGGCCGGGCGCCGACGCGGGCAGGGACTCCGGGACGGTACCCATGATCAGCGGGGTGCCCCTGGCGGGGGCCACGTAGACGCCCTCCTCGCCGATGGCCGTCGGTGTGACGCGGATCCTGGCCGCTCGCGTGGGGGCGGCCTCGCGCTGGGAGTACACCAAAGCGAGGGGTTGGAGGGACTGCATGCGCTGGGCCAGCCGCAGGTCCCGTTCGGCACGCAGGTCGTCGATCGACAGGCGGATGATCAGCAACCCCGACAGGCCGACCAACAGCGGAACCATGACGGCCAGGCACAGCGCGAACCGGGTCGACAGCCTCATGACGGACGGCCCCGCAGGACGTAACCCACTCCCCTGACCGTCTCCAGGATGCGCGGCTCGCCGTCGGCCTCCAGCTTGCGGCGCAGGTAGCCGATGAACGTCTCGACCGCGTTGTGGGTGACCGCGAAGTCGTAACCCCAGACACGTTCCAGCAGAACCTCGCGGGACAGGACGATCCCGGCGTTCCTGGCCAGCACTTCGAGCAGGTCGAACTCGCGCCTGGTCAGGGCCAGCGCCCGGCCGCCGATGACAGCGTCGCGGCCGTCCGTGTTCAGGACCAGGTCACCGACCCGTACGGCCGAGCCCCCCGCGCTCGTGGCGCCGGACCTGCGCAGCAGCGCTCGAAGCCGCAGCGCAAGCTCGGTCAGGTCGAAGGGCTTGACCATGTAGTCGTCAGCCCCGGCCGACAGGCCGGCCACCCGGTCGGCCACCTCGTCCAGGGCCGACAACATCAGAATCGGCACCTCGGAACCGCGGCGCCGCAGTTCGGCGCACACCTCGATGCCCGACAAGCGAGGCATCGACACATCCAGGACGATGGCGTCGACCCGATCGGCGATCTCCAGCGCGGCATGGCCGCTCCCCGCGGCCTCAACAGTGAAACCCTCCAGAGTGAGGCCCCGCCGGAGCACGCGCAGGATCGCCGGGTCGTCGTCCACCACCAGGATCCGGTGTGCGCCCATCTGCTTTCCTCCTCCGGCCGGGCATCATACGGGGACCACGGCCGGACCTGGCATATTAGGCCTTACGGTGCACTGTGAACGGAATCGAGGCCGGGTGCTGGCGGTACTTGCCCAGGTAGACCTTGCCGGTCGGCAGCGCGTTGCCGTTGATCTTCAGGTCGGAGACCGTGAGGCTGTCGGCGCAGGAGGTCTTGAAGTTGAAGCCGTCGATCAGGCCGTGGTTCACGACCGTGAAGGTGATCGTGAGCTTGTCGGCCGACAGCTCGACTTTGTCCTGCTTCTCGAGCTTGACCCACTTGAAGCCGACGATCGGGGTGTTCGAGGTGATCGTCCCCGAGTAGGACTGGGCCTTGGCGCGCTTCTGGGTGACGCGCAGGTGGAAACCGTACTTGTCGTGCCAGAAGTAGTCACCACTGCGGGAGTGGGCACTGAGGGCGTGCGGTCTGCCCTGGACCTGGCCGATCCAGGCGGCCTTTTCGCAGGTGCCGCCGGTCGTGGCGGAGGCGGGAGAGGCGCTGATCAGCGTCGCGCCGATCAGAGTCGCGCCCAGGGCAGCGGGAATGAGGGTGCGTCGCCGCATGGGTTAACCCTTTCGTGTGTGCGAAACCTAGCGCGCAGGACGATAGGGATGCTTCTTGGCAAGAACCTGAGATTCTTGTGACGGCGCTCACCTGGCTGACGGTGGCGGTCTTCCTCGGTGCGTACACGCTGATCGCCACCGAGCGCATCCACCGGGTGGCCGCCGCGCTCGGCGGAGCGGCGATCATGCTGCTGATCCATGCCACCGACGCCGAGGCCGCGTTCTTCTCCGAGGAGAGCGGCGTCGACTGGAACGTCATCTTCCTGCTGCTCGGCATGATGGTCATCGTCAACGTGCTCAAACGCACGGGTGTGTTTGAGTATCTGGCGATCTGGGCCGCCAAGCGGGCGCGGGGCAGGCCGTACCGGCTGATGGTGCTGCTCGTGCTGATCACAGCGGGCGCGTCGGCGTTGCTGGACAACGTGACCACCGTGCTGCTGGTCGCGCCGGTGACGTTCCTCGTGTGCGCGCGGCTGGCGCTGCCGGTGGTGCCGTACCTGATCGCCGAGGCGATGGCCGCCAACATCGGCGGCACGGCCACCCTGGTCGGCGATCCGCCCAACATCATCATCGCCAGCCGTGGCGGCCTGTCGTTCAACGACTTCCTGGTCCACATGGCGCCCATGGTCATCCTGCTGGTGATCGTGTTCCTCGGCCTGTGCCGGGTGATGTTCCGCGAGGTGTTCCGCTACGATCCCGACCGCGCCGCCGAGATCATGCTCCTCGACGAGCGGGAGGCGATCGCCGACCGGCAGCTGCTGTGGCAGAGCCTGGCCGTGCTGGGCGTGGTCATGGCCGCCTTCGTGCTCCATCCGGTGCTGCGCTACGAGCCGTCGGTGGTCGCGATCCTGGGCGCGGGAATCCTGGTGGCCGCCACCAAGGTGACCACCGAGCAGGCCATCGAAGAAGTCGAATGGGAGACGCTGGTCTTCTTCATGGGCCTGTTCGTGATGGTCGGCGCCCTGGTCGAAACCGGCGCCATCCGCCAGGTGTCCCAACTCGCCGTCGAAGCCACCGACGGCCGCCTCGGCCTGACCACGATGGTGCTCCTGTGGGCCTCGACCGGCCTGTCGGCGATCGTGGACAACATTCCGTACGTGGCGACGATGAGCCCCATCGTGTCCGACCTGGTCCAGGCCAACGGCGGCGAGCACGCCCAGGTCCTGTGGTGGGCCCTCGCCTTCGGCGCCGACCTCGGCGGCAACGCAACCGCCGTAGGCGCCGCCGCCAACGTGGTCATCCTCGGCATCGCCGCCCGCAACCACCACCCGATCAGCTTCTGGCAATTCACCAAGTACGGCTTGATCGTCACCGTCGTCACCGTGGCCCTGGTGACGCCGTACCTGTGGCTGCGCTATCTCACCTGATGGCCTCGTAGTCTGGCGTCGCCCACCCACGGGGAGTAACGTCAATTGCGGTGCGCCGGGAAGCCTGGTCGGCAAATGTCCTATCCGATCGGCTTCGGGAGCCTCCCATGTCGTCAGAGTTCGCCGTGCTCATCAACGGCCTCACCAAGCGGTTCGGTCACGTTCCCGCCCTCGACGGCCTCGACCTCGAAGTACGGACCGGTGAGGTGCACGGCTTCCTCGGTCCCAACGGTGCCGGGAAGACCACCGCCCTTCGCGTCCTGCTGGGGCTCCTGCGCGGCGACTCCGGCCACGCCGAGATCCTCGGCTCCGACCCGTGGCGGGACGCGGTCGCCCTGCACCGACGGCTCGCCTACGTCCCCGGCGACGTGACGCTCTGGCCGACCCTGTCCGGCGGCGAGGCCATCGACCTGCTCGCCCGGTTACGCGGCGGGATAGATCCACGGCGACGCGCCACCTTGATCGACCGCTTCGACTTCGACCCGACCAAGAAGGGCCGCGCGTACTCCAAAGGCAACCGGCAGAAAGTCGCGCTGATCGCGGCGCTGTCCTCCGACGTCGAACTGCTGCTGCTCGACGAACCCACCGCGGGCCTGGACCCGCTCATGGAGGCCGTGTTCCGCGAATGCGTCGCCGAGGAGCACGCCGCCGGTCGCACCGTGCTGCTGTCCAGCCACATCCTCACCGAGGTCGAAGCCCTCTGCGACCGCGTCACCATCATCCGCGCGGGACGCGCTGTGGAGACCGGGACACTGACGCAGCTGCGGCACCTGACCCGAACCTCGATCACCGCCGAGCTGGAAGAACTTCCCTCCCTCACCGACCGGCCCGGCGTGTACGGCCTCGCCGTCAACGGCAACCGGGTGAGCTTCGAGGTCGACGCCGAACACCTCGACGGCGTCATGCGGCTGATCACCCAGGCGGGCCTGCGCAGCCTCACCTGCCAGCCGCCCACGCTGGAGCAGCTGTTCCTGCGCCACTACCAGGTGAGCGCGTCATGATCGGAACCGGCGTTCTCGTCCGGCTCGCGCTGCGTCGCGACCGCCTGCTGCTGCCCATCTGGATCCTGGTGATCGTCGCCATCCCGGTCTCGACCGCCTCCGCCATCGCCGAGCTCTATCCCGACGTCGGGCAGCGCCTGGCCCTGGGCGCCACCATCATGGCCAACCCCGCGCTCCAGGCCCTCACCGGGCCCGTCTTCGATCCCGCCTCGGTCGGCGGGCTGACCGCCTGGCGGGCCACGACCATCGCCACGGTGCTGGCCGGTCTCATGAGCATCATGCTGGTGACCCGGCACACCCGCGCCGAGGAGGAGGGCGGCCGGGCCGAACTCATCGGCGCCGCACCGATCGGCCGGTACGCGATTCCCGCCGCCGCCGTGATCGTCACCGGCCTGGCCAACCTCCTCGCCGCGCTGCTGTTGGTGGCGGGCCTGGCCGGGCAGGGGCTGCCGCTGGCCGGATCGGTCGCCTTCGCCGGGATCGTGGCCGGCGTGGGCCTGGTCTTCACCGGGATCGCGGTGGTGACCGCGCAGCTCACCGCCAACGCCCGCACCGCCAACGCCCTCGCCCTCGCCGTCCTGGGCCTGTTCTTCCTGCTCCGCTCGGCCGGGGACGCGGCCGGAGCCGAGGCTGTGTCCTGGCTGTCGCCGCTGGGCTGGGCCCAGCGGATGCGGGCCTTCGCCGGCGAACGCTGGTGGCTGCTGGCCGTGTGCGCCGCCGTCGCCGTCCTCCTGGTGGCGGCGGCCGATCTGCTGGCACGGCGGCGCGACATCGGCGCGGGACTGCTGCCGTCCCGCCGCGGACCTGCCGCCGCGCCCGCGTCCCTGAGGTCGCCACTCGCGCTCGCCTGGCGGCTGCAGCGGGGCCTGCTGTTCGGCTGGGCCGCGGCGTTCGCCGTGGTCGGCGGGGTGTTCGGTTCGCTGGCGGCCAGCGTGGGAGACATCGTCGCGGACAACCCCCAGATCGCCGAGATGCTCGCCCGGCTCGGCGGCTCGGGCGTTCTGGTTGACACCTTCTTCGCTACCCAGCTTGGCGTGTTCGCCCTGGTGGCCAGCGGCTACGCCGTGCAAGCGGCCTTGCGGCCACGCGCGGAGGAGACGATCGGGCGCGCCGAACCGGTGCTGGCCGCCTCGGTGCCGCGCTGGCGCTGGCTCGCCGGCCATGTGGCCTTCGCCCTGGCCGGATCGGCGCTGATCCTCCTCATCGCCGGGCTGGCCGCCGGTCTCGCCCACGGCCTGCGCATCGGCGAACCCGCGACGCAGGCGACGCGCATCGCCGGCGCCGCTCTCGCCCAGGTCCCCGCCGTGTGGGTGGTGGCCGGTATCACCGTCCTGCTGTTCGGGCTCCTGCCTCGGATGACCGCCGTCGCGTGGGCGTTGCTGGTCGCCTTCGTCCTGCTCGGCCAGCTCGGGGAGCTGCTCCAGATCGACGAGACCATCCGCGGGTTCTCCCCGTTCGCGCACGTCCCCGCGCTCCCGGGCGGGACGGCGGCCGCGATGCCGTTCGTGTGGCTCTGCCTCGCCACCGCCGTCTTGATCGCCGCTGGTGTCGCCGGATTCGGCCGCCGGGATCTGCAAGCCGGCTGAGCCGCCGCCACGGCTGGGGTGATCGATCCCGGGGCGTCAAGAACGCGTCAAGAAACGCCATCTTGCGGGAAATGCCCTATATCGTCTCGCATCGCGCCCACGGTGGGCGCGGCGATGACGCCGGGCGAGCCCGGAACCTCGTCCACGTCGCTCGGATGGAGCTCGCGGATGGCGTTGAGCGGGTCATGTGAAACGGGATTCGCGTGATCACCTGCGTGGGGCGATGAGACGCCGGAGCGTCGTCATCGTCGATCTGGCCCGGCATCCGGCGCGGGCTGTCGCGATCGGGTTCGCTCTCGTGGTGGCGGTCGGCTCGCTGGCGCTCATGCTGCCGATCGCGACCACGTCGGGGGAACCGACGGGATGGGTGACGGCGCTGTTCACCGCGACCTCCGCGGTATGCATAACCGGCCTGGTGGTGGTGGACACCGCCGCCCACTGGTCGATGTTCGGCGAGATGCTGATCGCGGCGCTGATCCAGATCGGCGGGCTGGGAATCATGACCCTGGCCACCTTGCTCACCCTGACGGTCTCCGGGCGGCTCGGGCTGCGGGCGCGGCTGCTGGCCCAGGCCGAGACGAAGACCGTGACCATGGCGGGCCTGCCCCGGGTCGTACGCAAGGTCGTGGTGTTCAGCCTGACCTGCGAAGCCCTCGCGGCCGCCGTGCTGACCTTGCGGTTCATGCTCGGGTACGGCGAGCCGCCAGGACGCGCGCTCTACCTGGGGATCTTCCACGCGATCTCCGCCTTCAACAACGCCGGGTTCGCGCTGTGGCCGGACAACCTGGTCCAGTTCGTCGGCGACCCGTGGATCTGCCTGACCATCGCCGCCG
Organism: Acrocarpospora pleiomorpha; assembly: GCF_009687885.1. Taxonomy (GTDB): domain Bacteria; phylum Actinomycetota; class Actinomycetes; order Streptosporangiales; family Streptosporangiaceae; genus Acrocarpospora; species Acrocarpospora pleiomorpha. The sequence goes on from NZ_BLAF01000024.1 coordinate 128,329, forward strand.
CGGTGATCGTGGGCGGCCTGGGGTTCCCGGTGGTGTTCGAGCTGCTGCGCTCCTGGCGGCGGCCCCGGCACTGGACGATGCTGACCCGGATCACCGTGGCCGTGACCGGACTGCTACTGGTCGTCGGCACGCTGGCCTTCCTGGCGACCGAATGGGACAACCCCAGGACGCTGGCTCCGCTGGACGGCGCCGGTAGGCTGCTGGCCGCCTTCTTCACTGCGGTGATGCCCCGCACCGCCGGATTCAACAGCCTGGACATCTCCCAGCTGCATTCCTCCAGCTGGCTGGTCACCGACGTGCTGATGTTCATCGGCGGCGGCAGCGCGGGGACCGCCGGAGGCATCAAGGTCACCACCTTCGGCATGCTGGCCTTCATCGTCTGGGCACAACTGCGCGGCGAAGCCCAGGTGAACATCGGGCACCGCCGCCTGCCCGGCTCCACCCAGCGCCAGGCCATCGTGATCACCATGCTCAGCGGCGCGCTGGTCGCCGCCTCGGCCTACACGCTGCTCCTGCTCACACCGCACAGCCTCGACCAGGTGCTGTTCGAGGCGGCATCCGCTTTCGGCACGGTAGGGCTGTCCACGGGCATCACCGCCGACATGCCGGCGGCCGGCCATCTACTTCTGGTGGCCCTCATGTTCGTCGGCCGGGTCGGCCCGCTCACCCTGGGCTCCGCACTCGCCCTCAAGGAACGCGTCCGCCGCTACGAACGCCCCGAGACGCGCATGATCGTCGGCTGAACATCATCATGCGGCCGGTGTTATCCGGAAGACGGGGTGGTGTACGGCCACGGTCGCGAAGGAGGCGAGCGGTGCGGTTTTCTCGGCGGGGATGTGGGGGCGTGCCCCTGGGGCCAGTGCCAGGTAGCGGCGGATGATCGGTGCTCGTGCTCCGATCTCCACCTCCTCCAGGGTCACCTGCTCTGCCGTACCCCGGCGTAGGACCGCGCGGCCGCCGGCGGCGCGGACGTTGCGTACCCAGTTCGCGTCCTCGCCGAGCATCGATACCAGGTAGCGCTCGCCCTCGTAGTCGGCCACCACTACCGGGACGGAGACGAGGCGTCCGCTGGTGCGGCCGCGGACCTCCAGGGTGACGGCGCGGCGGGGAGACAGCAGGCCCGCGCCGAACTGGCGGGCGTCCATCCGGATCATCGCCCGGGCCAGGCGGCCGGGGCGGTTCGCGGGGTACATCCGCCGTTTCAGCGAGTACAGCAGCGATCGGATCATGGGTTCACAGCCTCGGTAGTGCTGGTGAGTCGTTTGCGGAACACCCAGTAGGTCCAGCCCTGGTAGAGCAGCACGATGGGCGTGAATATGGCGGCGACCCAGGTCATGACCGACAGCGTGTACGGCGTGGAGCTGGCGTTGTCCACGGTCAGGCTGTTGGCGGGGTCCAGGGCCGGCATGACGTTCGGCCACAGGTTGGCGAACAGGGTCGCCGTGATCGCGATGATGGCCACGGCGTTGGCGGCGAACGCCCAGCCGTCGCGGTCGCGGCCCAGGGCGATCAGGGCGCCCGTGATGCCGACGGCGGCGATCGCGGCGATCGGCCAGGTGAGCGGCTTGCCCTTGTCGAGCTGGGTGAGCAGCAGGAACACGCCGCCGATCAGCAGGGCGAGCAGGCCGATCTGGCGGCCCAGCCGGATGGCGGTCGCGCGCAGCTCTCCCTGCGTGCGCAGGGCGAGGAAGACCGCGCCGTGGAAGGTGAACAGCGTCAGCGTGGCCGCGCCACCGAGCAGGGCGTACGGATTGAGGAGGGTGAACAGATTGCCGGTGAACTCGTGCGCGGCGTTCAGGGGCACGCCGTGGACGATGTTGGCGAAGGCCACGCCCCACAGGAACGCGGGCGCGAGGGAGCCCCAGAAGAAGGTGCGGTCCCAGCCGCGCGTGCTGTCGCTCTTGTTGCGGTACTCCAGGGCGATCCCCCGGGCGATCAGCGCCAGCAGGATGAGGAAAAGCGGCAGGTAGAAGCCGCTGAACAGGGTGGCGTACCACTCGGGGAAGGCGGCGAAGGTGGCGCCGCCGGCGACCAGCAGCCACACCTCGTTGCCGTCCCAGACGGGCCCGATCGAGGCGACGACCAGGCGCCGGTCGGACTCGTCGCGGGCGACGAACGGCAGCAGCACGCCGACGCCGAAGTCGAAGCCCTCCAGGACGAAGTAGCCGGTCCACAGGACCGCGATGAGCGCGAACCAGACGGTCGTGAGTTCCATGGTCGTCCTTCAGTACGAGAGGGCGGGAATCGGCTCGGCCGGCGCGGCCTCGGACTCAGGGCCCATGCGGATGAACTTGAGCAGCAGCCGGACTTCGATGGCCGCCAGCACGGCGTACACGAGGGTGAAGCCGACGAGGGTGAGGGCGACCTCGGCGACGTCGACGCCCGGGGAGACGGCGGCGGCGGTGCGCATGATCCCGAAGACGGTCCACGGCTGGCGGCCCATCTCGGTGAAGATCCAGCCGAGCGAGTTGGCGAGGAACGGCAGGGCGATGCCCAGGACGGCGATCCGGGTGAACCAGCGGCTTTCGGGCAGGCGCCCGCGCCGGGTGAGCCACAGCCCGGCCAGCGCCAGCAGCCCGGCCAGCGCGCCGAAGCCGATCATGAGGCGGAACGACCAGTACGCCAGGCCGATGACCGGCCGGTAATCGCCGGGGCCGTACTGCGCCTGGTAGCGGGCCTGCACGTCGTTGATGCCCTCGACCTCGCCGTCGAAGCTGTTGGTGGCCAGCAGGCTCAGCCCGTTGGGCACCTGGAGGTTCACGTGGTTGCGGCCGTTCTCGACGTCGCCGATGGCGAACAGGGAGAAGCCGGCGGACGTCTCGTCCTCCCACAGGGCTTCGGCGGCGGCCATCTTCATCGGCTGCTGCTCGGTCATGATCTGGGCCTGCCAGTGCCCGGACAGGGCCACCCCCACGGCGGCGACGAGGCTGACGACCATGGCCACGCGGCCTGACGTACGGAACAAGGCGACGTCGCGTTTCCTGGCGAGCTGCCAGGCGCTGATGCCGGCCACGAACGCGCCCGCGGTGACGAACGCGCCGAAGATCACGTGCGGGAAGGTGGCCAAAGTGGTGGAATTGGTGAGCACCGCCCAGATGTCGGTCAGCTCGGCCCGCCCGCTGACGGGGTTGAGCCGGTAGCCGACCGGGTGCTGCATCCAGGAGTTGGCGGCCAGAATGAAGTACGCCGAGACGGCCGTGCCGATCGACGCCAGCCAGATCGTCGCCAGATGGATCTTCCGTGGCAGTTTGTCCCAGCCGAAGATCCACAGGCCGAGGAACGTGGACTCCATGAAGAAGGCGATCAGCCCTTCCATGGCCAGCGGAGCCCCGAAGACGTCGCCCACGAAACGCGAGTACGCACTCCAGTTCATCCCGAACTGGAACTCCTGCACGATGCCGGTGACCACGCCCATCGCGAAGTTGATCAAGAACAGCTTGCCCCAGAAGCGGGTCATGCGCAGGTAGTCGGGGTTCTCGGTGCGGTACCAGGCCGTCTGCATGCCCGCCACGATGAGCGAGAGCCCGATAGTGAGCGGGACGAACAGGAAGTGGTAGACGGTCGTGATGCCGAACTGCCATCGCGACAAGTCCAAGACGTCCATCGGGGACTCCAGGTCATAGGGAACTTCCCGAAGTCTCGATCACCCGCGGTAGCGGGCCGTAGAGCCGGGAGACCCTTGGTCCTTGTACCTTCGGCGGCGATCGAGAGGACCAAGGACCCTGACCGGCCCGTCACCCCGAGTCCAGCGTGGAGGTGACGAAAGGAGCAGATGATGAAGGCTCTCGTGTACCAAGGTCCCGGCAACCGATCATGGCGTGACATGCCGATGCCCGAGGTCGTCGATCCGGGCGACGCCGTCGTCCGGGTGGACGCGGTGACCATCTGCGGCACCGACCTGCACATCCTCAAGGGCGACGTGCCCACCGTCGATCAGGGCAGGATCCTCGGCCACGAAGCGGTCGGCACGATCGTCGAGACCGGGTCCGGCGTCACCACGCGCCGGCCGGGCGACCGCGTGCTCGTCTCGTGCGTCACGGCGTGCGGGCGCTGCCGCTACTGCCGGTCCGGCATGTACGGCCAGTGCCTCGGCGGTGGCGGCTGGATTCTGGGGCACCGGATCGACGGCACCCAGGCCGAGTACGTCCGCGTCCCGTTCGCCGACACCTCCACCTACCTGGTTCCGGACGGCGTCGCCGACGAGAGCGTGCTCATGCTCGCCGACATCCTGCCGACGTCGTACGAGGTGGGCGTACTCAACGGGCGCGTCCAGCCGGGCGACACCGTCGCCGTCGTCGGTGCCGGGCCCATCGGGCTGGCCGCCATCACCGCGGCCCGGCTGTTCACCCCCGGGCACATCGTCGCGATCGACCTCGCCCAGCCGCGCCTGGACGCGGCGCTCCACTTCGGCGCCGACATCGTCACCGAACCGGAGCGAGCGCAGGAGACCGTCGCCGAGCTCACCGGCGGCCTCGGCGCGGACGTGGCCATCGAGGCGGTGGGCGTCGCGGACACCTTCGAACTGTGCACGCGCCTGGTACGGCCCGGCGGGCATGTCGCCAACATCGGCGTGCACGGCGGCCCGGCGACGCTGCACCTGGAAGACCTGTGGATCCGCAACATCACGATCACGACCGGGCTGGTCGACACGCACTCCACGCCCACCCTGCTGCGCATGATCGAGGCCGGCCGGCTGGACACCGGCGCGTTCGTCACGCACCGCTTCGCGCTTGCGGAGATGGAGAAGGCGTACGAGGTCTTCTCGGCCGCGGCCACGACAGGCGCACTCAAGGTCGTCCTCACCCGCGAAGGGATGTAAAACTTTCTAGACACCAAGTCAAAGATTTGCTACCTTCGGGATGTCAAAGATTCTGTACATCCTGAAGGGCGGGGTATGACACTCGAGGAGAAACGGGCGTGGATCCGGCTGGTGGTGGCCGTCGCCGCGTACGGCGGGTATGTGGCCGTGGTGCTGACCCAGGCCGGCGGGCGACCGCTGGCTGAGGCGCCCTACGGCGCGGCTCTGCTGGGGAGCGTGGGGGCGGCCATCATCGCCGCGATCGTGATCGAGATCGTGGTCAACGCGCTGGATCGGCAGGCGTCCCTGATGAAGGACGAGAGGGACCGCGAGATTGGGCGGCTCGGAGACCACGTCGGCCAGTCGTTCGTGGTGATCGGCGGGGTCGCGGCGATGCTCATGGCGATCGCCGAATGGGAGCACTTCTGGATCGCGAACGTGGTCTACCTGTGCTTCGTGCTGTCGGCGGTCCTCGGCAATGTCACCAAGGTCATCGTGTACCGCAGGAGCCTCCCGTAGTGGTGAAGCCGACCAGCGTGACCAACCGCATCCGCGCGCTGCGTTTCGCGAACGGCGAGATGACCCAGGCCGAACTGGCCGAGCGTATCGGCGTGACCCGGCAGACCCTCATCGCGATCGAGCAGGGACGCTACTCGCCGTCCCTCGAAATGGCCTTCCGGATCGCGCATGTGTTCAAAGTTCCACTCGAAGAAGTATTCCAATACCCCAATTCGGAGACGCAATGAAAGCGATCGCCCAGGACGTGTACGGCTCAGCGGATGTGCTCCAATTACGCGACGTCGACCAGCCGTCCATCGGAGCGGACCAGGTGCTGGTCCAGGTGCGTGCCGCCGGGGTGGACCCGGGCGTCTGGATCTGCATGACCGGCCGGCCGTACGCGGCGCGGGTCGCGTTCGGGCTGACCAAGCCCAGGGTGGCGGTGCGCGGCCGGGCACTGGCCGGCGTGGTGACCCAGGTCGGCGCCGACGTGCAGGCGTTCAAACCCGGCGACGAGGTGTACGGCACCAGCAGCGGCGGCACGTTCGCCGAGTACGCGGCCGTCCCCTGGAAGCGCCTCGCCCCCAAGCCGCCCAGCCTGTCGTTCGAGCAGGCCGCGGCCGTGCCCATCTCCGGGGTGACCGCGCTGGAAGGCGTCCGCGGCCGGGTAAAAGCCGGGCAGAAGGTCATGGTGATCGGCGCGGCCGGCGGCATCGGTTCGTTCGCGGTGCAGATCGCCAAGGCGTACGGCGCGACCGTGACCGGCGTGTGCGGCACCGGCAAAGCAGAACTGGTGCGCTCCCTGGGCGCCGACGACGTCATCGACTACACCCGCGAGGAGGTCGACCGCGACGGCCCACACTACGACGTAATCATCGACACCGCAGGCTGCCGCCCACTGTCCCTGCTACGCCGCGCCCTAACTCCCCGCGGCACCCTGGTGCTGGCCGGCGGAGGCCATGACGCGGGCGGCCTGTTCGGCGGCTACACCCGCCAGATGCGCGCACCCCTGCTATCGATGTTCACCAGCCAACGCCTACAGGGCCTGACCTCCCACGAACGCGCCCAGGAACTGAAGGAACTCACCCAACTCATCGAATCCGGCAAGGTCACCCCAATCATCGACCGCGCCTACCCTCTCGCCGACGCCCCCAACGCAATCCGCTACCTAGCCGAGGGCCACCCCGCCGGCAAGGTCATCATCAAAATCTGACGTCAAGCAACGGCGATGAGCGCGGCGATGAGTCCGTACTCGATGGCCGTAGCGGCGGACGCGGCAGTCTGTGTCGCAACGATGGCCGCCAGAGCAACGGTGATCGTGATGACGAACCTGATAGAAGTACGCATTGCATCACCTTCCTATGACCCGGTTCTCCTCGGTATTCGGTGCCGGGCGGGACTTGGATCGCATCGGCTCGGTTGAATTTCGCTACACGAGTCGCGATTCGACGTCGATCCACTCGCGTAGCTGACCGGCGAGGCGCTCACCCTGGACGTTGTCCAGGTGCCATCGGGCAGCATTGACCATTGCTCTTGCCCGGCGGGACTCGTTGGCGCAAGTCTCGGCGATCGTCGAGCATGGCGACCCGGTCCAAGCCAACCGGGATGGCGTCAAGGCAAGCGCGGACGACGACATCGGCGGATGGCAGCAGCGCCGACTCGACTCCCTTGCTCCGCATGTCGGCCACGAAGTACGCCATCTTCTCGGCGTGCTCCGCTTGGGTGAAGACACCTCGCACATGTCCTTGACCAAGCAGCCAGCGTTTCAGCTCCACCCAGTCTCCTGGTTGCTCGCCAAGGCGGGAGTCAATGACCACGAGCAGGTACAGCCACCAATTGACCCGCCCGCTTGGTTCCGGCTAACGGCGATCCAGCCAGTCCCGGCGCTCGTCGTCGCCGAGTCGCAGGACGTGGGCCAGCCCATCCTTGATCGCCTGACGCTGAGCCCCCAAGCGCATGCCCGCTCCAAGGCCCGCTACATACGAGAACGAGTCACAAATGGATTATGCCCGCATCACCCTCGTCGACAAGGCGACTGATCCGATCGACGACGGCGTAGTTCAGTCCAATGCGCCGAGATGGTTCCGCGTGGTTGACATTTACCACGACCAGGGACGCCAAGCCGTCTATCCGAAACAACGCCTCAGTTGACAGGTGCGCCAAACGGATCTCCAGGAGGTCGCCAGCCCATGAGCGACCGTAAACCGTCCAGGGATCCACTCCGTAGGCGACCATTTTCATGACCCAGGCGTGCTGGAGTAGAGGCGGGTCATCGTCCTTGGGCATGCCGAAGGTGCCGTCATCTGGCGGGGCGGCGCGGAGCGAGATGCCTTGCGCGGCGATTACGTCGCGCAAGACATCCCGCGATGAGGTCGAATAATCGACCTGGCACTCGATGGCGTCGCACCCTGGTGGTGTCACCATGAGCAGGCCACGGTCGCCGTCGAGCCGAATCGACGCGAAGCTCAGACCCTCGGCAGCGTTGGCCCGCTGCGTCGCCGCCACGTCGTACAACAATTTCAGACGTGCGATCATCTCGGGCTGATACTCGACCGGGGCGTCGATCCGCATGTGAAGTCCTCAACCACTAGGGAATCGGCAGGAGTGGGCCGGCGAAAACCCCGCTCACCCAGTTAGGACACCAAGTCTTACCCACGCAGAACGAGGCGGGGACTCCGAGAGTGCCCTGATATTTTTGTGATTCAGTATTGAAATCCACGATCGTCTGGACAGCCTGACTTTCCGCCACGGCGCCAGACCACAGGAGCGGAGCGCTGTCCTTGGCCGCAGCCTTGACCTCTACGGTCACGGTGGACTCGCGGTGTCGCGAGTCATCCACTTGCACCATCAGAGTTCGTCCGTCTGGACGAGTCCAGAGGCGTTCGACGCTGGGGCCAGCGGCGTTCACCGCAGCCTTGTCGCCGGTCCGAGCGCTTGCCCAGAAGTCGCCGAACGTCCATCCCGCCGACAAGGTCATCATCAAATCTAATCAAGGCCAGACGGCGCTATGTGGAGGCCCGTCAGATATATGAGGACCTTCTGGAGATCGAAAATAGCGTCCTCGACGCCGATCACTCCGACTCTCTGCTACGAGCCACGAACTCACGCATAACTTTGGCGCGTAGGGCAGCGTTGCCCGTCGGGTAGGCCCCTCATTCCTCCTCATACCCGTCGTCGATCTGCTCCAGTTCGTAGATGGCATCTGTGGGCTCCCACGACAGAAGATCCTGCTCGTCGCGGGCCACTTCTTGCTCAGCGCGCATGCTCTCAAGCGCCCGACGCTGCTCATCGAAGGTCAGGTATCGCTCGTGCGCAATCCGCTCGGCGTCCTCGTGTGACACCCGGCCGACCCCGGTGAGCACCTGCATCTCATTCATCCCGATGAACCGGTCCGTGGCTGTCATCCAGTCGGATAGTGAGATCTGCTGCCTGCGCCGGGTCCGCAACTCCGCGAAGTCGAGGAACTGCGTGGTCAGCATGTTCAGGTCGGTGATCTCGTCCTGACTCAGGTAGTTCTTCGCCGTCCCGACGTCACCTTTGCGCACCCGCGAGCCCTTCCAGGACGTCAGCCCCATGTTCGGCTGCGTCAAGTCGGCTCGCTTGACGGTCAGTTCGGCGGCCGTGTGCCCCGTCACGGCGTAGATCAGCTTGTTCTGCACCGTCGCGAAGAATGTTCGGGATCGCTGCGAGGCCGGGTCGTAGTCGCCGGCAGCGGCGAACAGATCCCGGAGTTTCTGGTAGAACCGCTTTTCCGAGGCCCGAATCTCCCGGATCCGTTCAAGCAGCTCGTCGAAGTAGTCGAAGCCGCCAGGGTCCTTCAACCGCTGGTCGTTGAGGACGAACCCCTTGACCAGGTACTCCCGCAGCACCGTGGTAGCCCACGTACGGAACTGACTACCCCGCGCCGACCGAACCCGATAGCCGACGGCGAGGATCATGTCGAGGTTATAGACCTGAATCTGCCGCCGAACCTCACGTGAGCCCTCAGTTCGAACTATCAAGTGTTGCTTGATAGTTGCCTCCGACACCTCACCGTCCTTCAAGATCGCGAGGATGTGGAGGTTGATGTTCTGAATGGTCCGGTCGAACAGTTCGGCCATCTGCGCCTGCGAAAGCCAGACGGTCCCATCGACCGCGCGGAACTGGATCTCTACGTGTCCGTCCTCGGTCCGATAGAGGATGATCTCCCCACCCTGCTCGCCTGACTCTGACATCTCGCCTCCCCTAGCATCTGTTCACAGGCGATAACTAGGACGTTATACGCCGGAGGCCCGTCTCACGTCCTCGGAACCGGTAATCAGGCCAGGTCACCCGCCAGGCCAGCCTTCCCGACCAAAAGGCCCCCAAGTACGTACAAACGCCTCGCCGCTCGATACCGGCTTCCTGACCTCTCCCTGGCCGTACCTCCGCTCGACCCAACACACACCACTTCTGCCGTGCTGACCAGGTTCTCGAGGGCTCGGGCGCGACCGTGGCTTGACATTATGCAGGTAAATACCTGCATAATGTGGGCTGTGGTCGCAGAGATGGACAAGGTCTTCAAGGCGCTGGCCGACCAGACTCGGCGGTACCTACTGGACAGGCTTCACGAGCGCAACGGGCAGACGTTGGGCGAGCTGTGTGAGCACCTTGACATGGCGCGTCAATCGGTAACCCAACATGTGGCCCTCCTCGAAGCCGCCAACCTGATCAGCACGGTTCGGCGGGGACGGGAGAAGCTGCACTACCTCAACCCCGTTCCCCTCCACGAGATCCAGGAACGGTGGATCGACAAGTTCGAGCGTCCGCGTCTTCGGACGCTGAGCGCTCTGAAACGACGAGCAGAGGAGCATGACATGGCCGACAAACCGACTTTTGTGTACGTCACCTATATCCAGAGCACGCCGGAGAAAGTCTGGCACGCCTTGACCGACGCCGACCTCACCGCCGAGTACTGGGGCCACAGCAACGTCTCCGACTGGCAGGTGGGCTCCACCTGGGAGCACCGCCGTACCGACGGTTCAGGCATCGCCGACGTCGTCGGCACGGTCCTGGAGACCGTGCCGCCCAAGCGGTTGGTGATGACCTTCGGCGACCCGTCCCAGGTCACGTTCGACATCGAGCCCTACGGCGAGATCGTCCGACTCACCGTCACCCACGAAAACCTGGCCAACCAGGCCGACTACGACGCGATCTCCGCCGGATGGCCAGCCGTCCTGGCCAACCTCAAGTCCCTCCTGGAAACCGGACACGTCCTCCCGCAGGCCCCCTGGGAGATGCACGCGGAACTCCGGGCCGCTCAGATGGCACAAAACGACCCTCGGTAACGCACGCCAAGCGCCGGGAATTGGGCCTCTCCCCTGAAGGACGCGCTCCAGGTTACACGGTCCCTGATCTGGTCAGACGGCGGCGTTTCCTTCTTGAATCAAAGCTGTATCATTGATTCAAGGGAGGGAGCTATGGACATCCACGCCATCGGGGAACGCGTACGCAGCGAACGCGAGCGGGCTGGCCTCACCCAGCGGGAACTGGCCGAATTGGCCGAGCTGTCGCAGCCCACCCTGGCCCGAATCGAGCTGGGCACCCGGGCCCAGCTCGCTATCGCCGAACTCGACCGTATTGCCACCGCCTTGCGCATCCCCCTCGCCGATCTCACCCGCGGCAACCCGGTCCGCGAGCGCGTCCGTATTGCCGCGCGCATCGGCCAGGCCGACCCGGAGGCGACGGCCGCCGCAGTACGGCAGGCCGTTGACATCCTGGTCCTTGACGACCGGCTGGATCGGCTGACCGCACCGTGCCCCGCCCCCGCCACGACAGCGGCGCCGTACCTGCCCCTGCCCGACCCCGGCACACCGCCCGAGGCGCAGGGGCAGGCGCTCGCCCGCGCGGTCCGCGATCTCCTCGATCTCGGTGGCGCCCCGCTGGCCGACCCGGGAGAACTCGCCGAAAGGCTGACGGGCGCGGACACCGCGGTGCTCAACTTCCCCGCCGGGATCAACGGATTCACCCTCACCGACCCCGTCCGCGGCATCGTACTCATCGCCGCAGGATCCCGGGCCGTCGCCGAACGTCAGCGGTTCACCTTCGCCCACGAACTAGCCAACCTGCTCTTCGGCGATGGCGACCACAGCGACGCGGTCAGTACCCACCGCACCCCTGCCGAGATCCGCTGCGACGCCTTCGCCCGCCACCTACTGGCCCCGCACGACGGGATCCGCGCCTGGCTCGGACCAGACCACGCCAGCCTCGATGAACGCGCCTGCGCCCTGCTCGCCCGCCATTTCGGCGTCAGCCTCATGGTGATCCTCATCCAGGCACAGCACATTGGCTTGCTCACGCCTGCCCATGTCAACGAACTACGCGGACCAACCGGGGCCCAGCTCGCCCGCCGTTACGGGTGGGCCCAGCAGTACGAACGTGAGCAGGAGGCCGCCCACACCCGGCGCCCACCCCGCCGCATCCTCGAACGCGCCACGACCGCATACCGCACCGGACGACTCAGCATCCGGACACTGGCGGCGCTCGAAGGCCGCGACCCAGCCGATCTCGAGAACGGCCTTTCCGACGCAGGTATCACCCCGCGCCTGGCGCCGGTCCGCCACGCGGACCTCGGACGCCTCCTCACCCGAGCCCGCGCCACCCCGGAGGAGACCTGAGGCGTGCCCGATCCTGATCGACGTGCTCACTCAGGCAGGGCTCGTCCTCTTGGTCCCGCAGGAGGTGCGCCGCGAGATCACCGGGAAGGATCGGAAATACCCGGGCCTGCGACAACGCTGGGCGCGACTGGAGGCAAGCGATCGAATCCGCGTGCTCCCCGACCGCATGTGGCGTTCCTGGGGCTGCCGGATGCGGTCATGAGCATGCGGACGGGCATCTGCTGGAGGTGGCGCTTGCCATTCCCTGGGACATGCCGCCGCATCGTCCCCTGCCGCCAGCCGTCGGCAGAAATCGTCCTCCCACCAGTCCATCGAGGCTGCCGCACCGCCGATTAGCACGATGGCCGGGTCCTGCGAGTCACCCATCGTCCACCCCTGCGACATTACGGCCAGGGGCTGACATCCCTTGCGTGCTGCGCGGGCGATGGGTCACTATGGTGTACATGATCTATGGGAAGGGCGGCCACCGCCCCAGCCGGTGAACCCCGGCACGTGGAAGCTGGGTAGCGATCTCGTCGATGACCGTCCCACCTTCCTCGCACACGCGCTCGCGATGTCCCTGCGGTACGGCCCAGGCCCCTGGCCAGAAGAAGAAGCCCACCACCTGCCCGACGACGAGCCTCCACCCGACGACGGAAAACCGATCATGACCAGCGTCGTATGGGATGGCATCGCCAGTCATCACATGCGAGCCGAATCCGACGCTGAGCGCGTCACAGAGATCTCGGACCTGCTCACTCGGCTCGTCTCCGATCAACCCCGCCACGCCGACCTCGTCCAACTGCACGATCGGCTTGCCGCGACTTCGGCGATCGACGTGGCCGACGACCTCGTCGCCCAGATCCGGCAGCGGCGTCTGCCCAAAGATCGGATCGGCCAGATCGGGCGGCATCTGGCCGAGCAGGGCACCCGCCGCGACATCGTCAAGATCGGCATTGTGCTGCTCGGGGCCGCGGGTGACGAACATGACCGCGACCTGCTGCTCCTGCTCGGCACGCTGGAGGAGTTCACCCTCTACGCGGTGATCGCGCTGAGACGCACCCAGCCAAACGGGCAGCGCGCGGTTTACGAGCTGGCGCGCCGCGTCCGGAATTGGGGGCGCATCCATGCCGTCGAACGCTTGAAGGGCTGCGACGACCCCGAGATCAAAGGCTGGCTGCTGCGCGAGGGTTTCCGCAACGGCATCTTGAACGAGTACCTGGCCTACATCGCCGCCACCACCGGTGATCTGTACTCGGCGCTGCTCGAACCCGATGTCGACGACGCCCTGCTCGACGGTGCCGCCGCCATCCTGGCCGCCCTCGCGGAGGAACACGGCCCGGCTAAGGACATGATCGACTACGCCGACGCGCTGCCCGCCATGAGCCGCTTCGCCGACCTCCTGGCCACGCGGGCGGCCACCCTCCGCCGACTGAACAACCTGATCGTGATCGCGACGTTCCTGCGGAAGCCCGGCGAGAAGGCACCCTGGCCGGTCGGCGAGATCGCGCGGCTGCGCGGTCGCTACGACGGCATCCTCGCCGATGCCAGGTGGCGTGACCTCGTGCTGGACCACCTCGCTGACCCGCACCGGCCAGACTTCAACCGTGGGCTGTGGGCGGCCGAACGGCTTCGGCTGCCGGTCGTCCCGCAGGTCATGGCATATCTGGAGATCGAACCGCTGGACGAGTTCGCCTGGTACCACGCCATCCGCCTGACCACCTCCGAAGACGTCCACCGGCTCTGCGGGCTCGCGGAGCGGCTGCTGCCGCTGCGGAATCTGGCCAACGGTCCAGGCGATCACTACGGGTTCGGTCCTGGGTGCGAGCCCGATCGCGCACTGGAATCCGTCGTGAGCGGGCTTAATACCAAGCCAGGCGCGGGGCTGCCGCTGATCGATGTGGCGCTGCGCAACCGGGTTGTCCGGATCCGCCGTGCCGCGATGTCCGCGTTGACCGCATGGCCACCGGACGCCGTACCGGAAGAAGCCCTCGCCTGGGTGCGCGCCGCGAGCACGGTCGAGCCCAACGAGGAGATCCGCCGGGAGATGACCGCTTTCCTCGAACACCGGTAGAGCCGGGCTCTGTGTCGGGGCACAAACGCGACGGCCGGAATGTTGCGGCGCAGCGCGCAGACTCGGCCGTCGCGGCCCTGCGACCTTGGGGGGACCCGACGAGGTGAGGAGCGGAGATGGCCATCGAGCAGGATCGGGGCACCGGCGCGCCGCGGCCCTTCCGGCCGGCGTGGTCGCGGAGTTCGTGGGTGAGCTACTGGCAGGGTCACGACGAGGGCATCGCGGTCGCGTTCACCGGTGCAGGCCCGCGCCCGCCCATGAGCCTCCGCAACGTCCTGCTGCTCACTGGCGACCACCCGGACGCCAAGCCCGTCTTCGACCTGGACGGCGTCCAGCTCGTCTGGACCGCACGCACGCTGCGCCACGACGGGACGCTGCTGTCGCAGGGCATGGCCGTACGGGTGGGTCAAGTGAGGGCGCGGCGTAGTAGGAGCCAGGCGCGGGTGGCGGTTGGGCGGCGGGAGGGTGCTGGGGTTTTGGCCAGGAGGCTGGCGATCATGCTGATTGCGAGGCGTAGTTCGTCGGTTCCTACGTCGGGTCTGATTACGCCGGATTGTCTGGCCTGGTCGAGTTTGCTGGCGAGCACGATGGTCATGCGTGCGTCGATGCGGGCGAGGTCGGCTTCCAGTGAGGACGGGCTGATCATGTCGATGAAGGCGGTCGAGGCGATGGCCTGGTCGGTGAGGAGGGCGAGGAGGTCCTCCAGGGTGGAGGCAGGCTTGGCGGCCAGGGTTTCCATGGCGGTGATGTTGTCCTCGAAGACGGCCAGGGCGAGGGTCATGCGGTTGGGGAAGTGCCGGTAGAGGCTGCCCTGGCCTACGCCTGCCCGGCGGGCGACCGCGCTTAGGGGTGCGTCGTATCCAGCGGTGGCGAAGACCGCGCGCGCTGCCGCGATCAGCGCTGCCCGGTTTTCCGCGGCGGCGCTGGGGCCCCTGTTGACGCGCTGCGCATTCGTCATACAAGCTACCGTACCAACCGGACAAAGTTGTCCGGTTGTTGCGGAAGGGATCGTGCCATGACCGACCTAGCCGACAAGACCTGCCTGGTGACGGGGGCGGGCTCAGGGATCGGGCGGGCTATGGCCCGCGCCTTCGCGGAGGCAGGCGCACGTGTGGTGGTCTGCGACATCAATGAGGTGTCCGCCCGGCAAACCGCCGCGGAAATCGGCTCCGATACCCTCGCGGTCCCGGCCGATGTCGGCGACGAGGCGTCGGTCAATGCGCTGGTCGAGCGGGCCATCGGCGAGTACGGCCGGATCGACGTGCTGTGCAACAACGCGGGGATCCTCGACACCATGGCGCTGCCCGCCGAGATCTCGGTCCAGACCTGGGATCGCGTGCTGCGGGTGAACCTGAGCGGCACATTCCTGCTCACTCGCGCCGTCCTGCCGCACATGCTCGGCCAGGGGGGTGGCGCGATCATCAACACCGCCTCCGAGGCCGGCATCCGCGGGGGTGCCGCCGGTGTCGCCTACACCGCGTCCAAGCACGGCGTCGTCGGTATCACCCGCAGCGTTGCCTGGGCGTACGCCAAGGACGGCATCCGCTGCAACGCCATCCTGCCGGGCCCCACCGAGACCGGCATCAGCGAGTCGTCCGGCGGTTTCGACCCCGCGGGCGCCGCCCGCCTGGGACCCGTGCTCGCGCTCGGCGAGCGGCTGGCGCAGCCCGAGCACATGGCCAGTGTGGCCGTCTTCCTCGCCTCTGACGCCGCCGCGTTCATCAACGGGGCACTCGTACCCGTGGACGGCGGCTGGTCGGCGGCCTGAACGATCGGAGGGTCAGCACGATGGACGAGCAATGGGACAAAGTCGTCGACATCCTGGTCGCGGGATCGGGCGCCGCGGGGCTGACTGCGGCCATTACCGCCGCCGACGCGAGGCTCGACGTCCTGGTCGTGGAGAGCACGGCCAAGTGGGGCGGCACCACGGCGATCTCCGGCGGAGGGCTGTGGATGCCGGTCAATCCGCTCATGGTCCGGGCGGGCGTCGCCGACTCCAGAGAGGAGGCCCTGCGCTACATGCAGGAGGCGATCGGCGAGGCGGGACCGGCCTCCTCGGGCGAGCGCCGCCGGGCCTTCCTGGACAGCGGGCCGGAGGTGGTCCGGCTGCTCGGCCGCCTGGGCGTACGGTGGCGGCGTTCGCCCGACTACCCCGACTACTATCCCGACCGGCCCGGCGGCAAGGTGGGGCGCGGGATCGAGGTGGCGCGCCGTTCGACACCAAGCGGCTGGGATCCTGGTATTCGACCTCGCGAGCCGCCGACGGCCTGCCCGCGCCGGTGATGACCAACGATGTGTGGCTGCTCGCGCGGGCCTGGTCCACGCCGAGCGGGTTCGTGCGTGGGGCGCGCTTCGTGTTCCGTACCATCGGCGGACTGGCGACCGGCAAGCGCCTGGTCGGGCTGGGGGGTGCGCTCAGCTGCTCGCTCATGTGGATCGTGCGGGATCAGCAGACTCCCGTCTGGTTGTCCTCCCCGATCGTGGATCTGGTTGTCGAGGACGGCGCCGTCGTGGGCGCGGTGGTCGACAAGGAGGGGCGTCAGGTGCGCGTACGGGCCCGGCGGGGTGTCGTGCTGGCGGCCGGTGGCTTCGCCCGCAACAAGGAGTGGCGGATGAAGCACCATGGCGTCCCCGGCTACTCCGCCGCCCCGGAGGGCGACCTCGGCACCGCCATCGGCATCGGCGCGGGCGTGGGCGCAGCGCTTGAACTGATGGACGACGCCTGGTGGGGCGCGGGCACGGTCGGTCCGGACGGCAGCCACGGCTTCATCCTGTCCGAGCGGTCGATGCCCTTCTCCATCGTGGTGGACGCGGCCGGCGACCGCTTCACCAACGAGTCGGCGTCCTACATCGATTTCGGCCACGCCATGCTGGGACACACCGTACCCGGACCGACCTGGCTGATCACCGACGTACGGCATACCCGCCGCTACCTGTCCACGTCCTACCTGGGCCGCAAGAAGCAGTGGCTGGCCGCGGGCATCCTGGTCGAAGCCCCCACGCTGAACGAACTGGCCGAGCGGATCGACGCCGACCCCGCACGGCTGGCCGCGACCGTCGACCGGTTCAACGGCTTCGCCCAGACCGGCGTCGACGCCGACTTCGGCCGCGGCAGGACCGTCTACGACAACTACTACGGCGACCCCAGGGTCAAGCCCAACCCCAACCTCGGCCCGCTGGAGCGCGGCCCCTTCCGCGCGCTCCGCCTGTATCCGGGCGACCTGGGCACCAAGGGCGGCCTGCTGACCGACGCCGACGCCAGGGTGCTGCGGGAGGACGGCTCGGCCATCCCCGGCCTGTACGCCGCCGGCAACACCACCGCCTCGGTCATGGGCCGCACCTACCCGGGCCCCGGCTCGACCATCGGCCCGGCCGTCGTGTTCGGCTACCGCGCCGCCCGGCATGCCGCAAAGCGGTAGGACCTCGCCTGCGGGAACCGCGGAATCGCCGACGCGGCCCAGCGCGCCGGTGTCGGCCTGATCGCCACCCACAATCAGCCGAAACGTGAGCCGCTTCCCCCATCGCCGGGTATCTGCGCGCCCCTGCTACAGTCAACGAATATGAAAATCATTCCCATGCGCTGGGGAGTCGCGGCCTGCCTGTTGATGACACTCACGGCCTGCGGCAACGGCGTGTCTAAGAAGCAGGAGCCCGGGGCACAGGCAGTGCGGCTGAAGAGCTGTGCCCTCCCCCTGCAGGTCACCTCCTCCCCCCGGCGAGCCGTTGCCATGGAGCAAAACGCGACGGAGATCATGCTGACTCTCGGGCTGGGAGGGCAGATGGTCGGCACGGCGTACCAGACCGACCCGGTGCTGCCGGAACTCAAGGAGGCCTACGCGCGGGTCCCGGTGCTCGCCAAGCAGTACCCCGGCCGGGAGGCGCTGCTATCCAGCAGGCCGGACTTCGTCTACTCCATGCGCGCCTCAGCCTACGCACCTGAAGCGGCAGGGCCTCGGGACGGCCTCGCCAAGCTGGGCGTTCCCGCCTACCTGTCGTCCAACGACTGCGAGGACCCCGCACTGATCCCGCCGTCCGCGGAGATCGAGGCGCTGTACACCGAGATCGAGGAAATCGCCAGGATCTTCGGTGTTCAGGACCGGGGACAGACCGTGGTCGCTGAGCTGCGCCGACGACTGGAGGAGGCGAAGCGCTCGGCGCCCGCGAACCTGGACGCGAGTGTCATGTGGTACTACTCCGGCACCAAAACGCCGATCATCGCCGGCGACACAGGCTTGCCGGGCACCTTCAGCGAGTTGCTGAAGGTGCGCAATGCCTTCGCCGACATCTCCCGGCAGTGGGCGGAAGGCAGCTGGGAGGAGATCGCGACACGTGATCCAGACGTGATCGTGCTGGCTGACCTCACCCGGGGCGGCGACGGTGACAGCGCGCAGGCCAAGAAGGACTTCCTCCGGAACGACCCCGTCGCTTCCCAGCTCACCGCGGTCAAGGAAAACCGGTTCATCGTCGTCCCCGCGTCATCGCTGGACCCATCCATCCGCAGCGTCAGCGCGATCGAGCAGGTCGGCCAGGGACTGGCCCGCCTGTACGGCTGAACCACCATTGGCAGGAGACATCATGACCATTTCCGATACCTCCCTCACTGCCCGCGACCTGCTGGACCGGTGGGAACAGCAGCAGAGCGCCTATGTGGCGCACCGTGAGAACCGCTTTCTCGTCATGCTCGAAATCCTTCGCCTGCACTCCCCGGAGACGCTCACCGTGCTGGATCTGGCCTGCGGTCCTGGCTCGATCTCCGACCGTGTGCTCGCGCGGCTGCCCGGCTCCCGCGTGGTCGCGACCGACTACGACCCCGTGCTCGCCCGGCTCGCCGAAACGGCCCTCGCCGAGTACGGCACCCGGTCGGAAGTGATCGACGCCGACCTCGCCACACCGGGGTGGGCGGACGCGTTCAGGCCATGGCGGTTCGACGCCGTGCTGACCTCGACGGCATTGCACTGGCTCTCGCCAGGACAGTTGCTGGGTGTCTACACCGAACTGGCGGGCATCCTGCCGCCGGGCGCTCTCCTGCTCAACGCCGATCACCTCCGGTTCGAGCCGCATCTGCCCACCCTGCGCGAGATCTCCGCCGGCCACGACGCGCAGGTGCAGGGTTCCGCCTTCGCGGCGGGCGTCCCGACTTGGGATCAATGGTGGGCCATGGCCGCGGAGATTCCCGAGTTGGCCGAGCGGCTCCCCGAACGCGAGCGCCGCTTCGCGGATCGGCCGCCTCAGCCCCTGGCCCCCCTGGAGTTCCACTTGGCCGCGCTGCGCACCGCCGGCTTCGCCGAGGTCGGCACCGTATGGCAGTACCTCGACGACTACGTCGTCTTCGCCAGACGATGACGACGGCGACACGCTCCGCCCCCGATCAGGGGACCCCCGTTCCCTCACGCTGGCCTCGCGCCACGCTCACCATCGTTTCGGGGTCGCTGATCCTGCCGGTGGCGATCGTGGTGGCTTCGATCGTCGGTGCCGCCGGGCTCTCGTCCGGCGACGTCCTGCGAACGATCGCGGTGCACGTCGGCGTGCCCGTGGAGCCGCTCCCGGCACTCGACGACGGGATCATCTGGGAGCTGCGCCTGCCCAGGGTGTTGCTGGCCGTACTGGTAGGTGGCGGGCTGGCGGTGTGCGGGGCGGTGTTGCAGGCCCTGACCCGCAACCCGCTGGCCGATCCCTACCTGCTCGGCGTCTCCTCCGGCGCGTCCACCGGTGCGGTGCTGGTGCTGGTGCTCGGGGTCTGGAGCGGCGCCGCGGCCCTGTCGGCGGGTGCCTTCGCCGGTAGCCTGCTCGCCTTCTGCTGCGTCCTCGCCGTGATCCGCATGAGATCGGGCGGCTCGGTCTGGATTGTGCTGGCCGGAGTCGTGGTGTCCCAGATGTTCAGCGCGTTGACGAGCCTGATCGTCATCTGGGCCGGCGACGCGCAGAGCACGCGCGGGGTGACCTTCTGGTTGCTGGGCTCGCTGGCGTCGGCCACCTGGACGGGTGTGGCCCTGTGCGCCTTGGTCACCGCGGCCGGCGTGCTCTGGTGCTGGGCGGCGTCCCCGGCGCTCGACGCCTTCGCCTTCGGCAGGGAGGCCGCCGCGTCACTCGGCATCGCCCCCGCCAGGACCGAACTGGCGTTGTTCGTCGCCACCGCGCTCACGACGGCCGTCGTGGTATCGGCCAGCGGCGCGATCGGATTCGTCGGCCTGGTCGTCCCGCATGCCGTACGCGCTCTGGTCGGCAGCCGTCATCGTCGGTTGCTGCCAGCCTGTGCCTTGTACGGCGGCATCTTGCTCCTGGGTGCGGACACTGTCGCCCGCACCGCGTTCACCCCGCGGGAGATTCCGGTCGGCGTGCTGACGGCGCTGACCGGCGTGCCGGTATTCGCGGTCATCATGTGGCGACGGAGGGACCCGGCGGGATGAGCCTGAGCGCGCATGACGTGGCCTGGTCCGCGGACGGGCGTCCCATCTTGGATGGGGTTACCGTCGCCATACCGGCCGGTGGCCTGACCGGACTGATCGGGCCGAACGGCTCGGGCAAGTCCACCCTGCTGCGGCTGCTCGCCGGGCTGCTGCGGCCGCGGGGCGGCCTCGTCCTGCTCGATGGGCGGGACCTGGACGGGTTGCCCCGGCGCGCTGTCTCCCGCCGTCTCGCGGTCGTTGCCCAGGAGGTGAACACCGAGGTGGAGATGACCGTCCTGGATGTGGTGCTGCTCGGCCGGATCCCGCACCGCGGACCGCTCGCCGGGCCCGGCGATGCCGACCTGGCGCAGGCGCGCCGGGTTCTGGCCAGTTGCGGCATGGCTGGGCTGGAGCGCCGCCGCTGGTCCACACTTTCCGGCGGCGAGCGCCAGCGGGTGAACATCGCCCGCGCACTGGCGCAGGAGCCGTCAGAGCTGCTGCTGGACGAGCCGACCAACCACCTCGACATCACCCACCAGCTCGCTCTGCTGACCATGGTGGCCTCGATCCCGGCCACGGTGGTGGCCGCGCTGCACGATCTCAACCTCGCCGCCCAATACTGCGATCACCTGCTGCTGCTCGAGTCCGGCCGATTGATCGCCGCCGGTCCTCCCGAGCACGTCCTGACCGAGGAATGGATCGAGCGCGTCTACCGGGTCCGGACTGAGATCACGGTACCCGCGGCAGGCCGTCCTCACCTTCGATTCCTTGCTCCTCTGCTGGACGGCGCGAACGACAGCTGAGCAGTGACCAACTCCGGTCCGTGCGCGGCGAAGGTCTCGCCGTCCATTTGTCGGGCAGCAGCGAAAAGGGTTTGCGCACCTGGCGGCAGGTTCGATAGAACGTCTCGTCCGAACAACGAGAGGAGGGATGAGCCGATGCGTGCCACGACCGTCGTGCCAGTTCCTTCCTGGGGTGCGGCCGAGAGCTGACCCTGGGGCGAGCGGGCACACCTGCCAAAGGAAAGTGCCTTGACCCAGAACGACCTGACCATGCGCCCGATTGTTGGGCGCGAAGAACTCGAACTTTTCTGCCGCCTGCCGTACGTGCTCAATGACGAGCTGGCGGACGACCTCGATTCGGGCCGGCGGCGGCCTGAATGGATGTGGATCGCGCTGCGGGGAGATCGCCTTGTCGCCAGGCTGGCCTGGTGGGCGCGGCGTAAGGACGATCCGCCGTTCCTGTTGGACACCTTCGATCTCGACGACGCCGAGCGTCTCGACACCGGCGTCCGGCTGCTGGAGACCGCGATGGCCGCGACCCTGCCAGCTGGCGCTGTCCCGCCTGAATACAGCCGGTACGTCCCTCCGGGCTGGCGTGACGACAGCACGTCCAGGCGTGCCGTCGAAGACCGGATGGCCGTACTCGAACGGGTTGGCGCCCGGCTGCTCGTCGAGCGGCTGCGGCTGGAGTGGCGCCCTGGGACGCCGATTCCCAAGCCGAGCGGGCGCCTGAAATTCCGACCGGTCGGCGACCGGGAGGAGTTCGTCGACCTGATGACCGCGGTCCTGGACGGCACCCTCGATGCGCACAGCCGTGCTGACCTGGACCGGAGTCCGGCCGCCCAGGTGGCGGCCGAGCAGTACGACGGCGAACTGATGGACTACAAGGGCCCACGGGATTGGTGGCGGATCGCCACGACGCCCGGCGGCGAACCCGTCGGATTCGTCATTCCGACGTGGAACAGCTACAACCCGATCATCGCGTACATCGGCGTGCTTCCCGCGCACCGGGGGAACGGCTACATCGACGATCTCCTCGCTGAAGGGACGCGGATCCTCGCCGCACAGGACGTGCCCCGGATCCGGGCGTCCACCGATGTCGGCAACGTCCCGATGGCTCAGGCGTTCGAACGTGGCGGATACGTCAACTTCCAGGGTGAGATCAACATGACTTGGAGCTGAACCGCAACATGGTTTGTTGTGTTTTGTCACGAAAGCTATCCCCAGAGGCACATACTGGTAGGGATGAAGCCAGCCAGTGAACCCCGTCGTCACCTGCCCACAAGTCCCTTCAAGCGCCCGCGTCCCGCGCCGCCCGTCGAGCGGTTCAGCGTGAACGACCAGGTGACCCATGATCGGTACGGCCTCGGCGTCGTCATCGGTGTAGAAGATGAGATCGCCGTGCTGGTCGATTTTGGATCACAGCAAGAACGAATCACGACACCGTTCCACAAGCTGTACAAACTCTGAGACCGCAGGGAAGCACACGGCGCCAGCAGTGTGCTTCCCGGTCATCGGGTTCCCGTCTGGGAGACAGTGGTGAGACTCCTCGATCAGGATGCGCTCGAACGCTCCTCGGTCGCGGCCAACTGCGCGATGAACCGGGAGCGCCGCCTGCCCGGTTACAACCGCGAGCTAGGCCTGAACGTCATCGAGTTCCTCAGTTCCCGCGCCGCTTCGGGAACGCCGGTGCGGTGGTTGGACCTGTGCTGCGGCACAGCCAACGCGCTCTTCGAGACTGCGGCGAGCTTTCCGTCCGAGATTGAGATCACCGGTGTGGACTTGGTCGATTTCTTCGCGGGTCCGCCGCGCCCACCCCGAGTTCGGCTGCTCACGGCGTCGGTCGCGACGTGGGAGCCTGAGGGCACGTTCGACCTGATCACAAGTGTGCACGGGCTGCACTACGTCGGCGACAAGCTCGGCGTGATCGCCAACGCGGCGCGGTGGCTGGCCCCGGACGGTCTGTTCGTCGCCAACTTCGACGCCCGCAGCATCCGCCGCGAGGACGGGTCTCCGGCTGGACCACCTCTGGTCAGAACGCTCCGCGCCGAAGGTCTGAGCTACGACTCCCGAAATAAGCGGATCAGCTGCCGCGGATGGCGAGAGATCCGCATGCCGTACACCTTCGTGGGCTCAGACGACCAGGCAGGGCCGAACTACACGGGGCAGCCTGCGGTCAACTCGCACTACGCGCGTGCCGTCGATTCATCGGGTCGGTAGTGCTTCTGGCCCGCCACATCTGGCCTTTTCTTCGTCGTCGGGCTGTACTGAGCCGGGAGGGGGAGCGCCTCCCGGCTGCTCGGCTTAAGGGCTGGTGCAGGTGACTGAGGTTGGAAGCGCGTTGGTGCTGCCGTTCCAGCTACCGAGGAAGCCGAACATGGTGGTGCCGTTCGCGGGTACGGAGCCGTTGTAGGAGACGTTTCTCACCGCGATGTTGGCGCCCGTCGTGGCTGCGGTGCCGCTCCAGATTTGTGTGATCGTCTGGCCGTTGGCGAAGGCCCACCGGACGGTCCATGCGTTGATCGGTGCGTTGGCGGCGCGTACCGTCACCTCGCCTTGGAAGCCGCCTGGCCATTGTGAAATGACGCGATAGGTGGCGCTGCATGGGCCGTTCGTTGGGGTGGGGGTTGGTGTGGGAGTGGGCGTTGGAGTTGGGGTAGGCGTGGGGGTCGGAGTTGGGG
>NZ_BLAF01000025.1:0-55080 GCF_009687885.1 Acrocarpospora pleiomorpha
GCCCGCGCCCGCGCCAGCGCCTGTGCCGCCGGCCGCCGCTGCCGCGCCGCCGCCCGTTCCGCGTACCGATCGTGTACGGCCTGAGCCTCCGCCAGCCGCCCCACCGCCACCAGCGCCTCCACCAGCAGATCCGGCCACGGCAGCACCCCCGGCTCGGAGATCCCCGACGCGTGCCTGATCCGCGTCAGCGGCCACAGCACGGAGATCACCCCCTCCGGATCCCCCCGCGCGGCGGCCAGGAACGCCGCCGCGGTCGCCAGATACCCGCCCGCCGCCACGCTCGGCGTCCTGACGTCCCGCAACCGGGCCTCCGCCCGCTCGAACTCGCCGCGCGCCGCCAGCGGCCACACCAGCAGCGCGTTCACATACGGCGTCAGCCAGTACTGCCCGCAGTCCTCCTCCAGCGACACCACCAGCGTGCCGTGCGCGAGCGCGTCGTCCCACCGCCCGAGCCGCACCTCCACCTGCGCCAGCAGCGCGGTGACCAGCAGCCGCGCCGGCACGTCGGTCGGCCCCGCCCCGGCCGCCACCCCGGCCAGGTCGGCGTGCGCGCCCGCCAGGTCGCCGCACCAGGTCCTGATCGCGCCCCTGGCGATCAGCCTGTCCCGCTCCTCGCCGGTCGCGATCGCCGGATCCGGCAGCTCGCCCAGATCCTCGCTCTGCCCGGCCAGGAACGCGCTGACCGCGTGGAAATAGCGCAGCAGGTCGGCGCCGGGAGCCGAGAAGGCCAGCGCCCGCCGCGACCAGGTCAGCGCCGACTGAGCCTGATCGTGCACCAGGTGCAGCAGCGACAGCGAACTCGCGATCCGCCGGGCCAGGACGGGCTCCTCGGCCGGCACGCAGTGCCGCCATGCGGCCTCCAGCAGCGTCAGCGCCCGCCCAGTGTCCCCGGTGACCTGCTCCAGCGCCCCCGACACGAACGCCCGCGCGGCCGGCAGCGCGATCGGCCCCGCCGCGATCTCCGACGCCCGCTCCACCTGGCCCGACTGGAGCAGCGCGTGCACCGCCTCCGCGTGGCACAGCGCCCGCTCCCGGCGCGAGGTGGACAGCTGCGCCGCGCAGGCCAGATGGTCGGCGGCGCTCTCCCACAGCCCGTCCGTCGCCTGCTCCCGCGCCATTTCCGCCATCTCGGCCGCCAGGCCGTCGTCGGCCCGCAGCACCGCCCGCATGCGGTGCCGCAGCCGGGTCGCCCCGTCGGCCACCAGCTTGGCCGCGTCCCGGTGCAGCCGGGTCCGGTCCCGCGGGCGCAGGCCCTGGTAGACGGCCGCCCGGGTGAGCGGGTGCGGGAACGCCACCACCAGCTCCCCGGCGGCGAACCGGTGCGCCAGCAGGTCCAGGTCGACGGCCTCGTCCAGCAGCGTGATCCCGTCCGCGACCCCGGCCAGCCGCTCGGCCTGCCAGAGCGGGCACGACTCGCCAAGCACGCCGGCCGCCTCCACCAGGGCGCGGGTCTCGCCGCCGAGCCGGGCCAGCCGGTCGGCCACGTCGCCCGCGTACGGCCGGGGGGCGGGCAGCCAGCCCAGCGGATCGGCCAGCACCTCGGCCGGGGCCTGCCGGAGCAGCGCCCCGGCGTAGAACGGATTGCCGCCGGTGTGCGAGCGCAGCCGGGCCAGCGCGGCGGCGCCCAGCGTCAGCCCGCTGCGCCCGGCCAGGTCGCCCAGCTCGGCCACGCTCAGGCCGGTCAGCGAGAGCCGTACGGCGTCGGCCAGCAGGCGGCGCAGGCCCTCGGGCAGGCGGGCGTCGGACTGGTCGCGGGTGACCACGACCACCAGCACCCGGTCGGCGCGCAGGCGGCGCAGCGCGAAGGTGAGCGCGTGCAGCGACGCGGCGTCGGCCCAGTGCGCGTCGTCGACCACGATCGCCACCGGGCCGTGCTCCTGCAGCTCGCCGAGGAGCTCGAGCAGCACCCCGCCGACCAGGACCGGGCCACCGTCCGGCCCTGGACCCGACCGCCCGGCCAGCGCGAGCAGCTGCCCGACCACCCCGTACGGCAGGGCGGTCTCCATCTCCTCACCACTGGCCGGGAGCACGCGGAAGTCGGGGGCCTCGGCGAGCGCGCACCGCACCAGCGCGGTCTTGCCCATCCCGCACGGGCCCTCGACGAGGACCAGGCGCGGGCTGCCCGAACGGGCGAGATCGAGCTGGGCCGCCAGCGCGGCCCGCTCCGCGGCGCGCCCGACGAGGGTTTCCCTCAGGTCAGCGAGGATCGTCACACTCTGTAGGAGCGCAGCGGAAGCCCCCTGATACATGGGATTCAGGCTTGCTCTTCATCACTGTCCGGCCCCAGCTTGGCACGCAGCGTCTTCAGGCACCTGGCCCGGGTCGGGCCGATGCTGCCGATCGGCATGTCCAGACCGGCGGCCACCTCGGCGTAGCTGGGCGGCGGGCTGGCCAGCTGCACCCGCAGCAGGCGGCGGCAGCGCACCGACAGCTGCTCGAAGGCGCGCAGCAGCCGCCGCATCCGGGCCGCGTCCAGGACCCCCTGCTCGGCCTCCAGGAGCGCGCGTTCGGGGGAGCGCTCGTCGGGACGCAGGTCGAAGACGAACGCGTCGGCCGTGGGGGTGACCCGCTGCCTGGCCCTGGCCAGCCGGATCGCCTCCCGCCTGGCGGTGGTGGCCAGCCAGCCGCCGATGCGCTCCGGATGCTCGATCCGGTCGAGTTGCTCGGCCAGCTTCAGCCAGGTGGTCTGGCAGACGTCGGAGCGGTCGTCATGGGCCAGGCCGAAACCCCCGGTGACCGCCCAGATGAGGCCGCTGAATCGCGCCACCAGAACGTTCCACGAGGACGTGTCCCCGCACGCCGCTCCTTTGACCAGGTCGGCGGGGTCGCCTGGGTCATTCGGAACGGTGGCGTCCAATTCGGTGCTCCTTCGGGGGGCGGCAGCAGCACAAGACGAGATCTAGCATCGATTCGGCCCAGGGGAAACC
This sequence comes from Acrocarpospora pleiomorpha, assembly GCF_009687885.1. Lineage (GTDB taxonomy): Bacteria > Actinomycetota > Actinomycetes > Streptosporangiales > Streptosporangiaceae > Acrocarpospora > Acrocarpospora pleiomorpha. The sequence goes on from NZ_BLAF01000025.1 coordinate 2,928, forward strand.
CGATTAGCGCGGCTCGCCCCGCATAGCTGGAACCCCGGCTTGCGGGCCGGAACCTCTGAATTCCCACGTGTCCCGGGAGTTTCGCGCGCGGTTTCGTCGACATTCTGGAATGATCGCGTCGATATCCCGTCGGACATCGAGGAATGACGGACTGATGCCACCTTTAGATCAACTCACCGCCTTCGTGTCTGCCAATCCCGTCGGAGCGGCCATCCTCGGCGTATTCGCACTGGTCGCCATATTCATCGCCCTGTTCGCGCTGCGCGCCCTCTACCGGGCCTGCTCCCGGTTCATCCGTGACTACGTGGCCGTCCGCCCGGCCGAGGACATCCTCACCATCGTCGCCGCCAGCATCGCCACCGGCGTGTCCGCCCAGGGCATGTGGCGCTTCTCCGGCGACGTGCTGGGCTTCGATGGACCGCTCCGGCTGCTGCTGTTCGCGTTCATCGAGGTCGCGGTCATCACCAGCGCCGTGCGGGCGCGCCGCAACATGCGCGAGAACTACTCCGCCGGCATCGACGGCATCGCCGTGTGGGCGCTGACCGGGCTTTCCGCCGTGCTGTCCAGCATGGACGCGCGCAGCCTGCCCGAGGCCCTGTTCCGGCTGGCCGCGCCGCTGGTCGCCGCCTGGCTCTGGGAGCGCGGCATGGCCATCGAACGGGTGCGCCTCACCGGGAGCTCCCGTATCCACTGGCGCCTCACCCCGGAGCGGGTCATGGTCCGGCTCGGCCTGGCCGAGGCCAGCGACCGCACCGCCTCCGAGGTCGACGCGCACCGCCGCCTGACCCGGGTGGCGCTGGCCGCCAAGCGGGCCCGGGCGCTGCGCGCCGCCGGCGCCTCCGACCGCCGCATGCGGGCGGCCCTCACCAAGCTGGACCGGGCCATGGACCAGGCGGTGGAGCACACCGGGCTGGCCATCGACCAGGCCCGCCAGGAGGCGCTGCTGTCCCAGATCGGCGCCCTCTACAACACCACCGCCCTCATCGACCTGCACCCGCCGGTGCCGTGGGAGCCGGAGGCGCCGCCGCCGATGCTGGCCCTGATGGCGCCCGACGACGAGGACGAGCGCCGCGAGTCCCGGCAGGAGACGCCGGTGGACACCATGCAGCGGGCGACCATGATCCGCACGGCGCGGGCGTACTGGGACGCGCAGATCGAGAACAAGTGGGTGCCGCGGGCGGCCGACATCGCGCGCGAGACCGGGATCCCGGTGGACACCGCCCGCGAGTACCGGTCGCTGTGGAAGCTGGAGGCCAACGCGCACGCCCTGATCGAGGCCGCCTACCTCGAGCACGGCATCGTGGACACCGGGTCCTTCCCGGCGGTCCCGCCGTCGGACCGCATCCTGTCGGTCAACGGAGCCGCCGTGAGCTGACCCGCTCCGCTCCGGAAACAGCCCCTGACGCGCTGGCGTCAGGGGCTGTTTCGTATTCCGTAACGAATGTATGTCATTACAAAGTCCTGACATGTCTGGCTTCGGGGAAGGCAAGAACATCTATCACATCGGGGATTTGAGCCGGTGAAGGGAGACCCCCATGTTCCGTCCGAAGCCGTTGGTGCTCGCCTGCGTGCTGGCCGTCGCCGCCTGCACGAGCCCCGCGAGCCCGTCCGGGTCCGCGACCACCGCCCCTGCCGCCCCCACCGCCGCCGCGCCGGCCGCCGGTGCCGCCACCTACGCCGTCGTCACCCACGGCGGGGTCGGTGACGCGTTCTGGGACGTGGTCAAGAACGGGGCCGAGACCGCCGGGACCGACCTCGGCGTGACCGTCACCTACGAGGGCGACGGCGACCCGCAGCGGCAGTCCCAGCTGATCGACGCCGCGGTGAACAAGAAGGTCAACGGCATCGTGGTCTCGATGGCCAACCCGGACGCGCTGCGCGCCTCCATCGAGGGGGCCGTGCAGGCCGGGATTCCGGTGATCACCATCAACTCCGGGCAGGACAAGTCCGTCGAGTTCGGCGCGATCACCCATGTCGGGCAGGACGAGCTGGTGGCTGGGCAGGGCGCGGGCGCCAAGCTCAAGGAAGCGGGGGTCGGCAAGCTCGTCTGCGTCGTGCACGAAGCGGGAAATGTCGGTCTTGAGCAGCGGTGCAAGGGTGCGGGGGAGACGCTCGGCGGCTCGGTGGAGAACCTCCAGGTGGACATCAACAACCTGCAGGAGGCGCAGTCCACCATCCAGTCCAAGCTGCAGGCCGACCCCTCGGTCAACGGCGTGCTGGCGCTGAACCCGGCCGTCGGCGCCGCCGCCGTGGGCGCGGTCAAGGGCGCGGGCTCGGCCGCCAAGGTCGCCACCTTCGACCTCAACGCCGACGTCATCAAGTCGGTGCAGGCGGGGGAGATCCTGTTCGCCATCGACCAGCAGCAGTACCTGCAGGGATACCTGCCGATCGTGCTGCTCAACCTCTACAAGACCAACCTCAACGTGGCCGGGGGCGGGCACCCCGTGCTGACCGGGCCCGGGTTCGTGACCAAGGAGAACGCGGCCCAGGTGGCCGAGCTCACCGGCAAGGGCACCCGGTGACGGTCGGCCAAGGAGAACGCGGCTCGGATGACCGGCACCCGGTGACTCTTACCCAAGGGGACGGCGGCCCGGCTGAGCGGCAGGAGGCTCCGGTGCGGCGCGTGGCCGCGCCGGAGCGCCGGCGGGCGCGCCAGGTGCTGGCCCGGCCGGAGATCGGGGCGCTGGTCGGCGCGCTCGTCGTGTTCGCCTTCTTCGGCACGCTGTCGGAGGTGTTCCGGAGCCCGGCGGGGATCGCCAACTGGCTGGACCCGGCCTCCACCCTGGGGATCATGGCCGTCGCCGTGGCCCTGCTGATGATCGGCGGCGAGTTCGACCTGTCGACGGGGGTCATGACCGGTTCGACCGCGATCGTCACCGGCCTGGTGGCGACGCGGCTCGGGTGGAACGTCTGGCTCGCGATAGCCGTGTCGCTGGTGTTCGCGGTGGCGGTCGGCTTCCTCAACGGCTATCTGGTGATGCGGACCGGCCTGCCCAGTTTCATCATCACGCTGGGGAGCTTCCTCATGCTGCAGGGCCTCAACCTGGGGGTCACCAAGCTGATCACCGGCACGGTCCTGATCCGCGGCCTCGCCGACGTGCCCGGCTACCACAGCGCCTCCATGGTGTTCGCGTCCACCGTGTCGCTGTTCGGCGGCGCCTTCCGGGTCTCGATCCTGTGGTGGCTCTGCCTGACCGCCCTGGCCGTGTACGTGCTGCGCCGCACCGCCTTCGGCAACTGGGTGTTCAGCGTCGGCGGCGACGTCCGGGCGGCCCGCAACGTGGGCGTGCCCGTGGTCCGCACGAAGATCACCCTGTTCGTGACCACCGCCGTGGCCGCCTGGCTGGTCGGCACGATGACGATCCTGCGGCTCACCTCCATCCAGGCCAACTCCGGCATCGGCCAGGAGCTCATCTACATCGTCGCCGCCGTCATCGGCGGCTGCCTGCTCACCGGCGGGTACGGCTCCGCCGCCGGCGCCACCCTCGGCGCGCTCATCTTCGGCATGGTCTCCCAGGGCATCGTGTACGTCGGGTGGGACGCCGACTGGTTCAAGTTCTTCCTGGGGGCGATGTTGCTGCTGGCCGTGCTCACCAACCAGTTCGTCCGCCGGTACGCGGAGGAGGCCGGGAAATGAGTCCCTTGCTCGAGGTTCGCGGCATCGGCAAGCAGTTCGGGTCCGTCGTCGCCCTCGCGGATGTCTCCACCCAGGTCAGCGGGGGCACGGTGACGTGCGTGCTGGGCGACAACGGCGCGGGCAAATCCACATTTATCAAGATTCTTTCGGGCGCGCATCGGCATGACAGCGGCGAGTACCTCATCGACGGGTCGCCGGTCCGCCTCGACAGCCCGCGCGAGGCGCTGGACCGGGGGATCGCGACCGTCTACCAGGACCTGGCGATGGTCCCGCTGATGCCGGTCTGGCGGAACTTCTTCCTCGGCGCGGAGCCCACCAAGGGCTGGGGGCCGCTGCGGCGCCTCGACATCGCCCGCGCCAAGGAGACCACCCGGCGCGAGCTCCTGGACATGGGCATCGACATCCGCGATCCCGAGCAGCCGGTCGGCACCCTGTCGGGCGGCGAGCGCCAGTCGGTCGCCATCGCGCGGGCCGTGCACTTCGGCGCGCGGGTCCTGATCCTGGACGAGCCGACCTCGGCGCTGGGGGTCAAGCAGGCCGGGGTGGTGCTGCGCTACATCATGCAGGCCCGGCAGCGCGGCCTCGGCGTCATCTTCATCACCCACAACCCGCACCACGCCTACCCGGTCGGCGATCGGTTCCTGCTCCTCAAACGCGGCCGCGGCCTCGGCGAGTACGGCAAGGACGACATCACCGTGGCCGAACTCACCCAGCTGATGGCCGGCGGCGCCGAGCTGGAGCAGCTCGGCCACGAACTCGCCGCCTACGGTGACGTCGCGGCGCGCATCGAGGAGGAGGTCGCCACCCTAGCGGCCCCCGTAAAGTCGGAGGATGAGCAACCTTGAGCCAGACCCCCGGGAGGCCGTCTGCGGCACGCACGGGGCACCAGGGCCGACGTTCGAGCTGCTGACCGGCCGGGACGTGGTGCTCGGCGGGCCACGGGGGCTGCGGGTCACCCGGACGCTGCCGAGCCGGGGGCGGCGCATGGTCGGGGCCTGGTGCTTCCTGGACGCGTACGGGCCGGAGGAGGCGGACATGCGGGTGCCGCCGCATCCGCACACCGGGCTGCAGACGGTGAGCTGGCTGGTCGAGGGCGAGGTCCTGCACCGCGACTCGGTGGGCAGCGAGCAGCTGATCAAGCCCGGCCAGCTGAACCTGATGACCTCGGGGCGCGGGATCGCGCACTCGGAGGAATCCGCGTACGGCCGGATCCACGGCGCGCAGCTGTGGGTGGCGCTCCCGGGGACCGACCGGGACATCGCCCCGCATTTCGAGCATCACGCGGCGCTGCCCCTCCTGACCTGGCCGGACGGGGCCGAGATAACGGTGATCATGGGTCAGCTGGCGGGCATGACCTCGCCCGCGACGACGTACACACCGCTGGTGGGCGCGGAGATCACGGTGACCTCGTCCCTGAGCATCCCGCTGCGCGCCGACTTCGAGCACGCCGTGATCACCCTGTCCGGAGCCGCCGAGATCGAGGGCGGCACCCTGGAACCCGGGCCCCTGCTCTACCTGGGCGCGGGCCGGGAGGAGCTCTCCATCCGGGCGCTGCGGCCGTCCCGCCTGCTGCTCCTCGGCGGCGAGCCGTTCGAGGAGGAGATCGTGATGTGGTGGAACTTCGTCGGCCGCAGCCATGAGGACATCGCCAGGTTCCGCGAGGACTGGGAGGCGGGCCGGGGCTTCGGCGAGGTCACGGGCTTCGACGGCCCGCGACTGCGCGCCCCGGCCCTGCCCGGCGCCACCCTGCGCCCACGCGGGCGCGAACATTAGCGGTGCCGGCCGTCCGGGTGCAGGACGACCTTGGTCCAGCCCTCGTCGCGGGCGTCGAAGTGGCGGTAGCCCTCCGGGGCCTGCTCCAGCGGCAGCTCGTGCGAGATGACGAACGACGGTGTGGCCCGGCCGGTGTGGATGAGGTTGCGCAGCCGCCGGTTGTAGGCCTTGACGTTCGCCTGGCCGGTGCCCATCTTCAGGCCCTTGAACCAGAACAGGCCCATGTCGAAGGGGATCTCGCCCCTTCTGGTGCTGTCGTCCGGCGCGCCCGGGTCCTGCGGCAGGAAGACGCCGATCACGCCGATGCCGCCGGTCGGGCGGACCGACCTGACCAGGTTGTTCATGGTCATGTTGGGATGTTCCCGGCCCTGGGGGTCGTGCGCCTGGTAGCCGACGCACTCGCAGCCCCGGTCGGCGCCCTCACCGGCGGTCAGGCCCAGGATCTGCTCCACCGGCGAGCCCTTGGCGTCGTCGATCGGGATGGCGCCGATCTGCTCGGCCAGGCGCAGCCGGTCGGGATGGCGGTCGACGACCATGACCTTGCTCGCGCCCTTGATCAACGCCGAGTAGGCGCACATCAGGCCGACCGGGCCCGCGCCGTACACGACGGCCGACTCGCCGGGCCGCAGTCCGGCCAGTTCCGTGCAGTGCCAGCCGGTCGGGAAGATGTCCGACAACATCACGTAGTCGTTCTCCTTCTCCTTCGCGTCGCCCGGCAGCCGCAGGCAGTTGAAGTCGCCGTACGGCACGCGCAGGAGTTCGGCCTGGCCGCCGTTGAACGGGCCCATGCCGGCGAAGCCGTACGCGGCTCCGGCGGTTCCGGGGTTGAGGGTGAGGCAGAAGCCGGTGAGCCCGGCCTCGCAGTTCTTGCAGTGGCCGCAGGCGACGTTGAACGGCAGGCAGACCATGTCGCCCACCCTGATCCGGTCCACGGCGGAGCCGATCTCGACCACCTCGCCGAGGTTCTCGTGGCCGAGCACCCGGCCCGGTTCCATGGTCGTGCGGCCTTCGTACATGTGCAGGTCGGAACCGCAGACGCCGGTCGTGGTGATCCGTACCAGGACGTCCGTCGGCCGTTCGATCCGGGCGTCGGGCACCTCTGTCACGACGACATCACGCGCGCCGTTGTACACCAGTGCTTGCATGATCAGTCCCCCGTGTTTCGGCGGTGAGGAGGAGTACGTATCCGGAATGAACCGGTTTTTCCTCCGTAGTAGCCACTCCCCGCCAAAACCGGACGAATGCCCTATGTCTGGTCAAATTCGGTAACGCCTTCGTTGGACGTCACTGAGTTGGACGTCACTCAGGCGATGACTCGCTGGGGGACTCGCTGTGGCGTTCGCGGAGTTTGGCGCGGATCTCGTCGGGGGTGTACGCACGACGGCGGCGCTCGCCTCGGGCGATGACGACTCCGGTCGCGGCGACGCCCGCGAAGGCGGCCAAGCCGAGTATCTTCCACCAGCGCATGTGCTTAGGGTAGCGGTGTGAGCGGGATCAGTCTTGACGAAGCCCTGAATCTGACCAGGACCGGGGACGTGTGGGTGTTCCGGGGGCGTTCCGTGCCTGACCGGGCCATTCAGATGACGACCAACAGTCCGGTCAACCACGTCGGCATGTCGGTGGTGATCGAGGACCTGCCGCCGCTGATGTGGCACGCGGAGCTGGGGCGCTCGCTCCCGGACGTGTGGTCGGGGACCCGGCAGCGCGGCGTGCAGCTGCACGACCTGCGCGAGGCGGTGCTGGTCTGGGCCAACAGGTACGGCCAGCGCGGCTGGTTGCGCCAGCTCGAACCGCCGGCGACGCGGGAGATGGAGGACGCCGCGCTGCGGACGGTGGCCCGGCTGGACGGGACGCCGTTCCCGTCGACGGCGCGGCTGGCGGGGCGGTGGATCCGGGGGCGGCTGCCGTCCCGGCGTTCGCGCGAGATGGCGCTGGAGAGCGCGTACTGCGCGGAGGTGGTCGCGGTGACGTACGAGGAGATGGGGCTGCTGACCGACCGCCGTAAGCCGAACTGGTACGACCCGGGCAGGTTCTGGAGCGGCGACGACCTCGATCTGGCCACCGGATTCCACCTTGGCGGGGAGATTTCGGTACAGATCCCCAAAACCTGACCACAGAACTTTACAGTTCGCTGCCCCTTTTGTCTGATTTGTCGGGTATACAGGTATATATCCGGTCAAGTTAGGGGGCGTTCGTGGCTCGGCTTATTGGGGTCTTGATGATCCTGGCCATGATAGGTGGGTTGGCCTATCTGATTGCCATTGACCTACTGGGACAGTAGGCACGGGGATTTGGGTGCCCCTACACTGAGGGACGGCGAACTCTCGCGCCGAACCTCCTCAGCGGGCACCCACGCGGCTCGCCGAACGCGGAGGCAAAGGGGACTCGACGCGCCTCGGGAGACGCGGTCTCGGACATCATGACCTTGCGGCAAGCCGGATAGCGGGCGTGGGCCGGGTTCGGCGCGTGCCGCGAGCGGAGTCATGCGATGACCGACAAGAAGCAGCTCAAGGCCCGCATCCGGGCCCGGATGGCGAAAACCGGCGAGAGCTACACCACGGCCAGGCGGCACCTGGTCGGCGCCCAGGACGGCCCCGCCGTCGACGGCGGCTGGCGGTTGAACGGGGGACGGCACCCCGACAGCGCCGCGATCACCAACATCCTCCGCAACGGCGGAGCCGAGGTCAGCGAACCGCTGGTGTTCGTGGCCGGGGGCGGACTCGGCGCCGGCTACATCCTGTGGGAGTTCAAGCACGACGACAGCCGTCACGTCACGCTCGGCTTCCGCAACCAGTGGCAGTATCCGCAGCGCTGGCTGGAGAAGACGCTCACCCGGCTGGGCGTCAAGCACGACGCGCACACCACCGGCGGCGCGAAGGCCGCCTCGCAGCGGCTGACGGCCGAACTCGACGCGGGCCGCGCGTGCGTGATCATGCCGGATCGGTATCAGATCGGCTACTGGAACGCGCCCGCCTCGCTGGACGGCTACGGCGGCCATCCGGTGATCGCCTACCGGCGGGACGAGACCGGCGTCTTCCTGGACGACCGCAACCTCGCGCCGCTGCGCGTGCCCCAGGAGAAGGTGGACGCGGCCAGGGCCAGAGTCGGCTCGTACAAGAACATGCTGGTAGTGCCGTATCCGGGGGAGCTCACGCTGCCCGAGGCGGTGCGGGACGGGCTCAGGGACTGCGCCGAGCACCTGTCGCTGCCCTCCGACTCGTTCTCGCTGCCCGCCTGGCGCAAGTGGAGCCGTACCATCCTGGACGGCAAGGCCGCCAAAGGCTGGCCGAAGGTGTTCGCGGACGGGCGCGGGCTGGCCGGGGCGATGCTCTCCACCTGGGAGGGGATCGAGCCGGTCGGACAGGATGGCGGCAACCTGCGCGACCTGTTCGCCGACGGCCTGGACGAGGCCGCCGCGATCCTTGGGTTTCCGCTGGGCGAACTGGCGACGGAGTTCCGGCGCATTCACGGGCTCTGGCACGGGCTCGCCGAGGCGGCCCTGCCCGATTCCGAGTACGGCCGGCTGCGCGAGCTGACCGCGGAGATCCGGGAATCGCTCATCGCCGAGGGGGCCGCCTCCCCGGACGCCTCGCGCGAGCTCTGGGAACTCCGGGCGGCGGCCGACAAGGCGGTCGTGGATCTCGACAGGTTCGCCGACCTGAGTGAACGGCTGGCCAACATCTTCGAGGCCGAAACCGCCGCGATCGCGCGACTCCGAAGCGTGATCACAGCATAAAGGCACCTGATCGCGGGCATTGACCCAGGGAATTCTCAGGATAACCACCTAGGGTCCCCCTGCATGAACTGGAAACAGAAGGTGAACTCCGCGCTGGGGGAGTTCACCGGGTTCCATATCGCCAAGGTCGGCGGGGAAACCGAGCCCGGCAAGGCTCCCGAGCCCGTCGAGGTCCGGCCCCCCGCCGACCCCAGGACCGACCGGCTGCTCCGCGCGCCCGTGTTCGTGATGTCGCCGGTCCGGTCCGGGTCCACGCTGCTCCGCGCGCTGCTCAACGCGCACTCGCTGCTGCACGCGCCGCACGAGCTGCACATCCGCCGCCTCAAGGTGGACTTCGGCACCACCCTCGCGGAACGCGCCATGCACGCGCTCGGCCACAACCAGGCCGACCTCGAACACCTCCTGTGGGACCGGGTCCTCCACCGCGAACTGCTCAGAAGCGGCAAGAGCCACATCGTCGACAAGACGCCCGCGAACGCGTTCGCCTGGGAGCGCATCTCGACCTGCTGGCCGGACGCCCGGTATGTCTTCCTGCTCCGGCATCCGGTCTCGATCGCCCGCTCCTGGCATGAGGCCGACCCGGCCAAACGTACGCCGGAGGAGGCCGCGCAGGACGCGCTGCGCTACATGAAGGCGGTGCAGCGGGCCCGCAAGGGGCTGACCGGTCTCACCGTGCGGTACGAGGATCTCACCGCCGATCCCGAGGCCGAGGTCCGGAAGATCTGCGAGTATCTCGCCATTCCGTACGAGCCGGGGATGCTGCGCTACGGCGAGCAGAGCGTGCTCACCAAGGGCCTCGGCGACTGGAAGGACAAGATCCGCTCCGGCGAGGTCCAGGCCGGGCGGGAGCTGCCCGGCGCCGACGAGATACCCGACCTGCTCCGCCCGATGTGCGAGCGCTGGGGGTACGTGACCCCGTGAAGATCCGTTACCTGCTGCTGCACGCGTACGGGATGGGCGGGACGATCAGGACGGTGATCGGGCAGGCCAACGCCATGGCCGCGCTCGGGCACGACGTCGAGCTGGTCAGCGTCGTCCGCCGCCGCGACGAGCCCCAGTTCAGGATCGATCACCGGGTGACGCTCAGCGCCCTGGTGGACGAGCGCGCCGGACGCACCGAGGTCACCTTCCGCGATCGGGTGATGCGGCGGGTGCGCGGCAAGGCCGTCCCGTTCGGGGAGTTCGCCGCCCGCTACTTCACCCCGCACGTGGAACGCGCGGTCACCGCGTACATCGCCGGCCTGGACGGCGGCGTGCTGGTCACCACCAGGCCCGCCCTCAACCTGATGGCGGCGCGGCACGCGCCACGCGGACTGGTCACCGTGGGGCAGGAGCACATGAACCTGCGCACCCACCACGAAGCCGTCCGCAAGTCCATCGCCCGCTGGTATCCGCGGCTGCGGATGGTGGCCGTGCTCACCCGCACCGACCAGGGCGACTACCAGCGGCTCGCGCCCGGCGTGCGGACCGCGCACATCCCCAACGCGGTCTCCGGAGCCGGCCGCAGGCGCTCCGCTCTCACCGCCCCCACGGTGATCGCGGCCGGGCGGCTGCGCGTGCAGAAGGGCTTCGACCTGCTGATCCCCGCCTTTGAGCAGATCGCCCCGGGCCACCCCGACTGGCGCCTGGACATCTACGGCGAGGGCCAGAAACTCCAGGAACTCCGGCGCATGGTCAAGATCCCCGGCCAGGTACGGCTGCGCGGCCGGACCACCCGGCTCGACGAGGAGCTGGCCAACGCCTCCGTCTTCGCGCTCAGCTCCCGGTTCGAGGGCCTGCCCATGGTCATGCTCGAAGCCATGGCGCACGGCCTCGCCGTGGCCGGATTCGACTGCCCGACCGGGCCCGGCGACGTGATCGTGGACGGCGTCAACGGCCTGCTCGTGCCGCCCGAGGACGTGGACGGCCTGGCCCGCGCCATCGCCCGCCTCGCCGACGACGCCGAGCTGCGGGAACGCCTCGGCGCGGCGGCCCTGGAGACGGCCAGGATGTACTCGCCCGAGGCGGTGATGCCGCGGTGGGAGCAGCTCTTCACCGAACTGCTCGCGGCGCGTTAGCGCGGTCATTACCCTCATACCGGTGATCCAGGGCATCGATGTCTCGGACTGGCAAGGCGCCGTCGACTGGTCCGCGCACGCCGAGACCGACATGGGATTCGCGTTCGCGCGGGCGACCGAGGGCGACGGCGTCGTGGACTCGCGCTTCGCCGAGAACTGGGCCGCGATGGGCCGCAGCGGCCTGGTCCGCGGCGCCTACCACGTCGCCCACCCGCACGGCGACCCGCTCGCCCAGGCCAGGCACTTCCTGGACACGGTACGGCTCGCGCCCGGCGACCTGGCCGCCGTCGAGTTCACCCGCGACGGCGCGCTCCCCGCCGAGCAGGTCGCCGCGTTCGGCCGCCGATGGTGCGCCGAGGTGGCCCGGCGCTGCGGCCTGCGCCCGCTGGTCTGGACGCACGCCCACTTCGCCATGGCGGGCCACTGCGAGGGCCTGGAGACGTACCCGCTCTGGATCACCGCGCCAGGCCACCCGATGGGGCGTCCGGTGGTGCCGCCGCCCTGGGACTCCTGGACGATTCACCAGTACGCGGGCAGCCCGATCGACCTCGACGTCTTCGCCGGCACGCTGGCCGAGCTGCTGGCCCTGGGCGCGCCCGACAAGCGAGCGAAATAGGTGCGCCGAGCCCGGTAGAGTCGGCATGTTCTCATCGTGTTCAGCTCGTGAAGGAGTCATCGTGTCTGCCGCCCTCGAAATTCACCTCACCCTCGCCGGAGCCGAGCGTGCGGTGGCGGCGGGGACGACGTATGGCGAGCTGCTCGAAGCCGACGGGCGAACGGTGATCGCCGCGCGGGCCGGGGGCGAGCTGAAGGACCTCGCGGCCGTCGTCGCCGACGGGGACGACGTCGAGCCGGTCGCCATCGACAGCGCCGACGGGCGGGCGATCCTGCGGCACTCCACCGCGCACGTGATGGCGCAGGCCGTGCAGGAGCTCTTTCCCGAGGCGAAGCTGGGGATCGGGCCGCCCGTGGAGAACGGGTTCTACTACGACTTCGACGTCAAGGAGCCGTTCACGCCGGATGATCTCAAGCGCGTCGAGAAGCGCATGCGGGAGATCGTCAAGCAGGGGCAGCGTTTCGCGCGGCGGCCGGTGTCGGACGCGGCGGCGCGGGAGGAGCTGGCGGCGGAGCCGTACAAGCTTGAGCTGATCGGGCTGAAGGGTGGCGCGTCCGGGGAGGACGGGGCGAATGTCGAGGTGGGCGGCGGGGAGCTGACCATCTACGACAACCTGGACGCCAAGACCGGGGAGCTGTGCTGGAAGGATCTCTGCCGGGGGCCGCATCTGCCGACGACCCGGGTGATTCCGGCGTTCAAGTTGATGCGGTCGGGGGGTGCGTACTGGCGGGGGAGTGAGAAGAACCCGCAGTTGCAGCGGATCTACGGGACGGCGTGGGAGTCGCGCGAGAAGCAGGACGAATACCTGGAGTTCCTGGCTGAGGCGGAGAAGCGGGATCACCGCAAGCTGGGGGCGGAGCTGGATCTGTTCTCCTTCCCTGATGAGTTGGGGTCTGGGCTGCCGGTCTTTCACCCGAAGGGGGGGACGATCCGGCGGGTTATGGAGGATTACTCGCGGCGCAAGCACGAGGAGGCGGGGTACTCGTTCGTCAATACGCCGCATATCACGAAGGACAATCTGTACAAGACTTCTGGGCATCTGGAGTGGTACGCGGACGGGATGTTCCCGCCCATGGAGCTCGAAGGCGCCAAGTACTACCTCAAGCCGATGAACTGCCCGATGCACAACCTGATCTTCCGGGCGCGCGGGCGGTCCTATCGGGAACTGCCGTTGCGGACGTTCGAGTTCGGGACCGTGTATCGGTATGAGAAGTCCGGGGTGGTGCACGGGCTGACCCGGGTGCGGGGGCTCACGCAGGACGACGCGCACATCTACTGCACGCGTGACCAGATGCGCGACGAGCTGAAGTCGCTGCTGCGTTTCGTGCTCGATCTGCTGCGTGATTATGGTCTTAACGACTTCTACCTGGAGCTTTCGACCAAGGATCCGGTCAAGTTCGTCGGGACTGATGAGGATTGGGCGGAGGCCACGGAGACGCTTCGCGAGGTCGCAGAATCCGAGAAGCTGGAGCTTGTGCTCGATCCCGGTGGCGCGGCCTTCTACGGGCCGAAGATCTCCGTGCAGGCGCGGGACGCGATCGGGCGGACCTGGCAGATGTCGACCATCCAGCTCGACTTCAACCTGCCGGAGAGGTTCGACCTGGAGTATTCCGCCGCGGACGGGACCCGGCAGCGGCCGGTCATGATCCACCGCGCGTTGTTCGGGTCGATCGAGCGGTTCTTTGGGGTGTTGACCGAGCATTACGCGGGGGCTTTCCCGGCTTGGCTCGCGCCGGTGCAGGTGATCGGGATTCCGATCGCGGACGCGCACGCGCCGTATCTGCTGGAGGTGGCGGAGCGGTTGAAGGCGAAGGGCATCCGGGTCGAGGTGGACGCTTCCGCGGACCGCATGCAGAAGAAGATCCGCAACGCGCAGAAGTCGAAGGTGCCTTACATGCTGCTGGCGGGGGATGAGGACATCGCCGCCGGGGCGGTTTCGTTCCGGTACCGCAGCGGCGAGCAGAAGAACGGCGTCCCCATCGAGGACGCGATCGCGGAAATCGTCGACACGGTGGAACGCCGCCTGGTTTAGGGGTTCGGTCGGGTACGGCTTCCGGCGTGGTGTTCAGTCGGTCCGGCTTTTCGGACGGACTTCTGGTCGAACAGGGCTTCTCGGATATCCGGGAAGCCACCGCGTCGGCGGGCACGGGCGGAGCCCGAGGGGAAGTAATCCAGCCTGCCCGGACAACCACATCGCCGCCCGGGCACCTCAGACAGGAGCCGCTACTCCAGGTACCCCATGAACCCGCACAGGGCGTCCACGTTGTCGGGGATGGCGGTGATAAGGCCGGTGGGGTGCAGCACGAGAGCCGCGTTGTTGTAGGTGTTGGAGTTGTAGGAGTAGAACCAGAACGGCCCGTTAAGCCAGTTCGACGAGATGATCGACGAAATCCACGCGTCAGTGAGATTCATCGGCAAAGCCGGATAGTTTTTGATCTGGGCGAAGGCGTCCTGACGGGACAGCCTGGGAGTAAGAAATATGAGAACTCGGCCACTCGTGGCCGCCCCATCACCCTGGATGATCTTCGTCTGCTCGTCCTGCATTGTCATTGCGACATCCCCTGTTTCCCCGCTGGAGCGCACACCTTGCACACCCCCAAAACTTCGGAATGTAGCATTCCCGCTACTTATCGTGACAAACGATAGCAGGTCACCCCAAGTCGCAGCAGGTGATCGGGGCGCAGACTCGGTTTCGGTCGGGACAGTCGGGGATGAATCCGGCGTTCGCGATAACGCTGGGTGACGCGTTTCCCCAGATCGGCGTGCTCGGTAAGGTACGGCTCCCGATCAGCCAGGAGCCGTACCTTCTTGTGAGATCAGGCGGGCTCGGGTTCGGTTTCCTCGCCGGGGAGGCGCACGTCGTCGACGGTGACGTTGACCTCGACGACCTCCATGCCGAGCATCTGGGCAACCGACGTCGCCACGTTCGACTGGACTTCGGCGGCCACCTCCATGACCACATGACCGTAGATGATCACGATCGTGATGTCGATGGCGACCAGGCCGTCCTGGATTTCGGCCTTGACGCCCTGGTTGGCGCGCTTGGAGCCGAAGCCGATGCGGTCGCGGACCGATTCGAAGGCGCGCTCGAAGTCGCCGCCCAGATCGGCCACGCCCGGGACCTGGAGGGCGGCCAGAGCGGTGACCTTCTCCACCACCTCGTCCGCGACGGTGATCTTCCCCTTGAGCCCGGACACCGAGATGGCGTCGACGTGCGCGGCTCCCTCGGCGGCTGGCGCTTCCTCGGCGGCTGGCGCTTCCTCGGCCGGTTCGTCGATGACGGATCCGGCGGTCTCCTCGTAGGACACGATTTCGGTCATCAAATTCTCCCGTGGATACTCTGGCGTTCACGCTGCGGCGGCAGCGGGAGTGGGAAGACCATCTGAGGCCCGCGCGTACCCTGAGCTGGTTTCAACGGTGCTCTCCTTGGTCGTGGTGTAGCCGTAGCCGTCCGCTCGTTGGAGCAGTCGGACGTGGCGGTGATTGATGCCCTGCACGGTGCCGTGAACGGTGGTGATGTTGAAGCGGCCAGTGGAGCGAACCGCGACCCGGCCCGTGTGGACCCCGGCGTTCTTGCCTTTCGGTACGTTGGCCCGGACCAGGTCACCGGTGACGAAGCCGCGAACCTGTTTGATCCTGGGCAGTCGTAGGCGGGGGAAGCCGTAGGCGTCGGTGCGGGTCCGGCAGTACCTGCCGCGCCCGGTGGCCTTGACCAGGAGGACCTGTGAGGGCCAGCCGGTCACGGTGTCGAGTTCGCCGACGTGGAGTGCGTCCAGAGTGTGGGATTTCGGCGCGCCGGTGCGGGAGCGGTTCCATTTGGTGCGCCCGCCCGAACCGGTGACCACGGGCAGCCCGGTCGCCTCCAACGCCCGCCACAACGCCCAGCGGGTCGCGTTGACCGCTGCCGCATCGCGAAGCGGGAGCTTGGCTTTCTTCACGACCCGAGCCAGGAGCGCGGGTCTGTCTTGCAGGAACTCCTCCACCGGAGTGGCGTTCTTGGCCCGGTTGCACCGTCGGCACGCCAACGTGAGATTACTGACCCAATCGGAACCGCCACGGACGCGGGGGTGGAGATGGTCGACCTGCAGCGGCAGGTTCTCCCTCCCGCAGTACACGCAGGCGCGACCCCATTTCTCCAGCAGGTATTGGCGGACCTCATAGCCCGCCAGAGTGCCCTGCTGATATTCCACGCCATCCAACGGCCTGCCCGCGCTCAGGGCGTGGGTGTCGAAGGACACCCGTTCGAAATGGATCACGCGGACCGGAGCCCACCGGGTCAGGCGGGACACCCACGACATGGTGGTGTCGACCCGGTGCCGCAGCGACGGGGCGAGCCACCCCTTCGGCTTGGCGCGGTTGGCGAAACGCGGGGCGCGGTAACGCAGGTTCGCGCTGCGCCGCCGACGCCGGTAGTTCGCACGAGAGGCCAGTCTGTCGCGGATCAGTCCGCCCCGGTGATCAAGCCGGACGCTGTACTTCCCGGTACGGGTGGCGCCATCGCCGGTGAACACCGCGATCCCGGTGTGCTTGGAGCCGGGGTCGATTCCCACCTGCACTCCTTGAACAGTGGATTCGGCGATGATGCGATCTTTGAGCCGGATCACGAACGGGGTGTGGCGGGCCACCACGGCCCGGCCGGAGTCCAGGAGTCGCCTGGCTCGGGCTGGGCTGGTGGGCTGAACTGGTGTTCCATGCTTGTCCAGGACGAACACCACGGGGGCGTTACCGCCCCGATCTCCCGCGACGGGTGAACCCGCCTTGGGGTGACGCCGAACAGCCGGTGCCGACTGCCCGATCTCCCCTCGACCGTGTTGAACACCAGGTGCCACCGAGTAATCGGCGACGTCCGAGCCCCGTTCCGTGCTCACCCCGTGAGCGTTTTCTGCGGGCGCGGATTCCAGAGCAGCGGACTGAGGAAGCATCCACTGGCGGGTCTGCGATCTTGTGTTCAACGAAGCCATCTGGCTGCACCTCCAATGGTGATGGCTGGTCTGGTCAACGTGGAGCCAGTCGATACAGCAAGAGCCGCATCTCAAGCTTCGGCCTTCAAGCCGGGGTCGTTGACGTGGATCATCTCCTCGTGAGTCAGGCTGGAATTCTGCCGGAAGATCAGGAGCTTTGTCCGCCGATAGGCTGCACGTGCCGGTCGAGGTTCCAGAGGGCTGTCCGTACTCTTCGGTGAACGTTGTCCCAACCGGGCACGGATCGCTGACATTGGGGGGCCGCCCGTCCGAGTACGGCCGGGTCATATGCTGACCGATATGACAGATGACCCGGGGCTGCCGGAGGGGGCGGGCGTACCTGACGCTTTCGGACGACTCTGGACCCCCCACCGGATGGCGTACATCAAGGGCGAGAACAAGCCGTCCGGAACCGGCGCCGACGACGGTTGCCCGTTCTGCGAGATCCCGAAGCATGACGACGCGGACGGCTTGATCATCGCCCGCGGGTCGGTGGTATACGCGCTAATGAACCTTTATCCCTATAACTCCGGCCATTTGATGATTTGCCCGTACCGGCATGTCGCGGACTACACCGACCTGGACGACGCCGAAGTGGCCGAACTAGGAGATTTCACCAAGCGTGCCTTAAGCGCACTCCGGAAAGCCAGCGGCGCGCAAGGATTCAACGTGGGAATGAACCTCGGACTTGTGGCCGGAGCCGGGATCGCCGCGCATCTGCACCAGCACATCGTCCCGCGCTGGGGCGGCGACACCAACTTCATGCCGGTGATCGGCCAGACCAAGGTCCTCCCACAACTTCTCCGCGACACCCGCCAACTCCTCGCCGACGCCTGGCCCACCTGAGCCCGGCACTCGGCGCAGCCGAGTCCCACCGGGCGGGTCGGACGTTCGCCGGCAGGGCCTTTGTCGATCGAATTCTGACTGGGACAGTCGAAGTCTTGGCGGGCGAGCGGCAAGCCCTTGTATTTCGTGTGTTGGTGAATCCGGATCTGTCCTCGCAAGGCGATTCGGTACGCCCGAACGCCAAGCTTTCCGTGCCGTACGCCTTGCTGCGCCTGGGGCTTTTAGTCCACCTTTGTTCCATGACGGAGACGATGGTTGGGATTCGCCTCGATCTCGGGGCAGACAGCGACGCCGAGGAGCTCACGAGCGTTGCCAGGCGACTCCGTGACGAACTACGCCAACTGGATTTCGAGACCGTCCCGATGCCCACGGTGCCCCCTCCTCCCGGAGCCAAAGGACCGGTGATGGACGTCATCGGCGAGGTATGGGTCAGCGTCGCCGGGTCCGCCGGCGTGGCGGGACTGCTGGACGTCCTGGCCGCGTGGATCACCCGCGGACGCGGGCGCAGCGTCAAGCTTGAGCTGAACGGCCAGGTCATCGACGCGACCGGCCTGTCCCGCCGGGACCAGCGCCGATTGATCGAGGAGTGGATCGCCAGGCAGCGAGAAATCGAAGAATGAGCTCCCACGCCCTGATCGTCGCCGCCGACACCTACCGTGACTCCGGCCTGGCCGCGCTCCGCGCGCCGTCGCACGACGCCCGCGAACGGTGAATCTCGGAGTGCAGACTGTGGTCGTCGCGGCTCTTGTATTGCTGCGGCATCGTCTTCCTGTCCGGGAACCATGATCCCTCTTAGCGCCCGCCGGTCTGACTCGGTATAACCGCTGGCTGGGGAGGGCCCCAGAACGTCAGTGGGGGGCGCTACGCTGCGGTCGTGCTGGGCGGACGGGTGAGCCGTGCCGTGACGGGAGGGGGAAGCGTGACCATTGAAGCCGCCAACGGAGTCGGCTCGGACGTGGACGGGGATGTTCGCGCGGGGGTTGGCGGTGATGTGTCCGCTGATGTGGTCGGGCGGGTGCTGGGGACGCAGTCGGCTTCGCCGCTGTCGTTCTGGGTGGGGCTGGCGCCGGGGAAGGTGGTGCAGCTCGACGATGTCGTGGTGACCCGGCGGGATGTGCCGGGATACGGGCCGGTGCTGGTGGCGGGGATCGTGACCAAGGTCGAGGCGCGGCACGAGGGAGCCGCTTTCGACTCGGACGTCTTCCTGATCGCGGAGGGCAGCCTTCCGGCGGCGGTCGTGGAGGTGGCCGAGGTCAAGGTGACGCGGATCGAGCCGGAGGTGTTCGTGCCGCCGCTGCCGGGAGCGCTGGCATATCGGGCGCAGGGGGCCGAGCGGGACCAGGCGCTGTACTTCGACGTCATGGAACGCCGGGTGCCGATGGGTCTCGGGCGGGACGGGCTTCCGGCGTTCGTGAACTTCGACTTCCTGGACGGGACCCGCGGGGCGCACGTGTCGATCTCGGGCGTTTCCGGTGTGGCGACGAAGACGTCATTCGCCACGTTCTTGCTGTACTCGATTTTCAATTCGGGGATGCTCGGGGCGGAGGCCGCCAACACCAAGGCGCTGATCTTCTCGGTCAAGGGCGAGGATCTGCTGTTCCTCGACTACGACAACACCCGGCTGGACGACGTGGCCAGAGATCAGTACGGGCGACTGGGCTTGCCCGCACGACCCTTCCGGAGCGTGCACGTCTTCGCGCCGCCACGGCCGGGAGACCCCAACGCGGTCCCGCACGTGTCGGCGCGCACCCGCGGCGTGAGCGCGTTCTACTGGACGCTGGCCGACTTCGTCGAGCAGGAACTGCTGCGCTTCGTCTTCGCGGACGCCGACGACGAGCGCGCGCAATACAGCCTGCTCATCGGCCAGATGGCGGCCCGGTTGCGCGCCGCCGCCCAGCCCGCCGGAGACTCGGGAGCGATCAGGTTCGAAGACGGCCCGATCTGCCGGACCTACCAGGATCTGGTGGACTTCATCGACGACCGCCTCACCGACGAGGGCACCCGCGTCGCCTGGACCGGCGCCCCGATGCCGCTGGGCACGATCAACGCCTTCCTGAGACGGCTCAGAACCTCCATCAGATCGTTGTCCCCGATCGTCCGGGGCGACCTGCCACCCGGCCGGCCGCACACGATCGCCACCTCCGACGCCCAGGTCTCCATCGTCGACCTGCACAATCTCCCCGAACGGGCGCAACGTTTCGTGGTCGGCGTCGTCCTGCGCGGCGAGTTCGCCCGCAAGGAGAGCACGGGTTCGGCACGCCCGCTCCTGTTCGTCGTCCTAGACGAGCTCAACAAGTACGCGCCACGCGAAGGCGACTCCCCGATCAAGGAGATCCTCCTGGACGTCGCCGAACGCGGCCGATCCCTCGGCGTCATCCTGATCGGCGCCCAGCAGACCGCCTCCGAGGTGGAACGCCGAATCGTCGCCAACTGCGCCGTCCGCGTCGCCGGCCGCCTCGACCCCGCCGAAGCCGCCCGCGCCGAGTACGGCTGGCTGCCCCCCACCGCCAGGGAACGCGCCACCATCGCCAAACCCGGCACGATGTTCGTCGCCCAGCCCGAGATCCCCGTCCCGCTCGCCATCTCGTTCCCGTTCCCCGCCTGGGCCACCCGCCCGGCCGAAGCGGGCAACCCGCCACCCACGAGCAATACCCCATCCCGTCCGGCCTTGTCCGACCCGTTCGCGGGCTTAACCGCCGAAGCTCCTGAAGATGACATCCCGCCTTTCTAGGCTGTTCATCGTCGGCGCGGCAGGGCGGCGACCCGACCCGCGACCCCGATGCCAGACCGCGACACAGAGGTTCGAAGGAGTTTTGAGCCCGCTACCACGGGTGAGGACAGTCGTCTTCTCCCTTCCAGCCGATCAGTTCGCAGCACGAGGAGTCCGATGAAGATCCTTCACACCGCCGACTGGCACGTGGGCAAGGTGCTCAAAGGGCGTGCGCGGCTGGACGAACATCGGGCGGTGCTGCGCGAACTGGTAGGAATCGCACGCTCTGAGGATGTTGACGCGGTCATCGTGGCGGGGGACGTGTTCGACACCTCGGCGCCCACGCCGGAGGCGCAGGCCCTGGTCATGCCCGCGCTGATGGCGCTACGCGAGGACGGCCGCCAGGTGGTGGTCCTGGCGGGCAACCACGACAATCCGTACCTGCTGGATGTGTACCGGCCGGTGCTCGGGGCGCTGGGCATCCAGGTGCTGGGCACATTCCGGCGCCCGGACCGGGGCGGAGTGATCACCTTCACGGCCCGTTCCGGTGAGCCGGTACGGCTGGCGGTGTTGCCGTTCCTGTCCCACCGGCACGTGATCCGCGCCGCCGAGGCGCTGACCGGCACCGCCGCCGAGCACAACCGCGACTACGCCGAACGATTCGGGCAGCTCGCCGCCGCGATGACGGCCGATTTCACCGCCGACACCGTCAACCTGGTGACCACCCACGGCACCCTGCCCGGCGGCCGCTTCGGCGGCGGCGAACGCGAGGCCCAATCGATCTTCTCCTACTACTTCGAGGCCACCGCGTTCCCGTCCACCACCCAGTACGCCGCACTGGGTCACCTGCACCGTCGCCAGCAGATGCCGGGCCCCTGCCCGATCTGGTACAGCGGCTCCCCGATCGCCGTCGACTTCGGCGAGGAACGCAACACCCCCGGCGCGCTCCTGGTCACGGTCGAACCCGGCAGCCCCGCCGTGGTCCGCGAGGTCTCGATCACTTCGGCTCGCGCCCTGGCCACCGTGACCGGCACCCTCGGCGAACTGGAGGCGATGGCGCCCGACCTGACCGAGACCTGGCTTCGCGTGATCGTGGCCGAGAAACCCCGCCCCGGCCTGGCCGACATTGTCCGCGAACTCCTGCCCGGCGCCCTCCAGGTCGACCTTCACGAACAGTTCCGGCCCACTCAGGCGAGGCGGCGCGACAGCGACACGGGCCCGGCCTCGCGCGGCCCGCGGGACCTGTTCCGCGACTATCTCGGCGCCACCGGCCGCGACGATCCCCGCGTAGCCGCCCTCTTCGACCGTCTACACGACGAGGTGACGAGTTGACACGCCAGATCCGTCCGCACGACGAGGTGACGAGGCTGATGCGCGCGATTCGGCTGCGCGATGCGTTGATGAGCCCGGTCCGGCCGCAGGACGGGGTGACGAGCTGATGTCTGCGATTCGGTTGTGCGACGAGTTGACCCGCCCGGTCCGATCGCGTGACGAGGTGACGAGCTGATGCGTCCGATTCGGTTGTACCTGGAGAATTTCGGCAGCTTCCGCGAACCGGTCGAGGTCGACTTCGCCGACGTCGACTATTTCGCCCTGGTCGGCGCCACGGGCTCCGGCAAGAGCACCGTGATCGACGCCATCTGCTTCGCCCTGTACGGCACCGTCCCCCGCTGGGGCAAGGAGAACGTGGTCGCCTACGCGCTCGCCCCTTCGGCCACCTCCGGCAGGGTGGCTCTGGTCTTCGAGGTGTCCGGCCGCCGTCACGGTGTCGTGCGCACGTTGCTCCGGGACGCCAAGAACAGTGTCCGCACCAAGGAGGCCAGGCTCGACGAGCTGGATCCCGGCGTGCCGCCCGCCTCGCCGATGACCGACCTGCTGGCCAAGGTGACGAACGCGGTCGCGGAAGGGGAGAACGTCACCGTTGAGGTCCAGCGCATCACCGGCCTCGAATACAAGTTCTTCACCCAGTGCGTGGTCCTCCCGCAGGGCCGCTTCGCCGAATTCCTGCACGCCCAGCCCCGCGACCGGCAAGACCTCCTCGTCCAGCTGCTGGACGCCGAAGTCTACGAGCGGATCCGGCAGCGCGCGGTCCGCGAGGAGGACACCGCCAAACAGCACGCCACCTTCGCCCGCAACGAACTCAACCGCCTGTCCGGAGCCGACGAACCGGCCGAGCGCGCCGCGACCGACCGCCTGGCGGCCCTGAAAGAGCTGACGTCCCGCGTCGGCGACGACCTGGCGGCCCTGACCGCCCACGACGAGACCGTACGCCGCCTCCAGGAGGAGCAGCGGACCGCGGCGGGCGCCCTGGCCACACTGACCCGTCTGACCATGCCCGGCGATGTGCCCGGCCTGGCCGAGGGACTGCGATCCGCCGAGGAGGCGGTAGGAGCGGCGACCACCACCGTCACCACCCTGGAGGAGGCGGAACAGCTCGCGGACAGGAGCCTCGCCGACCTGGGCGACCGGTCCGCGCTGACAGAACGTGGCAGCCTGCTGGAACAGTACCTACGCGTCGCCGCTCAGGCGCTCCAGGCACGCGCCGACGCGGACCAGGCCACCTCGACACTCCCCGCCCTCGTCGAGCGAACCACGGCAGCTGAACGCGCCCTGACCGACGCCGAGCAGGAACGCGATCGCCTGCGAACGGCACACGCCGGCGCCGAAGTGGCCCACAGCATCGTCGTAGGAGCACCCTGCCCCACCTGCCTCCGCCCAGTGACCGAACTCCCGCACCACCCCGCCCTCGCAGGCCTCAGCACCGCCGAGGGCACCGTCAGATCCGCCCGCAAACACGCCGAAGACGCCCGCTCCCACCACGGCAGAGCAACCGCGGAAGCAGACCTCCTCACCCGCCACGCCAACAAACTAACCACCGAACTATCCGACCTCTCCCGAAAAGTCACCACAAAAGCCCACGAGCCCCGGCCTGCGTATGAGCCCCGGCCGGGGGACGGGCCGATGCCTGTGGATGGGCCCATGCCTGTGCACGAGTCCCGGCCTGTGGGTGGGCTCACGTCTGGGGATGGGCCTCTGGGTGCGGGCAGGGTCGCGCGCGGGGATGCGGCCGCTCGTGCGGGGGAGGCCGCAAGGATCGGTGAGATGGCGCGGGTGGAGTTGGGGGAGATCACTCGCAAACTTCAGGCTTTCGATGAAGCGGGCAGGCAGGTGACGGCCGCGCGGCAGCGGACTCGGCAGGGGAGGGCGGCGCTCGCGGCGGCCGAACGGGCCGCCGCGGGGTTGCGCGGCAGGGTCGAGCAGGCGTGGCGGGAGCTGGAGGCGGCACGGGACACGGTGGCGGGGTTCCGGCCGCCGCCGGTGGAGCGGGCGGACATCCATCGGGGCTGGGCGGCGCTGCTGGCCTGGCGTGACCAGGCGGCGGAGGCGGAACGGGAGGCGGGACGGGCACGCGGGGAACGGCTGGCCGAGGCCCTGCGCGTTCGGGATGGGGAACGGGCCGAGCTGGTGGCCCGGCTTGGGGAGCATGAGCTCGTGGTGCCACCGGACTTCACGCCGATGCGGATCGGGCAGGCGCTGGCCACCACGGTGGCGCAGGCGGAGAGCAGGCTGGAGCGGATCCGGGAGGCTCGGGAGCGGGCCAGGCAGCTGGCCCAGGAGGTGGCCGACCGGGACGAGGAGGCCAGGGTCGCGCACGAGCTGTCCCTGCTGCTGCGGGCCAACCAGTTCGAGCGCTGGTTGTGCGCGGAAGCCCTGGAACTGCTGGTCGCCGCCGCCTCCGACACCCTCCGGGACCTTTCCGACGGTCAGTACGAGCTGGTTCTGGGCGGCAAAGGCGAGATCGAGGTGGTCGACTACGCCGAAGCCGGTCTGCGGAGAAACGCGCGGACGCTCTCCGGCGGTGAAACCTTCCAGGCCGCCCTCGCCCTGGCACTCGCCCTGTCCGACCAAGTCGCGGGCCTGGCCGCCTCCGCCGCCCGCAGCCTCGACTCGATCTTCCTCGACGAAGGCTTCGGCACCCTCGACCCCGCCACCCTCGACACCGTCGCCACCACCCTGGAACGCCTGGCCTCCAGCCACGAACGCATGATCGGCGTCGTCACCCACGTCCCCGCCCTAGCCGACCGCGTCCCGACACGCTACGAGATCACCCGCGACCAAACCGGCTCCCACGTCCAAAGGACCACAAGATGAGCACCACCCCGTATCGGCCTGGTTTGGGTCTTGTTCGAAAGGCTGGCAGTTGAGCACTACCTTGCGGCGGCCGGGGTTCACCGTCGATCCGTGGGATCCGGGGTATGCGGCGGCGGTCGCGGTTGAGGCGATGGCTGAGCTTGAAGGGAGCTCGGCGGAGCTTGATCTGGAGGTTGAGGTTCCGGCCGATCAGTGGCGGCCGATCACGCCCGCGCCGGGAACCGCGGCTCCCAAGGTGCTGCTGATCGCTGACGGGGTGCGCAGGATCGACGCGCGGGTGTGGGTGGACGGAGCGCCGGGGGAGATGCCGGCGGCCGGGATCGCGGCGTCGTACGCGGCCGGGATCGTGCGGTGTGTCCCGGGGGGTGACACGCCCGCGTCGCTCGCCGCTGTCGAGGTGCGGCGGGCGTTGTTCAGCTCGGCGCCGAGCGCACCGGAGGCGGCCACCGACCTTGCCGTCTACCAGGCGGAACAGAGCGGTGACGGAGGATTGGACGACCTGTCCCTGGCGTTGCAGCGCCGCCTGACCGAACTTGAGGTGACTCTCGCGATCAACTATCGCGCCGAATCGGGCGAGGACGACCTGCTGCTCGTGGACGGTCCACTGCGCGGACGCACCCACCTGCCCAGAACCGTCGGGTACGTCAAGACGCACCACACGTCATACCTGCCGAAACCGCAGGCGGCCGTGGTGCCCGCCCTCACCAGCGGGCAGCGCACGCCGGTCTTCCGAATGGGAACCAGCTGGCAACGCCACGCCTGGTACGTGAAATTGCCCGTGCGCTCGCAAGCGCCCTGGGCGGGCATCGCGCGCTGTGAGGCCGGAGCCGACCTATCCGGCCCCGAGGTCGCGGCCCTCGCCGACGCGATCACGCTGGTACTGCCCTCACTCGCGGGAGTCGACTACAAGGACCCCCGAGCACCACAGAACCTGGTGCCGATCGGCGGCCTGGAAAAACTCCTCCGCCACCACCTCGGCGACCCCGGCCTGCTCTACCGAGCCCTACGCTCGGCGGCAACCAGGTCCTGATACGTCGGGTACCGCGATGGCCACTGACCGTCCTCATTGCCGGGGTCGGCGAGAGCGTTCGGCCCTCGCACGGCAAACGTGTCCGCAGGGCCGTGGATGCCGTGCCCGCAGCCCGAACTCACGGCGATTCGATGGCGATCGGCTCGTGATCTTGTGTGGGTCCTTCGGAGGCCGGCGTCGAGTCGTCCGAGCGTGCCAGAGCCTCGATGATCTCGAGGGCCGGCAGGACCGTGGCGCAGCGGTCGGCGGCGTACTTGAGGGCCATCCGGTGGTGCTCGGCGGAGAAGTCGGCGACCGCGTCGGAGACCAGGAAGGCCTGGACGTCGCCCATGAAGGCCTCGCAGACCGTCATCAGACAGCCGATGTGGGCGTACACACCGGTCACGATCAACTGGTCGCGTCCCGTTTTGGTGAGGATGTCGCGGAGCTCAGTGCGGTGGAAGGCGCTGTAGCGCCACTTCACCAGCCGGATGTCGGACGGGCCGGGCGTGAGAGCGGGGATGATGTCCTGGCCGTGGCGGCCGGGGCCGATGCCGGGGCCCCAGAAGTCCTGGAGCAGGCCGCGCTGGCTCGTCGTCTGACCGCCGGGCTGGGCGGAGTAGACGACCGGCACGTCGAGCCGCCAAGCCGTCTCGCGGAGTTCGGTGATGCGGGCGATGGCGTCGCTGATCGGGGCGGTGTTCTGCGGGAAGGCCTCGACGAAATAGTTCTGCATGTCGTGGATGAGCAGCAGCGCCCGCTGCGGATCGGGGGTCCAGGTCACCCTGTTGGCGGGGAGCTCCTGCGGGCCGGGCATGGGGTAGGGGGCGATGGCGGGGATGGCCACGACTGTCCTCTCTTACCGGGACCGAAGGTCCCCTTTGCTGATCTTGCCGACGGCGGTCGTCGGCAGGGTGTCCACGAAGGCGAACTGATCGGGGATCTTGTATGCGGCCAGCCCGCGTTCCCGCAGGAAGCGGCGGAGCACCGGCGCCGTCGGGGCGGGCCCGCCGTCACGGGGGACGACGTAGGCGCGGGTGCGTTCGCCCAGATAGTCGTCTGGGACGGCCACCACCGAGGTGTCCAGGACGGTGGGGTGGGCCAGGAGGTGGTTCTCCACCTCCTTGGCGGAGATCTTCTCGCCGCCCCGGTTGATCTGGTCCTTGGCACGGCCGACGACCACCAGGTGACCGGTGGCCAGCCGCCGCACGATGTCGCCGGTGCGGTAGAAGCCGTCGCCGGTGAACGCGGTCCGGTTGTGCTCCTCGGCGCGGTAGTAGCCCCGGATCGTGTACGGCCCCCGCGTCAGCAGGTGGCCCGGGTCGCCGGGGGCGACCGGGCGATCGTCGTCGTCCACGATCAGGATCTCGTCGTCGGGGGAGATGGGACGGCCCTGCGTACCGACGACGAGATCGGCGGGGTCGTCCAGGCGGGTGTAGTTCACCAGACCCTCGGCCATGCCGAAGACCTGCTGGAGAGTGCAGCCGAGCGCCGGGCCGACCCGGCGGGCGGCCTCCTCGGCGAACGTGGCGCCGCCGACCTGGAGCACGCGCAGGCTCGACAGGTCGGCGGTGGCGTGGGTGGCGGCCTCGGCCCAGATGATCGCGAGTGGGGGCACCAGGGCGGTGATCGTCACGCCTTCGCGTTCGATCAGCGGGAAGCAGGTGTCGGGGGTGGGGCGTGGGGCCATGACGGCGTGGCCTCCGGCGTACAGGACACCGAGGACGCCGGGGGAGCTGAGCGGGAAGTTGTGCGCGGCGGGCAGGGCGCACAGGTAGACGCTGTCCGCGTCCAGCCCGCAGATCTCGGCGCTGCCCCGGACGCTGTAGAGGTAGTCGTCGTGGGTGCGGGGGATCAGTTTGGGGGTCCCGGTGCTGCCGCCGGAGAGCTGGAGGAACGCCACGTCGCCGGGGCGGGGCGGACGGACGCCGGTGACGGGTTCGGAGACCCGCAGCGACTCCAGGGGGATGTACGGGCCGGGGTCGCCGTCGACGATCACGTACGGAACCTTCAGAACGGCGGCCAGCTCACGATGGTCGAAGCCGTCGTGGACGTCGGTCGTCACGTACGCGCTGGCCTCGGTGAACGCGCAGAAGTAGCCGATCTCGGCCGACCGGTGGGCGGGCAGGGCGAACACCGGCAGCGCGCCCACGCGGAACAGCGCGAAGATCACCTCGTAGAACGCGGGGCGGTTGGGGAGTTGCACCACCACGCGGTCGCCGGGGCCGATGCTCAGCCGGGCGAAGCCGGCGGCGAGGCGGTCGGCGCGTTCGTCGAGTTCGCTATAGGTCCACCGATCGGCGCCGCCGACGAGGGCGACCCGGTCGCCGAAGGCGGCGGCGCGCTCGCGCAGCAGGGAGCCGAACGTCTCGCCGCGCCAGTATCCGGCCGCTCGGTAGCGCTCGGCGAAGTCCGCGGGGTAGGGGACGAAGGACACGGTTCTCCTCTCAGCTCGCGTCGCCGGTCCGCAGGCCCAGCGCGTTCAGCAGGGTGCGGAACTTCGCGGTCGTCTCGGCCAGTTCGTGCTCCGGCACCGAACCGGCGACCAGGCCGCCGCCGGCGAACAGGCGTACCCGCTCGGCGCCCACTACGGCGCAGCGGATCGTGACCGCCCACTCGCCGTCGCCGGAATCGTCGCTCCAGCCGACCATGCCGGTGTAGAAGCCCCGGTCGAACGGCTCGACGTCGGCGATGACCGCCCGGGCCGCCTCGGTCGGGGTGCCGCAGACGGCCGGGGTCGGATGCAGGGCGACGGCCAGGTCCAGCGACGTGGTGGCGGGATCGGCGAGTCGGCCGGTGATCCGGCTCGACAGGTGCCACATCGTGGCGGTGCAGATCAGCGACGGCTCCGCCGGCACGCTGAGGGTCCGGCAGAACGGCGCCAGCGCGTCGGCGACCGCGCCGACCACGACCGCGTGTTCCCGCTGGTCCTTGGCTGAGCAGAGCAGGGCGGCGGCGCGGCGGCGGTCCTCCTCCGGGTCGGCGCTGCGCGCGGCCGAACCGGCCAGCGGATTGGCCACCACGGCCGGGCCGATCCGGGAGACGAGCAGTTCCGGGCTCGCGCCCACCAGGGTCTGCTCGCCCGGCAGGCTGATGGCGAAGACGTGGCCGTGCGGGTCGCGGGCGGCCAGGCGGCGGGCGATCTCCACCACGTCGGCGGCTTCGGTGCCGGTCAGTTCGAGCGAGCGGGCCAGCACCACCTTGTCGACGGCGCCCCGGTCGAGCAGTTCCAGCACCCGCCGCACCCCCTTGACGTGGTCGGCCGGGCTGGGCACCGGGGTGATGCGCCACTCGCCCGCCGGAGCCGCCGCGGGCACGTCCCCCGTGACGAACGGGTCGGCCCATCGGGTCTGGGCGGGCACCACCAGGTGGGCGGAGGCGGGGTCGTCGAACGGGATCGCGCCGATGACCAGGCCGCCGCCGCGCAGCCGGTGGCTGACCCGGTCGCTGAGGTCCTCCAGGGTGCCGGCGGGTGGGACCACCGACGTGACGCCCTGGGCCAGCAGGGTGTGCTGGGGGGAGGAGAACAGGGACGACAGTCCGGGCCGGTAGGCGCGCAGCAGTTCGGGGGCGGCGATCGCCTCGTATGCGATGGACATGGCTGCCTTTCTCTCAGGCCCGCAGGGTGGCGCCGCCGTCCACGTACAGGTCCTGCATCGTGATGTGCCGGGCGCGGTCGGAGACCAGGAAGGCGACCGCGTCGGCGATGTCCGCGGGGTCGGCGATCCGGCCGAGCGGGATGCCGGTGCGGAAGCTCGCCAGGTCGCCGCGCAGCACCGCCTCCCGGTCGAGGCCGGCCTGCATCGCCGTGTCGGTCGAACCGGGGGACACGACGTTGCACCGGATGCCGTGGGCGGCCAGTTCGAGGCCGAGACACCGGGTGAACATCGCGGCCGCCGCCTTGGAGGCCGCGTACGCCGACATGCCCATCCGGGGGATGCCACCGGCGTTGGAGGCCACGGTGACGATCCGGCCGCGCCGCCGGGGGATCATCCGCCGGGCGACGGCGCTGCTGACGTGGAAGACACCCTCCGTGTTCACCCGGAAAACCGCTCTCCAGTCGTCGGCGGTCAACTCGGCCGCAGGTCCGGTGCGGAGCACACCCGCGGTGTTGACCAGGATGCCGATCGGCCCGATCTCTCTCTCGACCCGGCCGACCAGCGCCTCGACTTGATTCGCGTCGGTGACGTCGCAGGTCAGATGCATGATGTCACCTTCAGTCCGGCCGAGTAACACGTCGGTCGCGGCCACGACGGCTCCCTCGCCGGCCAGGGCCGCCGCCACCGCCGCGCCGATGCCGCGGGCCGCGCCGGTCACGAGCGCCACCTCGCCGGTGAGATCTCGATTCACTTCACTCCTTGCGAACTTAGGTAAGGCATACCTAACTTTCTATACGCAGCGCTATCTGTCAACGGCCCCGGTTGTGATCTGCTTCACCGCGTCGCACCTCTTGACAATCCGCCCCGTGCGCCAAGAAGTTAGGTAAGGCTTTCCTAAGAAAGCGGTACGAGTCAATGGCGGCCACCCCTCACCGCGGGGGCGTTCCGCCATGCCTGGAATGTCCCCTGACTGAGAATGGGCGGTCGTTGCATGTCGCTGAGCTACGAACGGGTCAGGGAGGACGTCGTCGACGTCCTCGCCGAGCCACCGGCGGAGTTGTCCGACGATGAGAACCTCCTTGACCTGGGGCTCGACTCCATCAGGGTGATGAGCCTGGTCGAGCGCTGGCGCGCGGCCGGCGTCGACACCACGTTCGCCGAACTCGCCGAGCGGCCCACGGTCGCCGACTGGTGGAAGCTCCTCGCCGACCGGCAGGAGGAGGGGCGATGAGCGAGCGCGCCGACGTCGTCGTGGTCGGCGGCGGTCCCGCCGGGTCGACCGCCGCCACCCTGCTGGCCCGTCGCGGGCACCGGGTCGTGCTGCTGGAGAAGGAGAACTTCCCCCGCTACCAGATCGGTGAGTCGCTACTCCCCGCAACCGTGCACGGCATCTGCCGTCTCCTCGACGTCCACGAGGAGATGGAGAAGGCCGGGTTCATGGTCAAGCGAGGCGGCAGTTTCCGCTGGGGTGTCAACCCCGAGCCGTGGAACTTCCTGTTCGCCATCTCACCCGAGCTGACCGGCCCCACGTCCTACGCCTACCAGGTCGAACGCATGAAGTTCGACGAGATCCTGCTGCGCAACGCGGCCAAGAACGGCGTCGACGTGCGCGAGGAGTGCGCCGCGATCGAGGCGGTCGACGGCGGCGACCGGGTCACCGGCGTCCGCTACGCCGACGCCGAGGGCGTCGAGCACACCGTCGAGGCGACCTACGTGCTGGACGCCTCCGGCAACCGCAGCCGCATCTGGAAGGCCGTCGGCGGCGAGCGCCACTATTCGGAGTTCTTCCGCAACATCGCCCTGTTCGGCTACTTCGAGGGCGGCAAGCGGCTGCCCGGGCCCGACCGCGGCAACATCCTGTGCGCCGCCTTCGACGAGGGCTGGATCTGGTACATCCCGCTCAGCGACACCCTGACCAGCGTCGGCGTGGTGATCTCCCGCGAGCACGCCGCCCGCCTCCAGGGCGACCAGGAAGCCGCGCTGCTCGGCCTCATCGACCGCTGCGCCATCGTCAAGGACTACCTGTCGCAGGCCACCCGCGTCACCGAGGGCACCTACGGCGAGATCCGCACCCGCAAGGACTACTCCTACTCCAACAGCGCCTTCTGGCGGCCCGGCATGGCGCTGATCGGCGATGCCGCGTGCTTCATCGACCCGGTCTTCTCCACCGGCGTCCACCTGGCCACCTACGCCGGCCTGCTGGCGGCCCGCTCGATCAACAGCGTGCTGGCCGGGGAGATCGCCGAGGACCGCGCGTTCGGCGAGTTCGAGGGCCGCTACCGGCGGGAGTACGCCGTCTTCTACGAGTTCCTGTCGGCCTTCTACGACATGCAGCACGGCGAGGGCACCTACTTCTGGAACGCCCGCAAGGTCACCGGCATGGAGGCCACCGACATGGAGGCGTTCACCACGCTCGTCGGCGGCCTGCATTCCCGTGAGCTGGCTCTGTCGTCGCGCGACCTCGCCGACGCCGTCGAGCGCACCGGCACGATGCAGACCGAGTCGGGGGAGCGCATGTTCCACCTGTTCGGCACGCCGGTCGTCACCGATGTCATGCAGGAGATGAACCAGATCCAGTCCCGGGGTGTGCACGGCGAGCGCACGCCCGAGGCCCCGCTCCTGCCAGGCGGCCTGGTGCCCACCGCGGACGGTCTCGGCTGGGCCGAGTTCTCCCGCGGCTGAGCCCGGTCCGTCGTCCCGATCGCGAGAAAGGCCTCCCTTGCCGTCGCACGTGTTCCCCCTGACCGGCGCCCAACTCGGAGTCTGGTACGCCCAGCAGCTCGACCCGGCCGACCCCGGCTTCAACGTCAGCCAGTACGTCGAGCTCCGTGGCGCCATCGACCTCGGCCTGTTCGACAAGGCGGTCCACCAGGGGGTGAGGGAGGCCGAGGCGCTGCACGTCCGCTTCGTCGACGGCCCCGACGGGCCGTGGCAGGTGCCGGGCGAACCGGCCGAGTGGGCACTGCCGGTGGTGCGCACGACCCGGGACGAGGCGCTGCGGGCCATGCGCGCCGACCTCGCCACGCCCGTCGACATTCTCGACGGGCCGCTGTTCTCGAACGTCCTGTACGTCGTCGGCGAGGACCACCACCTGTGGTTCGCCCGGTTCCACCACATCGTGGTGGACGGTTACAGCTTCTCCCTGATCGCCCGCCGGGTGGCCGAGATCTACACCGCGCTGGCCACCGGGCGGGAGCCGGGCGAGACCCCCTTCGGGCGGCTGTCGGTGATGGTCGGCCAGGACGAGGAGTACCGCGCCTCGGAGAAGCGGGCGGCCGACCGCGACTGGTGGCTGGCCCGCTACGGCGACGAGCCCGAGATCCAGCGCATCACCCCGGGTACGCGAACCCACGGCTTCCATCGCGTCAGGGGCGAGCTCCCGGCGGATGCCCTCCTGCGGGTCGCCAAGGAGAACCGGGCCACCTGGGCCGACGTGACGGCCGCGGTGACCGCCGCGTACGTCCGCCGGATGACCGGGCTCACCGACGTCGTCATCGGCATGCCGTTCGCCGGACGGCTCGGCGCGGCGGCGACGCGAGTGCCGGGCATGGCGGTCAACGTGCTGCCGGTGCGGCTCCCCGTCGGCCCGGCGCAGACCCTCGCGGGCCTGACCAGGAGCGCCGCCGCCGAGATCGCCGAGACCCGCCGCCACCAGCATTACCGCAGCGAGGACCTCCAGCGCGACCTGGACATCGTCGGCTCCGGCCGGCTGCTGCACGGCCCGTCGGTGAACGTGAAGGCCTTCGACTACGCCCTGTCGTTCGCCGGGGTCGACGGCGTGGCCCGCAACCTCGCCGCCGGGCCGGTCGACGACCTGGAGTTCAGCTTCTACAAGTCCCCCGACGACACGCTCGTGCTGGAACTGGACGGCAACGCCGGGACCTACACCCCCGAGTCGCTCGACGCGCACCTGCGCCGCTTCCGCGACTTCGCCGCCGCGCTCGCCGCCGCGCCGGAGGCCCCCATCGCGGCGGCGCCCCTGATCACCCGCGACGAGCTCCGCCTGGTACTGCACGAGTGGAACCGCGGCGGGCCCGCGGAGATCACCGGGGCGGCCACGATCGCGGCGGCGTTCCGCGCCCAGGCCGGGCTGACGCCCGACGCGATCGCCGTGCGCGACCGCGAGAGCGCGCTGACCTTCGCCGAGCTGGACCGGTGGTCCGACCGGCTGGCCGGGCTGCTGGCCGCCCGGGGCGCGGCGCCCGAGCGGGTGGTCGCGCTCGACCTGCCGCGCGGCATCGGCATGATCGTCGCCCAGCTCGGCGTGCTGAAGTCGGGCGCGGCCCAGCTCGTGACGGCCGCCGACCTGCCCGCCGAGCGGCGGGCGTTCCTGCTGGCCGACGCCGGTCCGGTCGGTACGGTGACATCCGAGCTCCTCGCAGAAGCCCGTTCCGGTACGGCTGCCGCCCCCGATCTCACCATCGCGCCAGGATCGCTGGCCTACGTGCTCTATACCTCTGGCTCGACCGGTCGGCCCAAG
Source organism: Acrocarpospora pleiomorpha (assembly GCF_009687885.1). Taxonomy (GTDB): domain Bacteria; phylum Actinomycetota; class Actinomycetes; order Streptosporangiales; family Streptosporangiaceae; genus Acrocarpospora; species Acrocarpospora pleiomorpha. The sequence goes on from NZ_BLAF01000025.1 coordinate 36,504, forward strand.
GCGGTGGCCGTCACCCACGGCACCCTGACGAACCTGTGGCGGCACCACCGGCACGTCCTGCACGAAGGACCGCGACGGAGGGTGGCGCACTCCTACGCCTTCTCCTTCGACTCGGCCTGGGGCCCGTTCCTGTGGATGGTCTCCGGCCACGAGCTGGTCGTGTTCGACGAGCACGAACGGCGCGACCCCGCCGCGTTCACCGGCGTCGACGTCATCGACGTGTCGCCCACCTTCTGCCTGCAACTGGCCGAGGCGGGCGTGCTCGGCGGGCTCGCCCTGGTGCTGCTCGGCGGTGAGGCGGTGCCCGAGGTGTTGTGGCGGCGGCTGCGCGCCCTGGGCGTGCCCGCCCACAACCTCTACGGCCCGACCGAGTTCACCGTCGACGCCCTGTGGGCCTGGCTCGACGAGAGCGACACCCCGATCGTCGGCCGCCCGGTGACCGGCGGCAGCGCGTACGTGCTGGACGACCGGCTGGCCCCCGTGCCGCCCGGCGTCGCCGGTGAGCTGTACGTCGCGGGCGGCGGCCTGGCCCGCGGCTATCTCCACCGCCCCGGCCTGACCTCCGGACGTTTCGTCGCCGACCCGTTCGCCGTCGACGGCACCCGCATGTACCGCACCGGCGACCGGGCCCGCTGGCGGCCGGACGGACGGCTGGAGTTCCTCGGCCGGGTCGACGAGCAGGTCAAGATCCGCGGCCACCGGGTCGAGCTCGGCGAGGTCGAGGCCGCGCTGGCCGACCTGCCGGGCGTCAACCATGCGGCGGCCATCCTGCGGGAGGGCCTCCTGGTCGGCTACGTCGCCGGGACCGGGGTGGACCCCGCCCGGGCCCGCGCCGTGCTGGCCACGAAGCTGCCCGGCTACATGGTGCCCGCCGCCGTGGTGGCGGTGCCCGAACTGCCGATGACCGAGCACGGCAAGCTGGACCGGCGGGCCCTGCCCGCGCCCGTGTTCACCACTACCGGCCGGGGCCCGCGCGGTCCCGTCGAGGCGACCCTGTGCGGCGTGTTCGCCGAAGTGCTCGGGCTGCCCCAGGTCGGCATCGACGACAACTTCTTCGAGCTCGGCGGTGACAGCATCACCTCGATCCAGCTGTGCGGCCGGGCCCGCAAGGCGGGCGTCACCGTCACGCCGCGCCAGGTCTTCGAGCTCAAGACCGTCGCCGGGCTGGCCGCCGTGGCCCGCACCGCCGAACTCCCCGACGTGACGCCCGACGACGGCACCGGCGTGGTGCCGCTCGCCCCGTCGGCCGCCTGGCTGCGCGATCTCGCCGCGGACCGGGTCCCGCTCGCCTTCACCCATACGGCCGGGATCGACACCGACTGCGGCTTCGAGCAGGCGCTGAACGCGGTGCAGACGCTGCTCGACCACCACGACGCCCTGCGCGCCCGCCTCACCCCTGGCTGGACGCTGGAGATCCCACCGCCCGGCACGCTGCGCGCCGAGGACGTCCACGGCCGGGACGTCGATCCCGCCGCCGGGCGCATGACCACGTTCACCTGGGCACCTGGGCGGCTCACCCTGACCGTCCACCACCTGGTGGTCGACGGCGTCTCGTGGCGGGTGCTGCTGCCCGACCTGCGGGCCGCCCTCGCCGGGGAACCCCTTCAGCCGGTGGGCACGTCGGTGCGCCGCTGGGCCGAGACGCTCGCCGACCTGGACGCCGAGGCGGAACTGCCCTACTGGGAGTCGGTGCTGGGCGGGGCGCGCGGCACGCGTGAGCCCGCCGGCACCATCGGTACCGGCGTCACCGCGGTCTCGACGCTGTCCGCCGAGAAGACCGCCGTGCTGCTGGCGGCGGCCACGCGTACCCGCACCCGGCCGGATGAACTGCTGCTGGCCGCGCTCGCCCTCGCGCTGGAGAGCGACGACCTGGTGGTCCAGGTCGAGGGGCACGGCCGTGACCTGCACGACGACCTCGACCTGTCCCGTACGGTCGGCTGGTTCACGGTCGAATACCCCGTCAGGGTCGGCCGCGCCGCCACCCCGGCCGCGACCGTGCGGCGGACCAAGAACGCCGTCCGGGACGTGCCCGGGGGTGGTGTCGGCTATGGCGTGCTGCGGCACCTGCGGGGACACTTCGCCGGCCTGCCCCGGCCGCGGGTGCTGTTCAACTACCTCGGCCGGTTCGCCGCCGGGGAGTCGTTCACCCCGTCCGACGACCCGTCGCTGCCCGCGACCTATCTGCTGGAGGTCAACGCCTTCCTCCATGAGGGGCCGTCCTTGGAGGTGCACTGGTTCACCCCGGGAGCGCTCGACCTCGATGACCTGACCGCCCGCTGGGAGCAGGCGCTCTCCTCGATCGCGAGCGTGGAGGAGGCCCTGGTGCCCTCCGACCTGCCGCTCGTCGCGCTCACCCCGGACGAGATCGACCGGCTGCCCGCCGGGACCGCCGAGGTGCTGCCGCTGTCACCCCTTCAGGAGGGGCTGCTCTTCCACGCCGGGTTCGACGACCTCGACGTCTACACCTCCATGACGTACCTCGACCTCGAAGGGCCGGTCGACGGGCTGAGCGAGCGCATGGAGCGCCTGCTGGCCCGGCACGACGCGCTGCGCGCCGCCTTCCTCACCGAGGGGTTCGACCGGCCGGTGCAGGTCGTGCCCGCCGAGGTCGCGCTGCCGTGGCGTGAGGTCGACCTGACCGGCGACCCGGGACGGCTGGCCGACCTCGAACGCGAGGAGCTGACCCGCCGCTTCGACGTGACCGCGCCGCCGCTGCTGCGCTGCGTCCTGGTGCGGCTGGCGCCCGGACGCCACCGGCTGCTGCTGACCAGCCACCACCTGGTGGCCGACGGCTGGTCCACCCCCCTGATCGTGCGTGAGCTGGTGTCGGGGGTGGCCGACCCGGCGCCGCCCTACCGTGACTATCTGGCCTGGCTGGCCCGGCGAGACGGCGGCGCCGACGCCGGCGCCTGGAGTGCGGCGCTGGCCGGGGTCGAGGAGCCGACGCTGGTCGGCGGCGCCGAGCCGGCGCGGACGCCGGTACCGCCCCGAGAGCTCTCCGTGCCGGCCGGACCCGGCGTCGGTCAGGCGCTCGCCGACCTGGCCCGCAGGCACGGGCTGACCGTCAACACCGTCACCCAGGCCGCTTGGGCGATCCTGCTCGGCCTGCTCACCGGCCGCGACGACGTGGTGTTCGGCGCGACCACCGCAGGACGCCCGGCCGAGATCGACGGTGTCGATGCCATGGTCGGCCTGTTCGCCAACACCGTCCCGGTCCGGGTGAGGCTGGATCCCGTCGAGTCGCTGACCGCCACCCTGGCCCGGCTCCAGACCGAGCAGGCGCGGCTGTTCGACCATCAGTACGCGGGCCTGGCCGACATCCAGAGCCTGGCCGGGATCGGGCCGCTGTTCGACACGCTGCTGGTGTTCGAGAACTACCCGACCGGCCCCGGCGTCTCCGGTGACCTGACCGTCACGGGTGCGGGCAACCGCGGTTACACCCACTATCCGCTGGCCCTGCTCGTGCTGCCCGCCGGCAACCCCGTGCTCGGGGACGACGGCCAGGGGCCGAGGTTCGTCCTGGAGTATCGGCCCGACGTGTTCACCGACGCGCAGGCCGAGGCGCTGGCCGGGCGGTTCGCCCAGGTCCTCGCGCAGCTCGCCCGGGAGGTGCCGTACGGCGAGATCGACGTGCTCACGGCCGACGAACGCGGCCGGGTGCTCGGCGACTGGATCGCCACCGACGCCCCCGTGCCCGCGGGCACCGTCGTGGACCTCTTCGAGGAGCGGGCCGCCGCCACCCCCCACACCGTCGCGGTGACCGACGGCACCCGGACGCTGACCTTCGCCGAGCTGAACCTGCGCGCCAATCGGATCGCCCACGCGCTGATCGCTCAGGGCGCGGCGCCCGAGACCACGGTGGCGCTGGCGCTGCCGCGCTCGGCCGATCTGGTGGTCGCCGTGCTGGCCGTGCTCAAGACCGGCGCCGCCTATCTGCCGATCGACCTGGACTATCCGGCCGAACGGCGGCACCTGATGCTGGCCGACGCCCGGCCGGTCCTCGACCTCACCGAACTGCCGCCGGTGGACGACGCACCCGGCCACGACCCGGCCGTGGAGAGGGACCCGCGCCACCAGGCCGTCGTCATCTACACCTCCGGGTCCACCGGCAGGCCCAAGGGTGTGCAGCTCGCCCACGAGGGCCTGATGAACCTCTACCGCGACCACCGCGACACCGTCTTCGCCGACGCGGTCGCGGCGGCCGGCGGGCGGCGGCTGCGGGCCGCCCACACCGCCTCCTTCTCCTTCGACTCCTCCTGGGAGCAGTTGCTCTGGCTGCTGTGCGGCCACGAGCTGCACATCCTGGATGAGGAGGCGCGCCGCGACGCCGAAGCCGTCGTCGCCGCGATCCGCGAACACCACTTGGACACCATCGACGTCACCCCGACCTTCGCCGAGCAACTCGTCGACTGCGGCCTGCTCGATGGGCCGCACGTGCCCGTTCTGGTGCTGCTGGGCGGCGAGGCCGTACCGGAGCCGCTGTGGCGGCGGCTGCGGGAGACGCCCGGCGTCATCGCGCACAACTACTACGGCCCCACCGAGGACACCGTCGACACCCTCGGCGCGTCCCTGGCCGACAGCGAGACACCGGTCATCGGCCGCCCGATCGCCAACACCCGGATTCACGTACTGGACCGCCGCTTGCGGCCGGTGCCGCCGGGCACCGTGGGCGAGCTGTACATCGCGGGTACCGGGGTGGCCCGGGGATATCTGAACCGCCCGGGGCTGACCGCGGAGCGGTTCGTGGCCGACCCGTTCCGGGGCGACGGCTCCCGGATGTACCGCAGCGGCGACCTGGCCCGGTTCCGGGACGACGGGTCGCTGGAGTTCCTCGGCCGGACCGACGACCAGGTGAAGGTACGCGGGCACCGTGTCGAGTTGGGCGAGATCGAGGCGGCGCTGACCGCGCTGCCGCACGTCACCAGGGCCGCCGTGATCGTGCGTGAGGACCGGCTGGTCGCCTATGTCGTCACCGGCGGGCCGGTGGATCCGAGGGAGCTGAGACTGCCGGCGTACATGGTGCCGGTGGTGGTCGAGCTGGATGAGCTGCCGATGAACGTGCACGGCAAACTCGACCGCGCCGCGCTGCCCGACCCGCGGCCGGCCTCCGGTGGGCGGGCCGCCAGAGACGAACGTGAGGAGATCGTCCGGGGGGTGCTCGCCGAGTTGCTCGGGGTGGCCTCGGTCGGGGCGGAGGACGACTTCTTCGCCCTCGGGGGCCACTCGCTGCTGGCCGCTCGGGCGATCAACCGCGTCCGGCGGCTGCTGGGGGCGGGTGTGAGCGTGCGCGACCTGTTCGAGGCCCGTACGGTCGCCCGGTTGATGCCGCGCCTGTCCGCGGCCGGGCGGTCGCCGGTCGCGGCGCTGCCGCGACCGGAGCGGGTGCCGCTGTCGGCGGCGCAGCGCCGGTTGTGGTTCCTGCACCACCTGGAGGGGCCGAGCCCCGTCTACAACGTCCCGTTCCGGCTGCACCTGGACGACGGCACCGACCCGGCCGCGCTGCGCGCCGCGTGGTCGGACGTGCTCGGCCGGCACGAGATCCTGCGGACCTTCTACCCGGACGCGGGCGGGACGCCGTACCAGGAGGTCCGGGCCGAGCAGCCGCCGCCGGCGGTCGTCCCGACCACCCGCGGACGGCTGGCCGGCGACCTGGCCGCGGCCGAAGCGCACGCCTTCGACCTCACGGGCGACCCGCCGGTGCGCGGCACGCTGTTCACGCTCGGCGACGGCGGCTTCGTGCTGTCGGGGGTCTTCCACCACATCGCCTCCGACCAGTGGTCGGAGGGCGTCTTCCTGCGCGACCTGGCCACCGCCTACGACGCCCGGCTCCAGGGCCGCGCGCCGCGCTGGTCGCCCCTGCCGGTCCAGTACGCCGACTACACGCTCTGGCAGGCCGCGTCCTCCACCGAGGCGGCCGAGGAGCACTGGCGCACCGCCCTGGACGGCATCCCGGCCGAGCTCGTCCTGCCCTACGACCGGCCGCGTCCCCGCGTGCCGTCCTACCGGGGCGGGACGGTGCGGGTCGAACTGCCCGGTGACGTGCACGACGGCATCGCCGCGCTGGCCCGGCGCAGCGGCACCACCCCGTTCATGGTGCTCCAGGCGGCGGTCGCGCTGCTGCTCGGCAGGCTCGGCGGCGGCGCCGACATCCCTCTCGGCGTGCCGGTCGCCGGACGTGCCGACGACGCGCTCGACGACGTGATGGGGTTCTTCGTCAACACCCTCGTGCTGCGCGCCGACCTGTCCGGCGACCCCGCCTTCGTCACTCTGCTGGAGCGGGTGCGCGAGACCGAACTGGCCGCGCTCACCCATCAGGACCTGCCGTTCGAGCGGCTGGTCGACATCGCCGCGCCCGAACGGTCGCTGTCGCGGCACCCGCTGTTTCAGGTCCTGACCCAGTACCACCACGCCGCCAGGCCCGGCCCGCTGGGTGTGCTGGAGCCCGACACCAGCGTATACGCCCGCTTCGACCTGGCCTTCACCGCCGTCGACGACGGCCACGCCATCCACCTGTCGGTCATCCACGCCCTCGACCTGTTCGACGAGGACACCGCCGCGCTGCTGGCCGACCGGCTGGTCCACCTGCTTCGCCAGGTCACCGGCGACCCCGGCCTCCCGGTCGGCGTGGTCGACGTGCTGGCTCCCCGCGAGCGGGAGCTCATCGGCCCGGACACGACCGCCGACGTCCCGCCCGGCACGCTCAGCCGGATCATCACCGCCCGCGCCCACCTGCACCCCGACGCGCTGGCGGTCGCGGCCGACGGGGGCGCTGAGCTGACGTACGAAGAACTCGACCGGTATGCCGACCGCCTCGCCTGGAGCCTGACGGCGGCCGGACCGGAGACCGTCGTCGCGGTGTCGATCCCGCGTTCGGCCGAACTGATGGTCGCCCTGCTCGCCGTGCTCAAGACCGGCGCCGCCTACCTGCCGGTCGACCCCGACTACCCGCAGGCCCGCCGCCGGCTGATGCTGGAGGACGCCCGCCCGGTCATCACCCTCACCGCCGACGACGTGCGCGCCGCCATGGCGTCGGACCACACGGAGCCGTTCCCCGACGCCTCGGCGCCCGGCCACCCGGCGTACGTGATCTACACCTCCGGCTCGACCGGCCGCCCCAAGGGTGTCGCCGTGGAGCACCGGGCGATCGTCAACCGGCTGGCCTGGATGCAGGCCGAATACGGTCTCACCCCCGAGGATCGGGTGCTCCAGAAAACCCCGGCCGGGTTCGACGTCTCGGTGTGGGAGTTCTTCTGGGCGCTCTGCGAGGGCGCCGCCGTGGTGCTGGCCCAGCCGGGCGGGCACCGCGACCCGGCCTACCTGACCGGCGTCATCCAGGCCCACGGCATCACGACGGCGCACTTCGTGCCGTCCATGCTGCGGGCCTTCCTCACCGACCCGGACGTGCCGCGCTGCGTGAGCCTGCGCCGCGTCATCTGCTCCGGAGAGGCCCTGCCCACCGACCTGGCGGCCGGCTTCCGCCGTCTCCTCGACGTGCCTCTGCACAACCTCTACGGCCCGACCGAGGCGGCCGTCGACGTCACCTATCAGGAGTACACCGGTGATCCGGGCACCGTCACCGTGCCCATCGGACGGCCGGTGTGGAACACCCGCCTGCACGTGCTCGACGCCGCACTGCGACCGGTACCGATCGGCGTGCCCGGTGAGCTCTACCTGGCCGGAGTGCAACTCGCCCGGGGCTACCTCAACCGCCCCGGCCGCACCGCCGAACGGTTCGTCGCCGACCCCACCGGAGACGGCGAGCGTATGTACCGGACCGGCGACCTGGTCCGATGGCGGCACGACGGCTCGGTGGAATACCTGGGCCGTACCGACGACCAGGTGAAGATCCGCGGCCACCGCATCGAGCTCGGCGAGGTCGAGACCGCCCTGCGCGCCCTGCCCGGCGTCAGCCAGGCCGCCGCGGCGGCCGTCGACGGCCGCCTGATCGGCTACGTCGTCTCCTCCGCTCCGGCCATCGGCCTGCGGGAACGACTGGCGGAGACCCTCCCGGCGCAGCTGGTCCCCTCGGTGATCGTCCCCGTCGACACGCTGCCGCTTTCCGTCAACGGCAAGCTCGACCGTTCAGCCCTGCCCGCGCCCCTACCGCGGAAGACGAAGCCCAGGCCGGGCGGCGATCCCGGAGCGGCGGCCCTGGCCGCCGCGTTCGCCGAGGTCCTGGGTCTGGACGAGGTCGGGGACGAAGACGACTTCTTCGGCCTGGGCGGCGACAGCATCCTGTCGATCACCCTGGTCGCCAAGGCCCGCGCCGCCGGACTGACCATCACCGCCAAGGACGTGTTCGAGCACCCCACGGTGACCGGGCTCGCCTCCGTCGCCCGGACCGCCGACGTACCGGCCGGGTCCTCCCGCGCGGGAGAGGACCCGGCCGGTCCGCTGCCCCTGCTGCCGGTCATGCACTGGCTGCGCGACCTGGGCACTCCGGTGGAGACGGTGCACCAGGCCCGGCTGCTCCGGGTGCCCGCCGGTCTCGGCGCCGACCGGATCGCCGCCGCGTTCACGGCCCTGGCACGCCTCCACGACGCGCTGCGCATCCGGCTGAACCGGCCGCACCCGCTCATCTGGTGGGCCGAGGTCGCTGCCGACGCGGCGGTCTCCGTGCGGACGGTCAATGGGCTGGAGAGCCTGGCCGACGAATATCGGGAGGCCGTGGGACGGCTCGATCCGGCGGCGGGACGGCTCGCGGAGGTCGTGTGGTTCGACCTCGGTACGGCTCCGGGACGGCTGCTGGTCGTCCTCCACCATCTCGCGGTCGATGGCGTGACCTGGCGGGTCCTGGTGCCCGACCTGGTGGCGGCGCTGGAGGGCCGCGTCCTCGATCCGGTTCCGGTGTCGCTGCGCGCCTGGTCACGCGCGCTCACCGACGAGGCTCAGACGCCCGACCGGCTGGCCGAGCTCGACCACTGGCTGGCCGCCACCGCTCCAGGCACGCTTGAACTCGGCGGTCCGGGCGGTGCGCCGGTCGTACACGAGACCGAACTGAGCCCTGAGCTGACCCGGGCGCTGCTCGCCACCCGGGGCGGAATGAATGGGCCGCTGCTCACCGCGCTGGCGCTCGCTCTGCGGGACGGCCGCGCCGAGCCGGTGCTGATCGACCTGGAGGGCCACGGCCGTGACCATCCCGACCTGGACCTGTCCCGCACGGCGGGGTGGCTGACCTCGGTGTATCCGGTGCGCCTCGATCCCGGTGACGGGGACGGCGCGCTGAAGCGGGTCAGGGCGCAACTGGCGGCGGTTCCCGCCGGCGGGGTCGGCTATGGGCTGCTGCGCCACCTCAACCCGCAGACCTCCGCCCTGCTCGCCTCGGCCGCACGGCCGGCGGTTCTGTTCAACTACCTCGGCCGGGTCGGCGTGGGCGGGGACGAGCTCTGGAGCGTGGCGGCCGAGCCTCTCCCGGACGAGGTGGTGCCGTCCCCGTACACGCTGGAAGTGGACGCCGTCACCCACGACGGACCGGGCGGGACCGTGCTGCGGGTCACCTGGGCCTCGCCGGTGCTGAACGTCGGGGAGCTGGCCGCGCGGTGGGTCTCCGCTCTTACCGACATCGCGGGGGCACGCGCATTGACCCCCGCCGACCTGCCCCTCGTCATGCTCACCCAGGATCAGATCGACACGCTGCCCGAAGACACCGCCGACGTGCTGCCGCTGGCCCCCCTGCAGGAGGGCCTGCTGTTCCACGCCGCCGCCGACGAGAGCGCGCTCGACGTCTACACCGTGCAGAACCACCTGGAACTGCGCCGCCCGGTCGACCCCTCCAAGCTCGGGGACGCGTGGCGGAAGCTGGCTGACCGCCACCCCAACCTGCGGGCCGGGTTCCGTTACGAAGGGCTCGATCGCGCCGTCCAGTTCCTGCCGGAGAGCGGTGACCTGCCGCTGACGGTGATCGACCTTACCGGCCTGGTGGGCGCCGAACCCGAACCCTCGGAAGAGGTCGAGGTCGACCTCGGGTTCCTCCGCGACCCCGCCCAGCGCGCCCGGGTCGCGCACATCCTCGCCGATGACCGGGCCTTGCGCTTCGACCTCGACAGGCCGCCGCTGGTGCGGTTCACCCTGATCACGCTCGGACCCGACCACCACCTGCTGGTGATGATCCACCACCACATCCTGTGGGACGGCTGGTCGGAGGGTCTGTTCCTGCGCGAGCTGTTCGAGCTCTACGACGGTCGGGACCCCGGCCCCGTCACCCCCTACCGCGACTACCTGTCCTGGCTCTCCCGCCGGGACGGGCAGGCGGCCTTCGCCGCGTGGAAGGGGGCGCTGGCCGGGCTGGAGGAGCCGACCCTGCTGGCTCCCGGCGCCGCCCTGACGCCGGTCATCCCGCACGCCGTGCTCGCTGAGCCGCCCGCCGACCTCGGCCCCGGATTGCTGGCCCAGGCACGGCGGCACCGCCTCACGTTGAACACGCTGCTCACCGCCGCGTGGGGCATGGTCCTGGCCGGGGCGACCGGCCGCTCCGACGTCGTCTTCGGCAGCACCGTCTCCGGCCGTCCCGCCGAGGTGCCCGGCGTCGAGTCGACCATCGGCCTGTTCCTCAACACCGTCCCGGTACGGGTCCGCATCGACCCCGAGGAGACGCTGCTCGCCCTGTTCACCCGCCTCCAGCGGGAACGGTCGGCCGTCCTCGCCCACGACCACCTCGGCCTGGGCGAGATCCAGCGGGCCGCCGGGCTGGGCAACCTCTTCGATTCCCTGTACGTCCTGCGCAACTTCGGCGGCGACGAGGAGGAGCGGGCCAGGATCACCGCCGCCTTCGGCATCACCGAGATGGACTCGGTCGATGGCACCCACTATCCGCTGACCCTCGTCGTCACCCCCGACGAGGAACTGAAGGTGTCGCTGGCCTACCGGCCCGATGTGTTCGACCGGCCGCTGGCCGAGGCCATGCTGGCCCGGTTCGTGCGCCTGCTCGAACAGATCGCCGCCGACCCCTCGGCCGTCGTCGGGCGGCTCGACCCGCTCGGCCCCGGCGAGCGCCGCCGGGTGCTGGAGGAGTGGAACGACACCGCCCACCCGCTGCCCGACGTCACGGTCGCCGGGATGCTGGAGGAGCGCGCCGCCGCCGACCCCGACGCCCCGGCCCTGGTCTTCGGCACGGAACGGCACACCTACGCCCAGCTCAACGCCCGCGCCAACCGCATCGCCCACCTGCTCGCCGCCAAGGGCGCCGGGCCCGAGCAGGTCGTCGGACTGGCGCTGCCCCGCTCGGCCGACATGGTCGCCGCGTTGTTCGCCGTGCTCAAGACCGGCGCCGCCTATCTGCCGCTGGACCTCGGCAACCCGCCCGACCGCGTCGGGCGGATGCTCGCCGACGCCGACGCCCTGTGCGTCCTCACCCCCGACGACCTGCGCGACCTCGACGGCTACCCGGACGGGAACCTCGGCCGGACCTTCCCGCTGGGCCATCCGGCGTACGTGATCTACACCTCCGGCTCGACCGGCCGCCCCAAGGGGGTCGTGGTGCCGTACGCGGGCCTGACGAACATGCAGCTCAACCACCGGGCGGAGATCTTCGGGCCGGTGGTCGCGGCGGCCGGGCGACGGCTGCGCATCGCGCACACCGTGTCCTTCTCCTTCGACATGTCGTGGGAGGAGCTGCTCTGGCTGATCGAGGGCCACGAGGTGCACGTTCTCGACGAGGAGATGCGGCGCGACGCCGAGGCCCTCACCGGGTACTGCGCCGAGCACCTCATCGACGTCGTCAACGTCACTCCCTCGTATGCGGGTCAGCTCGTCGAACACGGCCTGCTCGACGGACACGTGCCCCCGCTGGTGCTGCTCGGCGGCGAGGCCGTCGGAACGGCACTGTGGGACACCCTCCGCACGACCCCCGGCACCCTCGGCTACAACCTGTACGGTCCGACCGAGTACACCATTAACACTCTCGGCGGCGGCACCGAGGACAGCGTCACACCGATCGTCGGCCGCCCGATCTGGAACACCCGCGTCTACGTCCTGGACGACCGGCTCCGCCCCGTCCCGGTCGGCGTCGCCGGAGAGCTCTACGTCTCGGGGATCGGCCTGGCCAGGGGCTACCTGAACCAGCCCGCGCTCACCGCAGAACGCTTCGTCGCCGACCCCTTCCAGGCCGGGCGGCGCATGTACCGGACCGGCGACGTCGTCCGGTGGCGGGCCGACGGCAACCTCGACTTCATCGGCCGCGCCGACGACCAGGTGAAGATCCGCGGCTTCCGGGTCGAGCTCGGCGAGATCGAGGCCGCCCTGACCGCCGAACCCGGCGTCACCCAGGTCGCCGTGATCGCACAGCCGGGGGCGGTGACCCGCCTGGTCGCCTACGTCGTCGGCGACCGTGCCCCGGGGGATCTCGCGGAGGCGCTGCGGGCCCGGTTGCCGCACTACATGATCCCCTCGGCGTTCGTGCGGATGGAGGCGCTGCCGCTGAACGTCAACGGCAAGCTCGACCGCAAGGCGCTGCCCGCACCCGACTTCGCCGCCGTCTCCTCGCGCGAGCCGCGCGACGTACGCGAAGCGGCGCTGTGCCGGGTCTTCGCCGACGTGCTCGGCCTGCCGAGGGTGGGCCCCGATGACGGGTTCTTCGAGCTCGGCGGGCACTCCCTGCTGGCCATGCGGCTGGCCTCCCGGGCCCGCGCCGAACTCGGCGTGCCGGTCAGGCTGGCCGCGGTCATCGCCAACCCGACCCCGGCCGCGCTCGCCGCCCACCTGGCCGGAGGCCGGCCCGGCGGGTTCGAGCCGCTGCTGCCGCTGCGCGCCTCGGGCGACCTGCCGCCGCTGTTCTGCGCCCACCCGCCCGCCGGTTTCGCCTGGTTGTACGGCGGTCTGCTGCCTCACCTCGACCCGCGGCGTCCCCTCTACGGGCTCCAGGCCCCGCAGTTGTCCGGCGAGGACTTCCACCCCGCCGACCTGCGCGACCTCGGCCGCGCCTACGCCGACCGCGTCACCGCCGTCCAGCCGCACGGGCCCTACCACCTGTTCGGCTGGTCCTTCGGCGGCCAGGTCGCCTACGCGATGGCCACCGCCCTGCGGGAACGCGGCGAACAGGTCGCCTTCCTCGGCGTCCTGGACACCTTCCCCATGGACGGCGACGAGGGACCCTCCCGCACGCCCGAGGAGCTCGACGAGCTCAGCCGGGCCGAGACCGAGGAGTTCCTCCAGGGCATGCGCGAGTCCGGGGGCGTGCTAGCCGACTTCGACGAGGCGACCGTCCGGGCCATCGCCACCGTCCACCGCACCTGCATGGAACTGCTGCTCAACGCCGCCTACGGCCACCACGACGGCGACCTGATGGTGGTCACCGCGCGCAAGGACCGGGTGGAGACCGGCGACCACCTGGCCTGGACGCCGCTCGTCACCGGTGAAGTCGTCAACCACGACGTCGACTTCACTCACGCCGAACTGCTCACGCCCCGGGCGCTGACCGTCATCGGCCCCATCGTCGACGCGGCCCTGCGCCGGACCGAGGAGACCTCATGACCGGGCGCGCCCTGCTGCGCGGCTGCCTCTCGGCCCAGCGCCGGGTCCTGGCCGCCGCCGTGGCCTCGGCCGTCTTCCGCCAGGTCGCGCTGCTGGCCATTCCGTGGTGCGTGCAGCGCGCCGTCGACGACGGCATCACCCGCGGCGACGCCGCCGCCACCGCGGGCTGGGCGCTGGCCGTGCTCGTCGTCAGCGTCGCGGAATGGGTGGGCCTGCTCGGCTGGCAGTGGTGGGCCAACGAGGCCGACGCGCGTACCGGCGTCGCCCTGCGCGCCCGGCTGCTGCGGCACGTCGCCACCCTGGACGACTCCGGTGGCCGGGGCGACCTGGCCATGCGCGCCGGACGCGACGTCGACCAGGTCCGGGCCTGGGTGCACGGGTTGACCACGTGGGCGGTCATCGGGACCACTTTCGTGGTCGTGCTCCCGGTGCTGGCGACGCTCGAACCGGTCCTGCTCGTCATCACCCTGCTGATGCTGCCGCTGCTCGTCGCGGTCAACGTGATCTTCCCCCGGCGGTTCGAACCGGCGCTGGAGTCGCTGGCCGAAGCGCACGGCGCCCGCGCCGACGCCGTCTCCGACCTGCTGTCGGCCGTTCCGCTGCGCGGCCTCGGCGGGCTGGACGTGCTGACCCGGCGGCACCACACGCACAGCGCGGCCGTTCTGCTGCGCACGCGCAGGGCCGCCCGGATCTCGGCCGCGTGGGCGGCGTCCGGGCCGCTCGTGCCCCGGCTGGCCGTGGTCGCCGGGCTCGGGTTCGGTGGTCTGGCCGTGCTGTCCGGCGACCTCACCCTCGGCGGTCTGGTGGCCTTCACGTCCTGGATGACCACGGTGACGCTGGCCGTCGGGGTCGGCGTCGAACGCTACGCCGAACGCGGGCAGGCCTCGGTCGCCGCCCGGCGCATCGCCGAGGTGCTGGCGCTGCGGCCCGCCGTCGCCGATCCGGCGAAGCCGGTCGCGCTGCCCGTCCGTGGGGACCTGACCTTCCGCGGAGAGGAGCCGGAGCTGACGGTCCCGCCGGGAGAGCTGGTCGCGGTCACCGGGCCGACCGGCTCGGGCAAGACCCGGCTGCTGCGGCTGCTCGGCCGGCGTGCCGACCCGGACGGGGGAACGGTCGCCTACGGCGGTCTCGACCTGCGTCAGGCCGCGCTCGGCGAGGTGGCTCGCCGCATCGTCCTGGTCTCCCAGCGGCCCGTCCTCGTGTCCGGCACGATTGCCGACAACCTGCGGCTCGGCCGCGACCTGACCGACGACGAGCTGCGCGCGGCCTGCGCCGCCGCCGCCATCGACCTGCCGCTCGACACCGAGGTCGGCGAACGCGGCGGCGCGCTGTCCGGTGGTCAGGTGCAGCGGCTCGCGGTGGCCCGCGCCCTGCTCGGCCGGCCGGCCGTGCTGCTCCTGGACGACGTCACCTCGGCACTCGACGTCGCGACCGAGCGGCGGCTGCTCGACGGCGTGCGGCGGTGGTCACCCGGCACCGCCGTCGTCTTCGTCACCCATCGCGCCGCCGTCGTCGAGGCGGCCGACCGAGTGCTCGACCTGGGATCGGTGGAGGTGCCCAGTGGGTGAGGTACGCGTGCTGTCCGACGAGCCGTCCCAGGCACGGCTCGTCAGCCGTGCCTGGCCCCATCTGCGGCCCCATCGGCGCCGCCTGATCGTCGCGGGCCTGCTCAGCGTCGCGGAGAACGCCGCACTGGTCGCCTTCGCGCCGGTCGTCGGCTACGGCGTGGACGCCCTGGCCGCCGGTGACCGCGACGGCCTGCTGCGGGCCGTCGTGCTGTTCGGGCTGCTCGTGGTCGCCCAGTTCGTCCTTGCCGCCCTGGCCGGGACCGGGCTGGCCGAGGCGGGCGAGCAGGTCGTACGCGGCCTGCGCGAACGGGTCGCCGAACGGCTCGCCGGGGCGCCCCTGCGGTTCCTGGAGGCCCACCGGGACGGTTCGCTGCTCCAGCGGGCCACCGGCGAGATCGCGGAGTTCGCCACGGCCGTCCGGGTCTCGCTCCCCAACCTGCTCGGGGTGGTGGCGACGCTGGGGCTGACGACCGTCGTGCTGGTCGGCTACTCGTGGCCGCTGACGCTGGTCGTGCTCGTGGTGTTCCTGCCGCCCGCGCTGCTGGCCGTGCGCTGGTTCGCACGGGGCGCCGGTCCGGCGTTCGGCGCGCGCGCCGAGGCCGAGGCCACCATGGCGGGCACCTTCGCCGAGACGCTGGACGCCCGCGAGGAACTGCGCGCGAGCGGCGGGCTGCCCGCCTGGCTGGCCCGGTTCGATCGCGAGAACACGGCGACCCTGCGTACCCAGCGGCGCACGGTCCTGGTGGAGAACCGCGTCAGCGTCGTCGCGCTCGCCGAGGGCGCCACGCTGGCGGCGCTGCTCGGGCTCGGCGCGTGGCTGGCCGGGCGGGGCGACCTGAGCGTCGGCACCGCCGTCGTGTTCGTGCTGGCGGCCCGGAACCTGTTCTCGGCCTTCAACGACCTGTTCCAGTTGGCGGGGGATCTGCAGGTCGTCCGTACCGGAATGGCCCGGGTGCTCGACCTGCTCGCCGCCACCGATTCCCGCTCCGGCGGGTCCGCGCTGCCCAGCCGCGGTGAACTGGCGGCCGAGGGGGTGGAGTTCGCGTACGAGACGGATCTGCCCGTGCTCCGAGGGGTCACGGCCCGGTTCTCCGAGGACACCCACGCCGGGCTCGTCGGCGAGACCGGCTCCGGCAAGACCACGCTCGCGAAGCTGCTGGGCGGCCTCTATCGGCCCGACGGCGGCCGGGTCACCTTCGGCGGCACCGACCTGGCCGACGCCGCCGAGGAGGAGGTGCGCCGCCGGATCGCGCTGATCCCGCAGGAGGTGCCCATGGTGACCGGAAGCGTCGCCGACAACCTCGCCCTGAGCCCCGGCGAACCGGGCCGCGAACGCATGCGCGCGGCCTTCGCCGATCTCGGCGTCGCCGACTTCCCGGACACGCTGCCCGCCGGCCTGGACACCCCGGCCGACGCGCTGTCGGCGGGGGAGCGGCAGATCATCGCGCTGGCCCGGGCCGTGCTGGCCGACCCGCCGGTGCTCGTCATGGACGAGGCCACCGCCGACATCGACCCGGCGACCGCGCGACGTCTGGAGACCGCCCTGGCCACGCTGCGCCGGGGCCGCACCCTCATCGTCATCGCGCACCGCCCCTCGACCATCGACCTTCTTCCTCGGCTCGTACGTCTACGGGCGGGCCAGATCGAAACAGGAGAGAACCAGTGAAACTCACCGGGCTGATCCTCGGCGCCCTCATCTTCGCCACCGCCGCCTGCGGTTCGGGAGCGGCGGAGGAACCGGCCGCCACCAACGCCCCCGCCGCCGCTGCCTCCGGCGACCCGGCCACGCGCGTGGTCGAGACCGCCAATGGTCCCGTCACGGTGCCCGCCGAGCCCAAGCGGGTGGTCTCCCTGCTCAACAGCACGGCCGCCGTGCTGGAGCTGGGCATCACCCCCATCGCCGTCCTCCAGGAGTGGGAGGGCGACTACTCGCCGGAGGAGTGGGCGAAGGTCACCGCCATCCCGGTCCTGGGCGCCGACGAGACCTCCATCAACTACGAGCAGCTCGCCCAGCTCGAACCCGACCTCATCGTCAGCACCCAGCGCCGCGACGAGGACTTCGGCTACGACAAGCTGAGCGCCATCGCCCCCACCGCGATGTTCGTCACCGACAACCCCGCCGAGGTGCGTGAGGTCCTCCCCAAGATCGCCGAAACGCTCGGCGAGTCGGACGCCATGGCCGGCCGCATCTCCGAATACCAGGCCAAGATCGCCGATATCAAATCGAGGTACGCCACCGTGCTCGCGGAGACCACCTGGGACTACGTCGAGGGCGGCCCCGAAGGCTTCGTGGCCAACTCGCCCGTGTCGTGGCCCGGCCTGTTCATGGAGGAGGCCGGCCTGACCTTCTCGAAGGTCGCCACCGGTGAACGCGAGAACCGCGGCGTGCGCCTGTCGTTCGAGCAGGTCTCCCAGCTCCAGGACACCGCCGTCCTGCTGTACGGCGCCCAGCCCGACGGCACCGCCGACCCGGCCACCCAGAAGCTGCTCGACCAGGGGTCGTGGAAGCTGCTGCCCGCCGTCAAGGAGGGCCACGTCTACCCCGTCAGGTTCGGCTACCAGTACAGCTACAAGGGCGTGCTCCAGCTGCTGGACCAGCTCGACGCCGTCCTGGCCCAGCTCGCTTAGGGAGTGCCCTCGTGTCCGTCACCATCGTCGAATATCCGCTCAAGCCCCGCCTGCTCGAAGTCAGCCGGGTCCAGCGGATCACCCCCACCACCGTCCGGGTCACCCTGACAGGCGCTGACCTGGAAGGCTTCCAGGAGGCCGCCCCCGCCGACCACGTCAAGCTGTGCCTGCCCGAGCCCGGCGCGGCGCTTCCCGTCATGCCCACGCTCGGCCCCGACGGCCTGGAGCCGCCGCCCCCGGGCTCGCCCCGGCCGATCCTGCGCGACTACACCGTCCGCGACTACCGCGCCGCCGAGAACGAACTCGACGTCGACATGGTCCTGCACGGTCACGGCCCCGCCGCCACCTGGGCGGGCCGGGCCACACCCGGTGACCGCGTCGGCGTGCTCGGCCCGCGCGGCTCCGTCATGGTCCCGCTGGTCCTCGACTGGTACCTGCTCGGCGCGGACGAGACCGCGATCCCCGCGCTCGCCCGCTGGCTGAAGCTGCTGCCCGCGACGGCCAAGGTGATCGCCTTCGCCGAAGTGGCCGACGCCCGCGAGGAGCAGGACCTGCCGAGTGCCGCCGACGTCAGCCTGACCTGGCTGCACCGCGACGGCGTGGCCGCGGGCGAGAGCGACGTGCTGGTGCGGGCGTTCCTGGGCGTCACCCGACCGGCGGGCGAGGGTTTCGCCTGGGTGGCCGGGGAGGCCGGCACGCTGGTGCCGATCCGGCGCCATCTGCGGGGCGACTTCGGGCTGCCGAAGGACCGGGTCGACGTCGACGGCTACTGGAAGCGCGGCATCGTCAACCTGGATCACCACGAGCAGGACGACGAGGACTGAGTTGGGCCTGCCCTCGCTCCAGGCCGACACGATCCTGTGGATGTGGGTTCAGCTCCTCACGATCGTGGCGGTGGGCCGGCTGCTCGGGGC
>NZ_BLAF01000025.1:55495-151743 GCF_009687885.1 Acrocarpospora pleiomorpha
GCCGCCTCGGCCAGCCCCGGGTGATCGGCGAACTGCTCGCCGGGGTGCTGCTCGGCCCGTCGCTGCTCGGCTGGTTGTGGCCGCAGGCGGCGACCGTCATCGCGCCCGACGACCGTGTCGCCGCCGCGCCGCTCAACGCGATCGCCTGGCTCGGGGTGGCACTGCTGCTCGTGCTGACCGGCATGGAGACCGACCTGGTCGCCGTACGCAGGCTCGGCCGGCCGGCCACGTTCATCGCGGTCGGCGCGCTGGGTCTGCCCTTCGCGGCGGGGCTCGGCCTCGGGCTGCTCGTCCCGGTCTCCTTCCACGGGGACACCGCGACGCGGGTGTCCTTCGCGCTGTTCCTCGCGGTGGCGCTCAGCATCTCCTCGTTGCCGGTGATCGCCCGCGTGCTGAGCGAGCTGGGCATGCTGCGTAGCGACGCGGGCCAGTTGATCCTCGCGGTCGCGATGGCCAACGACCTGGTGGGATGGGTGGCGCTCGGCCTGGTGACCGCCGTGGCGCAGGCGGCGCGGCCGACGCTCGCCGACGCCGCGATCCTGGTCGGCGGGGTGGTGCTGCTACTGATCCTCGCCTTCACGGTCGGCCAGCGCCTGGTCGACTCGGCGTTGCGCGCCACAGCCGGTGACGACGGCAAGGGCGCCGACGCGGGCGGGCTCGTGGTCGCGGTGGTCGCCACTGGCGTGCTGGCCGCGCTCGCCCACTTCGCCGGGGCCGACGTCGTCATCGGCGCCTACCTGGCCGGACTGCTGCTCGGCCGGTCCCGCCGGTTCCCGCCGAGCCTGCGCCGCCAGCTCGAACCGCTCACCGTCACCATCCTCGCGCCGGTCTTCTTCGCCACGGCCGGGCTGCGGCTCGACCTGACCACGCTCGCCTCCTTCGAGGCTCTGGCCTGGGCGGGCCTGGTGCTGCTGGTGGCGACCGTGAGCAAGGTCGCCGGGGCGATGGGCGGCGCCGCCCTCGCCCGCCTCGACCGGCGTGACGGGCTGGTGGTCGCCGTCGGCCTGAACGCCCGGGGCGCCGTCGAGGTGGTGATCGCCTCCGTCGGGCTGGCCACGGGGGTGCTGAGCAGCACCGCCTACACTGCGGTCGTGCTGATGGCCGTGCTCACGACGGTCGCCGCGCCGCCCCTGCTCCGGGCCCTGCGCCGGGAGCCCGCGAGGGCGGTGTCATGACGTTCACCATGCGGGCGGCCGGCGCCCTCGGCGCGGCCGGACTGCTCGTGGCGCTCGTAGTGGCGAGCGTCGCCATCGGGTCGAAGGCCATCCCGTTCGACGACGTGTTCCGGCTGCTCGTGCACTTCGACGGATCGGACGAGGCGCTGATCGTCCGGGACCTCCGGCTGCCTCGCACGCTTCTCGGGCTGGAGGCGGGCGCGGCGCTCGCGCTCGCCGGGGCCCTGATGCAGATGCTGACCCGTAACCCGCTGGCCGACCCCGGACTGCTCGGCGTGGAGGCCGGAGCGGTCATCGCCATCGCGCTCGCCATCAGCGTGTTCGGCCTCGGCGACCTGCCGGGCTTCGTGTGGTTCTCCTTCGCCGGATCGGCCGTGGCCACCGTGGTCGTCTACCTCATCGGCAGCGCCGTACCCGGCGGGACCGGGCCGGTGAGGCTGGCCCTGGCGGGAATGGCGGTCGGCGCCACCCTGGCCGCCTCGACCCAGGCGCTGGTGCTGACCGACCCCGAATCCTTCGAGCGCTACCGCTACTGGGGTACCGGCGCTCTCAGCGGCCACGACGTCTCCGTGGGGGTGGAGGTCGCCCCCTTCATCGCCGTCGGCGTGTTGTTGTCGGGCACGCTGGCCAGGTCACTCAACGGCCTGGCCCTCGGCGACGACGTGGCGCGGAGCCTCGGCTACCACCCGGGCCGCACCCGGCTGCTCGGCGTCGTCGCCGTCACCCTGCTGTGCGGCGCGGCCACCGCCGCCGTCGGCCCGCTCGGGTTCGTCGGCCTGGTCGTCGCGCACGTCGCCCGGCTGATCGTCGGACCGGATGCCCGCTGGATTCTGCTGTACGCGGTGCTGCTCGGCCCCGTCGTGGTGCTCGCGGCCGACATCCTCGGCCGGTTGATGCTCTGGCCGGCAGAACTCGAAGCCGGGGTGGTGACCGCGCTGATCGGCACCCCGGTCTTCCTGCTGCTGGCCCGGCGCGGGAAGGTGAACCGCCTGTGAGCCCCGGTGACCTGCTCATCCGTACACCAGGGCAGCGGGTGTCCGCGCGCGTGCACCGCGGGGCCGCGCTGGTCGGCACTCTGCTGGTCGCCGCCCTGGCCGTCGTCACCGTGCTCGCCGTGGGCACCGGTGACTACGACATCGCGCCCGCCGACGTGATCCGCGTCCTGACCGGGGAAGGGAAACGCGCCCACGTCTTCGTGGTGGAGACGCTGCGCCTGCCCCGTGTGCTGACAGCGATCCTCGTCGGAGCCGCACTCGGCCTGGCCGGGGCGCTGTTCCAGAGCCTCACCCGCAACCCGCTGGGCAGCCCCGACGTCCTCGGTTTCGGTACGGGCGCCGCTACCGGCGCCCTGCTCCAGATCATCGTCCTCGGCGGCGGCATGACCGCGGTCGCCGGCAGCGCCCTGGCCGGTGGCCTGGCGACCGCACTCGTCATCTACGGGCTGGCGTTCCGCCGCGGCGTGCACGGCGACCGGCTGATCCTGGTCGGCCTGGCGGTCAGCTGCGGCCTGGTCGCGGTCAACACCTATCTGATCGCCCGCGCGGACTTCGCCGACGCCCACGTCGCGGTGACGTGGCTGACCGGCAACCTGAACGGCCGCACCTGGGACCAGGTCCACCTTTTGACGGTCGCACTGGCCGTGCTGCTGCCCCTCACCCTCGGGTTCGGCCGCCGGTTGCGTCTCATGGAACTGGGCGACGAACTCGCGACCGCCCTGGGTATCGCGGTGGAGAGATCACGGCTGACCCTCCTCCTGCTCGGGGTCGGTCTGACCGCCGTCGCGACCGTGGCCGCCGGGCCCATCCCGTTCGTGGCGTTGGCCGCGCCGCAGCTGGCCCGGCGGCTGACAGGGGCCACCTGTCCGGTGCCGGTGGTCTCCGCTCTGATGGGTGCTCTGCTCCTGCTGGCGGCCGACCTGGCGGCGCAGCGGGTATTCGCTCCTGCGCAGCTTCCCGTGGGGGTGATGACGGGGTCGCTCGGTGGGGTGTATCTGGTGTGGCTGCTGCTCACGGACCGGCGCCGAGCCAGGAGCGGGCGAATCGGCCTGTGATCACCCGGTCGGGTTCTGGGCTATTGGACGCTCCCGTGCCGCAGGGACCAGGTCTTGGGCGAGGAGCTCGGTGGGTGTGAGTTGGAGGGCGCGGATGCCTGCGCTCAGGACCAGGGGGACGGCCAGGGCCAGGGCCATTGAGAGGACGGCCGCGCCTGAGTCGTTGACGAGCATGCCGACCACGCCGCTGACCAGGGCGCCCAGGAGGCCAGCTTTCAGCATGGGGGCGCGTTCGAATGCCACTGGGAGGACTCCGGCGGTGGCTGCGCCGGGGCGGAGCAGAGCGAAGATGAGGAAGGCGAAGGCGGCGATGACGACGGGCATCAGGTTGGGGCTGAGGAGCGTGTGCAGCATCGCTTCCAGTTTGCGGGTGATCACTGGCAGGAAGGTGCCGTCGATCACCTGGCCGACGAAACGGCCCAGGTGCGTCTGCGAGGCCGGGGGGCGGCGGTAGTCGAGGTAGGCGATGGCCATGACGATCACGCCGCCCGCGACGCAGAACGCGCCCAGCTTGATGATCGACACGCGCTTGCCCGCAACGATCAGCGTCGCGACCGCGATACCGGGTACGAACGCGATCACTCCGCCGAAGTCGCTCCCGATTCCCGGCCAGCCGTCCAACACCATGGCGAAGATGCCGAGACTCGCCACCAGGGCGACGGCCAGGCTTCGCCTGCCGTGTCGTACCAGTGTGTCGGCGGCGGCCGTGGCGACGAGCAGGACGGCGGTGGCGAGCAGCGCGAACGGGATGTTGCCGAGGCCGTAGTAGCGGGCGCCCACCACGCCGGTGTAGCCCATCACGCCGTTGAGCTGGAGATGAGTCCCGGTCAGCAGGTCACCGAGCAGGACCGCCGCCGTCACACCCGCGACAACCCCCAGCGGAAGAAGGACATTCTCCGCCGAACCCGAACCCGAATTGGGGGTGCGGCGGGTGAGCAGTCTGGGGAGGCTGAGGGCGATGGTTGCGAGGGCTGCCGCGAACGTGATGATTCCGGCGGCCAGGGTCAGGGTGGGGGATCCGGTGGCGGCCCAGGGTGTGAGGTTGGTGAGGTAGGTCGCGGCGGGGATCGATGCGAGGGCGACCGCCGCGACGCGGACCGCGCCGAGGCCCTTGCGGCGGCGCAGCAGGAAGAAGGCGGAGGCGTAGAAGAGGACCTGGAGGACGGCCAGGCAGGTGAAGAAGATTCCGCCCATGTCGCGGATGGTCTGACCGGCGACGTCCGCGGTGCGGAGCCGCTCGACGGCCTCCTCCAGGGCGATCGGCTCGCCGGGCTGCCAGGCCTGTCCGATGGCCGTCGCCGGGATGTCGGCAGCGGTCCAGCCCGCGCTGAGGAACAGGCTCGTGGTGAGGTCGGGCAGGATGACCATGTCGTCCCGGTGCGTCGAGGCCGCCCCCAGCAACCGCGTCGTGCCCGCCCCCGGCGGCTGGGTCGAGGCCGGTGTCGCCGGGCGCATCATGGCGACCCGCAGATGCGGTACGGAACCGTGATCGGACACCCCGGCCACCAGCACCGTGAAGGACGACGGCAGCCCGGCCAGTACGGTCCCCACCTGGGTGTCGGCCGTGCGGACGGCGGCGCGTCTGGCCTCGGGGGAGAGCTTCTCCGCGGTCCTGGTGAGCTTTTCGCCGTCCAGGTAGGGGCGGACCACGCTGTCCACGTCCACGGCGAGGATCTCGCAGCGGGACCAGTCGGTGACCCGGTCCACGGACGGCTCGTAGAAGTCGACCGCGCCGTTCTCGTCGGAGAGGGCCAGGGCCGCGCCGGGTCCCACCGCCATCGTGCAGCGGTCCGCGTGCCGGATCCGGCCGACGGTGCCCGCGGTCGGCACCCCGGCGACCGAGGAGAACCAGCCGAACTCGCGGAGCGCGGGTTCCCGCAGGCCGGTGTCGGGTTCCGGCGGCAGGCCGCAGCGGGAGCCCACCGCCGATCGTACGCCGGCCGAGACGGTCAGCCACCCGTCGTACGGACACGTGACGCTGCCCACCGTGCGCACCGAGAGCGAGCCGACGGCGCTCTGCCCGGCGAGCCGCCACAGGTTGGGGGTGTCGGTGGCGTTGACGTCGCTCCACATCAGCCCGGGCACCCCGATCAGGGCGACCCGCCCGGCATCGACGGGATTCGCCCGGGCCGGTGCGGCCGCGAACGCCAGGCCGTACAAGATGACGGCCAGCCCGACCAGCGCGCGCCTCACCGAATGACCTCCCCGAACTCGTGAACGGCAAGGGGCACCGTAGGGGCAACCGACCCCCGGCGTCCAGGCGACGCCGCGCGAGCGCCCGATGAGGCTAGGGAAGGGTGATTTTCACGGTTGTGGGGGCGCTCTCGTTGTGCAGGCGGTCGAGCGCGGTCACGTGGAAGAACCCGCCCGCTTTGAGCTGGTACGCGGGACTGGCGCTCGCCGGGATGACCGCGACCAGATTGCGCCCGTCAGCGGTGGCGCAGCTGTTCTGCTGGGAGGTCCGGTAGACGGCGTACGCCCTGGCCCCCGGCTGGGCCTGCCACACGAGGGCGCCGCCGACGGCGCGGACCTGCGCGGGAGCGGCCGGAGTGCTCTTGGGGAGGCCCTGGATCAGCGGCAGCAGCGCGGGACGGGCGTAGTGGTCCTCCTCCAGCCGGTCCATCACCTTGAGCGGATTGCCCCGGACCTGCGACGCGCTGAAGTACACATCCCCCTTCACCTCCGGAAATTTCTGGTTCAGCGCCAGATGCGCGGGCATCTCACCCGCCTTCGACCAGGCGCCCTCCGTCCCGACCTGATACAACGCCTGCCCGATGTAAAGATCGACCCCGGTCCCGCGCACGGCCTTCGCCCACCACGGCACGAGCACCTTGTAGTCGGCGATCGCCAGCCCTCGCGGCCAGTAGAGCTGCGGCGTCAGATAGTCCACCGACCCCGCTTTGATCCACGCCTTCGGATCCGCATAAATCTGGTCATATGCGGACATGCCGCGCGTGTTCGATCCGTTCGGGTCGTCGGACTTGTTGCGCCAGATCCCGAACGGGCTGATCCCGAACTTCACATACGGCTTGGTCTCGCGGACCGCCTTCGACACCTGCGCGACCAGCTTGTTGACGTTGCTCCGCCGCCAGTTCGCCAGCGTCTTCCCATCCCCGTATTTCCGGAATGCCGCCGAGTCCGCGAACTTCGCCCCACTCCCCGGATACGGGTAGAAGTAGTCGTCGAAGTGCACCCCGTCCACGTCATACCGCCGCACGACATCCTTGATCACGCGCGTGACATGATCCCGCACCTGCGGCAACCCCGGATTGTAGTAAAGCCGCCCCTCATGCTTGACCGTCCACTCCGGATGCACCCGCGCCGGATGCCCCGCGGGCAGCTTCGCCGTCTTGTCGTCATACGCCGCCCGATACGGGTTGAACCACGCGTGGAACTCCAGCCCCCGCTTGTGCGCCTCGTCCACCAGGAACGGCAGCGGATCCCACCCCGGATCCTTGCCCGCCGTCCCCGTCAGGAACTTCGACCACGGCTCGAGCGACGACCGGTAGACCGCGTCCGACGCGGGCCGCACCTGCAGGAAGACCGCGTTGAACTTGCGCTTCACCGCCGTGTCCAGCAGCTTCACATACTCGCTCCGCTGCCGGTCCGGGCTCAGCCCGGTCTTGGACGGCCAGTCCAGATTGTGCACGGTCGTGATCCACATGCCCCGCAGTTGGCGCTTGTCGCTCCCGGGCGCGCACGTCGCCGGCGGAACGTTCCCGCCCGTGGCGGTCCCCGGGGTCAGCGCATACGCCGCCACTGAGGCCGCGGACACGGCGACGGTCGCGACGGCGAGAACCTGACCCACCTGACGTTTCACTGAGCCTCCTCGGAGAACGGCTCCTCAGTGTCGCATCGGCGTGGGCATGCTTTGGCCGGAAAAAAGAAATCGACTCGTGATGCGCATGTGACGAAAGGCACCTATGAGCATTGCCCGGCCGCCGGCCGCGCGAAACGGCCGGCGCTCGGAAACCCCTTAATCCTCGGTGCTCGCGACCTTGTCCGCGAGATGGGACGGCAGCGGCTCATAACGGAGGAAACCGCGATGGAATGACCCGGTTCCATGCGACATCGACCGTAGATCTATCGCGTATCGCGTGATTTCCAGCTCGGGCACCTCGGCCCGCACCAGGGTGCGCCCGGTGCCCACCGCCTCGGTGCCGAGCACCCGCCCGCGCCGGGAGGACAGGTCCGACATGACGGCGCCCACGTACTCGTCGGAGACGAGCACCGACACCTCGTCCACCGGTTCGAGCAGCAGCGCCGGGACCTTCGCGGCGGCCTCGCGCAGGGCCAGCTGCCCGGCGATCTGGAACGCCATGTCGGAGGAGTCCACCGAGTGTGCCTTCCCGTCGTACAGGGTGACCCGGATGTCCACCATCGGATACCCGGCGACCACGCCGCGATCCATCTGGGCCCGCACGCCCTTCTCCACCGACGGGATGAACTGGCGCGGCACCACGCCACCGACGATCTTGTCCACGAACTCGAACCCGCCGCCGGACGGGAGCGGTTCCACCTCGACGTGGCAGACCGCGTACTGCCCGTGCCCGCCGGTCTGCTTCACGTTGCGGCCCATGCCCTGCGCCCGGCCGCCGAACGTCTCGCGCAGCGGCACCCGCAGCTCGATCTTCTCGACCTCCACGCCGTGCCGCTTGGCCAGCCGGTCCAGCAGCACGTCGGCGTGGGCCTCGCCCATGCACCACAGCACCAGCTGCCGGGTCTCCGCGTTGTTCTCCAGACGCAGCGTCGGATCCTCGGCCACCAGCCGGGCCAGCGCCTGCGACATCTTGTCCTCGTCGGCCTTGGACTTGGCCCGGATCGCCACCGGCAGCAGCGGCTCCGGCATCTCCCAGGGCCGCATCAGCAGCGGCCGCTCCTTGTCCGAGAGCGTGTCGCCGGTCTCGGCGTGGGCCAGCTTGGCCACCACGCAGACGTCCCCGGCCACGCATTTGGCGATCGGCCGCTGGGTCTTGCCGAGCGGCGAGGTGAGCGCGCCGATCCGCTCGTCCAGGTCGTGCTCGCGATCCGGCACGTGCCCGGAGACGTGCACGGTCATGTCCGGGCGCAGCGTCCCGGAGAACACCCGCACCAGGCTGATCCGCCCCACATACGGATCGGAGGTGGTCTTCACCACCTCCGCCACCAGCGGCCCGTCCGGGTCGCAGGACGGGACGGCGACCGGCTTGCCGTCCAGCGTGGTGACCTCGGGCAGCCGGTGCTCCGGCGGGCACGGGAAGCCCTGCGTGATCACTTCCAGCAGCTCCAGCAGCCCCACCCCGGGCGCGACCGCCAGCACCGGGTGGAATCCGGCCCGCGCGACGGCCTTCTCCAGGTCGTCGATGAGCACCTTGGTGTCGATCTCCTCGCCGGAGAGGTAACGGTCCATCAGGGACTCGTCCTCGCTCTCCTGGATGATCCCCTCGATCAGCTCGCCGCGATACTGCTCGATCAGCTCCAGCTGCTCGGCGTCCGGCTCCCGTTCGGTACGGCTCCCGCCGCCATAGTCGAAGAAACGCTGCGACAGCAGCCCCAGCAGCCCGGTGCCGTTCACCGGCAGGTAGAGGGGGGCGACGCCGTCGCCGAAGGCGTCCTGGCAGGAGGCGAGCACCTCGTCGAAGTTGGCCCGCTGGTGATCGATCTTGGTGATGACGACCGCGCGGGGCATGCCGACGCCCGCGCACTCCTCCCAGAGCATCCGGGTGAGCCCGTCGATGCCCTCGGCGGCCGACACCACGAACAGCGCCGCGTCCGCCGCGCGCAGCCCGGCCCGCAGGTCGCCCACGAAGTCGGCGTATCCGGGCGTGTCCAGCAGGTTGATCTTGATTCCGTTGTGGACCACGGGAGCCAGGGACAGGTTGACCGAGCGCTGTTGCCGTACCTCGACCTCGTCGAAGTCGCTCACCGTGGTGCCGTCCTCGACCCGGCCGGCCCGCTGGATGGCGCCCGTGGCCGCCAGCAGCGCCTCCACCAGGGTCGTCTTGCCCGCTCCGGAGTGGCCGACCAGCACGACATTGCGCACCATGTCCGCCCGATCGGCCGTGGGTGCCCTGCCCGCGGCCCCTGATGTCCCTCCGCCAACTCTTTCCGCCACATCGCCTCCCGGGTCTGAGAAGGTCGCGAGCGGTCGTTCCAGCCCATACGCGCACGTCGCGGGCCGGAGCGGCCGCCCCCGGCCGCAGCTGCGCGCCCTTCCGCACCCCCGGTACTTCAGGCGCGTGTAACCCACCCTTTACCGATGTGCCCCAGATCACAAGACCCTTGCTGTGATTGTGGGTCCCCCCGGATGCCCTACGATCGGACCGCGATGCTGAACGTCCTACGCCCTGTGATCGCCCGAGTCATGACCCCGCTGGGCCGGGTGCTCGCCAAGCACGGCGTCTCGCCGAACGTGATCACCGCGATCGGGACCGCGGGAACCGTCGCCGCCGCGCTCTGGTTCTACCCGCGCGGGGAGCTGGTCTGGGGCACGCTGGTCATCACCTTCTTCGTCTTCGCCGACATGCTGGACGGCGTGCTCGCCCGGCTGACCGGCAGCGGCTCCACCTGGGGCGCGTTCCTCGACTCGACCCTGGACAGGCTCGGCGATGCCGGCATCTTCTCCGGACTTATCATCTATTTTGTCCTGTTTGACCAGTTTATCCTCGCCGGGGTTGGGCTCTTCTGCCTGGTCTCGGGGGCGCTGGTGTCGTACGCGAAGGCGCGCGCCGAAGGGCTCGGGATGACCGCCAACGTGGGCATCGCCGAGCGGCCGGAACGGCTGCTGATCGTGCTGGTGGCGGTGTTCGTCGACGGGCTCGGGGTGCCGTATCTGCTGGCGGCGGCGCTCTGGGCGCTGGCGGCGGCCAGCGCGGTCACGGTCGGCCAGCGGATGATCAACGTCTACCGACAGGCGGTCGCCCATGACGCTCACTGACCGGATCGTGGCCGCGGCGTACTCCGTCGGCTGGTCCCTGGTCAAACTCCTCCCCGAACCCCTCGCGGCCGGGCTGTTCCGGGCGATCGCCGACGTGATGTGGCGGCGGCGCGGCAAGTCCGTGCTCCGGCTGGAGTCCAACCTGGCCCGGGTGACCGGCAGGGACAAGACCGACCCCTACGTCCGGGAGCTGGCCAGGGCGGGCCTGCGCTCGTACTTCCGGTACTGGCTGGAGGTCTTCCGCCTCCCCGCCATGGATCACCGGCGGATCACGGAGAGCACTCACGTCACCGACGAGCACCACATCTTCGACGTGCTCGCCGCCGGGCGCGGCATCGTGATCGCGATCCCGCACACCGGGAACTGGGACGCCGCCGGAACCTGGATGATCGGCCGCGGGCACCCGCTCACCACCGTCGCCGAGCGGCTCAAGCCGGAGTCGCTGTTCGAGCGGTTCCTCGCCTTCCGCGAGGGTCTCGGCATGGAGGTGCTGCCCCTCACCGCTCAGGGCGGCGGCACCGCGCACGCCTTCGGCACGCTGGCCAAACGGCTGCGGCAGGGCAAGGTGGTGGCGCTGCCCGCCGAGCGCGACCTGACCGCGACCGGCGTCGAGGTGGACTTCTTCGGGGCCCGCGCCCGGATGGTGGCCGGGCCCGCCCTGCTGGCCATCCAGACCGGCGCGGCATTGGTGCCCGCGGTCCCCCTGTTCGTGGGCAAAGAATGGGGGCTCCAGGTTTTCGAGGAGATTTCCGTGCCCGCCGAGGGCACCCGGCAGGAGAAGGTCGCCGCGATGACCCAGCGCATGGCGCACGCCTTCGAGAAGGGCATCGCCGAGCGTCCCGAGGACTGGCACATGCTGCAGCGGCTCTGGCTGGACGACCTGGACCCACGGTGAGGGTCGGCATCGTCTGTCCCTACATGTGGGACGTGCCGGGGGGCGTGCAGGCCCACGTCCGGGACCTGGCCGAGGCGCTGATCGAGGACGGGCACCGGGTCTCGGTGATCGCCCCGGCGAGCGACGACGCGCCGCTGCCCGCCTACGTGGTGTCGGCGGGGCGGGCGGTGCCGGTGCCGTACAACGGGTCGGTGGCGCGGCTGACGTTCGGGTTCCTGTCGGCCAACCGGGTGCGCAAGTGGATCAGGGAGGGCCGGTTCGACGTGCTGCACGTGCACGAGCCCGCCGTGCCGTCCATCGGGGTGCTGGCCTGCTGGGTCGCCCGCGGCCCCATCGTGGCCACCTTCCACGCCTCCTACCAGCGCTCCCGGGCCATGTCGGTGGCCGCGCCGATGCTGCAGAGCGCGCTGGAGAAGATCACCGGCCGGATCGCCGTCTCCGACGCGGCGCGCAAGACGCTGGTCGAGCACCTGGGCGGCGACGCCGTGCTGATCCCCAACGGGGTGACCGTCGGCCGCTACGCGGAGGCCGAGCCGCTGCCCGGCTGGGGCCCGGACGGCGACGTGATCGGCTTCCTGGGGCGCATGGACGAGCCGCGCAAGGGCCTGCCCGTGCTGCTCGAGGCGTTCACGAAACTCGCCCCGGAACGCCCCCGGCTGCGGCTGATGGTGGCCGGGCCCGGCGACGCCGAGGACGTCTACGCCCGCGTGCCCAAGGACCTGCACCCCAGGATCGGCCTGCTCGGCCTGGTCAGCGAGGCCGACAAGGTCCGCGCCTACCACTCGGTGGACATCTTCTGCGCGCCCAACCTGGGCGGCGAGAGCTTCGGCATCGTGCTCACCGAGGCCATGTCGGCGGGCGCGCCCATCCTGGCCAGCGACATCCCGGCGTTCCGGCGGGTGCTCGGCGAGGGCCAGGCGGGCGCGCTGTTCGCCACCGGCGACGCCGCCGCCCTCGCCCGCGAGGCCGCCCGGCTGCTGGACGACGCCGCGCTGCGCGCCAAGTTCTCGACCGAAGCCCGCCTGGCGGTCCGCAAGTACGACTGGTCCACGGTCGCCCGCGACGTGCTGCGGGTGTACGAGACGGTCGTCGGGGCCCCCGTCATCGTGGAGGACGACCTCTGATGACGACCACGCTGATCCTGGTCGTGGGCGCCATCGTGCTGCTCACGGCCGTCTACATCTCCTGGCGGGCCGGCCGCCTGGACCGGCTGCACATCCGCCTGGAGACCGCCCAGGCCGCCCTGGACGCCGCCCTGCTGCGCCGCTCGGCGGTCTGCCTGGAACTGGCGGGATCCCGGCTGCTCGACCCGGCCACCTCGCTGGTGCTGGCCGCCGCCGCCCACGAGGCCCGTACGGCCGGCCCCGACGAACGCGAACACGCCGAGAGCGACCTCTCGCGCACCCTGCGTGCGGTCGTCGACCAGGAACGCTTCCTGGAGAAGGTGCACGCGCCGGAACTCCTGGAGGAGCTCGACAGCGCCGTCGCCAAGGTCGTCTACTCGCGCCGCTTCTACAACACCGCCGTCGGGGTCACCCGGATCGCGCAGCGCCGCTGGCTGGCCCGCACGCTCCGGCTGGCCGGGCACACCGACTTCCCGCAATTCTTCGAGATCGACGACGCCCCCCCGGTGGCCTTCGCGACCGAGTAGCGATTGATTAACCAGAAACCCGTCCCCAGACAGCCGCAGAGCCGCCGACCAGGCGACCCACCGCTGCGGCTGCCCAGATCACGACTTTCTAATTAATACCCGCTCTGGCCGATTTCCCAGACAGCCCGGGTAAGCTCTTGCCGTTTCATATCGGGAGGAGACTGTTCGGTGCGGGCAAAACGGGTCATTGGTGCCGCGCTGGCGTCGGGATTGGCGCTTCTGGCCGCTTCGTGTTCCTCCTCGGGGGACGACACGCCCGGCAGTCAGCCGCAGGCGGCCAGTGTCACCGAATCCCCGGCCGCCCCGCCCGAGCATCCGTTCACCGGGATGCCGGTCGCGGCCCGCCGCCCGGTGCTCGCCGTCAAGATCGAGAACACCTCCTCGGGCAAGCCGCAGATCGGCGTGGACAAGGCCGACATCGTCTACGTGGAGCAGGTCGAGGGCGGCCTGACCCGGTTGATGGCGATCTTCTCCTCGCGCCTGCCCAAGGAGGTCGGCCCGGTCCGCTCGGCCCGCATCTCCGACCTGCACATCCTGCCCATGTTCGGCAAGCCCGCGCTGGCCTACTCCGGCGTGCAGACCAAGATGATCCCGTTCGTGCAGGAGGCGTCGCTGTTCGACGTCTCCGACAGCGCGGCGCCCGGCGCGTACTTCCGCTACCCGGGCAGGTACGCGCCGTACAACCTGGTCGGCACCCCGAGCAAGCTGCTGCGCGAGGCCGGGAAGGCGACCAAGGCCAAGGACATCGGCTTCGCCTTCTCCGACGAGCCGCCCGCCGGGGGAGTCCCCAAGAAGAGCTACAGCGTGCGCTACCCGGCGGCCAGGTTCACCTTCGGCTGGAGCGAGGCCAAGAAGCGCTGGCTGGTCTGGCAGGACGGCGAGAAGGACATGGCGGCCGGCGGCGCCCAGCTCGGCGCGGCCACCGTGGTCGTGCAGTACACCAAGACCGAGCGGTCCCAGTTCCACGACGTGAACGGCAGCTACACGCCGCTGGTGCACTCCACCGGCAAGGGCACCGGTATCGTGCTGCGGGACGGCCAGGCGTACAAGGTCAACTGGGAGCGGCCGTCCGAGGAGGACGGCACCACGTTCACCACCGCCGACGGCGAGCGCATGACGTTCGCGCGCGGTCCGGTATGGGTGGTTCTGGCATCCAGGAAGCCGATCCAGCCGTAGGACACTCTGTCCAAGGTTTCCGGCCAACCCTGACAGGGTGGTGCGTCCGGGCGGGCACAGCCCGACGCCTAGGATAGAAACGTCCCGCTTATTAATCAGAAACCCGTCCCATAGCCAGCCGCATAGCCGCCGACCAGGCAACTCTCCGCCGCGGCTGTCCAGATCACGACTTTCTAATTAAGCCAGCACTGTGAGGTATCGCCGTGTCTACCCCTGAAGTCTCCCCGTCCGTCGGCACCGCCCGCGTCAAGCGCGGCATGGCCGAGATGCTCAAGGGGGGCGTGATCATGGATGTCGTCACCCCGGAGCAGGCGAAGATCGCCGAGGACGCGGGCGCGG
The DNA here is from genome assembly GCF_009687885.1 of Acrocarpospora pleiomorpha. Taxonomy (GTDB): domain Bacteria; phylum Actinomycetota; class Actinomycetes; order Streptosporangiales; family Streptosporangiaceae; genus Acrocarpospora; species Acrocarpospora pleiomorpha. The sequence continues at coordinate 69,698 of NZ_BLAF01000025.1, forward strand.
TCGCGGTCATGGCGCTGGAACGCGTGCCCGCCGACATCCGCGCGCAGGGCGGCGTGTCCCGGATGAGCGACCCCGACATGATCGACGGCATCATCGCCGCGGTGTCGATCCCGGTCATGGCCAAGGCCAGGATCGGCCACTTCGTGGAAGCCCAGGTGCTGATGTCGCTGGGCGTCGACTACATCGACGAGTCCGAGGTGCTGACCCCCGCCGACTACGCCAACCACATCGACAAGTGGCGCTTCACCGTGCCCTTCGTGTGCGGCGCGACCAACCTGGGCGAGGCGCTGCGCCGGATCACCGAGGGCGCGGCCATGATCCGCTCCAAGGGTGAGGCGGGCACCGGTGACGTCTCCAACGCGGTCACCCACATGCGGACCATCCGGGGCGAGATCAAGCGCCTCACCTCGCTGCCCGAGGACGAGCTGTACGTGGCGGCCAAGGAGCTGCAGGCGCCGTACGAGCTGGTCGCCGAGGTCGCGAAGACCGGCAAGCTGCCGGTGGTGCTGTTCACCGCGGGCGGCATCGCCACCCCCGCCGACGCGGCCATGATGATGCAGCTCGGCGCCGAGGGCGTCTTCGTCGGGTCCGGCATCTTCAAGTCCGGCAACCCGGCCGAGCGCGCCGCCGCCATCGTCAAGGCCACCACCTTCCACGACGACCCCGACGTCATCGCCAAGGTCTCCCGCGGCCTCGGCGAGGCCATGGTCGGCATCAACGTCGAGGAGATCCCGGCCCCGCACCGGCTGGCCGAGCGCGGCTGGTGACGCAGGTGAAGATCGGCGTGCTCGCCCTGCAAGGGGATGTGCGCGAACATCTGCGCGCCCTGGCCTCCGCCGGCGCGCACGGCATGTCGGTACGGCGTCCCGAGGAACTCGAAGCGGTCGACGCCCTGGTGATCCCGGGCGGCGAGTCCACCACGATCTGGAAGCTCGCCGTCGCCTTCGACCTGCTCGAACCGCTCCGGGCGCGGATCAAGGAAGGGCTGCCCGCCTTCGGCTCCTGCGCCGGCATGATCATGCTGGCCGACCGGATCCAGGGCGGGATCGACGGCCAGCAGACCCTCGGCGGCATCGACATGGTGGTTCGCCGCAACGCCTTCGGCCGCCAGGTCGACTCCTTCGAGGCCGACCTCGACTTCGCCGGGCGCGGGCCGCTGCGCGCGGTGTTCATCCGCGCCCCCTGGGTGGAGTCCGTGGGCGCCGATGTCGAAGTGCTGGCCCGCGCTGGGGATAGGATCGTCGCGGTCCGTCAGGGGCCGTTGCTCGCGACGTCCTTCCATCCGGAGCTCACGGGTGACGCGCGGGTCCATTCCTATTTCGTTGAGATGGTAAAGGAGCTCTAGGCGATGTCCGGCCACTCCAAATGGGCGACGACGAAGCACAAGAAGGCCGCGCTCGACTCCAAGCGCGGCAAGCTCTTCGCCAAGCTCATCAAGAACATCGAGGTAGCGGCCAGGACCGGCGGTCCCGACCCGGAGGGCAATCCGACCCTCTACGACGCCATCACCAAGGCGAAGAAGAGCTCGGTCCCGAACGACAACATCGAGCGCGCGCGCAAGCGCGGCGGGGGCCTGGAGGCCGGTGGCGCCGACTGGCAGACGATCATGTACGAGGGCTACGGCCCCAACGGCGTCGCCGTCCTGATCGAGTGCCTGACCGACAACCGCAACCGGGCCGCCTCCGAGGTCAGGGTCGCGCTCACCCGCAACGGCGGCTCGCTGGCCGACCCCAACTCGGTGTCGTACATGTTCAATCGCAAGGGCGTCGTCATCGTGTCCAAGCTGGTCTCCGAGAGCAAGGCGGGCCGGGTCGAGCTGACCGAGGACCAGGTGCTCGACGCCGTCCTGGACGCGGGCGCCGAGGAGGTCAACGACCTGGGCGAGTCCTTCGAGATCGTGTCCGAGGCGGCCGACCTGGTGCCGGTGCGCAAGGCGCTGCAGGACGCGGGCATCGACTACGACTCCGCGGAGAGCAGCTTCATGCCCTCGATCAGCGTGCCCGTCGACGAGGAGGGCGCGCGCAAGGTGTTCCGCCTGATCGACGCGCTGGAGGACTCCGACGACGTGCAGAACGTGTGGGCGAACGTGGACGTCTCCGATGAGATCCTGGAGAAGCTGGACGCCTGAAATTCGTTCGCTCCGGGGTCGCCGGCCGGAATACGGTGTGAGGTTGTGGAGATTCGCGATCTGACCGAGGCCGACCTGGACGCCGTGCTGGACGGCCGCACCCGGGCCTTCGGGCCCCTGTCCGGCAGCTCGGCGGTCGTCTGGCGGAGGTTGGTCCAGCCGTTCCTGGCGGCGGGGCGTTACCTGGGGGTGTTCGACGGGACGCGGCTGGTGGGGACCGCGCGGATCAATCCGTACACGCAGTGGTGGCACGGGCGGCCGGTGTCCATGGGCGGGGTCGCCGGCGTCACCGTGGCGCCGGAGGACCGCGGCCGGGGCGCCGGGCGGCGGATCATGCTGGCCGCCCTGGAGCGCGCCGCCGAGCTCGGGCACGCGGTCTCCGCGCTCTATCCGGCCACCACGCACCCGTACCGGCGGCTGGGCTGGGAGCACGCCGGCTCCCAGCTGCTTGCCACCATCCCCGCCGAAGGGCTGCGCACCATCGCCCCCGCCGAGCCGGTCAAGCTCCGCCGGATGGGCCCGGACGACGCGCCCGAGATGATGTCCGTGCTCGCCCGCGTGTACGCGGCCACCCGCGCCTCCGGGCCGATCGGCCACGACGAGGCCACCTCGCGGCTCTGGCTCGACGACGAGGACGACTTCCGCTACCTCGCCGACGACGGGTTCGTGGTCTACAGCTGGTCCGGCGAGGACATCCAGGTCGAGAACCTGGTGGCCGGGTCCGAGGCCACCGCCCGCGCGCTGTGGTCCCTGGTCGGCTCGCACGCCACCGTCGCCAAGCGGGTCAAGGCCGCGGTAACCCCCGACGACCCGGTCTTCTGGCTGCTCGCCGACCGCAAGGAGGACACGCTCACGCAGCCGCGGTGGATGTTCCGCCTGGTCGACGTGGCATCGGCGCTCGCCGCCCGCGGCTACCCCGCCGCCGTCACCATGGACGCCGTCCTCCAGGTCCAGGACCCGCAGCGTCCGGGCAACTCCGGCGGCTGGCGGCTCGAGGTCGCCTCCGGATCCGGTACGGCTACCCGCTCCGATTCCCCCGAAGGCCCCAGCCTCGCCATCGGTGGCCTCTCCGCCCTGTACGCCGGGATTCCCACCTCGACCCTGCGGCGGACCGGCCTGCTGACCGGGCCCACGGAAAAAGATGAGGCGCTGGATGCCGCGTTCGCGGCCAAACCGTACATGATCGACTACTTCTGATCGTGTCCCGCGTGCTTGCGCGCCCCCGGTGGAGTAAAGTCTCCGCCGAACAGGTGTTCGGTGGAGTGGGGGTCTGGGCGTGCTCAGGGTGTTGGGGGTCGATCCCGGGCTGACCCGGTGCGGGCTCGGCGCCGTCGAAGGACGGCCGGGCACGCCGCTCAGCCTGGTGGCCGTCGGCGTGGTGCGCACCCCCGCCGACGACGACATCGGCGCCCGGCTGGTCGCCGTCGAGACCGGGATCGAACGGTGGCTCGACGACGTGCGGCCGGACGCGGTCGCGGTCGAGCGGGTCTTCGCCCAGCACAACGTGCGCACCGTGATGGGCACCGCGCAGGCCGCCGCCGTGGCCGTCCTCTGCGCGGCCAGACGCGGGCTTCCGGTCGCGCTGCACACCCCGTCCGAGGTCAAGGCCGCCATCACCGGCAGCGGCACCGCCGACAAGAAGCAGGTCGGCCTGATGGTGACCCGGCTGCTCCGGCTCGACGCGATGCCCAAACCGGCCGACGCCGCCGACGCCCTCGCCCTGGCCATCTGCCACCTCTGGCGCGGCGCGGCCCAGAACCGCCTCGCCGACGCCCTCGCCCGAGCGAAGGGGAAGCCGTGATCGCATCCGTCTCCGGCCGGGTCACCGCCCTCGCCCCGGACTCCGCCGTCGTCGAGGTCGGCGGCGTCGGCATCCTCGTCCACTGCACGCCAGGCACCCTGGGCACCCTCCGCACCGGCGAGCCCGCCCGCCTGTTCACCTCGCTGGTGGTCCGCGAGGAATCCCTGACGCTGTACGGCTTCGCCTCCGCCGACGAGCGCGTGGTCTTCGAGATGCTGCAGACCGCCAGCGGCGTCGGCCCCCGGATCGCGCTGGCCATGCTGGCCGTGCACACGCCGAACGCGCTCCGCATGGCGGTGGCCGCGGCCGACCTCAAAGCGCTCACCATGGTGCCCGGCATCGGCCAGAAGGGCGCCCAGCGCATCGTGCTGGAACTCAAGGACAAGCTCGGCACCCCGGAGGAGGCGGTCAACACCGCCATCAACGGGGGGCGGCGCGCGCCCTGGCGGGAGCAGGTGCACTCCGGCCTGATCGGGCTGGGCTACTCCACCAGGGACGCGGACGAGGCGGTGGCCGCCGTCACCCCGGAAGCCGACCTGGAGACCGCGGCCGGGCGCGCCCCGCAGGTCGCCGTGCTGCTAAAAGCCGCCCTGAGATCGCTGAGCGTTCGGTGACCGGCCGGCGTGGGGTGGCTGCCCGGGGGTTCGGCGTTGTGAATCTTTCAGGCAGGGGGCGGTCGTGAGTTTCGATCGGGAGCTCGTCTCGCCCGACGCCGAAGGCGACGAGCGGGTCATCGAGGCCGCCCTGCGCCCCAAACGGCTGGGCGAGTTCATCGGCCAGGCGCGGGTGCGGGAACAGCTGTCGCTGGTGCTGCAGAGCGCGCTGCTGCGGGCCAGGCCGCCGGACCACGTGCTGATGAGCGGCCCGCCCGGCCTGGGCAAGACCACCCTGGCGATGATCATCGCGGCCGAGCTGGGCGCCCCGCTCCGGGTCACCTCGGGCCCCGCGCTGGAACGCGCGGGCGACCTGGCCGCCATCCTGTCCACCCTCAGCGACGGCGAAGTGCTCTTCATCGACGAGATCCACCGGATGGCCCGCCCCGCCGAGGAGATGTTGTACCTCGCGATGGAGGACTTCCGCGTCGACATCGTCGTCGGCAAGGGCCCGGGCGCCACCGCCATCCCGCTCGACATCGCGCCGTTCACCCTGGTCGGCGCCACCACCAGGGCCGGGCTGCTGCCCGCGCCGCTGCGCGACCGCTTCGGCTTCACCGCCCACATGGACTTCTACGAGCGGGACGAGCTGGAGCAGGTGCTGCGCCGCTCGGCCCGGCTGCTCTCGGTGGACCTGCCCGGCGAGGCCGCCGAGGAGATCGCCGGCCGCTCCCGGGGCACCCCGCGCATCGCCAACCGGCTGCTCCGCCGGGTCCGCGACTTCTCCGACGTCCGCGCCGAGGGCCTGATCACCCGGGAGATCGCCTCCGCCGCGCTCAATCTTTACGAAGTCGACGCCGAAGGCCTGGACCGCCTCGACCGCGCCGTCCTCACCGCGCTGCTGCGCCGCTTCGGCGGCGGCCCGGTCGGCCTGTCCACCCTGGCCGTCGCGGTGGGGGAGGAGCCGGAGACCGTCGAGGTCGTGGCCGAACCCTTCCTGGTCCGGCAGGGTCTGCTGGCCCGCACGCCCCGGGGCCGGGTGGCGACCGCCGCCGCGTGGACCCATTTCGGGCTCGTGCCGCCCCCGGGCGCGTTCGGCGCCCTCGACGCGTTCGGGGCCGCCGATGAGGAGTAGTTTCCGCGTTCCTGACCGGGCATGGGGGCTCGCTGTGGGCGAAAGGCGTACACGGATGCCTTAGGGTGTGCTACGGATCACAGATCGGTTGCAAGGGCGTGAAAACCGGAACTTTCCCGCGCGCCTAAACGTGGGTTCGTTGCCGGGCTTCTCACCGCTCGCCTACACTGCGTGGCTTGGCTGGCTGTGTAGGCTGACGTGCTGAGCGGCACATTGGCGGCACTCAGCGGCCTGGCCCGGGCAGGCGTACACCTGTGTGACCTCCGGCGCGTTAGGCCGGTCATCTCGTACCGAAGGAGAGCCCCGTGGAAGGGCTTGCGCAGTTCCTCCCGATCATCCTGTTGATCGTGGTGTTCTACTTTCTGCTCATCCGTCCGCAGCGTAAGCGGCAGCAGGAGCAGGTCGCGATGCAGAACTCCCTCACGGTGGGCTCTCGCGTCATGACGACGACCGGTCTGTTCGCCACCGTGGTCGGTTTTATGGACGACGACGTGCTGCTGGAGATCGCGCCCGGCGTGGAGACGCGCTGGATCAAGGCCGCCATCGGCCGCGTGATCACCTCGGGGGAGGAGACGGAGGACCCCGATGAGGTGGACGCCGAGGACGCCGAGGACGCGGATGAGGAAACGGTGGTAGATACCCCTGAGAAGGGGGATCAGAGTACCAAGAAGTCCTGACTCACCTCATTGAAGACCCCTTGACCGAAAGACTGACCACCAGTGGCCCCACCGACAAGTAGCCAGATCAAGCCCGGACGTACGCTCCTGGTGCTGCTGGCGATCATCCTCGCCATGGGCGCGGCGACGATCCTGCAGAAGGCGTTCATTCCGAAGTTCGGCCTGGACCTGGCCGGCGGCACGACGGTGACCCTGTCACCGGAGACGCTGGACAAGAAGGCGCCGCCGGAGGAGAGCCTCAACCGGGCCGTCAACATCATCCGCGACCGCGTCAACGGCACCGGCATCTCCGACGCCCAGGTCGCCAAATCCGGCAGCAACATTCTGATCCAGATCCCTGGGGCCGGTCAGGAACAGGCGCAGAAGCTGGTGACCACCGCCGAACTCCGGTTCCGCCAGGTGCTGGCCATCGGCCCCGCCCAGGACACGCCCGCGCCGCTGCCCAGCGCCGCTCCCAGCGGATCCCCGGCGGCCACTCCCGCCGGCTCCGCGCCCGCCGCTTCGTCCGAGCCGTCCGCGAGCGCCAGCCCGGCGGGCCGTGCCCTCTCCAAGGCGCTCACCGCGCCGTCGCCGAGCGGGACCGCCCAGCCCGAGCCCAACACGTCGGCCAGCCCGGGCGCGAGCACAGAGCCGTCAGCGCTGCCGACGAGCAGGGCCACCACCCCGCCCGCGGACGACCCGCTGGCCGGGCAGGACCTGAGCGGCATCGACCCGGCCGTGCTCCAGCAGTTCAAGGACCTGAAGTGCTCGGCCACCAACTTCGGCCAGGGCCAGCAGGACGACCCGGACAAGCAGTACGCGGCGTGTGACACCAGCGGCCAGATCAAGTACATCCTGGACAAGGCCGCGGTCCGGGGCACCGAGCTCGCGGACGCCTCCGCGGGCACCGACCCGACCACCGGCGAGTGGATCGTCCAGGTCGACTTCAAGAGCGCGGGCGCCACCCAGTTCGCCGACGTCACCCGCCGGATCACCACGCTGCCGCAGCCGCGCAACCAGCTGGCCACGGTGCTGGACGGCGCGGTCATCGTCGCGCCGACCATCAACGAGGCGATCCCCGGCGGCCGGGCCCGCATCTCCGGCGGCTTCACCCAGGTGACCGCCAGCGACCTGGCCGACCAGCTCAAGTACGGCGCGCTGCCGCTCAAGTTCGTCACCAGTTCGGTCGTGTCGGTCTCCTCGACGCTCGGCGCCGACCAGCTGCGCGGCGGCCTGATCTCGGGCGCCATCGGCCTCGCGATCGTCATGCTGTACCTGCTGCTGTACTACCGCGGCCTCGGCGCCGTCGGCATCGCCAGCCTCGGCGTCGCCACGATCGTGACCTACCTGTCGGTCGCCGTGCTGAGCGAGAACGCGGGCTTCCGCCTGTCGCTCCCGCACATCATCGGCCTGGTGGTCTCGATCGGCATCACCGCCGACTCCTTCATCGTCTTCTTCGAACGCATGCGAGACGAGATGAAGGAGGGCCGCCGCTCGATGCGGGCCGCGGTCGAGGTGGCCTGGCGGCGGGCCCGCCGGACCATCCTGGTGGCCGACGCGGTCATGTTCATCGCCGCCGTGGTGCTCTACTTCCTGGCCGTCGGCGACGTGGCGGGCTTCGCGTTCGCGATGGGCCTCACCACGGTCATCGACGTCGTGGTGGTGTTCCTGTTCACCAAGCCGCTGATGTCCCTGGTGGCGCGCACCAAGTTCTTCTCCAAGGGCCACAAGCTGTCCGGCCTCGACGCCGAACGCATGGCCCGCGCCGAGACCTCATCCCAGACCATGCAGGAGGCATGATGCCGGGCGTCATCGGCCGCCTCTACCGCGGCGACATCAACATCGACTTCGTCGGCAAGCGCAAGCTCTGGTACGGCCTCTCGGCCTTCCTGCTCGTCGTGTCCATCGTCGGCCTGATCGTCAGGGGCGGCCTCAACCTGGGCGTGGAGTTCCGGGGCGGCTCGGTCTTCGACTTCGCCAGGACGCCGAACTCGACGGTGGAGACGGTCCGCGCCACCATGAGCGACGCGGGCGTGCACCAGATCATCGTCCAGGAGGCGGGCACCGCCAACTGGCGGGTCACCACCGAGAGCCTGTCCACGACCCAGGTGAGTCAGGTCCAGCAGGCCGTCGCCGACGAGTACGGGATCTCGAAGAGCCAGGTCAGCTCGCAGGTGATCGGCGCGACCTGGGGCGGTGAGGTCTCCGAGAAGGCGGTCATCGGACTGATCGTGTTCATGGTCGCGATCATGCTGTACCTGACCATCGCGTTCGAGTGGCAGATGGCCCTGGCGGCCATCGTGGCCCTCGTGCACGACCTGGTGATCACCGCGGGTGTGTACGCGTGGTCGAACTTCGAGGTGACCCCGGCGACCATGCTGGGCTTCCTCACGATCCTCGGCTACTCGCTGTACGACGCGGTCGTGGTGTTCGACATGATCAAGGAGGTGACCGGGAAGCTGGGCACGTCGGCGAAGATGACCTACACGCAGGCGGCCAACAACGCCCTCAGTCACACCCTGATCCGGTCGCTGAACACCTCGCTGGTCGCGATCCTGCCGGTGGCGGCGATCCTGTTCATCGGCACCACGCTGCTCGGCGCGGGCACGCTGAAGGACCTGTCGCTGGCGCTGTTCGTGGGAATGCTGGTCGGCACCTACTCCTCGATCTGCGTGGCGACCCCGATCCTGGTGTCGCTCAAGGAGCGGGAGCCGCAGTGGCAGGCCCTGGCCCGCCGGGTCGCCCAGCGCGAGGCGTCCGAGGCCAAGCAGGCCACTTCCAAGACCACCGCGAAGGCCAAGACGGAGCCGGTCGGCGCCGCCAAGGCCAAGCCCAAGAAGTAAGTTCCGCTCGCTCGCACCCCGCGATCCCACCAGGGAACGCGGGGTGCGCCGCGTTTAAGGCGTGCTGTGTCTATGGCCGCCCCTCCGGCACGACGGCTTGGCCGCGCCTGTGTCTTCCCTCGTCACTCCGGGCCGCTTCGCGACCCTGCGTTCCTCAGTCCAGACACAGGCGCGGCCAAGCTAGGGTAGGCGCGTGACCGATTGGATCTCACTGATCAGGGACATTCCCGACTATCCCAAGCCGGGCATCCTGTTCAAGGACATCACCCCGCTGCTGGCTGACCCGGCCGCCTTCACCAAGGTCGTCGACGGCCTGGCCGCCGGATACGCGTTCGACAAGGTGGTCGGCATCGAGGCGCGCGGCTTCATCCTGGCCGCCCCGGTCGCGATCCGCTGTGCCGCGGGTTTCGTCCCGGTGCGCAAGAAGGGCAAATTGCCTGCCGAGACGCTGGAGGCGTCCTACGATCTGGAGTACGGCTCCGCCACCATCGAGATCCACACCGACGCGCTCGGCCCCGGCGACCGGGTGCTGATCGTGGACGACGTGCTCGCCACCGGCGGCACGGCGGCCGCGACCGTGGACCTGGTCCGGCGGACGGGAGCGCAGGTGGTCGCGGTCTCGTTCCTGATGGAGCTGTCCTTCCTCTCCGGCCGGGAGAGGCTGCCCGACCTGGACGTCCGGTCCCTGGTGACCGTCTGATCCCGAGCTCAGAGCCGCCACCGATAGACTTGGGGCCTGGACTCGACGTGTAAGGAGTCTGTGTGCCCCGTGATGTGGTCGCCCCCGGCAGCGTGTCCTCCGTCGCGCCCGCGGAGCCCGCGCCGGCGGAACCGCGCGCGGCCGTGCCGGACAGAGGACCGGACAGAGCGCCGGACCGTGCGCAGGAACGAGCGCGGGAAAGTGCTCTTGGAAGTGAATCGCGCCCGCGTGACGTTGGAGTAGACGACGGGGAAAGGATCGGGGAGAAGACCGGCGACAAGCCCGCGCCGGCCGTGCGGCGCAGGCTCGCGCGGTTCGGGGGGCAGTGGGGGGCGATGAATCCGGTTCTGGAGCCTTTGTTCAAGACGGTGCGGGCCAGCCACCCCAAGGCCGACCTGCGCCTGATCGAGCGCGCCTACGACGTGGCCGCCTTCCACCACCGCGACCAGAAGCGCAAGAGCGGCGACCCGTACATCACCCATCCGCTGGCCGTGGCGACCATCCTGGCCGAGCTGGGCACCGACGACGAGACCCTGTGCGCCGCCCTGCTGCACGACACGGTGGAGGACACCGCGTACAGCCTGGACGAGCTGCGCGGCGACTTCGGCGAGAACATCGGGCTGCTGGTCGACGGCGTGACCAAGCTGGACAAGGTCAAGTTCGGCGACGCGGCGCAGGCCGAGACCGTGCGCAAGATGGTCGTGGCGATGTCCCGCGACATCCGGGTCCTGGTGATCAAGCTCGCCGACCGGCTGCACAACATGCGCACCATGCGCTACATGCCCGAGCACAAGCGGCAGCAGAAGTCCCGGGAGACCCTGGAGATCTTCGCGCCGCTGGCGCACCGGCTGGGCATGAACACCATCAAGTGGGAGCTGGAGGACCTCGCGTTCGCCATGCTCTACCCCAAGCGCTACGACGAGATCGCCAGGATGGTGTCCGAGCGGGCCCCGCGCCGCGACCTGTTCCTGCAGGAAGTGATCGAGAACGTCTCCGGCGACCTGCGCGAGTCCAAGATCAAGGCGGCCGTGAAGGGCCGCCCCAAGCACTACTACTCGATCTACCAGAAGATGATCGCCCGGGGCGTGGCCTTCGACGACATCTACGACCTGGTGGGCATCCGTGTCCTGGTGGACACGGTCCGCGACTGCTACGCCGCGCTCGGAACGATCCACGCGCGGTGGAACCCGGTGCCCGGCCGGTTCAAGGACTACATCGCGATGCCCAAGTTCAACATGTACCAGTCGCTGCACACGACGGTGATCGGCCCGGAGGGCAAGCCGGTCGAGCTCCAGATCCGCACCCGCGCCATGCACAACCGCGCGGAGTACGGCGTGGCCGCCCACTGGAAGTACAAGGAGGAGATGGTCACCTCCGGCCCGGCCAAGGTCAAAGAGGTCAACGACATGGCCTGGCTGCGGCAGCTGCTCGACTGGCAGAAGGAGACCTCCGACCCGGGCGAGTTCCTGGAGTCGCTCCGCTTCGACCTGTCGGTCTCGGAGGTGTTCGTCTTCACCCCGCGCGGCCAGGTGGTGGCCCTCCCCGACGGCGCCACCCCGGTCGACTTCGCCTACGCGGTGCACACCGAGGTCGGGCACCGATGTATCGGAGCCCGGGTGAACGGGCGGCTGGTGCCGCTGGAGTCCCGGCTCGGCAACGGCGACACGGTGGAGATCTTCACCTCCAAGTCGCCGGACGCGGGCCCGTCCCGGGACTGGCTGAAGTTCGTCAAGAGCGGCCGGGCCCGCAACAAGATCCGCCAGTGGTTCTCCAAGGAGCGCAGGGAGACCGCGATCGAGGCGGGCAAGGAGGCCATCGGCCGGGCCATGCGCAAGCAGGGCCTGCCGCTGCAGCGGCTGATGTCCGGGGAGGCGCTGCTGGCGCTGGCCCGGGATCTGCGCTACCCGGACGTCTCCGCGCTGTACGCGGCGGTCGGCGAGGGCCACATCGCGGCCCAGAGCGTCGTCCAGAAGCTCGTGCAGGCGCTGGGAGGCGTCGAGGGGGCAGAGGAGGACATCGCCGAGGCTTCGGTCGTCACGCGGCTCAAGGGGCGTCCCAGGGCCAATTCCAACGCGGGCGTCATCGTGGCCGGCGACCCGGACGTCTGGGTGCGCCTCTCCCGCTGCTGCACCCCCGTCCCCGGCGATGAGATCGTCGGCTTCGTGACCCGCGGCCACGGCGTCTCGGTGCACCGGGTGGACTGCGCCAACATCGGCCAGCTCCGCGAGCAGCCCGACCGCCTGGTCGAGGTCGCCTGGTCCCCGGGCGACGACTCGGTCTTCCTGGTCGCCATTCAGGTGGAGGCGTTGGACCGGCCCAGGCTGCTCTCCGACGTGACGAGGACGCTCTCCGATCAGCACGTGAACATCCTGTCCGCGTCGGTGACCACGTCCAGGGACCGCGTCGCGGTCAGCAAGTTCACCTTCGAGATGGGCGACCCCAAACACCTCGGCCACGTCCTGAAGGCCGTCAGGACCATCCAGGGCGTCTACGACGTCTACCGAGTCACCTCATAACGTCCCCTCCTAACGTCACCTCATAGCGAAGCCCTCGCACGATATGCGAGGGCCCTGCTAATGGCTTGGCCGCCCTGTGGTCAACCGCCGCGCCTTAATTCGTATGTCCCGGCTTGGCCGCGACTGCGTCTGGACTGAGGAACGCAGGTCGCGGAGCGGCCGGAGTGACGAGGGAAGACGCAGGCTGAGGGCGGCCAAGCCCGCCGATCCGAAGGATCGGCCAATGTCACGAGAATTCGGCCAGCGTGCGCTCGGCCTCCTGGAGCCAGGACCGGCGAGCCGCGATCGACTCCTCGGCCTCCTTGGCGGCCTTGCTGCCCGGCTGCGCCTTCGCCAGGCGGTTCTCCAGCTGCTCGATCGACTTCCTGAGCTGGTTCACCGTGTCCTGGGCGCGCGCCCTGGCCTCCGGGTTGGAGCGGCGCCACTGCTCCTCCTCGGCCTTGCGGACCGCGTCGTCCACCTTGCGCAGGCCGCCCTCAAGCCGGTCCCGCTGCTCGCGCGGCACCGGTCCGACGGCCTCCCAGCGCTCCACCAGGGCCCGCAGCGCGTTCCGCGCCGCCCGCACGTCGGAGACAGGGAGGATCTTCTCCGCGTCCACCAGCAGCGCCTCCTTGGCCTCGGCGTTGGCCGCGAACGAGGCGTCCCGCTCGGCGAACACCGCCGACCTGGCCTGGAAGAACAGGTCCTGGGCGCCCTTGAACCTGTTCCACAGGTCGTCCTCGGCCTCCCGGGAGGCCCGCCCGGCCGACTTCCACTGCCGCATCAGCTCGCGGTAGGCGGCCGCGGTGGCGTTCCAGTCGGTCGAGGCGGCCAGCGCCTCGGCCTCGGCGACGATGCGCTCCTTCTGCCCGCGCACCTGGTCGCGCTGCTCGTCCAGCGAGGAGAAGTACGCCTTGCGGCGCTTCGCGAACGCCGTCCTGGCCGCCGACAGCCGCTTCCACAGCCCGGCCTCGGTGGCGCGGTCGATCCGCTCGGCCGCCTTCCACTCCTCCACCAGCTGCCGCAGCCGCTCGCCGCCGGACTTCCAGTGGGTGGCGTCCTCGGCGATGCGCTCCGCCTCCGCGACGATCCGCTCCTTGATCTCCTTGGCCTGCGACCTGGCCTGGTCCCGGGCCGCCCGGACCTCCTCGCGGCGCTTGCCGACCAGTTCCGACAGCGCCCCGAGGCGATCGTTGAGCGAGCCGAGATCGCCGACCGCGTGCGCCTCCGCGACCGCCTCGCGCAGCTTGAGGATGCTCGCCTCGGCCTGTGCGGGCGGCAGATCGGTGCCCCTGACCCGCTGTTCCAGGAGCTGGACCTGCCCGGCCAGCTCCTCGAACTTGCGGTGGAAGTAGGCCAGGGCCTCTTCCGGTTCACCGGCCTGCCAGGACCCGACGGCCCGTTCTCCCTCAGCCGTACGCACGTAGACGGTGCCGTCGTCGTCTACCCGGCCCCACGGGTCGGTGGTCACCGTGTCCTCCCGCACTCGAATCAGCCTCCAGGGCGCAAACGGCCCTTGGTTGTATTACGTCAGCTCTTGCCGGTAATTGTCACGTCTTTGATTTCGACGGCCGTCTTCGGCGGGCCGTCGCCGCCGCCGCCCTCGACCCCGTCCTTGGCCACCTTGTCCACCAGGTCAAGACCCTTGGTGATGGTGCCGAAGGGGGTGTAGGCGTCCTGCAGGGCGGCGTCGGTCTCGTCGCCGTACACGATGAAGAACTGGCTGCCGTTGGTGCCCGCGCCGCTGTTGGCCATGGCCAGCACGCCGCGCTTGTAGCTCGCGCCTTCCAGGTTCTCGTCGGTGAAGCGGTAGCCGGGGCCGCCGCTGCCGGACGCCGTCGGGTCGCCGCACTGGAGCACCTTGATGCCCTCGGTGGTCAGGCGGTGACACTTGGTGTCGTTAAAATATTTCTTCTCGGCCAGGAACTGGAACGAGCCGACCGTGCAGGGCGCCTTCGCCCCGTCCAGGGTGGCCTCGATGACGCCCAGGTTGGTCTTGATGGTCATCGTCGCGGGCTGCGCGGCCACCTTCGCGGGCGGCTGGCCGACGTCCTTGGCCGCTTGGCCGTCCGCCAGGTACTCGCAGGTGCCGGAGGCCGGGTCGTACGCCTTCGGCCCGGCGGGCGCGCTCGCCGAGGGCACCGCCGTGTCCGTGGGGGTGGCCGTCGTCGCGTCGTCGCCCTCGCCGGTCAGCAGCATCGCGGCGGCCACGATGCCGCCGATCACCACGACCACGCCGACGGTGGTGCCGATGGCAGCGGTCCGCTTGGCGGCGCGCTCCCGCTGGATGCGCGCGGTCTGCTGGCGCTCGTAATGCTCGCGCGCGAGTTGCTTCTGGCGGTCCTTACCGCTGACCACTTCGTCCTCCCGACTGTCCAAGAATGACTATTGAGGTGGGCGAATCGTATCGGCACACAGGTATTAGTTCGCAGCCCGCCGACCCGCACCGGTACCCTTCGGTTACATTCGCTCGCGCAATCCTTGAGACATCGAGGCCTTTCCGTTGTTGATCGCCGCGTTCCCCGCTGGGTCCTTTCAGGCAAATTGTTATGTGATCGCGCCCGAGTCCGGAGCCGAGTGCGTGGTCGTCGACCCAGGTCAGGACGCTGTCGGGGAGCTGGACGAGGTGCTGCGCGAGCACCGGCTCAAGCCCGTCGCGGTCGTGCTGACGCACGGTCACCTCGATCACGTCTGGTCGGTCGCGCCGGTCTGCGGAGCCCGGGACATTCCTGCATGGATTCATCCCGATGACCGTGAACTGCTCACGGATCCGGCCAAGGGGATCTCGGCGCAGGCGAGCCAGGTGTTCGGCGGGCTCCAGCTGAGCGAGCCGGACGACGTGCGCGAGCTGACCGACGGCGTGACCCTGAAACTCGCCGGCCTGGAGCTGACCGTCGATCACCGCCCGGGCCACACCCGGGGTTCGGTGACGTTCCGGCTGCCCCCGGCCGAGGAGATCCCCCCGGTCTTGTTCTCCGGCGACCTGCTGTTCGCCGGTTCCATCGGCCGCACCGATCTGCCGGGCGGCGACCATCCGTCCATGCTGCGCAGCCTCGCCGCCACGATGACGCTGCCGGACGAGACGGCCGTGCTGCCCGGCCATGGACCACAGACGACGATCGGCCGCGAGCGCGCCGTCAACCCCTACCTTCAGGAGTTGCCGCCCGCGCGTGGCCCGCACAGGGGACTCTAATGAGCTTTCAGGCGCCCAAGGGCACCTTCGACTGGATGCCGCCACGTTCCGAGCGCGTGCTCGCCGTTCGCGACGCGCTGGCCGCGCCCGCCCGCAGGGCCGGGTACGGCTACATCGAGACGCCCGCGTTCGAGGACACCGGCCTGTTCTCCCGCGGCGTCGGCGAATCCACCGACATCGTGACGAAGGAGATGTACACCTTCGAGGACAAGGGCGGGCGCTCCATCACGCTCCGCCCGGAGGGCACCGCCTCGGTGATGCGGGCCGTGATCGAGCACGGCCTGCCCGGCGGCCCGCTGCCGGTCAAGCTCTGGTATTCGGGCAGCTACTACCGCTACGAGCGGGCCCAGAAGGGCCGCTACCGGCACTTCTCCCAGGTGGGCGCGGAGGCCATCGGCACCGAGGACCCGGCCGTGGACGCCGAGCTGATCACGCTGGCGGTGGACGGCTACGCCTCCCTCGGGCTGAGCGGGGTGCGGCTGCTGCTCAACTCGCTGGGGTGCGCGGAGTGCCGCCCGGCCTACCGGGCCGCCCTGCAGGACTTCCTGCGCGGGCTCGACCTGGACGAGCAGACCCGGCAGCGGATCGAGATCAACCCGCTCCGCGTGCTGGACGACAAGCGCCCGCAGGTGCAGGCGCAGCTGACCGGCGCGCCGCTGGTCACCGACCACCTGTGCGGGGCCTGCAAGGCCTACCACGAAGAGGTGCGCACGCTGCTGACGGCGGCCGGGGTGAAATACACCGACGATCCCCGGCTGGTGCGCGGTCTCGACTACTACACGCGTACCACCTTCGAGTTCCTGCACGACGGTCTGGGCGCCCAGTCGGCGGTCGGCGGCGGGGGCCGCTACGACGGGCTGAGCGAGATGATCGGCGGGCCGCCGCTGCCGAGCGTGGGCTGGGCGCTCGGGGTGGACCGCACGGTGCTGGCGATGGAGGCCGAAGGGCTTTTCGACGCCGAGCCCGCCACCGTGGACGTGTTCGCGGTGCCGCTCGGCGAGGAGGCCAAGCGGGTGGCGTTCGGCCTGGTCGTGGAGTTGCGGCGGGCCGGGCTCTCGGCCGACATGGCCTTCGGGGGGCGCGGGGTGAAGGGGGCCATGAAGGCCGCCGACCGCAGCGGTGCCCGGTTCGCCCTTATCCTCGGGGATCGGGATCTGGCGGCGGGGGCCGTACAACTGAAGGATCTCACCACTGCTGAGCAGACCGCGGTGCCGCTTGCCGAGGTCGCCGACACCCTGAAAGGGAAACTCTCGTGATCCGCACCCACGAAGCAGGAACGCTTCGTCGCGAGCATGCCGGCCGGCAGGTGACGCTGGCGGGCTGGGTAGCACGCCGCCGTGACCACGGTGGCGTGGTGTTCATCGACCTGCGCGACGCTTCCGGTTCGGCCCAGGTCGTCTTCCGCGAGGAGGACGACGCGCACGGGCTGCGCTCCGAATACTGCGTGAAGGTCGTCGGCGAGGTGCGGGTCAGGCCGGAGGGCAACGAGAACCCCGACCTGCCGACCGGCGAGATCGAGGTCGTCGCCACCCAGGTCGAGGTGCTGAGCGAGGCCGCTCCGCTGCCGTTCCCGATCGAGGGCAACGCCGGCGTCTCGGAGGAGGCCCGGCTGCGCTACCGCTACCTGGACATCCGCCGCCAGCAGGTCGGCGACGCGCTCCGCACCCGCTCCAAGGCCACCTACCTGGTGCACGAGGTCATGCGCGAGCGTGACTTCGTCTACGTGGAGACCCCCAACCTGACCCGCTCCACGCCCGAGGGCGCGCGCGACTTCCTGGTCCCGGTCCGGCTGCAGCCCGGCAGCTGGTATGCGCTGCCCCAGTCGCCGCAGCTGTTCAAGCAGCTGCTCATGGTGGGCGGCCTGGAACGCTACTACCAGCTCACCAAGTGTTTCCGCGACGAGGACCTGCGCGCCGACCGGCAGCCCGAGTTCACCCAGATCGACATCGAGATGTCCTTCGTCGACCAGGACGACGTGATGGAGCTCGGCGAGGCCATCATGGCCAGGGTCTGGCAGGACACCGTCGGCTACACCATGCCGCGCCCGCTGCCCCGCCTCACCTACGCCGAGGCCATGGCCAGGTACGGCTCCGACAAGCCCGACCTGCGCTTCGGCTGCGAGCTCACCGACCTCACCGAATACTTCGCCAAGACCACCTTCCGGGTCTTCCAGGCCGAGCACGTCGGCGCCGTCGTGATGCCAGGCGGCGCCGCGCAGACCCGCAGGGAGCTGGACGGCTGGCAGGACTGGGCCAAGTCGCGCGGCGCGCGCGGCCTGGCCTACGTGCTGGTCCAGCCGGACGGCTTCGGCGGCCCGGTCGCCAAGAACCTGTCGGAGGAGGAGATCTCCGGCCTGGCCGCCGCCACCGGCGCCCAGGTCGGCGACGCCGTCTTCTTCGCGGCGGGGCCGGCGCGCGCCGCCCGCGACCTGCTGGGCGCGGCCCGCCTGGAGATCGGCCGCCGCTGCGGGCTCATCGACGAGTCCCAGTGGTCGTTCCTCTGGGTGGTGGACGCCCCCATGTTCGAGGAGGACGGCGAGGGCGGCTGGACCGCCGTGCACCACCCGTTCACCGGTCCCAAGCCGGAGTGGGCCGACGACTTCCAGGACCATCCGGGCGAGGCGCTGGCCTACGCGTACGACATGGTCTGCAACGGCATGGAGATCGGCGGCGGCTCGATCCGGATCCACCGCGCCGAGATGCAGGAGCGCGTGTTCGGCGTGCTCGGCATCTCCAAGGAGGAGGCCGAGAACAAGTTCGGCTTCCTGCTCGAAGCCTTCAAGTACGGCCCGCCCCCGCACGGCGGCATCGCCTACGGCTGGGACCGGATCTGCATGCTGCTCGCGGGCGGCGACTCGATCCGCGACGTCATCGCCTTCCCGAAGACGGCCTCCGGCTTCGACCCGCTGACCGGGGCGCCCACTCCGATCACGGGCGAGCAGCGCAAGGAGGCGGGCGTGGACGCGAAGCCGCGCGCCCAGGAACTCGTCTGACCCACAAGCAAGGCCCCGGCGACCGCGCGTCGCCGGGGCCTTGCTTTGTAAAGGAGCCCGCGTGCGGCCGTCAGAAGGCTCGAGGCGGTGTCGGGCAGGCAAATCCCAGAGATGGCTGTTCAGGGCCTTAGGGGCGATTCTGGGGCGTTCAGGGCAGGTAGCCGACCCCGCCGAGGAAGCCGGCCTTGCTCCAGTCGGGGGTGAGGTCGTACTCCGGCCGCCACGCCTCCACCGGCACCAAGCCGGGCTCCAGCAACTCCAGCCCCTCGAAGTAGGTAAGGATCTGCTCCGATGTCCTAGGCGTCAGATTGCCCGTCTTGGTGGCCTTGTACGTGCTGGTCACCAAGATCTCGTCCTCCTTGCTGACCCGCCCCGCGTGCCCGTGCGAGATCACCAGGTAGCTGCCGGGCGCCAGCCGCTCCCGCAGCCGGGCCACGATCGAGGCGGCCTCCTCGTCGTCGGGCACGAAGTGCAGCACGGCCAGCAGGAGCAGGGCGACCGGCCGGCCGAAGTCGATCCTGGCGGCCACCTCCGGGTGGTCCAGGATGCCTTTGGGCTCGTGCAGGTCGGCCTGGACCACCGTGGTGAGCGGGTTCTCGGCCAGCAGGGCGCGGCCGTGGGCCAGCACGATCGGGTCGTTGTCGACGTAGACCACGCGGGAGTCGGGGGCGGTCTGCTGGGCGACCTGGTGCACGTTCTCCCGGGTGGGCAGGCCGGAGCCGATGTCCAGGAACTGGCGCACCCCGGCGTCGGCGATGAGCCGGACCGAGCGGGACAGGAAGGCGCGGTTGTCCCGGGTGAAATCGCGCACGTACGGCATGATCGAGAGTATGTGCTCGGCGGCCTCGCGGTCGGCGGCGAAGTTGTCCTTGCCCCCGAGGTAGTAGTCGTACATGCGCGCCACGCTGGGCACATGGGGGTTGATCACCCATGACGGGGCCTGCTCGCGGTCGGTCACGTCCTCGCCTTCCGGCGTAGCTCCGCCCCCTGCCGGTGGCGAGTCTGAAGGGTCTCGTGACACGCGTGGGGCCCGCGTTTCACGACATTTCCGTGCATGGTACGGCTCGCGACACTATTGGTGCGAACCGTACCAGACACGAGATGTCAGAACCGGACCGGCAACGCGGTCAGGCCGCGCACCACCGCACCGGTGGTCTTGTATTGGATCTCCTCGGGATCGATCCCGAGCTCGATCCCGGGCAGCCGCTCCAGCAGCGTCCCGATGGCGATCTGGCCCTCCAGCCGGGCCAGCGGCGCGCCCAGGCAGAAGTGGATGCCGTGCCCGAAGGCCAGGTGCCGGTTCTCGGTCCTGGTGATGTCCAGCCGGGACGGGTCGGCGACCGCGGCGGGGTCGTGGCCGGCGGCGCCCAGCGAGATGTGCACCATGCTGCCGCGCGGGATGGCCACCCCGCCGAGCTCCAGGTCCTCGGTGGAGAAGCGGGGGGTGGACCGCTCGACCGGGCCGTCGTAGCGCAGGAACTCCTCGATCGCCGACGGCAGCAGGCCGGGATCGTCGCGCAGCAGTTTGAGCTGGCCGGGGTTGCGCAGCAGGGCCAGCATGCCGTTGCCGATCAGGTTCACCGTGGTCTCGTGCCCGGCGATCAGCAGCAGCGTCAGGGTGGAGATCATCTCCTTGTCGGTCAGGCCGCCCTCGTCCTGGATCGCCAGCATCGCGCTGATCAGGTCGTCGCGCGGCTCCGCCCGTCTGGCCTCGATCATCTCGGTGAAGTAGGCCCGGGTGGCCCGCGAGGCCGCCGCGCGGGCCCGCTGCCGCTCCTCCTCGAACCGGGGGTTGATCAGCAGCTCCGACCATTCGCGGAACAGGTGGCGGTCCTCGGGGCGGACCCCCAGCAGCTCGCAGATGACGATGATCGGCAGCGGGAAGGCGAACTCGTCCAGCAGCTCGGCCCGGCCGTTCGGCTCCATGGCCGCGATCAGCTCGTCGGTGATCTCCTGGATCCTGGGCCGGAGCGCCTCCACCCGGCGGGGCGTGAAGGCCTTGGACACCAGCCGGCGCAGCCGGGTGTGGTCCGGCGGGTCGACCGACAACATGTTGGAGTCGAGCAGGATGTCGTCGTCGTTGGCGACCTTCCGGAAGTAGTCCCCGTAGACGGTGATGTCCTTGGACAGCCGGGGGTCGGCGAGGGCCGCCCGGCCGAGCTCCTGGTCGATGACCACGAACGCCTGGAAGCCCGGCGGAAAGTCGATCGGATGGACCGGGCCGCGGGCCCTGACGGTGTCGTACGCGGCGTAGGGGCTGGCGGCGAACTCGGGCGTGAGGACGAACTCAAACGGCAGTTTCTCCGGCACTTGCCGCTCCTAGCTAGGGATCGGATGGGAAGCCATCATGATCCCCTAATCCGGGTGGCGTGTCCGGCGGACGCGCCACCCGGAGGGAACTAGCGCACCACGACCGTCTTGATCTTGACGGGGATCTTCGGCGCGTTCGAGCCGCCCTCGTCGCTGGTGATGTCGACGCCGTCGGGCGCGGTGTTGACGCCACCCGCGACGATCTTGTCGACGATCTCCATGCCCTTCACCACCACGCCGAACGGCGTGTACGCGGCGGGCAGCTGGGCGTTCTCGTTGCTGAAGGAGATCGCGAACTGGCTGCCGTTGGAGTTGGCCGCGTCCCCGCCCTGCGCCATGAAGACCACGCCGCGCACGTACTGCGGGCCGAGGTTCTCGTCCGGGAACAGGTAGCCGGGCCCGCCGGTGCCGTCGGTCGGGTTCTCCCCGTCGCCCTTGGCCTGCGGGTCGCCGCACTGGAGCAGGTCGAGGCCGTTGGTCTCGGCGGTGATCAGCCGGTGGCAGACCGTGTTGTCGAAGTACTTCTTGCTCGCCAGGAACGCGAAGGAGTTCACCGTGCACGGCGTGTACGGCGTCAGCTCGATCACGATGTCACCGTGGTTGGTGCGCACCGTCATGGTCTTGGCCTTCAACGCCGCCTTGGTCGGCTTCTTGGGCGGGAAACCGACGAACTTGGCCGGGCTGCCGGAGTCGTCCTTGCGGTAGTCGCAGGTCACCTTGGCCGGGTCGACCGTGGCGGCGGCGCTCGGCCCCGGGAGCTCCGAGGGGACCGCGGACGGGACCTCCGAGGGCGGCACCGACGTGGGAGCGCCGGACTCGGCCGGGGCCGGTGTCGCGGTCCCGGCGGCCGTTTCCGCGTCTGAGCCGCTGCAGGCGGTCAGGGCCGCGAGCGTGATGACCAGCCCGACGCCGAGGATGGTGCCGCGCTTGGCCCTGCGGTTACGCATGGCCAGCTGCTTCTGCCGAATGGTGTCGGACACCGCTATACCTTCCGTTTTTCGATATATGACCAGTTCGATGCGCAACTCTAGCCGCGATTTCGTTCACTTCGCGTAAGCAGGAGTCCCAGCGGCACCAAGGGCCCCACGCGGCACGAGCTATGCCATTGCCGGGGGCGCGATTAGCATTGTGTGGGTGTCAGACGGGTCATACCTCCGCTTTCCCCACATTCACCGCGACCTTCTGGCTTTCGTCGCCGAGGATGATGTCTGGATCGCTCCGCTGGGCGGTGGCAGGGCCTGGCGGCTGACCATCGACCGGGTCCGGGCGAGCCATCCGAGGATTTCGCCGGACGGCGCCCGGGTGGCCTGGACGAGCTGGCGCGACACCGATCCGGAGGTGCACGTCGCGCCGGTGGACGGCGGGCCGGCGACGCGGGCGACCCACTGGGCCAACTACCGCACCCGGGTGCGCGGCTGGGCCGATCCGCGGACGGTGGTGGCCACGGCGGCCCATGATCAGCCGTTCCACTTCTGGACCATGGCGTACACGGTGCCGGTGGCGGGCGGGCCCGGCACGCGGCTGCCGTACGGGCCGGTCTCGGATCTGCACCTGGCCGGGGGGCGCACGCTGCTGCTCACCGGCTCCGCCAGCCACGACCCGGCGCACTGGAAGCGGTATCGGGGCGGCGGGACCGGGCGGCTGTGGCTGGACGGGACCCGGGTGCCGCTCGCCGTGGAGGGGCAGCTGGCCGCGCCGATGCTGGTCGGGGAGCGGATCGTGTTCCTGTCCGACCACGAGGGCGTGGGGAACCTCTACTCGTGCGCGCTGGACGGCTCCGACGTGGTCAAGCACACCGACCACCACGATTTCTACGCCCGCCAGGCGGCCACCGACGGGGAGCGGATCGTGTACGCCAGGGCCGGCGAGCTGTGGCTGCTGCCCAGCCTGGACGCGGAACCGGAGCGGCTGGAGGTGACGCTGGGAGGCGCGGGGCGGGGGCGGCAGCCGTACCCGGCGCATCCGCATGTCCGGAATCTGGCCTGTGACGCGACCGGGCGGGCGAGCGTGGTCGAAGTGGCCGGAACGGTGCACTGGCTTACCCACGAGGACGGCCCCGCCCGCGCGCTGTCGTCCCGGCCGGGTGTGCGCGCCCGCCTGCCGATCGTGCTGGGCGGCCACGAACCGCCGGAGGACAAGGACAAGGACGAGGAGAAGGAAGAGGCCAAGGAGAACGGGGAGGAGCCGGACGAGAAGAAGAAGCTCGGCAAGCGGATCAACGGCCCGGCCGCCTGGGTGACCGATGCGAACGGGGAGGACGGCATCGAGCTGGCCGAACCCGGCGGCACCGTCCGCACCGTCGCCGCCGGGGAGCTCGGCCGGGTGGTCGGCCTGGAAGCCTCCCCGGACGGCTCGATGATCGCCGTGTCCTGCCACGACGGCCGCCTCCTGCTGATCCGGGTGGAGTCCGGCGCCATCACCGAGCTCACCCGCACCGCCAACGGCCGGATCACCGGCATGGGCTTCGACCCCCGCAGCGAGTGGCTGGTCTGGTGCCACCCGGTGAACGGCTATTCCAGCGCCATCAGGATGGCCCGCCTCCCCGAGGATGGCCAGGAGATCACAGTCGTGGAGGTGACCGACGGCAGGTTCACCGACACCTGGCCCGCGTTCACCCTTGACGGGCGCCACCTCGCCTTCCTGTCCCGGCGCGGCTTCGACGCCATCTACGACGCGCACAGCTTCGACCTGGCGTTCCCGCTCGGCTCCCGCCCCTACCTGCTGCCCCTGTCGGCGGGCGCGCCGTCCCCGTTCGCGCCGTCGGTTCTCGGCCGCCCGGTGGAGAGCCCCAACGGCGACTCCCCGGTCGAGATGGACATCGAGGGCCTGGAGGGCCGGATCGTGGCGCTGCCGGTGCCGGAGGCCCGCTACTACGGCCTGCGCGCGGTCAAGGGCGGCCTGGCCTGGCTTCGCTGGCAGGCGGGGGAGAGCCCGACCCTGGAACGCTTCGATCTGGACAAACGCAAGTGCGAGGAGCTGGCCGAGGGGATCGGCCGGTTCTCGGTCAGCGGCGACGGCGCCAAGGTCGTGGTGCTGGACGGCCACGAGGTGCGGGTGATCTCCGCCACCGGCAAGAACGGCGACGGTGTGACCGTGGACCTGTCCAGGATCCGGGTCGAGGTGGATCCGGTGCGGCGGTGGCGGCAGTCGTACGCGGAGGCCGGGCGGATCGTCCGCGACCACTTCTGGGTCGCCGACATGGCCGGGGTTGACTGGCCGGGCGTGCTGCGGCGGTACCACCCGTGGCTGGACCGGATCGCGGGCGGCGACGACTTCGCCGACCTGCTGGCCGAGGCCGTCGGCGAGCTGGGCGCCTCACACGCCTACGTCTACGGCCGGTCCTGGGGTTCCGGCCGGTATGTCGGCATGCTCGGCGCCGACCTCGCCCCCGACACCGACGGCCTGTGGCGGATCCGCCGCATCTACCCCGCCGAGCTGTCCGACCCGCACGCCCGCTCACCTCTGCAGGGCACGGGCGTACGGCCGGGCGACGCCCTGCTGGCCATCGACGGCCACCCGATCGACCCCCGCAAGGGCCCCGCCGAACTCCTGGTGGACACCGCGGGCCGCGCGATCGAGCTCACCGTCGAATCCGGCGACAAGATCAACCGGATCGCGGTCGTCCCCGTCATCGACGACGTCTACCTGCGCTACCACGCCTGGGTGGGCGACCGCCGCGCCCGCGTCCGGGAACTCTCCGACGGCAGGCTCGGCTACCTGCACGTGCCCGACATGGGCCCGTCCGGCTGGGCCCAGCTGCACCGCGACCTGTCCCGCGAGCTCACCATGGCGGGCGTGGTCGTGGACGTGCGCGGCAACCGGGGCGGCCACACCTCCGAGCTGGTCGTGGAGAAGCTGTCCAGGAGGATCGTCGGCTGGAACATCTCCCGCCGCTACGAGCCGGAGAGCTACCCCAGGGACGCGCCGCGCGGCCCCGTGGTCGTGCTGTGCGACGAGGAGACCTGCTCGGACGGCGACGTCATCACCGCCGCCGTGCAGTCGCTCGGCCTCGGCCCGGTGGTCGGCGCCCGCACCTGGGGCGGCGTGATCGGCATCGACGGCTGGCACCTGCTCGGCGACGGCTCGGCGATCACCGTCCCCGGCTACGGCTACTGGATCGAGCGGTACGGCTGGGAGCTGGAGAACCGCGGCGCGACCCCCGACGTGGAGGTGCTCATCACCCCCGCCGACTGGGCCCGCGGCACCGACCCCCAGCTCGACACCGCAGTACGGCTCGCGCTGGAAGCCCTGGCGGAACGCCCGGCGGGCGGGCCGCCCGACCCGGCGACCCGCCCGTTCCGCGGCCGCTAGCCGACCGGCACCCGATCCTTTTCGGACTTCCCCTCCCGGAGCCCGAACCGGTCGTGCAGGCGGCGCAGCGGCCCCGGGGCCCACCAGTTCCAGCGGCCCATCAGCGTCATCGTGGCGGGCACCAGCAGGCAGCGGACCAGCGTGGCGTCCACCGCGATGGCGATGGCCAGCGCCAGGCCCATCTCCTTGATGCCCAGCATCCGCCCGGCCGCGAAGCCGCCGAACACCACGACCATGACCAGCGCCGCCGAGGTGATGATCTTGCCGGAGCGCTGCAGCCCGACCGCGACGGCCCGGTCGTTGGGCAGCCCGGCGTCGTGGAACTCCTTGATCCGGGCCAGCAGGAACACCTCGTAGTCCATGGAGAGCCCGAAGGCGAACATGAACACCAGCACGGGGACCCAGGTCTCCAGCGTCCCCGTCGGGGTGAACCCGAGCACCTCCGCTAAGAACCCATCCTGAAATATCAGGACTATCGCGCCGAAGGCCGCGCCGAGGGACAGCGTGTTCATGAGCAGCGCCTTGACCGGCACGAGCACCGAGCCGGTGAGCAGGAACAGCATCACGAACGAGCCGAGCGCCACCACCAGGATGGCCCACGGCAGGCGTTCGGCCATCTCCCCCCGGAAGTCCATCAGCCCGGCCGCGTTGCCGGTCACGTACATCGGGAACGCGGGCCGATGCTCCCGCAACCAGGTGACCGCGTCCTCGGCCCGGTCGTCCCGCCCGTCCCCGACCGGGAACACCTCCGCCAGCGCGACCTCAGGCGCCAGCTGCCGGGCCTGCCCCACCTGCGCGAACCCCCGCAGCGTGCCCAGATACCCCTGCAGCTCCGCCTGCGTCGAGCGCGCCACCAGCTGGATCGCCGGCGCGCCGCCGCCCGGGAACCGGTCCCGGGTGATGTTGGCCACCTGGCGGCTCTCGAAGCTCTCCGGCAGCAGGTCGGCGCCCCCGTTGCCGAACCGCACCCCCAGGAACGGCAGCGCGGAGACCACCAGCACCAGCCCGACCACCCCCACGGTGGTGACCGGCCGCCGCTGCACCGCCCGCGCCAGCCGCGCGAAGCGGCCCTCGTCGGAGTCGGCCCGCTGCGGCTTGATCCGGTTCCCGAGCGCCCCCAGCAGCGCCGGGGTCAGTGTCAGGGAGGCCAGCACGGCCACCGCGACCACGCTCACCCCGGCCGCGCCGATGGCGTGGTAGAAGGGCGACTGGAAGACGAACAGCCCGGCCAGCGACACCCCGACGATGACCGCCGAGTAGCCGATCGCCCGCCCGGCCGTCGCCGCGGCCCGCTCGATCGCCCCCACCACCTCGTGGTCGCGGCGTTCCTCCTTGTAGCGGCTGACGTACAGCAGGGCGTAGTCCAGGGAGAGCCCCAGGCTGAGCACGGTGGTCACCGGGACGATGTTCGGGTCCAGGTCGCCCATCGCGCTGAAGCCGTACAGGGTGAGCAGCGCCCCCGCGATCGAGCAGAGCGCGCCGAGCACCGGCACGCCCGCCGCCAGGAACCCGCCGAAGACCAGCACCATGACCACCAGCGCGGCCGGGATGGAGACCAGTTCGCCGCGCGTGGTGTCCTCGGCGACCTGCTGGTTGACCTCCCGGTTCACCAGCAACCTGCCGCCCGCCAGCACCCGCAGGCCGGGCGCGGAGATGGCGTGCAGCCGTTCGGCGACGCGATCCACGGCCTCCGTGGTCTGCTCGGAGGACAGGTCGTTGACCAGGTCCACGACGATCAGCCCGGCCTTGCCGTCGGTCGAGGTCAGCCGCTCGCTGTCCCACGCGGAACGGACCTGGTGCACGCCCGGGATGAGCTTGAGGTCGGCCACGGCGGCCGTGGCCTGGCCGCGGACGGCTTCCACCGGCGGGCCGTCCAGCAGGCCGGTCACCCAGCCGCCGGCAGGGGAGTGCTCGTCGATCAGATTGGCGCCCCGCACCGACTCGAAGACCGGGGAGGCGCGCTGGGGTTCCAGGCGGTCGAAGACCTGGCTGCCGAACCCGAAGCCCGCCAGGAGCAGCAATGTCCACAGCAGCAGGACCAGGCGGCGATGGCGGAAGCAGAGGCGACCGAGGGCGGCGAACATGGTCAAGAGTCTGGCGTCGCCTGAACACTGCCACATCCGCCAAGAGGAGGATCACTTATCCGGACTTTCCGATCTTTCTGAGAACCTGTTCCGGATCACATCCGTATCAAGGGGAGACATTCCAAGGAGCGCCCCCATGTTCGACGAAATCCTCGGTCTTCCGCTGCACCCGCTGGTCACCCACGCGGCGGTGGTCTTCTCCCCGCTGCTGGCGGTCCTGTCCGCCGCGTACGCCCTGATCCCGCGCCTGCGCCCCCGGCTGGACTGGGCGGTCGCCCTGCTCGCCGTGGCCGCCCCCATCACCGTCTTCGTGGCCAAGGAGAGCGGCGAGGCGTTCAAGACCCGGCTCTTCAAGGACCAGACCCCCGAGCCGGTGGCCACCCACGAATCCTTCGCCAACCCGCTGCTGATCGGCTCCATCGCCCTGGGCGTGCTGGCGCTGCTGCTGGTCTACGCGGCCAACCGGTCCACCCGCCAGTCCGCGATGATCCTGGGCGCGCTGACCGTGATCGCGGCGGCCGTCGTCGGCTACTACGTGTTCCGGGCCGGGCACTCCGGCGCGACCGCGGTGTGGGGAGCCTGAGCTAGGCTCCCCATGTGGAGAGCTTGTTCGATGCGGCGGCGAGGGACGCCACTCCCGAGCCGCTCGCCGTCCGGATGCGGCCGCGCACCCTGGACGAGGTGATCGGCCAGCGGCACCTGCTCGGCTCCGGCACGCCGCTGCGACGCCTGGTCGAGAGCGAGGCCCCCATGTCGCTGTTCCTGTGGGGGCCGCCCGGCACCGGCAAGACCACCCTCGCCTACGTCGTCTCCAACGTGACCAAACGCCGGTTCGTGGAGGTCTCCGCCGTCTCCGCCGGGGTCAAGGACGTCCGGGCCGCCATCGACGCGGCCCGGACCGAGCTCGGCATGACCGGCCGCCAGACCGTGCTGTTCGTGGACGAGGTGCACCGCTTCAACAAGGCCCAGCAGGACGCGCTGCTCCCGGCCGTGGAGAACCGCTGGGTCACCTTCATCGGCGCGACCACCGAGAACCCGTTCTTCTCGGTGATCTCCCCGCTGCTGTCCCGCTCGCTGCTGCTCACCCTGGAGTCGCTCGGCGACGAGGACGTGGCCGAGGTCGTCGGCCGCGCCCTCACCGACCCGCGCGGCCTGGCCGGGCGCGCCACCCTGCACCCCGACGCCCTGGCCCAGCTGGTACGGCTGGCGGGCGGCGACGCCCGCCGCTCCCTGACCTACCTGGAGGCCGCCGCCCTGCTGGCCGACGACATCACCGTCGAGGTGGTGGAGAAGGCCGTGGACAAGGCCGCGGTCCGCTACGACCGGCAGGGCGACCAGCACTACGACGTGATCAGCGCGTTCATCAAGAGCATGCGCGGCTCCGACGCCGACGCCGCCGTGCACTACCTGGCCCGGATGGTCGAGGCGGGGGAGGACCCGCGCTTCATCGCCCGCCGCATCGTCATCTTCGCCTCCGAGGACGTCGGCCTGGCCGACCCCACCTGCCTGCAGGTCGCGGTCGCCGCCGCCCAGGCGGTCGAGTTCATCGGCCTGCCCGAAGGCAAGATCAACCTTGCCCACGCGGTCATCCACTGCGCCCTGGCCCCGAAGTCCAACGCGGTCGTCAAGGCCATCGGCGCGGCCTCCGACGACGTCAGGCGCGGCGCGATCGGGCACGTCCCCAGCCACCTGCGGGATGCCCACTACGGCGGGGCCAAGAAGCTCGGCCACGGCGACGGCTACAAGTACCCGCACGACTTCGACCACGGCGTGGTCAAGCAGGACTACGCGCCGCAGGAGCTCCGCGACCGGCGCTACTACGAGCCCACCACGCATGGCGCGGAAGCGCCGGTGGCCGAACGCTGGGCCAAAATCCGAGCCTTCCTGCGTGGAACGTAATCACTGCCTGCGCGGGGCGTGACCGCTCGGTTGACGGGCAGAGCGCGATAGGGTCTTGCCATTCCAGCCAGGATCATCTAGGAGGCCGCATGCTCACCGCGGGAGAGGTCGCGGGCCTGATCGTCGCCCTGTTCTGGGCGATCCTCGTCTGCTTCCTGGCGTTCGTCCTGGTCAAGCTGGCCCGCCTGCTGGTCGAGACCACCAAGATGGTCTCCGAGCTGGGGGAGCGGGTCGGGCCGCTGCTGGAAGACGTCAGCTTCACGATCAACGAGACCAACCGGCAGCTGGTGGCCGTCGAGGCGATCGCCGAGAACATGAAGCACGCCAGCGGCGACATGGCCAAGCTCACCGGCGTCGCCTCCTCGATCGTGGCCGGGCCGATCGTCAAGATCTCCTCGCTCGCGCACGGCGTCAAGGCCGCGCTGACCCGCCGCCGCCCGCGCATGATCGGCGGGAGGAAATCGTGATCCGCCGGTTGTTCTACATGGCGCTGGGCGCGTATCTGGCCACCTGGGTGCAGCGCAGGCTGCGCGCGCTCAAGCCCGACCACGTCGCCCGGCGGGCCGCCGACCAGGTCAGGGGCTTCGCCGCCGACGTGCGCGACCAGGCGTGGAGCCGGGAAACCGAGTTGCGCGTCCGCTACGGGCTGGACAGTGTAAGTACGACACAACTACCACCGAACGTAAGGGATGGCCGCTGATATGGAGTCGGCAGAGATCGCCCGCCGCTTCCTGCGCTTCTTCGAAGAGCGCGGGCACACCGTCGTGCCCTCGGCCAGCCTGATAGCCGAGGACCCCACCCTGCTGCTGGTCCCCGCGGGCATGGTGCCGTTCAAGCCCTACTTCCTGGGACAGCGCACCCCGCCGGCCAAACGCCTGGCCAGCGCCCAGAAGTGCGTGCGCACCCCGGACATCGACGAGGTCGGCAAGACCACCCGGCACGCCACCTTCTTCCAGATGCTCGGCAACTTCTCCTTCGGCGACTACTTCAAGGACGACGCGATCCCGTTCGCGTGGGAGCTGCTCACCAAGCCGCAGTCCGAGGGCGGCTTCGGCTTCGCCGAGGACAAGCTCTGGGTGACCGTCTACCTGGACGACGACGAGGCCGCCGACATCTGGCACAAGAAGGTCGGCGTGCCGAAGGAGCGCATCCAGCGGCGCGGCATCATCGACAACTTCTGGTCCATGGGCGTGCCGGGCCCGTGCGGTCCCTGCTCGGAGATCTACTTCGACCGCGGTCCCGACTACGGGGTGGACGGCGGCCCGATCGCCGACGAGAACCGCTACCTCGAAGTGTGGAACAACGTCTTCATGCAGTTCGAGCGCGGCGCGGGCGGTGCCAAGGAGGACTTCCCGATCCTCGGCGAGCTGCCCAGCAAGAACATCGACACCGGCATGGGCCTGGAGCGCATGGCGGCGATCCTGCAGAGCGTCGACAACATTTACGAGATCGACACCACCTACAAGATCCTCGACCGGGCGGCCCAGCTCACCAAGGCCCGCTACGGCCGCGACCCGCGCGCCGACATCAGCCTGCGGGTCGTCGCCGACCACGTGCGCACCGGCACCATGCTGGTCGCCGACGGCGTGCTGCCCAGCAACGAGGGCCGCGGCTACGTGCTGCGCCGCATCCTGCGCCGCTCGATCCGCAACCTGCGCCTGCTCGGCTCCGGCGAGGACCGGTACATGCACGAGCTCACCGGCGTCGCCATCGACGTCATGGGCGAGCAGTATCCCGAGCTCAAGGCGGACGCGCCGCAGATCCACGGCGTCATCGACGCCGAGGAGGCGTCCTTCCTGGGTACCCTGCGCACCGGCACCGCGATCTTCGACGTGGCGGTGGAGGAGACCAAGCGCAAGGGCTCGGCCACGCTGGGCGGCGAGCAGGCCTTCCAGCTGCACGACACCTACGGCTTCCCCATCGACCTCACCCTGGAGATGGCCTCCGAGCAGGGCCTGAAGGTCGACGAGGAGGGCTTCCGGCGGCTCATGAAGGAGCAGCGCGACCGCGCCAAGGCCGACGCGAAGGCCAAGAAGACCGGCAACGCCGACATCTCCGTCTTCGGGCAGCTGCTGGAGAAGGCCGGCAAGGTCGACTTCCTCGGCTACGACCACGTCAGCGCCGAATCCGAGATCGCCGGCATCCTGCTGGACGGCGTCTCCGTCCCCGCCGCCGGGGCCGGCAGCACGGTCGAGATCGTGCTCACCCGCACCCCGTTCTACGCCGAGGGCGGCGGCCAGCTCGCCGACCAGGGCGTGATCAGGACCGACGGCGCCCAGGTCGACGTGGTGGACACCCAGACCCCGCTGGCGGGCGTCATCGTGCACCGCGGCAAGGTCAGGACCGGCGAGATCCGGGTCGGCGACCAGGCCATGGCCGAGATCGACGTCGACCGCCGCCGGGCCATCTCGCGCAGCCACACCGCCACCCACCTGGTGCACCGCGGCTTCCGTAACGCGCTCGGCGAGACCGCCGCGCAGGCCGGTTCCGAGAACTCGCCCGGCCGCTTCCGCTTCGACTTCACCGCGGCCGGGGCGGTCCCGCCCAGCGTGCTCCGCGACGTGGAGGACGAGGTCAACGCGATCCTGATCAACGACCTCAAGGTCAACGCCTTCCACACCACCCAGGCCGAGGCCCGCGCCATGGGCGCGCTCGCCCTGTTCGGCGAGAAGTACGGCGACACCGTCCGCATCGTCGAGGTCGGCGACTACTCCCGCGAGCTCTGCGGCGGCACCCACGTGGCCAGCTCGGGCCAGCTCGGCCTGGTCAAGGTGCTCGGCGAGGCGTCCATCGGCGCGGGCGTGCGCCGGGTGGAGGCCCTGGTCGGCCTGGACGCGTTCCGCTTCCTGGCCCGGGAGAGCGTGCTGGTCGCCCAGCTCAGCGAGCAGCTGAAGGCGCGCCGCGAGGAGCTGCCCGAACGCATCGACGGCATCCTCACCCGGCTGCGCGCGGCGGAGAAGGAGCTGGAGCGGCTGCGCTCCGCCCAGGTCCTCGCGGTCGCGGGCGAGCTGGCCGCGGGCGCCGCCGACCTGAACGGCGTGGCCGTCGTGGCGCACCGCGCGCCTGCTGGAACTACCCCCGATGACCTGCGTAAACTCGCCCTGGACGTGCGCGGCCGGTTCCCGGCTGAACGCGCCGCGGTGGTCGTCGTGGCCGGAGTTCCCTCCGATCGGCCGGTCGTCGTCGCCGCTGTCAACGACGCGGGGCGCGGACGAGGGCTCAAGGCGGGCCAGCTGGTCGGCGTCGCCGCCAAGGCGCTTGGGGGTGGCGGTGGCGGCAAGGACGATGTCGCGCAAGGCGGCGGAGCCCGGCCGGAGGCGATCGGCGACGCGCTGCGCGCCGTCGAGTCGGCGATCTCCGCGGCGATCGCGTGAGCATGCCGTGAGACGTGGCGTCCGGCTCGGGGTGGACGTCGGCTCGGTCCGGATCGGGGTCGCCCGCAGCGACCCCTCCGGCCTGCTGGCCACCCCGGTCGAGACGGTCCGGCGCGGCAAGGGCGACCTGGACCGGCTCGCGGAGCTCGCGGCCGAACACGAGGCGATCGAGGTCGTGGTGGGCTTGCCCACCACGCTGTCGGGCCGCGAGTCGCACGCCGCCTCGGCCGCGCGGGACTTCGCCGCCCGCCTGTCCGTACGGCTGGCGCCGGTCGAGGTCCGGCTGTACGACGAGCGCCTGACCACGGTCACCGCGACCCAGGGCCTGCGCTCCAGCGGCGTCAAGGCCAGGAACCAGCGCGACATCATCGACCAGGCGGCCGCGGTGGTCCTGCTCCAGGCCGCCCTGGACACCGAACGCAGCACAGGACGACCACCCGGCCACCCTCTCGACCCGCCCCCCGGTGGAGAAACGCGCGGCGGGACCGAGCGGTGACGCCGGTGGACGGGGACGACAGCCCGTTCCTGCTCTCCCGCGACGACGGCAAGCCACCCAAACAGCGCGGCAACCGGACCAAAGTGATCGTCGTCACCGGCACGGCGGCCGTCGCCGTCGCCGGGATCGTCGGCGCGCGCCTGGTGCTCGGCCCGCTGCTGGCGCCCGACGACTTCGAGGGCACCGGCACCGGCGCGGTGACCGTGGAGATCAAGCCGGGCCAGACCGCCGGGCAGATCGCCGAGACCCTCTCGGAGGCCGGCGTCGTCGCGACCGCCCGGTCCTTCGTCCGGGTGGTCCGGCAGCGCGACAAGGAGAACAGCCTGCGGCCGGGACGCTACCGGCTCAACCGGGGCATGGCCGCCGGCGCCGCCCTGGACCAGCTGGTCAGCGGCAAGGCCCGCCTGATCAAGAAGGTCGCCGTGCCGGAGGGCATGCGCGTCAACGAGGCCCTGGCCAGGCTCGTCTCCGGGTCCGGCATCCCGCTGGCGCATTTCCAGCGGGTCATCGCCCAGCCCCTGAGCCTCGGCCTCCCGCAGTACGCCAAGGGGCAGGTCGAGGGCTTCCTGTTCCCCGCCACGTACGAGATCGAGAGCGACACCACCGCGCAGAGCCTGCTCACCGCCATGGTCGCCCGGTACCGGCGCGCGGCCGAGCAGATCAGGCTCGAGGAGAACGCCGCCAAGCGGAAGCTCACCCCGCTGCAGGCGCTCACTGTGGCCAGCATCATCCAGGCCGAGGGAGGCCGGGACGAGGACTATCCGAAGATCGCTAGAGTGATCTACAACCGGTTGGCCAAGGGCGCCAAGCTGGAGATGGACTCGACCGTCCTCTACGCTCAGGGCCGGCATTCCCTCCGAGTCTCCGCGAAGGACATCAAGGTGAGCTCGCCGTACAACACCTACCGGCACACGGGTCTGCCGCCGGGGCCGATCGGAAGCTCGGGGGAGAAGGCGTTGCACGCCGCCCTGCATCCGGCCAAGGGTGATTGGTACTGGTTTGTCACCACCGATCCAGGACGTAGAATCACGAAATTCACTGACAAGGAAGCTGAGTTCGTGAAATATCGGGAAGAGCTGAACAGATACCTCGGGGCCGACTAGGCCACCGGTTCACCGCCCATGACCTCCCCCGATGTCGCGGGCGGCCGAGCCGAGCGACCAATCCGACCCGCATCCCCCCTCGGTTCTGCTCTCTCGCTTGACGTGGAGCGGGTCGGACCGGGAGATTGGCCTGCGCACTATGAACGATCTCGACATGGACTCGCTGCTGGGCGGCGCCGAGGACGAGGGTCCGTCCCGGCGGCGGTCCCGCGCTCCCTCCCGCCGCCAGCAGGCGCGCGGCCGCAAGCGCCGCCGCCGCACCCGCCGCAAGGGCGCGGCCGCCTCGCTCATCGCGGTCGTGGTGATCGTCTGCATCCTGGGCGGCGGCGGATACCTGGCCTACAACTGGGTCCGCGGGGTCATGATCCCCAAGGACTACACCGGCCAGGGCACCGGTGAGGTGACCATCGAGATCGCCGAGGGCGCGTCGGCGGGCGAGGTCGCGCAGACGCTGGAGGAGCAGGGCGTGGTCGCCAGCGCGCGGGCCTTCGTCAACGCCGTCGACGCGGCGGGCAAGGGCGCCTCGCTCCAGCCGGGCTCCTACGTCATGCGCAAGCAGATGTCGGCCGCCGCGGCGGTCGTCCTGCTGGACCCCGAGCACCAGGTGCTCAGGAAGGTCACCATCCCCGAGGGCAACCGGCTCAGCAAGATCTTCACCACCCTGGCCACCGCCACCGGCAAGTCCGTGGACGAGTTCAAGGAGGCGGCCCGCGGCGACCTCGGCCTGCCCGAGTACGCCAAGGGCAAGCTGGAGGGCTACGCCTTCCCGGCCACCTACCAGTTCCCCCCGAACATCTCGGCGAGCCAGATCCTCACCCGGATGGTCGACCGCTTCAACGAGACCGCCGCCAAGGACGACCTGGAGGCGGAGGCCGGCAAGCGCGGCTTCAGCCCGCACGACATCATGACGATCGCCAGCATCGTCCAGGCCGAGTCCGGCAGCCAGGACGACATGCCCAAGGTCGCCCGGGTCATCTACAACCGCCTGGCGCTCAAGCCGCCGATGCTGCTCCAGATGGACAGCACCCTGATGTACGGCCTCAACAAGTACGGCATCGCCGCCACCAACGCCGAGACCCAGAGCGACTCCAAGTACAACACCTACAAGTTCCACGGCCTTCCGCCGGGCCCGATCTCCAACCCGGGAGACCACGCCATCCAGGCCACGCTGCACCCGGCCAAGGGCGACTGGATCTACTTCGTGACCACCGACCCGGCCAAGGGCATCACCAAGTTCACCGCCAGCGAGGATGAGTTCTGGAAACTCCGCGAAGAGTTCAACCGCAACAACCAATGATGAGACGCGCCGCCGTTCTCGGCTTCCCGGTCACGCACTCGCTCTCGCCCGTGCTGCATCGCACGGCGTACGAGGCGCTGGGCCTGACCGGGTGGCGTTACGACGCGATCGAGTGCGCAGAGGACGGCCTGGCCCCCTTCGTCGCCGGGCTCGGCCCGGAATGGGCGGGCCTGTCGCTGACCATGCCGCTCAAGCGGGTGGTGTTCCCGCTCCTGGACACCGTCTCCGGCCTGGCCGTCCAGGTCGGCGCGGCGAACACGGTGATCTTCAGGGACGGTGCGCGGCACGGCGAGAACACCGACGTGCACGGCATCGTGCGGGCGCTGGCCGAGGCCGGGGTGTCCCGCCCCAGGTCCGCGACCATCCTGGGCGGCGGCGCGACGGCCGCCTCCGCCCTGGGCGCGCTGCGCGAGCTCGGCCTGGAGGAGGCCGCGCTGGTGGTCCGCGACCCGGCCCGGGCCGGGGAGACCCTGGCGGTGGCCGACCGGCTCGGCCTGAGCGTGCGCACCCAGACCTTCGACAAGTTCGACGCCGAGGTGGACCTGCTGATCTCCACCCTGCCCTCGGGCGCGGCCGACGCCTTCGCGGGCGTGGCCACCCGGGCCGGCGCGGTGTTCGACGTGGTCTACTCGCCGTGGCCGACGATGCTGGTCTCGGGAGCGCGTAAGGTCATCGGCGGGTTCTCCATGCTGCTGCACCAGGCCGCGCGCCAGGTGGAGCTCATGACGGGCAGCACGATCGCCCCGGTGGAGGAGATGCGGCGCGCCGGGGAGGCCGAGCTGATCAGGCGCGGGGAATGAACCGGAGCAGTTCGCGGTTCGTGGTAGTGTTGTAACTCGATCGGTCTGGCATACCAGCTGGACGCGCAAGCGGAGGTCCTCCTCCCACCTGATCGGCCGAGAGGCCGACGGGTCAAGGATCACATTGAGAGTTTTCGGACTCAGTGGCCCCGCATGCGTGACGTGTGGGGTCTTTTGTCGTTTCTTCCACACGGTCGAGCACTCAAGCGGAAGTCCCTTGGAGGTCCCATCAGCACCGAGCCCCGCATCAATGATCGTATTCGCGTGCCCGAGGTTCGCCTCGTCGGCCCGAACGGCGAGCAGGTCGGCATCGTGTCCATTCATGACGCGCTGAAGCTGGCCCAGGAGGCCGATCTCGACCTGGTCGAGGTCGCCGCCACCGCTCGTCCGCCCGTGTGCAAGCTCATGGACTACGGCAAGTTCAAGTACGAGTCGGCCATGAAGGCGCGCGAGGCGCGCCGCAACCAGGCACACACGATCATCAAGGAGATCAAGCTCCGGCCGAAGATCGACCCGCACGACTACGAGACCAAGAAGGGTCACGTCGTGCGCTTCCTCAAGGCGGGGGACAAGGTCAAGGTCACGATCATGTTCCGCGGGCGCGAGCAGTCCCGGCCGGAACTGGGCTTCAGACTCCTGCAGCGGCTCGCCGAGGACGTCACGGAGCTGGGCTTCGTGGAGTCGCAGGCCAAGCAGGACGGCCGGAACATGATCATGGTGATCGGGCCGCACAAGAAGAAGGCCGAGGCCAAAGCCGAGAAGGCGGCGGCCAGAGCCCAGCGCGGCGACGAGCCCGCGGGTGAGGGTCCCCCCGTGGAGGACGCCGCGAGCGAGGCGCAGCCGCAGCAGTAACACGCTGCGAAGTCGGGGCCGGACGCTGGTCTCGAACGAGTCAGGCATGCCGGTGACTCGGGCCCCGACAAGGCCCGGGGAACCGGCACGGGAACAAACGAGGGAGAGACGGCTCCATGCCGAAGATGAAGACGCACAGTGGTGCGAAAAAGCGGTTCCGGATCACCGGTTCCGGCAAGATCATTCGCCGGCGTGCCAACCGGAAGCACCTTTTCGAGCACAAGCCGTCCACTCGTACGCGCCGGCTGGAGAGTGACATCGTCATCTCCGAAGCCGACCGCAAGAAGATCAAGAAGCTGCTCGCTAAGTAACCCCCGGGGAGATAGATACACATGGCACGCGTGAAGCGGGCGCTCAACGCCAAGAAGAAGCGCCGCGTCGTCCTCGAGCGGGCGAGCGGCTACCGGGGTCAGCGGTCCAGGCTGTACCGCAAGGCCAAGGAGCAGATGCTCCACTCGATGACCTACGCCTACCGGGACCGCAAGGACAAGAAGGGCACCTTCCGGCGCCTCTGGATCCAGCGGGTCAACGCGGCGGCCCGGGCCAACGGCATGACCTACAACCGGTTCATCCAGGGTCTGCGGCTGGCCGGCATCGAGGTGGACCGCAAGATCCTGGCCGACCTCGCGGTCAACGACAGCCAGACCTTCGCCACGCTGGTCGAGGCCGCCAAGAAGGCGCTCCCGGCCGACGTGAACGCCCCGGTCGCCTGACCGGCCGCAGTCGCGGAGGGGCTCACCGACGAGGTGGGCCCCTCTTCGTGTTGCGGCTGGTTAACCAGAAACCCGTCCCTTGGCCAGCCGCGTAGCCGCCGACCAGGCGACTCGCGATTGCGGCTGCCCAGATCACGACTTTCTAATTAAAAGTCGTCCCCGAACCAAGGGGGATCATGTCCGAGCTGACCAACATCAAGTCGCCCCGGGTGAAGGCCGCCCGGCGGCTGACCAAGCGCGCCTTCCGGGACCGGGACCGCGCCTTCCTCGCCGAGGGGCCGCAGGCCGTCCGGGAGGCCCTGGCGACCGACGGGGTCACGGTCGAGCTGTTCGCCACCGCCGAGGCCGAGCTGCGGCACCCCGAGATCATCACCACCGCCAAGCTGGCCGGGGTGCCGGTCTTCCGGGCCAGCGGCGAGGTGATGGCCGAGCTGGCCCAGACGGTCACCCCGCAGGGGCTGCTGGCGGTGTGCCGGTTCGTGCACGTGCCGCTGGAGCAGGCGGTCGCCGCCGACGCGCGCCTGGTCGCGATCCTCGCGCACGTGCGCGACCCCGGAAACGCCGGGACCGTGCTGCGCACCGCGGACGCGGCCGGGGCCGACGCCGTGGTGTTCACCGACGCGTCGGTGGATCCGTACAACGGGAAGTGCGTGCGGGCCAGCGCCGGGAGCATCTTCCACCTGCCGGTGGTGACCGGGGTGCCGGTGGGCAAGGCCGTGCAGGACCTGAAGGGCCGCAGGTTCCGGGTGCTGGCGGCCGACGGGACCGGGCGGCGCACCCTCGACGAGGTGGCCCTGGACGCGCCGGTGGCGTGGCTGTTCGGCAACGAGGCGTGGGGATTGCCCGCCGAGTTGCTGGCGCTCGCCGACGAGGTGGTCCGGGTACCGATCTACGGGCGCGCCGAAAGCCTCAACCTGGCCACAGCGGCGGCGGTCTGCCTGTACGCCGCGGCGCGCGTTCACCGGGAGAAGTGAACACTGGCTTGGCCGCGCCTGTGTCTGGACTGAGGAACGCAGGTCGCGGAGCGGCCGGAGTGACGAGGGAAGACACAGGCTCCCGGGGCGGCCGAGCCCGCCGATCCGGAGGATCGGCCATGAACACGTGGAAGAGCCGCGTACCGACGCTGACAGAGTGCTCGGGAAAACCGCTATTGTCGGGCCTGACGGCTCATAGAGCAGGTGTGACGGGTACTCGATCAGTGACCCCCGGCTGGAGGCGGTCCCCTTTGCGTGGCGAAAACACCCATGACCGGGTTCCCGACCCGGCGAGTGTGATCGCTGTAGATGATCTCCCGGACGGCCTGGTGGCCGTGGACGGAGCCGGCACGGTGCTGGCCGTCAACCGGGCCGCCGAGCGGCTCACCGGGGTGCGCAGGGGCGACGCGGTCGGCGCCCATCTCACCGACGTGCTGCCGTTCCGCGACTCCGACGGCCGCGACTGGTGGAAGTGGCTGGACCCGCACGGCGGCCTGTCCACCCGGACCCGCCAGGTGGAGCGCCCCGTCGTGCTGGACCGCCGCGAGCTGCTGGTCGCCGCCCGGTTCGTCCGCAATCCCGGGCGCCGGGTGATCCGGGTGGTGATCACGCTCAGGGACACCGCCGCCCGCAGCCGCCTGGAACGCAGCCGCGCCGACCTGGTCTCCACCGTGGCGCACGAGCTGCGATCCCCGCTGACCAGCGTGAAAGGCTTCACCGCGACCCTGCTGGCCAAGTGGGACCGGTTCAACGACGCGCAGAAGCTGGTCATGCTGCAGACCGTCAACGCCGACGCGGACCGGGTCACCCGCCTCATCACCGAGCTGCTGGACGTGTCCAGGATCGAGTCGGGGCGGCTGGAGATCCGCCGCCAGCTGGTGGACATCCCGGCCAGGGCGCGCCGGCTCATCGCGGGCCGGGTCGCGGCGGGGGAGCCGGAGGACCGGTTCGTGCTCACCGTGGCGGGGGAACTCCCAGAGACCTGGCTCGATCAGGACAAGATTGACCAGATCCTTGGCAATCTGCTCGAAAACGCGGTGCGGCATGGGCGAGGTAAAGTCACTATTGTCGTAGAACCCGTGGAGTGGGGAGTGGCCGTGTCCGTGCGCGACGAGGGCGAGGGTGTCGCACCCGAGCAGGTCTCGCGCGTCTTCCGCCAGTTCTGGCGCGGCAACGGCCGCCGCCGCGGCGGCACCGGCCTGGGCCTGTTCATCGTGAAGGGCCTGGTGGAGGCGCACGGCGGCGCGATCAGCGTGCAGCGCGCCCCCGGCGGCGGCGCGGAGTTCCGATTTACCGTGCCCACCGGGGCCCCAGACTTCGCCTAGGGCTTCTCCGGTGGGCTCTCAAGCGCGCGCCGCGCACTAGACTTTGCTCGCTCAAGCCCTGGATACGGAGCTCTCTCTTGTCTGATTACGACCCGGTCGAGGTGACGCCGCTGCACGCCGACGAACTGGCGCGCGCGGAGGCCGACGCCCTCGCCGCCATCACGTCGGCCGCGGATCTCGACGCTTTGAAGCAGGTGCGGCTCGCCCACGCGGGCGACCGTTCCCCCGTCGCGCTGGCCAACCGGGAGATCGGCGCGCTGCCGCCGGCCGCCCGCGCCGAGGCCGGAAAGCGCATCGGCGGCGCCAGGAAGGCGATCGCCGACGCGCTCGCCGCCCGGCAGGCCGAGCTGGAGGCGGAACGGGACGCCAAGGTCCTCATCGAGGAGACCGTGGACGTCACGCTGCCCTGGGACCGCGCCCCGCGCGGCGCCCGCCACCCGCTGACCACGCTCCAGGAGCACGTCGCCGACTGCTTCGTCGCGATGGGCTACGAGGTCGCGGAGGGCCCCGAGCTGGAAGCCGAGTGGTTCAACTTCGACGCGCTCAACATCGCGCCCGACCACCCGGCCCGCTCCGACCACGACACGTTCTTCGTCGAATCGGTCGAATCCGGAAAAGTCCTGAGAACGCAGACGTCGCCGGTGCAGATCCGGGCGCTGCTCACCCGCGACCTCCCGGTGTACGTGATCTCGCCCGGCAAGGTGTTCCGCACCGACGAGCTGGACGCCACCCACACGCCGGTCTTCCACCAGGTGGAGGGCCTCGCCGTGGACAAGGGCCTGACGATGGCCCACCTGAAGGGCACGCTGGACCGGTTCGCCGAGGTCATGTTCGGCGAGGGCATCACCACCCGGTTCCGGCCGAACTACTTCCCGTTCACCGAGCCGTCCGCCGAGATGGACCTGCGCTGCTTCGTCTGCCGGGGGTCGTCGGCCTCGCCGGGCAGCCCGCCGTGCCGTACCTGCAAGTCCGAGGGCTGGATCGAGTGGGGCGGCTGCGGCATGGTCAACCCGCGGGTGCTGGTGGCCTGCGGCGTCGACCCGTCGGTCTACTCCGGCTTCGCCTTCGGCATGGGCATCGAGCGCACGCTGATGTTCCGCCACAACGCCGAGGACATGCGCGACATGATCGAGGGCGACATCCGGTTCACCCTGCCGTTCGGACTGGAGGTCTGATGAAGGTCCCGCTTTCCTGGCTGCGGGAGTATGTCGATCTCCCCGCCGTCACCGCGCACGAGGTCGCCGACAAGCTCACCGCGGCCGGGCTCAAACTGGAGAACATCGCCTCGCACGGCCACGAGATCAAGAACGTGGTGGTCGGCCGGGTGCTGGAGATCGAGGAGCTCGCCGAGTTCAAGAAGCCGATCCGGCACTGCAAGGTCGACGTCGGCGAGGCCGTGCCCCGCGAGATCGTCTGCGGCGCGGTCAACTTCGTGGCCGGCGACGTGGTGCCGGTGGCGCTGCCCGGCGCGGTGCTGCCGGGCGGGTTCGAGATCGGCTCCCGCAAGACCTACGGCCGCCTGTCCGACGGCATGATCTGCTCCGAGGCCGAGCTCGGCATCGCCGAGTCCTCGCCCGGCATCCTGGTGCTGCCCGCCGACACCGTGATCGGCGCGGACGTGGTCGAGCTGCTCGGGCTGCGCGACGACGTGCTGGAGCTGGAGATCACGCCGGACTGCGGCTACGCGCTGTCCATCCGCGGCGTGGCCCGCGAGGCCGCCACCGCGTTCGGAGTGGCCTTCCGCGACCCGGCCGCGATCGACTACCCGGTCGCGGGCGGCGCCTCGCACCCGGCCTCGATCGCCGACCCCACCGCCTGCGACCGTTTCGTGCTGCGCGCCGTCTCCGGCTTCGACCCGGCCGCGCCGTCCCCGCTCTGGATGCGGGTACGGCTGGCGCGTTCCGGCATGCGCCCGGTCTCGCTGGCGGTGGACGTCACCAACTACGTGATGCTGGAGCTCGGCCAGCCCCTGCACGCCTTCGACCGGGCCACCGTCCAGGGCGAGATCGTGGTCCGGCGGGCCGAGCCGGGGGAGACCCTGGAGACGCTCGACCACGTCGTGCGCAAGCTGCACGAAGAGGACATCCTCATCACCGACGACTCGGGCCCGATCTCGATGGCGGGCACCATGGGCGGCCTGGCCACCGAGATCTCCGAGGGTTCCACCGACATCCTGATCGAGGCCGCGCACTTCTCCGCCACCGGCATCGCCCGCGAGTCCCGCCGCCACAACCTGGTCAGCGAGGCCTCCAAGCGGTTCGAGCGCGGCGTCGACCGGGAACTGCCGCTGGCGGCGTCCTGGCGCGCGGTGGATCTGCTCTGCACCCTCGGCGGCGGTACGGCCGAGCCGGGCGTCACGCACGCCTCCGTCGAGGTCGCGCCGGTCGCCATCACCATCCCGGCGGGACATCCCGGGCGGGTGGCGGGCGTGCCGTACTCGAAGGAGACCGTGGTCTGGCGGCTGGAGCAGGTCGGCTGCGAGGTCGTGGACGGCGCGGTGGCGCAGGGTGGCGAGCACGGGGTGGCCGCGTCCGGCGTGGTGTCCGGCGGTGACCTGGCCGGGAAGCTGGCGGTCACCGGGGAGAACCCGATCACGGTCTATCCGCCGTCCTGGCGGACCGATCTGACCGACCCGAACGACCTCGCCGAGGAGGTCATCCGGCTGGAGGGCTACGACCGGCTGCCCTCGGTGCTGCCCGCCGCCCCCGCCGGGGCCGGGCTCACCGAGACCCAGCGGCTCCGCCGCCGGGTCGGCCGCGCCCTGGCCCTGTCCGGATATGTCGAGGTTCTGTCGTATCCGTTCATCGGGGTGCGGGATCTGGACGGCCTGCAGCTGCCCGAGGATGACGCGCGCCGCCGCGCCACCCGGCTGGTCAACCCGCTCAGCGAGGACGAGCCGCTGATGCGGACCACGCTGCTGCCCGGCCTGCTCAAGACGCTGGTCCGCAACGTGGGCCGCGGCTTCGCCGACGTGGCGCTGTTCGAGACCGGCCTGGTCTACCGGCCCAAGCCGGAGGCCCCGGCCACCGCGCCCATCCTCAAGGTGGACCGCAGGCCCACCGATGACGAGCGGGACTGGATCGAGGCCGCGCTGCCGGACCAGCCGGTCCGGGTGGCGGTCGTGCTGGCCGGGGAGTTCGACCGGTCCGGCTGGTGGGGCCCGGGCCGCGCCGCCTCCTGGGCGGACGCGATCGAGGCCGCCCGTTCGGTGGCCCGCGAGGCCGGTGTTCTTCTGGACGTGCGGGCCGACCGGCACGAGCCGTGGCATCCCGGCCGCTGCGCCGCGCTGTATGTGGGCGACACGCTGGTCGGGCACGCGGGCGAGCTGCACCCGCGCGTCGTGGAGGCCTACGGGCTGCCGCCGCGCACGGCCGCGATGGAACTGGAACTGTCCCGCCTCACCCCGGCCGGGCCCGCGCAGACGCCGCCGGTGTCCACCTACCCGGTGGCCACCCAGGACGTGGCGCTGATCGTCCCCGCAGACACCCCGGTGACGGCGGTCGAGGCGGCGCTGCGGGCGGGCGCGGGCGAACTGCTGGAGTCGATCCGGCTGTTCGACGTGTACGCGGGCGCGCAGGTGGGCGCGGGCAACAAGTCGCTCGCCTACACGCTGCGGTTCCGCGCACCGGACCGCACGCTGACCGCCGAGGAGATCACCGCCGCCCGGGAGGCCGCCGTCGCGGTCGCCGCCGAGCGCACGGGCGCCCAGCTGCGCGGAGCGTAGCCAGGGTCGTTTCCATCCGGGAGAGGAACCACGCTCCCGGATGGAACCGGGCCCGTGGTCCAGAACGCCTTCCCCGCGCTCTGATCAGCTGACGGCCTCCCGGCGGGCACGCTGCGCGACCGCGTGCTCGTCGGTGCGGGAGTCGTACGCCCGGAATCTCGGCAGCAGCGCCCCCAGCACGAGCACCCCGCCGACGCACAGCAGCCCGCCCGCCCCCAGCGAGAAACGTTCCCCGCCCAG
This sequence comes from Acrocarpospora pleiomorpha, assembly GCF_009687885.1. Lineage (GTDB taxonomy): Bacteria > Actinomycetota > Actinomycetes > Streptosporangiales > Streptosporangiaceae > Acrocarpospora > Acrocarpospora pleiomorpha. Next base: position 113,736 of record NZ_BLAF01000025.1, read on the forward strand.
GTGGGACATGAGCCCGGCCCGGCCGTTGCCCAGCATCGGCCCCGCCGAGTACGACAGCAGCTCGATCCCCGCCAGCCGTCCCCGGTACTCGTCCGGGATGGTCTGATTCCAGATCATGCCCCGGAAGATGCCGCTGATCATGTCCGCGCCTCCGGCGAACACCAGGCAGGCCACGATCAGCCAGATGTTCGGCATGATCGCCGCGACGGCCACGCCCACGCCCCACAGGGCCGCCGAGACGATCACCCCGAGGCCGTGCCGGTGCACGTGCGCGGTCCATCCCGACGTGAGCGAGGCGAGCACCGACCCGATGCCGCCCGCCGCCGCCAGCAGGCCGAGCGCGAACTGCTCGTTCGCGCCGCCGTACCGCTCGGCCAGGAACGGGAAGAGCGCGTTGGACATGGCGAAGAACATCGCCGCCATGTCCACCAGGTAGGTGCCCATCAGGTCGGGCCGGCGCGCCGCGTACCTGACTCCGTCGAGCAGGGACCCCAGGGAGGGCGGCGCCGCGTCCTCGGGCGGGGCGACCGTCGCCACCCGCACCAGCAGCAGCAGCGAAAGCAGGAACGACACCACGTCGATGCCGTAGGAGGTCGCCGGCCCGAAGCTGACCACGATCACCCCGCCGAGCGCGGGCCCCGCGATGCCCCCGATGTTCCTGGTCACCCCCTGGATCGCGAAGGCCGCCCCCATCTGGTCGAGCTTGAGCACCCGGTTGATGACCGCCTGCTCGCTCGGCCCGCGCACGCTGTACAGCCCCGCGCTCAGCGCCCCCACCACGAACAGCACCCACACCTGCGGCTCCGGCATCAGGGCGTTCACCATGAGCAGCAGCGAGGCCCCGCAGAGCCCCACCTCGGAATAGATCATGATCTTGCGCCGGTCCATCGCGTCCGCGATCGCCCCGCCCCACAGCCCGCCCACCACCATCGGCACGAACTCCACCACACTGACCAGGCCCACCATCAACGGCGAATCGGTCAGCTCCTTCATCTGGTACGGCACCGCGACCAGCGTGATGAAACTCCCGAACATGGTCACCAGCGACGACCCCAGCAACAACCGGAAGTCCCGCGATTCACGGATGGGGCTCACATCCATGCGCATACGCCGCAGGAAGCCCAGTGAAGTTCGTGACACGAACGGCCATAATCGCCGGATCGCCGGCCCGGCCGCAACGCATTTTCGCGCTGGCGCTAGCGGTAGGAACAGTGGTCAGATGTCACACATCTACCCGCCCAGGACCTCCCGGCGGAGGTGGGTTTTGAGGATCTTGCCGCCGGGGTTTCTGGGCAGGTCGGACTCGTGGAACCAGATTCTGACCGGGATCTTGAAGGGGGCCAGGGTTTCCTTCAGGAAGGCCTGGAGTTCTTCCTGGGTGGCGGGGGAGCGGAGTTTCACGATCGCGCCGACCTGTTCGCCGAGTTCGTCGTCGGGGATGCCGATGACGGCGGCGTCGTCGATGGCGGGGTGGTCGAAGAGGGCGGCCTCCACTTCGGCGCAGTAGACGTTCTCGCCGCCCCTGATGACCATGTCCTTGGCGCGGTCGACGATGTAGACGAAGCCCTCGTCGTCGACGCGGGCCAGGTCGCCGGTGTGGAGCCAGCCGCCGACGATGGTCTCCGCGGTGGCGTCGGGGCGGTTCCAGTAGCCCATGATGACGATCGGGCCGCGCAGGCAGAGCTCGCCGACCTGGCCGCGCGGGAGTTCGGCGCCGGACAGGTCGCAGACCTTGACGTCCACGACGGCCAGCGGGATGCCGATGCTGCCTGGCCTGTCCTGGTAGCTCTGGCCGCTGTTGTAGATCGCCAGGGCGGTGGTCTCGGTCATGCCGTACCCGTTGGACGGCGTGCGGCCCGGCAGGAGTTCGGTGAGGCGTTCGAGGAGTTTGGGTGGGGCGGGGGCGCCGCCGTACGAGACTCCGGACAGGGTGGAGATGTCGTAGGAGCCGAGCGCGGGGTGGGAGAGGAGCTGCCAGGCGTTGGTGGGCACGCCGCTCAGCCCGGTGATCTTCTCGCGTTCGATGAGGCGGAGAGCGCTCTCGGCGTCCCATTTGTACATGAGGATGAGGCCGTTGCCGCTGAACATGGTGGTGAGCAGGACGGCGAAGCAGCCCGTGGCGTGGAACAGGGGCACGGTGAGCAGGGTGATCCGGCGTCGTTTGAGCGATTCGCCGGGGTCCCGGCCGGTCAGCGCCACGCCGCGCGTCATCGCGTACACGACGGACATCGGCGCCTGGCCCAGGTTGCGGTGGCTGCCGAGGGCGCCTTTGGGGTGGCCGGTCGTACCGGAGGTGTAGAAGATCGTGGCGGGGTCTTCGGGGTGGATGTCAGCGGGCGGAAGCACGACATCAGGTGAAATTTCGCCCAAGACCTCCTGCCAATCGGCCCCCAGCGAACCGGAGGAGCGGTTGACGATCATCGGGATGTCGATTCCGGCCAGGGTGGTCGCGCGTTCCCCGTCGGCGATCAACAGCGTCGCGCCCGAGTCGGACAGGCCGTATTCCAGCTCCTTCCGGGTCCACCACGCGTTCAGCGGGACCGCGACGGCGCCGATGGCGAGCGTCGCCGAGAACGCGACGATCCACTCCGGGTAGTTCCGCATCGCGATCGCGACCCGGTCGCCCTTGCGCACCCCGAAGGAGTCCGCGAGCCGGTGCGCGAGGGTGGCGGCGAGCCGGAAATGTTCGGTGTAGGTGAGCCGCTCGTCCTCGTACACGACGAATTCCTTGTCGCCGTGGAAGGCGCTGTTCTCCAGTAGCGCCCGGAATGTCGCGGGCGCGTGCTTCCAGGCCCGTACGCCCCCGCCCACGTCCTCCATCTCGAACAGCTGCCCCGGCGCCGTCAACCGGGCCTGGACCTCGTCGTTCGTGATGATGCTCATCCACGGCTCCCTCACCAAAGGCGATATTTCACGATACCGACCAGTAGGTATGGTGGCCAAGATCTCGCCACAAGTCCACTCCGTGGACGCTGGCTTGCATGCTCATGCTTCCCGGTGCATACTCTCGTTGAGAGGCAAGAAGATAAGTCCCAGTGCATAAACATACAATCCGGGGGGATTCAGGGTGAAAGCGGCCATCGCCGGAGCGAGCGGATACGCCGGGGGCGAGCTGCTCCGGCTCCTGCTCGCGCACCCCGGCATCCAGATCGGCGCGCTCACCGCGGGTTCGAGCGCGGGCACCACGCTCGGCGAGCACCAGCCCCACCTGCCCGCCCTCGCCGACCGGATCATCGAGCCCACCGGCCCCGACACCCTCAGCGGCCACGACGTCGTCTTCCTCGCCCTCCCGCACGGCGCTTCGGCCGCCATCGCCGCCCAGCTCGGCCAGGACACCCTGATCGTGGACTGCGGCGCCGACTTCCGCCTCAGCAGCGAGGCCGACTGGACCGAGTTCTACGGCGGCCCGCACGCCGGCACCTGGCCCTACGGCCTGCCGGAACTCCCCGGCCAGCGCGACGTCCTGGCGAACGCCAAGCGGATCGCGGTCCCGGGCTGCTATCCCACCTCGGTCACCCTCGGCTTGTTCCCGGCGTTCGCCGCGGGACTGGTCGAGCCCGACGTGGTGGTGGTCGCCGCGAGCGGCACCAGCGGCGCGGGGCGCTCGCTCAAGGCGTCCCTGCTCGGCAGCGAGGTGATGGGCTCGGTCAGCGCGTACGGCGTGGGCGGCACGCACCGGCACACCCCCGAGATGACCCAGAACCTCTCCGCCGTCGCCGGTCAGCCGGTCCGGGTATCCTTCACTCCGACGCTCGCCCCGATGGCGCGGGGCATCCTCGCCACCTGCTCGGCCCCCGCCACCCCCGGCCTGACCAAGGCGCGGCTGCGGGAGGCGTACCAGGAGGCGCTCAAGGACGAGCCGTTCACGCACCTGCTCCCGGAGGGCAGGTGGCCCGCGACCGCGATGACCCTCGGCGCCAACACGGCCGTGCTGCAGGTGGCGCTCGACGAGCGGGCCGGGCGCGTGATCGTCGTGGTGGCCATCGACAACCTGACCAAGGGCACCGCCGGGGGCGCGATCCAGAGCGCCAACCTCGCGCTCGGCCTGCCCGAGGAGCTAGGCCTGCCCACCACCGGCGTCAGCCCGTAAAGGAGAGCACCTCATGAGCGTGACCGCCCCCCTCGGCTTCCGAGCCGCGGGCATCGCCGCCGGCATCAAGAAGCGGCAGGGCCCGCCCGATCCGGCCAACGACAGCCGTGACCTGGCCCTGGTCGTCAACGACGGCCCGTCCAGGGCGGCCGCCGGAGTCTTCACCAGGAACCGGGTCAAGGCCGCCCCCGTGCTGTGGTCGGCGCAGGTCGTCGAGGGCGGCCTGGTCCGCGCCGTGGTGCTCAACTCGGGCGGCGCCAACGCCTGCACCGGGCCCGCCGGCTTCCAGGACACGCACGCCACCGCCGAGAAGGTCGCCGAGGTGCTCCAGGACTCGGCGGGGGAGATCGTGGTCTGCTCGACCGGCCTGATCGGTGAGCGGCTGCCGATGGACCCGCTGCTGGCGGGGATCGACACGGCCGCCGCCCAGCTGTCCCGGGACGGCGGCGTGGCCGCCGCGGACGCGATCAGGACCACCGACACGGTCAGCAAGATCGCCTTCAGAAGGGGCGAGGGCTACATGGTCGGCGGCATGGCCAAGGGCGCGGGCATGCTGGCCCCCGCGCTGGCGACCATGCTGAGCGTGCTCACCACCGACGCCGACCTGACCTCCCGGGAACTCGACGAGGTGCTGCGCCGGGCCGTCTCGGTCACCTTCGACCGGCTCGACGCCGACGGCTGCATGTCCACCAACGACACCGTGCTGCTGCTGGCCAGCGCCGCCTCCGGCGTCCGGCCCGACCTGGCCGAGTTCGAGCGCAAGGTCACCGAGGTCTGCGCCGACCTGTGCCGCCAGCTGCTGGTGGACGCCGAGGGCGCGAGCAAGGCGATCGCGATCGAGGTGGTCGGGGCGGCGTCGGTCGAGGACGCGGTGGACGTCGGGCGTACCGTGTCGCGGAGCAACCTGCTCAAGTGCGCCCTGCACGGCGAGGACCCCAACTGGGGGCGGGTGCTGAGCGCGGTCGGCACGACCGACGCGGAGTTCGAGCCGGACCGGCTGAACGTCGCGATCAACGGCATCTGGATCTGCCGGGGCGGTGCGGCCGGGGACGACCGGTCCAAAGTGGACCTGAGGCCCCGGGACGTGACGATCACCATAGACCTGTCCGCCGGCCCGCACTCGGCCACCATCCACACCACCGACCTGACCGCGGCCTACGTGCACGAGAACTCGGCCTACTCCTCATGACGCTGGAGAAAGCCCAGACCCTGATCGAGGCGCTGCCGTGGCTGGCGCGCTTCCACGGCGCCACCATCGTGATCAAATACGGTGGTCACGCCATGACCGAGGACCATCTGCGCGCGAACTTCGCCGACGACGTGGTCTTCCTGCGGTACGCGGGGCTGCGCCCCGTGATCGTGCACGGCGGCGGCCCGCAGATCAACGCCCACCTGGACCGGCTCGGCATCGAGTCGAGCTTCACCGCCGGGCTGCGGGTGACCACGCCGGAGGCCATGCAGGTGGTCAGGATGGTGCTGGTCGGCCAGGTCAACCGGGACGTGGTCGCCGCGATCAACCGGCACGGCCCGTTCGCGGTGGGCCTGTCCGGCGAGGACGCGCACCTGCTCACCGCCGAGCGCAAGCACGCGCTGGTGGACGGCGCCCAGGTCGACATCGGCCAGGTCGGCGAGATCGTCCGGGTGGACGCGGACACCGTCGTGGCGCTGCTCGACAACGGGCGCATCCCGGTCGTCTCCTCGATCGCGCGCGGCGAGGACGGCACCGTCTACAACGTCAACGCCGACACCGCCGCCGCCGCGCTGGCGGTGGCGCTGAAGGCGTCCAAGCTGATCGTGCTGACCGATGTCGAAGGCCTGTACGCGGACTGGCCGCACAGCACCGACGTGATCTCCGCCATCGAGGCCTCCGACCTGGCCGAACTGCTGCCGGGCCTGTCCGCGGGCATGGTCCCCAAGATGGAGGCCTGCCTGACGGCCGTGCGCGGCGGCGTGCCGCAGGCGCACGTGCTGGACGGCCGCAAGCCGCACGCGATCCTGCTGGAGATCTTCACCGACGAGGGCATCGGCACCATGGTCCGGCCCGACACCCCGAAGGAGCGGGCATGACCCTCTTTGACCGGTTCGAGCGGGCGTTCATGCCCAACTACGGGGTGCCGCCGGTCGCGCTCGCCCGCGGCGAGGGCACCCGGGTGTGGGACGTGGACGGCAAGGAATACCTCGACTTGATCGGCGGCCTCGCGGTCACCTCGCTCGGCCACGCCCATCCGGCGCTCGTCGAAGCCGTGTCCACCCAGGTCGCGACGCTCGCGCACACCTCCAACCTATTCCTGCACGAGCCGGAGGTGAAGCTGGCCGAGCGGCTGCTCGAACTGCTGGAGCACCCGGGCCGGGTCTTCCTGGCCAACTCGGGCACCGAAGCCAACGAAGCCGCCCTGAAACTCGCCATCAAATACGGCAAGACCACCGGCCGCACCTATGTCGTGTCGACTGAGATGAGCTTCCACGGGCGCACCCTCGGCGCGCTGTCGCTGACCGGCAAACCGTCCATCCGCGACCAGTTCGGGCCGTTCCCGGCCGATGTGCGTTTCGTCCCGTACGGCGACGCCGACGCGCTGGCCAAAGCCGTCGACGAGAACTGCGCGGCCGTCTTCCTGGAACCCACCCAGGGCGAGGCCGGGGTCGTGCCGCCGCCGGACGGGTACTTCGCCGCCGCGCGGGAGATCGCCACCCGGACCGGCGCGCTGCTGGTCGCGGATGAGATCCAGTCGGCCATCGGCCGTACCGGGCACTGGTTCGCGCACCAGGCGGACGGGGTACTCCCCGACATCCTCACCCTGGCGAAGGGGCTCGGCGGTGGCCTGCCGATCGGCGCGGTCGTCGGCTTCGGCGACGCTGGGACGATCTTCGCCACGGGGGAGCACGGTTCCACGTTCGGCGGCAATCCGGTCGCCTGCGCGGCGGCGCTGGCCGTGCTGGACAACGTCGATCTCGCCCATGTCCGCGTGGTGGCCCAGCGGCTGCGGGACGGGCTGGAGTCGATCGCGCATCCGCTGCTCAAGGGCGTACGCGGGCGTGGCCTCTGGCTGGCCACCGTGCTCACCGAGGACCGCGCCGCCCAGGTGCAGGCCGCCGCGCAGCGGGCCGGGCTCCTGGTCAACGCCGTCCAGCCCGACGCGGTCCGGCTGGCCCCGCCGCTGGTCATCACTCCGGCCGAGATCGACGCGTTCCTCGCGGCCTACCCCGCGATCCTTACAGAGGCCCAAAATGGTTAGACATTTCCTGCGAGACGATGATTTGTCGCCCGCCGAGCAGGCCGAGATCCTCGACCTCGCCGAAGCGATGAAGAAGGACCGGTACGGCTACCGCCCCTACGAGGGCCCCAAAACCGTCGCCGTCCTGTTCGACAAGCAGTCCACCCGCACCCGCGTCTCCTTCGCCGTCGGCATCGGCGACCTGGGCGGCCTGCCGCTGATCATCGACGGCGGCACCTCCCAGCTGGGCCGGGGCGAGCCCATCGAGGACACCGCCAGGGTCCTGACCCGCCAGGTCGCCGCCATCGTCTGGCGCACCTCCGGCCAGGACAGGATCGAGGCCATGGCCTCGGCCAGCGAGATCCCCGTCGTGAACGCGCTCACCGACAGCTTCCACCCCTGCCAGGTCCTCGCCGACCTGCAGACCATCCGCGAGCACAAGGGCGCCCTGACCGGCCTCACCCTCGCCTACTTCGGGGACGGCGCCAACAACATGGCGCACTCCTACCTGCTCGGCGGCGCCACGGCCGGCATGCACATCCGGATCTGCGCGCCCGGCGGCTACCACCCCGATCCGGCGACCGTGGCCGACGCCGCCGCCATCGCCGCGGCCACCGGCGGATCCGTCGCCGTGTTCGACGATCCCGCCGCGGCCGCCAGGGACGCCGACGTGCTCGCCACCGACACCTGGGTGTCCATGGGGCAGGAGGGCAAGGACGAGCGGATCGCGGCGTTCACGCCGTACCAGGTGAACGCCGACCGGCTCGCCGACGCGGCGCCCGGCGCGATCGTGCTGCACTGCCTGCCCGCCTACCGCGGCCTGGAGATCTCCGCCGACGTGCTCGACGGCGCGCAGAGCGTCGTCTGGGACGAGGCCGAGAACCGGCTGCACGCCCAGAAGGCCCTGCTGCACTGGCTGGACGCGCGATGAGCATCCCGCTGACCAAGACCGCCCGGCACGCCAGGATCGTCGAGCTGCTCACCCGCAACAAGGTCAGATCCCAGCCCGAACTGGCCAAACTGCTCGCCGAGAGCGGGGTGGAGGTCACCCAGGCCACCCTCTCCCGCGACCTGGACGAGCTCGGCGCGATGAAGCTGCGGGCCGACGACGGCACCCTCGTCTACGCCGTGCCCGGCGAGGGCGGCGAGCGCATCCCGCTCTACCGCACCGGGAACACCGGCGAGAACCCGGACGCCCGGCTGCGCCGGCTGGCCGAGGAACTCCTGGTGTCGGCGGAGGCGTCGGCCAACCTGGTGATCCTGCGCACCCCGCCGGGCGCCGCCCAGTTCCTCGCCTCGGCGATCGACCACGCCGACTGGGAGTCCATCCTCGGCACGGTCGCCGGGGACGACACGATTCTCGTCATCAGCCGCGACCCCCACGGAGGTGACGTTCTGGCCGAATCCATGCTTCGGCTGACCAACCGTTCGCGTACCAACTCACTGGAGAAGCAATCATGAGCGACCGCGTCGTACTCGCCTTCTCAGGCGGCCTCGACACCTCTGTGGCCATTCCGTTCCTGGCGGAGAAGATCAACGCCGAGGTCATCGCGGTGGCCGTCGACGTCGGCCAGGGCGGCGAGGACATGGAAGTGATCCGCAAGCGTGCCCTCGACTGCGGCGCGGTGGAATCGGTCGTGGTGGACGCCAGAGAGGAGTTCGCCGCCGACTTCTGCGTGCCCGCGCTGCAGGCCAACGCGCTCTACATGGACCGCTACCCGCTGGTGTCCGCGCTGTCCCGGCCCTTGATCGTCAAGCACCTGGCCGCCGCCGCGCAGCGCCACGGCGGGACGATCGTCTCGCACGGCTGCACCGGCAAGGGCAACGACCAGGTCCGCTTCGAGGCCGGCCTGGCCGCCCTGCACCCCGAGTTGAAGGTCATCGCCCCGGCGCGCGACTACGCGTGGACCCGCGACAAGGCCATCGCGTACGCGGAGGAGAAGAACCTCCCCATCGAGACCACCAAGAAGAACCCGTACTCCATCGACCAGAACATCTGGGGCCGCGCGGTCGAGACCGGCTTCCTGGAGGACATCTGGAACGGCCCGATCGAGGACGTGTACGCCTACACCGCCGACCCAGCCGAGCCCCGCGAGGCTGACGAGGTCATCATCACCTTCCAGTCCGGCGTGCCCGTCGCCCTGGACGGCCGCCCGCTGAGCCCGTTCCAGATCATCGCCGAGCTCAACACCCGGGCCGGCGCCCAGGGCGTCGGCCGCCTGGACATGGTCGAGGACCGCCTGGTCGGCATCAAGTCCCGCGAGGTGTACGAGGCCCCCGGCGCGATCACCCTGATCACCGCCCACATGGAGCTGGAGAACGTCACCGTCGAGCGCGACCTGGCCCGCTTCAAGCGCAGCGTGGACCAGCGCTGGGGCGAGCTGGTCTACGACGGCCTGTGGTTCTCGCCGCTGAAGAAGAGCCTGGACGCCTTCATCGCCGACGCCCAGCGGCACGTCACCGGCGAGATCCGGATGACCTTGCACGGCGGCCGCGCCGTCGTCACCGGCCGCCGCTCCGAGACCTCCCTGTACGACTTCTCACTGGCCACCTACGACACGGGCGACACCTTCGACCAGTCCCTGGCCAGGGGTTTCGTCGAACTTTGGTCACTGCCGAGCAAGATCGCCGCAGCCCGCGACGCGCGCGCCTGACCGCCGGACGGCGGGGCCTCGGCGAGGCCCCGCCGTCACCCTCCGGGGCCCAGGTCGGGTCGCCGCGCTGGGGCGGCCTTTTCAGGATCGCCCGGACGCTGTCCGGAATCTCTAGGGCACCTCAGGCCCGCCCCACCGAAGTTGCGACCCCTCGCAGGGGCGATGAGGACCGAGCGCACCGGCCTGCCCGTCGGCCGGGCCGACGTGTTGCGACCCCTCGCAGGGGCGATGAGGACCCGCTCCTTGGCCGTGCCCTCAAGGGTTGGCTGCCGTTGCGACCCCTCGCAGGGGCGATGAGGACGCCAGCGGCGGCGCGGGGTGCCAGCGAGACGGGCGGTTGCGACCCCTCGCAGGGGCGATGAGGACGGGACGGGCGCCCGCGGCGGTGTGGGAATGGGCAGTTGCGACCCCTCGCAGGGGCGATGAGGACTCCATCTCCGCCGCGCTGGCGTCGGTGAAGTTCAAGTTGCGACCCCTCGCAGGGGCGATGAGGACGAGTGGGGAATCAGGTGGCTGGCTGGCCGCGGCGAGCGGTTGCGACCCTCGCAGGGGCGATGAGGACCATCATGCTTAACGGCCGAACCCAGACGGCCTGGTAGTTGCGACCCCTCGCAGGGGCGATGAGGACGGCCGACCATGGCGGACCTGCGCGAGTCGGGCGAGATGTTGCGACCCCTCGCAGGGGCGATGAGGACCCCTGATATTCGCTATTCTCGATGACGTAGGCCACGTTGCGACCCCTCGCAGGGGCGATGAGGACTCCGGATCAACGCCCCCCACGTCCGCGTGCAGACCAAGTTGCGACCCCTCGCAGGGGCGATGAGGACCTCGCCTGCGTAGGTGGATTCGGCCGCGTACATGCGTTGCGACCCCTCGCAGGGGCGATGAGGACACCTTGCCGACCTCGCCCTGAACGGCGCGGAGTTCGGGTTGCGACCCCTCGCAGGGGCGATGAGGACCCCAAGGTAAAGCCGCTGGTCATCGCTGGTGGAGGCGACGGGTTTTGGGGCTGGTTTTCAGCGGACCTTCGGTTGTGCAGGAAAGCCCGGCGTGTCGCTGAAATCTGGCGCTATGGAGGAGTCAAGGAGCAGCGACCTTAAGGGTACAGGTCGGTACTTGCTTCCACGCTTGATACTGTCCTCTTTCGTTTCCCGATCATAGATCCACCTCGAACCAAACCACTCGGCCCTTTGGATGCTGGTGCCAACCCCAGGAGGATGCGATTTCCTGCACAATCCAAAGTCCTAGCCTCCTGGAACGATAAGGCTCCGAGAACGAGAACGGGTGCACTTCCGGGGCGCTATCAGCCGAGCCCTCGTCTATCACCTGCACGCGGATTGCATGTACGCCGCCGGTGACTATTATCCGTAGTCTCCCATTCGGAACTCGACCCGAATCCGAATGCCGCACAGAATTGGTAGCCAATTCCGTAGTGAGTAAGACTACTTCATGAAGGCGGTTGCGGCTTATCCCCGCACATACGCGTTGAACATACTTCCGTGCTCGGGACACCGCGTCCGCGTTACCGAGAAGATTGATGGCACCCATGAACGGGGTCAGAGATCCTCCGCTGTCCCTCGCGCTAGACATAGGTCCCGCCTGGCAAGAAGTAACACCAAAGACCCACCAGCGCGCTGACAGGCGCCCAGCGTCGGCCGGGGATCCCCTTTTGCGTTTGACGCCAACAGGGGCCCAGCCCGGTCCCCCGGCCCGGCCAGGCGCAACCGTTCACTTCTCCTCCCGACGGCCCCGATGACGAGCGATCGTCTTGTGCCATTCCTGCTCGGAGGGCCACTTCTCCGCCGGGGTGACGTAGCTCCCGGTGTCGGCGATGGTGTACACCCAGTTCTTCTCCCGCAGTGCGGCTGTGGCTTCTCCTGCCGTGACCAGACTGGTCTGGAATCGCTTGGCGAGCATTCTCCGGCTCGGGATCTGGCGGCCTGGCGGTATGTCACCGGCGCGGATCCGCGTGGCCAGTTCGTCGGCGATCACCAGATAGGTCGGCATCACCTGGGGGGCGGGTGTGGTGTCCTCCGGTCCGACGAACGTGCCCGCCCCCGCCACCGTGTGTGCCAGGTGCCGGGTACGCAGCGCCTCATGCGCCTTCCGCGAGGTCGTGATCGAGACGTTGTATTGCTGGGCCAGTTCGGTCTGGCTGCCGATCCGGTCTCCGGGCACCAGTTTCCCCTGATGGATCTGCTTCTCGATGTCATTGGCGATCCGCACGTACAGCGGGTCTTCATCCCCGTCGCTCAGGTCGCGAGATGGGCGTCCCGGACCTCTGCCGGCTTCCTTCACCCAGTCCCGCTCGTCCGGGAGGCCTTTGTCTTTGTGGGTCATCATCTATTCCCGCCCCCAGCGGGACCTGTTTGGTTGAGGCGCGACACCATTGACTCCTCTGGGCGGGCCGTTCAAGGGCCGCGAAGGTAGGTGTGCGTGACTTCAATCTCCCGGCCGGGGTGATCGGGCCTCCTCAGCCAGGCGTTCAACTCGGGCGTACAGGAGGCCCTCCCACGTCTTAGGGGTCCCCCGGGGGTGGTCGGGCCTCCCACCAGCCGTGCTGCAAACTCGGGCGGGTAGGAGGCCCTTCCACGTCTTGGGCGGCTCGGGCCACAAATGAGGCGCGACACCAAGAACTTTCGCTGAGCGGTCAAAGGCCGCGAAGATAGGTGAGGGTGACCTGGATCTCTCGAGACAGTTTCGTCGCCGCAGGATCGGTGAAGGCGGCCAGATCGGTCAGCGCGAGTTCCCACTGGGTACGGGCCTGTGGGAGGCGTTGCATCGAGGCTAGGGCCTTGCCCATCCCGACCAGGCTCAACGCCTGATGCCAGCGGTCGCCCAGATCGCGGTGGACCGCTTCGGCGGCGCGGTGCAGGCTAACCGCCTCCGCCGCGCGGCCCTGCGCCCGGTGGGTTTCCGCGGCTGCGGCCAGGGCCAGGGCTTCGCCGCCGCGCTCGCCGAACTCGTGGTGGATCTCGGCGGCGTGCTGGTAGGTCTCCAGCGCGTCGGCGGGCTGCCCAGCTGCGAGCTGCACATGGCCGAACTCCAGCAGCCGGGTTGCTCGCCACGTCGGGTTGCCAACGGTGGTGGTGGCGATGGCCAGGGCGGCGTCTATAGAGGCTCGGGCGCTGACCAGGTCCCCTTGGGTCCGCTGGGCGCGGGCCAGGAGGAACAGCGCGTGGCCTTGGCAGGAGCGGTCGTGGAAATGGTCGAAGACTTCCGCGATTTCGCCGAGGATGTGCGCGGCCTCCGCCGCCCGGTCCAGTTCGATCAGTGTTTCCGCTTCGTTGGTGCCGGTCACGGCCACCCCGTGGGCCATGTCGTCGAGTTCGGCGAAGATGAGCGAGCTGTCCTCAAAGTGCATGCGGGCTTCCCGCAGGTGGCGTCGGCTCAGGGCAAGCAGGCCGAGCGCGTTCACCGAACGTGCCTGGCCGAAACGGTCGCCCAGACGGCGGTAGATCACCAGCGCGTGACGATGATGAGATTCGGCTTCCCGTGGGCGGTAGGTCTGGGCGTACAGGTCGCCGAGGCTTTCGGCGGCCAGCGCCTGACCGGTGAGGTCGCCGTCGGCGACGGCGGAGGCGGCGCCGATGGTGGCCACTTCTTGCCAGTCGGTGAAGGCGTTGCGCTGGGCGTAGACGGCGCGCAGCACGGCCGACATCCGCCAGGCCAGCCCGTGCAGCCCGGCCTGCGCAGCCGTACGGACAATGGAGACGATGGTGGCCCGCTCGGCTTCCCACCAGGCCGCAGCGGCCCGCGGCGTGTCGAAGGTCTTGGGCGTGACCCCGGCCGGGACCTCCTCCTCCAAGTCGTAGGCATCGCACGGGGCCAAGGCATCCTGGACCCAATCACAGGTGTGCAGATACCAGCAGACCAGCCGTACCAGCGCGTCATCTGCCTGTCTGGCGGATGGCCAGGCCCGCTCGGCAGCGTGGGTACGCAACGGCTCATCGAGCCGGTACCGGCCGGGCACCACCCGTTTGGCTAGACCCACCCCGTGGAAACTCTCCAACAGGCTCAGGATCGGCCCAACCCGACTCCCGTCCAGCGCGGCAGCCGACTCCGCCGAGAAATCGGCCCCTGGATGCAACCCAAGCAGCCCGAACAGCCGCACGGCATCATCGGACAGCGCGAAGAATCCTTCCTCTCGTACAGAGCGCGTCTGGACGTCCATTGCTCTTCCTACCTCTCGGTTTGGCTGATCCGGAGGAAACTGCCAGGAACGTGCATGACAAGGAGAGGCCGCGTCGGCAGGCAGGAAACAGCGAAAGGGAAGGACCCTCTCGCGCCGCCGCGCCGGACATCTTCCGCCTCCACAGGACCTCTTCCTGATCAAGCCTCGGTCAGTCGCAAACCCGGCCTTGGGCGCTCGCTTCGGATTTGGCACGCCGAGGAGAGACGCGAGCCTGTCCGCTGTGGACACCTCGTCACCGACTTGGCCGAACTCATAGCCCCGCTCAGTGACGTAATGGCCGGGGACCAACTTGATCGTCTCGACCATGCATGCTGCTGCGGCAAGATTCGTAACCATGAGGCGAGAGGCCACGCAGTGGTCGGTAGTCAGTCCACGTCCCACTGGGAGCGTGGCAAGCTGCTTCAGCGCCGTCGTGCTCGTCATAAGGTCGAGTACACCGGCGGCGTTCATCGGCCGGGAGATGACATCTGATGACACGGAGCAAAAGCCGAAATGCCCAAATCGCTGACGATTACCGGGTCTCGATCCACTCAGCATCGAGAGCTGTCGGAATACAGGGACCTCTTCGCCGCCTATATCGGCCCGTTTGCTGTCCCGGATTCGCATTTCTACCTCGGTGGAGCCAGCGGGATTGATTCGCTCGCCCTGCTGTGGTTGTCCGATAACACCTCCGCCCGCCTCACGGTAGTCGTCCCGGCGACGCTCGCCGACCAACCCGCTGACGCCCGGCACGCTGTTGCGACGGTTCGGGACAGCGGGCGGCTTGATGATCTAGTAGAACTGAAAGGCGAAGCTCGGACGACGGGTTATCACGCGCGCAATCGCTGGATGGTGGACCGCAGTGAGTTCATCATCGGATTCCCGCTCGCTACTGATCTGTCCAGCGGGACGGCCTATACCCTTGACTACGCGGCCACCCATGGGAAACCTAGGCTGATCGTGCCGATCTGAAAGTCTGCCCGTGTTTTACTGCACGTATGGGCACCACCCGGCCAAGTGCCGATATCCTGAGACGCCTTCGACAGGCTCGGGGCTGGTCATGGGCGTACCAGGCCCGCTTGTTGCGCGACCTGGCTCAGACGCTGCAGTTTGCGCGCATTGGATCGAATTCTGTCGCGAGCATCCAGCGGACAATCGCGCGGTGGGAGAACGGCACCAGCACTCCGGACGATCGGTACCAAGTCCTCCTCGCCCACGCCTTCGCGCGCACGCCCACAGGTGATGTCTCTCTAGGCCCCGGCTCAGACTTCGCCGTGCTTCTGAACGCCTTCGAAGAGGCAGGTACAGCCCGGCAAACGTTGGACGAGTTGACCGCGGCCGTGGCGGCGGTCGGGACCGACATGGGCCTGGCGGCGTTCCTCAGCGAGCCGTTGCGAGCTGACATCGCGCGCGCCTTGGCCGATGGCAGCACTATGGAGCTCGACATCCTGGACCGGTTGGGCGACGCGAGCGCTGCCGTGAATCGGCAGATCGGTACGGTCCCGTTCGTGCGGCTGCACTTGGCCCAAGCGGCAATCGTTGAGGTGTGCCGCCGACTACTCGGCCGCCACGCGCACACGCCCATCCGCGCACGGATGGTGGAGGTGGCCGGTGTCACGCTCTCGCTGGCCGCCAGGCTGGCGTTCGAGAATCACGACGATGCGGCCGCACTCGCCCTTTACGATGAGGCCACATCCCTGCCATTCGAAGCTGGTCAGGAGCATAGACGCGCTCTCATCCGCACGAGCCAGACCATGGTGGTCTACTACGCGACCGGGGATCTTGAGAGGGCCAACGCCATCGCCAACGCCGCCGTTCAGGAGGCACGTCGGGGAGCGAGCGTGGTCGTCCGCGCCCGTTGCCATGCCTTGCAGGCCGAGATGGCCGCTCGCTCCGGCAAGGAACGGCACGCCCGCACAGCGTTGCATCTGGCCTGGCATGATCTTGATTTGGACACCACAAGCGATCCGGCCGTGGACAGCTTCACGCCCGGCCATCTCCAGGGCTTCGTAGGCGTCTGCGGCATCTTCATCGGGGAGGCCGAGAAGGCTGAGCAGCAGCTGGCCAGCTCGGCGGCAGCATTGACCGGGTTCCGCGACGCCGTTCAGCGTGGCATCGTCCTCGCCGACCGGGCACTCGCCGTACTCCGCACCGGTGCGCCCGGAGCGGCCGAGGCTACAGCTGGGCTGCTGCACGAGTGCGTCGACTTGACCGCCGCGACCCGCGCACGCGTGCCGGCCCAGCGGCTCCGGCAGACCCGACTTGCCTTGCGGCCCTGGCGTACAGACACGTTCGTAGCCGATCTTGACGACCACATTCATACCGCCCTCGTCGGACTCTGAGGCGGCTGGGCCCTTCCCCGGAGTTGGGTGCTGCGTGGGAGATCGCGACCCTCGTAGGGGCGATGAGGAATTGTGCGTGTATTGCTACCAACTCCACTGGCCGCAGTGTTGTGACCCCTCGCAGGGGCGATGAGGACTTCGGCGCGGTGAATCCAGGCGCGAAGTATCGGTTGTGACCCCTCGCAGGGGCGATGAGGACCCCCCATGCCGCCGACATGATTGTCAACTCACCGTTGCGACCCCTCGCAGGGGCGATGAGGACGAGGGCATCTGGGGTGGCACGACGAAGGCGGAACGGTTGCGACCCCTCGCAGGGGCGATGAGGACATCGGAACTGGTCTGCGGTGAGCCCACGCCCACAAGTTGCGACCCCTCGCAGGGGCGATGAGGACCGGTGAGCCGGTGGACGCCGAAGTCGTCGATGACGTGTTGCGACCCCTCGCAGGGGCGATGAGGACGTGGATGCGCGGGCCGGCGTAGAACGCGGTGTGAGGTTGCGACCCCTCGCAGGGGCGATGAGGACCGAAGATCGCCGGAATCGACCTCGACGAACTGGAGTTGCGACCCCTCGCAGGGGCGATGAGGACCTGGGAGATCGGGCCCAAAGCCATCAGCCCAGCCCGTTGCGACCCCTCGCAGGGGCGATGAGGACTCAGGTCACGGACGACGAGTTCATCACGTGCGTCAGGTTGCGACCCCTCGCAGGGGCGATGAGGACCCCGGCCCCCTACCGGATCGGCAACCCGCCCTACGCGTTGCGACCCCTCGCAGGGGCGATGAGGACCGGACCGAGTGCCTGTGCCAGCGGGTCGAGTCACTCGTGTTGCGACCCCTCGCAGGGGCGATGAGGACAACAGCTCGATCTGCACGCCCTCCCACGACGTCGCCGTTGCGACCCCTCGCAGGGGCGATGAGGACCTTCGTAGCCACCATGCGAACAGCAGCCCCCTCGTTGCGACCCCTCGCAGGGGCGATGAGGACCGGCAGGGCCGTCCCGGTCGAGGAACTTTGGCCGGTTGCGACCCCTCGCAGGGGCGATGAGGACTTCCCCGTGGGGGTAGAGCGCCAGCAGCGTGGTGTGTTGCGACCCCTCGCAGGGGCGATGAGGACGTGGGGGTGGGGCCGAGGGCGGCAGGCCCAGCAACGTTGCGACCCCTCGCAGGGGCGATGAGGACCAATGAGAAAGCGTCCCGTCCTCATCGAGATAAATGCGTTGCGACCCCTCGCAGGGGCGATGAGGACCCGGAGGGCTGGGCGTAGACGTCGGCGATGTTGGCGTTGCGACCCCTCGCAGGGGCGATGAGGACGCCAGCTCGGCGGCCTCGGCCGGACTGTGCCCCTGCCGTTGCGACCCCTCGCAGGGGCGATGAGGACAGCCGAACGGCTCCTTCGGCCGGGCCGACTTCACCGGTTGCGACCCCTCGCAGGGGCGATGAGGACCCGAACAGCAGGCCGCCTACGTCCAACACACACACGTTGCGACCCCTCGCAGGGGCGATGAGGACGTCGTGGTGGGCTTTGTCGATCCAGTTGCGCCATGCCGGTTGCGACCCCTCGCAGGGGCGATGAGGACTGGGGAGTGTCCCCGCCACCAGCGCCTGGGAGTCGTGTTGCGACCCCTCGCAGGGGCGATGAGGACGCTAGCCCAGCGGTTCGGCTGGCGGGTCGAGATCCAGTTGCGACCCCTCGCAGGGGCGATGAGGACCGGCCTCATCGTGCCGAAAATCACCCGGATGCACATGTTGCGACCCCTCGCAGGGGCGATGAGGACTCAAGAGGCCCGACGAGGAGTACTTGGAGAGGCTGGTGTTGCGACCCCTCGCAGGGGCGATGAGGACCGAGTCCCTCGGGTTGTCGGCCGACCAGATGGTGTTGCGACCCCTCGCAGGGGCGATGAGGACAAGGCGTACAGCTCGCCGGTGTCCGCCTCCTCCGAGTGTTGCGACCCCTCGCAGGGGCGATGAGGACCTGGTGGTGTACGGCTACTACGCCTTCACCGTCCAGGTTGCGACCCCTCGCAGGGGCGATGAGGACGTCATCACCACCAACGCGACCACCGACCTCCACTTCGAGTTGCGACCCCTCGCAGGGGCGATGAGGACCCGGTCTGCAGCGGGGAGTAGCCCAGGATGTGCTGGTTGCGACCCCTCGCAGGGGCGATGAGGACCCCAAGGTAAAGCCGCTGGTCGTTGGCGGTGGGGGCGGCGGGTTTTGGGGCTAGTTTTCAGCGGACCTCCGGTTGTGCAGGAAAGCCCGGCGTGTCGCTGAAATTTTGGCGCTATAGAGGGGTCAAGGAGCTGGGTTAAAGGATATCCGTGGGTTCAGGTTCGGTGGCTCCCCAGGCGAGGTGTTGAGGGGTGCTGCCGGGCGGGAAGGTGTAGACGATGACGCTGTAGTAGGTGAGATCGAGGACGGTGGTGACGGAGGCTTGGAAACGGCGTAGTTGGGCTCCAGGCCGAGCGCGTACTTCCAGTCGATCCTCGCCCGGACAGCCTCAGCGGCTTGGCGGTCGGACAGGCCTTCGCCGAACTGCAAGATGGACACCAGCGCCAGACGGGCTGGAGAGAGCGGGTCGTCCCAGGGCCGAGAAGGCGGCGGCGAAGTCCTGATCTCGAAACAGCACGCCCAGCTCGTCGCGGATCCGGATCGCCATGCTCCCCTTGGGGAACGCGGCCCGCGCCACCTCGACGGTGATGCTCGGGATCAGCTCGGATTCGACTTGGCGCAGCGACACCACGACCCGCTCTCGGCAAGATCAACGGTGTCCTTGTAGATGGGGCGGGCGTTCTTGTTGCTGCCCCTCGCAGGGGCGATGAGGACAAGGCCGAACGCAACGCCCAGGCCGCCAACACCGTCCGGTTGCTGCCCCTCGCAGGGGTGATGAGGACCGCCTCCTCCAGGCCATCCACGCCGCCACCGAACAGTTGCTGCCCCTCGCAGGGGCGATGAGGACCGTGGACTCCAAGGACGCCGAACGCCGCAAGCACTTGTTGCTGCCCCTCGCAGGGGCGATGAGGACGTCCCAGCCCCGAGTGACACGGAACCGGTTGCCGCGTTGCTGCCCCTCGCAGGGGCGATGAGGACCCGCACGCCGGACACGTCCACTCGTCCGGGCCGTCATGTTGCTGCCCCTCGCAGGGGCGATGAGGACTAATCGCCTTCGGGTAGTGGCGGCCGTGCTTGCCCGCGTTGCTGCCCCTCGCAGGGGCGATGAGGACCTCGGCGCGGATCGACCCCTGCACACGTAGACGTTGAGTTGCTGCCCCTCGCAGGGGCGATGAGGACGAGGAGCCGCTTCACCTGCTCACGCCGGACTCCCTGTTGCTGCCCCTCGCAGGGGCGATGAGGACCCGGATGAGCGAGACCACCCCGCTGGAGACCTTGCGGTTGCTGCCCCTCGCAGGGGCGATGAGGACATCCGCGCCCGCTGCTCATTCAGCGCGATCTGCATGTTGCTGCCCCTCGCAGGGGCGATGAGGACCGCCGCGTTTCCGGTCGCGCAAGGACAACCGGCAGGGTTGCTGCCCCTCGCAGGGGCGATGAGGACTCGGGGGCGAGCAGTAGCTGGTCCAGCCGCCATCGCGGTTGCTGCCCCTCGCAGGGGCGATGAGGACCAGCGAACACCTCCGGGTTGGCCCGGCGCAGTAAGAGTTGCTGCCCCTCGCAGGGGCGATGAGGACCCCACGGTAAAGTCCCAGCTCAAAGCTCGTGGAGTCGATGCTCTTCGTTCGCGGAATGCAGCGAACCACCGGTTATGCATGTGACCCCGGCGGTTTGCTGCAATCATCATCAATGATGATGATCTTGATTTGGGAGCTGAAGCGCAAGGTATTCGGTCTTCACGTAGTACGGAACAAAAGCGTACAGAAGTGCGCCGCCATGCTCGGAATCGGTCATTCCTATGATGTCCGCCCGAAATAGTCTTTTAGTTGGGCAGGCTGAGGCTACTTCGAGTCATCTGTGCGGGGCGTGGTCGATGCGCTGTCGCCTGGTTCTGGGCGATTGGCCAGCCACCGCAAGAATCGGAAGGCTCGCTCGCTGTGTGCCTCCTTGCCGAACAGTAGGGTCACGACCACAGTTATGATCAAGACCATCTGAACGCCCGTTACCAGTGGACCAACGCTTGGGTGCATGAACCAGGCACCCGTCGAAGTACCGACTAGAACCCCACCTGCGCCTGCAATCCAACTGCGTCGCAGCCTGCCGCCGGGAGACACCCTAAGCGCCAGCCCGGCAGTCAGTGCGCTCCACTGCCTGGTCTGCTGCTATGGGAGGGGGTTCAGCATTTCTAGCTTTTCTGTCCACCGGACAAGCCTCCTGCTCGGTAGTAAGCTGATTGCAATATTTCTCCCTCGTGGTGGCCTGAGGATATACGCCGGACCGACGGCCGCGAGAGTCATTCGCCCGAATACGGGGTTGCAATGTAGTCAGCTGCGTGCATGCGGAGCAGGCGAAGATCTATCTCATCGTCCCTTCGAGGGGCTGGCGCGTTACGAAGTGCCGATTGGGCTGGGTAGCCCTGGCGTTTCTGGCTGATGTGATCACCTGAGGTAGCTTTCTTCTACCCAGATCCGGATCTATCGCCATACGCCCAACTTTTGTCGGTGCGTGCCGCTAGAGTCTGGCGCGGTCCAAGATGGAGGTGGAAGGCTGCATGCGGTTACGGATCGAGATATCCACGCTGGCCCGGGAGATCCCGTGGCAGAGCGTATTGATGCCTGGTCGAGGCTTTTGTTACGACTTGCTAGCCAAAGGTGCTCCCGAACTCGGTAAGCGGTTGCATGATCAGGGCTTGAGTCCGCACGGATTGGTTCCCTTCGGCTACAGCGGCCCTGTCTTTCCGACGGCTCCGCGTAGACGAGGGGCTTATACAGCATCTGGTCGTGGTTACGTGGAGCTGGGTAGTCCCTTGCCTGAGGTGATTGCTGGGTGGTCGGTGGCGCTTATCGGTTGTCGACTGATCGATTGGGGTGGCGTGGCGCTTCGTGTTCATGGAATCTCGCTTGTGGAGGGAGGCGATTTCGCCTCTGGCCGAGCGAGGTTTCGGACGCGTACTCCGGTGGTGATGAAGGGTTCGGGTCGCGACGATTCGGGCGAGAGGATCACGCGGCAGGCGTGGGTGCTGCCGGCTGAGCCGGAGTTCGCTGCTTACCTCCAAAACAATCTGTGTCGGAAGGCCGAGTCGCTCGGTCTGGAGCCGTTGGTTCAGCTTGAGCAGATCACCTGGGTTGGGCCGAAACGCTCCTTCGCGGTAGGTGGGGGCCTGAAGCCTGGCGCGGCTATAGAGGTCCAGCTGACTGGGGAGCCGCACCTCCTGCATGCTCTTCGCGACTGGGGGCTGGGCCAGGCGAATGCTGCCGGGTTCGGGTGGGTGGCCGCATGAATTCTGATCAGTCTCCGGTCGTTTTGACGCCGCATCCGCTACAGCGGGTCGGCGCGTACGCCCTGGCCGCACTTGCCGGTGTCGACTCGCCTGAGGAGATGACGGCCGAGTCGTTCGAACGCGCCTACAACTTGATGACCAAGCATCTCCTGCTGACTGCCAGGGTGGAGGGGAGTAAGGATCCGGGCGGCTTCTGGTTGGGCGCGAGCTATACGTATTGGCCTAATGCGAGCGGGCTGAACACCACCAACCGAAAGAAGATATCCCCGGATGAGCGCCGCGAGCAGATGCGAGCGTGGCGAACTTTCCCGGAAACGGGACCAGATGCGCCATGCATGCTCTGTGGACGGGCATCGTGCGGATTTTACGGAAAGGTCGATCTCCCGCTCGGCGCCAGCACGTCGTATCGCAATACGACGGTGCCTGGTCACGATGGCTTGGCGTTGTGCCGGGGCTGCCTGGCAAGCTTTCATGCCTTGCCGTACGGCTGCAGCCTCAAAGGCGGCAAGGCGGTGACGCTTCACAGCTGGGACGACGAGTTTTTGGCCAGGGCGGTGCCGACGCAGGTTCAGCGGACCAAAGAAGCGGCAGCCTTGACGACTGCGGGGATCAAGTCCGGGCCGTACGCGCGCGAAGTGGAGGCGCTGCGCTGGCTGCGTGGCTATGGGGCAAGAATCACAGAGATGGTCGAGCTGTTCGTTTTCAGCAACAGCAACAAGGAACAGACGCTGGACATCCATGGGCTGGATCAGCCTTTGGCTGAATGGTTGCGCACCACTATGCAGGACACGCGCAACCCGGATGGGTTCCGCTATCTGATCCGTGCCCATCAAACCGAGAAGATTCCTGGCACGGCGCTACTGGCCCGCAATGCCTTTCGCAACCCTCCCGCAGTGGCGCAGCGAGTTGTCAGCTATCTCGTCGGTCTGGCCGTGGAGAAGGATGCTCTGCCGATCGAGGCCCGTCCTCTAACCGAGTTGTGTCTTTCGTACGTGACAGAGGTGTTGCACGTGAACCAACGAGACGTTGATCGAGTCAAGGAACTGGCTGCCCGCGTCGCCGGGGTGTTGGCCGCCAAACCTGAGCGAGGAACACTCAAGAGTTACGAACACATGCATCGCGAATCCCGCAGGTTGGAAGGCTGGCTCAAGGAACAAGCCGTCCGCTGGACACTTCAACCCGACCAGGAGGGCTCCTTCGTTACCGATGAGCAGTGGCGGCTGCTTTTTGATTCCGACGGGCGCAGCCGACTCCACCGCGACATCCTCTTGATCAGCGTGCTGCAGGAGTTGAGTCAACTCAACTGGCTCAAGGGCGTTCCTGAGGATCCTGATGAACGAGCCGACCGCGACGATGACGGCCTCTCAATTTAAGGAGCAGCAGTGACCTATCTGACCGGAAAGATTGCCCTCGATATCGATGCGGGCGCTCCGAACAACGGCCGCGGCGACAACAACCGGGGCGAGGTCAAGCACCTGTGGATCGGTCGGGATAAGCATCCCTACGTCTCGGCCCAAGCGTTCCGCCGTTGGCTGCGTGACAGCCTGCCGGTAACCGAGGCCGCCTCTCCGGTCATCCGGACCGGTTCAGGCGCCAAGCAGCAGGCGTACACATCCGGTCGGCCCGACAAACACCTGGACGATGACCTGTTCGGCTACATGGTCGCCATCAAGAACGAGAACTATCAGCGCGACACTGTGCTGGCCACGGGCACTCTTGTCTCGGTAACCCCCCGTCAGCCTGCCATGGACTTCGGGACGATGAGCCGCGGTTTTGCCGCTGGCGAGAATCCCGTCATCCATGAGCACGAGCATTACTCGGCGGAACTGGGGGGAGGCATCCTGCTTGACCTGCCAAGGGTGGGTACTTTCGAGCTCGACGGGGGCGGACTGCGGCGCACGCTGTCTGCTGACGCCGCCAAGGAGGCACTGGGCGCGGGGGCCGTAGAAGTACAACTTCGCGGAATGAGCTGCCTGCGGCTGCCGCTGGAAGAACGACGTCGCCGAGTCGCAGTGCTGCTGCGTACGCTCGCGGAGGTCCGGGGTGGCGCCAAGCGGGCGCTTCACTATGGCGATCGGACGCCAGCCCTGGTGTTGCTGGCTCCTGTCAAAGGCGGAAACAACCCATTCACCCGCGTGCTGGCCGCCGAAAACAACCAGACAGTTTTTGACACAGACGTCCTTCGCGAGGAGGTTGATGTCTGGGCGGATGAACTGGACGGTCCCGTCCTCCTGGGCTGGGCACCAGGGTTCCTCGGCGACCAGCGAGAGGTCGCCAGCAAGAATCTCGCCGACCTGATCAACGATGGCCGCCTCACGATCGGCCACCCGCGCGTACTACTGCGTGCGCTGGCCGATGGAATTCAGGCGGGCCGGCACGATGACTGGTTTGAGGACCCCGCCCGGTGACTCTTGCACTCGAGGTCGAGGTAACTGCCCCGGTCGTGTCATTCCGGAATCCCCTCTACGCCGGAGTTCAGGTCGGGCTACCCTGCCCGCCGCCCTCAGCCATCGGCGGGCTGCTGGCCTCTACCGTTGGCGGCTGGGCGCACATGCCGATTCACACCCGGTTCGCAGTCTGCTTCACCGCTGGCGGGAGTGGAACCGATCTGGAGACCTATCATCCGCTGGACGCCAAGGGCGCTAAGACTTCCCCAACGCCTAAGGATCGTGAATTCCTGGCGGACATCCGCCTTCGGCTGTGGCTCATCAGTGACCTGGATCTGTGGGAGGGAGCCTTCCGTCGACCTGTTTGGCCCCTTCGATTCGGCCGTAGCCAGGATCTGGCAAGTGCCCGCACCCGCCGGGTGGTTCTGAACGACGGATACGGAACGCAGGGTCAAGCATTGATCCCGGCTGACAGATCCAGCGCAGGCGCCTTGCTGCGGCTGCCGACATCAGTGAGTATCGACCGGGCCAACTCCATCTGGAAGACCTACCGGTACGCCACCACGCGCGGCGATGTCCAGATCGGTGGCGAGTACGTCACTGACCAGGGCCAGGCCGTGACAATGTTGGACGCCGTCCACCCCGCCAACTACTGGCCGACGTCATGAGAAAGCTCAGCCATACCTGGGCTAAAAGCCCACGGAAGAATCAGCAAACGGGAGAGCTGCTAACCGCGCACTCAATGGCCGCGCTGGAGGCAGCCCAACTGCTGTCGTCCAGGGTGGGGCGCATCGCCGTCCTCCCTGGGGACTTTTGGCGGTGGGCTTGCCTGGCTTGCCTGCTGCATGACGCTGGAAAGGTCGCCGAAGGCTTTCAACTCCAAGTAGGTAACGGCCCGGCTCAAGCACGAAGATGGGGAGAGCGCCACGAGGTGCTTTCGCTGGGATTCGTCTCCCATGTTCTGGCCGACCTCCCGCAGGCGGATCGAGAGTGGGTCGCCCTGGGCGTGGTTACCCACCACAGGCCGTTGACCGGCCTCGGTGACCGCTGCATCTTCGCTCGCCACGCCGACCCCGATCCGGCTTCGTTCATCAGCCGATTCGGTCCTGTCGAACTTCCATTGGTTACTGAATTGGCAGCCTGGCTCACGGCCAAGGCACAAGGAGCGGCGTTGCTGAGCTCCGTTCCCTCTGGGATGCAGCCGGCTGATGTCTACCGTTTGGCCCACCAGATGCTGGACGCCCTGAAGGACCGGTGGGATCGCATCATGAGCCGGCGTTCAGGCCTGGCCGCCGTTCTGCTGCAGGGCGCCGTCACTCTCGCTGACCACGTCTCTTCCGCGCACGGCAGCTTGCAGACCCGCCAGCCAATAGATGCCGCCTTCGCGCATGCACTCTCCGCAGGGGTCAAGCTCCACAAACATCAAGAACTGGCGGCAGCCGTACAAGGCCATCTGCTTCTCAGGGCTCCGACTGGGTCAGGCAAGACCGAAGCGGTCGAACTGTGGGCGGCAACCCAAGTTGAGGCGATCCGAAAGACGTGCGGCGGCGAGCCGCGCGTGTTTGACACGCTGCCCTACCTGGCATCGATCAACGCGATGGCGACCAGGATCGGAAATCAGCTGGGAGATACGGCCCTGGTTGGCGTCGCCCACTCGAAAGCGGCCTCCTATCACCTCAACCAGTCCGTATGTGACGACTCCAACGTCGACACGATCCAAGCGGCCAAGAAGGCGGTAGCACGAGGAGAGGCGACCCGGCTATTCCAGGAAATGGTCAGAGTGGGCACCCCCTACCAATTGATGCGCGGAGCGCTTGCCGGACCCGCTCATGCGGGCCTGCTTATCGACGCGGCCAACTCGGTGTTCATTCTGGACGAGTTGCATGCCTATGACACCCAGCGCATGGGCATCATTTTGGCCATGCTCGGGTTGTGGGAAGAACTTGGCGGGCGAATCGCCGTCATCTCCGCCACGTTACCCAGAGCGCTTTCCGCGCTGTTGTGTGATGCTCTGGCCCAGGAGCCAACCGAGGTGAACGCGCTCGACGATGGTTGGGCCGTCCGCCATCGGCTGTCGGTCTGCCCAGAGCCTCTGACTTCGGCCTCATCCATCGAAAAGATTGCTGCTCGGCTTCAGGCGAATGAGGCTGTGCTCCTGGTAGCCAACAACATCGCTGACGCGCGCCTGCTCTACAATGCGCTCGGACCACTCGCCGGCCAACTGCACGGTCCAGGCGCGGCCTTGCTATTGCACTCCCGATTCAAGGCCGGGGACCGGGCGAAGATAGAGAAGCAGATCATGGAGCGGTACGGGGTCGGCGTTCCCCACATGCCCGGATTACTGGTATCCACCCAGGTAGTCGAGGTTTCACTGAACGTGGATTTCAGCAGTATCCACACTTCCGGCGCCCCGCTGGAAGCGCTGCTGCAACGGTTCGGCCGAGTGAACCGCCTCGCAAAACGCGAACCCGCTGACGTCATCGTCCACCACCCCGACTACCGAAAACGTCGTTCTGGAACTGCGTTGTGGGCCGACGGAGTTTATGATGAAGCGCCCACAAAACTGACCATGGGAATCCTGGAGCGCAACCATGGCGCCATGCTTGACGAAAAGGTCACCGGCGAGTGGCTCGACGAAATCTACGACTCGCCATGGGGAATTCAGTGGGCTGAAGACGTCACCAGTCATCGCGAACAATTCAGCGAGGCCTTCCTGCAGTTCAAGCTTCCTTTCGACGACCGAACCAAATTAGCTGATGAGTTCGACGAGATGTTCGATGGCATCGAGGCTGTACTGGCCGACGACATCGACAACTACACCACGGCACTGAACTCAACAGATGAGAAATCTGCCGGACGGCTGCTTGCTTCCGAATATCTGCTGCCGCTCCCGCACTACGCCGTTCGCCTGGGTCGGTTCGATCGAGATCTCCGTGTAGTGGTAATCGACGCCGAATACGACGCTGAATCCGGCCTCGGCACGATCCGCACCGACAAGGATGGCCCGGTCTATCTGCTCGGCGAGCTGCTGTGATCGGCGCGGCCGATGTCGGCGGGGTCCACGTGAAGTACCTCTACCACTGTCCGCGGCAGCTCTGGCTGTATGTGCGGGGCATACGCCCAGAACATCTCAGCGACCGAGTCCAACTCGGCGAGGCCGTACATGAGACTTCTTACCGGCGTAGTCAGCCGGTCGACCTTGGCGCGGCCAAGCTGGATCACTTGGACGGGGCATTGTGGGTTCACGAGGTCAAGTCTTCGGCGGTATCGCGCGCGGCCGACAACGCACAGGCCATCCACTACTGCTACCGCCTCCATGAGGTCGGCATCGACGCCAAGGGAGCCATCCTCCACTACCCCGCGACACGCCGTACCATCCGCATTCCCTATACGACAGAGCAAGCGGCCAAGGCAGCCGCTGACGTGGTCACCGTCCTTGAAACCGTCGCCGCCCCCAGCTCACCTCCTCGCCTGGCTCGTCCAGCCTGTAAAGGGTGCAGCTATATCGACTACTGCTGGATGGAATGAATGCCCAGCGCCGCGCGTACATACTGGCTCACCACAGCCTGCCGGATCCGCCGCCAAGACCAGTCGTTAGTTATCGAACGTCCCGATGACAAGCCTGTCCACATCCCCATCACCGACGTGCGTGACATAGTCGCGTGCGAACCGGTAGACGTGAACACCGCAGTCGTCAGCCTGTTGAACCGCCACCGGATCAATATCCACCTACTCAGCCACTACGGGGACTACGCAGGATCACTGCTCACCTCCGAGACAAGCACCTCAGGCGAGACCGTTGTCGCTCAAGCACGGTTATCCACCGACCCCACTGCCTCGCTGAAGATCGCCAGGAGCTTGGTCCGCGCGGCGGCTTTCAATGTGCGCCGGGTGGTCGAGCGGACATTGCTGGCGCGGCCGTACGCGGTGCTGGAGGAATCCGTAGAGGCATCCACCACAACCGAGCAACTGATGGGCGCGGAAGGCACCTTCCGCCGGTCAGCTTGGGAAGTTCTGGATACTCGCCTTCCCGACTGGCTACAACTCCACGGCCGGAGCCGTCGCCCGCCCCGCAATGCGGGGAACGCCTTTATCAGCTACGCCAACGGCGTCACCTACGCACGCATCCTGACCGCCGTACGACTCACTCCACTGCACAGCGGAATCGCGTTCCTGCACAGCACGATGGAACGGCAGCGTCATTCGCTCGTGCTAGACCTCGCCGAGGTGTTCAAACCCCTCTTCGCGGAGCGCCTGCTCCTCCGCCTGGCAGGCCGAGGTCAGTTGAAGGAGCACCACTTCGACGTCAACTCCAGTCAGGCGATGCTCAGCACAACGGGTCGCAAGCTCGTCGTTCAGACCATTCGCGACGAGCTCGGCGTCACCGTCCAGCACCGGGGGCTCGGCCGCAAAGTCGCCTACGACGAGTTGCTCTACCTTGAAGCCCTTCAGCTGACACGAACCTGCTTGGAAGACCAGCCATACAAGCCGTTCCGGATCTGGTGGTAACGAGTCATGTACGTCGTCGTGGTCTATGACACCGCTGCAGAGCGTAATCCGCAGATCCTTCGTACCTGTCGCCAGTATCTCCACCATGTCCAGCGCAGCGTATTCGAAGGAGCCCTCAGCGCCGCCCAGTTCAAGCGCTTCCAAGCCGCCGTGGCGGGTGTGATCGACACTGGATACGACAGCGTGCTGGTGTACACCTACCCACCCGGTTCCGTGCCACGTCGCGAAGAGTGGGGCGCTGCCCAGCCGTCCCCGAGCGACATTCTCTAACTAAGATCAATCCGACGGATTGCAGCGAACCACCGGGCTCAGATGCACAACCGACAGTTCACTGCATTTCGAGCACCCAAACCACCGACTCCACCGCCATTGAGCTGGCGCTTTACCTTGGGGTCCTCATCGCCCCTGCGAGGGGCAGCAACAGGTGACCGAGCCGCCCTGGCCGAGCGTGACCGAGTCCTCATCGCCCCTGCGAGGGGCAGCAACTCGAAGACGATGCAGGTGACCTTCCGGCCGTCCACGGTCCTCATCGCCCCTGCGAGGGGCAGCAACGTCGAGGTCTTCTCCACCCAGTCCTTGCGCCGAGTCCTCATCGCCCCTGCGAGGGGCAGCAACAAACCTACTGGAGTCAGGGCAGGTCAATCGGGCTAGTCCTCATCGCCCCTGCGAGGGGCAGCAACATACTGAGGGCCTCGGAAACATGATGCGCGATCACGGTCCTCATCGCCCCTGCGAGGGGCAGCAACATGGGCGTGATCCGCAGTGGCCTGATGCGCTGGGCAGTCCTCATCGCCCCTGCGAGGGGCAGCAACTTCGTCGAGATCATTCGCAAGGCGGCGACGCAGACGTCCTCATCGCCCCTGCGAGGGGCAGCAACTCAACGATTTGGACGGCTACAACGGGCGGGTCCGGCGTCCTCATCGCCCCTGCGAGGGGCAGCAACGTCATAGCGACAACTAATCCTTCGGCCAGTCCTCGCGGCGTCCTCATCGCCCCTGCGAGGGGCAGCAACTGCTCCAGTGCCCGCGCGCCGACTGCGGCATCGGTCCTCATCGCCCCTGCGAGGGGCAGCAACGAGCAGGATGCGGCGGTCACCGTGACCGGTGACGTGTCCTCATCGCCCCTGCGAGGGGCAGCAACATCACGGTCGGCTTGGTGTGGCCGGTCACCGCCATGAGGTCCTCATCGCCCCTGCGAGGGGCAGCAACCCCGCAAGAACGGCAAGAGCGAGCTCGCCGCGGGTCCTCATCGCCCCTGCGAGGGGTCACAACCAGCGGTAGACTTCCTGATTCCACGTCTGAGGATTCGTCCTCATCGCCCCTGCGAGGGGTCACAACCTGATCATGGCGCGCGGCTACTACACCCGCAGCCTGTCTTCATCGCCCCTGCGAGGGGTCACAACATGCCGACGCTGGCGAGCCAGGCGACGAGCACGGTCGGTCCTGAAGTTGACCCCTGACGCTAGGGAGGTGCTGAAAGTGGAGGACTGGGCCGAGATACGCCCCCGGAATCCTCACCGCGCTGGGCACGACGTCCACCGCCCTGCGCCTGGTCGAGGCGATGACCGTGTCCCGCGCTGTCGCCGCCCTGCTGGCCGGTTCCACCGACGGCCAGCGGGACCGCCTCCTCGACGCGCTGGAGGAGCTTTGCGCGAGCAGGTCTGACGTCTCCTCAGGCACAATTGATCTTTCTCGTGCTGTGGGCGGGCGGGCCTGGGCGCAGGTCACCGATGGCTCCGGCATGGGCTATCGTCGCGGATTGAACAGTGAGAGGAGACGACTCGGTGGTGCAGGAGACGCGCTCGCGCGATGACCAGAGGGTGAGCGGCACGTGAGTCCTGAGGGGAAGCCGATGCGGCTCTGGGGCGGCCGGTTCGAAGGCGGCCCGGCGGACGCGCTCACCCGGCTGTCGGTGAGCGTGCATTTCGACTGGCGGCTGGTTCCCTACGACCTGCTCGCGTCGCGGGCGCACGCCCGGGTGCTGAACCGGGCGGGGCTGCTGGCGGACGACGAGCTGGCCCGCATGCTGGCCGCCATCGACGATCTGGAGGAGGCCTGCAAGTCCGGCGCCTTCCGGCCGACGGTGGCCGACGAGGACGTGCACACCGCGCTGGAGCGCGGCCTGCTCGAACGGCTCGGCTCGCTCGGCGGCAAGCTGCGCGCCGGGCGGTCCAGGAACGACCAGATCGCCACCGACCTGCGGCTCTACCTGCGCGACCACGTCCGCACGATCGTGTCCCGGCTGGTGGAGCTGGAGACGGCGCTGATGAGCCAGGCCGAGCAGCACGCGGAGACGGCCGCCCCCGGCATGACGCACCTGCAGCACGCGCAGCCGGTCTCGTTCGGCCACCAGCTGCTGGCGCACGTGCATCCGCTCACCCGCGACATCGAGCGGCTGCGCGACTGGGACAAGCGGGCCGCGATCTCGCCGCTCGGCTCCGGCGCGCTGGCCGGGTCCTCGCTGCCGCTGGACCCGCAGGCGGTCGCCGCCGAGCTCGGCTTCGACGCGGCGGCGGCGAACTCGATGGACGCGGTCGCCGACCGGGACTTCGCCGCCGAGTTCCTGTTCTGCGCGGCCATGATCGGGATCCACCTGTCCCGGCTGGGCGAGGAGATCGTCCTGTGGGCGTCGCAGGAGTTCCGCTGGATCGAGATGGACGACGCCTACTCGACCGGCTCCTCGATCATGCCGCAGAAGAAGAACCCGGACGTGGCCGAGCTGGCCCGGGGCAAGTCTGGCCGCCTGATCGGGTCGCTGATGACGCTGCTGACCACGCTGAAGGGCCTGCCGCTCACCTACAACCGGGACCTGCAGGAGGACAAGGAGCCGGTGTTCGACGCCGTCGACACCCTGCTCCTCGTCCTTCCGGCGGTGTCTGGCCTGGTCTCCACGATGCGGGTGAACACGGCCAAGCTGGAGACATCCGCGTCGGACGGGTTCGCGCTGGCCACCGACCTGGCCGAACTGCTGGTCCGCAAGGGCGTCGCGTTCCGGGACGCGCACGAGGCGGTCGGGCACCTGGTGGTGTGGTGCCAGGTCAACGACAAGGAGTTCGGCGAGCTGACCGACGAGGAACTGGCCAAGGTGTCGCCGCACTTCGGCGGCGACGTCCGGGATGTGCTGAGCGTGCCCGGCGCGCTGGCCGCCCGGAAGGCGTACGGCGGGACCGCGCCCGACCGCGTGCGTGATCAGCTGGACACGCTCCGTGAGACCGTGGACGCGCAGGCGGCATGGGCGACCGGAGCCTGAAGCCGCTGACGCGCGACTTCTTCGACCGGCCCGCGCACGAGGTCGCCCCCGACCTGCTCGGGCGGGTCATCGCGCACGGGCCGGTCGCCGTCCGCCTCACCGAAACCGAGGCGTACGGCAAACCCGGCGAAGACCCCGCCTCGCATTCGTTCCGCGGCCGGACCCACCGGAATTCCGTCATGTTCGGCCCGCCGGGGCATCTGTACATCTATTTCACGTACGGGATGCACTTCTGCGCCAACCTGATCTGCCTCCCGGAAGGGATCGCCTCCGGCGTGCTGCTCCGAGCCGGGGAGGTCGTCTCCGGCGTTGACGTCGCCCGGTACCGGCGGGAGAACGACCGCCCGGTGCCCGACCGCGACCTGGCCCGTGGCCCTGCCCGGCTCGCGGTCGCGCTCGCTCTCGCCAGGGAGCACAACGGACTCGACTGCTGCGGCGGCGACGGAATCATCCAGGTCCTGGAAGGCGAACCCGCCATGGCGGTCAAGGCGGGCCCCAGGACCGGGGTCGCGGCCGGAGCCGAGACTCCGTGGAGGTTCTGGATCGACGGGAACAGCACGGTTTCGCCGTACCGGCCTCATGTCCGGCGGATCCGGGCGTAGGTCCAGGGAACAGCGCACCTGAACAATGGGATAACTACATCCTGTGACGAAAGGCTCGCGAACAGGTGTAAATCCTGCGGGATGCACCGTCGTGTCGGAGTCGTAAGGACGTCCCTCTAGATCAGCCCTTGGCAACGTCGAAACGCCCACCTTCCCGAGGGGAGTGGGCGTTCTGGTGCTCGCAGGCGACGGCGACAGGTTACTTCCCGGGCTGGTACTCAGCGCGAACTCGTTCATCAGCGGGCCGCCTTCGCGGCTTCGCCCGTCGGCCCGTGCGTGCGAGCCCCTCGTAGTACGCCTTCTGCGCGTTGACCGCGAGCGGTAGCGCCTCAGTCGGAGCAGCAGATGTGGACCTTGGTCGGCAGGGTGTTGGAACGGTCTGCCGACCAAGATCACGGCCCGCTCACGGCCCGAGAGCGTGGGGCCGGAGCGTGACGTTCAGCGGACGTAGACGTTTGGCCTGGTCGGAGTGGCCATGCCGTCGCCGATGAAGAAGCTTGGGTGTGGTGGCTGGTTGTAGGCGGTGTTTTGCCAGGCGATGGCGACGCGGTACATGGGGTCGTGGGCCAGGGTGTGGATCTTGCGGTCGGTGACTGAGGTGGTCGCGTAGATGCGCAGGGCGGTGTTGGCCGTGGTTGGCCAGATCACTTCTTCGCGCCAGTCGCCGAGGATGTCGCCGGACAGGGACGGGGTGGCCTTGGTGCCGTTGTTGGAGTGCACGCCGGAGGCGGTCAGGAGGCGGATGTCGCCGCTGGTGCCGTACTTGTCGACGCGGGTGGCGTCCACGAGTTCGCGGACGGGGTCGCCGTCCCACCAGGCCAGGAAGTTGATCGACGACGGTTCGCGGCCGAGGGAGGCGCCGGTGACGCTGCGTAGTGTGGTGTCGCTGGCCGACCATGACTCGGCGCCGGGGCTGCCGGCCCAGATGTCGGCCGAGACGCCGCGGCCGTTGTCCGCGCCGCTGGCCGACTGCCAGAGCACCTGGCCGGTGCGGGCGTCGGCGAACCAGGAACCCGGGCGGGCCGTCTCCTCTGAGACCTTGAACACCTCGAGCCCGGCCCTAGCGGGGTTGAGGTCGCCAACGTGTAGCGCGTCGCCGTGGCCGAGACCGGTGTTCCACAGCGGCGAGCCGTTGTCGTTGATCGTCATCGCGCCGAAGATGATCTCGTCGCGGCCGTCCTGGTCCACGTCGCCGATGGACAGCTGGTGGTTGCCCTGGCCGGCGTACTGGCTGCCCGCGGAGTTGGAGTCGAATGTCCAGCGGCGGGTCAGCGTGCCGTTGCGGAAGTCCCAGGCGGCGATCACGGTGCGGGTGTAGTAGCCGCGCGACATGATCAGGCTGGGCCGGGTGCCGTCCAGGTAGGCGGTTCCGGCCAGGAATCGGTCCACGCGGTTGCCGTAGTTGTCGCCCCAGGAGGAGACGGTGCCGCGGGCGGGGTCGTAGTTGACGGTGGAGAGGGCCGCGCCGGTTCGGCCGTCGAACATGGTGAGGAATTCTGGACCGGCTAGGACATAACCGGAGGAGTTGCGGTGGTCGGCGGTCGAACTTCCGATCACCTGACCGGTGCCGGAGGTGGTGCCGTCCGCCGTCTTCATGGCGACTTCCGCGTCGCCGTCGCCGTCGTAGTCGTACACCTGGAACTGGGTGTAGTGCGCTCCCGCGCGGATGTTCCTGCCCAGGTTGATACGCCAGAGACGGGTGCCGGTCAGCGTGTACGCGTCCACGTAGACGTTGCCGGTGTAGCCGGACTGGGAGTTGTCCTTCGCGTTGGAGGGGTCCCATTTCAGGACGAACTCATAGTCTCCATCGCCGTCGAGGTCGCCGACGCTCGCGTCGTTGGCGGCATACGTGTACGCCTCGCCGGATGGCGTGGTTCCTCCGCCCGGGGGCTGGATGGGCACGTCGAGATAGTTGCCGCCGGTGAATCTGAGCGACGCGGGGGAGGCGGCCTGTTCCGCGCCGTTGATGACCGCTCTGACCGTGTACGACGCGTCCGCGGCGGCCGTGTCCAGATAATTCGTGGAATTGCTCACCGTGGCCACCCGGGTGCCCCCGCGGTAGACGTTGAACGTGGTCGCGGACGGCTCGGTGCCGAGCAGCCGCCAGGAGACCAGGTTTGCGCTGCCGGACCTGACGCTGATCAGGCCCCGGTCGAGGTCCTCGACCTGCTTTGCCCCGGCGGGAATGGTCGTCGGACTCGGGCTGGGGCTGGGACTTTGGCTTGGGCTGGGGGATGGGCTTGGGGTGGGTGTGGGGCTGGGGACCGTACCCGTGCAGACCGTGCCGTTCAGGGCGAACGACGCGGGAGCCGGGTTGCTGGAGTTGTTCCATGAGGCGTTGAAGCCGAACGCCGCGCTCGCGCCCGTGGCGAGCGCCGCGTTGTAGCCGGCGTCCGCCGCCGTGACCTGCGAGCCGCTCTGGGTGACGGTGGCGTTCCAGGCCTGGGTGACCGCCTGCCCGGCCGTGTACGTCCAGACCAGGCTCCAGCCGTTGAGCGGATCGCCCAGGTTGGTGATGGTCACGCTGCCGGAGAAGCCGCCCGACCATTGGGTCGGGACGCTGTAGTCGACCCGGCAGCCGGGGGCGGCGGCCTGGGCGGTGACTCCCGTGGACGCGGCCGCGAGCGCGATCAATCCGATGATCGCGAAGCGCTTCGATTGCGTACGCATGTGCCCTCCCTGTGGGGGACTGGGGTGACCACCTTGTACCGAAACCTTTCGGAAAGCGCTATCCGGGAGGGGGGCCGGATTTATCGGCATATGCTGGGCGGTCCTCTTACCTGGAGACATCCGATGCCTGGGCACTCACGGGAGGTGAACGTTTCAGCTCCCGGTATTGAGTGGCGATAGGGTTTCGTGATCAGGCAGGCTGGACTCAGCCGCCTCCCGACGAGCAATGGGAAACTGGAACCGTGACCGACATCCTCGATGAGCTTGACTGGCGCGACGTCACCGCGCAGACCACCGATGCCGACGCGCTCCGCGCGGCACTGGCCGAGGGTCCGATCACGGTCTATGCGGGTTTCGACCCCACCGCGCCCTCGCTGCACGTCGGCAACCTCGCCACCCTGCTCATCCTGACCCGCTTCCAGCGCGCCGGGCACCGCCCGATCGGCCTGGTCGGCGGCGCCACCGGCCTGATCGGCGACCCCAGCGGCCGTAGCACCGAGCGGGCCCTCAACTCCGAGGAGATCGTCGAGGAGTGGGTGGCCAGGATCCGCGTCCAGGTGGAGAAGTTCCTCTCCTTCACCGGCGACAACGCCGCCACTCTGGTCAGCAACCTCGACTGGACCGCCGGGATGTCGGCCATCGACTTCCTGCGCGACATCGGCAAACACTTCCCGGTCAACCGCATGCTGGCCCGCGAGTCGGTGTCGGCCCGGCTGGCCGGCGAGGGCCTCAGCTACACCGAGTTCAGCTACCAGATCCTGCAGGCCAACGACTACCTGGAACTTTTCCGGCGGTACGGCTGCACGCTGCAGCTCGGCGGCAGCGACCAGTGGGGCAACATCATCGCCGGGGTGGACCTGATCCGGCGGGTCGAGGGCGCGCACGCGCACGTCTTCACCGGCAAGCTGATCACCAAGGCCGACGGCACCAAGTTCGGCAAGACCGCCGGCGGGGCCGTGTGGCTGGATCCGGCGCTGACCTCGCCGTACGCGTTCTACCAGTACTGGCTGAACGCCGACGACCGCGACGTGATCCGCTTCCTCAAGGTGTTCACCTTCCGCACCAGGGAGGAGATCGAGGAGCTGGAGAAGGCGGTCGCCGACCGGCCGTTCGCCCGCGAGGCGCAGCGCACGCTGGCCGAGGACCTGACCACGATGGTGCACGGCGCCGACGAGCTGGCCCGGGTGGTGGCGGCCTCGCGCGCGCTGTTCGGCCAGGGGTCCATCGCTGACCTGGACGAGGGCACGCTTGCCGCCGCCCTGTCCGAGGTGCCCAGGGCGGAGGTGGCGGGGCTCGGCCTGCCGTATGTCGATCTGATGGCGGAGAGCGGCCTGGCCAAGTCGAAGTCCGAGGCACGCCGCGCGGTCAAGGAGGGCGGGGCGTACCTCAACAACACCAAGATCACAGACGAGGAGTATGTGCCGACCGCCGAGGACCTGCTGCACGGCCGGTTCCTCGTGCTGCGCCGGGGCAAGCGCACGATCGGCGGCGTCGAGGTCTCCGGCTAGATCTCCCGGGCGTTCTGCGTATTCGTTCACAGAAACCCGCGCGCCGCGCACCTACCTTTGGGCGACCCCCTCCCAGACGGTGAACAAGGTGGAACGATGTGCGTGGAACAGGACGTGGCCCGGCTGGGCACGGTGACGGCCGACCTCCTCGAGTGCAACCGGCTGCTCGCCGCGGGCGACGCCACACCCGAGGTACGGCTACGACGGGGGATCGCGCTCGACGCGATGCGTGACTACTCGGGTGCCCTGGCCGAGCTGACCGCCGCGCTCGACGGTCAGCTCGGCCCCGACGACCTGGCCGACGCCCACCACCGCCGGTCGCTGCTGCTGCGACGCTCCGGCCGTTACGCGGAGGCCGAGCTGGACGCGACCGCGTCCCTGGTCGCCAAGCTGACCTCGCGCGGGTACATCGCGCGGGCCATCGCCCGTTCGCTGCGCGGCGATCAGCAGGGCGCGTGGACCGACACCGAACGGGCGCTCCTGCTCAACCCCGGCGAATGGGAGGCCCGCGCGGTACGCGGCCGCGCGTTCCTGGCCATGAGCCGCTGGCGGGACGCGATCGACGATTTCGACTGGGTCATCGAGCTGGGGGAGTGCCCGGTCTACTCGGAGGAGCTCCGGGTGGACCGCGCCGAGGCCCTGCTGGCCATCGGCGAAGCCGCCCGCGCGGTGATCGACTGCGGCCTGGCCCTCGCGGCTCGCGTCCCGTG
This sequence comes from Acrocarpospora pleiomorpha, assembly GCF_009687885.1. Taxonomy (GTDB): domain Bacteria; phylum Actinomycetota; class Actinomycetes; order Streptosporangiales; family Streptosporangiaceae; genus Acrocarpospora; species Acrocarpospora pleiomorpha. Next base: position 151,226 of record NZ_BLAF01000025.1, read on the forward strand.
CCACCCCGTTTCCGGGGCACATCGGGCTCATCTCGTACGGGCCCGCGCGCAGCTCGCGCTGGGGGACGCCCAGGCGGCGCTGGGGGACTGCTTCCTGGCGGCGGCCATCGAGCCGGGTGCGGCGGAGGTGTTCGAGGTGCGGGCTGCGGCATATGAGGCGGCCGGGTGCCCGGAGGACGCCAGGAGCGATCTGATGCGCGCCAACGACCTGCGTGAGCCAAGAATTGTTGTGACCCCGGTAACAGTCTCGTAGCGATGTTGGCGGTCCGGGCCTTCGCGGGCGGTGTGACCTGCGAATTCGCGTGCGGAGCGGCGATTTGACGAGGGGGGAACGGTTGCCTAATGTTCTCTTCGCGCCGGGAGTGCGCGGCGGCCGAAAGGCAGCCGGATCCCGGGCCATCCTCTGATCAACCGTACGAGTCATTCGTGATGTGATCAAACACCCCAAACAGGGTGATTGGACACGAAGCGGATGAGCGGGTAAGTTAGAGGGGTTGCCCCGGAGACGGGGGAACGAT
>NZ_BLAF01000026.1:0-66619 GCF_009687885.1 Acrocarpospora pleiomorpha
GGCTGGCTCACCGACACCCCCACCCACCACCCCGAATCCCGCGCCTACTTCCGCCTGGCCGAACCCCAGGACCCCGACCCCTACGTCCTCGCCCTGGCCGTCGACGCCCTCCCCCCGGTCGCCTTCTCCGCCGGCCTGCGCGGCTGGGCCCCCACCGTCGAACTGACCTGGCACCTCCGCGCCCTCCCCGCCCCCGGCTGGCTCACCATCCTCGCCTCCGGCCGCCTCATCTCCGACGACTGGTTCGACGAGGATGTCGAAGTCCACGACTCCACCGGCCGCCTGGTGGCCCAATCCCGCCAGCTTGCCCGCGTCGGCCGAGGCTGAAGAGAGGCCGAGCTGCGGTGGCTGGATGCCGACGTCCAGCCACCCGCTCGTGAGCCTCCTGCCTCAGCTCTGTGCGACCAGCCGGTAGGACTGGGCGGCCGTGCCGTTGCATGAGTACTGGACGAGTTGGACCCCGTCAGCGGTGGACGCGGCTGGGACGTCGAGGCACTTGCCGCTGTTGCGGTTGACGAAGTGGTAGTAGCCACCTCCCTCGGACACCGGCTGCCACTGCTGGTTGTTGCCGCCGCCGTAGGTCCAGGTTTGGATCGGGGCGTTGTCGGCGGTCGACACGTTGGTCACGTCGAGCGCCTGGGCGCTGTTGCCGCGGTTGTTGACGCGCACGAAACCCCCGCTGGTCGGCGCGAACTGGTACTGCTGAGCGTTGGTCGCGTTGCAGGTGTACTGCTGGATCGCGGTTCCGTTGGTGGTGCCGGCCGCGCGGGCGTCGACGCACTTGCCGCTGCCCTTGTTGACGACCGAGTACCACGTCGTTGGGGAGATCGGCTCTGGTGCGGGCGGTGTGGTGCCGCCCGCGCCGCCCAGCCAGAGCAGGCCGTTGATCAGCCACTGGTTCTGCTGGGCGCTCGCGAAGGTCGACGATGTACGCGTGTTCGTGGAGTAGTTCATAGCGTTGTGGCCGAAGTTGGCGTACAGCATCTTGTACTTCGTGTTGGTCCACATGACTGGGTAGAAGCCGCTGCGCCACTGCTGGTTCGGGTCGCTGCCGACCGGGAAGCTGGAGGTGTCGATCGACGCCAGGATGTCGATGTCGGGGTTCTGCCGCAGGTCACGGCTCCAGGAGTACCACTCGCTCACCGAGGACTGGATGGTCGCCGGTAGTCCCGCCGTGGACGGGTGGCCGCGGTCCTCGATCTTCAGGGTCTCGGCGGTCGGCCCCCAGGTGTTCGTCTGGAACGCGCCCGAGCCCAGCAGGGTGTTGTAGTACCAGTTCCATGAGCTGGGGTTGGTGGTGAACGCGCTGACGTGGAAGCCCATCCAGGCGCCGCCGTTCTGCATGTAGGTCTGGAACGCGGCCCGCTGGCTCGCGGGCGGGGCGTCGTCCAGGAACATGATGACCTTGTACTGCGCCAGGCCCGCGGCGCTGAGGCGGCTCCAGTCGGTCGTCGCCTCCCAGGTGAAACCGTGCTGGGCGCCGGCCGTGGGGAACCATTCCCTGGCCTCTTTGTCGAAGTCGATGTGGGCGGCGTCCCAGGTGCCGTTGTAGAAGGCGAGCACCTTGAACGGGGCGGCGGCCTGCCTGGCGACGGCGCTGGTGGCGGGGCTGACGGTGAAGCCGATGGAGGCCGCGACGGTGATGCCGAAGAGCGCGGCGAGGGAGCGTTTCACGAAATTTCTGGGCACAGGGGATCCTTCAGCTGGGGGAGTGGCTGGTGCCGAGAGTGATGGCCGCCGGTGCCTTGGCCTGCCATTGCGTACGCGCCGATGGGCGACCGCGCCTCCGTGCCAACGTGGGGACGGCGGAAGCCTTCAGAGCCTTCCTTAGGAAAGTTTACTAAAAATAAGCCTTGGTTGAGGCTACGATCAGCCCGGGTCCGCTGTCAATGCCGGGGTCGGGACGGTGTGGGAGACGTGTCAGAGACTCGGCACGTCGAGATCATGGCGCTGATGCGCACGAAATGGCGTGTCCCGGTCCTGCTACGTTGGTTCGCCACGTCAAGGGCTTGGGCTCTAACGAGGGGTGCGGTCCCAGGCCGGGTAGCCGGCTGATGCTGCCTACGGCGTAGGTGCTCTAGCGAGGGGTGGGGTCGGGCCAGAGTTCGGCTACCAGTTCTGGTGGAAGGAGGGGGCGGACGGAGACCTCGCCGGTGTGGCGGTCGATGACGATGCAGGCGCCGCCGACGGTGTCGGGTAAGACGGTGGGGTCCCCGGGGGTGGGTTCGCGGGGCCAGGCGACGTAGCCGGCGTCGAAGGTGTAGACGCCGATGTCGAGCGGGTGGGGGCGGCCGCCGTTGAAGTAGTCCTCGGCCAGGGCTCGTGCGCTTTCGGGGGTCATCGCGCGTGCTCCGGGTGTGGGCGGGTCAAATTCGCTGGCCGGTGTGGTCGATGATGACGCAGAAGACGCCGGTGACGTTCTCGTAGGGGGGTTCGACGGCCATGTGGCCGCGCTGGGCGTCGATCCAGAGGACCTCGCCGCCGGAGTTGACGGCGTTCCAGGCGTGGCTGCCGCCGTTGGGCCAGCGGGTGATGAGCATGGCGGCGGCACCCTGGCCGCCCGTGAGCAGGCGCTGGGCGATGGTGGAGTAGGCGCGGCGGCCCTGGCCCAGATACTCGAACCGATGACCCAGCCACTGTTCGGCCCTGGCCACCCCGCCGGTCTCGCCGGACAGCACGGGCTTGCCCGCGCGGTCGTATTCGGGCTGGCGCGGCGCCGCCACCGCGGGCTCGCCATGCCAGGTGGAGAGGACGGCGAGGGCACAGTCGATCGCGTTGGTGGACCGGAAGGGATCCTCCGTCGGACCCTCCGCGTTGATCAGCCGGATCCAGGTGCCGCGCGGATCCGGGAAGCGCCCGGCCGCCGCCTGCAGCAGGTCCTGCTGCGTCTGCGGGTCCGGCCGCGCCAGACCACCCGCGGTCCCGTACGGCCTGACCTCGTCCAGGCGGGGCGGACGGCACCCACGATCGAACCAGTCGTTGTCGACACCCGAGCTTCGCGGGAGGGACGGACGCTCATCCAGCGTCGGGGCCGGCGTCTCGGCGGCATGCTCGTAGTCACGCCAGCGGCGGCCATCACCCGTGACGACGGGGTTGTAGACGCCGCTCGGCAGCCGCCACCGCGACTGTCGATCGGCCATCCCCCTGAAAACCAACTGCAGGCCCCTCCCCCTCAGGATGCCGATCGTAGAGGCCCTTCCCGTCTGGTAAGTCGCGTTTCCCAAATCCTGCCGTACCGCTGGCCAACCCAAGAACCGACCGCCACACGAAAGACCACGCGTTGGCATACCCGCGAGCAAACGGATCCCACCAGGACGAAGGCGCCGGTCGGAGGACCAGCCGGCTCGATGCTGTGCGCCTCAGCATGGGCGATTGCTTGGGGGAGGAGGCCTGGGGGAAGAGGCGGTGCCAACCCGAGTCGGAGGCAAGGGCGTCATCGTGAGCTGGGGTCTGGAGGAAGCTCGAGGCAAACCCCGCACCTAGGGACACGAACCGAGTCTGAGGCTGGACGGCTTGAGCGAGCTGCGCGGAATGGCTGACTTCCGTGGGGACGGAAGGTCAGTCGGACGGCTAATTGGCTCGGCGTTTGCTGCGTGGGTGGTGGGTTTCGCGGGGACGGTGGGGTCGGATGGTCGATTGGCTTGGCGCTTGCTGCGTGGGGTGGTGGCTTCCACAGTCGGCGTCGTCACCGGTGCGGTGGGGAGATGGAAGCCGTCACAGGGCGTTGAGAACAGCAGGGGCGGCTCGCCGTTCTCGCCTTCATGCATGGCGGCCCGGGAGACGGGTTTGATGGAGCTGCGGTAGATCTTGGCGGTCGTCCCCGGAGAGAGATCCGGCCGCTGTCCCTGCGGGAGCGGCGAGCCTGCGGCGTGCCAGAGTCGCAGCAATTCCATTTGGACGGATAGTGGTCGGTCGGGTGGGCGACTGGTTGGTACGTGCGGGCTGGTTAGACGGCTTCCATGAGGACGGAGGGGTAGCCGGTTGCGCCGTTGGGGGCGGGTGGGGCGCCGTTGGCGGTTTGGGTTTGGCCGGTGCCGTCGGTGGCGCGGCAGCGGATGGTGTGGAGGCCGGGGGTGAAGTCCCAGTCGATTGCCCACTGGCGCCAGGTGTCGGGGCCGGGGACTTCGGCCAGGCGGGCGACGCGCCAGTCGCCGTCGTCGACCTGGACCTCTACCTTTTCGATGCCGCGGTGCTGGGCCCAGGCGACGCCGGCGATCGTGTTGCGGCCGGGTTTGACCTTGTTGCGGGGGAGGTCGATGCGGGAGCCGGTCTTGATGGGGCCCATGGCGGACCAGCCTCGGGGGGTCCAGTAGGCCTCGTCGAGGTCGTAGCGGGTGACCTTGATGTCGGTGACCCATTTGGTGGCGGAGACGTAGCCGTACAGCCCGGGGACCACCTGGCGGACGGGGAAGCCGTGGGAGACGGGGAGGACCTCGCCGTTCATGGCGATGGCGAACAGGGCGTCGCGGCCGTCCATGACGATGTCGATGGGGGTGCCGCAGGTCCAGCCGTCGCTTGAGGTGCTGAGCAGCATGTCGGCGTTGGCCTGCAGGCCCGCTTCGCGCAGGACGTCGGCCATGCGCACGCCGAGCCATCGGGCGTTCCCCACGTAGGGGCCGTTGACCTCGTTGGAGACGCAGGTCAGGGTGACGTCGGCTTCCATCAGCGGGCGTTTGATGAGGTCGTCGAAGGTGATCTCGATGGGTTTGTCCACCATGCCGTGGATGGTCAGGGTCCAGCTCTTGGGGTCCACGGCGGGCACGACCAGGGCGGTGTCCACGCGGTAGAAGTCGTGGTTGGGGGTCGAGAAGGGGGACAGGTTCGGGATCTTGAAATCCACTCCGGCGGGGAGGGGCGGCAACGGCGTGGCCGCGGTCGGCAGTGCCTTGGCGACGGCTGTGCGGGCGCCGGATACGTCGTTGCGGCCGGAGAGGAGCTGGCCCGCGATCCCCGACACACCGGCGACGCCCACGCCCATGCCGACACCGGTCAGCAACCGACGCCTGCTGAACGCGTGCAGCTCGGAACCCGAACGCATCACGGGCGGCATTTCCGCTCTATCGGAATCGTCATGCTCCGCCGCTGCGCGCGAATCATCATGTTCCGCGGCTGCGCGTGAATCATCATGTTCCGCGGCTGCGCGTGAATCGTCATGTTCCGCTGCGGCGTCGGATTCCGCCGCGGCGAGCGCTTCGGCGCGTTCCGACTCGGCCCACGGGGGTGGTTCCAGCCGCCGGAACAGCGAGGACAAGGTCATCGCCCCGGCTCCGGCGCCGATCAGGGGCGGCAGGATGGCCAGGGGCCCTGCCTCGGCTCCGGTGAGGACGGCGAGCATGCCGACCAGGCCGAAGAGCCACAACCCGGCCACGCCGAAGCCCACCCGGCGGCGGGAGAGCACGCCGAGGCCGGCGGCGATCAGGGCGACGACGACGAGGATGCCGCCGATGAGCACGTTCTTGTCGTTCTCGCCGAAGGTGCGGATCGCCCATTCCTTCAGCCACAACGGCGTGTTGTCGACGGCGGAGTTCCCGACCGCGATGATCGGCGAGGTCCCGCCGAAGACCCCGGCGACGAGCTGGGCGATACCGAGCGCGACGGCTCCGGCCGTCACCCCCGCCAGAGCGGCCGCCCAGCCGGGCGGGCGAGTGCGTGGTTCCACACTCCAGACGCTACGCCTACCCAGCGACAGAAGATCTTACGAGCGGGTTACGAGGCGATCGAGATCCCCGCCGGCTCCCACATGAAACGACAGCCAGGACACGGTGGTTCTCCCACCCACCCAGCCCTTTTGTTTTCCCTCGGGCTCCGCCCGACCCCGCCAGCGCCGTGGTGTTTCCGCGAAGACGTCCAGGGTGTTTCTGGGAAGGCTCCCACGGTGGCTCTCCCGCGAAGGCTCTCACGGTGGCTTGCGTGAAGGCTCTCACGGTGGCTTGCGTGAAGGCTCCCACGGTGGCTCTCAAGCGAAAATGCCAGGTCAGGAACCGAGGACCTCGATGATGACCGGGATCAGGGCGCGGAAGGATTTGCCCCGGTGGCTGATGGCGTCTTTTTCGGCGGCCGGCATTTCGCCTGTGGTGCGGGTTTCGCCGTCGGCGACGAAGATGGGGTCGTAGCCGAAGCCGTTGGTGCCACGGGGCTCGCGGATGATCGTGCCGTGCATGATGCCGTCGACCACCCGTTCCTCGCCTGAGGGCAACGCGAGCGCCGCCGTACAGGTGAAATGGGCCTGGCGGCGGTCGTCGGGGACGTCGGAGAGCTGGGCCAGGAGCAGGGCCAGATTGGCCTGGTCGTCGCCGTGGCCGCCCGACCAGCGGGCCGAGAAGATGCCGGGCATGCCGTTCAGGGCGTCGACGCAGAGGCCGGAGTCGTCGGCGACCGCGGGCAGGCCGCTCTCCTTGGCCACGGTGTGGGCCTTGAGCAGGGCGTTCTCCGCGAAGGTGAGGCCGGTCTCGGCGACTTCGCCGATCTCGGGGAACGCCTCCAGGCCGACCAGATCGATGGGTACGCGCGCGTCCGCCAGAATCCGGCGGAATTCGACGATCTTGCCCGCGTTGCGGGTCGCCAGCACCAGACGTGTCATTCCATCCCCAAAAAGAAGCCAGACCTCAATGATCGGGCTCGCGCGCGCTCAGGCCAAAGCGATTTTCTGCAGCTCGGTCAGCTGGGCGCAGCCGGCCGCGGCCAGGTCGAGCAGCTCGTCCAGCGTGTCCCGGTCGAAAGGAGCGCCTTCGGCCGTGCCCTGCACCTCGACGAACGCGCCCTTGCCGGTCATGACCACGTTCATGTCGGTTCCGGCCTTCACGTCCTCGACATAGCAGAGGTCCAGCAGCGGCGTGTTCCCCACGATCCCCACCGAGACGGCCGCGACCGAGTCGACCAGCGGATCGCCGGGGCACATGCGCTTCTTGCGCATCCAGGAGACCGCGTCCACCAGCGCCACATACGCGCCGGTGATCGCGGCGGTGCGGGTGCCGCCGTCGGCCTGGAGCACGTCGCAGTCCAGGATGATCGAGTTCTCGCCGAGCGCCTTGTAGTCGACGCACGCGCGCAGCGAGCGGCCGATCAGGCGGGAGATCTCGTGCGTCCGGCCGCCGATCTTGCCGCGCACGGATTCGCGGTCGCCGCGGGTGTTGGTGGCGCGGGGCAACATCGCATACTCCGCCGTCACCCAGCCGAGACCGCTGCCTTTGCGCCAGCGCGGCACCCCGCTCTCCACCGTCGCGGCGCAGAGCACCTTCGTGCCGCCGAACTCGACGAGGACCGAGCCTTCGGCGTGGGCGAGCCAGTTCCGGGTGATCGTGACGGGCCGGAGCTGGTCGGGCGTACGTCCATCAGAGCGAGCCATGACCTTCACCCTAGGTCATAGACCGCACCGCTTCTGGCCAACTCCAGCCGCCCGGTGAAGCCCGCGGTGGCGGCTTCGGACAGAATGCGGTCCTGGTCGTACCAGGGCACGAGGTGGGTCAGCACCAGGCGGTCCGCCCCGGCCTTGGCGGCGTGCTCGGCGGCTTGGCGGCCGTTGAGGTGCAGGTCGGGGGTGAGATCGGGAAGATCGAGGAACGACGCCTCGCAGAGCAGCACGTCGGCGTCCCTGGCCAGCCGGACCAGCTCGGCGCACTCGCCGGTGTCGCCGGAGTAGGCGACCGAGCGGCCCCCGTACGAGATCCGGAATCCGTAGGTTTCCACTGGATGGTTCATCAGCGCGGTGGTCACCTCGAAGGGGCCGATCTGGCGGCGGTCCGGGGTGAGGGCGTGGAAGTCGAAGGCCGACTCCAGGGTCGGCTCGTCGGGCATGCCGTAGGCGCGGTTGAGGCGGCGGGGGGCGTCGGCAGGGGCGTACACGGGAATGCGGGGGAACGGGCCGCCGGGGCTGTAGGTGCGCACGACGTGGTAGGAGCACAGGTCGAGGCAGTGGTCGGCGTGCAGGTGGGACAGGCAGATGGCGTCCACCTCGTGCAGGCCGATGTGGCGCTGGAGCGCGCCGAGAGCGCCGTTGCCGAGGTCGACCACCAGGCGGAAGCCCTCCGCCTCGAACAGGTAGCAGGAGGCGGGGCTGTCCGGCCCCGGGAAGCTCCCCGAGCAACCGACGATCGTGAGTCTCACTGAGACCTCCCATTTCCGGAAACGTCCGCGATCGTGGGTGCGTCGCCGATCGTCGCCATCTCGACTGCCTGGATCTCCGGCCCCAGGAACCTCCGCCCCAGTCGCGCGAACGGAGCCGGATCACCGGTCGCGCGGAACCGGTGCCGCGGCACGTCCGCGGACCGGTTGAGCCCCCGATCGTGCAGCACGCGGTAGACGTCCTTGGCGGTCTCCTCGGCGCTGGACACCAGCGTCACGTCGTCCCCCACGACATAGGAGATGGCCCCGACCAGCAGTGGATAGTGGGTGCAGCCGAGGATGAGCGTGTCGCAGCCCTCCGCCAGCACCGGCGCGAGGTAGTCCCGCACCGCCTCGATCAGCTCGTCGCTGTCGGTCTCGCCCCGCTCCACGAACTCCACCAGCCGCGGCGCGGCCACGCCCACCAGCCGCACGTCCGGCGCGGCCGCGAACGCGTCCTGGTAGGCCATCGACTCGATCGTGGCTCGTGTCCCGATCACCCCCACCCGCCCGTTCCTGGTGGCCCGCACCGCCCTGCGGGTGGCCGGCTGGATCACCTCCACCACCGGCACGTCGTAGCGCTCCCGCGCGTCCCGCAGCACCGCCGCGCTGGCACTGTTACATGCGATGACCAGCATCTTCACCTGATGTTCGACCAGGTGATCCATCACCTCCAGCGCGTAGCCCCGGACCTCCGCGATGCTCTTCGGCCCGTACGGCTGGCGCGCGGTGTCCGCCACATACAAGATCGACTCGTGCGGCAACTGGTCGATGATCGCCCGCGCCACGGTGAGCCCGCCGACACCGCTGTCGAAGATGCCAATACTTCCGTGCAACATGCTTCCCAAGGTTAAGGGACCACCCCCGGGCGCTCCCGGTAAGAATCCTCAGAACCGTGTGTGTTTGCCCGAACCGAGGAACGCCCGCCCTCAGGGGTTGAGAGCGGGCGGGGGACCTCAGGTGCTCGCGAGGGAGTCCACGATCGAGGCGCGGGAGGCGCGGCGGGCGGGGAGCAGGGCGGCCAGCACGCCGGCCAGGCCGGACAGGACCAGGAAGAGCAGGATCAGGTCGGCGGGGGCGCGGAAGAGGATGTCGAACGGGAGGGTCTGCATGGCGGCCCACCCGAAGACGACGCCGAGGCTGATGCCGATCAGCGCGCCGATCAGGCCCAGCAGCAGGGCTTCCAGGGAGAGCATGCGGCGGAGCTGGGGTCGGGTCAGGCCGAGCGCGCGGAGCAGGGCGGATTCGTGGGTGCGTTCGTGGACGGACAGGGACAGGGTGTTGGCGATGCCGAGCACGGAGATGAGGATGGCCAGGCCCAGCAGCCCGCCGAAGATCATGAGCATCATGTTCAGGGCGTCGTCGAACTCGCCGCGGATCTCGGTCGAGCTGACCACCAGCGCGGTCGGGTACGGCTGCGCGATCGCCTCCACGGCCCGGCGCGCGACGTCGGGAGCGACGCCGTCCTTGGCGTTCACGTAGACGGCCGCGTCATCAAGAGCGCCGAAATATCGGTCGAATTCCGCCTGCGGAATGGTGATGGAGGCCAGGTCGCTGGTCTCCGGGTCGAAGGTCGCGGCGATCTTCAAGGTGACCGTTCCGGCCTTTTCGGTCTTCAGCTGGATCGTGTCGCCCACCTTCCGGCCCAGGTGGCGGGCCGTGCCGTCGACCAGGGCCACGGCGCCGGGGCCGAAGCCGTCGAACGAGCCCGTGGTCGCCTGCGGCCGGAAATCCGGCGATGCCGGGAAATTTCCTACCTGGAAGTCCCGCGTGCCGGAGCCTTCGAGGCTCGCCTCGACACGCTGCATCTGGATGACCGAGCCGACTTCGGGGCTCTGGCGGAGCGCGGCGGCCAGGGCGCGCGGGATGCGGGACTCCGAGCCGCGCTGCTCGGAGATCATGTAGTCGACCGGGAACTGGGCGTCGAGCTGGGCGTTGATGGTGGCCCGGGTGGTGGTGGTGATCACGGAGATCAGCGTCATCAGGGTGACGCCGATGGTCAGCGCCACGGTCGTGGTCGCCGCGCGCTTGGGGTTGCGGCGGGCGTTGTCGACGGCCAGGCTGCCGGGCACGCCGAACAGGCGGCGCGGGAGCCAGCCGACGAAACTCGCCAGCGGGCGCATGATGACCGGGCTGAGGATGAGCACGCCCAGGAAGAAGAGCGCGCCGCCGCCCATGATGACGATCAGTGCCTCGTCGCCGCCGTCCATGGTGACTCCGGCGACGGTGACGCCGGTTCCGGCGAGGAGGAAGAGGGTCGCGAGGATTGTCCGTACCAGACCGGCTTTGAAGGTTTGTTCTTCCACCTGGGAGCGGAGGGCCGCGATGGGGGCGACGCGGGTGGCGGCGCGGGCCGGGAGCAGGGCGGCGCCGACGGTGACGACCAGGCCGATCACCACGGCGAGGATGATCGTCCGGGGGGCGAGGGAGATGGCCGCGCCGCTGGGGACGGGCGCGTCGAGCAGCTCCAGGCCGGCCATCGCGCCCGCGCCCAGGCCGAGGCCGAGCAGGAGGCCCAGGCCGGAGGACAGGATCGCGACGACCACGGATTCGAGCAGGATCGAGCCGAATATCTGGGCGCGGGTCGCGCCGATGCAGCGCAGGAGCGCCATCTCGCGGGTGCGCTGCGCGACCAGGATGTTGAACGTGTTGTAGATCACCAGGGCGGCCACGAACATCGCGATCAGGCCGAACAGCAGCAACATCAGGGTCAGGTAACTGGTTTCGACATTGCTCTGGGCGGCCAGCTCGTCGGCCACCTGGCTGCCGGTTTTCACCTCGTAGTCCGCGCCGATGGCCGCGGCCACCGCGTCTCGCAGCCGCGCGGGGTCCGAGCCCTCCGCTCCGGCGACGTCGACTTCACCGAAGCCCTTGGCGCCGGTCATGCGCTGGGCGGTCTCGGTGGTGAAACCGACCGCGCCGGTGTAGGCCAGATTCTGGTTCACGCCGGTGTCGAAGAGCCCGACCAGGGTGAAGTCGTTCCTGGCGCCCTTCGCGTCCAGCACGGTGATGGTGTCGCCGACCGCGAAGCGCCTGGTCTTGGCGGTGTTCTCGTCCAGGATCGCGTCGGTCGGCCGAGCGGGGAAGTCGCCACTGGTGACGATGACGCGGTTGAGCGAGCCGGTGGGGACGGAGACGGCCGTCGTCGGGAAGTTGCCCGCCGCCTTGCCGTCCCGGCCGAGCAGCGGGGTCGGGCCGCTGAGCAGCCCCTGGGCGTCGGCGACGCCGGGGACCTTCCGGATCCGCTCCAGCACGTCGGCGGGGATGGTGGGTGCTTCCTGAGCCTTGGGGTTGTCCTTCGGCGTGACCGCGACGCTGATCTTGGCGGCGTCGGCGGTGAACTTCTGCCGGAAGCCGACCTCGATCGTGTCGGTGAGCACGAACGTTCCGGCGATGAAGCCGACGCCCAGGGTGATCGCGAGGGAGGTGAGCAGGAGCCGGAGTTTGTGCGCTCGCAGCCCCGCCAGGGTGGTTTTGAGCACCGGTCAGGCCTCCAGCTTCAGCAGCGTGTCGAGCACGGTCTGCGGCGTGGGCTCGACCAGCTCGCTGACCATCAGGCCGTCCCTGAGGAAGATCACCCGATCGGCGTAGGAGGCGGCGCCCGGGTCGTGGGTGACCATCACGATCGTCTGGCCGAGCTCGCGGACCGAATGGCGCAGGAACGCCAGCACCTCGGCGCCGCTGCGCGAGTCGAGGTTGCCGGTCGGCTCGTCCGCGAAGATCACCTGAGGCTTGCTGATCAGCGCCCGGGCCACGGCCACCCGCTGCTGCTGCCCGCCGGACAGCTCGCTCGGCTTGTGGGAGAGCCGGTCCCGCAGCCCCACCGTGTCGATGACCCGGTCGAACAGCACCTGATCCGCCTGCCGTCCGGCGATCTCCAGGGGCAGCCGGATGTTCTGCTCGGCGGTCAGCGTGGGCAGCAGGTTGAAGGCCTGGAACACGAATCCGACTCGTTCCCGGCGCAGCAGCGTCAGCTGCTTGTCGGACAGGCGGGTGATCTCGGTGTCGCCGACGGTCACGCTGCCCTCGGTCACCGTGTCGAGCCCCGCCAGGCAGTGCATGAGCGTGGACTTCCCCGAGCCGGACGGCCCCATGATCGCCGTGAACGCCCCCGTGGCGAAGTTCACGTCGACCCCGCGCAGCGCGTGCACAGCCGCGTCGCCCTGCCCGTATATCTTGGTCAGTCCCTTGGCCACGACGGCGTGCCGGACATCGGTAGTAATCGTCATGCCAGCAACGCTAGGGCCCGCTACCCGGCGAATCCTCGGCCCTCGGGACGGGCTCGGACTGGTCCTCGAGGAGCCTTCTGCGGGGGGTGGTGCGACTCCTGAGGTAGCCGGAGATCAGCCTTTCGGCCGACTGGTGATCAGGCCGCTCTCATACGCGTACACGACGGCCTGGGCGCGGTCCCGCAGTTCCAGCTTGGCCAGAATGCGGCCTAGATGCGTCTTCACGGTGGCTTCGGCCAGATGCAACTGCCCCGCTATCTCCACGTTCGACAGCCCGCGGGCGACATGCAGGAGCACCTCACGCTCCCGCGCCGTCAGCAGCCGCGCGTCCCGCGTCGGCCTGGCCTCATTCGGCAGGTACGCGACGACGAGATCGAGCAGCCGCCGGGTCGTGCTGGGCGCGACGACGGCGTCGCCCGCGTGCACCGAGCGGATCGCGCTCAGCAGATCATCGGGCGGCACGTCCTTCAGCAGGAACCCGGACGCGCCCGCGCGAATGGCCGCGAAGGCATACTCGTCCAGGTCGAACGTGGTCAGGATCAGCACCTTCGGGGCGTCGGGCTCGGTGAGGATCAGCCGGGTGGCCTCGACGCCGTCCATCCGGGGCATGCGCACGTCCATCAGCACGACGTCCGCGCTGACCTCACGGAGCGCCGCCACGGCCGCGGCGCCGTCGGCGGCTTCCGCGACGATCTCGATGTCCGGCTGGGCGCCCAGCACCATCCGGAAGCCCGCGCGGACCAGTTCCTGGTCGTCGACCAGCACGACGCGGATCATGCGGCTCCCTCGCGAAGGCCCGCCGGGAGCCGTGCGACCACGAGGAACCCGCCGCCGGTGCGGGGGGAGGCGTCCATCGTTCCGCCGTACATGGTGACACGTTCCCGCATGCCGATCAGCCCGTGACCGCCTTCGCTCACGAGGGCCGCCGCACCGCGCCCGTCATCGACCACCCTGATCACGATCTCCCGTCCGCCGGCTTCCACCCGCACGTCCGCCCGGGCCCGCGGCCCGCCGTGTTTGAGGGTATTGGTCAGCGCTTCTTGAACAATCCGATAGATCACCAGCTGCTCGCCCTCGGGCAGGCCGGACAGGTCGCCTTCGACGGTCATGTCCACAGGTAGGCCTGATTCCCGTACTTGCCGGACGAGTTCCTCCAGTTGCCCCAAGCCCGGCTGGGGCTGATAGTCCTCCGTTACGGCCGTGTCGTCCCGCAGGACGCCCACCAGCCGCCGCATTTCGGTCAGCGCCTGCCGCCCGGTGGCGGAAATGGCCTGGACCGCCCGGCGTGCCTGCTCCGGATCGTTGTCGATCGCGTAGCCGGCGCCGTCGGCTTGTACGACGATCACGCTCACGTTGTGCGCCACCACGTCGTGGAGTTCCCGGGCGATCCGGGCCCGCTCCGCGGCGGTGGCGATCAGCGCCTGCTGGTCCCGCTCCCGTTCGGCGCGTTCGGCTCGTTCCTCCAGGCCCTGGACGTATCGCTGCCGGACATTTGTGTAAATGCCGCCGATCCAGATCGCCAGCACGAACACGGACGCGTTGAGGAACACCTCCAGCGTCAGGTCGTTCCAGGCCCGCAGGGCCAGGTAGGTGCCGAACTCCGCGACCACGCCCGCCGCGATAGCCCACTCCACCCGGCAGCGGGCGGCGACGCCGTACATGCCCACCAGGACCGCGAGATTCGCGGGCAACGGCTCGATCCCCGCCAGCCACTGGACCAGGCTGATCCCCGCCACCCCCGCGAACACCGCACGCGGGTGGTTTCGCCGCCATACCAGCAGGCCCAGCAACATCACCGAAAGCGCGACTGCTCCTGGCACACCGGGCCGCGCGCTCGACGCCGACAACGGATTATCGACGTACTCCGGCACCGCGGCCAGACAGAACAACACCAAGGGCGCGATGGTGACCAGGTCCACCACCGCACGATGCCGCCGCCCCCAGGCCCGCAGTCTGCCGAACATGCCCCCACGATATGTATGGCCTGCTCAATCGCGGTCCGCCTCAGGACTGATTCGCGAGTACGACTCAGGTCGCAGATCTCGCTTACACGCCCCTTACGACTTCTCCAGCATCATCATTTACGGGAACGCCCCTTGGGGTAGGTAAAGGGATACGAACTGATGGTGGAACTCGAGAAAGGGTCGCGCGGTGCCAGGACACACCGCGCGACCCGCCCACCACACCAATGACCACGGCGGAGTCACTCCGAGGCTGCTGCGGGCCCCGGAGTCGACTCCGCCGGCCAGTTCCCCCGGATTCCCCAATCACGGCTGACACGATGAACCCGCGTCCGAAGCAGCCGACGGGTGGCTGTTGGCGCAGGCGATGAACAGGTAATCTGTCAAAACGCCAGAATATCCTGGCTGTTTGACAGTAATCTACTGAGCGTGATCGACCCATCACGCGCGTGCCTGCTGGAGGATCCCGGCATGCAGCTGCCACCGCCTCCTATCTTTCCGATTTTCCGCTCCCGGATCACCTGTGCCGTGTTGACCCTCACCTATGTGAGCGACCACGAGCACTCCGTCAGCGAGTTGGCCGAAGCCACCAGCACCGACACCGGCACCATGGCACGCGAGGTCTCCCGGCTCGAGCAGGCGGCCATTCTCACCAGCCGCCATGTCGGCCGCACCAAACTGGTTCGGCCCAATCGCGCCGCTCCGTTCTACCAGCCGCTCCTTGACCTCGTCACGATCACCCTGGGCCCGGCACAGGTCCTGGCCGAAGAACTGGCAGGCCTAGATCGGATCGAAGAAGCCGCGGTCTTCGGCTCCTGGGCCGCGCGCATGCAGGGGGAACCCGGCCCGGCACCGGTTGATATCGACCTGCTCGTTGTCGGTCGTCCTGATCGCGATGACCTCCACGACGCCTCAGCCCGAGCGGGATCGCGGCTGGGCCGCGCGGTCAACACCGTGATCATCAGTCGCACGCGATGGGAGGCCAACGAAGACGGATTCATCCGCGAGCTTCATACGCGCCCGCGCGTCCCAGTCCTGATCCCCGCTTTGGATGGCCAATGATGAGCTGGCCACGTGGCCGGGAAGAAATCATTGGGATACTGCAACGCCGAGAGCTCACCCAGGTCGTCGCGGACGTCCCTCTCGCCGAACGCCTACTCGCCACCGCCCGCCAGCACTTGGTCAGCGCCGAAGTCCTCGCATCCACAGACGCGTAGGACGCGGTTCGGAAATCACTGGCGGCCCTTCTGCAGATCCAGGGTCTTCGGGCGACGGTGACTGGAGGCCACCTCGCCGTCCAGCATGCGGCCCGTGCCCAATTCGGCGCATCTATGGGAGCGATTCTCCGTCCCATCGACCGTATTCGCACGACTCGACATGAGATCGAATACCCCACCACCACGACATGGATCGACGAGGATAGCGTTCGCGACGACCTCCCGACAGCCGTCGCCGTAGTGAACGCCGCAGACAAGGCACTGCCCCATCTCACGGTATTTGTGCTGTGAAATCGCGTTCATTGGCCATGACATAACGCCGTTATCGCTTATTGGCAGCCTGGATGAACATTTCGGTGAGCCGGACGCTCGCATTGATCACGGACGGGTTGCGAGGTTGCTCGAACATGTGGTCTTGGTGGGATCGTTCGGAGGTACCGTTATTGGGTACCATTGCTGCATGGAACTTCGACTTCGGTTGCCGGATGAGGTCCATGCGCGGTTGCGTGTAGCGGCCGATGAGGATGGCAACAGTCTGAACAGCGAGATCGTCATCGCGATCGAAGAGTATCTGGCTCGTCGGCAGGAGAGTGCTGTGCGGGCCATCGCGCGTAGGGTCGCCCAGCGTGACGCCGAGCTTCTGCACCGGCTCTCACAGTGACGGTTTTCCTCGCGATGACGGATGTCCTGGCGATCGCGGAGGAGATCCTTCCCTCGGTCGGTCTGCGCGACGGCGGGCAGTTGCACGCGGCCGTCTTCCGGCCGCAGACCAGCTTGTACGGCGAGGACGCCTACCCCGACCTGTGGACCAAGGCGGCCGCCCTCATGCAGAGCCTGATCATCGGTCACCCCCTGGTCGACGGCAACAAACGCCTGGGCTGGACTTCCGCCGTCGTCTTCCTGGAACTGAACCGCCAGATCTTGACCGGCACGAACACCGATGCCGCGGAGGCGCTGGTGATCGCCGTCACCACCGGTGAACTCGACGATGTCAGCGAAATCGCCAAGAGACTTCGCGACCTCAACGCCGGCGACTGATCCGGCGAGTTACGCGGGAGCCAGCGCCGCGGTCATGGTGGGGACGTCCTGGTATTCGCGGAGCTGGAGAACCTGGCCGTTTCGTACGCGAAGGATCATGACGAAGGGCGCGGTGGCCTGGTGGCCGGTGGTCGTGTGCGTGCCGGCGATGGAGTATTCCGCGATGATCACTTCGGGGTCGCTGGTGTCGTGGATGACGAGGTCGCGGAACTCGTCGAACTGGACGGGCAGAGTGGCGCGGGCGCTGGCGAGGGTGAGGAATTCGGCGCGGTTCAGGCGCGGGCGGCCGGGGTTGAACGGGAGTTCGACGATGGCGTCATCGGCGAAGAGGTGATCGATGCTGCCGTTGGTGAGGACGGCCTCCTGCCAGGCGGCGAAGGTTTCACGTGCGTTCATGGGGGACCTCCGGGCATATAATCGGACTCGTGACTCCGATTAGAAGATACGGAGTGATCGCTCCGTTTGTCAATGGATAGGCCACTGCGCGCCGACGCCCGGCGCAACCGTGACCGCGTGCTGGCCGCGGCGGACGCGGTCTTCACGGTCAAGGGCCTGGCCGCCTCAACCGAGGAGATCGCCCGCGAGGCAGGAGTCGGCGTCGGCACGGTCTTCCGGCACTTCCCCACCAAGGAGACCCTCCTGGAGGCCGTCTTCCTGGCACGGGTACGACTCCTGGCAGCCAAGGTCGACTCCCTCACCCCCGGGGGAGCAGGCCCGGCGTTCTTCGCATTCTTCGCCTACGCCGTGGAATCGGGCGACATGTACGCCGATGTGTTGGCGGCAGGCCGCACCGGCGAGACGCAGGTCGGCCGGGAACTGGCGGACGCGCTGAGCGGATTGCTGGCCCGCGCTCAGCAGGCGGGTGCGGTGCGCGGCGATATCAGTCTCCCTGACCTAATGGCCCTATTGGCGGGCGCGGTACATGCCGCCGGCCACGCGGCCCCCTCCTCACGCGACCGTCTACTCACAGTGATCACCGACGGACTCCACCCCTGATGATCGGCTGGGACACCGACACCATGACGACCACCCGGTTCAGTTCCCCGGAGATCCGTTCCATCTGCTTGATGGAACCGTGGCACGCACGAACGCCGTGACGAAGACCTGGTCCTCGACGTTGTTCGTGGACCCAACGATCGTTTACTCGACGACGGCACCCGCGCTGGCAACCTTCTCGGATGTGGGGGGTCGAGACTTGAGTACTCGAATGGGTTTCGCGGTGAGATTTGCTTGGTCCGGTGCCAGCACCGGAGTGTCATGTCACGGAGGCTTGGGCTGATTGCCGATGAACGAGTCCGCCGCCGTAGCCACGCTTCTTCTGATGCTGGCCATAAATTGAGGGCCTTTTCACATGGTTGTGAATTCTTCGCCCTCGCTCTGACGGCCATAGATGGCTGCGGCGATGTGGATGAATGAGCGGATGAGTGGGTCGGTGTTGGTGTTTTTCCAGGCGACGATGACGTGGCTGGGTGGTATGTCGGTGAGGGGAATGGAGGTGAGTCCGTCGGGAAGGGCGTGGGCGAGTGGGGTCAGTCCGATCGTGCCGTTCCAGAGGACGCCCTGGAGGCACTCGTGGACGGTGCGTACTACGGGGCCGTCTCGGAGTTCACCGGTGGGTGTGGTGCCGTTCCAGTAGGCGCGCCAGAGGGGGTCGGTTCCTTCGGGCAATTGGAACCATCGGCGGTCAGCGAGATCGCTTAGTCGCAGGGTGTTGCGGCGGGCAAGTGGGTCGTCGGTGCTCAGGACTACGCCGACGGGGTCGGAGCGCAGTACGTAGGTGCTGATGCCGGTGTCGTCGAACGGTGTACGGGTGAGGGCGACGTCGACAAGACCTGCGCGGAGCCCTGTTGTCGGGTCGGTGAGGTCGGCTTCTCGGATGTGGACGTGGACCCCGGGGTGGCGCCGGCGGAAGGCGGCGGCAAGCCGTGTCCCGGCATGTCCGGCATTGTCGGCGAGGGTGCCGACAGTCATGGTGGCGCCGCGGGCTGCGGTGGCAACCCGGGCGCGTGCCTGTTCGGCCTGCTCCAGTAGCGTGCGCGCCTCGTCGTAGAGCGCGGTTCCAGCGACGGTGAGCGTGACTCCCGTGGCTGAGCGATGCAGCAGCACGGCGCCGAGATCGACCTCCAACCGCTTGATGGCTCGGCTCAGCGGCGGCTGGGTCATGTGCAGACGGACGGCAGCGCGCCCGAAGTGGCGTTCCTCGGCGACGGCCACGAAGTAGCGCAGCAGACGTAAGTCCATCACCAGCAACAATACCCGAGCGGTATCGGGTGTGTGGAATCGGTGTTGGACGCCTCGAACAACCCCGCGATGGACTGGAAATGACTCGATCGGCCGCCGGTGATGAGCCACCCAGCGGCGGTCCTGACTTCATGAGGAGTGCCAATTAATGGCCGAATACCTATACCCGGAACCTGTTGTGCGGATCACAGATGCGCGGGAACTCGCTCGCGATCTGGTGGTGATCCCGAACCGGGGTGTGCAGCTGGTGCCGAACATCGGCATCATCGGTGGCACGCATTCCGTGCTGGTCGTCGAGACCGGTTTGGGTCCCCGCAACGCCGAAACCGTGCTCAAGTTCGCGGCCGATTACGCGGGCGACCGCAAGCTATACCTGACCACGACGCACTTTCATCCCGAGCACGCGTTCGGCGCGCAGGTGTTCACCGAGTTCGCGACGTTCCTGATCAACAAGGCGCAGGCCGAGGACCTGGCCACCAAGGGCGCCGGCTACCTCGCCATGTTCGGCGGCCTCGGTGAACCGGTCGCCCGGCAACTGGAGGGCATCGAACTGCCCACTCCGGACCTCGTCTACGACAACTCCTACGACCTCGACCTGGGCGGCCGCGTGGTGCAACTGCGCGCCACCGGCCGGGCACACAGCAAGGGCGACCAGGTGGTCACGATCCCCGACGCCGGGGTGATGTTCACCGGCGACCTGGCGGAGGCCGGACAGTTCGCCATCTTCCCGTGGTTCCCGCCCCACGACACCGACGTCTCCGGCATCCGCTGGATCGCGGTAATGGAGCAGCTGGCCGCCGCCGACCCTCAAGCGGTCGTCCCCGGCCACGGCGACATCGGCGGCCCGCAACTACTGGCCGACGTCCACGACTACCTTCAACTGCTACGCGACGAAACCTGGCTACGCCGGGACTCGGCCATGAGCGAGGAAACGATCATTGAGGAGGTCACAGCGCTGATGATCGAGCGACACCCCGAATGGGCCGGCCGGGAATGGCTCGCGCCGGGCATCGGCTGCCTGTGCGCCGAACACCCGGCATGACTAGCCCGGTCTCAACGAAGCCACGATGATCACTGCCCTGACGATGCGAGGCCGGTGATGAGATGCCCGACATCGTCGACGCCCTCGTCTGTGGCCGCGATCACGCCAACCAGACCCCGCGGCCCCGTGAGGGTTCGGGTTGCGACACGTTGGTGAGCTCGTTCTCGGTCGGGAGTGAGTCGGACATTGGCTTACATCCTCCACGGGTGGTTACAGCAGGACTGGCGCTGGCATAGGGCAGTAGGGGCCGCTACCCGTGGTGTGAACACCTACATCCGGCGTTCGGGAGAGTCGGGATGTGTGGTGATCCCAACGTCACATGGCCCGGCTTGACTTGCCGGCGGACTCACGGGCGGCCGAACCGGATCGCGGATCTACGGGAACCGGGCACAGCCCGTTGACAATGAGGGTGCAGACGTCGGTCAGTAGGCGGTCGTGATTCGGGCGTTGCCATTCGGCAACGTGGGCAGGGTGGTGGAAAGCGGTCGTGGCCTGGAAGATGGCGCGGGCGGTCGCAGCCGGGTCTGTACTGGCGAAGGCCCCGGCCGCAACACCATCAGCGACGATCTCCGCCAATCCGCGAACCAGCGCCGAGATGTGTTCGGCGGTGGCAGTACTGTTCTCCTCGAGCAGGACGCGGTACGTGGCGAACAGTTCGGGATCGATAATGGCGGCCTTGACTTTGGCGTGATGCAGTGCCATCAACCACGCTGTCAACCGCTGCGCCGCTGACTGGCGGGGGCTACCTGCGAGGGCGACCGTGTCGTCGTAGACACGGGTCAGCCAGCGGCGGGCGACAGCTTCGCGAAGGGCCGCCTTAGACGGGAAGTGCCGATACACGGCGGCGTGGCTGACGCCGAGCTGACGAGCGACATCCACCACGGTCGCCTTCGCCGGGCCGTACCGGCGTAGAACATCCTCGGTCGCACGCATGATCGTCTCCGCGTCCAGGGCGGCCATCTCGTGGTAATCCTCTCGTATCGCCGCAGGCCGCAGCTTATGCAGCCGTGGCCCGCGGCGGCCATGTCATCGCTCGCTGTCGAGCGTAGCCATCTGCGGCGCGGCGTACCGCTCACCTGCCACGGCGTCAGCGGGCACGGCCTCATCCATTGCGGCCAGTTCGTCATCGGTCAGTGTCAGGCCGGCTGCGGCGATCGCGTCGGCGATCCGGTCGGGCCGGCTGGCGCCGACGAGCGCGACAATCTCGTCTCCGCGAGCCAGCACCCACGCGACAGCGAGTTGTGCGACCGTGATGTCGCGGGCGTCGGCGAGCGGGCGTAGGCCTTCGACCAACGCCAGGTTGGCGTTGAGGTTGTCGCCATGGAACCGCGGTAGGTGCGCGAACTCGCCGCCGCCGGGCCCGGCGTAAGCGCCGGTCAGCAAACCATGCGCGAGGACGCCGTACGCGGTGATACCGATTCCCAGCTCGCGGCAGGTGGCCAGAATCGAACGCTCGATGCCGCGGCTGAACAGCGAATACTCGATCTGCAGGTCGGCTATCGGATGTACTGCGTGAGCACGGCGGAGGGTTTCCGCGCCCACCTCGGAAAGGCCGATATGGCGTACCCACCCCGCTTGGACCATCTCGGCGATCGCCCCAACGGTGTCCTCGATCGGGACCGCCGGGTCGAGCCGCGCCGGACGGTAGATGTCGATGTAGTCGGTACCGAGACGCTGCAACGAATACGCCAGTGCACTCTTCAGGTATGCCGGCCGCGCTTCCATCCCGACGAAACGCCCGCCCGGGTCCCGCAAGGCCCCGAACTTGTCGCTGATCACCATGCGTTCTCTGTCGCCGGCACGCAACGCCTGCCGGATCAGCCACTCGTTGTGGCCGTTGCCGTAGAAGTCGCCGGTGTCCACGAGCGCCAGACCCGCGTCGAGCGCGGCCCGGATCGTGGCCACACTCTCGGCATCACGAGCAGGGGTCAGTGAACCGAAGGACATGGGACCACAGCCAAGCCCCACGGGCGCCACGAGAGGCCCTGCATGTCCAAGTTGTCTCGCATCCATGCGATCAACCGTAGAGCCGCACGGTTACAGATGTCAAAATCTGTAATTCCAACCCACCGGCGCCGGTCGACACGACCGCACCAGAGGGATCACCGCGCAAGTCACGCTGCTGCGCGATGGTGGCATCACTGCATGCGAAGAAGGCCACCGCCTCCCCAAGTGCTCGCCGCCCTCCCTCGCAGACCTTGATGATCAAGACCTCGACACCAGCTACCTGGCCTCGATCCGAGACCGCATCCAGGAGATCATCAGCACTCCACAGGAGCGCAAGACGATGTGCGAGGCCCTACTGGCCGAACTACGTATCGATGGGCAAACCGCTACACCGATCATCAACGTCCCGCTCAGCTGGGACGACATCCCCGCAAGCCTCCAAGTGGACGTGCCGACACCGCCGCAGAAGCGGTTCGCGTACGTCTACCGAAGTGGAGCTAACGCTCGCTTACTCGACCACGGCAACCGCGCTAGCAACCTTGGGGGCGTGGGGGGCTGTGCCCCCCACAGCGGGGGGCTCGGGGGGTCGTCCCCCCGTGTAACGCGAGGAGGCCCGCGGGAGCGAGCTCCGCTCGCGACCACAGACCTCCGCCTTCGAGTGGGGCTGGCGGGACTCGAACCCGCACCGGCATGATCCTAAGTCATGTGCCTCTGCCAATTGGGCCACAACCCCATTGTTTAGTTATTGGGAATTCGGTATTTCTGGACCGGGTCCCGGGTGTCACCCATGTTAGCGGGTGGTGGCTGGTGGGAGGCACCCGGTTTTCCGGGGTCAGGAAATGTCCAGGTCCTTTAGCAGGCGGGCGACGTGGCCGGTGGCTTTCACGTTGTAGAGGGCCTTTTCGATTTTGCCCTCGGGGTCGATGACGAACGTGGAGCGCAGGACGCCGGTGATGGTCTTGCCGTAGTTCTGCTTCTCGCCGTAGGCGCCGTACGCCTTGTGGACCTCAAGGTCGGGGTCGGAGAGCAGGGGGAAGGTCAGGGCGTCGCGTTCGGCGAACTGCTGGAGCTTGGCGGGCTTGTCCTTGGAGACACCGAGGACGGTGAGGCCGTGGCCGGTCAGCGCGTTCAGGTTGTCGCGGAAGTCGCAGGCCTGTTTGGTGCACCCGGGGGTCATCGCGGCGGGGTAGAAGTACAGGATGACGCGTTTGCCGCGGAAGGACTTCAGCGAGACCTCTTCGCCGCCGGCGTCGGGCAGGATGAAGTCCGGCGCGGCGTCGCCGGGCTCGAGTTTGGTCTGGCTCACTTCGCCTCCGCGTGGCGTGCTCTGGAATTTCCGGGTCGCGACGGCAACAAACTACCGGGTCGGGCGGCGTCCGGGGACCGTACCCGACCTGCCACACTGATCACAGACGAGACAACAGGAGGGGATCGTCATGGCGGACACCGATCCCGAGGCGCTGGAGCGGAAGATCGAGCGCACCCGGACGGAGCTGGCGCGCACGGTCGACGCCATCGC
Organism: Acrocarpospora pleiomorpha; assembly: GCF_009687885.1. Lineage (GTDB taxonomy): Bacteria > Actinomycetota > Actinomycetes > Streptosporangiales > Streptosporangiaceae > Acrocarpospora > Acrocarpospora pleiomorpha. The sequence continues at coordinate 23,295 of NZ_BLAF01000026.1, forward strand.
GGACCGGGTCAGCCCCAAGCGGGTCGCGGAGCGCAACGTGGCCAGGGTGAAGGCGCAGGCCGAGCATGTCGTCACGACGATCGGCGACTTCGTGGGCGGGGGAGCGCAGCGGCCGAACGGGGCCGGACGTGGGCTGGGCGCCACGAGCCCGGTCGCGAACGGGGCCGCGCCCGCCGCGGCGAACGGGGCGGCGAGTCCCGGCGAGGCCGAGGGCTGGGAGGACGAATACCCGCCCCCCAACATCGCGCCCATCCTGATCGGCGTGGGGGTCGCCCTGGCCATCGGGGCGGCGATCGTCATCATGCGCCGCCGTCGGCGGAGGTAGCACGCCACCAGCGCTATCCGGCGCCGTTCGCGTGTGTACGGCTTCTCGCCGCACCGGCACCCAAAAGGGTCCCATCGCCACCAGATCCTTACAGGAAGGCCTTGCCCTCGCCTCGGTAGGTGGGGGCGGTTTCGGTGATTTCCTCGCCCTCGATGAGGTGGAGGGCAGGGAAGTGTTCGCAGAGTTCGCCGGCTTTGGCGTGGCGGAACCAGACGCGGTCGCCGACGCGGAGGTCGTGGGCGGCCTCGCCGAGCAGGGGGGTCTGCACTTCGCCCGCGCCCTCGTCGGGGTGGTAGCGCAGTCCGGCCGGCAGGTACGGCTGGGGGAGCCGGGTCGGGCCTGGGGCGCCGGAGGCGTGGTAGCCGCCGCCCAGGACGGTGGCCACGCCGGGGGCGGGCTTGCGGACCACGGGCAGGGCGAACAGGGCGGCGGGGACGCCGGTGAAGTCGCGGTAGAAGTCGAAGAGGCGCGGGTGGTAGAAGCCTGAACCGGCGGCCACTTCGGTTATCGCCCTTTCTCGTACGGTTCGCTCAATGCTTCCCGTGCCGCCGCCGTTGACGAATTCGAGGTCGGCCACCTGGCGTACGGCTCGGACGATACGCCCCCGGCGGACGATGAGCTCGCGCTGGGACAGGGCTTGCATCCAGCGGACGGCTTTGCCGTACAGACCGGGCAGGTTGTCGCCGACGCCGGCGATCTGGGACTCGTACGACAGGAGCCCGACCAGCCGGAGACCGGGGAGCTTGGCGATGTGGGCGGCGAGTTCGGTGGCTTGGTCCGGTTCGCGGACGGGGGAGCGAAGCGCGCCCGCGCGGAACTTCCCGGCCATGGCGATAAATCCGGCATCGATATCAAGACATATCCGGATTTCGTGGCGGAGGCCGTCCAGGAGGTCCAGGTGGTCGGAGGAGTCGATGGTGAGGGTGATCTCGCGGGCGGCGAGGGAGTCGGCGCCCAGGGTGGCGATGGCGGCGCGGTCGGCGGTCGGGTACGCGACGAGGATGTCGGTGAAACCACAAGAAACCAGCCACAACGCCTCTTCAAGCGTGTACGCCATGATTCCGGCGAAGCCCTCCATCGCCAGCACCCGTTCCAGGATCGCCCGGCTCCGGATGGACTTGCTGGCCACCCTGATCGGCTTCCCGGCGGCCCGCCGGACCATGTCGGCGGCGTTGGCGCGCAACGCGTCCAGGTCCAGCACCGCGAAGGGCGGTTCGAGCGCCGCGGTCGCCCGGTCATAACGGGCTGCCGAGGCTTCAGCAGATGTCATGAAATCTCCAGGCATCACGGTCGATGTCCGCTAGGCAGCTTAGTCCGCCCGACGTATATGAGCTGGGTTCATGTTAACCGGCTACGTCGCAAACAATCCGGCTTCGCCCCTGCATGATCGGGCAAAGTGGCGGGTGATCCGCCCGAGGGCTGACGCGTCCGTGTATCCCTGTATGACCATGAGCACGGTTGAGGAGATCCTTGCCGGCGGGCACTCCACCGCGAGCCGAGCCCGGCGCAGGATGCTGGCCAGACAGGCCACCAGGAGGCTACGCCCCGGCCGCGACTCGGCGGGCGTCGTGGTGGCCGCCGCCCTCGCGATCGTCGCCTGGGGGAGCACGGCCGAGATGGTCGTCTCCTGGCTGGGCGGGCCCGCGGCGTGGCCGGGAATGTCGCACTTGGTGGCCAGGAGCTGGGGCGACGCGCTCGTCCCGGGACTGGCGCTCGCCGCCATCACGGCCGGGGTGGTCCTGATCCTGCTGGCCGTACTGCCGGGACGGGTCAAGCTGATCGCCCTGGAGACCGCCGACGAGGGCGTGACCATAGGCCTGACCCGGCAAGGGCTGCGCCGTACCCTCGCGTCGGCGGCGCTCACCGTGGACGGCGTGGACGTGGCGCGCGTCCGCCTGCGGCACGGCCAGATCGAGGTGACCGTGGTCACCGACGCGGACCGCACCGGCGACCTGCTGCGCGAGGTCGGCGCCGCCGTCGGCGACCGCCTGCAAAGCCTGGCCCTGCACGGCCGCCACGAGGTCGTGGTACGGCTCCGCCGGAGGAGAATCTGATGGCCAACCGCATCGGCATCGGCATCGTCGGCACGCTCCTGCTGCTCACCGGCCTGTACGCCCTCTGGGCCAGGGACGCCCACCCCGACCTCGCCATCCTCGACCCCGGCTTCTTCGCCGCCCACATCTGGGCCTACATCATCGCCGCCGCCGTACTCCCCGCCGCCGCCGCCATCGCCACCCGCTGGCTCATCTTCGCCCTAGCCCTCCACCGGTACGGCACCCGCCACGGAACCGGCACCGCCATGCTCGGCGTCGCCCTCCAGGGCCTGGACCGCGTCGACAAGCTGACGGTCCGGGTCGTCCGCGGCGAGCGCACCCGCATCCACGTCCGCTGCCGCCCCGGCGCGTCCCTGGGCGAGGTGGCCCGCCGCCTCGACCAACAGGCGATCACACGCGTCCGCGGCGTCCTCGGCCCAAGCGCCGACCTCCCGGTCCTGGTGCGCCTGCACGTCACCCGGCTGTGAATTGTGCCTGAGGGTGTGTCATCCGGCGGTGAGTTGTGCTTTGCGCTTGGCACGGGTGCCGGACTCGACCGTCGCGTCATCGGTGGCGCGGCGGGTCAGGGCCAGTCCGGCGGCGAGGCAGGCGAGCGGGACGACGGGCACCACATATCGGTGGTCGAACGCGGCCACCAGCGGCGGGAGGAACGTCAGCGTCATCGCGGCAGCCCAGGGGAGCAGCGCGGGCGTCAGGTCCGCGAACCGGCCGCGGACCAGTTTGACGAGCATCCCGCCCAGCCCCGCGAGCAGGATCGCCGCCAGGAAGGGCCCGCGCAGGTAGCCGTATTCCTGGTAGGCCCGAAGCCAGCCCGCGTACGGCTCGACGATCCGGGTCTCCGCACTGGAACCCTGATACTCGACGGTCAGTTGGGTGGCGGTTCGCCCGGCCGAAGCGACTCTGTCGCTGAACGGCCGTACCGAGTCGGGGAAGACATATGCGCTTTGCGGGCCCGGCGACGGATATATCCGGCGGTTCCATTCGAAGGCCCAAAGGGCGTCCCCCAGGCCGGTGAGCAGGAAGTCCAAGGGCTGGCTACGGATGGCCAGCGAGGTGAACTCGCCGGTCAGTTCCTCCTTTTCGGCCCCGCTACGGACAATGGGGGACTTCGGATCCCAGATGTAGACAGGCGCGGCCAGCCGGGGACCCGCCTCCGGGCAGAGAACCGCCAGTTCCGGGCGGGGATCCATGATCCGGCAGTCGGCGAAGGTCATCGTGCGCGACCACATCCAGACATTGCTGCCACCCAGCCCGAACGAGCCGTGCACAGCGTTGAACCAGGTCGCGTACCCCCCGACCACGACCCCGGCGGCGAGCACACCCGCCCCGACCGCCCGCCAGCTCACCCGCCTGAGCAGCAACCAGACCACCGCGACAATGACCAGCGGCAGCCCCAGTGTCCGCGTGACCGTCGCCATCCCGAGCAGCCCGAGCCCCGCCACCACCGCCCACGGCGCGGGCCGCCACACCAGCAGCACGACCGCCATGACCACCAGAAAGGTGAACAGCAGATCGGCCATCAGCAGATGCTCCAACTGCACCTGATGCACATCCAGCAGAACCGGCGCGGCGGCCAACGCCGACCCCCACGCAGGCAACCCAGCCCGCAACAACACCGCGTAGATCGCCACAGCCATCGCGATCCCCATCAAATGCTGCGCGACCACAACAACCTGCACGTTCTCGAAGAACCACAGAAACAGCGAGTACCCCGCCGGCCGAGACGGCAACGGCCGCAGATCAACAGCCGAACTCAGATAAGCGAACGAATCCGCCCAAAACCACAAAACCGGCCGATACCCCAGCACCGCCAGCCCCCGCACCACAACACCCGCGACAAGCAGCCCCCCAAACAACAGGTGCACACCCCACCGCGAGCGGATCATCACGCTGGCCTCCTCATTCGGGTCGCCAGAATACTGCCGATACCGAGCACGCCCACCCCCGTCGACCCCGTGGCAGTTCCCACCCCGCAGCCCTTCTGTTCCCCTCGGGCTCCGCCCGCCCCCGTCATCACCGTGGTTGAACTGGGTTTAGGGCAGGACCGAAGTACGGCGGGCCACCCCGCGGGTGGGCAGGGCGGACACGTAGGCCGACGTAAGACCGTGCCAGAGACCACCGCGCCCGCGATGGCCGCTGACCAGCGGCTAACGAGAGGCTAGCTATCACGGTCGGCCGGAGTGTCCGCCCTGCCCACCCGCTACGGACCTCAGCCCTTAAGGGGCCCAACGCCGCCTAGCACTCGACGATGTTGACCCCCACGTGGGACTCCGCCTCGATGACGTTGACGGCCAACCCGCCCCGGCTGGTCTCCTTGTATTTGGTGGACATGTCGCGCCCAGTAGTACGCACGGTATGAATCGCCTTATCCAGAGAGACGAAATGCCGCCCGTCCCCGCGAAGGGCAATCCTGGCGGCGGCGATGGCCTTGATAGACGCCACGGCGTTACGTTCGATGCACGGGATCTGGACCAACCCGCCGATGGGATCGCACGTGAGCCCGAGGTTGTGCTCGATCCCGATCTCGGCGGCGTTCTCGACCTGTTCGGGAGTCCCCCCGAGAACTTCGGTGAGCCCGGCGGCGGCCATCGAACAGGCCGAGCCGACCTCACCCTGGCAGCCGACTTCGGCCCCGGAGATGGAGGCGTTCTCCTTGAAGAGCACCCCCACGGCACCCGCAGTAAGGAGGAAACGCACGACGCCTTCATCATCGGCACCAGGGATGAACTTGGAGTAGTAGGTCAGAACGGCAGGGATGATGCCAGCCGCGCCGTTGGTGGGAGCGGTGACGATGCGCCCGCCCGCGGCGTTCTCCTCGTTGACGGCCAAGGCGAACAGGGTGACCCAGTCCATGGCCTGGAGCGGATCACGTTCAGCGGCTTCGCTCTGCAGGCGACGCTGAAGCTGATGCGCGCGCCGACGGACCTTGAGACCCCCGGGAAGCACACCCTCCCGCGAGGATCCCCTGCGGACCGATTCCGACATGACCTCCCACAGATGCAGAAGCTGGGATTTGATCTGCTGGTCGTCCCGGCCGAAGGCGCGCTCGTTGGCGAGCATCAAGCCGGAGATGGACAGACCGGTCTCGGCACAGTGCCCCAGGAGCTCGGCGGCCGTGGTGAACGGATGCGGGACCACGGTGTCGTCGGGTTTGATGCGATCCGCGCCAGTGGCGTTCTCGTCCACGACGAAGCCACCGCCCACCGAGTAGTAGATCTTCTCCCGCAGCGGGTTCCCATCAGCGGTGTACGCGGTGAAGCGCATGCCGTTTGGATGGTGCGGCAGGGAGATCTTGCGCTCGAAGACGAGATCCTCGCCGACCACGAACGGGATGTCATGACCGCCGAACAGCCGGATCGTCCCGGTCGACCGCATCTCGTCCAGCCGGGACTCGACCGCGTCCACGTCGACCGTTTCCGGTTTCTCCCCCGACAGCCCGAGCAGGATGGCCTTGTCGCTGCCGTGGCCTTTACCCGTCAGGCCAAGCGAGCCGTACAAAATGACCTCGACGCGGGCAGTCTTCTCCAGGAGACCGTCCTGTGCGAGCGCGCGCGCGAACCGATGGGCGGCCGCCATCGGGCCGCCCGTGTGGGAGCTGGACGGCCCGATGCCGATCTTGAACAGGTCGAAGACGCTGATCGCCATTGATCTGTGCCCTTGCTAGTGGGCTATTCGCCCGCGGTGAGAGTGCCGTATTCCTCGGCGGTCAGCAGGTCGGTCGGGTCGGCGTCGATCCGGACCCGGAAGAGCCAGCCTTCGCCGTAAGGGTCGGAGTTGACCAGGGACGGGTCGTCCACGACGGCCTGGTTGGTCTCGACCACCTCGCCGCTGACAGGCGAGTAGATGTCGCTGACCGATTTGGTGGATTCCACCTCGCCCACCGCGTCTCCGGCCGCGACCGTGCCGCCCACTTCGGGCACCTGCACGTAGACCACATCACCGAGCGCCTCCGCGGCGTACTCCGTGATGCCGACCGTCACCGTCAGTCCGTCATCGAGACCGGCCACCCATTCGTGCTCTTTGGTGTAGCTCAGCTCGCCGGGGATGGTGCTCACTTCTTCCTCCTGTAGAAAGGCAGGTCAACGACGTCGACCGGTTCGCGCGTGCCGCGGATGTCCACGGCTAGATCGCCATTTTCCGGCATTTCCGCCCGCACGTACGCCATCGCGATCGGCTTGCCCAGCGACTGCGACGGCGCGCCGCTGGTGACCTCGCCGACCACCGTCCCGGACGCGTCCACGACGGGGTAGCCGTGCCGGGGGACCCGCCGCCCGCGGGCGACCAGGCCGACCAGGCGGCGGCGCGGTTCGGTCTTGGTCTCCAGCGCGGCACGTCCGATGAAATCGCCGGGTTTGTCGAACTTCACTACCCGGCCGAGGCCCGCGTCGAACGGGGTGATCTCTTCGGTGAGCTCGTTGCCGTACAGGGCCATGCCGGCTTCCAGCCGGAGGGTGTCGCGGGCGGAGAGCCCGGCCGGGCGCGCGCCCGCGGCGGTCAGAGCATGCCAGAGCGGTACGGCAGCCGCGTTCGCGATGAACAGCTCGAAACCATCCTCACCGGTGTAACCGGTGCGGGCGATCAACGCCTCGGCGCCCGCCACGACACCGGGCAGCCCGGCGTAGTATTTCAGGCCGTCCAGATCGGCGTCGGTGAGCGTGGCCAGGATCTCCTGCGAGCGAGGCCCCTGGATGGCGATCAGCGCGTACTCCTCGGAGCGGTCGGCCACCTTCGCCTCGAACCTGGCGGCCCGGTCGGCGAGCTCGGCGGCGACGCGCGGGTAGTTGGAGGCGTTCGCGCAGACCATGAACTCCTCGGCGCCCAGCCGGTAGATGATCACGTCGTCCAGCACGCCGCCGTCGGGGGCGCACATCACCGTGTAGCGTGCCTTCCCGGGCGCGAGCGTGCTCAGCTGGCCGGTGAAGGCGTAGTCGAGGGCCTCGCCCGCCTGCGGCCCAGACGCGAAGATCTCCCCCATGTGGGAGAGGTCGAAGAGCCCGGCGTCCGTGCGCACCGTGTTGTGCTCGGCGGACTCGCTGCCGTAGCGCAGCGGCATCAGCCAGCCGGCGAAGTCGGTGAGAGTCGCGCCGAGGCTCTGATGAACCTCGTGCAGCGGTGTTTGTCGTGGCATAGGACGCACCTCAGGCAGGGTCGGATGTTCTGCATCCTCCCCCTCTGTCATCGGTGCCTGAGAGCTTCGCCCGGATTTTGCCCGGACTTTCACCTTCGGCGAGGCGCAGGCCTGCTTTCCAGAGGACACCTGGCCCGCACGGTCCTTTGCCTTGAGAGGTTCGCGGGGAGGGCTTGCTCCTTCAGGGGACCTGGCCGGATGCCAGGCCGCTCTCCCGCGCGGGATCACCGGTGTCCGGCCAGCCTAGCCGAATCCGGGCCACGAAGTCATCGAAGAGCCGGCCGTCCTCGTCGGCTTCCGGATGCCACTGGACGGCGGTGGTCCGCTCGTTCAGCTGTACGGCTTCGATGGTGCCGTCGTAGGCGGTCGCGGTGACGGTGAGACCGTCGGCCAGGCGGTCGATGGACTGGTGGTGGTAGTGGGCCGGGGTGATCTCGTCGGATTCGTAGATTTTGGCGAGTTCCGGCGAGAGCCGTACGGGAAGGCGGCCGAATGTGCCCGGAGCGGGGGAATGGCCGGTGTGGCCGACCACGTCGGGAATGTGCTGATGCAGCGTCCCGCCGAGGGCGACGTTGAGCACCTGAAGCCCTCGGCAGATCCCGAGAAACGGCAACCCGCCCGCCAACGCCGCCCGAACCAGCCCAAACTCGGCGTCATCGCGAAATTTCCGGATATAGGTGGTGGTTGGGAGGGGGTTCGCGGCGTAGCGCGCCGGGTCGATGTCGCCGCCTCCGGCCAGGATCAAGCCGTCCAGCCGCCCGGTCAGCGTGGCGGGCTCCCCGGCGGGCGGCAGGATCACCGGCTGCCCGCCCGCCCGCTCGACGTGCCGCACGTAGTCGTACGGCAACAGCGCCGCCGTCATCTCCCACACCGTGTACGCCGCGGGCTCGACGTAACACGTGATCCCGATCACCGGCCTCACAGCGGCGTCACATAAGCGCCGGAAATACCACCGTCCACCAGGAACTCCGCCCCCGTGATGAACGACGCGTCATCGGACGCCAGGAACGCCACCGCCGCCGCGATCTCCTCCGCCCGCGCGAACCGCCCCATCGGCACATGAACCAGCCGCCGCTGCGCCCGCTCAGGATCTTTCGCGAACAGCTCCCTGAGCAGGGGCGTGTCCACCGGCCCCGGGCAGAGCGCGTTCACCCGGATGCCCTCCCGCGCGAACTGCACCCCCAGCTCCCTGCTCATCGCCAGCACCCCGCCCTTGGACGCCGTGTACGACACCTGCGACGTCGCCGATCCCATCACCGCCACGAACGACGCGGTGTTGATGATCGACCCCTTCCCTTGCCGTTGCATATAGGGCAGCACGTGCTTGCAGCACAGGTACACGCTGGTCAGGTTGACCTCCTGCACCTTACGCCAGACGTCGATCCCCGTGGTCAGGATCGAGTCGTCGTCGGTCGGCGAGATGCCGGCGTTGTTGAACGCGATGTCCACGCTGCCATAGGTGTCGTAGGCCACCTGGAACATCCGGATCACGTCGTCCTCGCTGGTCACGTCGGCCCGGACGAAGATCCCCCCGACCTCCGCGGCGACCTGATCGCCGACGTTCTCGTCCAGGTCGACCAGGACCAGTTTGGCCCCCTCCGCGGCGAACCGCCTGGCGGTGGCCAGGCCGATCCCGCCCGCGCCGCCGGTGATGACGGCCACCCGGTCCTGCAAACGCTGCATGTAATCCTCTTAGTTGGAAAGTCGTGATCTGGACAGCCGCGGCGGTCTGGTTAGGACTCCGATGCGATGAAGACGTTCTTGGTCTCGGTGAACGCGGCGAGCGCGTCCGGGCCGAGTTCCCGGCCGAGGCCGGACTGCTTGAAGCCGCCGAACGGCGTCCAGTAGCGGACGCTGGAATGCGAGTTGACCGACAGATTCCCCGCCTCGACCGCCCGCGCCACCCGCAACGCCCGGCCCACATCCCTGGTCCAGATGGACCCGGACAACCCGTACGGCGTGTCGTTGGCGATCGCGATCGCGTCGGCTTCGTCCTGGAATGGCACCACCGACACGACCGGCCCGAAAACCTCCTCGCGGAAGGCCCGATCCTCGTCCCCGGTCAGCACGGTGGCCGGGAACCAGAAACCGGGTCCCGCTGGGCATTCTCCCTGGAAGTACGGGCTCTCGACGAACGAGGCCACCCGCTCCCGATGCTCGGCACTGATCAACGGACCGAGCGCCGTGTCCGGATCGCGGGGATCTCCGACCTTCAATTCCCGTACGGCCACCGTCAACCGTTCCAGGAACTCGTGATAGACGGAACGCTCCACCAGAATCCTGGACCGAGCGCAGCAGTCCTGCCCGGAGTTGTCGAACACCGCCATCGGCGCGGAGGCCGCGGCCTTGGCCAGATCGGAATCGGCGAAGACGATGTTGGCGCTCTTCCCGCCCAGTTCGAGCGTGACGCGCTTGACCTGTCCCGCGGCCTTCGCGGCGATCTGCTTGCCGACCTCGGTGGACCCCGTGAAGACGATCTTCGCGACGCCGGGGTGGTCCACCAGGCGGGTTCCCGCGACCTCCCCTGCGCCAGGCAGGACCTGGAGCACCCCCTCGGGGAAGCCTGCCGCCAGGGCCAGCTCGGCCAGCCGCAGCGCCGTCAGCGGAGTCCATTCGGCGGGTTTCACGATCACCGTGTTTCCCGCGGCGAGGGCCGGGGCGACCCCCCACATCATGATCACCATCGGGAAGTTCCACGGCACGATCACCCCGACCACGCCGAGCGGCTCCTGGAAGGTGATGTCGATCCCACCGGGGACGGGGATCTGCTTGCCGTGGTTACGCTCGGGCGCGCCCGCGTAGAAGTGCAGGACATCGCGGACGTTCCCGGCCTCCCACCGGGCGTTGCCGACGGTGTGGCCGGAGTTGGTGATCTCCAGCTGGGCGAGCTCCTCGGCGTGCTCCTCGACCTGGCGAGCGAAGGCGCGCAGCAACCGCGCCCGATCCCCGGGCGATATTTCGCGCCATGTCCGGAAAGCTGCACGGGCTCGTTCCACCGCGCGGTCGACCTCGGCGGCGTCGGCGAGCGCGATGTCGGCGATGACCTCTTCGGTGGCCGGGTTGACGATCTTCACGGCTGCTCGAACCCCCGGAACGTCTCCCAGTCGGTGACGGCCGTGTCGGAGGCGGCCGACTCTCGCTTGGCGTTTTTAGCGATCTTCACAGTCGTTCGAACCCCCGGAACATCTCCCAGTCCGTGACGGCCGCGTCGAAGGCGGCCAGTTCCACCTTGGCGTAGTTGGCGTAATGGTCTACGACATCCTGCCCGAAGGCGGTGGTGGCCAGCGTGGACCCCGCGAACAGGTCGAGCGCGTCACGCAGCGTTGCCGGGACGGTCTCCGCGTCGGAAATATAGGCATTTCCGCCGTAGGGGTCCTCCAGCGGGAGCTCGTTCTCGATGCCGTACAGACCGGCCGCGATCAGCGCGGACACCGCGAGGTAAGGGTTCACGTCGCCGCCGGGCACCCGGTTCTCGATCCGGAGCCCGTGACCGTGGCCGACCAGGCGGAGCGAGCAGGTGCGGTTGTCGATGCCCCATTTGACGGCGGTCGGGGCGAAGGAGCCGGGGACATACCGCTTATATGAGTTGATGTTGGGCGCGTAGAGGAGGGTGAGCTCCCGCATCGCGGCCAGCTGCCCGGCGATGAAGTGCTGCCCGATCTTGGACAGGCCATAGGGTTCGGATCCGGCCATCACCGGGGTCCCGTTCGCGTCCCTCAGCGATATGTGGATATGGCAGGAATTGCCTTCGCGCTGGTTCGGCTTGGCCATGAAGGTCAGCGACATGCCCTCCTGGGCCGCGATCTCCTTCGCGCCGTTCTTGTAGATCGAGTGGTTGTCGCAGGTGGCGAGTGCATCGGTATACCGGAACGCGATCTCATGCTGCCCCAGGTTGCACTCGCCCTTGGCCGACTCCACGTACAGCCCCGCGCCCTCCATGCCCAGCCGGATCCGCCGCAGCAGCGGCTCCACCCGGGAGGTGCCGAGCAGCGAATAATCCACGTTGTAGAGGTTCGTGGGCGTCAGATCGCGGTACGCGTTCCGCCACGCCTCCTCGTAACTGTCGGCGTACACGCAGAATTCCAACTCGGTCCCCACAAACGCCCCCCAGCCGCGCTCGCCCAGCCGGGCCAGCTGGCGGCGCAGGATCTGCCGGGGCGAGGCCGTGACGTCGGAGCCGTCCTCCCAGACCAGGTCGGCCAGGAGCAGCGCCGTACCCTCCTGCCAGGGGACCCGGCGCAGCGTGGCCATGTCGGGCTTGAAGACGAAGTCACCGTAACCACGATCCCAGGACGACATCGCGTAGCCGCTGACGGTGTTCATCTCCACGTCCACCGCGAGCAGGTAGTTGCAGCCCTCGGCCGAGTGGTGGAGCACCTCGTCCAGGAAGTAGCGCGCCGACAGCCGTTTGCCCTGCAGGCGGCCCTGCATGTCGGTGAACCCCAGCAGCACGGTGTCGATCTTGCCTGCCTCGGCCTCAACTCGAAGCTGCTCCACAGTCAGCACGCGCGAGTCCCTTCTAAAAGTCTGGAATCAGACCAATGGAGGCATGCAAGCACCAGGCCTGTCAGCTCGTCAACAGCGGATTGGGCTAATCTTGGGCCATTTGGAGGGCGGTGCATGATGACGGAATCCCCACTTGTTTCGTTGCTCCGTCCGGTCCGCTCGGGGAACGCGTTCGAGGAGACCGTCGAGCGGCTGCTCCAGGCGATCAAACTCGGCGTTGTCGCCCACGGCGCGAAAATGCCCCCGGAACGGGAACTCGCCGCCCAACTCGGCATCAGCCGCGTCACCCTCCGTGAAGCCCTCCGCGCCCTGCAGGAATCCGGATATCTGGATGTACGCCGGGGACGTTACGGTGGCGCCTTCGTCGTCTACCAGCCACCCGACCCGCGCCACGGCGACCTGCGCCGGGCCGTCAACGAGATGGGCCCCAGCGAACTCGACGACGCGCTCACCTTCCGGATGGCCGTCGAATGCGGCGCCGCCCAGGTCCTCGCCGACCGCGACCTCACCCCCACCCAGATCGCCACCCTCCGCCGCAGGCTGTCCGATGTAAACGAGGCAGGCCCGTCCGACTACCGCCGCCTCGACACCGCCTTCCACCTGTGCATCGCCGAACTCACCGGCTCCCCCCTGCTCGCCGCCGCCTGCGCCGACGCACGCTTACGTGTGACCGACCTGCTGAACGCCATCCCCATCCTCAGCTTCAACATCCAGCACTCGGCCGACCAGCACGCCGCGATCGTCGAAGCCATCCTGAACCGCGACCCCGATCGCGCCCGCCAGGCCGTCGCCGAACACCTGGAGGGCACTGCCGCCCTGTTGAGGGGCTTCCTGGCATAGCCAAGCCAGTTCCCAACGTGGCTCGCCGACTTCCTGCGGAACGGACGGGGACGGGCGGAGCCCGGATAGAACAAGAGGGTGGGTGGGAGATCTTCTCGTGACCGGGGGGCTTCCTGGCATAAGGAGGGCGGGTTGCTCGCCGTTTTCTGGCGCCGTTTTCGATGCGCTCTGGGAAGCCAAGGGCTGGGTACCATCGAAGATCGGGGCATTTATGACTGAACTCTTCCAGCGCGGCATCGTCGATACGCAACGATTGCCGCTCTTCGCGTTCTTCGTGGCGTTGATCGTGGCTTTCGTGTTCACGAGGATCAACGTGCGGTTGATCCGGGCGAAGAAGCGCTGGTGGTTCAAGAACGTCAACGTGGGCGACATGCACATCCACCACGTGGTGTTCGGGGTGGTGCTGATGCTGCTCGGCGGGGTGGCCGGGCTGATCGTCTCGGGGGTCTCGGTCGGGTGGCACGCGGTCACGGCGGCGGTCTTCGGGGTCGGGTCCGCGCTGGTGCTGGATGAGTTCGCCCTGATCCTGCACCTGCGCGATGTCTACTGGGCCGAGGAGGGCCGCACCTCCGTGGATGCGGTGTTCGTGGCCATCGCGGTCACCGGCCTGCTCCTGCTCGGCCGCCGCCCACTCGACTGGACCGTCGCGAACGGGATCGGGGCGGGCGCGGGCTTTCTCGTCCTGAACCTGGTCTTCGCCGTGATCACCCTGCTCAAAGGCAAGATCTGGAGCGGCCTGGTCGGCCTGTTCATTCCCGTCTTCTGTTATGTCGGCGCGGTACGGCTCGCGCGCCCCGGCTCGCCGTGGGCCCACTGGTTCTACACGGGCAACGACCGCAAGCTGGGCCGAGCCCTCCACCGCGAGGAGCGCTGGCGCCGCCCGGTGATTCGAGCGAAAATCGCCGTCCAGGAGTTCGTGTCAGGACGGCATGATCTCCCGCGTGAATGGCCCGTTGACCGAAAGCGTTAACAGAGAGTCGTCTCGGGTAGTCGACTAGACATGGAACTCATCACGAAATTTCGGGAATTGAAGGCCATGGCCAAGCAGCGGCTTGGGGCTCGGACCGGGAACCGGAGGCTCGCGGCCGAAGGCCGTACCGAGACGGCGGAGGCACGGCTGCTCCGGACCAGGGACAAGATCAAGGCCACGGCTCGGAAGATCCGCAGGGAGTTTCGCTCCTCCCGGTGACGTCAGGGTCGGGAGTCGCCTGCTGACCCCCTGAGGGATCCTGGGTCCTATTCGAAGGGGTCGATGTCGGTTTCTTCGGCGATGCGCATCGACAGGTCCTCGTACCAGAGCAGGGTGAAACGCTTGACGCGGGCGATCTGCTCCGGGGGGAGGCCGTACTCGGCATAGGCGTCCTCGTCGTAGACGAGGGCGGTCTCCAGCTCGAACGCCAGCCCCTGCTGGGTGAAACCCTCCTCGAAGTGCGCGCCCAGGCGTTCCAGGTCATCGAAGGAATACCGCTCGCTGAGGGCCGCCGCGTCGATGAGATCCCGGGGGAGCGCCCGGTTCAGCACCGCCCCGACCTTCATGCCCGCGACGTCGTCCAGATCCGCCACCGGCCGGTCATCGATCAGCACCGGCGGCCGTTGCAGCGGAGCCTTGAGCACGTTGACCGGGCAGGACTGCTCCGGCACCACCGGATCCGAGACCTCCATCCTGGCCAGCAGCGGACTCCCCGGCCGCTGCTTCACCGCCAGACCATCCTCCCGCAGCACCTCGGCCACATGGTCGGCGATGTCCACCAGCGGCAACTCGCTGACCGTGACAAAGTCCAGCCCCCGACTCGGCCGCTCGACCAGACCATGCGCCCGCAGCGCGTACGCCCCAGCCAAGCGCAAGCCGTAATTCGGGTCCACCTCACACACGGCGTCGAGAACCCGCTCGTAGAAGGGCGCCAGCCGCATCACCACAGGATCCGCGCGAACGCTCGAATCGTCATGATCGCAGTATGCCCGTCCTGATCAGGCCGTATCCAGCGGATCCCACGGCTTCGACCGGGAGCGCCCAAGAGAACGAGCGGTTCGCCGCCATCCGGCCCCGTTCACACAGGCGGTTCTCGCCGTACCGGCGCCAAGAGAGCGACGGCGAACCAGGTCGTGGTACGTCCACGCATCTCGCCCTGAGATCCCCGGTTGCCGGCTAGACGAGTCATTCCGATGTGTGAATGAGCACGCTGGTTAGCCACTTTGGCGCTCAGTCGAGGATCGCGGTGGCTTCGATCTCGACGAGATGGTCGGGGACGTCCAGTGCGGCAACGCCCAGCAGCGTGGCCGGTGGGACCGGTGTGACCCCCAGCTTCGCGGCCGCTCGGGAGATCCCCTCCAGGAGTGTGGGCATCTTGTCGGGGGTCCAGTCGACGACGTAGACGGTCAGTTTCGCCACGTCGTGAAAGGAGCCGCCAGCCTCAGCGAGGGCGGTGCCGATGTTGAGGTAGCACTGCTCGACCTGCGCGGCGAGGTCGCCCTCACCGACCGTGATCCCCTCGGCATCCCAGGCGACCTGCCCGGCGATGAAGACCAGCTTCGACCCGGATGCGATCGAGACCTGCCGGTAAACATCGATCTTGGGCAACTCGCTGGGGTTTACCAGGGTGATGGCCATGCTGCCTGCCTCCTTGTTATGAGGGCCCGAGGGCCCGCGTCCATCAGATCAAGACATTCTTGGTCTCTTGTGGTTACTCAGGAACCGTAGGAGAGTGGCCGCTGACATGGAAGAACGCACTTTTCAGTGACTGGGGAACCTGATGGTGACCAAGCAGTTCAAGGGCGGCTCGGCCGACGAAGCGGACCTGAGGCGCGCGGACTCCCTGGCGCGGGAGATCTTCTCGGACGTAGCCAACAAGTGGGCGTTCCTGATCATCGAGATGCTCGGTGAACGCACCCTGCGCTTCAGCGAGCTGCGGAACGAGGTCGAGGGCATCAGTCACAAGATGCTCACCCAGAACCTGCGCATGCTGGAGCGCAACGGCCTGGTCGAGAGGACGGTGCACCCCACCGTGCCGCCGCGGGTCGAGTACACCCTCACCGAGCCGGGCCAAGCCCTGCGCGCAACGGTCGATGGAATGTGCGGCTGGACCCACCAGTACCTCGGTCACATCGAGGTCGCCCGCCACCGCTTCGACGCCTGACGGCTGGAGCGCGCGCACGCGCAGCCATGGGCCGGACCTCACCCGGGTGGTTCGTTGGGCCAGCCGACTCAAACGCGCTCGACCAGGTCAACCAGAGCCTCGACGCCGGCCGATGTGGTTGCTGTACTCGCTGATGTATGAAGATCCAAAAAGCCCATCGCGCTGATCGCGTTGGGCCTTTTGACCCTGTGCGTCCGAGAGGACTCGAACTCTGACCGTCTGTTAGGTGTTCTAAAGGCTTCCGGTGAGGGAGCGGATGGCTAGGGCTAGGCCGAGGGTGATGACGATCAAGGCGGTGCCGATTGGGGCGAGGGTGGAGATTCTGGACAGGAGGCCTGTGCCTGTGGTGGTTAGGCGGTCGAGGCGGCTTGCCAGTTTGACGAGGAGTAGGCCGGTCGCGGTTAGGGTGGCGGCCATTCCGATGCCGTACGCGGCGACTAGGCCGACGCCGAACCAGGTGCGGCCGAGGGCGATCGCGCCGAGGAGGACGATCAGGGCGGATGGGCTCGGCACCAGGCCACCGGCGATGCCCATGCCGACCAGTCCGATCCGCCGCCCGCTGCGTGCAGGCTGTTTGGGCCGCTCCGGCTCAGGAGATTCGAGATCCGCGAGGACCTTGACGTCGTTCCGCTCAAGCGTCGTGACACTACCGACTCTCTCGGTTTCAAGCGCGTGACCGTGCCCATGGCCGTGTCCGTGCCCGTGCCCGTGCCCGTGGCCATGTCCGTGTTCTTCCGCGTGATCGTGTGCATGGCTGTGTTCGTCGGCGTGCCCATGCCCGTGTCCATGTCCGTGGCCGTGGCCGTGTCCGTGGCCGTAGGCGGTTCCGTTGGGGTTGCCCTTGATGGATGTCCAGAGGAGGCGGGCGCCGATGGTGGTGATGAGGAGGCCGCTGGCCAGGCCTAGCCAGGCGAGGACGGAGTCGCCGGCCAGGGCGGAGAAGGCGCTCAGGAGGAGGCCGACGACCAGGACGCCGACGGTGTGGGTGACCGTGACCGTCATGCCGACGACGAGGGCGTCGCGGGGGCGGCCGCGGCGGCCGGCCAGGTAGGCGGCCATGATGGTCTTGCCGTGGCCGGGGATGAGGGCGTGGCCCGCGCCGAGGACGGCGGCGAGCAGAACGGCCAGCAGGCCCACGGGGACGGTGAGCGAGGTGGAGCCGACCAGGTCGGTGAAGGTGCGGTCGAGACCGGCCAGCCAGGCGCCGATCGGGCCGGGGGCGGAGATGCCGGGGGTCGAGATGCCGGGGGTGGAGATCCGCTGGGGGGAAGCGTTCTCGGGCAGGCCGGGGATCGTGCCGTTGGGGTCGACGGTCACGGTGGTGGCGCGCTGGTCGAGGGGGGAGGCGAGCAGGTCCTCCGGGTAGGCGCGGAGTTCGTTGGAGACGCTCGTGACGGGGAGATCGGTGGGCGCGAGCCGTACCGAATCGGAGGCGAGGGTGATCTCGCGCCAGCCGAGGCGGTCGGCGAGGAAGTCGTCGGTGAAGGCGATCGTGCCGGTGGGCGTGGTGGCGGCGGTGAGGGTGCAGGTCAGGCGGCTGGTCTTGAGGCCGCCCTGGCCGGGGTGGTAGGTGAAGGCGGCGGTGGCGACCTGCCAGGGGATGGGGGAGCCGTCCACGGTGAGGCGCTGGGCGGCGGTCAGGGCGGCGCACTGGGAGGTGGCGTGGGTCTGGGACTCGGCGGCCGAGACCGAGCCGGAGGCGTCGATGTCGATGGCCGGTTCCGACTGGAGAGTGGGGAGCTCGGCGGAGTCCACGACGGCGGTGTTCTCGACATGGTCATCGTAGAGACGCAGGCCGTTGTAGTGGTTGACGGTGAAGTTGCCGAGCGGGTGCGCCTGCGCGACCGCGGGGATGGCCATCAGCACGGCCAGCGACGCGACGGCCACGACAAGCCCGGTCAGGGCCGCGGTGAGGGCCAGCCGGAAGCCGCGGCCGAGCCGGGATCGCCGCCGGGCGCCGTCGGCGCTGCGCAGGTCGGCCAGGTGGTCGAGGGCGGTGGTCATGAGAACCTCTGCAGGGCTGGGAGCTCCGGGTCGAAGCGCGGGTTGTAGGTCGTGACCAGGGCCTCGGACTTGGCTGCCGGGAGATCGAGCGCTCGCTCGATCTCGGCCCGGTGGTGGGCGAACAGGGCGTTGCGCCAGCCGGTGGCGGTCGCCTCCTTCGCGTACGGCAGGGCTTGACGGGAGTCGCCGTTCCGGTGCAGGGCCCAGGCGAGCGCGTCGGCGGCGATCACGCTGGGGTTGCGGTCGTATTCGGCCCTGGCGTACGTGACGGCGGTCGCGGGGTTGCCGTGGTCGGCTTCGAACTCGGCCCAGGTGACGTCGTCGTAGACGCCGTTGGCGCGCATCAGCCCGCGCTGCGCGGTGAGCAGCCGCCACTGGCCGGAGGCGTCGCGGCCCAGCTTTTCGAGGACTTCGCCGTATTCGACCAGGTATTGGGTGAGGGGCAGGCGTCCGGTGACGCTCGCGTACTGGTCGGCGGCTTCGGTCAGGTTTCCGGTGAGCGCGGCGACGCGGGCCAGACCGGCCTGCGCGGGCACGAACCGCGGGTCGGCGGCCAGCGCCAGCCGGTAGTGCTCGCGGGCCCGCTCGAAGTCGCCCGAGTGTACGGCCAGCTCGCCCAGGTAGTGCTGGCAGAAGGCGACATCGCCGGGGAGGTAGGCGTCCCGGAGCGCGTATTCCAGCATGCGGCGCGCGGTCACCTGGTCCCCGTGTAGCTCGGCGTCGTAGGAAGCCCGGGTGAAGGAGGAGACGCCCGGAGCAAGCTCCATCATCCTGGTGATCGCCTTCGTGGCCTGGTCGTACGCGCCGAGCTGGGTGTGCGCGTCGGCCAGCACGCCGTACGCGACCGGACCGTAAGGGTTGGCGGCCACGGCTTGGTCGGCGAGACGTACGGCGGCGGCGAAGTCGTGGCGGCCGGCCGCGAGGGCGGCCTGACCGGTGAGCCCGGCGAAGTTGCCCGGCTTGAGCTCAAGCGACCGGGCGACGGCCTGTTCGGCTTTGGGGTAGAACGAGGGATCCCCGGTGATTCTGGCCTGCTGAACGTAGGCGGCCCCGAGTGCGGCCCACGCGCTGTCGTCTTTCGGCAGCCGCTTCAAGCGGGCCTGGAGCGCGGGGATCGAGCCTGGAGCGGAGCCGTTCGAGCCGACCGCCACGGCGGGAGCCGCAGGGGCGGGAGCTTCGGATCCGGGGATCAGGGTGGCGCCCGCCGTGAGGACGACCGCCGCGACGAAGGCCCCCGCGATGACGCCCACCGTGCGCTTTTTAGTGGGTAATTCCAGCATTTTGAGGACCTCCTCGGCATGGGAATGGCCGCCGCCGCGACAGCTCAGCCGCGGCGGCGGGGTCTTGCTGGGTCAGGAACCGTTGAAGGTCTGGTTCACGGCCTGGTTGCTGGGGCCGGGGATGTAGGGGAAGGTCGTCAGGAACGGCATGTCGTTCCGGTCGACCTTGTCGCCCGCCGCCAGGGCCGGGACCAGCTGGCCGGTCTGGGCGGCGCCCGCCATCGCCTGGAGGGCGATGTCCACCACGTCGTCGCCGAGGCGGCGGCCGTTCGGGAAGCCCTGCAGGTCACCCGCGAGCACGCCGAGCCGGTTCGGGCTGGCGGTCACCGGGATGGTGAGGTTGAGCCGCAGCATCTCCGACGGGCGCAGCTTGCCGGCGTCCTTGTTCAGGATCTGCGAGTTGAGGTCGGCCTTGATCGGGCCGTTCTTCTTCGCGATGCCGGTCAGGAAGATCTCGACGAGGTCGTCACGCGGGGTCTTGGGCGCCTTCAGGCCGTAGATGCCCTCCAGCAACATCGGCACCTCGGGGTGGGTGACCTTCTTCACCACGGCCGGGATGCCCGCGTCCTTGTCGGGGCTGAGCGAGTTGAAGGCGTCCTTCAGCGGGGCCGGGACCACGACCTCGTTGACCAGCGGCTGGCCCAGGCGCGAGACCTGGACGTAGCCCCTCGGGCTCCACTTGTCGGTGGTCGACCAGATGCCGACGACCGGGTTGCGCGTCACGTCACCCTTGAGCGCGACTTCCTTCTTGGGCACCTGGACGGCCAGCGTGTGCACGTTGTAGCCGCGGGTGGTGTCCTGGCCGACCTCGGACAGGTTGCCGCCGTAGAGCAGGTCGAACACGCGCAGGTCGAGGAAGAAGGCCTCATCGGACTGGCCGGCGAACTGCTTGCCGCCGCCCTTGATGCCGTCCACGGCCTCGTTGCGCACCTTGGCGTAGTCGGGGAACGACGCGGGGCCGGTGTTGCTCGGCGCGACGGTGCCGGTGCCGATGGTGGTCGTGCCCTTCTCGGTGATGCGCTTGAGCGTGTACTTCTGCTTGAACAGCAGGTTCTCGTCCTTCAGCGAGGTCACGGGGCCGTTGTTGTAGAGGAACGTGCCGCTGCCGTTGCCGCGCTTGTCGATGTTCTTGAAGGTCCACTGGTAGGTGACGTCGGGCTTGGCGTCGCCATCGTTGTCGATCTTGATGTTGTAGCGGGAGTTGGTGTCGAAGAAGTAGAAGTTCGGGCCTCCGTTGGGCTCCTCGAAGGGGATCCAGTTGGCGATCAGGGTGACCGTGTCGGACTTGTCGGGGCTGACGAAGGCGTACACGTCGGTGTTGTCGTTGCGCGGGTCGCCGGAGATGAGCGGAGCCTCGCGGTGCGAGGAGGCGCTCGGGGCGGCCGGGCGAAGAAGCAGGATCGAGGAGGCGGCCAGCGCCCCCGCGACCCCAACGGCGATCAGGGATCGCCGGTTAATCCGGAGCTCCATGTCAAACGGTCCTCTCGGGACGATAGGGAGGTTTGGGTCAGATGAGGTGTCCGGCCGGACTCCTCGACCGCCTATTCGCCCCATGGAGGCTCGCGGATTGGTTCTTTTTCAAAAAGTGTGGCCCCGGGGGTCCCGGGGCCACACTTTCGCTGGTCAGGTCGGGTTACGGAGTGGTGCAGGTGTAGCCGGTCGGTACGGCGGTGTTGCCGTTGGGGCGGCTGCCCTGGAAGCCGAAGTTGCCGCTGCCTCCCGCCGGGAGGTTGCCGTTGTGGCTCACGCTCTTGGCGGTCACGGTCTGGCCGCTTTGCGTGAAGGTGGCGTTCCAGGACCCGGAGACGGTGTGGCCGGCCGGGAGGGTGAAGGTCACCGTCCATGAGGTGATCGGCGAGCTTCCGGCCGTGATGGTGACCGGCTGGATCACGTACCCGTTGTTCCAGGTGTTCTGGGTGGTGGCGACCACGGTGCAGCCGCCGGTGCCGCCGCCGGTGGTGGTGAAGGTGACCAGGGACGAGTTGCCGGACAGGTTCCCGGCGCCGTCACGGGCTCGGACGTAGACCTGGTACTGGGTGTTGGCGGTCAGGCCGGTCAGGGTGATCGAGTTGGTCGTCGGCGAGCCGAGCAGCGGGTCGGTCGTGCCCTGCTCGCGGTAGACGTTGTAGCCCGCCAGGCCGGAACCGCCGGAGTCGGTGGAGGCGGTCCAGGTGAGGGAGGCGCCGGAAGAGGTCACGCTGGACGCGGTCGGGGTGCCCGGTGTGGTCGGCGGAGTGGTGTCGGTGGTACCGCCGGTGGTGGTGAAGGTGACCAGCGTGGAGTTGCCGGACAGGTTGCCCGCGCCGTCACGTGCCCGGACGTAGACCTGGTATTGGGTGTTGGCCGTCAGGCCGGTGAGGGCGAGGGAGTTGGTGGCGGACTGGCCGAGCAGCGGGTCGGTCGCGCCCTGCTCGCGGTAGACGTTGTAGCCCGCCAGGCCGGAGCCGCCGCTGTCGGTGGACGCGCCCCAGGAGATGGTCGCCCCGGTCGAGGTCACGCCGGACGCGGTCGGGGCGCCCGGTGTGGTCGGCGGGGTCGTGTCGGTGGGCGTGGTGCCGCCGCAGAGCGAGCACTCCTGGGCGGTGGAGGCGATGCCGTTGGGGCCGTTGAACAGGCGGGTGCCCCACGAGGTCAGCTGGTTGGGGTTGAAGTTGGTGACCTGGTCCAGATACTCCACGCCGCCGCCGTTGCCGCTCCAGGACCAGCCGAGATAACCGAGGCCGCGAGCCTGCGCCTGGGCCATGATCGTGTCCTCGTCGGGGTTGCCGTCCGAGTGGTTGTGGCCGAACTCGCCGATCACCAGGGGGAGATTGGCGGTCTGGAAGGCGTTCAGGTAGGCGTTGATCTCCGCCGCGGTGTCGAACACGCCGTACATGTGGATCGAGAAGACGGTGTTGCCCGTCGGGTCGGCGGCCTTCACGGACGCGGCGGTGTCGCGCATGGCGAACTGCCAGTCCTGGCCCCAGTTGGGGGCGTCCACCATCAGCAGGTGCTGGAAGCCGGCGTTGCGCATCCGGGTGATGGCCGCGCTGGTGGCCTGGGTCCAGTTCGGGGTGACCGCGTTGTTGCCGACCGGCTCGTTGCCGATGTTGATGATGACCGTGTTCTCCTGGCCGGTCAGCGCGCTCTGGATGCTGATCCAGTAGTTGACCGCCGCGTCCAGGCTGATCGACCCGCCCTGCTCGCCGAACCCGGTCGTGTCATGATTTTCCAGGATGCAGACCAGCCGGCTGGCCTTGCACAGCGAGATGATGTTGGCCACGTCGGCGGCGTTGTTGGCGGGTTGCCACCGGCCGCCGCTGAGCACGATGCGGACCGCGTTGGCGCCCTTGGCCTTGATGTTCGCGATCGAGCTCGTCTGGGTCGGGAACCAGGTGTGGGCGTGGCTGGTGCCGCGGATGATGAAGTTGTTGCCGTTGGCCTCGACGATGTTCCGGCCGCTGATCCGCAGGCCGACCGCGGCGTCGGCGGGGAGCGCGGTGACGAACAGGGACACGAGCAGGGCGAGGACCGTCGCACCGGCGAGTGCGATCCGTTTTCTCATGATCTGCCTTTCTGCATTAACCGGTTAAGCAAATGGCCGGAGGAGCGTGCCCCGGCGGATTGGCCGCAGGGTCGGTTGAGCTGGTGAACCGGTCTTGGGACGGTCCGGCGCGCTCCCAGACTCGGGGGATTTCGTGGGTGTGTACAGGATGTTGCGGAGAGCTGACCATTCTGGTGGCGGACATCCACGGCGGGATATGGGAAATGTCGCCCTGGAATCCGATGAAAGATTCACCTCCGCCCGCGTACGCGCAGAGCGGAATCGGGTCAACCCGGGTTGACCCGCTGGCGTGGGTCAACCTAGATTGACCGAGGCGGGTGGTCAACATAGGTTGACCCTTATGAACGGAGAACTCGTGGCTCTCGTGACCACGGCCGAAGGGGACGACCCCCTGCGCGGGCTCGTCGCGGCGGCCGAGCTGCGGCGACAGGCCGATCGCCTGGCGGCGGTGCAGGTGCGGCGGGCGCGCGTACAGGGGATTTCATGGGTGCAGATAGCAGTGGCCCTGGGGGTCAGCAAGCAGGCCGTGCACAAGAAGTTCGGCGGGGGGCGGCTGTTCCGGAAGGACGGCTGAGCGCGCTGGCCGAGCGGGCGTCGTGGCGGCTGTTATTCGACTACCTGCGGCCGCACCGGGGCACGCTGGCGCTCGGCGCGGTGCTCGCCCTGATCGGGAGCGCGGCCGGGCTGGCCATGCCGCTGCTGGCCAAGAGCGTGATCGAGACGTTCGGCACCGGCCGGACCATGCTCGGTCCAGTGCTCCTGCTGTGCGGGGCCGTGCTGGCCGGTTCGATCATCTCGGCCGTCGGGTCGTTCGTGCTGGAGCGCATGGGCGAGGGCATCGTGTTCGGGGCCAGGACCCGCCTGGTGGACCGGATCCTGCGGCTGCGGGTGGCCGAGGTGGACCGGCTCAAGCCCGGCGACCTGCTCTCCCGGGTTACGGCCGACACCACCCTGCTCCGCGCGGTCTGTACGGACGCCCTGGTCACCGCCGTCGGCTCGGTGTTCATGTTCGCCGGGGCCGCGGTGCTGATGGCGGTCATGGACGTGGTGCTGCTGCTGATCACGCTGGGTGTGGTGGCGAGCGTCGGCCTGGTGAACGCGCTGATCCTGCCGCGGATCCGGAAGGCGTCCACGCTGGCGCAGGTGGCGCTGGGGGAGATGGGTTCCGCGCTGGACCGGGCGCTGCAGGCGTTCCGTACGGTGAAGGCGAGCGGCGCGGAACATCGCGAGATCGAGGTCGTGTCGGCGGCGGCCCGGCAGGCCAGGGACCGTGGCGTGACGGCGTCGGCCTGGCAGTCGGCCGCCGGGGTGAGCGCCTGGATGTCGGTGCAACTGGCGTTCCTGGCCGTGCTCGGCGTGGGCGGGGCCCGGGTGGCCGACGGGTCGATGGCGATCGCGTCGCTGATCGCGTTCCTGCTGTACCTGTTCTACCTGGTGGCGCCCATCGGGCAGCTGGTGCAGAGCTTCACCCAGCTGCAGAACGGGCTGGCCGCC
The DNA here is from genome assembly GCF_009687885.1 of Acrocarpospora pleiomorpha. Taxonomy (GTDB): domain Bacteria; phylum Actinomycetota; class Actinomycetes; order Streptosporangiales; family Streptosporangiaceae; genus Acrocarpospora; species Acrocarpospora pleiomorpha. The sequence goes on from NZ_BLAF01000026.1 coordinate 47,604, forward strand.
ATCACCCGGATCAGGGAGATCGAGGAGCTGCCCGGCGAGCCGACCGTCGCCGCGCTGCGCGCCGACGGACCGCCGGTCGGGGTCACGTTCGAAGACGTCGTGTTCCGCTACGGCGATGATCGGCCGATCGTGCACGACGGGGTGAGCTTCGAGGTCCGCGCGGGCGGGTTGTCGGCTCTGGTCGGGCCGTCGGGCGCGGGTAAGTCCACGGTGTTCGCGCTGCTGGAGCGCTTCTACTCCCCTCAATCGGGAAATATCACGATGTCGGGGCGGGATATCCGGGACTGGGACCTCGCCGAACTCCGGGCCGCCGTCGGCTACGTGGAACAGGACGCCCCCGTCCTGGACGGCACCCTCCGGGAGAATCTCACCTTCGCCGCCCCGGACGCCACCGAGGCGGAGGTACGGCACTCGCTCGCCCGTACCAAACTGGACGATCTGGTCGCGCGCCTGCCCGAAGGCCTGGAGACGCAGGTCGGGCATCGCGGGGTGCTGCTGTCCGGCGGGGAGCGGCAGCGGGTCGCCATCGCCCGGGCGCTGCTGCGGCGGCCCCGGCTGCTCCTGCTGGACGAGGCCACCTCGCAGCTGGACGCAGTCAACGAGCTGCGGCTGCGCGAGGTCATCGCGGAGGTGGCCACGGACACCACGGTCCTGGTGATCGCGCACCGGCTGTCCACGGTGACCGGAGCCGACCGCATCATCGTGATGGAGTCGGGCCGGGTCCGCGCCACCGGCACCCACGCCGAACTCCTGGCCGACGACGACCTCTACCGCGAGCTCGCCACCACCCAGTTCCTGGCCACCGCGACGCCGTGATCCGCGCGGCCGACCCGGCGGACCCTCATGATCGAAGATTTGCCGCGCGCTGACGATCAGCCGCCGGAATGGCGGGCACCTCCGTCAGTGCGGAGCCTCTCCTTCGCCACAGCCCGCTCCCGGGCAACGCGTACGTGCGGTACGCGCCGGGACCGCGTGTGGGGGCACCCCGGGATCACAGGACACCGGGGTGCCCCTGGTGACCTCCGCGCCGTATCCTTCGAGTGACCAACGTGAATGTTTTCATTCAGGAGGACGGCCGATGCCAACCGTTCGTGCGCCGCGTGGCACAGCGCTTACCGCGCAAGGCTGGCCGCAGGAGGCCGCACTCCGGATGCTCCAGAACAACCTCGACCCCGAGGTGGCGGAACATCCCGAGCAACTCGTCGTGTACGGCGGTTCCGGCAAGGCCGCCCGGGACTGGCCGTCCTTCCAGGCGATCGTCCGCACGCTGACCACGCTCGCGGGCGACGAGACGCTGCTGGTGCAGTCCGGCCGCCCGGTCGGGGTGATGCGGACGCACGAGTGGGCGCCCCGGGTGCTGATCGCCAACTCCAATCTGGTGCCGGACTGGGCGAACTGGGAGGAGTTCCGGCGGCTTGAGGCGGCCGGGCTCACCATGTACGGCCAGATGACCGCGGGTTCGTGGATCTATATCGGGACGCAGGGGATCCTGCAGGGGACGTACGAGACGTTCGCCGCCGTGGCCGCCAAGCGGTTCGGCGGCTCGCTGGCCGGGACGATCACGCTCACCGCCGGGCTCGGCGGCATGGGCGGGGCGCAGCCGCTCGCGGTCACCATGAACGGCGGGGTGGCGATCTGCGTCGACTGCGATCCGCGGAGCATCTCGCGGCGCATCGAGCATCGGTATCTGGATGTGCGGGCCGCCGACCTGGACGAGGCGCTGCGGCTGGCCTACGAGGCGCGCGACGCGCGGCGGGCGCTCAGCATCGGGGTGGAGGGCAACGCCGCCGAGGTAGTGCCGGAGCTGCTGCGCCGGGGCGCGGAGATCGACGTGGTCACCGACCAGACCTCCGCGCACGATCCGCTGATGTATCTGCCGGTCGGGATCGCGTTCGAGGAGATGGCGGCGGCCCGGGAGAAGGACCCGGCCGGGTTCACCACCCGGGCGCGGGAGTCGATGGCCACTCACGTGGCGGCGATGGTCGGCTTCCAGGACGCGGGCGCCGAGGTCTTCGACTACGGCAACTCCATCCGCGGCGAAGCCCAGCTGGCCGGATACGCCCGCGCGTTCGCGTTCCCCGGCTTCGTGCCCGCCTACATCCGGCCGCTGTTCTGCGAGGGCAAAGGCCCGTTCCGCTGGGCCGCGCTCAGTGGCGACCCGCGCGACATCCACGCCACCGACCAGGCCATCCTCGACCTGTTCCCCGACAACGAGCCGCTCGCCCGCTGGATCAGGCTGGCCGGAGAACGCGTGCGGTTCCAGGGCCTGCCGGCTCGCATCTGCTGGCTCGGGTACGGCGAGCGCGACCGCGCCGGCGAGCGTTTCAACGCCATGGTCGCCGACGGGACCATCAGCGCCCCCGTGGTCATCGGCCGCGACCACCTCGACTGCGGCAGCGTCGCCTCCCCCTACCGCGAAACCGAGGGCATGGCCGACGGCTCCGACGCCATCGCCGACTGGCCCCTGCTCAACGCCATGGTCAACGTCGCCTCCGGCGCCTCCTGGGTCTCCCTCCACCACGGCGGCGGCGTCGGCATCGGCCGCTCCATCCACGCCGGCCAGGTCACCGTCGCCGACGGCACCCCCCTCGCCGCCGAAAAACTCAACCGCGTCCTCACCAACGACCCCGGCATGGGCGTCATCCGCCACGCCGACGCCGGCTACGACTCAGCCACCGAAGTCGCCAACGACCGAGGAGTCCGCATCCCGATGCGCGAAAACTAAGGTCGCCAAGTTGCTCGCCGCACCCCGGCGCCGTTCACCTCCGCCTCAGCCCTCGCCGACCCGGCGCCAAAGGGGGGCCGTCATCGATCCGCCTTCCAAGAACCCAGAATGCCGTTGCCGCTCTTGGCGCCGGTGCGGTGCGAACCATCGGCAGCGTTAACGGCGCCGGATAACGGTGAGTAACCCGGCGAACTGCTCATTCTGTTGGGTGCTCCAGCGAAGGGTTGCTGAAGGAGTTGGGTGTGAGAGAAGGACTTGGGTGGTTGTTGGAGGGGAGGCGGCTTTCTCCGGTGCAGCGGAGAATTGCTCATTATCTGGGGGAGCACCTGCATGAGGCGATTTTTCTGTCGAGTGTTGAGTTGGCGGAGCGGGTGGGGGTTAGTCAGCCTTCGGTGACGCGGTTTGCGGCGGCGTTGGGGTTCGCGGGGTATCCGGAGCTTCGGCAGGCGTTGCGGCCGCTGGTTCTTGGCGGGGCCGGGGGTGGTCATGCCGATCTTTTGGGGGAGCGGGCTCTGGTCCGGGATGCCTTGGATGGTGAGATTCGCAACCTCACCGCGCTTCGGAATCGCATCGGCGGGTGGTCGGCGGAGGCCATGTCAGCGGCGGGTTCTCACAATCCGGTAGCCGATGGGCTGATGGGGGTGGTCGCGGAGTTGGGGGTGGCGTTGGCGGGGTCGGAGCCTTTGCCGGTGGTGGGGGTGCGGGTGTCGACTGGGCTGGCGACGACGTTCGCGTATTTCGCGCGGCGGATTCATCCGGATGTGCGGTTGCTGACCCATGGGGGGTCGGAGCTGGCGGATGGGTTGCACGCCGCGCGGCGGGCGGGGGCGGCCTGGGTGCTGGCGGTGGTGCTGCCGAGGTATCCGGTGGAGGCCGTGGCGGCATTGGAGCTGGCGCGGGAGCTGGGGTTGCGGGTGGCGGTGATCACGGATCGGGCCGATGCGCCGTTCGCCGCCGACGTGATCCTGGACGCGCCGGTGGGGGAGCGGCTGGTGTTCGATTCGCATGCGGCGCCGCTGGCCCTGGCCATGGTGCTGGTGGAGGCCATGGCCGACGCGGCGCCGCTGCGAACTCAGGCTCGCCTGGAGGAGTACGAGCGGATGACCGAGCAACAGGGGGTCTTCGTCACCCCGCCATCTTGCGGAGAGAGCGCATCGACCAGATCAGGGTGATCACGGCGAGGACGGCGAGCAGGCCGAAAGCGGTGGGGATGGTGCTGTCGGACAGATCATCCCGGAAGAGCGCGCGACCGGCTTCGACGCCGTAGTAGAGCGGGTTGAACCTGGCGGCGGTCTGCAGCCAGTCGGGCCCGAGCGAGATCGGCAGGAACAGGCCCGCGATCAGGGTCAGCGGCATGGCGAAGAACTGCACGATCTGCGACATGCCGTTCTCGTCGCGGAGCGCCAGCGCCAGGCCGTAGGAGAGGCTGGCGGCGAACAGGCCGGTCGTGGCCATCAGGGCGAGCATGATCAGGAAGGCCAGCAGCCCGATCCGCAGGCCCATCAGCATGGCCACGCCCATCACCAGGATGGCCTGGAGCACCAGGGTGATCATGTCCTTGGCCACCCGGCCGAGGATGATCGCCGGAGGCCAGGCCGGACTGACCGCGAGCCGCTCGAGCACGCCGTTGCGGGTCTCGTTGATCAGCCCGAACCCGGCGAACAGCGACCCGAACAGGGCGATCATCATCATCGAGCCGGGCGTGAACATGGCCAGCACCTCGGGCATCGACCCACTCGGGGTCGTGCTGCCCAGCAGCGGCGCGAAGAAGATCAGATACATGACCGGCTGCACGATGCCGAACACCGGCCAGACCGGATTGCGGAGCAGGAACCGGAGCTCGTAGCCCAGGAAAAGGGACGTATGGCGAAGCATGGGGGGAAATCCTTCGAGGTTCAGGCGGCGTCGCGGAGCGAGCGGCCGGTGTGGCGGAGGAAGACGTCGTCGAGCGTGGCCCGATCCAGCGAGATCGAGTCGAGGGTGAGGTTGCGCTCCTCGAGCGCCCGCAGCAGATGCGGCAGCCCGTGCTCCCCGTCGTCCAGGTAGGCGCGCAGCACGTCATCCTCCGCGCGGACCTCCTTGATGTAGTCCTGGGCGGCCAGCAGCTCGCGCGCCTCGTCGATGCCCTTGAGCCTCAGGGTGACGACGTCGCCCGCCACTTCCTTCTTGAGCTCGGTGGGCGTGCCCTCAGCGACGATCTTGCCGTGGTCGATGATGACCAGCCGGTCGCAGAGCGCGTCGGCCTCGTCCAGATAGTGGGTGGTCAGCAGCACGCTGGTGCCCTGGGCGCGCAGGTCGCGCACCTCGTCCCACAGGTTCGCCCGGTTCTGCGGGTCGAGACCGGTGGTCGGCTCGTCCAGGAAGACCAGCGGCGGCTTGGTCACCAGGCCGATGGCCAGCGCGAACCGGCGCTTCTGTCCGCCGGACAGGGTCTTGGCCGGGCGGTTGGCGATCTCGGACAGGCTGAACGCCTGCAACAGCTCGTCGGATCTGATCCTGGCCTGTTTACGCGACATGCCGCTGAGCCTGGCCGCCAGCATCAGGCTCTCCAGACCCGGGGCGTTGTCGTCAACCCCGCCCGCCTGGCTGACGTAACCGATGTTCTCCCGGACCTTGGCCGCCTCCTTCACCACGTCGAACCCGGCCACCCTGGCCGTGCCGGAGGTGGGGGCGGTGAAGGTGGCCAGCATCCGGACCGTCGTGGTCTTCCCGGCGCCGTTGGGACCCAGCGCCGCGAAGATCTCACCCGCCTCGACGCCCAGGTCGATGCCCTGCACGGCCTGGACTTCCTCGGTCTTGCCGCGGCCACGTTTGGCGATGAAGGTCTTACGAAGATCATTCGCTTCGATGATCATATTTACTCCGTATTCAGGGGGATTGCCAGCATGAGGGGTTACCCGGCGTGAGGGTCAAGGGGTTTTCCGGCCGCCGGCATGCCCTCATCCTGCCTGCCACCACCGACAATTCCGCGAAGTTCCGCTGCTAGGGAAGCTCCCCGTCCTTCACCCGCCCGATCGCCTCGCTCACCCAGGCGAGCTGGGCGGTGAGCTGGGCGGCGTTGAGCCGCAGGCACTCGTCCACGTGCCGGGGCGCGCCGAAGGCCTGCTTGCCGCCCATCGCCCGCTCGGTCATCGAGATGGCCGCCCGCAACTGCTCGGCCCTGGCCTCCATGGCGACCACCAGATCCGCGGGCGCGAGGCGGTCCATGAAGGTGAGCGCGACCTGGAACGGGTCCACGATGGGCTGGATCTCCCACCAGGAGGTGAGTAGCCGCCGCTGGAACTCCAGCCGGCCGTCCGGGGTCAGCTCGTAGACGGTCTTCCCGCCCTTGCCCTGCTCGACCACCGTGAGCAGGCCCTCCTCCGCCATCTTGGCCAAGCCGTGGTAGATCGACCCGAAGGCCACGTTGGCCCAGTGGCTCGCCCCCCACAGCTCGAGGCGGCGGCGCACCTCGTAGCCGTGCAACGGGCCGTCCAGCAGGGTGCCGAGGATGAGTATCCGGGTAGAGGACATGCTCAAATTTATATACAAATTTGAATGATCACGTCAACGCGATAAGCTTGCCGGTATGAGCGAACGTCCAACGGCCCTGGTCACCGGTGCCTCGCGCGGTCTCGGAGCGGCGATCGCCCGCGCCCTGGCCCCGGACTACGACCTCGTTCTCGGCGGGCGCGGGGGAGCGGACCTTGCCCTGATGTGCGCGGAACTCGACGCCCGCCCGCTGTCGGTGGACCTGACCGCGCTCAGCCCGTTCGATGTGGCCGGGGTCGGCCGGGTGGACCTGCTGGTGCACAGCGCGGGCATGGTCAAGCTGGGCAGCGTCGAGGACACCCCGGCCGAGGTCTGGCGTGCCACCTACGAGCTGAACGTCATCGCGGTCGCCGAACTCACCCGTCTCCTGCTGCCCGAACTGCGCGCCACCCGGGGTCACGTCGTGATCATCAACTCCGGCGCCGGCCTGCGGGCCCACCCCGGCTGGGTCTCCTACGCCGCGAGCAAGTTCGCCCTCCGCGCCTTCGCCGACGTGCTCCGCCAGGAAGAAGCGCCCCACGGCATCCGCGTCACCACGATCTACCCGGGCCGTATGGCCACCGACATGCAACGCGAGGTGCGCGAACAGGAAGGCGGCGAGTTCCAGCCGGATCGTTACCTGACCCCGGATTCGGTCGCCCGCGCAGTCCTGGCCGCGGTCACCACCTCCCCAGACGCCCACCTCACCGAAATAACCATCCGCCCCTCCGCGCAACCCCCGCACCAATAGTCGTACGTCCCGCGCCCGTGTCTGGACCGAGAAACGCAGCTCCCGAAGCCATCTGGGCAACCGCCGCGCCGTAGGTCGTATGTCGCGGCCGAGCCCGCCGATCCGGAGGATCGGCCATGTCGCTGAATGGTTTCATTCACTAGGGTAGGAAGCATGCTCGAAGTGCTAGCGGGGATCGGGAGGAATGGCCGGACCGGTGGTTACCAGCGTGACGCGTGGTCGCCGCCTGAGCTGGAGCTTCGTGAGTGGTTCCGGCAGGAGGCCGACGCGCGCGGCATGGACCGGCACGAGGACCGCAACGGCAACCTCTGGGCCTGGTGGGGAGACCCGGACAGGAAACCCGGTGTCGTCACCGGCAGTCATCTGGACTCCGTGCGTGAGGGTGGCGCCTTTGACGGGCCGCTGGGCGTGGTGTCGGCCTTCCACGCCGTGGACGCGCTCCGGGCGAGCGGCTTCACGCCGAGTCGCCCGCTCGGGATCGTCAGCTTCAGCGACGAGGAGGGCGCCAGGTTCGGTGTGCCCTGCGTCGGATCCCGGCTGCTCACCGGCATCCTGCCGCCCGAGCGGGCGCGCGGCCTGACCGGGGACGACGGGGTCACGCTGGCCGAGGTCATGCGCGCCCAGGGCCGCGACCCCGCCGCGCTCGGCCGGGACCGGGAGACCCTCGCCCGGGTGAGCGTGTTCGTGGAGTTGCACATCGAACAGGGCCGGGCGCTGACCGCGCCGGTCGGGGTGGCCGCCGCGATCTGGCCGCACGGCCGCTGGCGCTTCGACTTCCACGGCACCGCCGACCACGCCGGCACGACGGCCCTGGCCGACCGGAACGACCCGACGCTCAGGTACGCGCAGGCGGTGCTGTCCGCCCGCGAGGTCGCGGAAAAACTGGGCGTGGTCGCCACCTTCGGCAAGGTTCTGATCCAGCCGAACAACGCCAACGCGATCCCGTCCCTGGTCTCGGCCTGGCTGGACGCCCGGGGCGCGGACGAGGACGCGGTGCGCCGCCTGGTGGCCGAACTCTCCGAAGGCCAGGAGGTCGTCTGCGAATCCTGGACCCCGGAAGTCGCCTTCCCGGCCGCGCTGCGCGACCGCGTGGCCGCCATCGCCGGAGACCCCGCCCCGATCCTGCCGACGGGAGCCGGTCACGACGCCGGAATCCTCGCCTCCGCCGGGATCCCCGCCGCGATGCTGTTCGTCCGCAACCCCACAGGTGTCTCCCACTCGCCCGCCGAGTTCGCCGAGCCCGGCGACTGCGCCGCCGGGGTCACCGCCCTCGCGGCCGTCCTGGCCGACCTGTGTGGGGAGGCGGCATGACCCGCTACGAGCCTGGCGACTGCGCGGCCGGGGCCACCGCCCTCGCGGGGGTCCTGGCCGACTTGTGCGGGGAGGCGATATGACCCGCTACTGGTGCGAACTGGCCTGGCTTCCCCCCGGCGAGGTCATCTCCGGCGTCCTGATCACGATCGAGGGCCGCTGGATCCTCGACGTCACTCGCCACGCCGACCCCCCGCCCGGCGCGGTGCGCCTCCCCGGCTTCACCATCCCGGGCCTCGCCAACGCGCACTCGCACGCCTTCCACCGGGCGCTGCGCGGCCACACCCAGACCGAACGCGGCTCGTTCTGGACCTGGCGCGAGCAGATGTACGCGGTGGCCGCCCGCCTCGACCCCGACAACTACTACGCCCTGGCCAAGGCCGTGTACGCCGAGATGGCGCTGGCCGGAATCACCTCCGTCGGCGAGTTCCACTACGTCCACCACGGTCCCGACGGCACGCCGTACAAGGACGGGAACGAGATGGGCCACGCGCTGATCCAGGCCGCGCGCGAGGCCGGGCTGCGCGTCGCGATGCTGGACACCTGCTACCTGACCGGCGGATTCGGGGCCGCGCTGCAGGGCCCGCAGGTGCGGTTCGGCGACGGGAACGCGCACCGCTGGGCCGAGCGCGCCGAGGAGCTGGCCGCCGCCTACCACGGCGAGGAGGACGTGGAGATCGGCGCCGCCATCCACTCCGTGCGCGCGGTCCCGCCCGAGCAGATGCCCACGGTGGTGGAGTTCGCGCACCGGCAGGCGGGCCCGCTGCACGCGCACGTCTCCGAGCAGCGCGCCGAGAACGACGCCTGCGTGGCCGCCTACGCCGCCTCCCCGGTCCGGGTGCTGCACGAGCACGGCGCGCTCGGCCCGCGCTCCACGGCCGTGCACGCCACCCACCTGTCGGAGGAGGACATCGCGCTGCTGTCCGGCTCCGGCACGCACGTCTGCATGTGCCCGACCACCGAACGCGACCTGGCCGACGGCATCGGACCCGCCCGCCACCTGCGCGAGTCGGGCTGCCCGATCACCCTCGGCTCCGACAGCCACGCGATCGTGGACCTGTTCGAGGAAGCCCGCGCGGTCGAGCTGAACGAGCGCCTGGCCACCCAGGAACGCGGCCACTGGCAGGCCGCGGAACTGCTGAACGCCGCCACCGCCGCGGGCCACGCCTCGCTCGGGTTCCCCGACGCCGGCTTCCTGCTCCCGGGCGCGCACGCCGATCTGGTCACGGTCCGGCTCGACTCGGTCCGTACGGCTGGCACGACCGCCGGTTCGGCGGTGGAATCGGTGATGTTCGCGGCGATCGGGGCGGATGTCAGCTCGGTGGTGTCGGGCGGGCGGCGGATCGTCGAGGACGGCAGGCACACGCTGGGCGAGGTCGGCGCGCTGCTGCGGACCGCCATCGACGCGGTCCGCGGCTGAGCGGCCGGAATTCAGGGTGGGGGACGTTCAGGTGGGGACGATGACGGCAACGCTGTTCCATGGGATCGGGCAGCTCTATACCGGCGATCCGGAGCGGGAGGAGATCACCGACGCCGCCTTGGTCGTCGAGAGCGGCGCCGTGGTCTGGGTGGGGGAAGCCGCCGACGCCCCGCTGGCCGACCGCAACGTGGACGTGGACGGCCGCGCGATCCTGCCGGGTTTCGTGGACAGCCACGCCCACCTGGTCTTCGCCGGGGACCGCACCGCCGAGTTCGCGGCCAGGATGGCGGGCCGGCCGTACTCGGCGGGAGGCATCCGCACCACCGTGGCCGCCACCCGCGCGGCCACCACCCCGGCGCTGGCCGCCAACACCGCCGCGCTGGTCTCGGAGATGATCGCCCAGGGCACCACCACCATGGAGATCAAGAGCGGGTACGGCCTGACCGTCGAGGACGAGCGCAGATCCCTGGAGATCGCCTCCGCGTTCACCCCCGAGACCACCTACCTGGGAGCCCACGTCGTCCCGGACGGCGACCCCGACCGCTACGTGCGGCTGGCGGCGGGCCCGATGCTGGACGCCTGCGCGCCGTACGCCAAGTGGGTGGACGTGTTCTGCGAGCGCGGCGCGTTCGACGAGGACCAGACCAGGGAGATCCTGGCCGCCGGGCTGAAGGCCGGGCTGCAGGCCCGGGTGCACGCCGGCCAGCTGGGGGAGGGGCCGGGGGTGCGGGTGGCCTGCGAGCTGGGGGCGGCCTCGGCCGACCACTGCACCCACCTGAGCGACCAGGACGTGGACCTGCTGGCCGCCAGCGGGGTGGTGGCCACCCTGCTGCCGGGGGCGGAGTTCTCGACCCGCTCGCCCTATCCGGACGCGCGGCGGCTGCTCGACGCCGGAGTGACGGTGGCGCTGGCGACGGACTGCAATCCGGGCTCCTCGTTCACCTCCTCGATGCCGTTCTGCGTGGCGCTGGCCGTACGGGAGATGGGCATGACGCCGCTGGAGGCGGTGCGGGCGGCGACCCGGGGCGGGGCGGCGGCGCTGCGGCGCGCCGACGTCGGGACGCTGGGGCAGGGCGCCCGCGCGGATCTCGTCATCCTGGACGCGCCCTCGTACGTGCATCTGGCCTACCGGCCGGGAGTTCCGCTGGTCGCACAGGTGTGGCAGGCGGGACGGCGCGTCGTTTGATTCCCGATTCCCCGGGCAGACGGCCGGAATTCCGGGTGCGCATCCTCCTGTAGGAGGAAACCAAAACCGTTCCCGGGTCGTATTTGTTAAGGGAATCTTTGCCCTGATCGATCCGTTGGTCGTTGCAGGACGAAGCGTTGATGAATCATGCAGAATCATGCCGCGGCGGAACGAGGTGCCATCGAAATGGCGACGGGGAATCGCACGGGAGAGGTAGCGGACCGGGATCTGCTGGGAACCTATCTGGCCGAGATCGGGCGTGTGCCGCTGTTGACCGCGGAGGAGGAGGTGGAGCTCGCCAAACGCATCGAGGCCGGCCTCTTCGCGGAACAGCTGCTCGACTCCGGTGACGCGGAGCCCAAGCTGGGTGACGCGCTGGACGAGGAGCTGGAACGCATCGCGGTCTCCGGCCACCGGGCGAAGGACGAGTTCATCCAGGCCAACCTGCGGCTGGTGGTGGCGGTGGCACGGAAATACTCGGGGCGTGGCATGCCGCTGATCGACCTGGTGCAGGAGGGGAACCTGGGCCTGGTGCGCGCGGTGGAGAAATTCGACTATCGGCGTGGCTACAAATTCTCGACATACGCGACATGGTGGATCCGGCAGTCGGTGGGGCGCGCCATCCACGAGCAGGCGAGACCGGTGCGGCTGCCGACGCACGCGGGTGAGCAGATGACCCGGCTGATGCGGGTGCGCCGGGACATGCTCGCCGAATTCGACACCGAACCCACCGACGTGGATCTGGCCGAGGTGCTGGACCTGCCGATCGAGCGGGTCAGGGAGCTGCGCCGCTGGGCCTCCGACCCGGTCTCGCTGCAACTGGGCGTGGGCGACGAGGACGAGACCGAGCTCGGCGACATGATCGCCGACGACACCTGGGCCGACCCCGAGCAGCAGGCCATGGCCACCCTGGAGAAGGAGCGCCTGGAGCAGTGGCTGACCGGCCTGGAGGGTCAGGCCAGGGAGATGCTGCGCTGGCGTTACGGCCTGGTGGACGGCCGCGAGCACACCCTCACCGAGGTCGGCGAGCGGTATGGCATCGGCAGGGACCGGGCCCGCCGGGTGGAGCGCGACGCGCTGGCCCGGCTGCGGAAGATGGCCCACGCGGCGGCTTGACCAGGGCTTTACCAACGCGCACCCCTTTGGGGGTGCGCGTTTTTGTCTTTCCACACGATCCGAAACCTTCCCGAAACATGCCACAAACGAGTTTCACAGATGTGAAACACGCCACGTCGTGACCTGAAACGGCAGAAGAACACGCTGGCGCCCACGGAAGAGGACCCGAGCGGTCGGTGAGAGCCGGTGGCGGAGGCGCGCTCGTCCGAATACGTCAGTGTGCCAGCCGGTCAATGAAGCCTGGGTGAAGCCCACTGCGCACGTGATAACCGGCCACACGCCAATGGGAAGGAGGGCCGCGTCGATGGAAATCGATACCGGCTCCACTGCCTGGATGATCACAGCGACAGCACTCGTGTTGCTGATGACTCCAGGTCTCGCTTTCTTCTACGGGGGCATGACCAGGGCAAAGAGTGTCCTGAACATGATGATGATGTCCTGGGTCAGTATCGTCGTGGTGACGGTGGCCTGGGTCCTGTATGGTCACTCGCTCGCCTTCGACGCCGCCGGGGACGGGACGGGCATCGTCAACAAGCTCGTCGGCGGTCTGGACAACTGGGGACTCACCGGCCTCGTTGAGACAGCCACCAAGGACGACGGCACCGGGATGCCCAACCTGGTCTTCTCGGCCTTCCAGCTCACTTTCGCGATCATCACCGTTGCCCTGATCAGCGGCGCCATCGCGGACCGGGCCAAGTTCGGCGCGTGGGTGGTCTTCTCCGCGCTGTGGGCCACGGTGGTCTACTTCCCGGTCGCCCACTGGGTCTGGGGCGGCGGCTGGCTGGCCAACCTCGGCATCGAGGACTTCGCGGGTGGCACGGTCGTGCACATCAACGCCGGTGCCGCGGCGCTCGCGCTCGCGCTGGTGCTGGGCAAGCGGTCCGGCTGGGGCAAGGATCCGATGCGCCCCCACAACCTGACCCTGGTGCTCCTCGGCGCCGGCATCCTGTGGTTCGGCTGGTTCGGCTTCAACGCCGGCTCCGAGCTGGCGGTCGACGGCACCACCGGACTCGCCTTCATGAACACCCAGATCGCGACCGCTGTCGCGGCCGGCACCTGGATCATCGTGGAGAAGGTGCGCGACGGCCACTCCACCACCCTCGGCATCGCCTCCGGCGCGGTCTCCGGCCTCGTCGCCATCACCCCTGCCTGTGGTTTCGTGGACCCGTGGGCGGCCGCCGTCATCGGCATCCTCGCCGGTGGCATCTGCGCCTTCGCCGTGGGCCTGAAGTACAAGCTCAACTACGACGACTCCCTCGACGTGGTCGGCGTGCACCTGGTCGGCGGCGTGATCGGCGCGGTCGCGCTCGGCTTCGTCGCGGCCTACCCGTTCGCCGACGGCCAGGAGAAGGGCATCCTCGTCGGCGGTCCGATCTCCCAGCTGGGCGTCCAGATCCTCGGTCCGGTGGCGGTCGGCCTGTACTCCTTCGTCGTGACCTACATCCTCGGCAAGATCGTCGACAAGACGATGGGCTTCCGGATCACGCAGGAGGAAGAGGTCACCGGCATCGACATCACCACCCACGCCGAGACCGGCTACGACCTCGGCACGATCCACTCCTCGGGCGTAACCTCCTCGAACGGGCCGGCGGTTCCGGCTGAGGCCAAGAAGGTGGACGCATGAAGCTCATCACCGCAATCATCAAGCCGTTCAAACTCGACGACGTCAAAGCCGCTCTCGAGCAGTTCGGCGTCAAGGGCCTCACGGTCAGCGAGGCCAGCGGCTACGGCCGCCAGAAGGGCCACACCGAGGTCTACCGCGGCGCCGAGTACCAGGTCGACCTGGTGCCCAAGGTCCGGGTCGAGGTGCTGACCGAGGAGGACGACGTCGAGGACGTCATCGACGTCATCGTCAAGGCCGCCCAGACCGGCAAGATCGGCGACGGCAAGGTCTGGTCCGTGCCGGTGGACACGGTGATCCGTGTCCGCACCGGTGAACGCGGGCCGGAGGCGCTGTAACCGAATGATGAGAGGGGAAGCTCGCTCGTTCGCCGCGGCCCGCAAGGAGCGGGCCGCGGATATCGACCGCTGGCTCACCGATCTGTTCCGCACGGCGATCAGCCAGCGGAACGGGAAGAGCGGGCTCCCCGAAATCGAGAGAGGCGGCGAGCGCGCCACCGCGGGAAGCGGGGTCGCGCTCGTCGCCGTCGGCAGCCTGGGCCGGGGGGAGCTGGCCCCCGGCAGTGACCTGGACCTGGTCCTGCTGCACAACGGCCGCGACGACGTCGCCCAGATCGCCGACCGCATCTGGTACCCGATCTGGGACTCCGGGATCGGCCTGGACCACTCGGTCCGCACCGTCGACGAGGCCGCCAAGGTGGCCCGGGAGGATCTGAAGGCCGTGCTCGGCCTCATCCAGGCCCGGCACATCAGTGGCGATCCCGAGCTCACCCGGGCCGCGCGCGAAGCCGTACTGGTGGAGTGGCGGGCCGACTCGCGGCGGCGCCTGGGCGAGCTGCGGGAGGCCGCCGACCACCGGGCCGACTCCAGCGGGGAGCTGGCCTTCCTGCTCGAACCCGATCTGAAGGACGCGCGCGGCGGCATCCGCGACGTGCAGGCGATGCAGGCCGTGGCCGCCGCCTGGGTCGCCTCCGCCCCCGGGCCCCGGGTGCGGGAGGCGTACGAGCTGCTGCTGGACATCCGGCACGGGCTGCACCTGGTCACCGCGCGCGGCACCGACCGGCTGGTGCTGCAGGAGCAGGACGCGGTGGCCGGCACGCTCGGCCTGCTGGACGCCGAGGCGCTGATGCGCCGCCTGGCCGAGGCCGGGCGCACGATCGCGCACGCCTTCGACGCCACCTGGCGGACGGTGGACCGGCTGCTGTCCGGGCCCGCCCCGCGCGGCCGCCGCCCGCTCGCCGACGGCGTGGTGGAGCACGGCGGCGAGGTGGTGCTGGCGCGCGGCGTCAGCCCCCGCAACGATCCCGTCCTGGTGCTGCGCGCCGCCGCGGCCGCCGCAGAAGCCGGGCTGCCGCTGGCCCCGGCCACCGTGAGCATGCTGGCCGCCCAGTCCCCGCCGCTGCCGGTGCCCTGGCCGGACGATGCCAGGGACGCCCTGGTCGGCCTGCTCGGCGCGGGCCGCGCGGCCGTGCCGGTGTGGGAGGAACTCGACCAGGCGGGCGTGCTGGTCCGGCTGATCCCCGACTGGGAGCGGGTACGGCACCGCCCGCAGCGCAACCCGATCCACACCTACACCGTGGACCGGCACCTGATCGAGACGGCCGCCGGAGCCGCCGCCTTCACCCGCGAGGTGTCCCGCCCCGACCTGCTGCTGATCGGCGCGCTGCTGCACGACATCGGCAAGGGCTGGCCGGGCGACCACTCCAGCACCGGCGAGGTGGTGGTCCGCGACATCGCCACCCGGATGGGGCTGCCCGCCGCCGACGTGGACGTGCTGGCCACCATGGTCCGCCACCACCTGCTGCTGCCGGAGACCGCGACCCGCCGCGACCTGGACGACCCGATGACGATCTCCCGGGTGGCCGGCGCGGTCGGCACCCGCGAGGTGCTCGACCTGCTGGCCGCGCTGGCGGTCGCCGACGGCCAGGCCACCGGGCCGGCCGCCTGGAACAGCTGGAAGGCCTCCCTGGTCTCCGACCTGGTGCGCCGGGTCAGGTCCGCGCTGAACGGCACCCCGCCCGCGCCCGCGCCGAGCCTGTCGCAGGAGCAGGCGTCGCTGGCCCGGCACGGCGGCGGCGCGATCCGGGTCAACGGCGGCGCGGTCACCGTGGTCGCCCCGGACCGGCCGGGACTGCTGTGGCGCGCGGCCGGGGTGCTGGCCGCGCACCGGATGGTGGTGCGCTCGGCCTCCGCCGCCTCGGCCGGCTCCACGGCCGTGATCGAGTTCGCGGTGGTCCCCGAGTACGGCTCGCCCCCCGACCCGGCGACCCTGGAGGCGGACCTGCGCCTGGTGCTGGCCGGGCGCCTGGACATCGAGCAGCGGCTGGCCCGCAGGACCCGATCGCTGCGCCCGCCCCGGGTGCCGGTGGCGCCGCCGCGGGTGACGCTGGTGGACGACGCCTCCAGCACGGCCACCGTGGTCGAGGTGCGCGCGCACGATCGCCCCGGCCTGCTGTGGAAGATCGGCAGGGCCTTCGGGGACTGTGGCCTGGACGTGCGCGCGGCGCGGGTGGAGACGCTGGGTGCGGAGGCGGTGGACGTCTTCTACGTGGTGGACCGGGCCGGCCGGCCCATCCTGGACGAGCAGCAGCGCACCCAAGTGCGGGAACAGGTGCTTATCGCACTTAGATGATCTTCTGTCCGGTCCTGTGCCTTGGGATCATTCCTCTTACCAGTTGGTAACGATTGCGTCCCTTGTATCGGTAAGGCCTCTTACCATCGTGACCTTGTGGTCGAATTGTCCGCGCTTGTCTAGCAATGGCATTTGACGTTTTAGCGGGGGCCGGTGAGTACGGAACAAAAGACCGGAGAACGGGAACGGGCCAAACGCTTCGCGCTGCGGAACTGGCGCGTGCCAACCCGGCTGACCGCCCTGATCCTCGCGCCGACCCTGATCGCCGTCATCCTGGCGGGCATCCGAGTCACCGAATCAGTCGACATCATCGCCGCCAACGAACGCACCCTGACCGCCGCCGAGTACGCGGCCCGGCTGCGCGACCTCAGCCAGCAGCTCGGGACCGAACGCGACCGCACGGCCTGGCTGGACGGCCTGACCGGCGTGCGCGCCTCGCTCCGCGATCCCGGCCGCGTCCTCCAGCAGCAGCAATACGACCTGAACCAGCAGAAGGCCGCCGTCGACCGCCTGCTGGCCGCCTCCATCGACGACGTCAAGCAGATCGACGAGTCCTACGGCGAGCGCGCCGCCGAGGAGGCCAAGCAGACGCTCAACCGGCTGGAGGTCATCGCCGACAGCCACGCCGCGGAACGCGACAAGGACGAGGCGACCTCGGTCTTCTTCGACTACGGCCAGGCCATCGCCACCATCCTGCGCCTGCACGACGAGCTCGGCGAGATCAGCGACGACCCGCAGGTGGTCGCCGCCTCGCGGGCCCTGTCCGCGCTGGCCCACGCCAAGGACGAGGCCTCCCAGCAGCGCGCCGTGCTGACCACGGAGCTGCTGGAGCCGCGCCAGGCCTTCACCCCCGACGACCTGCAGCGCTTCCTCGGTTCCTGGTCCCGGCAGGCCGGCTACACCACCGCGTTCAACGCCGAGGCCGACACGGCCGCGTTCACGGCCTTCTACGCCGCCCGCAGCGTGCCGGCCGCCAGGGACGTGGAGATGACCAAGGCGTGGGCGGTCGCGCTCGGCTCCCGCAACCACGCGCTGCGCCCGATCCCCGGCCGGGTGATCACCGCGCAGGAGTGGTTCAAGGACAACACCGTCGCCCTGGAGGCGCTCAAGGGCGTGGAGCGGCAGGTGGCCGACCAGGTGCTGGGCCGGGCCTCCGCCCTGCAGTCCGCCGAGCAGCGCAGCGCCCTCATCGCGGGCGGCCTCATCCTCGTGCTGATCCTGCTGGTGCTGGCCACCACCGTGCTCATCGCCCGCTCGATGGTGCGCCCGCTGCGGCGACTGCGGGCCGAGGCCCTGGAGATCGCCGGGATCCGCCTGCCCGAGGTGGTGCGGCGGATGCGCGAGGCGAGCGAGCCCCAGCAGCCCGCCGACGACCACTCGGTCACCGTGGACAGCGCCGACGAGATCGGCGAGGTGGCGCAGGCCTTCGACGAGGTGCACCAGCAGGCGGTCCGGCTGGCCGCCGAGGAGTCGCAGCTGCGCAACAACGTCAACGCGATGTTCGTCAACCTGTCCCGCCGGACCCAGACCCTGGTGGAGCGGCAGATCTCGCTCATCGACGGCCTGGAACGCGGCGAGCAGGACGGCACCCGCCTCGCCGACCTGTTCAAGCTGGACCACCTGGCCACCCGCATGCGCCGCAACAGTGAGAACCTGCTGGTGCTGGCCGGGCACGAGCCCGCGCGCAAGCGCAGCCAGCCCGCCCGCCTGGTGGACGTGGTCCGGGCGTCGCTGTCGGAGGTCGAGGGCTACGAGCGGGTCACGGTGCGGGTGCACCGGTCCGCGGCCGTGGCCGGGCACGCGGCGAACGACGTGGTGCACCTGGTCGCGGAGTTGGTCGAGAACGCGGTCGCGTTCTCCTCGCGGGACACCAAGGTGATCGTCTCCAGCAGCCCGATCGAGGGCGGCGCGGTCCTGCTCGCGGTCAGCGACACCGGCATCGGGCTGGCCCCCGAGGAGATCATGGAGATCAACCGGCGGCTGGCCGAGCCGCCCACCGTGGACGTGTCGGTCTCCCGGCGGATGGGCCTGTTCGTGGTCGGCCGGCTGGCGCAGCGGCACGGGATCCGGGTGCAGCTGCGGCCGGGTGACGCGAACGGGCTGATCGCGATGGTGCTGTTCCCGGCGGAGCTGATCGCCAACCCGGACGCCAAGCCGGTGGCCACCGGATACGGCGAGGTTCCGGCCTGGCCGACGCCCGCCGCCATCGAGCCCTCCGGCGCGTTCCATACGCCCACGACCACCAGCGGCCTGCCGGTGCGCAGGCCGGTGACGGCGCAGGAACCGCCACGGGAGATGCCCGGACAGATGCCAGGCCAGATGCCCGGTCAGGTGCCGCGGCAGATGCCCAGGGAGCCGGCCTCCTCCAACGGGTGGTCGGCGTTCGGGGCGCCGCCCCGGCCGGAGTCGGCGGGGGAGACCACCGCCGCGTTCCCCGCCTTCACCGAGCATTCGGGGGCGTTCCCGGTGCTGGGCGCGCCGTCGTACGAGCCGCGCGCGGAGTCGCTGGAACGCGGCGACGAGTACCTGCCGATCTTCGCCTCGGTGGAGTCGGCCTGGTTCCGCCCTCCGGACCCGAAGCCCCCGGTCGTGCCGCCGCAGAGCACGCCGCCCCAGGGCGTGCCCATGCCGCCGCAGGCCGTACCGCCGCAGAGTGCCTGGCGGTCCAGCGCGGACACCGGCTATCGCGCGGCGGCGGCGGCCAACGAGCCGGCCGCGGGCGGGGTGACGCCGGCGGGGCTGCCC
>NZ_BLAF01000026.1:66784-69739 GCF_009687885.1 Acrocarpospora pleiomorpha
CCGCCGCACGCCCCGGGCGAATCTGGTGCCAGGATCGGTGAACGCCGCGAGTTCCCCGCCCGCCGCGTCCCCGCCGGTCTCGCCGGAAGCGGTGCGGGATCGGTTCTCCAGCTTCCAGCAGGGCGTACGGCGGGGCCGCGCGGAAGTGGCCGGCGAACCGGCCGACGGATCGGCGAATGAGAGGGAGGGCTCGTGAGCGAGCTGAGCGTCGAGGCGCGCAGGTTCGACTGGCTGATCACCGAGTTCGTGAGCGGCACCCCCGGCGTCGCGCACGCCGTGGTGGTCTCCGCCGACGGCCTGCGGCTGGCGAACTCCGACGGCTTTCCCCCGGACCGGGCCGACCAGCTGGCGGCGGTGGCCGCCGGGCTGCTCAGCCTCACGGCGGGCGCCTCCCGGGTGTTCGACGGCGGCGAGGTGACCCAGACCGTGGTGGAGATGCAGCGCGGCCTGGTGCTCGTGATGGCCATCAGCGACGGCTCCTGCCTGACCGTGCTGGCGGCGCCGGACTGCGACATGGGTCTGGTGGCCTACCAGATGACGCTGCTGGTCGAGCGCGCAGGTCAGACGCTCACGCCGGCGTTGCGGGCCGAGCTGCAGACCAGTCGCCGGTGATGTCCGGTGATGCGTGGACCTGAGGGCATGGAGGAGGAGCCGCTCTTCCGTCCGTACGCCGTCACCGGAGGACGTGCGGAACCGCGTTACCATCTGGCGATGGAGACGTTGGTCTCCACGGTGACGTTCATGAGCGATGACTACTCGATGCTCGAGCCCGAGCAGGAAGCGATCATGACGCTCTGCCGTTCCGTGCGTTCGGTCGCGGAGATCTCCGCGCTGCTCCGGGTCCCCCTCGGCGTGGCGCGGGTGCTGATCGCCGACCTGGCCGACGAGGGTCTGGTCCGCCTGCACATGCCGCAGCTCAACCAGGGACAACCAGACCACAATTTGCTCGAAAGGGTGCTCAGTGGACTTCGCAGGCTCTAGTCGCGGCCTGACCTCGACGAAGATTGTCGTGGCGGGCGGGTTCGGCGTGGGCAAGACGACCTTCGTCGGTGCCGTCTCGGAGATCCTTCCGCTGACGACCGAAGCGGTGATGACCGATGCCAGCACCGGCATCGACGACCTCGGGCTGACGCCGAACAAGACCACCACCACGGTGGCCATGGACTTCGGCCGGCTCTCCCTCGACCAGGACCTGATCCTGTATCTGTTCGGCACGCCCGGTCAGCACCGTTTCTGGTTCATGTGGGATGACCTGGTGCGGGGCGCGATCGGCGCGGTCGTGCTGGTGGACAGCCGCCGGTTGGCCGACAGCTTTCCCGCCATCGACTACTTCGAAGAGGCCCAGCTGCCCTTCGTGGTGGCGATGAACGGCTGGGACGGGCAGTTCCTGCACGCCGAGGAGGAGGTGCGGGAGGCGCTGTCGCTGGCCGCCACCATTCCGGTCATCCGTACGGACGCGCGTTCCCGGGAGGCGGTCAAGTCGACTTTGATCACTTTGGTGGAATATGTGCTGACGGTGCGGTCGGCGTACGGGAGACCGTACTAGGCAGAAAATAGGCATTTAGGGCCATGCGCTGGAACCGGCACATGGCCCTTAGCTTTGCCCAGATAAAGATCATTAAATGGTGATTTATGGTGATTTGTCCGGGTTCGCAAAGTGAACCGGGATGTGAGCTGAATCCGGATTCAAATCGGACCGTGAACGTCCAGCTAACAATGTCCCGAAAAGTCTTGATCTATCTTGATATGGGCTGCAACACTCCCTCTTTGGTCTGCTGCTCGCAGGCATCAAGGCACCTATGAAGGAGTAGCGGTCGTGTCCCGTATCCGGTACACCCGTCAACTGCCGGCTGCTTTCACTGCCGCCGGACTTGTCCTCGCGCTGGCCGCGTGTGGTGGATCAAGCACCTCGCCGGACCCCACCGCAGCGGCGGCGCCTAGCGCCACGACGGTTCAGCTCGACCCCAACGCTGATCTCAGCAAGCAGAGCCTCTCCATGTCGATCTGGGAGGGGTACAGCCCGCCGGACCTTCCCGAGCGGATCAAGAAGGATCTGAAGTTCGATCTGAAGATCGCTCCGCATGCCACCAACGAAGACATCATGGGCAAGCTGACCGGTGGCCAGAGCACCAGCTTCGACCTGGTCTTCGTCTCCGGTCAGTACGCGCAGGCGCTCAACGAGGCCGGGCTGCTCGAGCCCCTGCACCCCGAGCTGATCCCGAACCTGGCCAACCTCTACCCCGAGGCCGCCAACCTGTCCTACGACAAGGGCAACGTCTTCTCCGTGCCCTACACCTGGGGCACCACCGGCATCTGCTACCGCACCGACCTGGTGGACGCGCCGCCGACCAGCTGGAACGACATCCTCGCCCCGAAGGGCAAGGCCGTCGGCAAGGTCCTCATGATGACCACCGAGCGCTGGCTCGCGCTGCCCGCGCTGAAGGCCCTCAAGAAGTCGATCAACACGACCTCCGACGCCGACCTGGCCGCGGCCAAGGATCTGCTGCTCAAGGCCAAGACGACCATGCTCGGCTTCGACGACACCACCTTCGGCACGAAGGTGGCGGAGGGCGAGGCGGCCATGGCCGTGGCCTGGGACGGCTGGTGCCCGACGGACAAGCCGAAGGTCAAGTTCGTCATCCCGAACGAGGGCAGCGACCTCTGGGCGGACACGATGGTGATCCTGAAGTCCTCCAAGAACAAGGAGGCGGCGCACGCCTTCATCAACTACATCCTGGACCCGAAGGTGCACGGCTGGGTGTCCGCGAACATCCTCTACAAGGTCCCGAACAAGGCCGCGATGGACAGCGTGGACCCCGCGCTCTTCGCGTCCTACCCGCCGCTCGCGATGACGCCCGCGAAGTTGCTGGAGGGTGAGTCGATCATCGACCTCGGCGAGGACTCGGTGAAGTACACCCGCCTGGCGACCGAGGTCCAGGCCGCTCAGTAAGACGC
>NZ_BLAF01000026.1:69799-157354 GCF_009687885.1 Acrocarpospora pleiomorpha
CCGCCCTGCCGTCCCCACCGGACATCGATTGCGATCGGGAGACAGACGAAATGGTTGAGCAGCCGCTCACGGTGCTCTTCATGCCGGAGAGCGCCTACGGGCCCACCAACAACTGCATCGGCATCGGCGACGTGCTGCGCCGCCGCGGGCACCGGGTGGTCTTCGCCGCGGAGGCGTCCTGGAAGGGCAAGCTGACCGCCCTCGGGTTCGAGGAGGACCTGGTCGACCTGGCCGAGCCCGCCGAGGACGCGGCGGAGCAGGACGCGGGCCAGTTCTGGAAGGACTTCATCCGCGACACCGCGCCGGAATACCGCAAGTCCACCCAGGTGCAGCTGGAGACGGTCACCAAGCCGATCTGGGACGCCCTGATCGACGGCGCGAAGTACTGCGAGCCGCAGCTGAAGGACATCATCGCCCGGGTCAAGCCGGACGTGATCGTCGAGGACAACGTCATCACCTTCCCGGCGCTGCTGACCGCGGGCGTGCCGTTCGTCCGGATCATGTCGTGCAACCCGCTGGAGGTGCGCGGCGACGGCGTGGCCCCGGTCTTCTCCGGCCTGCCCGCCGACGGCACCGGCTGGGCGGAGTTCCGGGCCGAGTACGACCGCACCCACCGGGAGATCTGGACCGCCTTCAACACCTGGGTGGTCGAGCAGGGCGCCCCGCCGCTGCCGGACCTGGACTTCATCCACGAGGGCGACGCCAACCTCTACGTCTACCCCGAGATCATCGACTACACCGCCGAGCGCCCGCTGGACCCGTCGTGGACCCGGCTGGACTCCTCGGTCCGCGAGACCGATGAGGCTTTCACGCTTCCGTTCGAGCGCGGTGGAGAGGCGTTGATCTACTTCTCGCTCGGCTCGCTGGGTTCCGCCGATGTGGAGCTGATGCGGCGGGTGATCGACGCGCTGGGCCGTACGCCGCACAAGTACATCGTCTCCAAGGGCCCGCTGCACGCGGAGATCGAGCTCGCCCCCAACATGTGGGGTGCGGAGTTCGTGCCGCAGACTAAGATCATCCCGCTGGTCGACCTCGTCATCACCCACGGCGGCAACAACACCACCACCGAGGCGCTGCACTTCGGCAAGCCGATGATCGTGCTGCCGCTGTTCTGGGACCAGTACGACAACGCCCAGCGGGTCCACGAGACCGGCTACGGCGTCCGCCTGAACACCTACACCTTCACCGACGAGGAACTCTACGCGGCGCTCGACCGCCTGCTCGGCGACACCGAGCTGCGTGAACGCCTGGCCGCCGCGGGCGCGGAGATCCGCCGCCGGGACGGGTTGCGAGTTGCCGCAGATGTCATCGAGAAGGTCGCTGCCAAGTAATAACATGCCGTACGTCCGGATTCGTGCATCATGTGCGATTCGCCGATCTGGTAATGGTGTGTTCCAATTTCTGATGCCACAGAAGGCACACGCGTGACAGGCGAGAGGTTTAGAAGCCAGTGACAACGCACGACCCGCGAGGTGGCCGAGCGATAGGGAACGGGCCGGAGCCCACGGCTTCGGCGGCTTCCTCCGGCTCCCGCGCTGCGTTTATGCGGCTGGGCAACTGGCGGGTGCGCTCCCGCCTGGTCGCGCTGATCCTCCTGCCGACGGTCGTCGGCGTGCTGTTCGCCGGTGTTCAGCTCACCGCGGCGATCAGCACGTCGGCCGAGTACCGCCGGCTCACCCAGGTCGCCGAACTCGTGGTCCAGCTGGACGAGATCAACCACGAACTGGCCAGAGAACGCGACCTGATGGCCATGTACAGCGCCGAGGGCTTCCGCAACAACCGGAAGACCCAGGTCCTCAACCAGCAGTCCAAGGTGGACGGCATCCGGGGCCGGGTGATCGAGTCCCTCCAGAAACTGGACGAGTCGCAGCCCACCCGCGTGCTCAACCAGGCCAAGCGCATCGCCGGCTGGCTGCAGGGCCTGGAGGGGCACCGTAAGGGCCTCATCAACAGCCAGGTGCCCGCCCGAGGCGCCATCGGCATGTACACCCGCATGATCGCCGACATCAGCGTGCTCCACGAGGACCTCGGCCGCAGCGGCGCCGACCAGCAGCTGTTCGGCGACAGCCTGGCGCTCACCGCGCTCAGCCGGGCCAAGGAGAACCTGTCCAGGAGCCGCGGCATCCTGACCGTCGCGATCATCGCCAAGGGCAAGCTGGACTACGACGACCTCTCCGACTTCCTCACCGCCGTCCGCAACCACGACGCGGACCTGGTGCTCTTCCAGAAGGAGGCGTCGCCCGCGATCGCCGCCCTCTACAAGAGCACGGTGCAGGGTCCCGAAGTCGAGCGCACGCACTCGATGCGCGCGCTCGCGCTCGCCCAGGTCCGCGCGGGCACCTTCATCGGCAACCTCGACCTGCTCCGCAGCAACGACGCCTCCAGCTGGTACAACGCGGCCTCCTCCACCATCGACCTGATGCGCGAAGTGGAGAAGGACCTCGGGTCCCAGGTGGTCGCGCACAGCCAGTCGCTGCAGGACAGCGAGCAGCGCAGCGCCATCATCTCCGGCGTCCTGATCCTGGTCCTGCTGGCCGTCGTGCTGGCCATCACCGCCCTGGTGGCGAGCTCGCTCACCCGCCCGCTGCGCCGGCTGCGCCGGGAGGCCCTGGAGATCGCCGGTTCCCGGCTGCCGGACACGGTCCAGCGGCTGCGCGAGTCGGGCGAGTCCGCCGAGACCCCCGACGTGTTCCCGATCGGGGTCACCACCAGCGACGAGATCGGGGAAGTGGCCCGGGCCTTCGACGAGGTCCACCGCGAGGCGGTCCGGCTGGCCGGCGACGAGGCCAAGCTGCGCAGCAACGTCAACTCGATGTTCGTCAACCTGTCCCGCCGCACCCAGACCCTGGTGGAACGCCAGCTGTCCCTCATCGAGGGCCTGGAGCAGGGTGAGCAGGACGAGCAGCGGCTCGGCAACCTGTTCAAGCTGGACCACCTGGCCACCCGCATGCGCCGCAACAGTGAGAACCTCCTGGTCCTCGCCGGGCAGGAGCCCGCCCGCCGGTGGGGCCAGCCGGTCCCCGTGGTGGACGTGGTCCGCGCCTCGCTGTCGGAGGTGGAGAACTACGAGCGGGTCAACATCCAGATCCAGCCGGGCGTCGCCGTCGTCGGCCAGTCCGTCAACGACGTCGTGCACCTGGTCGCCGAGCTGGTCGAGAACGCGATCTCCTTCTCTCCCCGGGAGACCAAGGTCGCCGTCTCCAGCAACCGGATCGACGGCGGCGGACTGATGATCTCCGTCAGCGACGTCGGCATCGGCATGACCGGCGAGGAGCTCGCCGCCGCCAACTGGCGGCTGGCCAACCCGCCCGTCGTGGACGTGTCGGTGTCCCGCCGGATGGGCCTGTTCGTGGTCGGCCGGCTGGCCCTGCGGCACGGCATCCGGGTGCAGCTGCGCCAGCAGGACATGGGCGGCCTGACCGCCATGGTGCTGCTGCCCGAGTCGCTGCTCTCCCAGCCCGCCGCGTTCCCCGGCATGCCGCAGCAGCCCGCCGCGCTGCCCGGCGGCCCCCAGCAGTACGGCCTGCCGCCCGCTCCGGCGTTCGGGCAGCCCGCGCTGGCCAGCCCCACCTCGTTCGAGACGATGGGCCGCCCGCCGGTCTTCGGCGCGGACGCCCCTGGCATGGGCGCGCCCGAGCCGTGGCGGCGTGGCCGGTTCGAGAACTTCGACCAGCACAACCAGCAGGGCGGCTTCGACCGTACGCCACCCGCTCCGGAACGTGGCCAGGAGCGCGGCCCGTTCGACACCGGGTCCACCACCAACCCGTTCGGCACGCGCAACCCGTTCGAACCGGCTGCCGGGAGCAACCCGTTCGACACCGGGCCCAACCGCAATCCGTTCGACCCGGGCGGGCGCAGCCCGTTCGAATCCGGTGCCTTCGGAGCCGGGAACGCGACAGGGCCCAACCCGTTCGACCCGAGCGCCTCCGGTGGCTTCAACACGACCGGCCCCAACCCGTTCGACCCCAGCACCTCCGGTGGATTCGGCGTCGGCAACACGACCGGGCCGAACCCGTTCGATTCCGGTTCCTTCGCCTCCCCCCGATCCTTCGACAACAGCGCCCCCGCTGAGACGTCCTGGCCCGGGCAGCCGCCCACGCCCGGCAGTCCCAACTGGCCTGGCGGGCCGCAGGGCGCTCCCGGCGACCGGGGCAACGGCTGGCCGGGGCGGCCGTTGCGTGGCCCGTTCGAGCCGGACGTGGACAACACCGGCCCGCTGCCGGTGGTCCGCAGCTCGCCGCTGGAGGAGATCGACGAGTTCCTCCCGATCTTCGCGGCGGTCGAGTCCGACTGGTTCCGCCGGTCCGCGCCCAGCTCGGAAGAGCCCGACGGCGACGCGGAAGGCGGGCCGGCCGAGCGCAAGGCCTGGTCGTCCCCGGCCGACGCGGGCTGGCAGGCCGCCAAGGCCGCGGCCGAGCCCGCCCTGGGCGGGGTGACCTCTTCCGGTCTGCCGAAACGGGTGCCCAAGGCCAACTTGGTCCCCGGTTCCGCGGACTCCAAGCCGTCCTCGGCGGTCGCGGCGGCCGCCGCCGCGCCCGCCTCCGTTCCCGCCGCCCCGCCCGGTCCGATGCCCGGGGTCTCCCCCGAGCGGGTGCGCAGCCGCCTGTCGAGCTTCCAGCAGGGCGTACGGCAAGGCCGTGCGGTGGCCAGGGGTGACATCAGCGAGGAGCAAGGATGGCCTGGAGCCGTCCACAGCGGTCCTGAGAGCGATAAGGATGAGGCATGAGGGAAATGAGCCAGGCCGCTCGCGGCGTCAATTGGCTGATCACTGATTTTGTGAACAACGTCCCAGGCGTGGCCCACACGGTGGTGGTTTCCGCCGACGGATTGCCCCTGGCGTTCTCCGAGGGGTTCCCCAAGGATCGGGCCGACCAGCTGGCGGCGGTGGCCGCTGGCCTGATCAGCCTGACCCAGGGCGCGTCCCGGGTGTTCGAGGGTGGCGCGGTCACGCAGACGGTGGTCGAGATGCAGCGCGGGCTGCTCCTGATCATGTCGATCAGCGATGGTTCGTGTCTGGCCGTGCTGGCGGCGGCCGATTGTGACATGGGCCTGGTGGCCTACCAGATGACGCTCCTGGTCGAGCGGGCGGGTCAGGTTCTCACGCCAGCGGTGCGGGCCGAGCTCCAATCCTCGCATCCCCGTTGATCGACACTAGGAGGACGCGGTGGCAGGCGGCTGGACAGGCGAGCCTCCGGCGGAAACCAGCTCGCTGGTACGGCCGTACGCGGTAACCGGTGGCCGGACGGCGCCGCGGATGCAACTCGCCATGGAGGCCCTGGTCTCCTCGGCGACCGCGGGGCACGTCGACCTCTCGACGTTGACCCCGGAGCGCCAGGCGATCAGTTCGCTGTGCCGTCAGGTGCGGTCGGTCGCGGAAATCTCGGCGATGTTGAGGATGCCGCTCGGGGTGGCCCGAATCGTGATCGCCGATATGGCGGCCGAGGGGCTGGTGCACGTGCACCAGCCGCAGCTGGACGCGGGTAAGCCGGACTTGGGCTTGTTGGAAAGGGTGCTCAGTGGACTTCGACGGCTATAACCCCGGGGCAGGCGCCGCGGGCGCCGGCCGGGGCCTCACCTCAACGAAGATCGTCGTTGCGGGCGGCTTCGGGGTTGGAAAGACGACCTTCGTGGGCGCGGTGTCGGAGATCGTGCCGCTGACCACGGAGGCGGTGATGACCGACGCCTCGGCCGGAATCGACGACCTCGGGCTGACCCCGCACAAGACGACGACCACGGTGGCGATGGACTTCGGCCGGGTGTCGCTGGATCAGGATCTGATCCTGTATCTGTTCGGCACGCCCGGTCAGCACCGTTTCTGGTTCATGTGGGATGACCTGGTGCGTGGCGCGATCGGCGCGGTGGTCTTGGTGGACACCCGCCGGTTGGCCGACAGTTTTCCCGCCGTGGACTATTTCGAGGAGGCCCAGCTGCCCTTCGTGGTCGGCGTCAACGGCTTCGACGGGTCCTACCCGCACGGGGAGAACGAGATCAGGGAGGCGCTCTCGCTGTCTCCGAACATCCCGGTGGTCCGCACCGACGCGCGGGCCAGGGACTCGGTGAAGAGCACGCTCATCACGCTGGTCGAGCACGCGCTCACCATGCGGGTGGCCGTCCCCGGCTGGCAGCGCTAGCCGGGGCCCGGCGGTTTCACCAATGCGGTTGACGCGCGGAATCCGCTAGATCGGAGTCGCCACGACCGCGCTCGCCCAGGCGGGCAGCTCGACGATCTCGGACAGGGCCAGGCCGCTCTTCTCCAGCAGCGTCTGATATTCCGTCCGGGTCCGCTCCATCCCGTCCCCGATCAGGGCCAGCATCCGCATGTCGCCGTCCAAGCCGACATGCGGGGAGTCGTCGTCGGGGAGGACGATCTCCACTATAAGGATCTTGCCGGTGGAGGGCATCGCGGCCCGGATGTTGCTCAGGATCCGGACCGAGTCGTCGTCGTTCCAGTTGTGGATGACATTGGCGAGGATGTACACGTCCCCGGCCGGGATGCCGTCCGGGACGAAGAAGTCGCCCACCACGCACTCGCACCGGTCCGCCAGACCGGCCGCCGCGATCGCCTCCCGCCCGGACGGGATCACCCTGTCCAGGTCGAACAGCACGCCGCGGGTCCCCGGGTGGGCGGCCAGCACGGCGGTCAGGATGTGCCCGCGCCCGCCGCCCACGTCCACCACCCGCTCGACGCCGGTGAAGTCGTAGTGGTCGGCCAGGCCGTTGGCGAACGGGATCGCCCGGCGGGTCATGTAGTCGTCGAAGACGACCGCGGCCTCCGGGTTCGCACCCAGGTACTTGTATACCGGACCGTGCAGCTCGCGGAAGGCCGAGACGCCGGACTTGACCGTCTTGGGGAGTTTGCCCATGCCGTTCCAGTACGCCTCCTCGCCAACCAGCCGGATAGCCGAGCGCAACGAGCCAGGGGAGTCGTCCGCCAGGAGGAGCCCGGCCTCGGTGACCTCGTAACCCTCCGGCACGCTGCGGACGAACCCCATTCCCGCCAGCTCGCGGAGCACTCGCCGGACCGACAGGGGGTGGGCTTCGCAGCGCGCGGCCAGCTGGTCGGCGCTGAGCGGCCCGTCCCGCAGGTGCGCGGCGAAGTCGAGTTCGGCCATCGTGGACAGAGCGGCGAAGCGCGAGATGCCGTAAATCGCGTCCCAGACAGCGTCGGCGGGGTTAGCGGTCACCTGGTCTCCAATTCGTGATTGTTGGTCATGCCGCGAACCATCCGGCCGACATCGGCGCGGAGCTTGACGAAGGCGTCGAGTTCGCGGGTGCGGATCTGGTCGCGGGGTCCCGGCAGGTCGACGGTGAGGTCGCCTGCCACGGTCCCCGGCGCCTTGCTGAGCACGACCACGCGGTCCCCGACGTAGACGCTCTCGTCCACGTCGTGGGTGATCAGCAGGATGGTCATGCCGTGGTGGGCGCAGACCCGGAGCACCAGGTCTTCCAGCTCTTCCCTGGTCTGCGCGTCCACCGAGCCGAACGGCTCGTCCATGAGCAGCAGCGACGGCCGGTAGGCCAGTGCCCGGGCGATCGACACCCGCTGCTGCATGCCGCCGGACATCTCCCACGGGAACTTGGCGGCGGCGGCGCCCAGGCCCACCTCGGTGAGCGCGGCCATCGCCGCCTCGTCCCTGGCCTTGCGGTTCAGGCCGCGGCGGCGCAGCGGCAGGCCGACGTTGGCCAGCGCGGACAGCCACGGGTAGAGGGAGCGGCTGTAGTCCTGGAAGACCACGGCCAGGTTGTCCGGCGTGCTCTCGACCGGGCGGCCTTCCAGCAGGACGCCACCGCCGCTGGGCTTGATCAGCCCCGCGATGGACCGCAGCAGGGTGGACTTGCCGCAGCCGGAGGGGCCGACGACGCAGACCACCTCGCCCTGCTTGACGGTCAGATTGATGCGGTCGATAGCGCGATATGTGCCATAACTGTGGGTCAGATCGACTAACTCAAGCACCGGAGCTTCCTAGATCTTCCGAGATCTTCTAGATCGTCCGCCGGGCACGCTGATGCCATGCCAGGATGCGGCCCTCCAGCAGGAGGAACGAAGCGTTGAGCAGGAATCCCAGCACGCCGAGCAGGACGATGTAGGCCCAGACGTCGGCGAACAGGAAGTTCTGCTGCGCGGTGAGCAGGCCGTACCCGATCCCGCTGGTGCTGCCGATCAGCTCGGACACCACCATCAGGATCAGCGCCAGGGACAGGCTGAGCCGCAGACCCGCGAAGATCTTCGGCATGGCCGCCGGGAGCACCACCCGCCACAGCACGTCGGCACGGGAGAATCCGAAGACCCGGGCCGTCTCCAGATACTGGCGATCCACGGTCTTGCAGCCGTCCGCCGTGTTCAGCAGCACCGGCCAGATCACGCCGAAGACGATGATCGCCAGCTGGGTGGCCGTGCCGATCTGGAACAGCGCGAAGAAGATCGGCACCAGCAGCGGCGGCGGAACCGCCCGGCCGAACTGCAACATCGGGTCCAGGTAGTCGGCCAGCCTGGCCGACCGCCCGATGGCGACCCCGATCAGGATTCCGGCCGCGCTGGCCAGGATCCAGCCCGCGAACAGCCGGCCGAGGCTCGGCGCGAACGCCTCGATCGCCTCGTCGGTGAGCAGCGCCCGGGTCAGCGGCCCGGAGAACCAGAGCTCCTGGATGCGCACCGCGATCGTGCTCGGCGCGGGGAAGTAGGGCTGGGCGGCGAGCCGGGTGGCCAGCTCCCACAGCACCAGCGTCACCGGCACGATCCAGAGCCCGGCCACCCTGCTCGCGAAGCTTTTCCGGTTGAGGCTCGTACGGGTCACGACACACCCGCCATCCGGCTGTGATGCCAGCGGAATACCCGTTTCTCCGCGGCCACCAGCAGCGAGTTGACGGCGATGCCGAACAGGCCCACCCAGGCGGTCGCGGCGATCATCAGGTCGACCCGGTTGCCGCTGCCCGCCGTGCTGATGAAGACGCCGACGCCGTTGGTGCCGCCCGCCACCACCTCAGCGCTGACCACCAGGATGATGGCGACCGAGGCGGCCAGCCGTACCCCGGTGGCGATGAACGGGGCCGCGCTGGGCAGCACGACCCGAAACACCGTCGCGCCAGGACCGAAACCGAAGCTCCGCAGCGTCTCCTTGGCCAGCGGGTCGACGTCGCGGACACCGTAGATGGTGTTGATCAGCACCGGCCAGGTGGCCGCGTACACCGCGACCGACATGCGCATGTGCAGCTGGTTCTGGAAGATCATGATAGCCAGTGGGATGAGGGCCACCGACGGGATGGGCCGGAGGAACTCGATCAGTGGCCGGGTCGCGACCTCGGCGGGCCGGGCCACCCCGAGCAGCAGACCGGCCGGCACCGCGATGGCGATGGTCAGCGCGAGTGCCCAGAACCAGGCTTCCACGCTGGCGAGCGCGTGGCCGAGGAACTCGCCGTCGACGGCGAGTTCCACGGCCCTGCTCAGGATTGTGGAGGTGAGCGGGATGAATGTGGCGTCGATGAGGCCCGTTCTGCCCGCGGCCTCCAGAACGACAAGCAGCCCCGTGGCGCCGATGACGCCACGGAGCACTGTCGAGCCGATCAATCTGGACACGTCACCCCGCGGTCGGCGCGTGCAGCACCGACTTCACGTCGAATCCGGCCTGCAGGTAGCCGTACTCCTTCATCGTGTCGGCGACCCGCTGCAGGCGCGCCTCGCTCAGGGTGGTGGAGTAGACCCCGAGCGCGATGACGGAGGCCGTGGCCGCGTCGATCTTGGTGTATTTCGGCAGGACCTCTTCGATCGCCTTGCGGTCGGACGCGGCCAGCTGCTGGGCCTTGGCCAGCGCGCGCTGGAAGGCGGCCACCGTCTTCGGGTTCTTGGTGACGAACTCGTCGTTCATCACCCAGCCGGCGATGGGGAAGTCGGCCAGCGGGCCGCTCATCGTGTCGGCGACCTTCTTGGCGCCCTGCTGGGAGTAGGCCGAAATGAAGGGTTCAGCCACCCAGATCGCGTCCACGGTGCCGTTCTTCAGCGCACCGCCCATGTCCGGCAGCGGCATCGGCACGAACTGCTTGGGGTCGATGGTCACGCCGGCCACCTTGGCGCTGGCGGTGACGGCCATGGTGGCAATGTTGTTCAGCGTGTTGACCGCGATCTTCTTGCCGGCCAGGTCCGCCGGGCTCGAGATGCTGGCGTCGTCCGCCTTGGCCATCAGGACGAAGTTGTCGGGTGCTGCCTGGTAGCTGTCCGCGACCACCTTGAACTTGCCCACGCCCTTCTCCTGCGCGGAGAACAGGGAGACGTAGTTGTTGAGAATCGCGTCCAGCTGGCCGGCGACCAGCTTGGGCGTGGCGGTGGCGCCACCGACCTCGATGGACGTCCGTACGGTCAGTCCTTCTGCGGTGAAGAAACCCTTGTCGATCGCGATCTGAATCGGAGCCGAGTCGGGTATAGGCAGGATACCGACCGTAAGGGCGGTTTTTTCCAAGCCGTTATTCGCGGTGTCCGCCGTCGTATTCGTATCAGCGCCGCCGCATGCCGTGAGTGCCAATGCGGCCAGGACGCTCACCACGAGCGGTCGGCCCAGGAATAGGCGTCTCATGGAGTCTCCTTTAGCTGGGGGAATGGCCCGCACGGATCGTCAGATGATCTCGAACACGGCGGGCGACGAGCGACGAGCGTAGCGGAGGAAAAACCCCCTCAACAGGAATGAGAGCACTATGTCACCAAACTTGTAAACAAGTCGGCTGTTGGTGACTTTTGTACGAAATGAGGTGTTTCAGGGGGTTGGACCGGTCCATCGAACGCATGATCCCATGGAGGGTATACAGTTGAGGCTTCGACCAGCGAAGTTCGCTCTGACCTCTCGACATTACTGAGCGGTACGTGTTGGATCGTGGCAATCCGGTCACGGCTATTGGTCTATCTCGTGGTCTTATGCTCCAATTGCCCGTGGCTTATGGGAGGTTTCCCGGGATAATTGATTTTTCTTTAGCGGAAGGTGCGGCCTGTGAGGACGGCTACGATCGACAATGATCACCGCACCGTGTCCGAGACGCCCCCGGCGGCCCTCCCCGGTCCCGAAGGCGAAGAAGACACGCGCAACCGGCTGGCGCTGAAGAACTGGCGGGTCCGTAGCCGCCTGGTCGCCCTGATCCTGGTCCCCACCATCGGAGCGGTGCTCCTGGGTGGGCTTCGTGTGGTGACATCGATCAACAGCGCCGCTGAATATCAGAGGGTCAGCGAGGTGGCGGCCTTCACCGGCACCCTGAGCGACCTGATCCACGAGCTCCAGCTGGAACGCGACCTGACGGCTCGTTACATCGAGAGCGGCCGTCCGGGCGAACCCGCCCTCGGCCTGGTCCGCAACCAGCGCGGCTCGGTGGATGTGCTCACCGACGCGGTCCGCAGCCGCGTCGAGACCGTCGGCGACTCCTTCGGAGAAGTCGGCAGGCAGAACCTCTCCCGGCTCGACCGGCGCCTCGGCGAGCTGGCAAACCTGCGCAAGACGACCGTGGAGACCCTGCTCCCCGCGCTGCTCGCGATCGACAAGTACTCCGCCTTCATCGCGGACCTGATCCGGCTCTACGACGAGAACGGCCAAGGCGGCGTCGACGAGGAGCTCGACGCCAGCGCCACCGCCCTCGCCTCGCTGGCCCGGGCCAAGAACGAGGCCTCCATCGTCCGGGCCACGCTCGCCCTCGGCACCACCGTCGGCCGCTTCGACCCGTTGGAACTGGACGCGTTCACCGCCGCCCGCAAGCGGCAGGAGAGCGAGCTGAGCGCGTTCCGCACGGTGGCAACCCCGGCGGAACGCCAGCGTTACGCCGACCTCGTGACCGGTCCGGAGATCGACAGGGCGGAGTTCCTCCGGCTGTCGGCGCTCGAAGTGATCAGGACCCGCCGCCTGCTCAACAACCTGGACGACCGTCCCGGTCCTGACGGCGACGAGTGGTTCCAGGTCAGCAGCGCCACCGTCGACAAGATGCACGAGGTGGAGAAGCTCCAGATCGCCTCCCTCGTCGACCGCAGCAACGGCTTCGCCGCCGCCGACCAGCGCGGCGCCATCGCCAACATCATCGTGGTTGTGCTGATCCTCGGCCTGGTGCTGGTCATCACCACCGCGATGGCCCGATCGCTGGTCAAGCCGCTGCGCCGGCTCCGCTCCGAGGCCCTGGAGATCGCCGGTCACAAGCTCCCCGAGCTGGTCCAGCGGCTGCGCGACTCCGACGGCACCGGCAACTCCGCCGAGGTGAAACCGCAGCCCATCGGCGTCTCCTCCACCGACGAGATCGGGGAAGTGGCCCGGGCCTTCGACGAGGTCCACCAGGAGGCGGTCCGGCTGGCGGGTGACGAGGCCAAGCTGCGCAGCAACGTCAGCGCCATGTTCGTCAACCTGTCGCGCCGCACCCAGACCCTGGTGGAACGGCAGATCGCCCTGATCGACGGCCTGGAGCAGGGCGAGCAGGACGAGCAGCGGCTCGGCAACCTGTTCAAGCTGGACCACCTGGCCACCCGCATGCGCCGCAACAGTGAGAACCTCCTGGTCCTCGCCGGGCAGGAACCCGCCCGCCGGTGGAGCCAGCCGGTGGAGCTCACCGACGTCATCCGGGCCGCGCTGTCGGAGGTCGAGGGCTACGAGCGGGTCGCCATCAACATCCCGTCCGACGTGGCGCTGGCCGGACAGGCCGTCAACGACGTCATCCACCTGCTGGCCGAGCTGGTCGAGAACGCGCTTTCGTTCTCCGCCAGGGACACCCGGGTGGTCGTCTCCGGCAACCGGATCGACGGCGGCGGCGTGATGGTCTCGGTCACCGACGGCGGTATCGGGATGACCCAGGAGGAGATCGCCGCGACCAACTGGCGACTGGCCAACCCGCCGGTCGTGGACGTGTCGGTGTCCCGCCGGATGGGCCTGTTCGTGGTCGGTCGGCTCGCGCTCCGCAACGGCATCCGGGTCCAGCTGCGCTCGCACGACAGCGGTGGCCTGACCGCGATGGTGCTGCTGCCGGAGTCGCTGATGGGCGCTCCGGCGTACTCCCAGCAGCAGTACGCGGGCACCTTCGCGCCCAGCTGGTCGCCGCAGGGCCAGTCCGAGCCCGTCGCCTGGGGCGCCCCGCCGCTGGCCCTGTCGGCGCCCGCGCCGAACGGTCCCGGCGGGCCCTTCGCCACGCCGGGTCCCGGCGGGCAGCACCCGTCCTTCCCGCCGCCGGGGATACCGCAGGCCATGTTCGGCGCCGACAACGGGGGACCCCCGCGGTCCGCGTTCGACGGCCGGGGCCCCGCGGACGGCCGGAACGCGCTGGGCGGCGGCCCGTCCGGCGCCCTGCCGCCCTCGCCGTTCGACGGCAGGGGTGCGTTCGGCTCCGGGCAGCAGAACCCGTTCGACCAGCAGCCCGCCAGGTCGCCGTTCGACGCGCCCGCCACCGGGCAGGTCATGCGCTCGCCGTTCGACCCGCGCACCCCGCCCGGCGGGCCAGGCCCGGCCTCCAACGGGCCGCCGCTGCCGAAGCGGCGTGGGGATTCCGGTCTGTCCGGTATCTCTGGGTTCTCGGGAATGCCCGGGATGGATGTGGACAGCACCGGCCCGCTGCCCGCCGTACGGGAAGAACGTCCGGAGGACTTCCTGCCCATCTTCGCGGCGGTGGAATCGGCCTGGTTCCAGCGCAGCCCCGAGGACAAGAGCTGGAACCAGACACCCGCCGACAACGGCTGGGAGGCAGCCGCCCAGCAGCCCTCCTGGGAGGCCAGCACCTCATCCGGCCTGCCCAAGCGGGTGCCCAAGGCCAACCTGGTGCCCGGTTCCGCCGACGCGGGCAAGCCGGCCGTCGCGCCGATGCCCGCCCTCTCGCCGGAACGCGCGCGCAGCCGCCTGTCCAGCCTCCAGCAGGGGGTACGGCAGGGCCGCGCGGTAGCCAGAGGCGAGATCAGCGAAGACGAGGGATACCCGGGCGCCGGCAGAGGAGAAAAGCCGTGAGCGTGCCGACATCCACCTATCTGTACAGGGGTGTTCCGTGCGAGAGATGAGCCATGCCGCGCGCGGCATCAACTGGCTGATCAGCGACTTCGTCAGTTCGGTGCCCGGCGTGGCGCACACCGTGGTGGTGTCCGCCGACGGGCTGCCGCTGGCCTACTCCGACGGCTTCCCGAAGGACCGGGCCGACCAGCTCGCGGCCGTCGCCGCCGGGCTGATCAGCCTCACCCAGGGTGCCTCGCGGGTGTTCGAAGGCGGCCCGGTCACCCAGACCATGGTCGAGATGCAGCGCGGGCTGCTGCTGATCATGTCGGTCAGCGACGGCTCCTGCCTGGCCGTGCTGGCCGCGAGCGACTGCGACATGGGCCTCGTGGCCTACCAGATGACGCTCCTGGTCGAACGTGCGGGTCAGGTTCTGACTCCCGCAGTGCGGGCTGAGCTCCAGGCCACCCACCCGAGGAGATAATCATGGACTCGTGGGGGCCGCCGTATGGTGCCCCGATCCCGCCGCGGGATCCCGCCTCGCCGGTCCGGCCGTACGCGGTCACCGGCGGGAGGACGGCGCCGCGCATGCAGCTCGCGCTGGAGGCCCTGGTCTCCTCGGCGACGTCGATGCACCAGGATCTGGCCAACCGGCCGCCGGAGCAGCGGGCCATCAGCTCGCTCTGCCGCCAGGTGCGCTCGGTCGCCGAGGTGTCCGCGCTGCTGCGGATCCCCCTGGGCGTGGCTCGCGTGGTGATCGCCGACATGGCGGCGGAGGGGCTCGTGCACGTGCACCAGCCACAGCTGGACGCCGGACAGCCGGACTTGGGATTGTTGGAAAGGGTACTCAGTGGACTTCGACGTCTATAGCCACGGCACTGCCAGCCGTGGCCTGACCTCGACGAAGATCGTCGTTGCCGGCGGCTTCGGAGTTGGCAAAACGACTTTCGTCGGAGCGGTGTCGGAGATCGTGCCGCTGACGACCGAGGCGGTGATGACCGACGCCTCCAAGGACATCGACGACGTCGCATTGACGCCCAACAAGACGACCACGACGGTGGCGATGGACTTCGGCCGGGTGTCGCTGGACCAGGATCTGATCCTGTATCTGTTCGGCACGCCCGGTCAGCACCGTTTCTGGTTCATGTGGGATGACCTGGTGCGTGGCGCGATCGGCGCGGTGGTCTTGGTGGACACCCGCCGGTTGGCCGACAGTTTTCCCGCCGTGGACTATTTCGAGGAGGCCAAGCTGCCCTTCGTGGTCGGTGTCAACGGGTTCAACGGCGTCTACGCGCACGGCGAGGAGGAGATCAGGGAGGCTCTGTCGCTCTCCGCGCACATCCCCGTGGTCAAGACCGACGCCAGGACCCGCGAGTCGGTGAAGAGCACGCTCATCACGCTGGTGGAACACGCGCTCACCACGCGCGTGGGCTCGCCCGGCTGGTAAGCGGATAGGCTGGGGATCCTGGGGTAGTCCCCTGACCCACGACTTCTAGGCTGGCCAATCACGTGTTCGAGACGCTTTCCGACCGGCTGACTTCGGTCTTCTCCTCGCTTCGCGCCAAGGGCAGACTGTCCGACGCGGACATCGACGCGACCTGCCGCGAGATTCGCATCGCGCTGCTGGAAGCCGATGTCGCGCTGCCGGTGGTCAAGGACTTCGTCGCCCATGTCAAGGAACGGGCCCGCGGCGTCGAGGTGTCCCAGGCCCTCAACCCCGCCCAGCAGGTCGTCAAGATCGTCAATGACGAGCTGATCGACATCCTCGGCGGCGAGACCCGGCGGCTCCGCTACGCCAAGACCCCGCCGACCGTGCTGATGCTGGCCGGTCTGCAGGGCTCGGGCAAGACCACCCTGGCCGGCAAGCTGGCCCGCTGGCTGCGCGAGCAGGGCCACGTGCCCATGCTCGTCGCCTGCGACCTGCAGCGGCCCAACGCGGTCCAGCAGCTGTCGGTGATGGCCGAGCGGGCCGGGGTGGCCGTGTTCGCGCCCGAGCCGGGCAACGGCGTCGGCGACCCGGTCGAGGTGGCCCGCCGCTCGATCGAGCACGCCAGGCGGCAGCAGCACGACGTGGTCATCATCGACACCGCCGGCCGCCTCGGCATCGACCAGGAGCTGATGCGGCAGGCCGCCGACATCCGCGACGCGGTCAGCCCCGACGAGGTGCTGTTCGTGGTCGACGCCATGATCGGCCAGGACGCGGTGACCACCGCGCAGGCCTTCATGACGGGCGTCGGCTTCGACGGCGTCGTGCTCACCAAGCTGGACGGCGACGCCCGCGGCGGCGCCGCCCTGTCGGTGCGGCACGTCACCGGCCGCCCGATCATGTTCGCCTCCACCGGCGAGAAGCTCGAGGACTTCGATGCCTTCCACCCCGACCGGATGGCGGGCCGCATCCTCGACATGGGTGACATCCTCACCCTGATCGAGCAGGCCCAGAAGACCTTCGACGAGGCCGAGGCCGCCAAGATGGCGAGCAAGATGGCCTCCGGCGAGGGCTTCACCCTGGAAGACTTCCTCGACCAGATGATGATGGTCCGCAAGATGGGGCCGATCAAGAACCTGCTCGGCATGATGCCCGGCATGGGGCAGATGCGGGACCAGCTCAACCAGGTCGACGACAAGGACCTGGACCGGATCGCCGCCATCATCCGCTCGATGACGCCCGGCGAGCGGGCCGAACCGAAGATCATCAAGGGCTCCCGGCGGGAGCGCATCGCGCGCGGCTCCGGCGTCACCGTGACCGAGGTGAACAACCTGGTCATCCGCTTCTTCGAGGCGCAGAAGATGATGAAGCGCATGTCCCAGGGCATGGGCATTCCCGGCATGCCCGGCGGGCGGCGCCAGCAGAAGGCGACCAAGCCCAAGAAGGGCCGCCGGGTCAGCGGCGACCCGCGCAAGGCCGGGCTGCCCAAGCCCGTCGCGGAAACGCCCAATCCCGGGACCGGCGCGCTCGGCAACCTCGGCCAGCAGCTGCCGCCAGGTTTCGATCCGTCCAAGTTCAAGTTTCCTGGGCAGAAGTAGGCACGAACATCTGGCAGAATGGGGTGTTGGAACATCGTGATCTGGTGGGTGCCCTCTCACCCCCGCCTGTCGCGCCTGTCCCTCGGGCGGTCGACACGTCGTGCCCCACTCGATGAGACACCGCTCACCCACTTGCTGAAGCAGGAGAGACCACACCCGTGGCAGTCAAGATCAAGCTCAAGCGGCTCGGCATGATCCGCAACCCGCAATACCGCATCGTCGTCGCCGACAGCCGCACCAAGCGGGACGGCCGGGCGATCGAGGAGATCGGTCTGTACCACCCGAAGGAGAACCCGTCGCTGATCCGGGTCGACTCCGAGCGGGCGCAGTACTGGCTGGGCGTCGGCGCGCAGCCGACCGACCCGGTCCTGAAGATCTTCAAGCTGACCGGCGACTGGCAGAAGTTCAAGGGCGAGGCCGCGCCGCCGCCGCTCCTGGTCGCCGAGCCCAAGCCGGACCGGCACGCGCTCTACGAGGCCGCCGCCAAGGAGACGCTCTCCGGCGACTCCGCCGGCGCCGCCACCACGCCGCGCAAGGCCCGCAAGGCCGAGCCGAAGGCCGAGACCGCCGCCGAGGCTGAGCCGGAAGCCCAGGCCTGAGGTGCTGGAAGAGGCCCTCGAACACCTGGTTAAGGGCATCGTCGAACATCCCGACGAGGTCCAGGTCCGGGCTCGGAAGATCCGTACCGGGCGCGTCCTAGAGGTCCGGGTTCATCCTGAGGACCTCGGTAAGGTCATCGGCCGTGGGGGTCGCACGGCGAAGGCGCTGCGCACCGTCGTCAACGCCCTTGCTGACGGCAAGTACGTGCGGGTCGACCTGGTCGACCTGAACGAGGCCCGCTGAACAATCGCACGAGACCAGGGGACCCCCCACCGGGGTCCCCTGGCTTGTTTCTGGGGGTAAGAGCGTATGCAGCTAGTCGTGGGCAGGATCGGGCGTCCGCACGGCGTTCGCGGCGAGGTCACCGTGGAGGTCCGCACCGACGCGCCCGACCAGCGTTTCGCCCCCGGCACCACGCTGACCACCGACCCCGCCGCGCGCGGGCCGCTGGTGGTCGAGGGCGCCCGCTGGCACAAGGGCATCCTCATGCTCAGCCTGGCCGGCGTCGAGGGCCGCGACGCCGCCGAGGCCCTCAGGGACACGCTGCTGGTCATCGACTCCGCGGACCTGCCGCCCTCCGACGATCCCGACGAGTTCCACGATCACCAGCTGATCGGCCTGGCCGTCCAGACCCCCGACGGTTCCCCCGTCGGCGAGGTCGCCGACGTCCTGCATCACGGGCAGGATCTTCTGGTGGTACGGCGTGCGGGCCGTGACGACGCGTACGTGCCGTTCGTCAAGGCGCTCGTCCCCGACATCGACCTGGACCGGGGCTTCCTGGTCGTCGCCGCGCCTCCTGGTCTGTTCGATCTGGACACCTGATCATGCGCATCGACATCATCTCGATCTTTCCTGAGTATTTCGCGCCGCTTTCCGTCTCCTTGATGGGCAAGGCCCGCGAACGCGGCATTCTCGACATCCGCCTGCACCAGCTCCGTGACTGGGCGCATGACGTCCATCACACCGTCGACGACACGCCTTATGGCGGTGGGCCTGGCATGGTCATGAAGCCTGAGGTCTGGGGCGAGGCCATCGACGCGGTCATCGTGGGTTCCGCTGGTGAGGTCTCTGGCGGTTCGATTGCTGAGCCTTCGGGCGGAATCTCTGATGATGGTGTGGTTGCTGGCTCTTCGGGCGAAAGTTTGGTTTCTGGGCTTGAGG
This sequence comes from Acrocarpospora pleiomorpha, assembly GCF_009687885.1. Classification (GTDB taxonomy): domain Bacteria; phylum Actinomycetota; class Actinomycetes; order Streptosporangiales; family Streptosporangiaceae; genus Acrocarpospora; species Acrocarpospora pleiomorpha. Next base: position 88,504 of record NZ_BLAF01000026.1, read on the forward strand.
GCGAGGCTGCGGCCGTTCGGGGACCGGTTGTCGGCCGTACCCCACGTCTGATCGTTCCCACGCCCAGCGGGCGCCGGTTCACGCAGTCGGTGGCGCTGGAATACGCCGCGGAACCGTGGCTGCTGTTCGCGCCCGCGCGCTACGAGGGCATCGACTCCCGGGTCATGGTCGAGTACGCCTCCCGGCTGCATGTCGACGAGGTCAGTATTGGTGACTACGTGCTGGCGGGTGGGGAAGCCGCGGTTCTGGTCATGGTGGAGGCCGTGGCTCGCCTGCTTCCTGGCGTGCTCGGCAACGCCAACTCGGTCACCGACGACTCGTTCGCCCCTGGTGCCATGCAGAACCTCCTTGAAGGTCCCGTTTACACCAAACCTCCGGTCTGGCGCGGCCATGAGGTTCCTGACGTCCTTCTTTCCGGTCACCACGGCAAGATCGCTCGCTGGCGTCGGGACGAAGCCCTTCGGCGTACGTACGTCAGGCGGCCTGAGTTGCTCCCGGCCGTACAGGATCTGGATAAAGCGGACCGTCAGGCTCTCGCGGACCTCAACCCCGACGGGTGAGCCGATTCCGCGGCTCGTTTCGCCTCAGTCCTGAAGATGTGGCAAACTTAGTCGCTGTTGCCTATGTTGGCACAGCAGGGTCGGGGCATCGCGCCCGATCACCGAGACGTATTCAGCTCAGCACGCGCGTCCCTCACGCCGCCTGCCCACGGAGGACAGGCCGGATGGACCTCCGTGTGCTCGCTTCGATGAGGAACCGCCGTCATGCACACGAAGATCCAGGAGCTTGAGAAAGCTTCCCTCCGCACGGACATCCCGGCGTTCCGCCCGGGTGACACCCTCGAGGTGCACGTCCGTGTCGTCGAAGGCAACCGGTCCCGAATCCAGGTGTTCAAGGGCTTCGTCCTGCGCCGCCAGGGCGGCGGCAACCGTGAGACTTTCACCGTCCGCAAGATCAGCTACGGCGTCGGCGTGGAGCGCACCTTCCCGGTGCACAGCCCGGTGATCGAGAAGATCACTCTCGTCACCCGCGGCGACGTCCGCCGCGCCAAGCTGTACTACATGCGTGACCTGCGCGGCAAGGCGGCTCGCATCCGCGAGAAGCGCGACGCGCTGCCCGCCGCGAAGTAAGGCGGCGAAGATGAGGAGCCCGTGCCGCGCCGGCACGGGCTATTCCTCGTTTTGGGGACGTTTCCCCTCCACCGGCATCGCATTTGGCAAGTCGATGCCGCGTCGGCAACGCTCGGCGACGCGGGCATCATCTAGGCTCATGAGCAGGCGAGCCCGATGCATGTCGCGGGCTCGCGTGTTTTGTGACTAGCGAAGCGGGGTCAATCGACCCTGACCAGGACGGGGTGGACGTGGTCGCGGAAGACACCCAGCAGAATGCCAAGGGCGGCGGCAAGGATAAGAAGGGCTCGTTCTGGCGTGAACTGCCGGTTCTGATCGTCGTCGCCCTGGTGCTCGCGCTCCTCATCAAGTCCTTCGTGGTCCAGGCGTTCTACATCCCGTCGGAATCGATGGAGAACACCCTCCTGAAGAACGACCGGGTCCTGGTCAACAAGCTCGTCTACCGGGTCCGCGACATCGAGCGCGGCGACGTGGTGGTGTTCTCCGGCGTCGACTCCTGGGGCGGCGAAGCCGAATACGAGGAGCCCAGCAACCCGATCGCGGCCTTCTTCCGGTGGGTCGGCACCGCCTTCGGCGTTGTCCCCGGAGAGAAGGACTACATCAAGCGGGTCATCGGCGTCCCCGGCGACACGGTCAAGTGCTGCGACGCCGAGGGCCGCATCTCCGTCAACGGCGTGCCTCTGAACGAGAAGTCCTACCTCTACCCCGGCGACGTCCCGTCCATCAGCGACTTCAAGATCGTCGTCCCCGACGATCGCCTCTGGGTGATGGGCGACCACCGCGCGGTCTCGCTCGACTCCCGCGCCCACGGCGGCGACCCCGGCGGTGGCACCATCCCGATCGGCCAGGTCATCGGCCGCGCCTTCGTCATCGTCTGGCCGTTCGACCGGGCCGCCATCCTGCCCATCCCCGACACCTTCGACCAGCCCGCCCTGCACGCCGCCCAGGCGGCCTCGGGCGCAGCCCCCCTCCTTCTCGGATTCACAATGGCCTTCCCGCTCGTGGCGCTTAGACGCCGCATACGGGTGAGGCGGTAACCTACCGCAGGTGACCGTGGCTGAAGAGACCGATCCCCCCGCGCCCAAAAAGAAGAAGCGCTCCACCCTCCGCGAAACCGTCATGTTCACGGTGGGCGGAATCGTCGTGGCCGTGCTCGTGCACCTGTTCGTGATGCAGTCGTTCTACATCCCGTCCGAGTCGATGGAGAACACGCTGCTGGTCAACGACCGGGTGGTGGTGTTCAAACTGGGTGGCATCGACCGCGGCGACATCGTCGTGTTCAAGGGCTGGGACGGCGAGGACACCATCAAACGGGTGATCGGCAAGGGCGGCGACACGGTCAAGTGCTGCGACGCCCAGCGCCGCATCACCGTCAACGGCACCCCCATCCAGGAAGAGGAAAACTACCTCTATCCCGGCGACTACCCCGGCAAGACCTTCGAGGTCAAAGTCCCGGAAGGCCGCCTCTGGCTGATGGGCGACCACCGGACCAACTCGATGGACTCCCGCTCCTTCATGGAAGACGAGTTCACCGGCACCATCGCCGAAGCCGACGTGATTGGTACGGCTTTTGCCCGATATTGGCCGTTCGACCGATTGGCTTTCTTCTCCAGTCCGGAGACGTTCTCCAAGATCCCATGATGGGGCGTACGCTGCTTCTGTCATGACAGTTGCCTATCGACCCCGTCCCAGCGTCGTACGTCGCGATTCGGGGCTCTACGGATATGAACGGGCTCTCGCCCGGCGTGGCCTGGCTCCCGTCGCGGGCGTGGACGAAGCCGGCCGCGGCGCGTGCGCGGGCCCGCTGGTCGTCGCGGCGGTCGTTCTCGGCCGCGACATCGACGGCCTGGCGGACTCCAAGCTGCTCACCCCCGCCCGCCGCGAGGAACTCCACCACAAGATCATGGCGACCGCCCGCGCCGTGAGCGTGGTGATCATCCCTCCGGACGAGCTGGACGCCCGCGGCCTGCACAAGTCCAACGTGGCCGGCATGCGCCGCGCGATCGCCGCCCTCGGCCTGCTGCCCGGCTACATCCTCACCGACGGCTTCCCCGTCCCCGGCCTCCCCGCCCCCTCCCTGGCGGTCTGGAAGGGCGACCAGGTCGCCGCCTGCGTGGCCGCCGCCTCCATCGTGGCCAAAGTGACACGTGACCAAATGATGACCGAACTCCACGACGTCCACCCGGAGTACGGATTCGCCTTGCACAAGGGATATGTGACCCAATCGCACCGCAGGGCCCTGGCGACCCACGGACCCAGCCCGCATCATCGGTTCTCGTTCGTGACAGTGGCGCGGACGAGGCTGGGTATGGACATGCGGGAGAATGGGTCAGGGGCCCAGACGGGGTGTGGAACAGGAGGACCGGCATGAGCGCGGAGGATCTCGAAAAATACGAGACCGAAATGGAACTGCAGCTCTACCGCGAGTACCGCGACGTGGTCGGCCTGTTCACGTATGTCGTGGAGACCGAACGCCGCTTCTACCTGACCAACTCGGTAGACCTCGACGTGCGAACCGCCGAGAACGGCGACGTCTTCTTCGACGTCAAGATGCAGGACGCCTGGGTCTGGGACATGTACCGACCGGCGAGGTTCGTGAAGAACGTGCGGGTGGTTACCTTCAAGGACGTCAACGTGGAAGAGCTCGCCAAACCCGACCTGGAAATGCCGAAGGAGGGCTTCTCCAGCTGATTTTGACCGCGTTGTTGCGGACTCTTGCCGGTGGGTGGTGAGGCTGGCGGGAGGGGCGGGGTGGTGGCTTCGGGGCGAGCTTGCCACGTCGGTTTAGGCCCTTGAGAGTCTGAGGGGCGGGAGTTCCTACACGCTGGTGCTGGTGGTCCAGTGGGCGTGAGGTTGTTGGGCTGGGAGCGCAAAGTGCCTGTTTGGCGCGGTGACCGTCTGTCGGTGGGATAACCCCGCCACGGTGGAGTGGAACCCCGTGGAACCAGCGAGGGAGTCCGCGTTGTGGCTGTTAGCCCGTGTGGGTGACCACGGCGGCGGCGAGGCCCGAGGGAAACAAAGGGTGCGGGTGGGAAGACCCACGTCTACCTGGCGGAGCCGAGATCGTTGTCCGGGGTGGCGTCGGGGCGGGCGGAGGCCCGCGTGGAACCAGAGGGTTGGGCGGGTGGGGCCATCCACTCGACACCACTATTCATGACGATCCGGCATCCGGGTGCTAGGACGTTCGGCGGCATCTACTGGGATGTGTACCGGGCTGGGGGATTGGCGCTGACAAGGTCAGGATCAGCGCTCTTGAGGAGAATCGGACGATCTCGGTGTCCGAAATGATGGCATCTGGATTTCCACAGGTCACAGGGTTATCCACAGGCTCGGATTTTCTCGCACGACGAGGGCGGTGAATGAGCGAAGGTCGGGGCCGGAGGTGGTCTCGTGGCCGCGAAGGATGAACTGGGTAAGACCGGCGAGCGGCTCGCCGTGGAGTTCCTGCGGGCGGCGGGAATGAGCATTCTTTCCCGCAACTGGCGTTGCGACGCGGGGGAGATCGACATCGTGGCGCGCGATGGCCGCGTGCTCGTCGTGGTCGAGGTCAAGACACGATCCAGCCGCAGCCACGGAACAGCACTGGAGTCGGTGACGCAGGAGAAGGTGCTGCGACTACGATCCCTCGCCGGCCGGTGGCTGGCGACCCAGCATGAGTGGTTCGACTCGATCCGCGTTGACGTGATCGCCTTGGAGCGTTTCGCGGGCGACTTCTCGATCCGGCACGAGCGGGGGCTCGTCTGACATGCCCGTCGCGCGCACGCGGTGCGTCGCCCTGGTCGGCGTCGCCGGGCACACCGTCGAAATCGAAGCCGACGTCGGCAGAGGCGTAGTCGGCACACACTTCATCGGCCTCCTCGACACCGCCATCAGCGAATCCCGGGACCGTGTCCGTTCCGCCCTGCTCAACAGCCGCTTCGATTGGCCGGACGCCCGAGTCACCGTCAGCCTGTTCCCAGCCAGCTTGCCCAAGCGAGGATCAATCTTCGACGTGGCGATAGCGGTCGCCATCCTCGGCGCGGCCGGATCCATCCCTCCCGCCAGGATCGCGGACCCCTTCTTCCTAGGCGAACTCGGCCTGGACGGGCAGATAAGACCAATCAGGGGCGTCCTCCCCGCCGCACTGGCAGCCGCCGAAGCCGGTGCCCGCCTCATCGTCGTCCCCTCGCTCAACGCCAGCGAAGCCGCCCTGGTCCCCGGCCTGACCGTCGTCCCCGCATCCAGCCTCCGCGAACTCGTGGACTGGCTCCGCGAGGGAGACCTACACCGATTGCCCTGCGCCGACGACGTCGCCTCCTTCGACGCCCGCCCACCCGCACCGCCAACCGACCTCGACCTGATGGATGTCGTCGGCCAGCCCCTCGGCCGCTGGGCTCTGGAGATCTGCGCGGCCGGCGGCCACAACCTCTGGCTCCTCGGCTCACCGGGAACAGGCAAGACCATGCTCGCCGAGCGTCTACCCACGATCCTCCCCGTCCTGGATCGCGACCAGGCCCTGGAAGTCACAGCCATCCACTCGATCGCCGGCGCCCTCCCCGGCGGCCACCCCCTGCTCTTTCGGCCCCCGTTCATGGCCCCCCACCACACCGCCACGGTCGCCTCAGTCATCGGCGGCGGCACCGGCCTGATCCGCCCCGGCGCGGTAAGCCTCGCCCACCAGGGGGTTCTTTTCATGGACGAAGCTCCAGAATTCGCCAGCGGCGTCCTCGACTCCCTCCGCCAGCCCCTGGAGTCCGGCAAGGTCACCGTTTCCCGCGCCGCCGGAACGGTCACCTTCCCCGCCCGTTTCACCCTCGTCCTCGCGGCCAACCCTTGCCCCTGCGGCCTAGGCGGCGAAGCAGGCCGGTTCTGCGGCTGCAGCCCCAGCATCCGCCGCCGCTACCTCGCCCGCCTCTCCGGCCCTCTCCTCGACCGCGTGGACGTGAAAATCAGGCTCTCCCGTCCCAGCCGAGCCGAACTCCTAGCCGACCGCGCCCACACGGAACCAAGCAAGACAGTCTCCGAACGAGTCTCCCAAGCCCGAGAACGCGCCGCCAAACGCCTAGCAGGCACCCCCTGGCGCAACAACGCCGAGGTCTCCTCCGCAGTCCTCCACCGCGAATTCCGCCTCCCTCACGCTGTCCTCACCCCCCTCACCCGCGCCCTCGACGTCGGCACCCTGAGCGCCCGAGGCCTCGACCGAGTCCTCCGCGTCGCCTGGACCATCTCCGACCTCGCGGCCCGAGACCGCCCCGGCCTCGACGAAATCACCGCCGCCCTAACCATGTGGATGGGACAAGACCAGTAACGGGATCCCCTCGCAAAGGCGGGGGCATCCACGAAGGAGATCCGATGACAATCCCCAACAACCGCACCCCAAACCCCCTGACCCACGCCTACCCACCCACCAACTCCTCTCCATCCCCCAGCCACTCTCCAAGTCCCGGCCCAGCCTCCAGCCGCTCTCCGGTTCCCGGCCTAGCCTCCAGCCGCTCTCTGCCTCCCGGCCCAACTTCCAGTCACTCTCTAGCTTCCGACCAAGCCACCAATCGCCCTTCAGCTCCCGGCCCAGGGCCTAGCCACTCTTCGGCTCCCCTCCCAGCCACCAACCGATTCCCTTCCCACCACCCAGCGACCAACTGGTCCCCAGCTCTCCGCCCAATCACCTATCCATCCCTCAACACCTACACGGAAGGCCTGCCGCATCAGGACGGTGCCGAGCGCCGAGAGCAGGCCGGGGATGGCGAGAGCCGCCCAGGAGGTCTCGGGGGCGGCCATCACGCTCAGCCTCGGCTCCGGCAAGGCGGCGTCCTGTCGGCAGATCAGGACCTTCGCGCCTTTTCGAAGGGGGAGATTGCGCTATCCCCTGACGCGGACCACGCGCCGGACTCAAAGAGCACGGTCGGGGTGGGCTCTGGTTTGGCCAGATCTGGTCTTGGCCCGGCAGCGGTCGATCCGATGGCTCCTGCTCCTGCTCGAGTGAGTGTGGAACAGATCGATCTGCCTCGGTCTCATGGTGGGGGTGCGGGGCAGGCGGAGGATGGTGGGGGCGCGAGGTGGCCGGGTGTTGGAGAGCTGGGTTCTGGATCGGGATCTGGGCGGTCGGGATCCGGGGGGACGGGGGTGATTGATCCGGTGGGGGATGCGGATCGGTTGGCGCGGGCGGAGATTACCCGGATCGCGGAGCCGGGGGATCCGGTCATGGGGCGGCTGATCGAGGAGTACGGGGCGGTGGGGGCGCTCGCTCAAGTTCGTCGTGGCGTTCTGGAGCCGGAGTTCATTCAGGCGGAGCTGGAGCTGGCCAATGCGGAGCGGCGGCGGCCCAACTTGGGGCAATTGGTTACGGGATGGGCCGGACGAGCGGTGGGTTGCGCGGGCCGGGCGGCAGATGATCTCGCTGCGGGGAGGCTGCTGGTGCCGGGCGATCCCGGATGGCCGTCGCAGCTCAATGACCTCGGGCGGTTGCGGCCGTATGGATTGTGGCTGGACGGCGAAGAGGATCTGCGTTTCGCATGCCTTCGTTCGGTGTCCATTGTCGGGGCTCGGGCGGCCACCGCCTACGGCACACACGCGGCCGCGGAACTGTCGGCCGGACTGAGCGACCGCTCCTGGTCGGTGATCAGCGGCGGAGCCTACGGGATCGACGGCGCAGCCCACCGGGGCGCTCTCGCCGGTGTCGCGCCAACAGTCGTTGTGCTGGCCTGTGGCACCGACGTCTGCTATCCATCCGCCCATGCCGACCTGTTCCGCGCCGTCCGCGAACGAGGCCTGGTGATCAGTGAATCACCTCCAGGAGTCCAGCCCACACGGCTGCGTTTCCTGGTCAGAAACCGCGTCATCGCCGCCCTCTCCCGGGGAACCGTGATCGTCCAAGCCGCCCTCCGGAGCGGCGCGCTCAACACCGCATCCCACGCGACCGCCCTCAACAGGCAGCTGATGGCCGTCCCCGGCCCAATCACCAGCGACGTCTCCGCCGGCTGCCACGCCCTCATCCGCGAGGCCCGCGCCACCTGCGTCACCTCAGTACCCGAGATCATCGAATTGGTCGGCTCCATAGGCGATGACTTGGCCCCCACCCTGAGAGGCCCCAGCTACCCCCGCGACTCTCTCAACGAAGAAAGCAAACGAGTCCTCGACGCCGTCCCCGCCCGCACCCCCGCAGGCCCCGCCACCATCGCCAGCGCCGCCGCCCTCCCCCTGACCACGACGCTGAGCTGCCTCGGCGGCCTCGAATCCGCCGGTTACATCCTCCGAACCCCCGACGGCTGGCGCCTCAAACCTCTTCCACCCACTCCTGACATCCACGAGAAGTCAGCTTCTCGGTCCTGAAGGACCGAGCTTGCAGCTCCTCGCCGTACATGGCGTGCACGGGTCAGGCAGGTCATGATCGACGTGTGCGACCATCTCGGAGCCCAACCGGCCGAGTTCAACGGCGAACACGACCACGTCGACCCTGCTCGTCCATTACCCACCCAAAGTCGCCCCTGCCGACTGGTGAACAGCCTCAAAGGCGTCTCGGCCCGGCACCCGCCAAGGTCACCCCGAACCTCGGAAGCGATTCCTCCCGAGCGTGAACGCCCAGGGTTCCTCGCTAGAGCGTGCTGAACGAGCAGCCCACGCCATAGCTGCGGCACATCCCACAGGAGCAGACCACTCTCGGACTCCCGAAGGGTGTCAGAGCGGCCACCAGGAGATCCGGGCCTACGGTCATGTCTGTCTCGCTTGGAGGACAGGGGCGGCTTGGTGAGTGGTCGGTTCTCGTGGTCGCCGATCCGGAGTAGGAACTCCTATTGTCGGTGGTGCGTGGAAGACTCAGCCGTTCCTGATTGTGAGCATGGACAAGAACGGGAGGCGGAGCATGACTGGCACGTCTGTTCCCAAGCACTTCGCGCCACGGTGGGATGGCGGTACTCGTGACGATCCGCCTGCTGTGGGTGGCGAGCGGGAGATCTTGGGTGCGGTTCTGGACTGGCAGCGGGCGACTTTTGAGCGCAAGTGTGCGGGCTTGCCGCCGGAGCGGCTGTCTGAGCGTGCGGTGCCTCCGTCCGGGCTTTCGCTACACGGTATGGCGCGGCATTTGGCTGGTGTGGAGCGGTGGTGGTTCCGGATCCAGTTCGCCGGTGAGGACGTTCCGATGCTCTACTACTCCGACGATGACCCCAACCAGGACTTCGATCGCTTGGACGGCGACGTCAGCGAAGCCTTCGCTGTGTGGAGGGGAGAATGCGAGCACTCTCGGCAGATCGTGGCGGCTGCGGCGTCATTGGATGAGACGGGGATCCGTAAGAAGACCGGCGAGCCGATATCGCTGCGAAGGATCATGGTCGACATGATCGCCGAATATGCCCGGCACAACGGCCACGCTGACCTGCTTCGCGAACGCATTGATGGGGCAACTGGGATGTGACCTTCCCATGCCTTGCCGTCTTCTCGCCGCCACCCGCAGCACGTCAGGGCTCACCGCGGCCAGGGTCTGCCTGGATCGGGACGGGAGTGCGGGTATGGACCTTCCAAGTGATCATCGAGCGCCGCGGCATCATGATTAAAGGCGTTGGCGATGAGGGCGGTTGTCGAGGGTCGGCCGCACGCTGTTGCGCGATCTCGTAGCTTGACTCCCGAGAGGGCCACCTCGACCCGGTGCGACGCGGAGATGTGCGACTACCGGGCGAGGGGCAAAGCTTCGCTCGCTGCCCCTCGCCCGGGGGTGATCAGACTGATTCGGTGGGGAGGCCAGCGCCGGCCAAGGTCTCTAGGCCTTCACGTAGGCCTTCACGGTACTTGCGGACGTTGGTGTAGCCGGGGGCGGTGAGCCGGTCGGTGACCTGTCCACTGTTGGGGCTCGCCGGGTTGGAGCGGTAGGTGGCGATCGCGGCGATTTCGCTCACTAGCCGCACTGGACGCCGCGGGGCGGTAGCGCGCGAGTGGTGATGTACTTGCTGACGTGGTCGATGACACAGAGGTTGGCCATGGCCGCGAACAGATTGTGTCCAGGGCCGTCATAGTTGATGACCCTGCTACCTGGGACCTGCTTGAGAACCCGGGCGGTGGGTTCGAAGTCCGACCAGGTGCCCGCACCCAGCATCGCCGGCAGCTTGCGCGGCAGCGGCGCGGGCGGGTTGGAGACTGGCGTCGGCCATCCCGCGCAGGTGAGCGGCGCGTGCCAGGCTAACGGGAACGCCGCCCCCGTGCTGGGGGCGATCTTGCGCAGACGGTTGACCGTGCGGGCGACCTGCTGCTGCGAGGCGGGCCGGGGAAAGTCGAGGCACTCCTTCACGCCACCGCCCTGGAGGCCGGGGTACGGGTCCTTCCCCCCGGGTACGAAGCCCGAGGCGTCCCCGCCCTCCGCCGCCTGGATGGCCGTCGCAACCTCGTCCCACTGGTCGGGGTCCCTCCTGACCTTCTGGAGCGTGAGAGACTGCAACTGCGTCCCGTCGTAGCGGGCGTTCACCTTCGAGGCGGGGATCGGTTCTTTGTCGGCCTTGGCGACCAGTGCGCGCCAGCGCCGCTCGGTGCCGGGTGCCGCCCAGGCGAAGAAACGATCCATCAGGCGCTCGTTGTCGCGGGCGATGGCGTCGAGTTCGCGCTCCCAGTTGCGGGCGCTGTGGTTGCCCACGCCGTCGATGTACATGGTCCGCACCCGCTCGGGGAACTGCCTGGCGTACGCCTGCGCGATGTTGCCGCCGTACGAGGTGCCGATGAAGTTCATCCGGTCCTCGCCGAGGGCCCGGCGGATGGCTTCTGCGTCGCGGGCGTCGCTTGCGGCGTCCATGTGGTCGAAGAGCTCGGGATCGGTGCTGCGGCACTTGCCAGCTCTGGCCCGGTTCTCAGTGACGAGCCGGTCGAACCCGGCCCGGTCGTCGGGGAAGGCCGGGGTACGTACGGCGCTCCAGTCGCACTGCAGCACCGGGCTGCTGAGTCCCGGGTAGCCGCGCGGATCCCAGGTCACGACGTCCATCGACTGCCGGATCTTGGCGAAGATCTGCGGCCGGGAACGCATGATGGCGATCTGGTCGCCCTGCGGGCCACCGAAGTTGATCAACACCGAGCCCTGCTTCTCACCGGTGGCGGGGAGGCGCGCCACCTTCAGGATGATCTTCCTGTCGCTGTTCTGGGACAGGGCGACGGGAAGATCCGCGCATTGGAGTTCGGATGTGGTGTCTGCCGGACAGGAGGTCCAGTGGAGATCTTCCGCAACCGGAGCAGGCGAGGTGAGCACGGAGAGTGCCAGGAGTGTTCTGATCATGCGGGAAACGCTAGGAGCGGGTGGCCGGAACGGTCTGCCGCCGGAAGTCGTCGAGGGTGTTTTCGAAAGTTGACTGCCCAGCGATGAGTAGGGTGAGGCGCATGGCCTGGTTTGCTCGGGTTGTGGCGGTGGTGATCGCCGATACGACGTTGTTGTGGCTGGACGGGACGGCACGCTGGACCCTTGCCGCATACGCCGTGCTGACGGCGCTCGCCATGGTGATGTCCCGCCGGATGCCATTCGTGGCCTTCCTGGCGGCGCTGACCCTGGCGGTGCTCACCGGCGGATCGTACGCGCTGCTCGTCTGCACCGGTTACCAGGCGGGGCACCGCGTCTCCGCCCGCAGGGACGTGGTCGTGACGGTCGGCGCGACCATCGCCTACCTGGTGTTTCTCCTCATGGTCGCGCACAGGTCCCTGATCGCTCCTGAGCCGTTGGTCGTCCTGGCCCGCGTCGTGGTGCTGACGGCGCTGCCGGTGATGGCAGGGCGTTACCTCGCCCAGCAGAGAGAGCTCAGCGCCGCCAGGGAACGTCTGCGCATCGCCCGGGATATGCACGATTCCCTCGGCCATCTGCTCAGCCTGGTGTCGGTGCAGGCGGCGACGCTGGAGGTGAGCCCGCTGCCGCCCGACCAGCGGAGCGTCGTGCGCGGCCTCGCAGGGGCGGCGCGGGCGGCGATGGCCGAGCTGCACGAGGTGGTGGGTACGCTCCGCCGCGCGGACTCGCCGGGGCTGGAGGGCATCGACGAGCTCGTCGCATGTTTCCGGGCCGCGGGAGTCGCGGTGACACTCGAACGGTCCGGCCCTGTCGCACCTCTCGCGGAGGCGGGTGCCGGTCATGCCGCCTACCGGGTCGTACAGGAAGGGCTGACCAACGCGGCCAAGCACGCTGCGGGGTCGGCGATCCGCGTGTCGCTCGACTGGCAGCCCGACGTGCTCCTGGTCGGCGTGGCCAACCCGGCGGACGGCCGTACGCGATCGGCGAGCACGGGCGGGACCGGGCTGGCCGGGCTAGCGGACCGGGTACGCGCGGCCGGGGGGTTGCTGCGCGTGCACGACGAACCGCACGAGTTTCAGTTGATCGCGATGTTGCCGGTGGTGCCGGACGTGGTGGGGGCCGCTGCGTGATCAAGGTGTTGATCGCCGACGACGAGCCGCTCATCACCGCCGGCATCCGTGCCGTCCTTTCCTCGGCAGGAGACATCGAGGTGGTGGCCAGCGCGGCGAACGGGAGCGAGGCCGTGGAGGCCGCCCGCCGGCACCACGTCGACGTGGCACTGCTCGACATCGCGATGCCGGTGCTGGATGGCCTGGCCGCGGCGGCGGAGTTGACGGGCACGCCGGTGGTGATGCTCACCGCGTTCGGCGACGAGGAGAACGTACGGCTGGCACTCCAGCAGGGCGTTTCAGGATTTGTCCTGAAAAGCTGTGCACCGGATGAGCTGATTCGTGCCGTTCGGGCGGTGCACGCTGGCGAGGCGTACTTGTCACCGACGGTGACGCGGCACGTGCTCGGGATGATCTCGGCCGGCCCGCGAGAGCGTGATCGTGAGGCCGTCCGCAGGCTGGCCTCGCTCACCACACGTGAGCTGGACGTTCTCGGCCAGGTCGCCGAGGGACTGTCCAACGCGCAGGTCGGCCTGCGGGTGCACATGAGCGAGGCCACCGTCAAGACCTATGTGAGCCGCATCCTAGCCAAGCTCGACTGCACGAACCGGGTGCAGGCGACGCTGCTGCTCCGCGACGCCACCTCGCGCGACTGAGCCTGCAGCTCTCATCCGCGAACTTGTACGCCTTGGACACAAGGTGACCGTGGAGCCCAGCTGTGGATTGGGTACCTCCTGGGTAGCTTGAACGTCGGATGTTGCCATAGATATCGAGTTCGAGCTCGGTGTTCGGCGGTTGGTTTCGGGTGTTGCTGGCCGTTGTTGCGGGGTGAGGGATGGAGGTTTCGGTGGTTGAGGAGATGGTTGCGGAGTTTGAGCGGTATTTGCGGGTGGAGCGGGATTTGTCGCCTCATACGGTGCGGGCTTATCTGGGGGATGTTGGTTCGTTGATCGGTCATCTTGAGGGTGCGGGGGTTGAGGGGCTCTCGGGGTTGGATATCGGGGTGCTTCGGGAGTGGCTGGGCGATCAGCATGGGGCGGGGAAGGCGCGGGCCACGTTGGCCAGGCGGGCGGCTTGTGCGCGGGTGTTTACGGCCTTCTGCCATCGGCGGGGATGGCTGGACGATGATCCTGGCTTGCTGTTGGGTTCGGCGAAAGCCGGGAGGAGTTTGCCTGCGGTGCTCGATCAGGACGAGGCGAGGGCGGCTCTGGACTCCGCTGGGGCCGATGATCCAAAAGAGTTGCGGGATCAAGCTGTCCTGGAGTTGCTCTATGCCACCGGCATCCGGGTGAGTGAGTTGTGCGGGCTTGATGTCGACGATGTCGATCGGGAGCGGCGTACGTTGCGCGTCCTCGGCAAGGGAAGGAAGGAACGGGTGGTTCCTTTCGGGTTGCCCGCACTGCGTGCGTTGGACGCGTGGTGTATCCGCGGACGTCCCCTCTGGATTCGAGAAGGCACCGGTCCTGCCTTGTTTCTCGGAATCAAAGGCGGCCGGCTCGATCAAGGCACTGTTCGCCGCGTCGTCCATGCCCGCCTGACCGACACCGGTGTAACTGACCTAAGCCCGCACGGCCTCCGACATACCGCCGCGACTCACCTTCTAGAAGGCGGAGCCGACCTCCGAAGCGTCCAGGAGATTCTCGGTCACGCCTCCCTCGGCACCACCCAGATCTACACCCACGTCTCCATCGAACGTCTCCACACCGCCTACCGCCAAGCCCACCCACGCGCCTAACCGCAAGAAATGCCTGTTCAGGGCTGGTGGGCTCGATTGACGTACTCGACGAGGGCGATTATGCGGTCGGGGGGCCAGGGGAGGCGGGCGGCGAGTTCGGTGCTGTTGTCCTGCCACATTTGGCGGGCGGCTGCTGCGGTTTGTTCGCCCTGTTCGGCTGGGGGGTGGAAGCGGGCGCCGAGGGCTTGGTAGCGGGCGATCAGGTCGGCCACCTGGGGGTTGTCGGTGGGGGTGTTGGCGGCGACGTGTGGGAGGAGCTCTTCGACCAGGGCTGCCCATTCGTGTTTGGCGGCTTCGATGGCTTCGGGGCCCAGGGCGGTGCGGCGTTGGGCCAGTTGGTCGCGCTGTTCCTGGGTGAAGTAGGTCTCGTACACAGTGATCAACTCCAGTGTTGACATGAATTGGTCTGGGTTGGGCATCTGGCGGGCGGTGATGCGTTGGAGCAGGCCGTCGATTCGGGTGCGTAGCTCGTTGATTCGAGTGGCTTGGGCGGTCAGGCCGTGTAGTTGGGCGGTCAGGAGGGCGTGCAGCGCGGTGAGTTCGTCGTCCTGGTCGGCCAGGACGGAGGCGATCTCGTCCAGGGACAGGCCGAGTGCGCTGAGGGCGCGGATTCGGTAGAGGCGTCGTAGGTCGTGTTCGGTGTAGCGGCGGTGCCCGGATGCTGTTCGTTCATGTGGGGTGAGGAGGCCGATCTGGTCGTAGTGGTGCAGGGTACGGACGGTCAGTCCGGTCGCTCGTGCCAGTTCGCCTACGCTCCATCGACGTTTGTTGTCGGCCTCGATCACGTCTTTCACGGTAGGACCTGACGTCGCGTGAGGTGCAAGGGGAAGAGGCGGACTTCGCCGTGGCCCAGGAGGAGGAGAGGGTCAAGGTAACGGTCGGCGCGGATGAGGCCCCAGTGGAGGCAGGTCGCGGGGCAATGAGGGATCGGGTGACCGGTGATCCTTCCTATCGGGGTTCCGGGGGAGACTGGCTGGCCCGTGTGGACGGTCGGATCGACAGGGAGATAGGTCGTTCGCAGGCCGTTGGCGTGGGTGATCGCGATTGCGGTCAGGCCGCCGACCTTGCCGGCGAATGTCACGACACCAGCGCCTGCGGCCATGACGGCTTGCCCATGATTGGCCTTGAGGTCCACACCCCGATGGCCGGGGAGCCAGCGATAGGAAGGCGGGTCGAACCTTCGCACGAGGCGTGGATTCGACAACGGCCAGGTCCATCGAGGGGCGCGGCGGCTGGCGGCATTGGCGCGTAGATAGAGATTTGAGACGGCCGGGAGTAGGTGCGGATTCGGGGGCGCTGGGTCCTGGGGATGGGGGGTGAGGAGGGCTGGTGTGAGGAGGGTTGCCAGGATCCATGCGGGCATGCGGGTAAGGGTGCACGGCTGGGAGGGAGGAGGAGCTTCCGAATGAGGTTCTGTGGATAACCCTGTGGGCTGTGGATAAAAGCTGTGGATAACTGGGGTGGCTCGTGGCTGATGGCGGACTGATCGCAGGTGGGATGGGTCCCGGGGAAGTTGGGGCGCTCGTGGGGGAGTTGGGGCGGGCGGCTGGGGTTGTGCTGCCTGATGTGTGTGTTCTGGGGTCGGATCTGGTGTTTGCCTCGGTGTTCAGGGTTGGGGTGTTGGCGGGGGCCAGTGTTGGGGCCTTCACGGCGGCGGTGGCGGCGTTGTGGGGTCGGAGGACGGGGTTGCGGCCGCGGGTCTCGGTGGATGTACGGCATGCGGCCGTGGCGTTTCGAAGTGAGGGATATTTCCGGATCAATGGTGAAGCGCTGAGCTTGTGGGCGTCGTTGTCCGGGGACTATTCGACGGCTGATGGGTGGGTGCGGCTGCATTGCAACTTTGATCATCATCGGGATGCGGCGTTGCGGGCGCTGGGGGCTGGCCGGGAGTCGCGGGAGGGATTGGCCAGGGTTTGCGCGGGTCGTACCGCGTTGGAGGTTGAAGAGGCGGTTACGCGGGGTGGGGGATGCGCGGCCGCGATGCGGACGAGGGAGGAATGGCGGGATCACCCGCAGGCTGTGGCTGTTGCGGCGGGACCGTTGGTATCGCTTGGTCGGCTGGGGCGGCGGTCGCAGTCAGGTGTGGCTCGTGGTGTGCATGGGGTTCCGCGTTTCGCTGGAGATGCGCAGATGCGGGGTGGGGAACCTGGGTTTGCTCGTGGCTCGTGGCCACTGGAAGAAATCGGGGAACCCAGGTACGGGCGTGATCCGGGATCGATGGTCGAGGTTGGGAAAGTCGGATCCGGTGGGGATGGGCGGCCCTTGGCGGGGGTTCGGGTGTTGGATCTGACTCGGGTGATCGCGGGGCCTGTGGCGGGGCGGGTTCTGGCGGCGTACGGAGCGAATGTGCTGCGGGTAGGTGCCGAGGATTTGCCTGAAGTGCCGGGACTGGTGGTGGAGACCGCGTTCGGGAAGCGGTCTTGTCATATTGATCTCCGGGTTGAGTCGGAGAAGTTGTGGGAGTTGGTCCGAGGCGCCGATGTGATCCTGCGGGGGTATCGGCCCGGGGCTTTGGAAGGGTTTGGGTTCGCGGCCGATGAGCTTGCGAGGGTGCGCCCGGGGATCGTCGTGGTGGATATATCGGCGTATGGGGTGAAGGGGCCGTGGGCGGGGCGGCGGGGTTTTGACAGTCTGGTCCAGATGGTGTCCGGGATTGCCCATGAAGGGGGCGATGGGAGTCGTCCCGGGCCGTTGCCGTGTCAGGCGCTTGATCATGCGACCGGGTATCTGGCCGCGTTCGCGGCGGTTGCTGGGCTGCTGCGCCGGGCTGACGAGGGCGGCTCCTGGCATGCTGAGCTGTCGCTGGCGAGGACGGCATGGTGGCTCGACGAGTTGGGGCGCGGCGAACCCGGCGCGGAACCCTACGCCGATGACCTGCTCGACACCATGGGCAGCGTGTTCGGGGAGCTCACTTTTGTCCGGCCTCCGGGATCGATCGAGGGTGCGGAGCCGTACTGGGCGAGTCCGCCGCCTCGGCGTGGGGAACATGCGCCCGCTTGGTGAGCGGTGACCACCAAAGGCACGGAATCGTCAGTACGGCACCCGCCGCGCACACCCACATCGCCGGACGAAGCCCAAGAAACTCCCCAAGCACTCCACCCAGCAACCCGCCCAACGCCATCACCCCCTGCGTGGCGAAGTTGATCGAGGCGTTGACCCTGCCGATATACGCCTCCGGGGCCTCGCGCAGCGTGGCCGCCCCCGAGCAGACGCTGAAACACACCACGGCCACACCCACCACGACCTCCGACACCGCGATCAAGCTGGAGACCAGCCAAACGGGTCCGGACAACGCCGCCATCGTGACGAACCCAACCGGAAAGAACAGCACCGACCCGAGCAGCACCCGATTCCCACCGAACCGGCGCTCCAACCGGGGCGCGACGACCGCGCCGAGCAGCCCACCCGCACCGAACCCCACCACGGAGATCCCGACCAGCCACCCCGGCAGCCCGAGCACATTGACCGCGTAGATCACATAGACCGCCAACTGCGCGGCCCCGAACAGATTGACCGTCATCCCGGCCAACGTGAGCGCCCGCAGGACCGGATGGCCGACAAGAGTCCGGATTCCTTCGCCTATCTCCCGAACAAGCGTCCGACGAATCTCCCGAACAAGCGTCCGGCGACCGCGAGTCGCGTGGCCGGACGGCCGGTCCGGCTGAACCTGCTCGTGACCGGACTGATCAGGGTCGGACTGATCAGGGTCGGACTGACTACGACCGGACTGATCGTGAAGGGTCTGAGGAGTCGGCTCCGGGGCGCGAATCGACCGTAGGCACACGGCCGAGACGAGGAACGAGATCGCGTCCACGATCAACGCCAGTGGTGCGGTCAAGACGCCGACCAGCAAACCCGCAAGCCCAGGACCGCCCAGTTGCGCGACCGCGAACACGGACTGGAACCCCGCGAGTGCGGCGGTGCGCTGATGTTCGGGAACCACGCTGGTCAGGTGAGGTGTGTTGAAGTTGCGGAACACCACGGTGCAGGTGCCCACGATCAGCGCCACCGCGATCAGCCAGGGCACGGTGAGCCACCCCGCCACCCACGCGATGGGAACGGTCAGCACCGCGCTCCCCGCCACGACCTCGCACCCGACCATCACCGGCCGCCGCCGCGCGATCCGATCGGCGATGGCCCCCACGGGTAACCCCACCAGCAGAAACGGCAGCGAAGCCGCCGCCGTGAGCAGGCCCATCTGCAGGGGAGAGGCGCCGAGCAAGATCACCGCAGTCAGCGGCACGGCAAGCCGCGACACCTCACTCCCCACCTCGGTGACCGCCCGCGCGCCCCACAGAAGCCGATAGTCCCGCTGTCTCCGAAGAGGAATCGTCTGAAGCATATTATGAAGCTAATCCTTCACAACTATGAAAGCAACCCTTCAGATATGGCAGGAAGGTACGGTGGGGGGCCATGACGACCGAGAAGCCCGGGGCCCGACACCACCCAGAGGACCCCGCTCTCGGCTCGGACTCACCCCACGGGGGTTCGCGGTCCGAGCGGAAGCCCGCGAAGCCCCAAAGGTCGGCCTCTGGGGGAGTCGGTTCGCGGTCCAAGCAGAAGCCCGTGACGTCGGGAATGCCGGGCTCGGACTCGCCGCGAGTCGGTTCTCGGTTCGAGCAGGAGCCTGCGACGCCCCAAAGATCAAGGTCGGACCCGCCAGGAGCCGGTTCGCTGTCCGAGCGGGAGCCCGCGATGTCGCGAATGTCAGGGTCGGACTCGCCTGGAGTCGATTCCCCGTCCGACCAGTCTGTGATGTCGCCAACGTCAGGTTCAGAGTTGCCCGGCGTCGGTTCGCGGTCAGAGCCCGGGTCTCCGACGAGGCGGCTGTCAGAGCAGGAAGCCGAGCGGTATCGCCTGCTTACCGATGATGTGGGGGTCTTGCGGGCCATGGCCCACCCCGCTCGGCTGGCGATCTTGACTCGGCTGCAGACCGAAGGGCCCGCTACCGCCACCGAATGCGCCGAGGTCGTCGGGCTATCGCCGAGCGCGTGCAGCTATCACCTCCGGATGCTGGCCAAACACGGCTTCGTCGAGGACGCTCCGGCGCGCGGCGACGGGCGGGAGCGTGTCTGGCGGGCGCTTCAAAGAGGGTGGATGCTTCGCGACCCGGACCACGGCGAGCTCACGCCCGATCTCCTCGCCGCGCAAGGCGCGGTCATCGAAACCGTGCTGGACGACGCGCGGAAGCGACTCGCCGATTATCTCGGCCAGTCGGCGCGCGAGTCGTCCGAGTGGCGGTCCGCCGCCGCGCTCACCCACTCCGTCCTGCTGGCGGACGCCGACGAGCTCCGCGAGATCAGCGCGCGAATCGCCGAGATCCTCGCCCCCTACAAAGTCGTGTTCCGCGACCCTGCGGAAGCCCCCACGGGAGCGCGCCTCGTGGAGGTCCATCTCCGGCTGTTCCCGCGAGCCCGGAAAGCCGAGTAGCGGGGTCAAGGCCATTCATCGGGATCCTCAGGAACGCCCTTGAGCCAGGCCCGGAAAGCCGCGTAGCGGGGTCAAGATCTTTCCTCGGGATCCTCAAGAAACGCCCGTGAACCAGGCCCGGAAAGCCGGGTGGCGGGGTCAAGGCCCCGGTCAACTGAGGGTACGGATCCGGGTAGACTGTTCGGTGGCCTGCGGCATGTGGGCCGAATTCGCACGCCCACCACACGAACCGTTCCCTCGGTCCATCTGGCTGGAACGGTTCGGGGCGTCAGGGCGGGGGCCGCACGGCTCTCGCGGAACAACCGAGAACCATGGAGGACCATTTCAATGGCCACCCCCGTCGTCACCATGCGACAGCTGCTTGAGAGCGGCGTTCACTTCGGACACCAGACACGCCGGTGGAACCCGAAGATGAAGCGGTTCATCTTCACCGAGCGTAACGGTATCTACATCATCGACCTGCAGAAGTCGCTCGCCTTCATCGACCGGGCGTATGACTTCGTCAAGGAGACCGTGGCGCACGGCGGCACGATCATGTTCATCGGCACCAAGAAGCAGGCGCAGGAGTCGATCGCCGAGCAGGCGGCCCGCGTCGGCATGCCGTATGTCAACCAGCGCTGGCTGGGTGGCATGCTCACCAACTTCTCCACCGTGCACAAGCGGCTGCAGCGCCTGAAGGAGCTGGAGGAGCTCGACTTCGAGAACGTGGCCGCGTCGGGGCTCACCAAGAAGGAGCTCCTCATGCGCCGCCGCGAGAAGGAGAAGCTGGAGCGCACGCTCGGCGGGATCCGGGACATGGCCCGGGTGCCGAGCGCGGTCTGGGTGGTGGACACCAAGAAGGAGCACATCGGGATCAGCGAGGCCAAGAAGCTGGGCATCCCGGTGGTCGCGATCCTGGACACCAACTGCGACCCGGACGAGGTCGACTACCCGATTCCGGGCAACGACGACGCGATCCGCGCCGTCAGCCTGCTCACCCGGGTGATCGCGGACGCGGTGGCCGACGGTCTGATGACCCGCGCCGGCGCCGCCCGCGGTGACGACAAGCCGACCGGCGTGGCCGCCGCCGAGCCGCTGGCCGAATGGGAGCGCGAGCTCCTGGAGGGCGGCACCGCCGCCCCCGCCGCCGAGGCTCCGGCCGAGGAGCCCGCCGCCGAAGCCGAAGCGGCCCCCGAGGTCGCCGAGGTCGCTGAGGTCGCGGAAGTCACCGCTCCGGAAGAAGACGGCGACGAGAAGGCCTGACCGGATCAGGCACAGCAAGCTCCACCGGGTGGGCGCGTCCAAAGCGGAAACGCCCACCCGCTCCACGACGAAAACCCATGAGGAATGACAATGGCTTCCGTGAACATGGCCGATGTCAAGCGGCTTCGTGAGCTGACCGCCGCCGGCATGATGGACTGTAAGAAGGCGCTGGAGGAGTCCGAGGGCGACTTCGACCGCGCGGTCGAGCTCCTGCGTCTCAAGGGCGCCAAGGATGTCGGCAAGCGGGAGGCCCGCACGGCCTCCAACGGCCTGGTCGCTCTCCAGCAGGAGGGTGACGCCGCCGCGCTGCTCGAGCTCAACTGCGAGACCGACTTCGTCGCCAAGGGCGAGCGTTTCCAGCAGCTCGCGGCCGAGATCGTCGCGCACATCCTGGCCACCCGCCCGGCCGACGTGCCCAGCCTGCTGGAGTCCGAGCTGGCCGGAAAGTCGGTCAAGGAGCACCTGGACGAGGCCAACGCGGCTCTCGGTGAGAAGATCGAGATCCGCCGGTTCTCGGTGCTCGAGGGCGGCTACATCGGTGCGTACATGCACAAGACCGACCCGCAGCTGCCGCCGGCCGTCGGCGTGCTCGTCCAGCTGGACTCGGCCAACGCCGAGGTCGCCAAGGACATCGCGCAGCACGCCGCGGCGATGGCGCCGAAGTATCTGGACCCGACCGCCGTCCCCGGCGAGGTCATCGAGAAGGAGCGCGCGCTCTTCGAGGAGATGACCCGCGAGGAGGGCAAGCCCGAGCCCGCGATCAGCAAGATCGTCGAGGGCCGGATCAACGGGTGGTACAAGGACTTCACGCTGCTGGAGCAGGCGTTCGTGAAGGACAACAAGAAGACCATCAGGAAGTACGCGGACGAGGCGGGCGTCAAGGTGCTGGCCTTCACCCGCTTCAAGGTCGGCCAGGCATAGTCTGGGGGCAGTCCCCGTGAAACGCCTGAGGAGCTGACCCACGGACACCCGCTCAGCTTGAACCGCCACACCGAGGAGGCCGCCGACGTGCAGGAAAACACCGAACCCGCCACGCCGGCGGCCCCGTCGTACGACGGGCCGCTGCGCTGGAAGCGTGTGATGCTGAAGCTGTCCGGGGAGGCCTTCGCGGGCGGTGACTCGCTCGGCATCGACCCGGTCACCGTCGGCAAGCTCGCCGACTCCATCGCCGAGGCCGTCCGGGAGGGCCTGCAGGTCTCCGTGGTCGTCGGCGGCGGGAACATGTTCCGCGGCGCCGCGCTGTCGGAGCGCGGGATCGACCGCGCCCGCGCCGACTACATGGGCATGCTCGGCACCGTCATCAACTGTCTCGCCCTTCAGGACTTCCTGGAGAAGCGGGGCATCGAGACCCGGGTCCAGACCGCGATCACGATGCAGCAGGTGGCCGAGCCGTTCCTGCCCAGGCGTGCGATCCGGCATCTGGAGAAGGGCCGGGTCGTCATTTTCGGGGCGGGGCTCGGCTCGCCGTTCTTCTCCACCGACACCTGTGCCGCGCAGCGCGCCCTGGAGATCGGTGCGGAGGCCCTGCTGAAGGGCACCAAAGTGGACGGTGTATACGATGCCGACCCCCGCAAGAACCCCGACGCGGTGCGCTTCGACCGGCTGGAGTACAGCGAGGTCCTGGCGCGCGACCTCGCGGTCATGGACGCCACCGCGATCAGCCTGTGCAAGGACAACGGCCTGCCCATCGTCGTGTTCGAACTGATGGGAGAGGGCAACATCCTGCGGGCGGTCCGCGGTGAGAAGATCGGCACGCTGGTGAGTCCGGCAGGGAAATAGGGAGCCGCAGTGATCGAGGAAACCCTCTTCGAGGCCGAAGAGAAGATGGACAAGGCGGTGACGGTCGCCAAGGAGGACTTCGCGGCCATCCGGACCGGCCGGGTCACGCCCGCGATGTTCAGCAAGATCAACGTGGACTATTACGGGTCGCTCACGCCGATCCAGCAGCTGGCGTCGTTCCACGTCCCCGAGGCGCGGATGGTCCTCATCCAGCCGTATGACAAGGGGTCGATGAGCGCGATCGAGAAGGCCATCCGGGACAGTGACCTCGGCGTCAACCCCGGCAACGACGGCGTGATCATCCGTGTGGTCTTCCCCGAGCTGTCGGGCGAGCGGCGCAAGGAGTACATCAAGATCGCGCGTACCAAGGCGGAGAACAGCCGGGTGTCCATCCGGAACATTCGCCGGCACGCCAAGGAGACCCTCGACAAGCTGGTCAAGGACGGCGAGACGGGCGAGGACGAGGTGCATCGCGCGGTCAAGGAGCTCGACGACCTGACCCAGAAGCATGTCGCGAAGATCGACGACCTGCTGAAGCACAAGGAAGCCGAGCTGCTGGAATTCTAGGCGGCGAACCGGTCGGCGGGCCGGTGGCGTCATCGTGATCCTTGTCCGCGCGCAGCCGCGAACGTCGCGGCGCCGTCTTGGGCAGGGATCACGCGCATATAGGGAGTAAACGGCTTGGACGGAACGGGCGACAACGGTATCGGCGACGCACCCCCGGCCTCCCCGGAGGCGGGCGGGAGCCGTACCGGGCGGAATCTGCCTGCGGCGATCGGGGTGGGGGCCGTGCTCGCGGCGCTTGTCATCGGGTCGGTCTACACGGTCAAGCCGTTGTTCCTGGTCGTGGTCATGGTCGTGGTCGGCGTCGGCGTGCACGAGCTGGTGAAGGCGTTCGGGTCGCGGCAGATCCGGGTGCCGCTGGTGCTGCTGCTGGCCGGGCTCGCGGCGATGCTGGCCGGTGCGTACTACGGCGGGCCGGTGTCGCTGGTCGGCTCGTTCGCGGTCACCGTGTTGGTGCTGCTGGGCGTGCGGACATTTCAGGGCGCGGACGGGTTTGTACGGGATGCCACGGCCAGTGTCTTCGTCGCGGTCTATCCGGCACTGCTGGCCGGTTTCGTGGCGTTGCTGCTGCGCCCGGACGATGGAGCCGGCCGGGTGGTCACCTTCGTCGCGATCACCGTCGCCAGTGACATCGGGGGATATGTCGCGGGAGTCCTGTTCGGGCGGCACAAGATGTCACCGATCATCAGCCCGAAGAAGACCTGGGAGGGTTTCGCCGGGTCCGCACTGGCCTGTGTCGTGGTCGGGGCCTGGCTGGTGTCGTGGCTGCTCGGCGGCGCGCTGTGGCAGGGCGCGATCCTGGGCGCGGTCATGGTCGTCTGCGCCACCATCGGCGACCTGATCGAATCGATCATCAAACGCGATCTGGGCATCAAGGACCTGGGCACCCTGCTCCCCGGCCACGGCGGCGCGATGGACCGCCTGGACTCGCTCCTGTTCGCCCTGGTCCCGTGCTGGCTCCTGCTAAGCTTTTTCGTCCACTAAACGCCGATAAATCGGCTTAAATGCGGGTGTGCGGGGCTAGCCGACTGGACAGCACCTCGTGCCCGCGCTCCGCCGCGAGCCGCAACTCGGTGTCCGTGATCGGCACAAGCCACAGCCACTGTACGGCGTCGCCCCCAAACGCAAATCCCGAAATATCCGGCAACCCCGCCGGCTCCGCCAGCAAGATCACGCCCTCGTGGCCGTTGCCCAACGGGAACGTGCCAGGCTGGTGATACCAGCGTGCCGTGTGCCCGTGCCCCAGCCAGGTCACCGACCGCCACGGATACTGCCCCAGCCACAGGAACAACCGCGCCGCCACCCGCGGATCCTGCCGGGTCGCCACCGCGAGCTCCACCCGGGTAGGCGTGTCATACAGCTCAGCCGTCGGCATACGCTGACAACTCATCCCCACCGTGGACAGGATCGTGTAATCCCGCCCAGGCCGCTCCGTCACCCCGATCCGCGGCAACCCGCCCGCGCTGGCGTCCCAATACCGCCCTGGCGGCCCCAACCGGCTGTCCAGATGCCCCATCACGAACTGCTGGAACGACGTCCAGCTCCCCTCCGCCTGCCGCCACTCCCAGTACGCCCTGGCCTTGCGCACCCGCGGCGCCAACCCGTCCAGCGCCTCCGCCAGCGCCCAGGCGAACGGCGATTCCCCCAGCGCGTCGCGCGCGTACCCGGGCATGCCCCGATCGAGATCGGCCCAGCTCGGGATGACGGCCAGCAGCTCCTCGCCCTCGTACAGCGCGACCCCGTCCCCCTCCTCGAACCACAGCACCCGCAGCCGCGTGCCGTCGAAGGGTTCGGTGCCCTGCGGGTAGCGGGTGTGCGAGCGCGGCATGATCGGCGGCAGCCCCGCGTTCAGCCTGCCAAGATCGACAGAGGTCGGCGCGGGCACATGATTGGCCAGCCAGACCGCCCCATGGACGATGCCGCCCGGGTCGCGCAGGTAAGCTACGGACGACACCTGATCGCACTCGACGGACAGCGTGCGGCTCCCGTAGGGATTGGCGCTGGTGAGCATGCTGTCCAAACCTCACCTCCGATCAGGACTCTAAGGCCGCTTCCCGCCGTCGTTAAGTGCAGTCGCGGCGATGAGTATCGAGATCCGAAGGATGGGCAATGACCGAGGCGCCTCAGGCGGGCCAGCTGACCTTCATCGCGCCGCGCCGGGCCAAGCCGCAGCGGCACCTGGCCGACCTGACCATGGCCGAACGCCGGGCGGCGGTGGTGGAGCTCGGCGAGAAGGCGTTCCGCGCCGACCAGCTCTCCCGCCACTATTTCGGCAAGCTCACCGAGTCCGCCGACCAGATGACCGACCTGCCCGCCGCGTCCCGCTCGGTGCTCGCCCAGCTGATGCCCGACCTGCTCAGTCCGGTACGGGAGATCACCTGCGACAACGGCACCACCCGCAAGACGCTGTGGAAGCTGTTCGACGGCTCCCTGGTCGAATCGGTGCTGATGCGCTACCCCGACCGGGCCACGATCTGCGTCTCCTCCCAGGCCGGCTGCGGCATGAACTGCCCGTTCTGCGCCACCGGCCAGGCCGGCCTGACCCGCAACATGTCGACCGCCGAGATCGTCGGCCAGGTCGTCGCCGCCGCCCGCACGCTGGCGAAGGGCGAGGTCCCCGGCGGCCCCGGCCGGATCAACAACATCGTGTTCATGGGCATGGGCGAGCCGATGGCCAACTACAAGGCCGTCATCGGCGCGGTCCACCGCATGGTCGACCCGTCACCCGAGGGCCTGGGCATCTCCGCCCGCGGCGTCACGGTCTCCACCGTCGGCCTGGTCCCCGCGATCGAGAAACTCTCGAACGAGGGCCTTCCGGTCACCCTGGCCGTCTCCCTGCACGCCCCCGACGACGAGCTCCGCGACACCCTCGTCCCGATCAACACCCGCTGGAAGGTCGCCGAGGTCCTCGACGCCGCCTGGGCGTACGCCGCCAAGACCAAACGCCGCGTCTCCATCGAGTACGCGCTGATCAAGGACATCAACGACCAGGAATGGCGCGCCGACCTCCTCGGCCGCCTCCTCAAGAACAAACTCGTCCACGTTAACCTGATCCCGCTCAACCCCACCCCCGGCTCCAAGTGGACCGCATCTCGCCCCGAGGACGAACGCGCCTTCGTCCACCGCCTCGAACACCACGGCGTCCCCGTCACCGTGCGCGACACCCGGGGCCGCGAGATCGACGGCGCCTGCGGCCAGCTCGCCGCCGCCAACCCCACCTCCTGACCGGGCTTCGCACGGGTGCGCATGTATTTGCGGGGTGGATCCTCGTAAGTTGGGAGTATGACTCTTCCGAAGATTGTGTCTGCCGAGGAGTGGCAGGCCGCACGTGATGAGCTGCTGATTGAGGAGAAGGCGGCCACGAGGGCGCTGGACGCGCTGGCCGCCAAGCGGCGGCGGCTGCCGATGGTGGAGTTCCGCACCGACTACGTGTTCGACGGGGCCGCGGGCAAGGCGGATCTGCTCGATCTGTTCGACGGGCGGCGGCAGCTGATCGTCTACCACTTCATGCTGGAGCCTGGGGGAGAGGCGTGCCTGGGGTGTTCGAGCTTCACCGACAACATCGGGAATCTGGCGCACCTGCACGCGCGGGACACGACGTTCGTGCTGACGTCGCGGGCTCCGCTGGCCGAGGTCGAGAGCGTCCGGCGGCGGATGGGGTGGACGGTGCCGTGGTACTCGACGGCCGGTGGGGCCGATTTCAACGGGGACTGCGGGGCGCGGATCGATCAGGGGTTCGGGCTGAGCGTCTTCCTGCGGGATGGCGATCGGGTGTTCCGGACATACTTCACGACGTCGCGTGGGGTGGATCGCATCAGGCCCGACTTCGAACTGCTGGATCTCACGCCGTACGGGCGGCAGGAGACCTGGGAGGACTCGCCTGAGGGATGGCCGCAGACGCCGCCGTACGGGTGGTGGCGGTATCACGACGAGTATCTGTAAGCCTAGGGACGGGCGCGGCGAAGCCCGGCGTATCCGAATAGGCCTAAGCCGATCCATATGGCCGCTGAGACGACGATGGCGGGGAGCCGGGTGGCCAGGTCGCCGTGGTTGGCCGCGTGCATCCAGGTCATGGCGGGAAATGTCGCCCAGACCGATGACGACCCTGCCATCAATATGGCGAAATATCCGCCGATGAGGGCGACGATGGAGATCGCGGGGGAGGGGAGGATGGCGCGGCTGGTGAGGGCGCCGATGACGGTTCCGGCCAGGATGGCCAGGGCGTGCAGGCCGATCCCGGTGGCCAGCGTGCCCACCGGCGGCATCCCCGCGAAGCCCCCGACCAGCGGCCAGACCAGGGCGATCAGGGCCAAGATCGTGTTGCACGCGAGCGCCGCCAGCAGCCCGCTCGCGACCTCCGCCCGCCCGACCGCGGTGAGCGCGATCATGCGCTGCTCGTCCGGTTCGGTGTCCAGCAGTCCCCGGGCCGCCCACGCGAACGCGGGGATCAGGATCGCCGCCGAGTCCGCGTACGAGCTGAGCTCGTTCCCCGCCGGAACCCCCGTCGCGTACAGCAGGCTGATCACGACGAGCAGCAGGAGCAGCGGCTGGAACGCCCGGTGGGAGCGGGCATAACCGGCGATCCGGAATCGGGTCAGGGCGATCATTCGGCGGCCTCCACGGTCTCGTCCTGGCTCAGGAGCGGTTCGTGGCCTTCCGCCCGGAGTTGCGCGGCCAGCAGGCTCGCCCGTGACAGCGGCAACCGGACCGAGACGTTCAGGATGGGTTCGGCCGCTTGCGTGGCCATCGGCAGGACGCGGGAGTCGCGGACCTCGTAGCGGGTGACGTTCGGGAGGGTGCGCAGGTCGCCCTGATGGTCGCTGGCGACCACGATGCCGCCCCGGGTGGCGATCGCGTCCACGGTCAGCGCGATCTCGGCGCGGGCGGCGGTGTCCAGGCCGGCGAAGGGCTCGTCCAGGATGAGCAGGTCGGGGCGGCAGAGCAGGGCCTGGGCGAGACCCACCTTGTGCGCGCTGCCCTTGGACAGGTCGGGTAACCGCTGGCCGAGCAGGTGCTCAATGCGCAGGCGGGACGTCCACTCGTCGATGGCCGTTTCGTCCACTTTCCGGATCGCCGCCAGGTGGCGCAGGTAGCCGGCGACGGTGAAAGGCTGGGCGGCGGGGAAACGTTCGGGGGCGTACCCGACGATGGCCGGGCGGCCGGTGACCGTGCCGCGGGTCGGGCGCAGCAGGCCGGCGATCACTCTGAGCAGGGTGGACTTGCCGGAGCCGTTGGGTCCGACGACCTCGATCACGCTGCCGGGGGCCAGCTCCAGGTCGACCTCGGCGAGTACCCAGGGGTCCTTACGCCGGTAGCGGAGGTAGAGGTCGGTTATGCGCATGATGCCGGAAGGATATGCGGAAATGCCCCGCTGACTGGAGTCACACGCGTGTAGATCCCAATAATGGGGCGCATGCTTCGCAGACGAACCCCCCTCGCGGCGCTGGCCGTCGCCGGTTTGACCTTACTCACCCCCGCTGCCGCGCACGCGGAGGCGTACACGCCGGGCTCGGCCGGGCTGGGGGATCCCTACTTCCCACACGCGGGCAACGGCGGGTACGACGTCGATCACTACGACCTCAATCTGCGCTTCAACCCGAAGACGGACGTGCTCAAGGCGACCGCGACGATCGCGGCCACCGCCACGAAGAACCTGTCCCGCTTCAACCTCGACTTCTCCGGCCTGAACGTCCGGAAGGTGGAGGTGGACGGGAAGAAGGCCAAATTCCGCCGTAAGGGCCAGGAGCTCACCATCACCGCCGCCCACGGCCTGGCCGAGGGCGGCAAGTTCACCGTCAAGATCGAGTACGACGGCAAGCCCAAACCGGTCAACGACCCGGAACTCGGCGTCACCGGCTGGATCCACACCAAGGACGGCGCGACCGCGCTAGGCGAGCCCGACGGCGCGCGGACGTGGTTCCCCGTCAACGACAACCCGAAGGACAAGGCCACCTTCGCGTACACGGTCTCGGTTCCGGTGGGCCTGACCGTGCTGGCCAACGGGGAGCCGCGCAATGTCGGGATTGTCCGCGTGCGTAATGGCTGGTCGTCGGTGAAGTGGGAGATGCGCGAGCCGATGGCCCCCTACCTGGCCATGGTCGCGATCGGCAAGTTCAAGGTCAGCCAGGGGGTGGCGGCGGGGGTTCCCAACATCACCGCGTACGACCCGGTGCTGGCCAAGACGTCCAAGCACCTGCACAAGACCACCGCCA
Organism: Acrocarpospora pleiomorpha; assembly: GCF_009687885.1. Taxonomy (GTDB): domain Bacteria; phylum Actinomycetota; class Actinomycetes; order Streptosporangiales; family Streptosporangiaceae; genus Acrocarpospora; species Acrocarpospora pleiomorpha. The sequence continues at coordinate 117,924 of NZ_BLAF01000026.1, forward strand.
AGGCCACCGAATGGGGCGCCAAGTACTTCGGCCCCTACCCGTTCTCCTCGACCGGCGGCATCGCCGACAAGGTGGACGTCGGGTACGCGCTGGAGACCCAGGGCCGCCCGGTCTACGACGGCGACGTCACCGACGACCTGCTGATCGTGCACGAGATCGCCCACCAGTGGTTCGGCAACAGCGTCGGCCCGCAGACCTGGAAGGACATCTGGCTCAACGAGGGCTTCGCGACCTACGCGGAATGGCTGTACGAGGAGACCCACAACGGCCCCACCGCCCAGCAGACGTTCGCGAAGCTGTACAAGAACAAGGGCGCGTTCTGGAACCTCAAGACGGGCAACCCCGGCCGTAACGGCATGTTCGACTGGGAAGCCGTCTACCAGCGCGGCGCGATGACGCTGCAAGCGCTCCGCCAGAAGATCGGCGACGACACGTTCTTCGAGCTCCTGCCCGCCTGGGCCGAGAAGCACCGCCACAGCACGGCGACCACCAGAAACTTCATCGACCTCGCCGAGGAACTGTCCGGCCAGGACCTCGACCCTCTCTTCAACGCCTGGCTCTACAAGGCAGCCAAACCAAAGCTCTAGCCACGAAACGGCGCCGGGTCACTCACCGTTATCCGGCGCCGTTAACGCCACTCGTGGCTCTCGCCGCACCGCCGCCAAAAGCGGCCAGGCATCCCGTTAAGGTGCCTGGTGTTGGTTGAGGCGTGGAGGGGGTCGGGTGCTGTGTCGGGGGAGCGGCAGCAGGGATTGCGTGCGGACTGTGGGCGTTGTTTTGGGCTGTGTTGTGTTGCGCCGGCGTTTGCCGAGTCGGCTGACTTCGCGGTGGACAAGCCTGCTGGGCGGCCGTGTGTCAATCTGAAGGGTGATTTCCGGTGTGGTATTCACTCGGAGCTCCGGGAGCGGGGGTTTTCGGGGTGTACGGTATTTGACTGTTTTGGGGCTGGGCAGAAGGTTGCGCAGGTCACTTACGGGGGGCGGGACTGGCGGCGGGTGCCGGGGATCGCGAGTGAGATGTTCGATGTGTTCGCGGTCATGCGGCAGCTTCATGAGTTGCTCTGGTATCTGGCCGAGGCGTTGACGCTGGATGCGGCGCGGCCGGTCTACGGGGAGCTCGAACGGGCTTTTGGTGCGACGGAACGGCTGACGTTGGAGAGTCCTGAGGTTTTGGTGCGGTTGGACTTTGGGGCGGTTCGGCAGGAGGTCAACGCGCTGTTGCTGCGCGCCAGTGAACTCGCCCGCGCGGAGTTCCAGCGGAAGAAGGATCGGCGAAGGAAATCTGATTTCCGGGGTGCCGACCTCATGGGTGCCGATCTGAAGGGCGCGGATCTGCGTGGTGCGAGTTTGCGTGGTGCGTATCTGATCGGTGCCGATCTTCGGGGTGCGGACCTGCGTGGAGCTGACGTCATCGGGGCTGATCTTCGTGCGGCGAAGATCGCCGGAGCTGATCTGACCGGAGCTGTCTTCCTCATCCAGTCGCAACTTGACGCGGCCAATGGTGACGCGACGACCAAGTTCTCGCCGTCGTTCCGTCGCCCCGCGCACTGGCCGGACGTGTCGCAACCGAAATGACGGGAAAAGTCACCAAGTGGCCGACCCTCAAGATCCTCAAAGCCTTCAAGATCCACCGAATCCGCAAGATCCACCGAATCCGCAGGACCCACAAGATCCGCAGGGCTCGCGAAGTCCGCAGGGTTCGCGAAGTCCGCAAGGCCCGGTCGACTCGCTGCGGGTTCCGCGTTACGCGGGGCCTGCCACGTTCGCCCGGCTGCCCCGCCTGGACCAGGTTTCGCACGCTGATATCGCCATCGTCGGGGTGCCGTTCGACAGTGGTGTCTCTTATCGCCCCGGTGCCCGGTTCGGTCCCACCGCCGTCCGTGAGGCCAGTCGGCTGCTGCGTCCCTACCATCCGGGGCTGGACGTCGCCCCGTTCGCGGTCGCCCAGGTGGCCGACGCGGGAGACATCGCCTGTAACCCCTTCAATATCGACGAAGCCGTTGAGACCATCCAGGACGCCGCCGCCAGCCTCATGGTCGGCGGCACGCGCCTGATCACGATCGGTGGTGATCACACGATCGCGCTTCCCCTGCTCCGGGCGGTCGCCCGTGAACACGGGCCGGTCGCGCTGCTTCACTTCGACGCCCACCTGGACACCTGGGACACCTACTTCGGTGCCGCCTACACTCACGGCACCCCGTTTCGTCGCGCTGTCGAGGAGGGGCTGCTCGACACGGAGGCGCTCACGCACGTCGGGACTCGCGGGTCTCTCTACTCCAAAAACGATCTCCCCGAGGATCGCCGCCTCGGCTTCGGCGTCATCACCAGCGCCGACGTGATGCGGCGCGGGGTAGACGAGATCATCGACGCCCTCCACCAGCGCGTCGGCCGCCGTCCTCTCTACATCAGCATCGACATCGACGTCCTGGACCCGGCGCACGCCCCCGGCACCGGCACTCCGGAAGCAGGCGGCCTCACCAGCCGCGAACTCCTCGAGATTCTCCGCGGCCTGGCCACCACCCAACTGGTCGCCGCCGATATCGTCGAGGTCGCCCCCGCCTACGACCACGCCGAAATAACCGCCATTGCCGCCTCCCACATCACCTACGACCTGACCACTCTCCTCACCTTGACCCGACCGTCATAACCTAATCATTGCGATAAAGTCTTAATCACTCTCTATCGGAGGTGGTTATGGACGCGCGTGAGCTGGCGGAGCTGGTAGAACTGGTGCGGGCCAGCGGCACTGACCTGGCCGACGTAGAGATCAAGGCAGCCGGGGGCGGGCTGTCAAAGAGCGTCAGAGAAACGATCTCAGCATTCGCCAACGGTCACGGCGGGACGCTCATCCTGGGATTGGATGAGCGGGAAGGATTCCTCCCGGCGGCAGGTTTCGACGCGAAACGCATCCAGGAGAGTCTGTCCGCCGCGTGCGCGGACGAGATGGAACCCCCGGTGCGAGCAGACATCCGGATTGTCGTGTTTGAGGGGGCCATGCTCGTTCTCGCCGAGATCCCCGGACTCGGCCCTCGGTTCAAGCCCTGCTATGTAAAGGCACGTGGCGAATACGGAGGGTCCTTCATCCGAGGGGGAGACGGCGATCGACGTCTCACCGACTTCGAGATCCACCTTCTGCACACGAACCGTGGTCAGCCCAGAGATGATCTGTCAACGGTCGAAGGCGCGACCCTGGATGATCTGGACGCGGACGAGTTGGCATACCTGCTGCGGCGGCTTCGGCAGCGGCAGCCGCGCGCCTTCGCCGGACTTGATGATCGGGCGGCGCTACGACGCTTGAACGTCCTTGACGGAGGAGCCGCCGACGTGCCCACGCTCGCCGGGATGCTTACTTTCGGACGATACCCTCAGCAATGGTTTCCCCAGTTGAACGTGACGCTGGTGGTGTATCCGGGGATCGACTCGGGAGACACCCCTCCCGGAGGACCGCGGTTTCTGGACAGCCGCGCGTTCGACGGGCCGATTCCGCACATTGTCGAAGAAGCCGTCGCAGGTGTGATTCGCAACATGGCGGTGCGTGCATACGTCGAGGGCGTCGGCCGACGTGACGTCTACGATCACCCAGTGGAGGCGATCAGGGAGGCGCTGGTCAACGCGCTCGTGCACCGGGACTACTCGCCGTACTCGCACGGCTCGCCCGTTCAGATCACCATGTACGTCGACCGCATGACGATCGCCAACCCCGGAGGGCTCTACGGCGCTGTCACCGAGGAAGACCTGGGGCGGGAAGGTGTCACCTCCTCCAGGAACCCGGCGCTGATCAAGCTTCTTCAGGACGCCCGGCTGCCGGACAGTGATCGTACGGTCTGCGAGAATCGAGGCAGCGGAATCCCGGCCATGTTCCGTGAACTACGGCAGGTGCACGCCGCGCCGCCCGAATTCCGCAATCGCATCTCCCGCTTCACCGTCACCTTCCGCAAAGGGCTGGACCTGCCCGCACAGAAACCGTTCAGCCACGGGACGAGTGCCGTTGACTCGGTCCTCGCGGCGGTCCCGCGGGCGCGGTTTGTCAGCAGGAAGGAGGTCCAGGACGCCAGCGGGCTGCCACAGGCGACGGTCATCCGGCAGTTGAACAGGTTGATCGAGGCCGGGCTCGTGATCGCCGCTCCCGCCGGCAGATCGCCCCGGAGGCGCTACCGGCGGATTTGAGGTCAGCGGAATCCTGAGATCACCGTGGCTTCCCGAACGGCCCGTCATCAGGGCCTCGATTTCACTAGCGCCTGGTCCGTTTGCGATCCGGGGACCTGCTACCGGGTTCGGCCTGGGTGCCATCCGAACCCGCCGCGTTTCCGCTGTTGTCGGAGGAGGGGATCGGGGTCGGCGTGACGCGCTTGACCTTCTTCAGCGGCTCTGTCTGCTTCGGCTGTGTCTGCTTTGGTTCTGTCGGGTGCTTGGGCTCAGCTTGTGTGGGCCTGCGTCTGCTCCTCAGGTCGCCCGCCGCGGGCCGCTGTTCGTCCCCGGTTTGGATGACGTCGGTGTCGAGATAGGCCTCGAATGCCTCGGTGTTCGCTTCGGTGCTCGGCCACGGCTCGTATCCCGTGTCCTCCTCGCTCGACGCGTACTCGGTCGTCTTCGCGCCGCGTCCGCCCTTCGCTCCGGAGTAGACGTTGATCAGGACTCCTGTCGCCTGGGGGTCGCGGAGCGCTTTCTGCACCACGAGCGGGGCTGATGGGCCGTTGTACGCGAGCCGCAGCAGCTCGGGCTCGCTGAGGAACTCCGGTGGAGGCCACGCGTAGGCCACCAGGTGGGTGGGCACCTTGCGCATGAAGATGTTCGGCAGGACGTCGGTCAGGACCAGCCAGCACTTGAGGCAGCAGAGCTTTCCTACGCCCAGGTTGTAGACCCCGGGACGGGTCCGGGCGACGGCCAAGGCTCGCATTTCCGCGTGGATCTCCCCTTTCCCGTTGGCGGCATAGGGGACGGCGCGGATGCGGCCGTGCTGTTCTTCCAGCGCCCTCAGGAACACGATGGACTTGCGCAGGCGGACGTCGAAGCGTTCGTTCGCACGCTTGGTGACCAGTTCCTCCCGTCCAGGGCGGCGTTTCTTCTTGAGGGCCAAAATGCTCTGCACCTGTTGCTCGGCGTCTTGGTCGTTCAACGCGCGTGAGGCGCGGAGCAGCATTTCGAGGTCCTGCCCCATGTAGCCATCCGGGAAGTTGGCGAAGATGCCGATCTCGCGATCCTTGTGCAGTAGCGCGACGCACACACGATTCCCCTCCAACGTCTGCAGCACGTCGGACAGCCGATCGAGCGCGCGGGCGTGGCTGAGATTCGGATCCCCGGCCATTTCCTTCAGCCAGGCATCGTGCACGGGGTGTGCGGCACGCACGTCCTCCTGCCGGTTCGTCAGATGGGTGGTCAGCCATTCGCCGGCCTCGGGACGCGTCGCCGACTGGTCGTAGCCGACGCCACTCATCTCGGCCCTTTTCATGCCGGTCTCATTGGGCAACAGTGCCGCGTTCTGGAGAGCTGTGAGTTTCGCGTCGAAGGCTGTTCGCCGCTCGGCCGTCCCGAGCGCTTTGCGTATCGGCGTCAGATCCACCGGTGGGACGGGTGGCTTCGTCCAGTAGAGTTCGGCCAGCATTCCGGTGGCGTCGGGTTCGTTTAGATTCAGCGCTCTGCCGATGACGCGCCACAGTTCCCCCTGGCGGTTGGCGTACGGCGCCAGCGCGAAGGGCTGATCCTGGACTACTTTGCGTACCGCGTCGAGCCAGTCTTGTGCCAGCTGCGGAGAGCGGTGGGTGGGGCGCCGGAGCGCGGCCAGCAGCCGCCTGGTCGTTTCCGGTTCCATGGCGGTGAAGTTCGCGAGGGCGAAGAGATTCTGGAATGGCATGCGCTTCCGGAGCGCTTCGTCGAGGTCCGCGAGCGAATCGCCGGGTTCGATATCGCCGGGTTCGATGACGAATTCGACGTCGGGCGGGATGGTGGGCCCGTCGTCAGGCGAGATGGTGATCTCGATGGTGGGTTCGATGGTGATCTCGACGTCAGTCTCGATGGGCATTTCGACGTCAGGCTGGATGGTGGGCTCGAAGTCCACCAAGCGGGGGTCGGCCGGTATCGGCTCCCGGGGGAGGTCGAAGAGGTCGGAGTCGTCGGAGGGTTCAACGAGCTGCGGCACCGGTGTGATTTTTGTAAGAGTGCGCTTCTTCTTGGTCAGCGAGAGGGGCGGGCGTTGTGGCGGGGAATCCCTGGTCAGGTCGATGACGCCGGTGGCCTGCGGCCTGGGTCTCCCGGCACGCGAGGGGCTCTTCTCACGCGGGGGCGGGAAAGTCGGCCCCCCAAACCCCAGCCGCCTGTTCTTCGGATTCTCCTCCGGCATGGACATGACGTGCTCCCAGTCTCGTGGTCACCCCATGATCTTCACCTAGCGCACATCGCGTACCTACTGCAACGGTGACATTTCGCCCGCCAACAAAGATCAGCGAGTCCCCCAGGAGTAGGTCTGCTTGTGGAGCTTGAGGTAGACGAACGTCTCTGTGGCCCGAACGGCCGGGATCGCGCGAATTTTGCCAAGAATCTCCAGAAGGTGGCGATCACCCTCGCAGACCACCTCGACCATGATGTCCACCGAGCCCGCGGTGAGCACCACGTAGTCGACCTCCTCGATGGAGGACAGCTCGTCGGCGACCGCTTCCAGGTCGCCCTCGCACTTGATGCCGATCATCGCCTGGCGCGGAAAGCCCAGCGTCAGCGGGTCGGTCACGGCGACGATCTGCATGACACCCGAGTCAAGCAGCCGCTGCACCCGCTGCCGCACGGCCGCCTCGGACAGCCCGACCGCCTTGCCGATCGCCGCGTACGGCTTGCGCCCGTCGGTCTGCAGCTGTTCGACGATCTGTTTGGAGATATCGTCCAGGATGACCGGTCCATTCCTGGTCGTACGTACCTTTGGAGGTGTGGTCATCCCCGTGATGTCCCCTTCGCGAAAGCCGTACCCGACTCGTGTTTCTGACATGTTGCCGTCTTGGAGCGACATGCTGTCAGTTTCGCTGCTCATGTCAAGCGATTCCGTAGCAGTTTGATATCTTCGCCACGAAATCCCTTGTCGCTGTCTGATATGTCTGTCAGAGTCGCGACAACCCAGCCACCTCATAGGAGGTCAACGGTGACCACCCGACTGCAGAACTTCATCGACGGGAAGTTCGTCGACGCCCGGAGCGGACGGTTCTCCGATGTGATCGATCCCAGCACCGGTGAGGTCTACGCTCAGGCGCCCGTCTCGGGCCAGGAGGATGTGGACGCCGCCTTCGCCGCCGCGGCCTCGGCCTTTGACACGTGGGGTCAGACCACGCCGGGAGAGCGTGCGAACCTGCTTCTGAAGATAGCGGACGCGATCGACGCCCGGGCTGACGAGATCAACGAGGCGGAGTGCCGGAACACCGGCAAGCCGGCCGCCCGGATGGCCGAGGACGAGACGCCGGTGGCGGCGGATCATTTCCGGTTCTTCGCGGGCGCGGCGCGCACGCTGGAGGGGCCGTCGGCGGGCGAGTTCCTGGCCGAGCACACCAGCGTGATCCGGCACGAGCCGATCGGCGTGATCGGGCAGGTCACACCCTGGAACTACCCGATGATGATGGCGGTGTGGAAGATCGCCCCGGCGCTGGCGGCAGGGAACACGGTCGTGCTCAAGCCGTCCGACACGACGCCGGTCTCCACCGTCAAGCTGGCCGAGATCATCGGTGACATCCTGCCCGCGGGCGTCTTCAACGTGGTCACCGGCGACCGGGAGACGGGCGCGCTGGTGGTCGGGCATCCGCTGGCGTCGATGGTGGCCATCACCGGTTCCGTCGGGGCCGGCATGTCGGTGGCCAAGACCGCGGCCGACGACCTCAAGCGCGTACATCTGGAGCTGGGTGGCAAGGCGCCCGTCGTGGTGTTCGAGGACATCAAGGACATCAAGGCCGCCGCCGAGGCGATCGCGGGCGCGGGCCTCTACAACGCCGGGCAGGACTGCACCGCGGCCTGCCGGGTGCTGGTGCACGAGAGCATCCACGACGAGTTCGCCGCCGCGCTCACCGAGGCGGCCGCAGCCACCGTCACCGGGACCGGCGAGGACGCGTTCTACGGCCCGCTCAACAACCCCACCCAGCTGGAGCGGGTGACCGGGTTCCTGAGCCGGGTCCCGGCGCACGCCAGCGTGCTGACCGGCGGCCACAAGCTCGGCGACCAGGGTTACTTCTTCGCCCCCACCGTGGTGGACGGCCTCCAGCAGGACGATGAGATGGTGCAGAACGAGGTCTTCGGCCCGGTCATCACCATCCAGACCTTCACCGACGAGGCCGACGCCCTGGCCAAGGCCAACGGCGTGCGCTACGGCCTGTCCGGTTCGGTCTGGACGTCCGACCACGGCCGGGCGATGCGCATGTCCAAGCGGCTGGACTTCGGCGTGGTGTGGGTCAACACCCACATCCCGTTCGTCTCCGAGATGCCGCACGGCGGCTTCAAGCACTCGGGCTACGGCAAGGACCTGTCGGTCTTCGGTTTGCACGACTACACCCGGGTTAAGCATGTGATGCACTACATAGGCGAATGAACCGCGATAGGTGAAATGCGAGAGGTGATATGACCGAGGCAATACCCGCCATCGAGCTTGACGGTGTCGTCAAGGAATACCTCTCGCATGGCGAGACCGTACAGGCCGTGAAGGGTGTCAGCCTGGCCATCGGGGAGGGAGAGTTCTTCTCCCTCCTCGGGCCGTCCGGGTGTGGCAAGACCACCACGATGCGCATGATCGCGGGCTTCGAGGAGCCCACGAAGGGCGTCGTCAAACTCCACGGGCAGGACGTCACCGACGTTCCCCCGAACAAGCGGGACATCAACATGGTGTTCCAGTCGTACGCGCTGTTCCCGCACATGAACGTCTGGGAGAACGTCGCGTTCGGCCTGCGGCGGCGCAAGATCGCCGAGACGGAGATCAAGCAGCGGGTGGGCGAGATCCTGGAGATCGTCGACCTGACCGGGCGGGAGAAGCGCCGCCCCCGGGAGATGTCCGGCGGCCAGCAGCAGCGGGTCGCGCTGGCCCGGGCGCTGGTCAACCGGCCGCGCGCGCTGCTGCTGGACGAGCCGCTCGGCGCGCTGGACCTGAAACTCCGCCAGCTCATGCAGATCGAGCTCAAGCGCATCCAGCGCGAGGTCGGCATCACGTTCGTCTACGTGACCCACGACCAGAACGAGGCGCTCACCATGAGCGACCGCATCGCCGTCATGAACGACGGGTTAGTGGAGCAGCTGGCCGGTCCGCGGGAGATCTACGAACGCCCGGCGACCAAGTTCGTGGCCGGATTCATCGGCACCTCGAACCTGCTCAGCGGCACCGTGGACTCGATCAACGGCTCCGCCGCCGTGGTACGGCTCGGCGCCGAGGACCGCATCCTGGTCGCGGGGCCGTCGGCCGCGGGGGAAACGGTCGATCTGACCGTCCGGCCGGAGAAGATCACGATCTCTACCGAGCAGCCGGAAGGCGAGCTCAGCGTGGTACGGGGCACCGTGAACGAGGTCGTCTACCTGGGCACTTACAACAGTTACGCGGTCGGCCTGGCCGACGGTGCGGAGATCATGGTTTTCCAGCAGAACGCCAACGACAGCAGCGTCACCGCCGAACGCGGCGACACGGTCTGGCTGTCCTGGCAGCCGCAGCACTCCTATGCGCTCTAGCACCACGTTCCCACCCCCTCCGGAGCCCGAGATGAACCACCCCCTCCTGCGCGGTATGACGCAGTCGCGATACTCCCGCCGGGACGCCTTCCGCGTCGCCGGATTCTCCGCCGCCGGTCTGGCGCTGGCCGCCTGTGGCGTACAAGGTCAGAAGGCCGCGCCGCCCAAGCCGAGCGAAGTGGCCGACTTCTGGTCCACGCAGAAGAAGAACGGCCAGGTCGTCTTCGCCAACTGGCCCGAGTACATGCCCGAGGACCAGGGCCCGCTGAAGAAGTTCCAGCAGGCCACGGGGATCTCCTACGAATACAAGGAAGTCATCCAGGAGAACGCCGACTTCTTCGGCAAGTCCGAGCCGCAGCTGCGGGCCGGGCAGCCGCTCGGCTACGACATCATCGTGATGACCAACGGCCTGCAGCTGGCCAAGATGATCCAGCTGGGCTACCTGGTCGCGCTGGACCACAAGCAGCTGCCCACCTTCGCCGCCAACGCGGGCGCCAAGTACAAGAACCCCTCGTTCGACCCGAACAACCAGTTCACCATTCCCTGGCAGGCGGGTGTCACCGGCATCGCGTACAACACCAAGTACGTCAAAGAGGACATCACCAGCATCCAGTCGCTGTTCGACAAGAAGTACGAGGGCAAGGTCGGCATGATGGCCGACGCCCAGGAGATCGCCAACTTCGCGATGTTCGCGGTCGGCGTGGACCCCGACAAGTCCACTCAGGCCGACTGGGAGAAGGCCGGCGCCAAGCTCAAGGAGCAGCGCGACAGCGGGGTTGTCCGCAAGTACTACGACCAGTCCTACATCGACGCGGTGGCCAAGGGCGACATCTGGCTGTCCCAGGCCTGGTCCGGCGACGTGTTCCAGCGCCAGCTGGCCGGGGAGCCGGTCAAGTTCGTGGTGCCCGCCGAGGGCGGCACGATCTGGGTGGACAACATGGCGATCCCGAAGGGCGCCGCCAACCCGGTGGACGCGCTGATGCTGATGGACTTCATGTACAAGCCGGAGATCGCGGCCGAGCTCACCGAATACATCCAGTACGTGACCCCGGTCCCCGGCGTGCAGGCCATCCTCGCGGCCAAGGACGACAAGGACGCCAAGGCGCTGGCCGAGAGCCCGCTGATCTTCCCGTCCGACGAGGACTACGCCAAGCTGCGCAGCTACAAGACGCTGACCGCCGCCGAGGAGACGGTCTTCAACGGCATCTTCCAGTCGATCACGCAGGGCTGAGCATGGGACGCAGGGCGCCGTACTGGCTGGCGCTGCCGGGCTGGCTCTGGCTGGGCATCTTCCTGGTGGTGCCGATCGCGGCGATGGCCTCGGTCTCGCTCACCACCGGGAACCTGATCGAGGGTTTCGCGCAGACGCTGAGCGTGTCCAACTACTCCGACGCGATCGCGAAATACAGCACCCAGCTGGTGCGCTCGCTGGTGTACGGCGGCGTGGCCACACTGCTGATGCTGCTGCTGGGCTATCCCGTGGCCTACTGGATCGCCTTCAAGGGCGGCAACCGCAAGTCGATGTACCTGTTCCTGCTGCTGCTGCCGTTCTTCGTGTCGTTCGTGCTGCGCACCATCTCGTGGGGCTTCCTGCTGGCCGACGACGGCATCCTGTTCGGCACGCTGAAGGGCTGGGGGGTGCTGCCGACCGACTTCCACGTCCTGGCGACGACGGTGGCGGTGATCGGCGGCCTGGTCTACAACTTCCTGCCGTTCATGATCCTGCCGATCTACGTGGCGCTTGAGCGGGTGGACCCGAGGGTGATCGAAGCCGCCTACGACCTGTACGCGTCCCGGTTCGACGCGTTCCGCCGGGTCGTGCTGCCGCTGTCGCTGCCGGGCGTGTTCGCGGGCGTGCTGATGACGTTCGTGCCGGCCACCGCCGACCCGGTCAACGCGGCCGTGCTGGGCGGCACCGGCAACACGATGATCGGCAACATCATCCAGACCGAGTACCTGGTGAACAGCAACTACCCGACGGCCTCGGCGCTGTCGTTCACGCTGATGGCGGTGCTGCTGATCGGCATCTTCATCTACGCGCGGACGCTCGGCACCGACAACGTGCTGGAGGCGGCGGCCCGATGAGAAACAGACTCGGCGACCGCGTCCTGCACTGGTACACCTGGCTGATCATCCTCTGGCTGTCGTCACCCATCGCGGTGATGATCGTGTTCGGCTTCAACGACAAGAAGTCCAAGTCGAACACGTCCTGGCAGGGGTTCACGCTCAAGTGGTACCAGCAGCTGTTCGCGATCGACGGGCTGACCGAGGCGCTGATCAACTCGATCGTCATCGCCGTGGTCAGCACGATCCTGGCGACGACGCTGGGCACGCTGCTGGGCCTGGCCGTGGGACGCTACCGGTTCCGCGGCAAGGGACTGACCAACTTCCTGATCTTCGCGGCCATTTCCACGCCGGAACTGGTGATGGGCGCCTCGCTGTTGTCGCTGTTCGTGTCGGCGAACGCGCCGCGCGGGCACATCACGATCATCATCGCGCACACGCTGTTCTCGCTGGCGTTCGTGGTGGTGACCGTGCGGGCCCGGGTGGTGGTGCTGGATCCCTCCCTCGAGGAGGCGGCACGCGATCTCGGGGCCGGCACGTGGGAGACGTTCCGGCTGGTCACGCTGCCGTCGATCATGCCAGGCGTGGCGGCGGGGGCGATGCTGGCGTTCGCGCTGTCGATCGACGACTACGTGGTGACCAGTTTCGTGAACGGATCCACCCAGACCTTCCCGTTGTGGATCATCGGGTCGGTCAAGGTGGGCATTCCCGCGCAGGTCAACGTCATGGGCACGCTCATCTTCGCGCTGGGCGCGCTGGTCGCCATCGCCAACTCGGTGTCGTCCAGACGCCGGGCCGCCAGATAAATCGTGAGAAGCCCCCTTCCCTGCCGGGGAGGGGGCTTTCGGCTACCGCACGAGAGAGGTGAGACCGGAACAAACCCGGGGGGACCCCGTATAAATCGCGATTTGTGTAAGGGAAGTGGAATTTGTGGATCCGCTGAAGGCGCTCGCGGACGCGGAGCGCAAGCCGTACTGGCTGGACGAGGATCCTTTCGAGCCGGAGCCGCTGCCGCGGATCTTCGGCCATACCCAGGCCGATCTCGCCATCGTGGGCGGCGGCTTCTCCGGACTGTGGACGGCCCTGCTGGCCAAGGAGCGTGATCCCGGGCGGGACGTGGTGCTGCTGGAAGGGCAGCGGGTGGGCTGGGCGGCCACCGGGCGCAACGGCGGGTTCTGCCACGCCAGCCTGACGCACGGGCTCGCCAACGGGCTCGAACGCTGGCCGTACGAGATCGCGGACCTGCACCGGCTCGGGGTGGAGAACTTCAACGCGATCGAGGAGACCATCGCCCGCTACGGCATCGACTGCTCCTTCGAGCGCACCGGCGAGCTGAACGTGGCCACCGAGGAGTGGCAGCTGGGCGAGATGAGCGAGGTGCACACGATCGGGCGCGAGCTCGGCGCCGACATCGAGTATCTGGACCGCGACCAGGTCAGGGCCGAGGTGAACTCGCCGACCTACATCGCGGGGGTGTGGGAGCGCGGCGACTGCGCCATGATCGACCCGGCCCGGCTGGCCTGGGGGCTGCGCCTGGCCTGCCTCCAGCTCGGGGTGCGCATCTACGAGCACTCCCCGATCAAGCACATCGTCAAGGACGGCGCCGCGCTCCGGCTGACCGCCCCTTACGGGACGGTCCGGGCCAACCGGGTCGCGCTCGGCACCGGCGCGTTCTCGCCGCTGCTGCGCCGCCTGCGCCACTACCTGGCCCCCGTGTACGACTACGCCCTGATGACCGAACCTCTCACCACGGAACAACTCGCCTCGATCGGCTGGAAGAACCGGCAGGGCATGGGCGATTCGGCCAACCAGTTCCACTACTACCGGCTCACCGACGACAACAGCATCCTGTGGGGCGGCTACGACGCGATCTACTACAACGGCGGCCGCGTCAAGATCGGCTACGACCAGCGGGACGCCACCTTCCTGACCCTGGCCGAACACTTCTACGAGACCTTCCCGCAACTGGAGGACGTGCGCTTCTCCCACAAATGGGGTGGACTGATCGACACCTGCAGCCGCTTCAGCGCCTTCTACGGCACCGGGTACGGCTCCCGCCTGGCCTACGCGGTCGGCTACACCGGCCTCGGCGTGGCCGCCACCCGGTTCGGCGCCAACGTCATGCTGGACCTGCTGGACGGCCTCGACACCGAACGCACCCGCCTGCGCATGGTCCGGGAGAAGCCCGTGCCGTTCCCGCCGGAACCCGTGCGCTCCGCCGTCATCCAGCTCACCCGCTGGTCACTGGCCCGCGCCGACGCCAACGGCGGCCGCCGCAACCTGTGGCTGCGCACCCTCGACCGCTTCGGCCTCGGATTCGACTCCTAGCGAGCAGACTGCGAGGTATGAGAGTTGAGTTCACCAGCATCCCCCTGATCGGCGAGCTGCGGGTCCCGGACGGCCGGGGCCCGCATCCCGCCCTCGTCTTCACCGGCCCGTTCACCGGCGTGAAAGAGCAGGTCACCGGCCTGTACGCGGAACGCCTGACCGAACGCGGCTACGTCACCCTGGCCTTCGACCACCGCAACTTCGGTGAGTCCGGCGGGCAGCCGCGCAGCCACGAGGACCCGCAGGGCAAGCTGGCGGACCTGCGGGCGGCCGTCGGCTACCTGCGCACCCGCCCCGAGGTGGACGCCGACCGGATCGGCGCGGTCGGCATCTGCCTGGGCGGCGGTTACGCGCTGCGGTTCGCCGCGTTCGATCCCCGGGTGAAGGTGTTCGTGGGGATCGCGGGGGCGTACAACTCGCCCTACATGATGCGCGAGGGCATGGGCCCGGACGGGTACCAGGGCGCGCTGGCGAGCTTCGGAGAGGTGCTGGAACGCCAGGATCAGGGCGGGCCGGTGGAGTATGTGCCCGCCGTGGGCGAGGGCGGTGCGATGCCGGGGGAGGAGCCCTTCGCCTACTACGGCACCGAGCGGGGCGCGGCCGAACACTGGCGCGACGAGGTGACCCGGGCGTCGGTCCTTGAGCTGATCACCATGGACAACCTGATGGGCGCCGACTTCCTGTCGCCCAAGCCAGGGCTGCTCGTGCACGGCGTCGTGGACGCCTACTGCTCGCCGGAGGGCGCGCACGCCGTGCACTCCCGGCTGGACGAGCCCAAGAAGCTGGTCTGGCTGGACGCGCGGTTGCACATCGACCTGTACGACACCGAGCCCTACGTGAGCCAGGCCGTGGCGGCGACGGCGGAGTTCCTCAGCGCGTACCTGGCAGCGCCAGCCAGCGCACCGGGTTCTCCTGGGTGATCAGCCGGATCGTGGCCGCGTCCACGCCGGACCTGACCAGGGCGGGCAGCACCCGGTCGAAGAGCCGCGCGTAGCCGTCGCCGCCGTAGCCCGCCACGTCGCCCTGGCGGGCCACGCCGCTGCTCAGCAGGATCCGGGCGGCGTGCCCGGCTTCCAGCAGGGCCAGCACGTCCTCGGCGCCGGTGACGCTCACGTACGAGCCGGATTCGGCGATCTTGCGCTGCACCAGGTGGTCGGCCGCCCGCACGCTCACCCGGCCCGCGGGCACGCCGCTGGTCAGCAGGACCTCCAGCAGGCCGAGGCAGTCGGCGGCCACCGGTAGGTCGGTCCGGAGCGAGGCGCGGGCCACCGCGACGGCGGCGCGCTCCTCGGCCGGGGACGGGGTCTCCTGCCAGGCCGAGGTGACGATCAGGCCCGGACGGGCGCTGGTGCCGTCCAGGCCGACGCCGATCTCGCGGAGCAGGTCGCCGGTGAGGTCGTCGACCCCGTTGCGGCGGATCAGGTCACCGGCGAACGGCTCGGCCGCGAACCCGGTGGACGCGACCACGGCCACCCGGCTGCCGGCCGACAGGCGGGCCAGCGCCGCGGTGTCCCTGGCCGCGCCCAGGGCGGTGTGCTCGACGACCAGGTTGAGCGCGTGGTCACGGCCGAGACGCTTGAGCTCGCCGGTGACGTACGCCTCCTCGTCGAGCCAGCGCCGGGGGTCGGAGTCCACGCCGATGCCCCAGCGGGTGTCCGTACGCAGATGTTCGTGCGGCAGGATCGGCCCGTCGAAGACGGAGGCCGGTAGGGTGCCGGTCACCGTCTGGATACGCACGTCGTTGAAGGACATGTGTGGACATTAACGAATGTTTTCCGCATAGGGGGCGTGCGCTGGAATTTCTTTACTAGTTGTCTGCGGTTTGTGTCCGACACCGGCGATCACGATGAGCAGGACGATCTCCAGCACTACCAGCAGCCGTTCCAGCAGGCCGTAGAACTCGGGCCCGCCGATCAGCTCGGCCATGGGCGAACCGGGGTGGCTGAGCAGGAACGACGCCAGCACGGCCACGCTCGTCAGGGCCAGCGCCCGGACCACCGGCAGCGGCGTCCTGGACTGGCGGGCCAGGATCCAGCCCGCGCCGGGGAGAGCGGTGAACACCAGCGCGGTGGACCAGCGGTGGATCTCGCCGGCCAGCGATTCCACCACCGGCGCCGCGTCGGTGGGGAAGATCGCCCCCAGCACCAGGCCCGCGGAGGCCATCACCAGCAGCACCCGCGCCGCCGCGCTCCGGATCGGATCCACTTCCGCCAGCTGGTACGCCGCCGCGCACGCGCCCGCCGCCAGCGCCATCATGCCCAGCAGGAACAGCGCGCCGGTGGCCTCGCTGAGCGCATAGTCGCTGAGCAGGCCCTGCATCGGGTCGACCACACCGGGGTAGAGCAGGTGCAGCGCCACCATCAGGACCAGCGCCACGCTCGGCCCGGCCACCGCGAGCTTTCTCATCGAGACGACACCTCCAGATATATCTGCTCGAACCGCGCCAGGGACCGCTCATGATCGTGTCGCGCGGCCAGCGCCAGGCTGGCCCGGCCCATCGTGGCGCGGAGCTCGGCGTCGGACAGGATGGTCACCAGGTGCTTGGCGAGCTCCCGCACCTCGCCCGGCGGGTAGAGGAAACCATTGCCGTCGATCAGATGGGGGAGCGCCATGGCGTCGGCGGCCACCACCGGCAGCCCGGTGGCCATCGCCTCCAGGGTGGCGATGCTCTGCAGCTCGGCCACGCCCGGCATGGCGAACACGTCGGCCACCGAGTAGACCTCCTGCAGGTCGGCGTCGGGCACGAAGCCCAGGAACCGGACCCGTTCCCCCACCCCGATCCGGGCGGCCAGCCGTTCCAGGCTCTCCCGCCGGTTCCCGCTGCCGACCAGCACGATCTGCGCGTCCACGCTGTTCATGACCTGGGGGAGGGCCCTGACCAGCTCCTCCAGGCGCTTCTCCTCGTCCAGCCGCCCGACGAACAGGATCGTCGGCCGGTCGGGCACGCCGAACCGCTGCCGGGCCCACGCGCGCGGCTGCGGCCGGAACCGGCGCAGGTCGATGCCGCACGAGACCGGCTCCACCTCGCGGCCGAAGCCCTTGCCGGTCAGCAGTCCGGCCGCGATCGGGGTCGGGGTGGTGACGTGATCGGCCTTGGCGAACACCCGGCTGAAGTCCCGCCAGGCCAGCGCGCCGACCCGATTCCGGAGCCCGGACGGGATGTGCGCGAACTGGAAGAGGTTGTCCGGCATGAAGTGGTTGGTCGCCACCACCGGGACGCCGCCTCGCCTGGCCGCGCCGACCGCCGCCCGGCCGACCACGAAGTGCCCCTGGGTGTGCACGACGTCCGGGCCGATCCGCTCGATCAGCCGGTCCACCGTCCGGCCGAGCCCGGCGGGCACGGTCACCCGCATGGTCGGGTGCACCAGCAGCCGGGTCGAGCGCAGCCGGTGCAGCACCACGCCGTCCTCGCGGTCCAGCCTCGGCTTGCCGTCGTCGGAGGCGCAGACCACGTGCACCTCCACGCCGCGGGCGGCCAGGCCGGTGGCCAGGCGGTGGGTGAAGTACGCGGCGCCGTTCACGTCCGGCGGGTAGGTGTCGGTGGCGATCAGCACCCGCTGGGGCCGTACGGCGACGGGGGCGGCTTCGGGGGCGGCGGCGGTCATGTGGGGGGCTCCGATCGGCGGGGGAGGGGATCAGCGGGTGAGGGGGGTCGTGCGGGCCAGCGCGACGGTTCCCGCCGCCGCCACCAGGGCCGCGGCGGTCGCGGCCAGGCCGTTGGCGGGCAGGGGTTCGCCGAGGAGAAGGGCGCCGAAGGTGACGGCGGTGAGCGGGTCGGTGACCTGGAGCGCGGCGAAGGCGACCGCGAAATGCCCGATCGCGTACGCGCGCTGCAGCAGCATCAGGGCGGCGAGCGCGGGTAACGGGATGGCCGCGATCAGCCAGACATCCCAGCTCGTGCCCTCGACCAGGACGCGCATGAGGGTGGCGGTCGCGCCGTACATGACCCCGGCCGCGATGGCCAGCAGGGCGGTTCTGGGCGCGGGGCTCACCCGCGACGCCACCCCCCAGCAGAGCAGCGCGACGAGCGCGGCGCCGGTCAGCATCGCCACCCCGTCCGCGCCGGTCAGATGGGGTGGTTCGGTGGCCGCCGGGACCATCATCACCAGCGCGATCAGGCCGATGCTCACCGCGCACGCGGCGGCCAGCTCGGCCTTCGCGGGCCGCCTGCCGTGCAGCCCCGCCGCGATCGGCAGTGCGAACAGCAGGCTGGCCACCCCCATCGGCTGCACCACGGTCAGCGGGCCGAGGCTCAGCGCGAAGAGGTGCAGCGCCGCGCCGACCGTGATGGACGCCCCGCCGACTAACCAGCGAGGCCGCCGCAGCAGCACCCGGAGGCTGAACTCCCCCTTCGAGGCCGCCTCGAACTGCTGTAACGCCGCTCCGAGCGCGAAGAACAGCGATCCGATCAGCGCCACCGCCGCCGCGAGCACAGTCATGCGTCTCCCCTCTCCTCCGCATGAAGACATGGCCCGATGGCGGGAAAGTCTCATTCGGGCATCCAGGCAGGAAACGTGAGATTTCCGCTGTCTCGCACCTGGGTAATCGCAGCCTCGCCGACCGGGAGGTACGGAACCATCCGGGATCACCCCTGACTTCGGTGGGGGATCCCTGACGTGCCCCTAGGGGATGAAACGTGCACGGATCGCCGCACCTCGGGGGTGCGTGTGGGGTTGCTTTCTTGACCGGTTCCCGGCTGGGGGTCAACGATGCGACCGGCTGTCACGACCCGTCGCTGCCCGAGGGGACTTGTCATGATCCGTCGTGGATGGACGCTGTTCATCGTTCTGTGTGTCGCGGTGCTGGTGTGGCCGCAGGCCGGGTACGCCTTGCCCGATCCGACCAGTCCGGTCACCGGGAACGGGACCTGGTTCGACGCGCTCGGCTCGCCGTACGGAGGGTGCGGATTGCCGCAGGGGCAGCTGGATTCGCAGCATTTCGTGGCGCTGAACGTGTACAACACGCCAGGGGATTACTCGTTCTATCCGCGGCCGCTGACCGGGGCCAACCTGGCGAAGGCCGGGATGTGGAACAACGGGCTCAACTGCGGGCGGTGGGTGCAGGTGTCGGTGGCCGACTACTGCACGGGCGTCAATGACGGCGCGCCCAATCAGGCGTTCTGCCGGAACGGGTCGTGGGTGGCGGACGCGTACAACGGAGCCACGCTGACCATGCAGGTGGCCGATAGTTGCGGGGATTCCAACGGGTGGTGCCGGGATGATCCGTACCATCTGGATCTGGCGAAGGCGTCGCTGAACGCGTTCGTGAAGAATGGCGCGCCGGTGGGGGACATGTATCCCAATCATTGGAACAACCGGCGGTTGACGTGGCAGTTCGTGCCGGCGCCCAATTACACCGGGGATATCAAGATCGGGTTTATGCAGGGGGCGCAGGTGTGGTGGCCCGCGATCGCGGTGTCGCATCTGGCCAATGGCATTCACGGGGTGGAGTACTTCGCGAACGGGGCCTGGCAGACCGCGCAGATGAACAGCGACATGGGACAGTCGTATGTGATCGGCGGGACCACGAATGGCGGGTCGCAATTCCAGATCCGGGTGCGGGACGCGGCCAACAACCTGATCAACAATGGGCGGATCTACAGCTTCGGCCTGCCGGCGTCCTGCTCGCCCTGCGGTCAGCCGTATACAGCGGCCACCTACACGACAAACGGCCCGTCGCCCTCTCCCTCGCCTTCGCCTAGCCCGTCCCCCTCGCCGTCTCCTTCGCCTTCCCCGTCTCCCAGTCCGTCGCCCTCCCCTTCGCCCTCGCCGTCGGGCAGGTGCACGGTGACCTATCAGGTGACCGACTCCTGGAACGGCGCCTTCAACGCGAGTGTCAGCGTGCGGAACACCGGCACGGCCTGGAACAACTGGTCGATCACCTGGACGGCCCCGCCCGGGGTGACGCTCGGCAGCGCCTGGAACGCCGTCATCACCCCCAGCGGCAGCACCTGGACGATCAGAGGTCCCGCCTGGGCGCCCAACCTGGCCGCGGGCGCGACCGCCACCTTCGGATTCCAGGGCAACGGCCCGTCGACACCGGGACCGTCCGCCATCAGATGCGGCTGACCGGTCAGGTCATCGTCTTGCCGCCGTTGACGGCGAGACGCTGACCGGTCACGTACCGGGAGTCCGAGGACGCCAGGAAGGCGACCACGTCGGCCACGTCCGCGGGCTCCCCCATGTGCGAGAGCGCGGTTCCCCTCAGGTAGTCGGCGAACTCGGCGTCGGTGACCCCCGCGTGCCGCTCCACCGGAATCCATCCGGGCTCGACCGTGTTGACCGTGATCCCGTACGGCCCGAGTTCCCGGGCCCACGTACGAGTCAGCCCATGCATGGCGGCCTTGGCAGACACATATGCCGACATTTCGCGATTACCGAGGTCGACGACCTCGCTGCCCACGTTGATGATCCGCCCGGTCCCCGCCGCCCGCATGTCCGGCAACACGGCCTGCAGGATCAGCAGCGGCGCCTTGACGAAGAACCGCAGCTGCTTCAGATGGTCTTCCCACGTCACCTGATCGACCGGGATCAGCGGCTGCGGCCCGGTCGCGTTGTTGACCACCACCGCGATCGGCCCCAGCTCCGCCAGCGCCGCTCGCACCTGCTCCTCGTCGGTCACGTCGAACCGCGCCAGCGCGACCGAATGCCCGCGCGCCTTGATGCGCTCAGCCACCCCGGTGGCCCCTGCGGTGTCATGTGCGTAGTTGAGCGCCACATGCCAGCCGTCCGCCGCCAGCCGGTCGGCGATGAAGGCGCCAAGGCCACGCGAAGCACCGGTGACAAGCGCGGTGCCGAGGGAGTTTCCGGTCATGACGGTCCTTTCCAGAGCCGTCAATGATCGTACGACATGTCACCGCAACGCCCGGAACAGCGGGAAAGGCCCGGCAGGGCGATCGAGGAGATCACCCTGCCGGGCCTTTGACGATCAGCTGCCTTGACGGCGTGGTGGCATCGTGTCCCGCGAACCCGGCTCACGGCCGTGCTCACGGTTGCCCATGCCGGGCTTGCTGTTGGGCTGGCCGGGCATCTCATCCGGCCGGCGCTGGTGCGGCTGAGGGTTGTTCTCCCCAGGACGAATGTCCCGGTCGGTGCCGGGCTGACGTGGGTTCTTCTTCTTAGCATTCATGCCAAAAGGATTTCCGCCCGACAAAGCAGACAAACTGACATGAAGCACCCCGAGCGCGACTTTGACCCTAAGCCGGATTTTCCGCATGCAAACGGCTCAATACCCTACGAAACGCCCAAACTGAACCCACGAAGGCCAGTCCGGTGATCAGCGCCACCACCAGCGCACGGGTCAGCGGGTACTCGGCGATCGACTGATGCACCAGCAGCCAGATGCTCACGGTCGAGTTGGCCAGCAGCACGAACGCCCAGAGCAGGGTGATCCGGGCGAAGAACCGGCGCATGCGCTCGTGCCTGAGCACGAACGAGGGCAGGTGGATGTAGTCGAGCGTGAGCTTCTGCACCAGCGGGCGGCGCAGCCGTACTGAGGCGATGAAGATCAGGCTGATGCAGATCGTGCCGATCTCCGGCTGGATGAAGTAGACGACATGGTCATTGGTCCACAGACCGAGCAGGGTCCGGAATGTGATCGCGATGCTGGCCACGATCATCGTGCCCGGAATCGGCAGCCGCCGGATCAGCCGCCACCCCACGCTCCCGTACACCCAGGTCGCCGCCGCGATCAGCGCTCCGGCGAAGCCGAGCAGATAGAGCGCCGAATAGAAGACCGCGAGCGGTGCGATTACGCCCTCCAGAATCCTCGGCACCGCTTGCTTGATCATCGCGGTGGCGCGGGGCAAGGCGAATGGAGGGTGAGACATGGGGCTCCTCAGCAAGCGACGGCGAACCGACGCTAAAGGTTTCTTCACCTGCCCGGAGCAGGTATTGAAAACCCTGGGGCAGACCATGGCTGGTGAGTAAAGGTACCTGACCCTTAGGGGAGCACACGCCTATCCCCTAGGGGACAAGCCTGAGGTGACAGGGTTCTTACCTCCGGGTTCACCCCAGGCTGGCGGTGGCCAGCTTCGCGCTGAAGCCCACGAAAAGCGCGCCCACCACGGACGTGAGGCCCGCTGACAAGGCACGACGGCGCTGGAACTGGGTGGCCAGGAAAGTGCCGCTAAAGATCAGCGCGGACAGGTAGAGAACGCTGAAAATTTGAATGATCACGCCGAGAATCAGGAACGAGAGCGCGGGCGCGCCATAACTGGGATCGACGAACTGCACGAAGAACGAGACGAAAAACAAGATCGCCTTGGGATTCAGCACGCTGATCACCAAAGCTTTCCTGAATGGATGCCCCGCAGTCACCATGGGGGCCTCTTGTGCCGTCGCGGCGCCGCGCCGGGACCGCCAGGCCGACCGGAGCATGGTGAATCCGATCCAGGCCAGGTAGGCCGCGCCCGCGTACTTGACGATGGCGAACAGCACCGCGTCCCGCAGCAGCGAGGCCACCCCCGCCGCCGTCGCCACCATCAGCACGGTGTCCCCGACGAAGACCCCGGCGGCGGCCCGGTAGCCCACCCGCACGCCGCGCTGCGCGGCCGTGGAGAGCACGTAGAGCGAGTTGGGTCCCGGCAGCAGAATGATCAGAAACGCGCCGATGACGTAGGTCCAGATGTCGGTGATCCCGAAGAACATGTCACTCCCTGTGCTGCCGGAGATAACACGGTATCGCCTGATCTTGTAGATCACTCAGGGGATATTTACCTCTAATCCCTATGGGATTACCATGAAATCTCCCCAGCCTGCAGAGAGGCCCTCCCATGAGTGAGCCCGAACCCCCCACCAGCAGAGAGTCCCGCACCGCGTTCAACGAGGACTGGGCGGCGACCATCCTCGGCCTGGTGCTCCTCGTCCTGGTCCTGACCGGCGTCATCCCGACAGGGCTGGTGCCCTGATGACCACCGAGAACCGGCAATCAGACATCGCCCCTGAGCCTGGAACACCGGCCACGGAAACACCGGCCACGGAACCGGCGTCCACGGAAACGGCGTCATTCGCCTGGGCCGCCGGCGGCGTTCTGGCCGTGCTCGTGCTCGGCGCGGCCACCCGCTACCTGGAGCAGAACGTCCCCGAATGGTTTGAGGGGGACTTCGCCTCGGCCATCGAATACCCCGTCTACGCGATCCTGCTCGGCCTGCTCGGCAACGCGGTGCTCACCGCGACCGGGGTCAGGGACCGGCTCGCGGGCGGGTTCCGCACCGAGTTCTTCATCAAGACCGGCCTCGTGCTGCTCGGCGCGTCGATCAACCTGAGCGTGATCGTCACCGCCGCCGGGCCCGCGATCATCCAGGGCATCGTGCTGATCACCTCGGTGTTCCTGTTCACCTGGTGGCTCGGCGGGAAGCTCGGCCTGGAGGACAAGCTCCGGGCGCTGCTGTCGGCCGCCGTGTCGATCTGCGGGGTGAGCGCGGCGATCGCGGCGGCGGGAGCCGTACAGGCGAAGCGGGAGCAGCTCGCCTACGCGGCCAGCCTGGTGATCGTGTTCGCGTTGCCGTCGATCTTCATTCTGCCCTGGCTGGCCAGCGTGCTCGGGCTGTCGCCGGAGGTGGCGGGGGCCTGGATCGGCGGGAACATCGACACCACGGCGGCGGTGACGGCGGCGGGGGCGATCGTCGGCGAAGAGGCGCTTGCGGTCGCCACCATCGTCAAGGTCACCCAGAACGCGCTGATCGGCATTGTCGTGATCGCGCTGACCGCGTGGTTCGCGTTCCGGGTCGAGCGCCGTCCGGACGCGGCGGCTCCCGGCCTGGGCGAGCTGTGGCGGCGGTTCCCCAAGTTCGTGCTCGGCTTCATCGCCGCCTCGGTCGTGGCCACCTGGTATCTCAGCACGGTGTCCGCCGCGGACGGAAAGGCCACCATCGGGGTCGCCAACGACCTGCGGGTCTGGTTCCTCATCCTGGCCTTCGTCAGCATCGGCCTGGAGTTCCGCCCGGCGTCCTTGCGCGCCGCCGGCTGGCGCCCGGTCGCGGTGTTCGGCGCCGCCGCCGTGGTCAACCTGCTGCTCGCCCTCGCCCTGGCCGCCCTGCTGTTCAGCGGCTTCACCGTCGAATAGGCCAATGAGACCGGCCACCCCTGGATGGTGGCCGGTCTCACTTTTACGGGCGGGCAAGGCGGTAGAAGCGCCAGAACGGGGAGTCGATCGGGAGCTCGGTGTAGCTGAGCCCGGCGGCCGTCGCCCAGCGGGCCACGGTCGGGGCGCGCAGCGCGGTGCCGGAGGCCAGGTGGGCGGAGTCCGGGGACTCGGCCATCGTGGCCGGCAGGCAGTGCAGCACGCTGCAGGCGTAGTGGAAACGCTCCACCGGGTCGGCCGGGGCCGCGTACTCGTGCGCCACCTTCTCGTCGGCGATCAGGATCGAACCGCCGTCGGTGAGCTGGGTCCGCGCGGCCCGCAGCACCTCGCCCGGGTCGGCCATGTCGTGCAGGGCCTCGAAGACGGTGATCAGGTCGAACGCGCCGACGGCCACCCGCGCGTCCCCCTGCTCGAACGTCACCCGGTCGGCCACCCCCGCCGCGGCGGCGGCCAGCTGAGCCTCCTCGACCGAGGTCTTGTCCAGGTCCACGCCGTGCACCCGCACCCGGGGGTAGGCCTGGGCCAGCGTGATCGAGGACGCGCCCAGACCGCAGCCCAGGTCCAGCACCCGCGCCCCCGGCTCGGCCCGCAGCCGCCGGTGCAGGTCGGGCACGGACGGGAGCCAGGTCTGGGTGTACTCGTTGAGGTACATCGGGCGGTTGACGGAGGCGATCCCATGCCGGACGTCCCGGCCGTACGCCTCGTACGGGATGCCCTCGCCGGTCCGGAACACCCGCAGCAACTCGGGCAGCACGCTCGCCATCCCGGCGAACAGCTTCGTCACGGGCGCCACGTGGTAGGGGCTCTCGGCGTCCAGCAACACCTCGGCGTGCGCGGGCGACAGGCTGAACCTGCCGTCCTCGTAGTCCAGGTAGCCGGCGGCGGCCTGCTGCTCCAGCCACTCCTTGGCGTACCGGGGGGCGATGCCGGGCAGGCCCTCGGCGGCGGTGACAGGGCCGGCGGCGAGCGCGCGGTACAGGCCTAGTTCGAGGCCGAGATGCACGGTCAGCACCTCGGCGGCGGTGGTCACGTCGCCGATCATTCGCTCGGCGAGAAGGTCACGAGAATCAGTCATGACGGTGACTGTGCCCGCCGCCACTTGCACGACGCGTACGGCTCGCGTACACGCAAAAGTACGTAGACCCCCGTCACGCCTTAGGGGATCGTGACGGCGTGGAGTTCCGGGTTCTGGGGCCGGTGGAGGCCTGGTTGCACGGGCGTCAGGTGTGCGCGCCCGCGGGGAGACAGCGAGCGCTGCTGGCGGCGCTCGTGCTGCGCCGTGGCCTGGTGGTCCCGGTGGACATGCTGGTGGACGAGGTGTTCGGCGAGGACCCGCCGCGCAGCGCGCGCAACGCGCTGCAGACCTACGTCACCCGGCTGCGGCAGGCGCTCGGCCCGCTCGGCGGGGTGATCGTCACCCGCGCGCCCGGCTACGTCCTGGAGGCGCCCGCCGAGGCGGTGGACGCGGAACGTTTCACCCTGCTCCTCGACCAGGCCCGCCAGTCCCCGCAGGCGCTCACCCTGCTGGATCAGGCGCTCGCGCTCTGGCGCGGTCCGATGGCCGCCGAGCTCGGCCCGGACGCCATCCGCCTCACCGAACTGCGCCTGGCCGCCCGCGAGGACCGCGCCGCCGCGCTGCTGGCGCTGGGCCGGGCCACCGAGGCGGCGGCCGAGCTGGAGGGCCTGGCCGCCGCCGAGCCGTGGCGGGAGCGCACGGTCGCCCTGCTGATGAACGCGCTGGCCGAGTCCGGCCGGGTGCCCGCCGCGCTGGCCGCCTTCGCCCGGCACCGCGACAACCTGCGCGAGGAGCTGGGCCTGGACCCGTCGGCGACGCTCAGGAACCTGCACCAGCGGCTGCTGCGCGGCGAGGCCCGGCCCGTGCCGGTGGCGGTGGCGGTGGCGGTGGCGCCCAAGCCGCCGCCCGGCCTGATCGGGCGGGAGCGGGAGATCGCGGTGGTCGCGACCGCGCTCGCGCAGCGCCCGCTGGTGACCCTGGTCGGTCCCGGCGGGGTCGGCAAGACCCGGCTGGCCCAGCAGGCGGGGGAGCGCCCGACCTGGGTGGATCTGGCGCCGCTGCGCGAGCCGGAGACCGTCGTCGCGGCCATCGCCGAGGCGGCCGGGGTGCGCGCCGAGCCGGGCGTCGAGCCGCTGGGCGCGCTGCGGGAGTGGGCCCGCCGCGCGGACGGGCTGCTCGTGCTGGACAACTGCGAACACCTGCTGCCCGCCGTCGCCGCCGCCGTGACCGCGCTGCTGGCGACCGGCACCCGGCTGCGCGTGCTGGCCACCGGCCGGGAGCCGCTCGGCGTGCCCGGCGAGCTGGTCGTGGACGTGCAACCCCTCACCGTGCCCAACGCGATCGAGCTGTTCATCGCCCGGGTGCCCGTCTCCGGCTTCACCCCCGACGCGGCGCTGCTGGGCTCCATCGCCAGGATCTGCGCCGCCCTGGAC
Organism: Acrocarpospora pleiomorpha; assembly: GCF_009687885.1. Lineage (GTDB taxonomy): Bacteria > Actinomycetota > Actinomycetes > Streptosporangiales > Streptosporangiaceae > Acrocarpospora > Acrocarpospora pleiomorpha. Next base: position 144,518 of record NZ_BLAF01000026.1, read on the forward strand.
GGGCTGCCGCTGGCCATCGAACTGGCCGCCGCCAGGATCGGCTCGCTCACCGTGGACGACCTGGCCGAACGCCTCGACGCGCGGTTCCCGCTGCTGCGCAGGACCGGCGCGGGACGCCACCACGCGCTGGAGGACGTCGTCGACTGGTCCTTCGACATGCTCACCGACGACGAGCAGAGGCTGTTCCTGCGGCTGTCGGTGTTCGCCGCCTCCTTCGACATCAGCACCGCCGAGGCGGTCGTCGCCGACGATGACCTGCCCGCCGAGCGGGTCGCCGACCTGATGGCCCGGCTGGCCGACCGGTCGATGATCACCCGCCCGGGTTCGGCCGGGATCGGGTGTTACCGGCTGCTGGAGACGCTCCGGGTGTACGCGGCCTCCCGGCTGCCCGACGCGGACCGGTTCCGCCGCCGCCACGCCGAGGTGCTCGCCGGCTTCGCCGAGGAAGCCGACCGGGGGCTGTTCGGCCCCGACGAGGTGGCCTGGACGCACCGGGTCGAAAGCCGTCTCGACGACATCCGCGCCGCGTGGGCCTGGTCCAGGGACGCCGACCCCCAGCTCATGATCCGGCTGATCGGGCCGCTGTTCCGGTTCGCCTACTGGCGGCTGCGCGGCGATCTGCTCCGGCTGGCCCGGCCGGGGGCGGCAGCCGGTTCCGGCCAGTGCCTGGCCGCCACCGCGTGGGAGGCCTCCATGGCGGGCCGCCTCGACGAGGCCCTGAAGCTGGCCGCGCGGGCGGTGGAGCTGGCCCCGGACTCCCCGGTGGTGACCGAGATCTTCGGAGACATCGCCATGTTCAACGGCACGCTGGACGACGCGGTCGCCGCCTTCCAGCGGGCCCACGAGAGCCACGAGGAGCCCGCGGCGCAGGCGATCAGCCTCGGCAACCAGGCGCTGGCCTACTCCTACGGCGGCGACGACGCCGAAGCGGCCGCCCATGCCGACAAGGCTTTGGCGCTCGCGCTCGACTCCGGCAACCCGACCGCGATCTGCTTCACCCGCTACGCCCTCGCCGAGGCCCTCGCCGACCTCGACCCGGAGACCGCGCTGGAGCTCTTCGAGGCCGCCCGGGTGACCGCCGACGAGATCGGCAACCGCCTGGTCTCCGGCGTCGTCCGCACCGCGAGCGTGGCCCTGCGCGGCAGGCACGGCCCCGCCGAGCCGGCCCTGCGCCTCTTCCACGAGGTGATCACCCACTGGGTCGCCACCGAGAGCAGATCACTGCTGGTCACCGCGCTGCGCAACCTGGTGCTGCTGCTCGCCAGAACCGCGCGCGACCAGGCCGCCGTAGAGCTGGCCGGCACGCTGGCGGCCACCACCCCGGTCGCCTCGTACGGCATCGAGGCCCGCCGGCTGCACACCGCCCTCACGGCGGCGCGTCACCGGCTGGGCCCCGAGGCGTACGCGGACGCGTGGGCGCAGGGCGCTCGGCGTTCGTTCGAGGAGACCGCGTTGCGTGCGTTGGAGCTGATCCCCGCTTAACCGACGTCGCGGCGGCGGAAGCCGTACAGACCGGCCAGGATCAGGAGCAGCGCGAGGGCGCTGAGGGTGAGCACGGGGGTCGCGCTCAGTGTGCCGCCGGGCAGATGCGGCGTGTGGGTGAACGGGGAGACGTCCAGCACGATCTGGTCGAGCTGGAGGACCGCGCCGATCTGGCCGAGCAGCAGGAAGGCGCCGAGCGCCCCCCAGGCCAGCGCGGACAGCCGGGGCAGCAGTCCGAACAGGGCCACCGTCAGGCCGGTCAGCACGGCCACGGCCGGCAGCTGCACCAAGGCGGCGCCGATCACGCGCGGCAGCTGGCCGCCGACGTCGTCCATGCTGGCGCCGTAGCTGATCCCCAGCGTGACGCCGAGCGCCAGCAGCGCGACCGCGGGCCCGAGGACCGCGAACACCACGTGGCTGAGCGCCCACGGCACCCGCCCGGTCGAGGTGGCCAGCACCGGTTCGGCCCGCAGCGCGCTCTCCTCGGCGCGCATCCGCAGCGCCGCCTGGATGCCGTACGCGGAGACGGCGATGGCCAGGATGCCGAGCAGCCCGGAGACGAACGCGTCGGCCAGCGAGGCAGTGCCGCCGAGCCTGGTCATGATGTCGGCCATATCGGGATTGTCGGCGAAGGCGTCCATGACCGCCGACGCGGTGCCGCCGAGCGCGAGCCCGGCCACCCCCATGCCGACGCTCCAGCCGATCAGCAGCCCGCGCTGCAACCGCCAGGCCAGCGCGAACGGGCTGGCCAGCGTGGTCGACGTGGCCGGTCCGAGCCGGGCGGGGAGCACCCCCGCGCCGACGTCCCGCCCGACCGAGATCCGGTACGCGGCTCCGGCGAGGACCACGAACAACGCCAGCGGGAGCAGCAGCACCCACCACTTGTCGGCGGCGAACGGCTCGCTCTGCTGCCCCCACGCCAGCGGCGACAGCCACGACACCCACGAATCCGCCGGATCCCCGGCCGCCCGGATCAGGAAGGCCACGCCGAGCACGATGATCGCCAGGCCGCGCGCCGGGCCCGCGTTCTCGGTGAGCTGCGCGGTCAGCGCGCCCACCCCGGCGAACGCGATGCCCACGACGGCCATCGAGAGACCGAGCAGCAACGACCCGCCGGCCTCCAGGCCGGAGGAGGTCAGCGTGACCGTGATCAGCAGCGCCAGCAGCAGGTTGGCGGCGGCGGTCACGATCAGCGCGGCCGACAGCGGGGCATGGCGGCCGATCACGGTGGCGGCGATGAGCTCGCGGCGGCCCGCGTCCTCCTCGGTCCTGGTGTGCCGGATCACGGTGAGCAGGCTGATGAGGGCGAGAATCGCGTACACGGTGCCGACTCGCTGCGCGGTGAGCGCGCCGACGGAGTTGCCGAAGAGGGGGCCGAGCAGGGATTCGAAGGAGGGGGTGGCGGCGGTGGTGAGCGCGTACTGCTCGCGGGCCGCGTCGTTGGGGAAGAGCTCGGCGTAGCTGGCCGCGTAACTGGCCGGGAGGGCGCACAGGATGATCACCCAGAGGGGGAGGAGCACCCGGTCCCGGCGCAGGATCAGCCGGATCAGGTGCCAGGTGCCGGTCATGACCGCGCCGCCACTTCGTAGTGCCGCTTGAACAGCTCCTCCAGGGTCGGCGGCTGGCTGACCAGCCCGCGCACCCCGGCGTGCGAGAGGTGCTTGAGCACGGCGTCGAGGTGGTCGGCGTCGACCTGGAAGCGCACCCGGGTCCCGTCCACGTGCAGGTCGTGCACGTCCGGCAGGTCGGTGATGGGGGTGGCCAGCTCGGCGGTGATCGAGGTGCGGCTGAGGTGGCGCAGCTCGGCGAGCGTGCCCGTCTCGACGGTCTGGCCGCTCCTGATGATGCTGACCCGGTCGCAGAGCAGCTCGACCTCGGCCAGGATGTGGCTGGACAGCAGCACGGTGCGGCCGCGCCGCTTCTCCTCCTGGATGCACTCCCGGAAGACCTCTTCCATCAGCGGGTCCAGGCCCGAGGTGGGTTCGTCCAGGATGAGCAGCTCCACGTCGGAGGCGAGGGCGGCGACCAGGCCGACCTTCTGCCGGTTGCCCTTGGAGTAGGCCCGGCCCTTCTTGCGCGGGTCCAGGTCGAAGCGCTCCAGCAGCTCCGCGCGGCGCGTCTTGTTGAGGCCGCCGCGCAGGCGGCCGAGCAGGTCGATGACCTCGCCGCCGGACAGGTTCGGCCAGAGTGTGACATCGCCCGGCACGTAAGCCAGCCGCCGGTGCAGCGTGGTGGCGTCGTTCCAGGGGTCTCCCCCGAGCAGCCGCGCGGAGCCGGCGTCGGCTTTGAGGAGTCCGAGAAGCACGCGGATCGTGGTGGATTTACCTGATCCGTTCGGGCCCAGAAAGCCGTGCACCTCCCCGGTCTCGACCGTCAGGTCCAGTCCGTTCAGCGCGTGTGTCCTGCCGAAACTCTTGTGGAGGCCGGACACCATGATGGCGTTTTCCATGGTTCAGAAGCTACACTGTATTCACAAATTTGTGAAAGATGTAGAGATTTTGAATCGCGTATGGTTTGCGTAGGGAGGCGTATGAGAGACGAAGAAGCGGCCCGCCAGTCGGCGGAACGCATGGCGATGATGTTGGTGGACTGGGGCTTCCCCCGGATGCCCGCCCGGGTCCTGATGGCCGCCATGACGGCCGATGAGGAGCTGCTGACGGCGGCCGACATCGGTGAGCGCCTCGGCGTCAGTCCCGCGGCCGTCTCCGGCGCGGTCCGTTACCTGATCCAGCTGCGCATGCTCATCCGGGAACCGCTGCCGGGGTCGCGGCGGGATGTCTACCGGCTGCCGCCGGACGCCTGGTATGAGATCACGGCCCTCAAGGGCGCGCTCTTCAAGGTCCTGGCCGGCATGTCGGACGAGACGGTTCAGGCCCTCGGCGAACAGACCGCGGGCGGGCGGCGGATGGCCACCATGCGCGACTACTTCCTCTTCGTCGAGGGAGAGATGCCGAAGCTGCTGGAGCGCTGGCGGAAGCACAAGGCCGACAACGGCCTTGACTGACATGTCGTGTTAACCAGATGAATTGGGCCTTGCCTGGTGGCAGGGCCCGGGGCTACGATCACGACAACTTTTAGGAAACTTTCCTAAAAGAAACATCAACTACCGACCTCCCTCTGCGTCCCGTCACCAGACGCGCCCACACGGGCGGCCGCCCGTCCATCGGCCGCTCGGATCCGCATGCCTTCCCATCGACCCCCGCAGAGGTTGTGACATGCAGAGCAGGTTTGTCTGGCGTGTGCCGGCCGCGATCGTCGCCGTCGTGGTCGCCTTCGCCGCCGTCCTCTTCGCCGCCGGCCCCGCGCAGGCCGCCCCCAACACCGCCGTCTTCACCAAGGTCTCCGACTGGGGCACCGGGTGGGAGGGCAAGTTCGTCATCACCAACGGTGGCACCACGCCGATCAACGGCTGGTCGGTCGCCTTCAACCTGCCCACCGGGTCCAACATCGGCTCCTTCTGGGACGCCTCGATGACCCGCAGCGGCCAGCGGTTCACCTTCACCAACGTGGGCTGGAACGGCACCATCCAGCCAGGTGGGACCGCCAGTTTCGGCTTCAACGGCAGTCCTGGCGGCGCGGGTGCGGTGATCAGTAACTGCACCCTCAACGGCGCGGCCTGCGGCGGCGGCACCAACCCGTCGCCGTCGCCGTCGCCATCTCCCTCCCCGCCCGGACCGAACGCCCCCGGCAAGCCCGGCACGCCGTCGGTCACCGGCGTCACCAACACCTCGATCTCGCTGTCCTGGGGCGCCTCCAGCGGCACCGTCACCGGCTACCGCGTCTACGAGGGCACGACCGTCCGCGCCACCGTCACCGGCACCTCGGCCACCGTCAGCGGGCTCGGCGTCTGCACCTCGCACACCTACACCGTGCGGGCCTACAACTCGGTCGGCGAGTCGGTCGCCAGTGACCCGGCCGGCGGCTCCACCACCGGCTGCCCGATCGGCCCGCTGCCCAAGCACTTCCTCACCGGCTACTGGCACAACTTCGTCAACCCGGCCACCGAACTGCGCCTGTCCGCCGTCCCCAACGAGTACGACCTGATCGCGATCGCCTTCGGCGAGGCCACCGCCACCCCGGGCCAGGTCGTCTTCGGCCTCGACCCCGGCCTGTCCAGCGCGCTCGGCGGCTACACCGACGCCCAGTTCCGGGCCGACGTGCAGACCCTGCACTCGCGCGGCAAGAAGGTCATCCTCTCGGTCGGCGGCGAGCTCGGCCGGGTCCAGGTGGCCAGCGCCTCCGCGGCGACCACGTTCGCCAACTCGGTCTTCGCCATCATGCAGAGCTACGGCTTCGACGGCGTCGACATCGACCTGGAGAACGGCCTCAACGCCCAGTGGATGGGCGAGGCGCTCCGCCAGCTGCGTACCAAGGCCGGCTCCGGCCTGATCATCACTATGGCCCCGCAGACGATCGACATGCAGTCCACCGGGATGGAGTACTTCAAGCTCGCCCTGGCCATCAAAGACATCCTCACCGTCGTGCACATGCAGTACTACAACTCCGGTTCGATGCTCGGCTGCGACCAGTCCTTCGCGTACTCGCAGGGCACGGTCAACTTCATGACCGCGCTGGCCTGCATCCAGTTGGAGAACGGCCTGCGGCCCGACCAGGTGGCGCTCGGCCTGCCCGCCGGACCCGGCGCGGCGGGGGGCGGCGTGATCTCTCCGTCGCTGGTCAACCAGGCGCTCACCTGCCTGGCGACCAGGACCAACTGCGGGAGCTTCGTGCCACCGCGGGCGTATCCGGCCATCCGCGGCGCGATGACCTGGTCGATCAACTGGGACGCCAGCAACAACTGGAACTTCTCCAGGACCGTCAAGCCGCACCTCGCGACGCTTCCCTAAGGAATCCTCGATGAACCGCATCCGGATGGCGGTGGCGGCGGCAGCGCTGACCATCGCCGGGGCGGTGCTGGTGGCCCAGCCCGCCCGAGCAGCCAACATCGCGACGAATCCCGGGTTCGAGTCGGGCCTGGCCGGGTGGACGTGCGCCGCCGGGGCCCAGGCCGTGACGACGCCCGTGCACGGCGGAACCAGGGCGCTGGCCGCCACCCCGGCCGGCACCGACGTCGCCCGCTGCCAGCAGACGATCACCGTGCAGCCGAACACCGCCTACTCGCTGTCGGCCTGGGTCCGGGGGAACTTCGTGTTCCTCGGCGCGGTCGGGTTCAGCGAGACCTGGGCCGCGCCCGGCGCGGCGTGGACGCAGCTGACCCGCAGCTTCACCACGGCGCCCGGGCAGACCAGCGTGACGATCTACGTCAACGGCTGGCACGGGCAGGGCACCTACTACGCCGACGACGTCGTTTTCGACGGTCCCGGCACCGTGCCGCCCTCCCCGTCGCCATCCCCGTCCCCCTCGCCGTCACCGTCTCCCTCGCCGTCCCCCAGCCCGCCGCCTCCGGTGGGCAACCGGTGGATGGTCGGCTACCTGCACGCCTCATTCGCCAACGGATCTGGATATATCCGGATGGCGGATGTGCTGAACGAGTGGGACTTCATCAACCTCGCCTTCGGCGAGCCCACCTCGGTCACCTCCGGCGACATCCGGTTCAGCCAGTGCCCGGTCGCCGAATGCCCGAACGTCGAGACCGAAGCCCAGTTCATCGCCGGCATCCGGGCCAAGCAGGCCGCCGGCAAGAAGGTCCTGATCTCCATCGGCGGCCAGAACGGCCAGGTCCAGCTCACCACCACCGCCGCCCGCGACAAGTTCGTGCAGTCGGTCGGCGCGATCATCGACAGGTACGGCCTGGACGGCCTGGACATCGACTTCGAGGGCCACTCCCTCTACCTCAACCAGGGCGACACGAACTTCCGCAACCCGACCACCCCGGTCGTGGTCAACCTGATCTCGGCGCTCCGCTCCCTCAAGACCAGGTACGGCTCCCGCTTCGTGCTCACCATGGCCCCCGAGACGTTCTTCGTCCAGCTCGGCTACCAGTTCTACGGACCCGGCACGGGCGGCGCCGACCCGCGCTCCGCCTCCTACCTGCCGGTCATCCACGCCATGCGCAACGACCTCACCCTGCTGCACGTGCAGGACTACAACTCCGGCCCGATCATGGGCCTGGACAACCAGTACCACACCATGGGCGGTCACGACTTCCACGTCGCGATGACCGACATGCTGCTCGCCGGCTTCCCGGTCCGGGGCAACACCGCCGACGTCTTCCCCGCGCTGCGCCAGGACCAGGTCGCCATCGGCCTGCCCGCGGCGCCGTTCGCCGGCAACGGCTTCACCACCGTGGCCGAGGTGCAGAAGGCGTTCACGTGCCTGGCCAAGGGGACCGGGTGTGGGACCTACCGGCCGCGCGGGGTCTACCCGAACCTGCGGGGCCTGATGACCTGGTCGATCAACTGGGACAAGTACAACGGGTTCGAGTTTTCCCGTAGCCATCGTCCGTACCTCAACGCGCTCTGATTGGGGCAGATCATGAAATTTCGGTTCTTAGCCGGACGGCGAGTGCGAGCGAGCCTCGCGGCGCTCGCGATCGCCTTCACCGGCGCCGTGGCCGTGGCCACGCCCGCGCACGCGGCCCCCAACACGGCCGTCTTCACCAAGGTCTCCGACTGGGGCACCGGGTGGGAGGGCAAGTTCGTCATCACCAACGGTGGCACCACCGCGATCAACGGCTGGTCGGTCGCCTTCAACCTGCCCGCCGGGTCGAACATCGGGTCCTTCTGGGACGCGGCGATGACGCGTAGCGGTCAGCGGTTCACCTTCACCAACGTGGGCTGGAACGGCACCATCAACCCGGGCGGGACCGCGAGCTTCGGCTTCAACGGCAGCCCTGGCGGCGCGGGCGCGGTCATCTCCAACTGCACGCTCAACGGCGCCTCCTGCGCCGGCGGCACCCCGCCGAATCCCGGAACCCCCGGCACGCCGGGCAACCCGTCGGTGACCGGAGCCACCAACACCTCGATCTCGCTCTCCTGGGGCGCGTCCTCCGGCACCGTGACCGGCTACCGCGTGTACGAGGGCACCACCGTGCGGGCCACCGTGACCGGGACCAGCGCCACTCACTCCGGGCTCACCGCGTGCACGTCGCACACCTACACCATCAAGGCGTACAACGGGAACGGTGAGTCGGCGGCCAGCAACCCGGTCACCGGATCCACCACCGGCTGCCCCCCGGCCACCGGCAAGATGCCCGGCGCGCCGTACCTGTTCATGGGCTGGGGCGACCCGCCCGCGCCCGCGACCATCATGAGCACCACCGGCGTGCGCTCCTTCACCATGGCGTTCATCCTGTCCAGCGGCGGCTGCAACCCGGCCTGGGACGGCCAGCGGCCGCTCACCGGCGGCACGGACGCGGCGGCCATCTCGGCGATCAAGGCCGCGGGCGGCAGCGTGCAGATCTCGTTCGGCGGCTGGCAGGGCAACAAGCTCGGCCCCAACTGCGCCACCCCGGCCGCCTTCGCCGGCGCGGTGCAGCAGGTCATCAACGCGGTCGGCCCGGCCGTCGTCGACTTCGACATCGAGAACTTCGACGAGTTCGAGAACTACACCGTGCAGGACCGCATCCTGAACGGCCTCAAGATCGTCAAGCAGAACAACCCGAACGTCAAGGTCGTCGTCACCTTCGGCACCACGACCACCGGACCGAACTCGCACGGCATCCGCCTGATCAACCAGGCCAGGGCGCTGAACGTGCCGATCGACAACTACACGATCATGCCGTTCGACTTCGGCAGCTCCAACATCCAGAACGACACCATCAACGCCTCGGAAGGCCTGAAGAACGCGCTCAAGTCGGCGTGGGGCTGGACCGACGCGCAGGCGTACGCGCACATGGGCATCTCCGGCATGAACGGCCTGTCCGACCAGCAGGAGCTGACCACCACCGCGGCCTGGACCGCGATCAGGGACTGGGCCAAGTCCAAGGGCCTGACCCGCTTCGCGTTCTGGGCGGTCAACCGCGACCGTCCCTGCCCGGGTGGCGGCGTGGTCTCCAACTGCAGCGGCATCGCCCAGACCGCCTGGGACTTCACCCGCATCACCGCCGGTTTCTGACCGGCCCTTAGCTGTACGGCTCACGCCCGCGCCGGGACGCCGGGCGTGAGCCGTACATTCACTGGGAGATTTCGGCGCCCGGGTGGCTGAGCCCCCCGGGCGTCGGGCAGTCTTAGGGCCGTCATGGACTACGCAATCCCCACGGGCCTCGTTCTCGTCACCGGTGTCGTGCTCGCCATCCTCGCGCAGCGGAGGGGGTGGAATCCCTCCCTGGCCGTCGCCCTGAGCGTCGGCCTCGCGGTCCGCGTGCTGATCATGCTGCTCTCGGCCGCGGATCACTGGCAGCCGATCGACTACGTCAACAGCTTCCGCCCGGCCGGCGAGGCCATCCTCAACGGCGGCAACCCGGTCAACAGCGGCTGGCACTTCCTGCCCACCATTCCGTACGTGTACGGACTGCTGCTGTGGCTCGGCATCCCCTGGGAGATCGCCGGGCGACTGGTCACCGTGGTCGCCGACCTGATCCTCATCCCGCTGGTCGGACGGCTGGCGGGCGGGGCGAAGGCCAACCTGCGCGCGTTCCAGTACGCGTGCAATCCGCTGGCCATCCTGGTCGCGTCCGTGCACGGGCAGGTCGAGCCGGTGTCGCTGGTGTTCGCGGTCGCGGCCTATGTCGTGGCGCGCGGGCCGGGGGAGTGGACCAGGGGCGAGCCCCTGCTCGACCGGCCGTCCCGCATGTGGCGGAGCTTCCTCACCGACCGGCTGGCCACCCGGCGGGCGTTCTACGCGGGCCTGCTGATGGGCCTGGGGCTGTGCGCCAAGAGCTGGCCCGCCATCCTGATTCCGGGCCTGCTCATGTTCCTGCCCGGGGTGCGCTCGCGGATCGTGGCCATGGTCGGCGTCGCCGTGCCGCCGGTGCTCTTCCTGCTCACCATGCCGCTCGGCGGCTGGGTGCGCTGGGATCAGCTGGCCGAGGTGCTCAAGACGATCAGCCTGCGGCCCAGCGACGTGCGCCCGATCACCGGCGACTGGGGCTGGACCGCGGTGTCCAGCGGTGGCGAATGGGACCTGAGCTCCTGGAAGCTGAAGGTCGGGCAGTATCTGATCTACGCCGTCGCGGCGTTCTGCCTGTACTGGTGGCGCAAGGCCGACCCGATCGACGTCACCATCGCCATCCTGCTCGGGTTCATGATCGTCACACCGCGGCTCGGCGCGCAGTACCTGCTGTGGTTCATGCCGTTCCTGGTCGCCCGGCCGACCCGGTTCGCGTGGCCGGCTATCATCGGGTGCTCGCTCTGGGCGGCCACCGGATATCTGGTGCTGACCCAGTTCTGCTGCGAGCAGTGGGGCGCCCTGCACGCGCCCTGGGCGGTGAGCTCGGTGCTGGTCTTCCCGCTGATCATCGCCGCGATGCCGTGGAACCGCCGCGACGCCGCGCCGGTTGAGCCGGTGGTCGCGCCTCAGTTGAGGATGAGCCGGACCAAGTGACCGTGGCTTCGGAAGCCGGGCGGGTCGCCGTCCAGCACGCCGGTGACGCAGTCGAAGACGCCTGGTTCGCTTTGCCGTACGAAGAAGACGGGCTCGGCGATCGCGGACAGCAGGCGGATCGCGGCCCGGTGCACCTCGATGCCCTCGATGTCCGTGGACGGGGTGAGCGTTACCTCGTAGACGCCGTCGTCGAGCAGCTGCTCGGTGGTGAGCGTCCAGTCCTCGCCACACGCGCGGCGCAGGTGCGGAAGCAGGCGGACCTCGGGCTCCTCGGTGACCCAGCCGTCCCGCTTCATCGTGTCCAGCAGGCTCTGGACCTGCGGATCCATGGCGGAGCCGTCCGCGATCCCGGTCTGCCGCTCGTCGATGTCCCAACGCCGCGTGGTCATGAGGCTGACCTTACGTCGCGGTCGGTTCCGTGGCGGGCAGCTCTCCCGAAATCAGGGCGGCCGCCATCGAACCGTTAGGATCGCTGTCGATCAAGATGGCCCGGGCGAGCAGGCTGAGCGGAATCGCCAGCAACGCCCCGAGCGGCCCCAGCACGAACGCCCACACGATCAGTGACAGGAATGTCGCCGTCGTGGACAGCCCCACCGCGTCGCCGAGGAACTTCGGCTGGATGAACGACTGGATCACCACATTGATCACGATGTACGCGATGATCACGAAGAGCATGGTCTGGAAGCCGCCACTCAGCAGGCCGAGCAGCGCGGGCGGAACAAGCCCCAGAACGAACCCGATGTTCGGGATGTAGTTCGTGATCAGCGCGAGAATTCCCCACAGCAGGGGAAGCGGCACGCTCAGGATGTACAGCGCGATCACATCCAGGACCGCGCAGATCAGACCGAAGATCGTCGACACGATCAGGTAGCGGCGGGTCCGGTCGGTGAACGTGGTGAGCGCCTTGTACATCGCGGGGCGCCGGCCCTCGGAGGCCTTCATGATCTTGCTGTAGATCGGCGCGTCCAGGCTCATGGCCAGCAGGAGCACCACGATGAGGAACACGCTCGACAACACGCCGAGCAGCCCGGACAGCACGCTCTGCGCCACGCCGATGAGGTTGGCCGGATTGAAGGAGGAGATCGCCTTGTTGATCTGCTCACTTCCCATGCCGAGACCCGCCGCCCAGCGCTGAGCCTCGGTCACGAGCTCGCTGAACTTATCGGCATACTCCGGCGCGAGCAGGGCCAGCTGCGCCGCCGCGAGGGTGAGGATCGCCACCATGCCCAGCAGCACGAGCAGCACGACCGCCAGCGGAATCGCCACCAGCACCCAGGTCGGCGCCTTCCGGCGGCCCAGCCAGTCGCGCAGCGGCGACACCGCGATCACGAGCACCAGGGCCAGCACCACCGGCCCGAGAATCGACCCGACCGCTTGGATCCCGGCGAGCGTGATCACCGCTCCAGCGGCACAGAGCAGGACAATCAGCGCACGCGGCACCCGTAATTCGTTCACGATCCGTTTCTACCCCCTAGGCCTGCAAAGATCCGGTGTTCTGGGCGGTACGGCCGTGGTTTGGGGCACGGGGGGCCGGAGTTGATGTTAACCTTGAGGAGTCGGTGCGGCCCTGGTGTGGCCGTCGACATCTCTCTCACAAACCTTGTCTGGGTGTCGATTCGCTTGATGTCCGGAGAGCTGGTAAGTTAGAGGGGTTGCCCCGGATTCGGGGCAGTCCGAAGTCCCGCAAGATGATCAGATCAGTGTCAAGTCGGTTGATTTGACAGAGATCGGGAAGCTTGCGAAGATCGTGACACAGCGTGAACGACACCTCCGGTTGAGAATCCTTCGATTCGAAGGCTGGATGTTCGTGTGCGTTTCTTGAGAACTCAACAGTGTGCTAAAAGCCAGTGCATGATGCACAACCCCGTCATGTTTTGACGGATTCCTTTGGTTGAACATTATGTTTCAGCC
>NZ_BLAF01000027.1:0-1012 GCF_009687885.1 Acrocarpospora pleiomorpha
GTGGGGGTGGGTCGCTGTCTTGGGGGCGGCGTCGAGTGTTCCGGGGTGTGGGAGAGGGCAGGACCGTCACCTTCATGAGACGGAAAGTCGGGGAGCGCCGAGGCGGGCGAGTGGGCGTGGGTCGCTGTCTTGGGAGTGGCGTCGAGTGTTCCGGGGTGTGGGAGGGGGCATGACGGTCACCTCCGTGAAGGCGGGAAGTCGTCCGTGAAGGCGGGAAGTGGGGAGCGCCGAGGCTTGCGAGTGGGGGTTTGCAGCCATGGGGGTGAGGTGCTGGGCACCCCAGGGTGTGGGAGGGGCCACGACCTTCGGCTCCAGGGCGGTAGCTGGGAATTCCAAGGCCGAGGGAGGGATGGGGCTTCCACCTTGGGAGTGAGGAGCTGAGTACAGCGCTGAAGGGTGTGGGAGGGGGCACGGTTTCACCTTGGCGGGGTGGAGCCGGGAACTTCGGGCGTGGCGGCATGGCTTGCGAGCTTGCTGGTAGGCGGTGTTGTGAATGGCGAGTCGGGCATCGCGTGGTGTGGGAGGGCACATGGCTTCCGCGTGCCATGGGTGGGGGCTAGGGCTCCTCGGTGGGAGGGCACGATCTTTCACGCCCACGAGATTTCGGGATGTTCGTCGCGGGTGACCACGCCGAACATGTCGCCGGGGATCGTCATGCCGAGCGAGTCCGCGCGCTTGGCGGCCGCGTAGAAGCTCCCGCCCGTCTCCAGTTCGGCCCCGGTCGACGACGCCGCCCACTCGTCGGCCAGTCGGATGAAGGCCACCCGAGCCCGCTCGGGCTGGGCGGTCTGAGCGGTGAGGTAGTCCTCGATCTCCCAGATGAGCAGCTCGCCGAGGTATTCAGGGGTGTCTCTCCACATAGCTGGGATCTTTCCGGTGCGCGCTTGGAAGGGAGGGTGCGTCAGATTTCACGTCCGCCGAGGGTGGGAGGAGGCGTCCCCTTTCGCGTCTGCCGGGTAGGTGGGGAGGGTCTTGGGGTGGGGGAGGGGTGTCAGGTTGGGAGGGGGGGGAT
>NZ_BLAF01000027.1:1254-27319 GCF_009687885.1 Acrocarpospora pleiomorpha
GGTGATGCGGCCTGCGGTTATTAGGGCGGATTCTTCGGATTCGGTGGTGAGGTGTTGGTTGAGGGTGCCTATGAGGTCGCGGAAGAGGCGGCCGCTGGGGGTTGGGGGGACGATGCCTTGGCCGACCTCTTCGGTGACGGCGACGATGTGGGCGGTGGTTTGGCGCCAGGCTTTGAGGAGGTTGGCGCATTCGGTGTGGACTGGGTCGGGGTTGGCGGGGGGCCAGGCGTTGTGGGCGTCGATGATGGCGGTTAGCCAGGTGCCGAGGCCGTCGATGAGGAGGACGCCGGTTTCTGTGGTCAGGAGATGGGTGAGATCGGTTGTTTCGAGGGTTCGCCAGTGGGCGGGGCGGCGGGCTTGGTGGGCTTTGAGGCGGGCCTGCCATTCGGGGTCGTCGTGGCAGGGGGAGGCGGTGGCCACATATGTCACCTCGGGTTCGGCGGCGAGGCGTAGTTCGGCTTCGGCGGATTTGCCGGAGCGGGAGCCGCCCAGGAGGAGGGTTCGGCGGGGAAGCGTTCGGGGGCGCACGCGATCTTGGGGGGCTTTCGTGTCCAGGACCGTTCCGTCTGGCACGGTGATCGCTCCCCAGAAACGAAGCCTCCGCTCCAGTTCCGCTTCGGAGGGCGCTCGATGGTCGAGCCCGACCGCCACGATCTGAGTGGTCTCATCCACGAGACCACGACGGCGCAGGCCGCCCAGATGGTCGGGTCGCTCAAGGAGATCGATGAGCACGATGTCGTAAGGCACTGCACCCGGCACACTGGTCCCGTCGCCGTTGGCTTGGTCGCCGTTGGTTCGATGGCTGGTGTTGGCTCGGTGGGCGTTGGGCTGGTCGGCGTTAGAGCGGTCGCCGTTCGCGAAGAGTAGGCGGTCGCCGTCGGGGGCGATCACGGAGTCGCCGTCGGGGGTGCGGGTCAGGTCGTGGTGGGTGAGCGGGATGTTGTCGTCGATGACCACGGAGAACGGGCGTCGAGGGGTCGTGACCCGGCCGCAGGACGCGCAGCGGCAGCCCGGTTCCGGCCATCCTCCGGGACCGGCGGTTCCGGTCAGCAGCACCTTCATGAGTCCCCCCGTTTCTCGTGCCTCCGCAGGATAGCGGCGGCGGCAGGAGGGCCGATCACGCCTGTGGATAACCTCGGCGGGAGGGTGCCGCGAATGGTCTCCGTGTTGAGGGATATCTCAGCGTTATAGGGTTCGTGGACCCGAGGGTCGTTCAGGTCCGCCGGGCTTGGCCCCTGCGAAGGGTCCCGGCGGGGTCCCGGCGGGGTTCGGTGGGTTCGGGGGTTAGCGGATTCCGCTGAGTTGTATCCGGGGCGACCCGGACCGCGCGATAAGGAGCGTATGGCATGACATGGCGTTGGCGTTATGAGAACGCGAACGGCGGTGAGGTAACCGATCGTCCCTTGCCGCGGGAGGTCTTCACCAGCCAGGCCGATGCCGAGTCGTGGCTCGGCGAGATCTGGCGTGACCTGCTGGAATCCGGTGTGGAGCAGGTGACTTTGCTGGAAGACGATCGGCCGGAATACACCGGCATGTCATTGCGCCCCCAATAGCCCGGAACTAAAAAGCCCACTGGATATTCCGGAAAAGGAATGATCCAGTGGGCTTTCTTGCGCTCAGGGTGCCGTGCTCAGGGGCGGCGGCTGGGGCTTACGGTTTTGGCGGGGTCGCGTTCGACCACGGGGCCGAGTACGTCGTCGATCTGCTTCAGGGCTTCGGCGTCGAGCTTGACGCCGGCGGCCTTCACGTTGTCGCGGACCTGTTCCGGTTTGGTGGCGCCCACGATGGCGGAGGAGACGTTCGGGTTCTGGAGCACCCAGGCGACCGCGAGCTGGGCCATGCTGAGGCCGTGATCGGCGGCGATCGGCTTCAGGTCCTGGACGCGGCGGAGGACCTCGTCGCTCATCATCCGGCCGATGAAGCCGGATCCGGACGGATCGGTCGCCCGGGAGCCCTCCGGCGGCGGCTGGCCGGGCAGGTACTTGCCGGTCAGCACGCCCTGCGCGATGGGCGACCAGACGATCTGGCCGATGCCCTCCTGCTCCGAGAGCGGCACGACCTCCGCCTCGATGACCCGCCACAACATCGAGTACTGCGGCTGGTTGGAGACCAGGCGGTCGAAGCCCATCTCGTCGGCGATCTTCACCGCCCTGGCGATCTGGTCGGCCGTCCATTCGCTGACACCCACGTAGAGGACCTTGCCTTGCCGTACCAGATCGTCGAAGGCGCGGAGGGTCTCCTCCAGCGGGGTCTCCACGTCGAAGCGGTGGGCCTGGTAGAGGTCGACGTAGTCGGTGCCAAGACGGCGCAGCGAGCCGTTGATCGATTCCATGATGTGCTTGCGGGACAGGCCCCGGTCGTTGCGGCCGGCGCCGGTCGGCCAGTAGACCTTGGTGAAGATCTCCAGCGACTCGCGCCGGATGCCGTGCAGGGCGCGGCCGAGGACCTCCTCGGCACGGGTGCCCGCGTAGACGTCGGCGGTGTCGAAGGTGGTGATCCCCTCGTCGAGGGCGGCGCGCACGCAGTCGCGCGCGGCCTCCTCCTCGACCTGCGAGCCGTGGGTGATCCAATTGCCGTAGCTGATCTCGCTGACGAGCAGACCGCTGCGGCCCAAATGGCGAAATTCCATTACCGCACCCTAAAACAGACTTACTTCTTGACCGGCACCGGCTTACCACCAGGCAGCACGGTCGGCTTGGGGAAGCGCAGCCGGCGGATCTGCGAGGAGCGCATGGCCGCGTAGAAGCCGACGCCCTTCAGGTTCTCGCCGGGATACTTCTCGGCCGCCACCTTCTTGACCCGGCCGGCCACGTAGAAGGAGCTCACGATCACCAGGACCATGACCAGCGGCAGCGACATCGTGTAGAGGGTGAGGACCCACCGGCGGATATCCGGCGGGAACGGGACCATCGACGCCAGCATGATCAGCAGCACGGCGGGCAGGAAATACTGCCCCGGCAGCCGCCGCGAGTCCACGAAGTCCCTGGCCAGTTTGCGGACCGGGCCACGGTCACGAGCGGGCAAATATTTCTCCTCGCCGCGGAGCATCCCCTCCCGGGCGCGTTCCCGTAGCAGCCGATCCCGCTCCCGGGCCTGCTTGTAGGCCTCTTTGCGGTTGGACGGCGCCGTCACCGGCGACCTGCGGCGCCCCTGCGCCTCGCTCCGCTTGGGGGTCGGACGCCCCTTGGCCGGAGTCCCCTGGGGCCTAAGATCTTCCACAGGGACGGGGGAGTCGTCCGTGGTGGGCTGGGTACGACGTCGGAACACGTTGTCCAGCGTACCGGGAGTGCAACTTAGTGACGCCCCCGTGCGTTATGCGTAGGGTGAACCTAGGCGGTCAACCCGCTTGTCGCGGCAATTGAACGACTGGGGTTACCCCCGCACAACCTTAAGAAGGGGACGGCCGACGCGCATGAGCGTGATGAAGAGACTTTCCATGATCTTCAAGTCCAAGGCCAATAAGGCCCTGGACAAGATGGAGGACCCGCGGGAGACCCTGGACTACTCCTATCAGAGGCAGCTGGAATTGCTGCAGAAGGTGCGCCGGGGCGTGGCGGATGTGGCGACCAGCCGCAAGCGGGTCGAGTTGCAGATCAACCAGGCCGAGGCCGAGGCCGCCAAGCGTGAGCAGCAGGCCAAGGCTGCCTTGTCGTCGGGCCGGGAGGACCTGGCCCGGGAGGCGCTGGCCCGCCGGGGCACGATTCAGACCCAGGTGGCCGATCTGCGAATCCAGTACAACAACCTCCAGGGCGAGGAGGAGAAGCTGACCCTCGCCAGCCAGCGTCTCCAGGCCAAGGTCGACTCCTTCCGTACCAGGAAAGAGACGATCAAGGCCACCTACACCGCGGCCGAGGCGCAGACCCGGATCAACGAGGCGTTCTCCGGCATCTCCGAGGAGATGGGGGACGTCGGTCTGGCGATCCAGCGGGCCGAGGACAAGACCGCCCAGATGCAGGCGCGGGCCGGGGCGATCGACGAGCTGCTGGCCAGCGGCGCGCTCGACGACTTCACCGGGCAGCGTGACGACATCCAGGCCGAGCTCGACCGGATGGGTGGCGGCAGCGACGTCGAGCTGGAAATCGCCAGAATGAAGGCGGAACTGGGGCAGGCGCCGGCGCCGAAGAGCGCGATCGAGCAGGGCCAGCCTGCCGGGCAGCAGCACACCCAGCAGATCCGCCAGCCGGGGGAGGCACAGTGATCGTACGCATCATGGGAGAGGGCCAGGTCCAGATCGCCGACGGTGATCTCGACGTCCTGAACGCCCTGGACACCGAGCTCGAGCGGGCCATCGAGGCCGACGACGAGACCATCTTCCGTACCAAACTGCACGCGTTGCTGGACAAGGTCCGGCATGTGGGCAAGGCGCTCCCGGACGACTCGCTGGAGGCGTCCGAGCTGATCCTGCCTCCCGCTGACGCCTCGATCGAGGAGGTCAGGGAGATGCTCGGGGACTCGGGGCTCATCCCCGGGTGACCAGGTTCCGATGACCAGGTTCGAACCCGATCGGGGGCTGACCGGGCGCATGGTGGCGACCATGTTCCTGCTCGGGCTGCTGTACGTCGCGTTCATGGCGGTGCTCATCGCCGTCGGGACGCAGGCGATCGTCGTCGCGGTGATCGCCGTGGGTTTCCTGCTGGCGCAGTACTTCCTGTCCGATCGGATCGCGCTGTTCGCGATGCACGGCCGGGAGGTCTCGCCGCAGGAGGCCCCCGAGCTGCACGGTGTGATCGACCGGCTGAGCGCCCTGGCCGACATGCCGAAACCGCGGGTGGCCATCGCCGACTCGGATGTGCCGAACGCCTTCGCCACCGGGCGTAACCAGAAGAACGCCGTCGTCTGCGTGACGACCGGGCTGCTGCGGCGGCTGGAACCGGAGGAGCTGGAGGGCGTGCTCGCCCACGAGCTCTCCCATGTCGCCCACCGCGACGTGGCCGTCATGACCATCGCCTCGTTCCTGGGCGTGCTGGCGGGGCTGATCACGCGATTCACGCTGTACTCGGGGCTCGGGCGCAGCCGCAACCAGAACGGGCCGCCGATCGGGCTGATCATCCTGCTCGTGTCCGGAATCGTGTACGCGGTGAGTTTCCTGCTCACCCGGCTGCTGTCGCGCTATCGCGAGCTGGCCGCGGATCGAGCCGGAGCGCTGCTCACCCAGCGGCCTTCCGCGCTGGCCAGCGCGCTGACGAAGGTCACCGGGGACATCGCCAGGATTCCGACCAGGGATCTGCGGGCGAACCAGGCGTTCAACGCGTTCTTCTTCGTGCCCGCTCTGTCGCGCGCCAGCATCGCCTCGCTGTTCGCGACGCATCCGCCGCTGGACCGCAGGCTGGAGCAGCTGGCCCGGATCTCCGCCGAGCTGGGCCGCCGCTGATGGGGTGGCGCTGATGGGCTGGTTCGACGCGCTGCTGGGCCGCTCCAAGCCCGCCCGGCCGGATCTGGACGCGCTGTTCGCGCTGCCGTCGGCCGCGATCAGCCTGCAGGTCGCGATGGCCTTCGCCCCGGCCGGGCAGGGCTCGGTCTGCTTCCGCGCCGCCGAGGGCGCCGCCTTCGCCGAGCTCCAGTCGGACATCCAGGCCCTGCTCGGCAAGGTCGAGATTTCTCAGGACTCGTACGGTTACACGTGGCTGCTCGCCCGAAACGACGATATTTCGGGACTTGTCACGGATTTGCATGCGGCCAACTCCACCCTGGAGTCGGCCGGGTTCGGACCGTCCCTGCTCTGCACGCTGGTCTCCTTCACCAACCCCGCCGGACGGCGCCTGGCCCTGGTCTACCTGTACAAACAGGGCACGTTCTACCCGTTCGCCCCCCTCGACGGCGAACGCCGCGACAACGCGCTGGAGCTCCAAGCCCGGGGCACCCTGGCCTCCGAGCTGAAAATCGAACCAGATCTCTCCCGCTGGTTCCCGGTCTGGGGCGCTCCCGGCCTGTGATGGTGTGGAATGGGGCATCAGCTGGACGCCCAGGGGAGGCACTGTGAAGGCTTGGACCCACGTCGCGCGCACCGACGCGATCACCGCCGAGGTGATCCGCATGGCGAAAGCCGTACGGGACCGGAATCCGGCCACGCCGGTGCCCACCTGCCCCGCCTGGGATCTGCGGGAACTCATCGTGCACACCGGGGGCATCCACCGCTGGGTCACCGCGATGGTCCGCGACCTCGCGCCGACGCGCTACGAGCGCGCCGAGATGGACCTCGGCATCCCCGAGCTCGCCGGCGAGCACGCCTCCTGGCTGGAGGCGGGGGCCGCGCCGCTGGCCGAGGCGCTCAGGTCGCGGCCCCCGGAGGCGGCCATGTGGTCCTGGGGCGGCGACCAGCACGTGCGGTTCTGGTCCCGGCGGCAGCTGCACGAGAGCGTCATCCACCGGGTGGACGCCGAACTGGCTCTCGGCATCGCGCCCGAGATCGACGAGACCATCGCGGCCGACGGGGTCGAGGAGTTCCTCGACGTCCTGCCGTACGCGCGCTGGCGGCCGCAGCTGGCCGAACTGCACGGCGGCGGCGACAGCATCGCCTGGCAGGCCGACACCGGCGCGGCCTGGCTGATCACCCTGACGCCGGAAGGCTTCCGCTACGAGCGCTCCAGCGCCCTCGGCGACGTCACCGTGCGCACCGCCACCGCCGCCGACCTGATGCTGCTGGCCTGGCGCCGGCGCAGCTACGAGGACTACGCGGTCGAGGGCGACGTCAAGCTGCTGCAGTGGTGGGTCGACCGCTCCGCAATCTGATCGCCAAGAGGGCGTGGCGGTCCCCGGCGGGGTGGCCGGCCGCTGATGTGATCCGCCCATGATCAACCTAAGGCACGCGGCCGCCGCCGCGTTCGTCGTGACCGGCCTTCTGGGCACCGGGCTTCTCGGCACGCCCGCGTTCGCCGCCGCACCCGACGGGTATGCCGGTGTCGTGGTGAAAGGATCGCGTATCTCCGTCACCGGCCACGGCAACGTCTCCGCCCCGCCCGACCTGATGCGCCTGCAGGCGGGCGTCGAGGTCCGCCGCGCCACGGCCGGGGAGGCGTTCAAGGCGGCCAGGTCGGCCGCGGCCAAGCTCACCCGGATCCTGCTCGCCGCGGGCCTGGCCGAGAAGGACCTGCGCACCAGCGAGCTCTCGCTCGGCCCCGAGTACGAGAACTACCCCAAGATCATCGGCTACCGCGCCACCCAGGGCGTCGAGGCGGTCGTCCGCAACCTGGCCCAGGCCGACAAGGTCATCGACGCCGCCGCCGGAGTGGGGGAGGACGCCCGCCTGAACGGCATCCACTTCGAGATCTCCGACCAGAACGCCATCCTGGTGGCCGCCAGGGACGCCGCCTTCAAGGACGCCACCGCCAAGGCCAGGCAGTACGCGCAACTCACCGGCCGCAGGCTGGGCAAGATCGTCTCGGTCAGCGAGGAGGGCGGCGACACCCCGGGCCCGATCCCCTACCACGGCGCGATGGCCGTGGCCGACAAGGCCTCGATCTCGCCGGGCCGCCAGTCGGTGGGCGTGACCGTCACTCTCACGTACGAGCTGAAGTGATCGGCCGGCCCGGCTGGGCCCGTCCCAGCCGGGCTGACCGTTACGGCAGCGCGAGCATGCGGTCCAGCGCGACCTTCGCCCAGTGCGTGGTGTCGGCGTCGACGGTGATCTGGTTGACCACATGCCCGCCGGCCAGCGACTCCAGCGCCCAGACCAGGTGCGGCAGGTCGATCCGGTTCATCGTGGAGCAGTAACAGACGGTCTTGTCGAGGAACGTGACCGTCTTGTCCGGGAACATCGTGCCCAGCCGCTTGACCAGGTTCAGCTCCGTGCCGACCGCCCAGGACGAACCCGCGGGGGCCGCTTCCAGGGTCTTGATGATGTATTCGGTGGAGCCCACGAAGTCGGCCTTGGTCACGACCTCGTGCCGGCATTCGGGGTGCACCAGGACGTTCACCCCGGGAATCCGGGCCCGCACGTCGTCCACGCAGTCCGCGGTGAAGCGGCCGTGCACCGAGCAGTGGCCCTTCCACAGGATCATCCTGGCGTCCCGCAGGGCGGCGTCGGTGAGGCCGCCGTTCGGCCGGTGCGGGTTGTAGACGACGCAGTCGTCCAGGCCGAAGCCCATCTCCAGCACGGCGGTGTTGCGCCCGAGATGCTGGTCCGGCAGGAACAGCACCTGACGGCCCTGCTCGAACGCCCACTCCAGCGCCCGCCGCGCGTTGGAGGAGGTGCAGACCGCGCCCCCGTGGCGCCCGCAGAAGGCCTTGATGTCGGCACTGGAGTTCATGTACGTGATCGGCACCACCTGGTCGGCGATGCCCGCCTCCTCCAGCGCCTCCCAGCACTCCTCGACCTGGTTGAAAGTGGCCATGTCCGCCATCGAGCACCCGGCCGCCAGGTCGGGCAGCACGACCCGCTGCGCGTCGGAGGTGAGGATGTCGGCGGATTCGGCCATGAAGTGCACCCCGCAGAACACGATGTACTCCGCGCCGGGCCGGGCCGCGGCCTCGCGCGCCAGCTTGAACGAGTCGCCGGTTACGTCCGCGAACTGGATCACCTCGTCCCGCTGGTAGTGGTGCCCCAGCACGAACAGCCGGTCGCCGAGCCGATCCTTCGCCGCCCTGGCCCGGGCCACCAGTGCGGGGTCGGAGGCCGGCGGGAGTTCACCCGGGCAGTCCACGCCGCGTTCGCTGTGCGGATCGGTGCCCTGGCCGAGCACGAAGAGCGGAAGACTCGTGGTCGTCACTGACCACACCCCCTTCGGGGACTTATCGTCGAACTGACGACTAATGATTACACACGAGTTGCCCGTCTTTATTCCCCGGGGTAGGGGATGGGGGAATGTCAGTTGGGGGCGAGGTGTTGGTAGCGTCTAAGGACGACATCAATCGGCTGCTCCCTCATGGACGGCCGAGCAGACGGTGGGAGTCACCACATGACGGTTGAGAGCAGCGAGCAGACCACGCAGCAGGGGCTCCTCCTGACTGACGCGGCCGCCGCCAAGGTCAAGAGCCTGCTGGACCAGCAGGGTGAGGAAGGGCTGCAGCTGCGCGTCGCCGTGCAGCCGGGCGGCTGTTCGGGCCTGCGCTACCAGCTCTACTTCGACGACCGGTCGATGGACGGGGACGTCGTGTCCGACTTCGGCGGCGTCGGTGTCGTCACGGACCGGATGAGCGCGCCGTACCTGATCGGGGCGACGGTGGACTTCGTGGACACGATCGAGAAGCAGGGCTTCACGATCGACAACCCGAATGCCACCGGCTCCTGCGCCTGCGGCGACTCGTTCAACTAGCGGGGGCGAGTTAACCCACCCTGTACGGCACGTGCCGTACAGGGTGGTGGCATGTGTCCGGATCGTGAGTTCGGGCGGGTGGGAAGTCGCGTATTCTTGCGTGGCTCGCGATCCGAAGCGCTGCTGACAACGAGGAGAATGACCCCGTGCGCATCGCCGTCACCGGCTCCATCGCCACCGACCAACTGATGACCTTCCCGGGCCGGTTCGCCGACCAGCTCGTCGCCGAACAGCTCGACCGTGTCTCACTGTCCTTCCTGGTCGACGACCTGCAGGTCCGCCGGGGCGGCTGCGCGGCCAACATCGCCTTCGGCATGGGCTGCCTGGGCCTGACCCCGATCCTGGTCGGCGCCGTCGGCGCCGACTTCGTCGACTACCGCTCCTGGCTGGAGCGCCACGGCGTGGACTGCGCCTCCGTGCACGTCTCCGAGCTGCGCCACACCGCGCGCTTCCTGTGCACCACCGACGAGGAGCACAACCAGATCGCGTCCTTCTACACCGGCGCGATGGCCGAGGCCCGCGAGATCGAGCTGGGCCCGATCGCCGACCGGCTGGGCGGCCTGGACCTGGTCCTGGTCAGCCCCAACGACCCCGACGCGATGCTCAGGCACACCGACGAGTCCCGCAGCCGCGGCATCCCGTTCGCGGCCGACCCGTCTCAGCAGCTGGCCCGGATGCCCGGCGACCAGATCCGCGAGCTCATCGAGGGCGCGGCGTATCTGTTCAGCAACGACTACGAAAAGGGCATGATCGAGCAGAAGACCGGCTGGTCGGATGAGGACGTGCTGTCCCGGGTGGGCGTCCGGATCACCACGCTCGGCCCGAAGGGCGCCAGGATCGACCAGGTCGGCGAGCCCTCGCTGCACATCTCGCCCGCCCCTGAACTGGGCAAGGCCGACCCCACCGGCGTCGGCGACGCGTTCCGGGCCGGCTTCCTGTCCGCGCTGGCCTGGGGCCTGTCGCTGGAACGCTGCGGCCAGGTCGGCAACCTGACCGCCACCCACGTCCTGGAGCGCATCGGCTGCCAGGAGTACGAGCTGGGCCAGCAGAGCTTCCTCGACCGTTTCGCCGGGGCGTATGGCAAGGCCGCCGCCGCCGAGGTGGCCGAGCACGTCCGCTGCTACCACCCCTGACCCGCCTGAGCGGGCCACCGCGAAGGTGGCCCGCTCAGCGTGGCGTCACTCCTGCGCGTAGATCTGGCCGACGGTCATGGCCAGCTTCTCGTCCGGCAGGTGCGCGGCCAGGTCGGCCTCGCTGATCATGCCGACCAGCCGGTGGTTCTCCATCACCGGCAGCCGCCGGATCTGGTTCTCCTGCATGGCGGTGAGCGCGTCGTCGACATCGGCGTCGGCGTTCACCCAGACGATCGTCCCCTCGGTCAGGTCGCCGGCCCTGACCTTGGCCGGGTCGTGCCCCGCCGCGATGCACCGCACCACGATGTCCCGATCGGTGATGATCCCCTTGAGCCGGTCGTCGGTCCCGCAGACCGGCAGCGCCCCGACGTCCATCTCGCGCATCATCTTGGCCGCGACGTCCAGCGTTTCGTTCTCGCTCACGCACTCGCACCCGAAGTGCATGATCTCCCGCGCCGTGGTCATGGCGATTTCCCCCTTTTGTCCGGTTTCAATCGCTACGTACCCCGTTGGCGGGGATTAATAGTTGCGGCGGACGTGGATCGACCAGCCGCCCTGGGGGAGTTCGTAGCTGGCCACGTGTTCGTGGGACTTCAGGCGGCACCAGGCCGGGATGTCGGTGACGGCGGCGGGGTCGTCCGCCAGGACCGCGACGACGGAGCCGAGGCCGACGGTGTTGATCTGGTCGGCCAGCATGATGATGGGGATGGGGCACTTGCGGCCCAGGGCGTCGATGGTGAGGGCGGTGGCCGGGGGAGCGGAGTGGCGGGCCGCGGATTCCTGGGGCAGCTCCCGCGGAGCGGGCTTGCGGCGCCACATCACTGGAACCCCCGAATGACGATGTCCCCGAACATCTAGTGCACTCCCAGACTATGACGGATGCGGCGGACGATATCCGGCAGGACGGTGAGGAATCTCTCCACATCATCCGCGGAAACGCCACGGGGCAGCGATACCCGGACGTTCCCATGAGTAAGCACGCCCATCGCCTCAAGCACATGTGACGGTCGAAGCGTACTCGCCGTGCATGAACTCCCTGACGACACGGCGAAACCCGCCTTGTCCAGCTCTGTCAGAAGCGCCTCACCTTCTACATAGAGGCAGGAAAATGTCACCAGGTGGGGAAGACGTTCAACCGGGTCACCGATCACCTCGACATCGGGCACCAGACGCGGGACCTCGTGGCGGATCCGGTCCACGAGGGCGGACAGGCGGGCCGACTCGGCCGCCGCCTCGGCCACGCGGGCGCGCAGCGCCGCCGCCGCGGCGACCACCGCGGGCACGTTCTCGAACCCCGGCACCCGGCGGCTCTCCCGGTCGTCCTCGGGGTACGGCGAGCGCCACCGCACCCCTTTACGAATGGCAAGCACCCCCACCCCCGCCGGGCCACCCCATTTGTGCGCGCTGGCGGCCAGGATCGACCAGCCGGGCGGGATCGGCAGCCGTCCGGCCGACTGGGCCGCGTCCACGAACAGCGGCACCCCGGCCGCCTGGCAGGCCTCGCCCGCCTCGGCCACCGGTTGCAGGGTGCCGACCTCGTGGTTGGCGGTCTGCAGACAGGCCAGGGCCGTGCCCGGCTGGGCGACCGCGGCGGCGAAGGCGGCGGGGGAGACCCGGCCGGTGATCTCCACGCCCACGGTTTCGACGCTTCCCCCGTCGCGTTCGTGCACCCCGGCCGCGTGCAGCACGCTGGAATGTTCGACGGCACTGACCACCAGGCGCCGGCCTGCGCGTTTGCGGCCGGCCAGCCCGCCGAGCACGCCCAGGTGCACGGCCTGGGTGCCGGAGGAGGTGAAGGAGATCTCGTCGGCGCGGGCGCCCAGGATCTCGGCCACCTCCGCCCTGGCCTGGTCGAGCAGGAGACGGACCCGGCGTCCTGAGCCGTACAGCCGGGCGGGGTCGGCCCAGCCCACGTCCAAGGCCGCCAGGAGGGCCTCGCGGGCCGCGGGATGCAGGGGTTCGGTGGAAGCCGCGTCGAGGTACGCCACAGTGACGACATTAACGGGGGCTGCTCAGAGGGGCAGTGCCAGTCCGCGCTAATGTGTCCCCCAGCATTGAAGTGAATCAAGTAAAGCGGGCGAGAAGATCTCCCGTTTGCAGTGGAATCTGAGAAACGCCCAGGGGAAGAGTCCTTTGGGCTTCATCTGTGGGGTAGGCGATCCGTGAGTCCGACCCGCCGTACGACACGGCGACCGTTGGCCCGCCGCCGGTTGCCCAGCCTCGCCGTGGTGGCGTCGCTGGTCGCGTCCGCGTCGGCGTGTAGTGCCGAAGAATGGTCCCGCGGGGCCATGCCCGAGCCGCTGACCCACCAGGGCAACACGATGCTGGACCTGTGGCTGGGCTCCTGGATCGCCGCGCTCGCGACCTTCGTCGTCGTCTTCGGCCTGATCATCTGGTCCGTGATCTTCCATCGGAAGCGGAAGCACTCCGACCAGCAGCTGCCGCCGCAGGTGCGGTACAACCTGCCGATCGAGATGCTCTACACGCTCGTGCCGCTGGTCATGGTGGCCGTGTTCTTCTACTTCACCGCGCGCGACGAGACCGAGATCATGAAGGTCTCCGGGACCGCGCCGGTGAAGGTCAAGGTCGAGGGCTTCCAGTGGAGCTGGCGCTTCACCACCGAATACCAGGGCAAGACGGTCGTCGTCGCCGGGGTCCCCGCCGACCTGGCCAAGCAGTCCCTGGAGAACCCGCAGGGCCCGCAGCTGGTGCTGCCGGCCGGGTCCAAGGTGGAGTTCCTGCTCCACTCGCCGGACGTCATCCACTCCTTCTGGGTGCCGGCCTTCCTGTTCAAGCAGGACGTGATGCCCGGCTTCAACAACCGGTTCGAGATCGACACCCTCGACAAGACCGGCACCTTCTTCGGCCGCTGCGCCGAGCTCTGCGGAGTCGACCACAGCAAGATGCTGTTCTCGGTCAAACTCGTCCCGCAGGCCGAATTCGATCAGTACGTCGCTAGCCAGGCGGGGGGCGCCCAGTGACCGCCATTCCGGAACCGGCCGCGCTTCCCCCGCGGCCCTACCGCAAGGGCCGGCTCATCACGAGCTGGCTGTCCACCACGGACCACAAGGTGATCGGGCACCTCTACCTGATCACGTCGTTCGTGTTCTTCCTCATCGGCGGCGTGATGGCGCTGGTGATGCGGGCCGAGCTGGCCCAGCCGGGGATGGAGTTCGTCTCCAACGAGCAGTTCAACCAGCTGTTCACCATGCACGGCACGATCATGCTGCTGATGTTCGCGACCCCGCTGTTCGCGGGCTTCGCCAACGAGCTGATGCCGCTGCAGATCGGCGCGCCCGACGTGGCGTTCCCGCGGCTGAACATGGTCAGCTACTGGCTCTACCTGTTCGGCAGCATCATCGCGGTGAGCGGCTTCTTCAGCCCCGGCGGCGCGGCCGCGTTCGGCTGGACCGCGTACTCGCCGCTGTCCAACGCGGTCACCTCGCCGGGGATCGGCGCCGACCTGTGGATCATGGGTCTGGCCCTGTCCGGCCTGGGCACCATCCTGGGCGCGGTCAACTTCATCACCACGATCATCACGATGCGCGCGCCCGGCATGACCATGTTCCGGATGCCGATCTTCACCTGGAACATCCTGCTCACCAGCATCCTGGTGCTGCTGGCCTTCCCGGTGCTGGCGGCGGCGCTGCTGGTGCTGGAGGCGGACCGAAAACTCGGGGCGCACGTGTTCGACTCCGCGACCGGCGGGGCGATGCTCTGGCAGCACCTGTTCTGGTTCTTCGGGCATCCCGAGGTGTACATCATCGCCTTGCCGTTCTTCGGCATCATCACCGAGGTGCTGCCGGTCTTCAGCCGCAAGCCGATCTTCGGCTACATCGGCCTGGTCGGCGCGACCATCGCCATCGCCGGCCTGTCGGTGACGGTCTGGGCGCACCACATGTTCGTCACCGGGCAGGTTCTGCTGCCGTTCTTCTCGTT
Source organism: Acrocarpospora pleiomorpha (assembly GCF_009687885.1). Lineage (GTDB taxonomy): Bacteria > Actinomycetota > Actinomycetes > Streptosporangiales > Streptosporangiaceae > Acrocarpospora > Acrocarpospora pleiomorpha. Next base: position 15,578 of record NZ_BLAF01000027.1, read on the forward strand.
CATGACGTTCCTGATCGCGGTGCCCACCGGGGTGAAGTTCTTCAACTGGATCGGCACGATGTGGCGCGGCCATCTCTCGTTCGAGACGCCGATGTTGTTCGCGGTGGGCTTCCTCATCACGTTCCTGCTCGGCGGCCTGACCGGCGTCATCCTGGCCTCGCCGCCGCTGGACTTCCAGATCAGTGACTCCTACTTCGTGGTGGCGCACTTCCACTACGTGGTGTTCGGCACGGTCGTGTTCGCGATGTTCGCCGGGTTCTACTTCTGGTGGCCCAAGTTCACCGGCAAGATGCTCAACGACAAGCTGGGCAAGTGGCACTTCTGGACGCTGTTCATCGGCTTCCACCTGACGTTCCTGGTGCAGCACTGGCTGGGCGCGGCCGGCTTCCCCCGGCGGTACGCGAACTACTCGGCCGTGGACGGGTTCACCGACCTGAACATGATCTCCTCGGTGGGCGCGTTCCTGCTGGGCGCCTCCACGCTGCCGTTCCTGTACAACGTCTGGCTGACCCACCGGACCGCGCCCAAGGTCCTCGTCGACGACCCGTGGGGTTACGCGGGCTCGCTGGAGTGGGCCACGTCCTGCCCGCCGCCGCGGCACAACTTCCACCAGCTGCCCAGGATCAGGTCCGAGCGCCCGGCGTTCGACGCCAAGTATCCCCATCTGCCGGCCAAGCCCCCCATCGAGGAGAAAGTATGAAGGTCCAGGGCTGGATGTTCATCCTCTGCGGTGTCTTCTTCGCCGCGGCGGACCTGGTCTACTGGTTCTGGTCCAAGGAAGTGACCGGCACCACCGCGATGGCGATCTCGGTCGGGCTCGCCTTCATGATCGGCTACTACCTGCTCTTCACGGCCCGCAGGATCGGCGACCAGCCGGAGGACAACAAGGAAGCCGAGATCAGCGACGGCGCCGGTGAGCTGGGCTTCTTCAGCCCGCACAGCTGGTGGCCGCTGTTCACCACCCTGTCGGCGGCGCTGGCCTTCTTCGGCTTCGTGATCGGCTGGTGGCTGTTCATGATCGGCATTTTCGCGCTCATCATGAGCACGATCGGCTTCGTCTTCCAGTACTACCGGGGGAACTTCTCCCACTGAGTCCATTACCCAGGTTTCAACAAGTCCCGGCGTGCCGATAAGCACGCCGGGACTTTTCTTTTACTCGTCCGTCGGACGTACTGCCCGTAACTGGGTAATAACCCTACGAAAGGGATCAAAGCCGACGGGGGAGTACGCAACGTGCGAGCTACTGGTGCTGGGGCGCTGGCCCTGCTGATGGCGACAGGATGTTCCGCCGCTTCCGCGGGCGAGGAGAATCAACAGGGCAAGAAGGGGTCCGCGCTGGCCCTGTACATCTCTCCGGCGAACGGAGGCAGGGATCTGCTCCCTGGGCACCCGATCAGGGTCGACTCCGCCAACGGCGCTCTCACGGCCGTCACGGTGACGACCAAGGGCAAGGCAGTGCCGGGCATCTTCAGCGCCGACAGGACCCGCTGGCGCAGCCTGCGCCCCATGCTGGCCGACACGCAGTACAGCGTGGCCGCCACCACCGCGGCCGGGTCAGCCCGCAGCGCGTTCTCCACCCTCAAGCCCAAGAGCGTCTACAACATCGAGCAGATCATCCCCAACAAGGACATATCCGGCCTGACGGTGGGGGTCGGCATGCCCATCATGGTCAGCTTCGACAAGGACATCGCCGACCGGGTCTCGGTGGAGCGGAACCTGTTCGTGCAGGCCTCCAAGCCGGTCGAGGGCGCCTGGCACTGGTTCGACAACAAGACCATCGCCTACCGGCCCAAGCACTTCTGGCCCGCGCACACCAAGGTCCGCTTCACCGCGCGCCTGTCCGGCGTGCGCGGCGCCGACGGCATGTACGGCGTGAAGGACTACGTCCGCGACTTCAAGATCGGGCGCTCCCAGATCAGCACGGCCGACGTGCTCACCCACATGATGAAGATCAAGCGGGACGGCAAGCTGATCCGCAGCGTGCCGATCAGCGCCGGCAAGGGCGGTGTCACGAAATATCACACCACCAATGGGATTCACCTGGCCATGTCCCGCGAGCCGGTCACCGTGATGACCTCACCCGACGCCGGCCCCGGCCAGGCCGGCTACTACTCCCAGACCGTCTACAACACCGTCCGCATCTCCAACAGCGGCGAGTACGTGCACTCCGCGCCCTGGTCGGTGGGCTCGCAGGGCTACTCCAACGTCAGCCACGGCTGCGTGAACATCAGCCCGGAGAACGCCCGCTGGTTCATCGACAACACGCTCATCGGCGACCCGATCATCGTCACCGGCAGCCCGCGCGTGCTGGAGCCGCTGAACGGCTGGGGGCACTGGCAGGAGTCCTGGCCGGAATGGCTGAAGTGGAGCCGCCTGCGCGCCGCCGAGACCGACAGCATGTGAAAAGGGCCCGGAGATTCACTCCGGGCCCTTTCCCCATGGTCTGGCTAGTGCTTTTCCTCACCCGAGCCGATGGCCGCGTGCCCGTGGCCGCCGCCTTCCTCTTCGAGCGGGACGTGCTCGGTGCCGTACTTCTTGCTCAGCACGGCCCGCACCTTGCCCAGGATCGAGCGGGCGCCCTTCGGCGGGATGCCCTCGATGTCCGGCTCGCCGGGCAGGATCGGGAGCCGCGCCTTGCCGCGCAGGTGGTCGGCGATGTCCTCGGCCGGGGGCACGTGGACCTCGATGTACTGCCCGTTCGGCATGCGCTTGATGACGCCCGACTCCACGCCGTGCGACATGACCTCGGCGTCCTTGCGCTGCAGGCCCATGCAGATCCGGTACGTGAGGAAGTACGCCAGCGCCGGACCCAGGAACACCGCGAAGCGCCCGAAGATCGTCGTGTGGTACAGGTCGATGTGGAAGAAGGCCGAGATCTCGTCGTTCGCGCCCAGCAGCCACAGCAGGCCGTAGAACGTGACCGCCGCCATGCCGATCGAGGTGCGGTGCGGGTTGTTGCGGGGGCGGTCGGCGATGTGGTGCTCGCGCCGGTCCCCGGTGACCCACTGCTCGATGAAGGGATAGAGCGCCAGGCCCGTCATGATGATGCCCATCGGCACCAGGGCGGGTATCAGCACGCTCAGCGGCAGGGTGTACCCCAGGAAGTTGATCTCCCAGGCAGGCATCAGCCGCAGCGCGCCCTCCAGGAAGCCCATGTAGAAGTCCGGTTGCGACCCCGCCGAGATATCCGCCGGAGTGTACGGACCGAACAACCAGATCGGGTTGATCTGCGCGAACGTCCCCAGCCCCGCGATGGCCGTGAACGTGAACAGGAAGTACGCCCCCGCCTTCGCCATGAAGGCCGGGTAGAACGGCGCTCCCACCACATTGGTGTTGTTCCGCCCGGTTCCCGGCATCTGGGTGTGCTTCTGCACCCACATGAGAATCATGTGCGCCGAGATCAGCGCCAGCAGGATGCCCGGAATCAGCAGGATGTGCAGCGAGTAGAAGCGCGCGATCACATCCTCGCCCGGATACTCCCCGCCGAACAGGAAGAACGTGAGATACGTCCCGACCAGCGGCAGCGAGATCGCCACACCCTCGGTGATCCGCAGACCGGCGCCGGAGAGCAGGTCGTCGGGGAGCGAGTAGCCGGTCAGGCCCTCGGCCAGGGCCAGCGTGAGCAGCAGGACGCCGATGATCCAGTTCAGCTCGCGCGGCTTGCGGTACGCGCCGGTGAAGAACACCCGGAGCATGTGCACGGTCATGCCGGCCACGAACAGCAGCGCCGCCCAGTGGTGCATCTGCCGCATCAGCAGACCACCCCGGACCTCGAAGCTGATCTTCAAGGTCGACGCGTACGCCTCCGACATGGTGACGCCGCGCAGCTGCTGGTACGGACCGTCGTACACGACATGGCCCATGCCCGGCTTGAACCAGAACGTGAGGAACGTGCCGGTGAGCAGCAGGATGATGAACGAGTAGAGCGCGATCTCGCCGAGCAGGAACGACCAGTGGTCCGGGAAGACCTTGCGGAGGTTCCGCTTCAGGAAACTGCCCGCGCCCAGCCGGTCGTCCAGGTAACTCGCGGGCCCGCCTATCAGCTTGGGCGTTTCCTTCAGGGTCGTCGGTTCCTTCAGGGTGGTCATGATGCCTTCTCCCTGGCTTCCCTGGCCTCGGCCTCGGCGTCGCCGCGTTCCCAGAAGCTCGGGCCGACCGGGACGTCGAAGTCGGCTTCCGCGATGAGGTAGCCCTCACTGTCCACGCCGATGGGCAGCTGCGGCAGCGGCCGGGCGGCCGGGCCGAAGATGACCTTCGCGCCGTCGGTGGCGTCGAACGTGGACTGGTGGCAGGGGCAGAGAATGTGGTGGGTCGTCTGCTCGTACAGGGCGGCGGGGCAGCCCACGTGCGTGCAGATCTTCGAGTAGGCCACGATGCCGTCGTGGGTCCAGTTCTGGTTCGTGCCCGCCTTGAACTGGTCGGGACGGAACTTGATCAGAATCAGCGTGGCCTTCGCGAGCGCGTTCAGGTCGTGCTCGTAGCCCTGCGGCACGACCGACAGGATGCCGCCGGGCGAGTTGAAGTCGGCGGCCCGGATCGGCGCGCCGGTGCCCTCCACGGTCAGGCGCAGGCCCTTCTTCCAGACCGTGTGCCGCAGCGAGGTGCCCGGCAGCGGGCCCAGGTCCTTCAGCAGGATCAGCGGGGCCAGGCCCAGCGGCGCGGCGGCCAGCAGCAGCGTGCGGCGCAGCAGCTTGTGCCGGACGAAGCCGCTCTCGTTGGCGCCCGCCACGAAGGTGTCGGCGACATACTCCTGCGTGTCGGGGGCGGAGACCATCGGGTGGCGCTCCTGGACCAGCGTGTACTTCGGCATGATCCGGCGGACCCAGAGCACGATGCCCGCGGCCAGCGAGAGCAGCGCCAGCGTGAGGGTGCTGCCCAGGGCCAGGTTGGAGGCCGCGGTGCTGTCCACCGTGCCGACCTGGAAGATCACGTACGACGCGATGAACGCGATGCCGGACAGGAAGGTCACCAGGAAGAGCAGGGCGACCAGCCGCTCCGCCTTCCTGGCCGCGGCCAGGTCCGGGTAGACGACGGCCGGGTCCTCGACGGGAGGCGGCGGTGGCGCGTCGCCGAGCACCGCGGTGCCCGCGGCGGGGGTGCCGATGACGCGCCTGGGCACGCGCGCGTCCTCTTCGTGGCTCGAATGCTCGTTGGAGGTCATTTCTTACGCTTCTTCGCGGTGATCCAGATGGCGGTCATAGACATGAAGCTGAGACCGGCGATCCAGACGACGAGGCCTTCGGTGACCGGGCCGATCCGGCCGAGGCCGAAACCTCCCGGGTCCTGCAACTCACGCATCTGCACGATGTAAGCGATCATGTTCCGCTTTTCCTCGGGCGTGATGATCGAGTCGTTGAAGACCGGCATCGCCTGCGGGCCCGTGACCATCGCCTCGTAGATCTGCTCGGGCGTGGCCTCGTTCAGGTTCGGCGCGTGTTTGCCGTAGGTGAGCGCGCCGCCCGCGCCGACGAAGTTGTGGCACTGGATGCAGTTCGCGCGGAACAGCTCGCCGCCCTTCGCCGCGTCACCCTTGGCCGGGTCCACCATCTCGGGGGTGGGCCGCTGCGGGCCGCCGCCCAGGCTCATGATGTAGGCGGACAGCTGGTTGATCGCCTCCGGCGTGACCCACTCGCCGAGCGGCTTGCGCTGCACCTGCGGGCCAGGGCCGGCGGCCGGCATGCGCCCGCTGCTGACCTGGAAGTCCACCGCCGCCGCGCCGACGCCCACCAGCGGCGGGCCCATCGTGGTGCCCTCGGCGTTCGGGCCGTGGCAGCTCGAACAGTGGGCCACGAACAGGCTCTTGCCCTCGGCCACGTCGTCGGCCTTGCCGGACGCGATCGCCGCGTCCGCTGAGTTGCTCGGCGCGAACAGGGCGTATCCTCCGCCGAGGAGGCCCAGCGCGAGCGCCACGACGGCGAGACGCGCGAGGGGATGCCGCCGTCGCGCGGTGATCGAGTTCACCGATATCCCCGTTCCGATCATTTGATGATGTAGATGGTCGCGAAAAGGCCGATCCAGACGACATCGACGAAGTGCCAGTAGTAGGACACGACGATGGCGCTGGTGGCCTGCTCATGCGTGAAGCGCTTCGCGGCGTACGTGCGTCCCAGCATGAACAGGAACGCGATCAGCCCACCCGTCACGTGCAGCCCGTGGAAGCCCGTGGTCAGGTAGAACACCGAGCCGTAGGCGTCGGAGGAGAGCGTCGTGCCCTCGTGCACCAGCGCGTTGTACTCGTACAGCTGCCCGGCGACGAAGACCGCGCCCATGAGGAAGCTGACGATGTACCAGAACCGGAGCTTCTTGACCTGGCCCTTCTCCGCGGCCCATACGCCGAACTGGCAGGTCACACTGGACAGGACCAGAATGATGGTGTTTGCCGTCGCGAACGGGATGTTCAGGTCGGCGTTCGGCCAGGGAAGATCCTGGGCGATGCTGACCGATCGGATGGTGAAGTACATCGCGAACAGCGCCGCGAAGAACATGAGCTCAGAGGACAACCAGACGATCGTCCCCACGCTGACCAGGTTGGGCCGGCGGGACGCGTGTGGTGCCGTCGTCGTTGTAATTGCGGATGCTGTCGCCACGCCCAGCATTATTGCGGCTAACCTGCCCGGTCGCCTCTTCGGGGGGCTGTGTTGCCGGGTACGGTCGCGCGCGGGGGGTCGGGCAGGGCCGATACCATCGGCTTGACCACAGGCGAGGAGTGTTGCGACGTGAAGGTTCTCATCTACAGCGATAACGCGAGCACCCGGGAGAAGGTGCGCACGGCGATCGGGCGGCGCCCGGCCGCGGATCTGCCCGAGGTGGAGATCGTGGAGAGCGCCACGCAGCCCGCGGTGCTCCGCTACCTGGACGCGGGGGACGTCGATCTGGCGATCCTCGACGGCGAGGCCGCGCCCGCCGGGGGGATGGGGATCGCCCGCCAGGCCAAGGACGAGGTGCACGACTGCCCGCCGATCCTGCTGATCATCGCCCGCCGGGACGACCGCTGGCTGGCCAACTGGTCACGCGCCGACGCGGTCGTGTCCCAGCCCCTCGACCCGATGGCGGTCGCGGAAGCCGTCGCGGATCTGCTCCGCCGCCGTCCCGCGATCGCCTGACCCGGTCTGTTCGCCGTCCCTGAACCGACAGGCTTTACCGGCATAGCGGTCATCGTGGCGATTCGGTTGGGATTCGCTGCTTTCTGCCCCTCTTCGCTTACCAAGGAACGCCATGGACGCTCGCACCACTTGGCCGTCGCTCCTCCACGCGTTGCTCTCCGGCGAGCACCTGACCGCCGATGAGACCGCGTGGGCGATGGGCGAGATCATGTCCAACGCGGCCACCCCCGCGCAGTTCGCGGCCTTCGTGGTCGCGCTCCGGGCCAAGGGGGAGACGGTCGCCGAGGTGTCCGGGATGGCCAGGACCATGCTGGACCGCGCCACCGCCCTGGTCACCGTGGAGGGCGCGACCGTGGACGTGGTCGGGACCGGGGGCGACCGCGCCCACACCGTCAACGTGTCGACGATGGCGGCGATCGTGGCCGCCGCCGCCGGGGCGCGGGTGACCAAGCACGGCAACCGGGCCGCGTCCTCCCTGTGCGGGGCGGCCGACGTGCTCGAACATCTCGGCGTGGTCATCGACGCCTCCCCTGAGGCGACCGCCAGGATCGTGGCCGAAGCCGGGATCGCGTTCTTCTTCGCGCCCGTCTACCACCCGTCCATGCGCTTCGCGGGCCCGCCGCGCAAGGAGATCGGCGTTCCCACCGTCTTCAACTTCCTCGGCCCGCTCACCAACCCCGCCCAGCCCGTCGCCCAGGCGATCGGCGTCTTCGACGCCCGCATGCTCCCCGTCGTGGCCGGCGTCTTCGCCGAGCGCGGCGTCTCCGCCCTGGTCTTCCGCGGCGACGACGGCCTCGACGAACTCTCCACCGCCGCCCCCTCCACGGTGTACGTCGTGCGCGACGGCGTGGCCACCAAGACCACCTTCGACCCCCTGGACATCGGCATCCCCCGCTCCCAGCCCGGCGACCTGCGCGGCGGCGACCCCGAATTCAACGCCAACGCCATCCACGACCTCCTCGGCGGCAAGCCCGGCCCCATCCGCGACGCCGCCCTCCTCAACGCCGCCGCCGCCCTCACCGCCCTCGACGGCCCCACCCCGGAAACCCTCACCACCCAACTCCGCGACAACTACACCCGCGCCGCCCACGCCATCGACTCCGGCACCGCCACCACCACCCTCAACCGCTGGATAGAAGTCAGCCAATCCACCAGGTAGGCAGATCGTCCGTCAGTCCTACGGGGGATGAGGGGTCCGTCTGCGAGGGGACGTAATCCGATAGGCGGCGGCTTAGGTTGCCCGCATGATGCGTCATCTTGTGTCTTGGCTGGTGGGGTCGCGGGTTGTGCGCCGGTGGCTGGGGGAGTCGGCGGATGCGGTGGCGCGGGAGCGGCTGCGGATCGCGCGAGAGCTGCATGATGTGGTGGCGCATGATCTGAGCGTGATGACGCTGGGGGTGGGGGCCGGGCGGGTCATCATGGACCGGGATCCGGAGCGGGCCAGGCAGACGTTGCGGGAGGCCGAGGAGTCGGGGCGGCAGGTGCTCAGCGACCTGCAGCGCATGCTGGCGTTGCTCCGGGTGGACGGGGTGAGCAGGGGACCGCAGCCGAGGCTGGCGGATCTGCCGGTGTTGCTCGACGGGTATCGGGCCGGAGGGCTCGCGGTGGCGTTGCGGGAGGACGGGGTCAGGGCGGACGGTCCCGTGCTCGAACTGTCGGTCTACCGGATCGTGGAGGAGACGCTGCGGAACGCGGTGCTGCACGGGCACTCCACTACGGCCACGGTCGAGTTGCGGTGGCTGAGGGGCGTCCTGGACCTGAGCGTGCGGGATGACGGGCTGCCGAGGGAACGACTGCTCGGCATCTGGGAACGCGCCGCCCTGTTCGGGGGTTCCGTCGCCTCACGGCCGATATCGGGTGGCTTCGAGGTCCGGGTGCGGCTGCTGATCACCCGGAATCGGTGATCAGTCCGCGTCGCTGAGGCCGATGGAGAAGGCGGCGTCCAGGTCGTGGCGGGAGTAGGCGCGGAAGGCGATGTGGGTCTCGGTGTGGAGCACGCCTGGCACCTTGTTCAACCGGCCGGGGACGACCTCGGCGATCTCCTCGTAGTCCTTCACGCGGACCATGGCCATCAGGTCGAACTCTCCGGTGATCGAGTAGACCTCGCTGACGCCGTCGAGTTCCGCGATGGTCTGCGCGACCTCCGGAATACGATCGACGTCGGCGTTGATGTGCACGATCGCGGTGACCATATGCGCTCTCCCGTTCCTGCGGACTGATCAGAACCTACCGCAGCGGCCGACCCTCCCTGGGCTGGTGGGCCCGCAGGCTCTCGTACGCCCGGTCGATCCTCCCCTTGAGGCGTCCCGCGCCATACGCGGGGAGGCTCCAGGTGCCGCCCTCGACGCGGACCAGGCGGATGCCCGGAGTGTCCAGCCAGCGCAGGATCGTCTCGGTCTCCTCGGCGCTGGCGGCGGGGGTCGGCCCCGGCCCGGGGACGACCGTTTCCGCGGTGGCGACCAGCGCCTCCACATACGGCACCGGGTGGGCGCCGCGGGGCATCACCCCGGCGGCGGTCAGGCGGCCGTGGCGGATGACGTGGATGTCCCAGTCGCCGTTGAAGGCCGGGCTGGCGGCCACCATCTGCTCGATGCGGGTCAGCGAGAGCAGCCGCTGCATGCGCGCCGCCGTGCGGACATACGCCGCGAGGCGATCCCGGTCGACCGCCGCCTCCTCGTAGCGCTGTTCGGCGGAGAGGCGGTCCATCCGGGCCTCCACGGCGGAGAAGACCAGGCCGGCGTCGTGCTCCATGGCGTGGCGGGCCTGGGCGACGTGCACCCCGTACGCCGCCTGGCTTTGGCGGCCGTCGCAGGGGGCGCCGCATTTGCCCAGCTCGGCCAGGGTGCACGCGCTGCGGAAGACCGTCGGTGATAATCGTTCGCCGCACTGCCGCAGCGGCAGGGCCTCGTGCATGGCGGTGCGGGCCTCGTCGGCGGTGCGGCTGCTGCCGAAGGGGCCGAGGTAGGTGCCGCCGTCGTCCTTGAGGTCGCGGACGATGCTGAGCCGGGGGAACGGCTCGTTGGTCAGTTTCAGCCAGACGACCCGCTCGGGGAAGCGGGAGCGCCGGTTGTAGCGGGGTTTGGTGGCGCCGATCATGCGGAGTTCGCGGATCTCGGCCTCCAGCGCGGTCGAGCAGACGATGTGCCGGACCCGCTCGGCGATGCCGATCATCTCCCGGACGCGCGGCCGGGTCTCGCTGGCGGTGAAGTAGCTCCGGACCCGGTTCCGCAGGTTCGAGCTCTTCCCGACATAGAGGGCTTCGCCCCGGACGTCCTCGAAGATGTACACCCCCGGGCGGGCGGGCACACCCTCGGAGAGATGGCGCTTGCGCTGCTGCTCGGGCGTCGGCATGCGGACGAACCCCCGCAGGTCCTCCAGCGTGTGCACGCCCAGCGAGCCGACCCGGCCGATCAGGCCGTGCAGCACGTCGACGGTGGCGCGGGCGTCGGCCAGCGCCCGGTGGTACGGCTCGGTGGCGCTGCGGAAGAACCTGGCCAGGGTGGCGAGCTTGCAGTTGGGCGTCTCATCCCGGTTGAGCACCCGGCGGGCGAGATCGGCGGTGTCCACCACCGGATTCACCGGCGGCGGGTAACCCTGGCCCGCGCAGGCCGCCTTGATGAAGCCCATGTCGAACGGCGCGTTGTGCGCCACCAGCGTGCACCCCCGGATGAACTCCAGGAAGCTCGGCAGCACCTCGGTCATCCGGGGCGCGGCCATCACCATCGCGTCGGTGATCCCGGTCAGCACCGAGATGAACGGCGGGATCGGGCCGCCGGGATCCACCAGGGTGGCGAACTCGCCGATCACCTCACCGCCGCGCACCTTGACCGCGCCGATCTCCGTGACGCCGTGCTCGGAGTTCGAGACGCCGGTGGTCTCCAGGTCGAAGACGACGAACGTCACGCCGGCGAGCGGGGTCCCGAGATCATCTAGCGTGCCCTGTTCCACGCCCACGACCATAGAGACGCCGACCGACACTTCCCGGGATCCCCGCCGTCCCGCGTGTCGCCTCTACGGGAGTTCGTCCCATTCGCGACGCAGCATCGCGTACACGATCTCGTCGGTCCACTCGCCCTTTACCATCTCGTTCTCGATCAGATGCGCTTCCTTGCGCATGCCGAGCCGCTCCATGACCTTGGTCGAGGCGGTGTTGCGTCCGTCGGTGCGCGCGGCGATGCGGTGGAGGTCCAGGTCGTCGAAGCCGAGCCTGAGCATCTCCCGGCTCGCCTCGGTGGCGTAGCCCTTGCCGTGGAAGGCGGGACTGAAGATGTATCCGATCTCGCCCTGCCGGTGCTCGCGGCTGTGCCAGAACAGCACGACCTCGCCCACCAGGGCGCCGGTCTCCCGTTCGAACACCGCCAGGCAGAGCGCCTGGCCCGCGTCGGTGAGCTCCCGGACCTGCGACTTCTCCGCGACGCTCGCCCGCACCTGATCGAGGTCCCGAGGCTCCCAGTAGAGATATCTGGTCACTTCGGGCAGCGAGTGGAACGCGTGCGCCGCAGGGACGTCGTCGGTTTCGTACGGGCGAAGGAGGAGTCGCGGGGTCTCGATGGGATATGCGGGCTTGAGCATCCGACCACACTAAATGACGGCATTCGGCCCAAGCGACCGTGTTTCGGGCGGTTGCTGGCGGGCCCCC
>NZ_BLAF01000027.1:27427-143364 GCF_009687885.1 Acrocarpospora pleiomorpha
ATAGATCGTCCTAGTTGACGAAGGGGGTGGTGGTTAGCAGGGATTCGATGATCGCGCAGGTCATCGCGGGGATGGGCTGTTCCGCGGAGGAGGTCCCGCAGTGGGTGGTTACAGGTGGAATCCACTGATTCGGGCGGGGGAGGATGGCAAGGTCGCGGAAAGTGATGTGGTAGCGCCGCAGAGCCGTACCCTTGAATGAAAGACCAGAACGAGGAGCGACCAGGGATGAGTTCAGCCGGAGAGGGCCTGTCTCGTCCCCTGCCCGAGCAGGTTCGGGCGCATGTCGTCGAGTTGGCGGCCCAGGTGCTCGGCGCGATGCCGGGCGGGACGATTCCGCCGCCATTGCGGGGGATCGCGAAGTTCGATCCCCGGAAGCGGGCGCGGCTGGGCAGCGCGCCCATCGCCGCGCAGCTGGAGAACGACAAGGAGTTCCGCGAGCTCGTCGCGGAGGCGCTGACCGCCGCCTGGCCCGAGCTGGTGGCGGCGCTGGCCGAGGAGACCGTGCCGCCCGCGGCCGAGCCGGTGCTGGTGGCGGCGGCTGCCTACCTGACCAGGCCGCCCGGCTGGGCCGAGCTGGTCGAGCAGGCGCGCGAGGACATCGACCGGGCGGCGGCGCTGGGCAGCCAGCGGGAGCAGGCCGAGACCCGGCTGCGCGAGCAGCTCGCGGCCCAGCGCACGGCGGCCAAGGAGGAGATCGACCGGGTCAGGGAGCAGTTGCGTGCCGCGCGGTCGGAGAACGCCGATCTGCGGCGCAAGCTGCACGACGCCAGGGAGCGGGCCAAGGCCGCCGAGCTGCGGGCGCAGGAGCTGGACGCCGCCACCGCCGACGCGCGCAACCGCGTCGCGGGCGCCGGGGCCGCCGCCGAGGCGGAGATCCGCAAGCTGAAGGAGCGGCTGGCCGAGGCGGAACGCCATCTGGAGGCCAGCCGCCGGGCCGCCCGCGAGGGCCGCAGCGTCGAGGACGCGCGGATCCGGGTGCTCATGGACGCGCTGGAGGACGCCGCCAAGGGGCTGCGCAAGGAGCTGTCGCTGCCGACGTCGATCAGCAGGCCGGCCGACTACGTGACGGCCGTGACGCCGGGGCCGCCCAGCGTGCGGGCGGTTCCCGCGCGGGCGCTGGCCGACGACGATCCACAGCTGCTCGATCAGCTGCTGGCGATACCCAACCTGCATCTGGTCGTCGACGGTTACAACGTGACCAAGACCGGCTACGGATCGTTGACCCTCGTCGATCAGCGCAGTCGGCTGCTGACCGGGCTCGGCGGCCTGGCCGTGCAGGTCAAGGTGGAGATCACGTGTGTCTTCGACGGGGCCGAGCTGGACGGTCCCGTGCAGGTCTCCGCGCCGCGCGGGGTGCGGGTGGCGTTCAGCGCGCCCGGTCAGATCGCCGACGACCTGATCCGGCAGCTGGTACGGATCGAGCCGCCCGGGCGGGCCATCGCGGTGGTGTCCTCCGATCGGGAGGTGGCCGAGTCGGTGCGCCGGATGGGGGCCAGGCCGGTGCCGGCCACCTTGCTGCTCCGAAGACTTGGCCGTGCGTGATCAGTTGATCGCGATGGGTGATGAACTGGGCAAATAGCCCGAATCGGTTGAGCGGGCAAGATCGCTTCACTAGAGTTCCCGTCCAGGTCTGTCGGTCTGGAAGGGGTTCTTGTGCGTGGGCGAGCATCGGTCGCGGCGGGTTTGGCCGCAGCCGTCATCCTCCTGCCGGTCGTCGGCGCGCAGGCGGATCCCAAACCCACGCTCGCCGAGGCGCAGGCCAAGCTGAAGAAGCTCAACAAGCAGATGGACGACATCGTTGACGACTACAACGGCGCCAACGAGAAGTGGAAGAAGGCGAAGAAGCAGTACGACAAGGTCAACGCCGCCTTCAAGAAGCAGGACCTCCAGGTCCAGGCGTTACGGGCGGGTGTCGTCGGGGTCGCGGTGACCAACTACCAGACCGGCGACTTCCGGACGCTGAGCGGGCTGTTCACCGCCGACGATCCGGACACGATGCTCAACACGATGGCGCTGATGGATCAGCTCGCCGCCGGGCGCACCCAGTCGCTGACCGAGTTCGAGGTCGCGATCAAGGGGCTGCGGACCCAGCGTGAGGAAAAGAAGAAGACCTACGAGGACGCCGCGAAGGTCAAGGACGAGCTGGTCAAGAAGAAGAAAAAGGCCGACCGCATGGTGGCCGAACAGGTGAAGCTGCTGCGGGAGCTCGGTGCGTACAACCCGGGCAACACCAACAGTGCGGGGCAGGTCTACACCGGGCCCGCGTCCGGGAACGCGCTGGCGGCCCTTGAGTTCGCCTATGCGCAGATTGGGAAGCCCTACCGGTATGGGGGGACTGGTCCGGGCTCGTGGGACTGCTCAGGGCTTGTTCAGGCCGCCTGGGCGAAGGGCGGGGTCAGCCTGCCGCGGACGAGCTACGAGATGTGGGCCTGGGGGGCGAACCGGCGGGTGTCGGTGAACGCGCTGGAGCCAGGGGATCTGGTGTGGCACAGCGGGTTCGGGCATGTGGGGCTTTATGCCGGGGATGGGAAGGTCGTGCACTCGCCGCAGACGGGGGATGTGGTCAAGGTGACCCCCCTCAGTCAGTACAACCCGGACAAGGCTGTCCGCCCGTAGGCAAGGCTGTGCCCCTGTAGGCCCGTTCAGGCTGTCCGCCTGTCGGCACGCGTAGCGCGTTCAAGGCTGTAGGCATGGTGGCCGATTCGTCCCGGTGTTGGCCGGTTGGAACGATCTTACGGACCCGTGGGGCTGATGGGGCTTCTGGTGCCATGTTCAGCTTCTGATTCGTGAAGTGTGACCAGAGTCACATTAGGCATTGAAATGCCGGTGTATGCAGGGGTTTTACGAATAAAATCTAGTTATCTGATCTTTATCTTTGGAGAAAGCTTTGCGTAATCGTGGTGAAGCTCGGTAGTTTCTGGGCCGCGACGCACAAGCCATGGCGTCGCCACCATGTCAGCCGAATGTGCTGATGTCTCCATAAAGATCCATGTGTCGCATGTCACAAATGCGACCGGCCGAGTCCATGCAGTCAGGAGGCATGGAGCCGGGGACCCAAATGGCTCTGTACGCAGGAGCTAAGGGGTGAATCGGTGTGAATTTCCACCGTAGGGCGACTTCCCCGCCCGAATCCGTCAGCTAACCCGGTAGGCGTACGTGGAAGATCATAGGAGCGATCCTGTCAACCACCCCCGCATGTCTGTCCCGTCTTGCCCGTCTCTCCCTGGGCGGCGTCGCTCTCACGGCCTCGGTCGGAGTGTTCGCGGCGCAGCCCGTGGCGGCTGACACGACGACAGTCACCCTCACGAAGACCGAAACGGCCGACCAGGCCACCACCGGGAACGTTCCCATCTCCGATCTTCCGGCCGCCGGCCGGGCGAAGAGTTCGGTGAAGCAGCGCGCCACGATGAGCAAGGCCGCACGCCAGCGGTCCAAGGCTCGGCGGGCCGTCGCGGTGGCCAAGGAGCAGATCGGCGATCCGTACCGGTGGGGAGCCACCGGTCCCGGCGCGTTCGACTGTTCCGGTCTGGCCGTGTTCGCCTGGCGCAAGGCAGGCGTGAAGCTCCCGCGAACCACCTACTCCCAGCGTCGCGCGGTGAAGAAGAAGATCTCCTGGAAGAACCTCAAGCCCGGAGACCTGATCTTCACCAGCGGCGGCGGTCATGTGGGCATCTATGTCGGCAAGGGCAGGATGGTCCACTCCCCGCACAGCGGAGCCCGCGTTCGCATCGACAAGCTGAACTCCTACCGCAAGCGCACCTTCGTCGGTGCGGTACGACCCGGTCTCTGACCCTTTTCGCTCTCTCATCGGTACTTCGCCTGCTTTCGCGGTGCGAAGTACCGATGAGAGAGCCGCAGTCGCTCATGATCCTTGATCTTTGGTGGCAGCCTCGCAGCGGGAAGGGCGGGAAGCCGATCGCAAGCGTTTCGTCCGCGGGCCTGGCGGCTCCACGCACTCGCTGCGGCAGCTCCCAACTCAGTCCCTGGCGGCAGTCAATGTGGGGCGGCTCCGCGTGCTCGCCGCGGCAGCTCCCAACTCAGCCCCGGACGGCAGTCAATGTGGGGCGGCTCCGCGTGCTCGCCGCAGCAGCTCCCAACTCAGCCCCGGACGGCAGTCAATGTGGGGCGGCTCCGCGTGCTCGCCGCAGCAGCTCCCAACTCAGCCCCTGGCGACAGCCAATGTGCGGCGGCTCCACGCACTCGCTGCGGCAGCCGGATCGGCTCGCCCGTCCTGAATTGCGTGCCCGCCAGGAGGTGATGGTGATGACGAGCCGGAGGCAGGCCCTAGCATCCTGAGCAGGACAAATGGCGAGCCGGGCCAGGCGACAGGTCCCTTACCGTTTCGCTACTGCTACTAAGCGTGTTCATTTGATTACGCTGAGTAGCGAACGGATCGGTCCGGAATCTCATCCGATGCTGTCTGGCCGGGCCGGTCGTCCCCCACACCAGGAGGCCTCGTCATGCCGAGCCAAACTGCCGTCCTCACGCTGACCGCCGTCGCCGCCGCCATTGTGGGCATCGGCGCGGGCGTCGCCGCCCACGCCACGATCGGGGGCACCGAAACCCCCCAAGTCGCCGCCCGCATCACGACCGGGGGAGCCATTACCCCCCACGCCACCGCCGCCGCCGTCGTCAAGGCCAACGGCACCGTGGTGCGCTCCACCGGTGTCACCGCCGTACGAAAGATCGCCACCGGTCAGTACTGCGTCGACATCGAGCCCAATATCGACGCCACCAAGACGATCCCGGTCGCCACCAAGATGTGGGGCGCCCCCTGGAACTCCACCGTCCTGGCCTACTCCGGCCACAGCGCGTGCGGCGCCGGACGCCATATCTTCGTCGGCACCGGCTACACCACCGGCGGCGCCCACGACGTCCCCTTCCACCTGGTCGTGCCCTAACCGAACCTTCCGGCCCACAACCGCGTGGCCGAAGGACGTTCCGCTCCGCTCCCCGGTTGACCCGCGGAATCGTCGCGTGGCGGACAACCGCCCAGCTCCCTCGAGCTGGGCGGGGCCGTCCCATGTCCTGGCCGCGCATAACATGCCTCCCATGCGCGTACGGCTGACGTCTACCGATCCGGCTGATTGGTAGACAAGATCAATGCCTCCCCTGCGCGTACGGCTGACCGCCGCCCTCCTGGCGGCCACGCTGACGGCTTCCGCCTCCGCGCCCCCCGACGATCTACTCGCCCAGGCCCGCGCGATCGCCCGCGAACATCCCCGGTTCTGGACTGACGCAACGATCATTCGCACGGGCGGATCGCTTCTGCTGATCGCGCGGGGTGCCCCCGGCGCGGCGACGCTCGCTGGGGAGGTCGAGCGGGCCCGCCAGGCGGTCAACCGGGTGTGGAAGGTGGCGGGGGCGGTGATCCTGGTGCCGCGTTCGACGCAGGACGCGGCGGTGCTCGCCGAACCCGCCGGAGTACGGGGGATGGCCGCGCTGGCGGATGTGGATCACGTGATCATCGAGCCGGAGGGATTCGGGCGGCTTTCCGAAGTGGGTCGGCGGGTCGTGCTGGCGCACGAACTCACCCATGTCGCGACAGGGGCGGCGACGAGCGGGGATATGCCGATGTGGCTGGTGGAGGGATTCGCCGACTATGTCGGATATCTGGACAGCGGGCTCTCGCCGCGCGTGGCCGCGGCCGAACTAGCCGAGGAAGTGCGCTCGGGCGTCATGCCCCAGGAACTGCCGGGACGCGACGCCTTCGAGGCCGGTTCCACGCGGCTCGCGCAGGTGTATGAGGAAGCCTGGCTGGCCTGCCGTTACATCGCCGAGCGCTTCGGGCCGGAACGGCTGGTGGCGCTCTACCGGGCCGCGCTGGACGGAGATCCGGACACAGCGATGGCACGCACCCTTGGGGTGAGCACGGGGGATTTCACCGAGGGTTGGCGGCAGTACGTGCGGCAGCTGCTTGTTGGGCCGGTGTGATCGGGAGTTTCACCGAGGGTTGGCGGTAGTGCGTGTGGTGGCTGCTTGTTGGGCCGGTGTGATCGGGAGTTTCACCGAGGGTTGGCGGTAGTGCGTGTGGTGGCTGCTTGTTGGGCCGGTGTGATCGGGGATTTCACCGAGGGTCGGTGGCAGCTTGTCGGGCCGGTGTGGATGGGAGTTTCGCCGAGGGCTGCGTCGGTACATGCGGCGGCAGCTTGTCGGGGCGGTGTGATACGAAGGTCTGCGAGTCGGGGGAGGTGGCCGGTGGAACGGTCGGGGACGCGGGGGGCGGCCTTCGCGCTGGCGGGGCTGGGTGTCCTGCTGATCGTGGTGGTGGCGGTGACGACGCCGTGGCAGGTGCTCTCCGGCGCGCCCGCGGCGGAGCCGGATCCGGCGCGGGACTTCAGCGCTCAGGAGATCGCCCGCGCCCAGGCCTTCGACGTGGCGACCAGTGTTCCGTCCTACCTGTCGCTGGGCGTGACGCTGCTGGTGGCGGGCGTGCTGGTGCTCACGCCGTTCGGCACCCGGGCGCTGGCCCGGCTCAGGGGCCCGTGGTGGGTGCGGGTCCTGATCGGGGTGGTCGCCGTCTATGGCGTCTCGCTGGCGCTGAAATGGCCGCTCGGCATGTGGCTCGAGACCGTTCTCCGGGAGTATGGCCTGTCCACCCAGACGTGGGCGGCCTGGACGGGGGACCGGCTCAAGAACTTCGGCCTGCAGGTGGCGCTCTCGGCGATCATGATCCTTGTCGTGGTGGCGCTGGCCAGGAAGTGGCCCAGGCGCTGGTGGATTCCGGCCTCGGCGGGCGCCTTCGTGCTCACCGTCGGGCTGTCGTTCGCCTATCCGGTGCTGGTCGAGCCCGTGTTCAACGACTTCGCGCCACTCCCCGCCGGGCAGCTGCGCACCGATCTGCTCGCCATGGCGGAGCGGGACGGCGTTCCGGTGAACGATGTGCTCGTGGCGGACGCGTCCCGGCGGACCACCGCGCTCAACGCGTACGTGTCCGGGTTCGGGGCGACGCGCAGGATCGTGGTGTACGACAACCTGCTCAAGGAACCCGCGAAGGAGACCGAGCTGATCGTCGCTCACGAGCTCGGCCACGCCAAGAACGGTGACGTCCTCTACGGCACGCTGGTCGGAGGCCTCGGGGCGGCCCTCGGCACCTGCCTGCTGTTCCTGGTGGCCCAGGGCCTGGGCCGCCGGACGGAGGTCCCCACCCTCGGAGATCCCCGGGCAGTCGGCCTGCTGGTCGGACTCATCTCACTCGGCACGTTCCTATCCGGACCCGCGCAGAACCTGGTGAGCAGACACATCGAGGCCCGCGCTGACGCCCATGCCCTGGAACTGACCCGAGACCCGGTCACCTTCACCACCATGCAGAAACGCCTGGCCACCAGAAACATCTCCGACTTGTCCCCAGACATCGTCGAATATGTGCTCTACGTCTCACACCCGACGGCTCCCCAGCGCATCGCCATGGCGCGCTCCTGGGCCCTCCTGAACGGCGCCAACGAACCGTGACCCCGGCCAGGGCCACAGGACGGAGGCCCGCGTGGGTCGGACGCTGATTGTCACCAATGACTTTCCGCCGCGGCCTGGGGGTATTCAGTCGTTTGTGCATGCGCTCGCGTCTCGGCGGCCGCCTGGGTCGGTGGTGGTGTACGCGCCGCGGTGGCCGGGGGATGGGGAGTTCGATGCGCGGCAGCCGTACGAGGTGGTGCGGCATCCGGGGAAGTTGATGTTGCCGACGCGGGATGTCGCGCGGCGGGCGGCTCGGCTGGTGGAGCCGGGTACCACGGTGGTGTTCGGGGCCGCCGCCCCGCTCGGTCTGGTCAGTCCCGCGCTCCGGGCCGCTGGAGCCGAGCGGGTGATCATGTTGACGCATGGCCATGAGGCGTCCTGGGCTCGACTGCCGATCGCCCGTGATCTCCTGCGCCGGATCGGCGAGCATGCCGACATCGTCACCTATCTGGGTGCGTACACTCGCGCGCGGCTCAGGACGCAGATCCCCGGGGCCAAGCTGGTGCGGCTGGCGCCCGGTGTCGACACCGGCCTGTTCCGCCCGGGCGCGGGTGGCGCTCAGGTCCGGGCGAACCTCGGCCTGACCGGCCGCCCGGTCGTGGTCTGCGTCTCCCGCCTGGTCCCGCGCAAGGGCCAGGACATGCTGATCAAAGCCTGGCCCCACGTCCTGGCCCGGGTCCCGGACGCCGCCCTGCTGCTCGTCGGCGGCGGCCCCGCCCGCAAATCCCTGGATCGCGCCGCCGCCGTGCACCGCGACAGCGTCGTCATCACCGGAGCCGTGCCGTGGTCGGCGCTGCCCGCCCACTACGACGCCGGCGACGTCTTCGCCATGCCCTGCCGTACCCGCCTGGCGGGCATCGACGTCGAAGGCCTGGGCATCGTCTACCTGGAAGCCTCCGCCACCGGCCTCCCCGTGGTGGCCGGCTCCTCCGGCGGCGCCCCCGACGCCGTCCGCCACGGCGAGACCGGCCTCGTCGTCGACGGCACCGAACCCCACGCCATCGCCACCGCCCTGCTCACCCTGCTCCAGGACCCCGCCACCGCCCGCACCATGGGCGAACGCGGCCGCGCCTGGATCGAACGCGAATGGACCTGGAACCAGGTAGCCGCCCGCTTCGCCACCCTGCTCCTGGACCGCCGCTCGGGTGTCTCCTGACGTCAGGAGCCGTAGAGTTCGTCGATTTGTTTGGCGAAGTCGCGCATGACGAGGTTGCGCTTGACCTTGAGGGAGGGGGTGAGGTGGCCGGTTTCTTCGGTTATGTCGTTTTCTAGGATGACGAATTTTTTGATTTGTTCGGCTTTGGAGACCATGCGGTTGGCGTTGTCGATGGCGCTTTGGACCTCGGCGCGAAGTTCCTCGTCGGTGAGGGTGACCTGGGCGAGGGCCTCGGGGTCGAGGGTGACGAGGGCGCCGATGAAGGGCTTGTCGTCGCCTACCACCATGACCTGGCTGATCAGCCGGTGGGCGCGGATGCTGTCCTCGAGAGGAGCGGGCGCCACGTTCTTGCCCGCGGCGGTGACGAGGATCTCCTTCTTGCGGCCGGTGATCTTGAGGTAGCCGTCCTTGTCGAGCTCGCCCACGTCGCCGGTGTGGAACCAGCCGTCGGAGTCGATCACCTCGGCGGTGGCGCGCTCGTTGTTCCAGTAGCCGTCGAAGATGTGGCGGCCCTTGACCAGGATCTCGCCGTCCTCGGCGATGCCGATGGTGACCCCGGGGAAGGGCTTGCCCACCGTGCCGACCTTGTTGGCGCCGGGGATGTTGACCGTGGAGGGGGCGGAGGTCTCGGTCAGGCCCCAGCCTTCGAAGACCTCGATGCCGACGCCGCGGAAGAAGTTGCCCAGGCGCTCGCCGAGCGCGGAGCCGCCGGAGACGGCCGCGGTGAGCTTGCCGCCGGTGGCCGCGCGCAGCTTGGTGTAGACGAGCTTGTCGAAGGCGGTGTGCTTGAGCCGCAGGCCGAGACCGGCGCCGCCGGTGGCCTCGGCCTTGCTGTACTCGATGGCCACGTTCGCGGCGGCGTGGAAGATCTTGCCCTTGCCCTCCGCGGTGGCCTTCTGCTCGGCGGCGTTGTAGACCTTCTCGAACACGCGCGGCACGCCCAGCAGGAAGGTCGGCTTGAACCCCTGCAGGTCGGGGGCGACGTTCTTCATGTTCGGGGTGTGCGCGAGCACGGTCCCGGTCTCCAGCAGGACGATCTCCACCATCCGCGCGAAGCTGTGCGCCAGCGGCAGGAACAGCAGGGCGGCCCTGTCGTCCACGGTGAACATGCTCTCCAGCGGGCCGAACGCCACGTTCCGCGCCGTGAACAGCAGGTTGTCGTGGGTGATCCGGCAGCCCTTCGGCATGCCGGTGGTGCCCGAGGTGTAGATGATCGTGGCCAGGTCGTGGCCGCTCTGGCCGGTGCGGCGCTCGGTCAGCGTCTCGTCGCTGACGGACGCGCCGGACTCGATCAGCGACTCCAGGGCGCCGCCGTCGATGTTCCAGACCAGCGGAAGGTCGGGCGCGGCCTCCCGGACGGTGTCCTCGTGCGCGGCGGTCTCCACGAACGCGGCTTTGGCGCCGCTGTCGGAGATGATCCACTTGACCTGGTCGGCCGAGCTCGTCTCGTAGATCGGCACGCCGACGCCGCCCGCCGCCCAGATGGCGTAGTCGGCCACCGTCCACTCGTACCGGGTGCGGGACATGAGCGCGATCCGGTCGCCGGGCTCGACGCCCGCCGCGATCAGGCCCTTCGCCACGCCCGCGACCGTGTCGCGGAACTCCGCGGCGGTGACCGCGACCCAGTCCTCGCCGACCTTGCGCCGGATGGACACGGCGCCGGGCTCGTCCACCGCCCGCTGGAACACCGTGTCGGTGCAGTTGGCCGACAGTGGGACGTCCACCAGCACGGGAACGCTGTACTCGCGCACGGTCACTCCTTTGGGGCACCGCTGGGTAAGTTTTGCACCGGACGCTACCGCGAGAAGTTACGCGTTGGTAGGTCCGTCACCCAGGCGTTATCCGGGCGATTTCACGCTATCAGCCCGAATATGGATCATGGCTGCGACGCGCAGGCCCGAGCCGGGACCAGGCCCGGCGGCAGGTGTTTGGTTAGGATTGCGGGCATGCGGATCAACGTCGTCAGCGACGTCCACGGGCGGGCCGACGCGCTGGCCCGCGCGGGCGAGGGCGCCGACGCCCTGATCTGCCTGGGGGATCTGCTCCTGTTCGTCGACTACGCCGACCACTCGCAGGGCATCTTCCCCGACCTGTTCGGCGCGGACAGAGCCAGCGAATACGTCGGTCTTCGCACGGCCAGGCGGTTCGACGAGGCCAGGGCCCTGTCGGCCGCCCTGTGGGCGGAGCGGGGCGGCGACCCGCGCGAGCACATCGAGATCGCCGTCCGCGCGCAGTACGCGGAGATATTCGCCGCCATGCCCACCCCCGCCTACCTCACCTACGGCAACGTGGACCTGCCCCGTCTCTGGACTGAGTACGCCCGCCCGGGCCACCAGATCCTGGACGGGCAGACGGTCGAGATCGGCGGGCTGACCTTCGGGTTCGTCGGCGGCGGGCTGCGCACCACCTACCGCACGCCGTACGAGATCGACGACGAGGAGTATGCGCGCAAGGTCGACGCGCTCGGCCACGTGGACGTGCTCTGCAGCCACATCCCCCCGGCCGTCCCCGAGCTCCTGTACGACACCGTCGCCCGGCGGTTCGAACGCGGCAGCGAGGCCACCCTGGCGGCCATCCGCCGCATCCAGCCGAGGTTCGCGCTGTTCGGCCACGTGCACCAGCCACTGGCGCGCCGCACCAGAATCGGCCGCACCGAATGCGTAAATGTCGGGCATTTCCGGGGTCGTGGCACGCCGTTCACTCTCGAATGGTGAAGTACGGTTAGCCCATGGCTGATCGCACCACGTCGAGCATCACGATCGGCGCAAACCCGTCGACCATCATGACCGTGATCGCCGACTTCCCGGCATATCCCCAATGGGCCGGCCAGGTGAAGTCGGCGCAGGTCCTGAGCGACGACGCGGAGGGCCGGCCGCGGACCGTCAGGTTCGTCCTGGACGCGGGCGTGATCAGCGATGAGTACACGCTGGAATACGACTGGGACGACGCCGCCGTCAGCTGGCACATCGTCGACAGCGGCCGGATGGTGTCCGGCCTCACCGGCAGTTACCGCCTGGCCGAGCGGGGCGGCGGCACCGAGGTGACCTACGAGCTGGCGGTGGACCTCAAGGTGCCGATGATCGGCATGATCAAGCGCAAAGCCGAGAAGGTCATCATCGACACGGCCCTGAAGGGGCTGAAGAAACGCGTCGAGAGTGAAGGTAATTCAGAAGGAGCCCGGCGCCGTTGAAGCGAGTCACCTGCCTGGGGCGAAGCGATCGACGGGCGAGCTTTTGAATTACCTTCAGAGCATGAGGGTCCTGCTCTTCACGGGGAAGGGCGGCGTCGGCAAGACCACCGCCGCCGCGGCCACGGCGACGCTCGCCGCCAGGCGCGGCCTCAAGACGCTGGTCGTGTCCACCGACACCGCGCACTCCCTGGCCGACGCGCTGGCCGTGCCGCCCTCCGACGAACCGGTCGAAGCCGCGCCCGGCCTCTACCTGCAGCAGGTCGACACCCAGCGCTCGCTCGAACGGCACTGGGGCGAGCTGCAGGACTACGCCAGGGCGGCCTTCCACGAGCTCGGCCTGGACGAGATCACCTCCGAGGAGGTGACCGTGCTGCCGGGCGCCGAGGAGATCATCGCGCTGCTGGAACTGCGCGAGCAGGCCCGCACCGGCCGGTGGGACGTGATCGTCGTGGACTGCGCGCCGACCGCCGAGACGCTCCGCCTGCTGGCCCTGCCGGAGGCGCTGGACTGGCACGTCAGCCGCCTGCTGCCGGTCGGGCGGCGGCTGCTGAAGGCGCTCGGCCCGCTCGTTCGCCACGTCGCCAAGGTCAGCGCGCCCGAGGAGAGCGTGCTCTCGGCCGGCGAACGCCTGCACCGCGGCCTGATGGCCGTCCGCGAACTCCTCACCGGCGACAACACCTCCGTCCGCCTGGTGCTCACCCCCGAGGCCGTCGTCGTCGCCGAGGCCCGCCGCACCCTCACCTCCCTCAGCCTGTACGGCTACCGCGTGGACGCCGTCATCGCCAACCGCGTCTTCCCCGCCGGCGGCGCCGACGAATGGCGCTCCCGCTGGGTCGAAGCCCAGACCAGGCAGCTGGCCGACGTGCACGCCTCGTTCGCGCCGCTGCCCATCCTGACCGTGCCGTACCTGCCCGCGGAACCGGTCGGCATCGACGCCCTGGCCGAGGTCGGCGACGCCCTGTACGGCGAGCACGACCCCTTCGCCACCCCCACCGGCGAACCCCCGATGCGCATCGGCGCCGACGAACTCACCCTCTGGCTCCCCCTCGCCGACAAATCCGACATCGACCTGGCCCGCAAGCGCGACGAGCTCATCGTCACCGCGGGCTCCTACCGCCGGGTCATCGCGCTCCCGGCCGCCCTCGCCCGCCGGACGGTCGCCTCGGCGGCGCTCCAGGACGGCCACCTCCGGGTAACGTTCGAGATATGACGGAAAGCAATGATCGGCCGGATCCGCTGGGTTCCGCCGCTGAAGAGGCGATGAAGTTTCTCGACTCGCTGCAGCAGCGGGTGGGCCGGGAGCTCGGCAAAGGGTTCGTCAAGGGCGCCGGGAGCGGGCTCGGCAACGCGTTCGGCAGCGGCGGGAGCCGCGGCAGGCAACAGGATGTGTGGGGGGAGGCGGTTTCCGGGCATGATCACGAGGAGTACATCTGCCGGGCCTGCCCGGTCTGCCGGGTCATCGCCGCGCGGAAGGAGTCGGGCGGCGACGTCGCCGACCACCTGATCGCGGCGGGTGGCGAGCTCCTCGCCGCCTTCCGGCAGGCGGTCGACTCCCTGCAGCGCCCGGCCTCGTCCCGGCGGCACGATGACTCGCGGGTAGAGCACATCGATCTGGGCTGACACCGGAAGAGGGACGGCATGACGCTGAGCATCGGCATCGACATCGGCGGCACGAAGGTCGCGGCCGGGGTGGTGGACGACGACGGGAAGATCGTCGAAAGCCTGCTCCGGCCCACCCCCGCCGACAATCCCGAGCTGGTGGCGGGCGTCGTGGCGGAGGCGATCAAGGAGCTGGCCTCCCGGCACGAGGTCGAGGCGGTGGGCGTCGGCGCGGCCGGGTTCGTGGACGAGACCCGGTCGGTCGTCCGGTTCGCCCCCAACCTGGCCTGGCGCGAGGAGCCGCTGCAGAAGAAGGTCGCCGATCTGGTCGGGCTGCCGGTGGTGGTGGAGAACGACGCCAACGCGACCGCCTGGGGCGAATACCGCTTCGGGGCCGGGCGCGGCGAGACGCACGTCGTGTGCGTCACGGTCGGGACCGGCATCGGCGGCGGCGTCGTGGTCGGCGGCGCGCTGTATCGCGGCCGCTGGGGGATGGGCGGCGAGCTCGGCCACATCCAGAGCGTGCCCGACGGCAAACGCTGCGGCTGCGGCAACCTCGGCTGCTGGGAGCAGTACGCGAGCGGCAACGCCCTGGTCGGCGAGGCCCGCCGCCTGGCCACCACCGACCCCGGCCGCGCGTCCGTCCTGCTGGAGATCGCCGGCGGCACGCCCGAGCGGATCGAGGGTCCCGAGATCACCGAGGCGGCCCGGGCGGGCGACCCGGTCGCGCTCGAAGCCTACGCCTGGCTGGCCGGGTGGATCGGCCAGGGCCTCGCGGACCTGGCGGCGGTGCTGGATCCCGGCTGCTTCATCATGGGCGGCGGCGTCTCCGCGGCGGCCGACCTGTGGCTGGACGGCGTGAAGGAGTCCTTCACCGAACGCCTGACCGGCCGGGGGCATCGCCCGCTCGCCGACATCAGGACCGCCGAGCTCGGGCCGTCCGCCGGCTTGGTGGGGGCGGCCGACCTCGCTCGGATGCCGTGAACGCGGACGAGTCCGGCACCACCTCGCCTTCCGCGTCGCCTAGATTTGCCGGGTCTGTTGGTGTGAACTGGTGATCAGGGTCGCGTCCTACAACGTGCGCGCGCTGCGTGACGATCGCGGCGCGCTGGCCCGGGTCATCGCCGTCCTCCGATCCGACGTGCTGTGCGTTCAGGAAGTCCCGCCCTTCTACCTGTGGTGGCGGCGGCGCGCCCTGCCCAGGGTCACCGGAATGCGGCTGGCGGCGGGCGGCTGCACCAGCGGCGTGGCCGTCCTGGTCGGCCCCCGCGCCCGCGTCGCGCACGTCGAGCACCACCGGCTGCGGTGGTTCTTCGGGCTGGAATGGCGAGCGATGGCCATTGCCATCGTGGAGGTCGAGGGAACCCGCCTGGCCGTCGGTTCGGTCCATCTGGATCTCCACTCGGGCGCCCGGATGTGGCACATCACCGAGGTGGCCGCCCGGATCCAAGCCGTCGCCGCCGAGCATGACGCCTTCCCCGTGCTGGCCGGCGACTTCAACGAGCAGCCCACCGAACCGGCCTGGCGATACCTGTCCCGCCGTTTCACCGACGGCTACGCGGTCGCCCCGCGCGGGGACGGTTTCACCTTCACGGCAGGGAAGCCCGAGAAGCGCATCGACGCCATCTTCGCCGGTCCTGGCCTGACCGTGCACGCCTGCGGCGACGCCGACGAGATCCCCGCCTTCGAGGACCTGCGCGCCGCCACCGACCACCGGCCCGTGGCGGCGGAGATCTCCCGGTCCGTCTGACGCCGTGAAAGTGGATCTTGAGGGCGGGTGAAGGCCCGGCGGACGACGCTTCCCCCGGGTCGTTTGAGGATTCGGGCGGATAGAACTGTCGCGTTTTGGGGGCGGAAATGGCGTCTCTCGCCCCCGGACGGGCGGTCGGCCCGTACGATTCCCCTATGACCCGCTGCCTGACTCGGCGCGTGGTGCCGTTGTGTGGGCTTCTCACCGGGCTTCTGGCCGGGCAACTACCTCACGTAACATCGGTCGCGCACGCTCAGCCGTCTCCCACCCGCCCCAGGGCGGTCGCCGACGAGATCGTCCGGCAGGCCACGTCCGCGCGCCTGGGCAACGGGAGCTCGCTCTCCGACGTGGCCGCGCTGTCCGAAACCGACGTGTGGGCGGTCGGGCAGGAGGGCATCTGGGACGTCTGGCAGAACCGGGGCGTGGTGACCCGGTGGGACGGGCGATCCTGGACCGAGGTGGGGGCCCGGGGCGATGTCACCGGCGTCGGGCCGCTGCGGTCGATCAGTGCGGTGTCGGCCACCGAGTTGTGGGTGGTCGGGGACGGGCACGACGGGGTGCCGTACATCGGGAAAGGCGGGCGCGGCGGGTTCGATCGGGTGATCGTGCCGGCGGTGCGGGGCGGGGACTGGCTGCGGGCGGTGGCGGCGCAGCCGGGGCGGGTGGTCACGGTCGGAAGCCGGGGCGGGCGCAGCTTGATCGCGACCGGCGCGGGCAGCTGGACCGCCACGATCGGGCCCGCGGGCGCGCTGCACGGGGTGGCGCTGTCCGGCAAGGACGGCTGGGCGGTGGGCGACACCGGGTCGCGGCCGCTGGTGATGCGGCTGACCGGGAGCGGATGGAAGTCCGTGTCCGTGCCCGCGATCAAGGGCGGGTATCTCCGGGACGTCTACCTGCAGAGCGCCAAGCGGGCGGTCGCGGTCGGCGGGGTCTTCCACGGCGAGGAGGGCATCGAGCCGCTGATCCTGCGCTGGGACGGCAAACGCTGGACCAAGGACGAGCTCCCGATCGCCGAGGCCGAACTCTACGGCGTGACCGGCGACGGAGAAGGCGGCTTCTGGGCCTCCGGCTACGACCCGGCCCGCCCGGACGAGGCGTTCCTGGTCAAGTTCACCGGCCGCCGCTGGGAACCGCTGCGCGGCGAGCCCGCCACCAGCCAGCGCACGGTCCGGCTCCAGGCCGTGACCCGGATCGGCGACTTGACCATGGCCGTCGGCCACGTCCTGGACAAAGCCAACCGCTACGGCGACCTGGTCGAAACCTTCGGCCCGGCAGCTGAACGTTAGACGACGGCGCCGTCGTCCCAGCCGGAGTCGTTCGGCGGGCCGTCCCCCATCCGCACCACCAGCGCCACGAACCCGCCGATGAAGGCCGCGACCGCGGCGAACACGATCCACGGATCCATCGGCCAGCTCAGCAGCGCCGCCAGCAGCAGGTAGGCGGGGCCGCCGAACAGCGCCAGCCAGGACGCCTTCGTGAGCGCGTCCGCTTTGGGCAGCGGCGGCGGAGGAGGCGGGATGTAGTGGTCGTTGTCGTCATCGACCTGTGCGGGCTGAGCCTCCGCGGCGTCGTCCTCCGCGTCCTCGGAGTCCACCGCGCCGGCGGGCTCGCCGTCCGCCTCCACGGTCGCCGGCACGTTCTCCCGATCCGGCCATGGCTGATCGGCCGAGCCGTTGTCGGGTGTGTCGTTATATGAGGCGACGATCTGACGCCAGACCTCGTCCTCATCACTCTGTGGCGTCACATCGATCCCAGGTCAAGAGTCCTTCGTCAAGGGTACAGACGCGTAACGGCGGATGAAGTCGAGGCTCCCCGAGAAGATGGCCGGTGCGTCGTTGTCCAGGGTCGCGACGTGATAGCTGTCCACGCAATCCCGGACCTCCAGATTGTCCCCCATTCGCGTCTGGAGGAACTCCACGTTAGCCGGTTTCAGGACATGGTCCTGCGTGCTCCGGAAGACCAGCACCGGCTGGCCGATCCGGTCCAGCTCGGACTGGACCAGTTTCCAGAGCCGCGGCAGCGTGGCGGCGGCGCGCACGGGCGTGCGGTCGTACGCGAGTTCGACGCTGCCCGGCTTCTTGATGTCGCTGCTGAGCCCGGGCACCGACGGCAGCACCCACTTGAGCACCGGGGCCAGCAGCAGGGCCAGCGAGTCGTTCACCACGGACGGGTTGACGATCACCAGCCCGCGGATCGCCGGGCCGTGCACCTCGGCCAGGCGCAGGGCCATGCAGCCGCCCATGGACAGGCCCATCACGAAGACCTCGGCGCAGGTCGCCTTCAGTTCGGCGAAGGCGCGGTCGAGCTCGGCGTACCAGTCCTCCCAGCGGGTGCGGTTCATCTCCTGCCAGGTGGTGCCGTGCCCGGGCAGCCGGGGCAGCGAGACGGTGATCCCGGCCTCGGCCAGGAACTCCCCCCAGGGCCGCAGTGACTGCGGCGTTCCGGTGAAACCATGGCAGAGCAGCACACCGATCTGACCGCCTTCGTGGTGGTACGGCTCAGCGCCCGGCAGCAGCGGCATGGCTCCTCCAAAATCGGAAAGATTGCCCGAATAGTCGCACGTTACGCATCAGTCGTGCGAGAGGGTCAGCCGTGCGAAGATGACTCCACTGCAAACAACCGAAGGAGAGCCCCGAGTGTTCTACTGGGTGGTGAAGGCCATCCTCTGGCCTTTCCTCCATTTCGTGTTCCGTCCGTGGGCGGAAGGGGTGGAGAACGTGCCGAAGGAGGGGCCGGTCATCCTGGCCGGGAACCACCTCTCGTTCGCCGACCACTTCTTCGGGGCGCTCTTCCTGCCGCGCAAGGTCATCTCGCTCGGCAAGTCTGACTATTTTACCGGTAGCGGTATAAAAGGCCTGGTCAGCCGGGCGTTCTTCTCGGGTGTCGGGACCGTTCCGATCGACCGTTCCGGCGGGAAGGCCAGCGAGGCCGCGCTCCGGACCGGCCTGCGCGTCCTCGGCGAGGGCAGCGTGCTGGGCATCTACCCGGAGGGCACCCGCTCGCCCGACGGCCGTCTCTACAAGGGCAAGACGGGCGTCGCCCGCCTCGCCCTGGAGTCGCGCGCGCCCGTCATCCCCTGGGCCATGATCAACACTTTCGAGATGATGCCGCCGGGCCGCCCGATCCCCAAGTTCGGCATCCGCCCGGGCGTCAAATACGGCAAACCTCTGGACTTCTCCCGCTACTACGGCATGGAGAACGACTTCCTGGTCCTGCGCGCGGTCACCGACGAGATCATGTACGCGCTGATGGAGCTCTCCGGCCAGGAATATGTCGATAAATACGCCGCCAGCGCCAAGATCGAAATGATCCGCGCCGCCCGCGAAGTCCACGGCTAGAACCCCAGAGCCCTCAATCGGCCGCCGGGCGGCGACGTGGTGGGCCGGTGCGGTATTTCGTGCGAGTGATGCCCTGAGGTCGCCCCCGTCGCCAGGGGGCAGGGCCTGGCCATATGGCCTACCCCGGAACCCCTGGCGCGGCATGGTCATGATCGCAGTCTACGTGCGCTTCCAGAACGGGCGGCGGGCGCGGGTCGAATCCGGCGGCGCGGGAGCGTCGGCCGCGCCCCCGGTGAGGCGGCCGAGCAGGTCGACGGCGCGTTGCCAGAGCCGGGCCAGGTCGGCGTCGGCACGCTCGGCCCCTTCCAGCTCGGCGGCCAGCGACGCCAGGTCGGCGTGGCCGCCCGCCATCTGGTCGATCACCCGCAGGCGGCTGGCCAGGTCGGACAGGTAGCGCCGGCGCTCCTGGTCCGGCCGTCCGGCCGCCGCGCGCAGCCGGACCAGCTCCTCGGCGAGCAGGGCGCGCACGCTGTCCAGGCTGGGCTGCCGCTCCCGGCCCGGGTGGGGCTTCATCGGTCCCGGCGCCACGCTCCGTCCGCCGGCCCGGGGTCCCACGCCCGGACCGGGGGACGGGATCGGCGCCGGCGGCGCGCCGGGCGCCTGGGCGAACGGCTGGGACGGCGTGTCCGGAGCGGGCGTCCGCCGCATCATGCGCGGAGCGGGCGGCGGCGGAGGCGTGGGCGCGCCCGCGCCTCCGCCGCCGAAGGCCTCGTCGAGGGCGAAGGAGGCCTTCTCCATCCGGAGTGGCGCGGCGGCCGCGACGGCGGACATGTTCATCGGCATCTCCCAGCCGCTGGGCTGCTCGACCGGCTGGATCACGTGATGCTGCGGCTTGCCGTCGGCGACCACCCGCGAGTCGACCGCGACGAACGCGGTGAACCGGCACAGCACGCCGAACCGCAGCGAGGTCGCCACGATCCGGGCCTCCAGGTCCCGCTCGCCGATCGTGTACCGATCCTCCAGGCGGCGCAGCTCGGCCCGCGCCCAGACCGCCCGCGCGGCGGGCGCGTCGGCCCCGCGCCCCTCGACCGCGCGCTCCCACGGCTTGCCGTCGGCCATTCCCCGTACGGCGATCGCCGGGTTCTCCCCACGACCCCGGAACCGCCCGGAGACGACCAGCGGCACCCCCGGGAAGAGGGAGCCCACATGGGTGAGCGTGTCCTCGACCAGATCGAGGTCCGCGGCGCTCAGGGTGAGGTCGGTGACCAGCGGGGAGCCGATGCGGCGGTGGATGTGCTCCATCGCCTCGTCCAGCCGGTCCTCCGACTCGACCAGCTCGCACCGGCCGGAGCCGAGCAGGGCCAGCCGCCCGAGGAACCCCGCGTTGACCGCCCGGTCGATGCCGACGGCGTGGATCCGGATCCCCGAGTCGACGGTGATTTTCGCGCCGACCCGTTCGACGATCTCGTCCTCGTTGCCGACCTGCCCGTCGGTCACCAGGACCATGACCCGGTCCCGGTTCGGATCCCTTTCCGTGTCGCCGAGCAGCCGGAGCGCTTCCTCCATCGGAGCGAGGATCTCGGTGCCGCCGCGCGCGTCCAGCCGCGACAGGTGCTCGACCGCGCGGTAACGGTTCCGGTCGGTCGCCGCCACCAGGCCGCCGGTGAACGCCCGGCTGACGTCGTGGTCGAAGGCCAGCACGGCCAGCCGGTCGTGCGCGGTCAGCGTGTCCACGATCCGGGCGGCGGCGCGCCGGGCGGCGACCATCTTCCAGCCGGTCATGCTGCCGGAACGGTCGAGCAGCAGCACCACGTCCCGAGGGGCCGGTGCGGCGGCCACGTCCGCCGGGGGAGTCAGGGTGAGCGTGAAGGTGCCCTCCTGGCCCTCGTCGTCCGGGGTCAGGGCCAGCGACGTGGACGCGTCGAAGGCCAGGCGGAGGATGAAGTCCCGGTCCAGGCGCTCGCCCGGCCGGAGTTCGACGGTGATGGTCTCGCCGCTGGTCGTGTCCACGGTGTGCAGGCTGGAGCGGATCTCGCGCAGGTCCAGGCCGGCCGGGTCGATGGTGGTGGCCAGCGACAGCCGTACGGGATTGGGGAAGCCCGGGAGCAGGACCGGCGGGGTGATGCGGGACGCGTCGGGGACGGCGTCGGTGTCAGGGGCCACGCCGCCGCCGGACTGGGCGCCCTCCAGGGGCACGCCAGGGATGTAGCGGGGAGCGACCACCAGCGGGAAGCGGAATTCGGCCGCGCCGTCCTCGTAGGGCAGCGGCTGGCTGAGCGTCAGCCGGACGGTGACCCGCTCGCCGGGCACGATGTTGCCGACCCGGATGGTGAACACGTCCGGCCGGTCCTCTTCGGCGATCGCCGCCCGCTGACCCTGCGCCAGCGCCTGGTCGTAGGCGACCCTGGCCTCGCCACGCTCCTTGAGCAGCCCTTCGACCACCCGGTCGTCGGCCTCCAGGGTGAACTTGGTGACCGCGGCCCGGGGCGGGAGCGGGAACACGTAGGTGGCCTCAAGCGAGACGTCGTAGGGATTGCGGAAACCCTGCGCCACCTCCACGCCCGCGGTCAGGCCGCTGAGGTGCGCGGTCACCGCCACGCTCGCCAGCGGCAGGTTGCCCTTCTCGGTCTCCAGGGCGCCGAACCCGGAGTCGGGCACCGGCGTGTACTCCTCCGGCCGAAGCGGAGTGATGGGAACGGTCATGACGGTGTCCCTTCCGAATTCATGGTGATCAGGCCGAGTTCGCTCAGCGCCGCCAGCAAGGGCTGGGCTGCCGCCGCCAGCGCGACCAGGTCCGCGTCCGACGGTGCCCGGTCGGCGGCGTCCAGCACCAGAGCCACTCCCGGGGCGATCCGCACGCCGTGAACGCGCGCGGCGGGCGGCCGTTCGGCGGGAATGCGCTCGACGGGCGGCGGCTCGGCGGGTGGCGCCGGGTCGGAGCGTTCGCCGACGGCGGCCCAGAAGCGGGCGCGGGCGGGCTCGGGGGAGGAATGTTCAGGCTCGGGGGAGGAATGTTCGGGTTCAGCTGGGTATGGGGAGATGAGGGCGATGCTCTGGAGGGCCGAGTCGGGGGCTCCGGCCAGCTCGATCTGGATGTCCGCGATCGAGCGACCGGCGGCCTGGCGGCGCTTGATCGCGACGAGTTGCAGCAGGTGACGCGGCCCGTACAGAGCGACTCGGCCGCGCCGGGCCAGGGGCGGGTCGAGGAGGCCGATCGTCGCGTACCACCGGATGAGGCGCTCGTTCGGGATGTCCCTGACCCGCCCGTTGACGCGCGCGTCGGAACCGAGCGCGCCGGCCGCGCGCTCGGCCAGCTCGCCGATGGTCCAGGTCTCGCTCATGGTTCAACAGTGACACTGTCACGATGACAGTGTCAACTTCGGAACAGGGTCAGCCCTTTTCGGGTTGACCGTTATAGGTCAATGAGGGTTATTCGAAAGTTCGCCCTCGTGGCGTCCCAGCGGTCGGAGCGACTCGTCGAACCGCGCCGGGCTCCTTTCGAATAACCCTCAATCTCGATGGAAGGAACAAGCATGGCTCCAATTACCAGCCTTCTGACCGCCGAGAACAAGAAGATCACCGGGGAGGCGTTGCAGGGTGCCCTGCTCGACCTCCTCGACTTGTCGCTCGTGGGCAAGCAGGCGCACTGGAACCTCACCGGGCGCTTCTTCCGCCCGATCCACCTGCAGCTCGACGACATCGTCAAGATGGCCAGGAAGACGGCCGACCTCGTCGCCGAGCGGGCCGTCGCCATCGGCGTCAGCCCGGACGGGCGCGCCACCACGATCGCCAACGACAGCCAGGTGCCGCACCTGGACGCCGGGCCGATCGAGGACGGCAAGGTCATCGCCGCGATGACCGACATCCTGGAGTCGATCATCCGGCGGATGCGGAAGCGGATCGACGCCACCGAGCGGCCCGACCCGGTCAGCCAGGATCTCCTCATCGGTCTCACCCGGGACCTGGAGAAGCACCACTGGATGATCCAGGCCCAGCGTTAGAGCAGGCGCCTGGCCAGATCGGCGACCGGAGGGCCGGAGGCGAGCAGCGCCCGGAGAGACGCGCTCGCCTCCGCCGGTACGCCGACCAGCTGGGCGGTTTCCGCCCACTCGTCCGAGCGTGCGGCCTGTTCCAGCAGGTCGAGCGTAGTCTCCCGGGTCAGCAGGGAGAGCAGTTGCGGCCAGCGCACGGTGAGCGCCGCCAGCTTGGCCACCTCGGCGTCGCTCGCCGGGCGCTCCCCGGCCAGGCGCTGGCGGTAGGTCACGAACGAGTAGAAGCGGAACACGTTGACGTAGCGCTTGAGCTCGCGCGGGTTGCTCGCCGACAGGGCGGGCAGCGCCACTTCGATCGCGCGGTAGGCGTTCTCGTCGCTGTACAGGTCGTCGAAGACCCGGTCGGCGGCGGCGCGCGTCTCCCGCCACAGCCCGCCCAGCGTCCCCGCGGTCTCGGCGGGCGCGCCGACCACGTGCTGGGTGGCCCTGGCGATCGAGTCGAGGGTGTCGGCCTGGGGCCGCCGGGCGCGGATCGCGTGCTCGAGCCGGGCCACCAGCTCCTGGTCGAGGTTCTGCGGCTGCTGCTGCGGCATCCGCATTTCGGACATGCGTGGTGTGTCCGAAATTCCCATCAAGGATCGGACATATGCCGGTAGGCGGGTGTCGTCGGCGAGGAGCGGCACTGACAGCGGGAGCTGCACGATCTTCTCCAGGAACCGCCAGCCGATGCCCTGGCGGAGGCTCTCCGGCATCGACTCCGTGAGGTCGCGGTAGGCCAGCTCGACGTGGGCGGCCACCACCTCGGGCTCCATGGCCAGCACGAAGACGCAGTCGGGGAACTCCCCGGCCAGGAACAGGTTGATCGCCTCGATCACCTGGGCCACGGTGCCGGACGAGCACCGATCCAGGTCGTCCACGAACACCACCAGCGGGCGTTCCTCCGTCGCCACCAGGCCGAGCACGTGGCGCATGTCGGTCTGGACCAGGTGCAGGAAGCCGGTCCTGGCGCTGTATCCGGGCTCGGCGAGCAGGTCGCCGGTCTCCGGTGGGGGCGCGAACAGGTCGGGCGGGCGTACCAGGGCGGTGAAGGCGGTGTCGGCGGATTCGGTGAAGAAACGCGCGAGCCGTACCCAGCCGGTGGCCACCGCGGCCAGCGCGCCCGCCGAGGAGATCGCGGCCGCCGTGCCCTCCAGGGCCGGGAGCAGCGGCGTGGCCAGCTGGGACGCGCCCGCCAGCAGCAGCGCCATGGCCAGGCCGAGCGCGGCGGGCACCAGGCGCAGCGCCGCCAGCCGGTAGGCGCGCCGTCGGACCGCCTCCCGATCGATCCTGGCCAGGTTGAGCCGCAGCCAGAAACGTTCCCGCTCGGCCCGGGGCAGCCGCGCGGTGACCTGGGTGATGATCTCGTGCGCGAGACCGGCCCACACCTGCTCCCCGTTCTGGTACATCCACGGGTTGAACCACACCGTCGGCCGCCACCCGCTCGCCCCGGACACCGCCTCGGGCGGCGGCTCCGGCGGCCGTTTCGCCCAGTTCCGGACTTCGGCATTGGTCACCCGGTCGGGGCCGGGCCACAGCCGTCCCACCAGCCTGAACAGTCGCGACGGTGGCCGGGCCGGCAGCGGCCGGGGCAGCTGGATCGGCCCCGGGTTCCCGGTCGCGGCCCCCGGGTCCAGATCGTTCTGGATCATCCGCATCAGCGAGGTCTTGCCGGTGCCCCACGGCCCCTTGATGCCGATCGTCAGCGGCGGCCTGGTCTCCGGATGGCGGACGAACGCGGCGATCGCCTCCGCGTACACCCGATGCCCGAGGTCGTCGTCGATGGTCCAGCGGTCGGGGGTGAGCCGGGCCCGGGGCTGCACGGTCCGGCGGCCGGCCCGCCACCGGCGCAGCACGCCGGGCACCTCGTCGAGCTCGGCCGCCGTGAGCCGGGCCCGCCCGGCCTCCGCCACGCTCGGATGCGCGAACGGCGTGCCCGTGCCGAGCAGCCGCCACTCGGCCAGTTCGGCCCGCGCCTCCGGGCGGCCGGTCAGCAGCCCGGCCACCTCCGGCGTCAGCTCCTCGTCGTCGGCCAGCAGCGAGCCGCGCCGCAGCAGCGCCTGGGCGTCCGCGCCCAGATACTCGTCGTACACCATGCCGACCAGCCGCTCGGCGGACGGGGGATGGCCGCCCACCCGGTCGCGGGCGGGCGCGAGCTCGGGCGGGATGCCGGAGCCGGGGGCGGGCGGGGTGAGCGCGACCGCGATCTCCAGGCCCTCGGCCGAGGTGAGCAGGTGCGGCTGGAACTCGGCGTGCTCGCCGAACACGGCCAGCGCGTGCGCCAGCAGGTCGCCGACCGAGATCACCCCGTCCCGGTCCAGGTCGGTGGCGCCGTCGAGCAGGCCGGTGGCCACCACCTCGGTCAGCGAGAGGCCGCCGGGCCGCACCTCCGCGCCGATGGCGAGGCCCGTGGTGAGGGCGGCGGCGGCCACGCCCGGCGGGGTGAGCAGGGTGCTGACCGTGGAATCGTCCGCGGCGGCGCCGCCGATCCAGCCGAAGTCGACCACCATCAGCAGTGCCGAAGCCGCCGAATCCCCGGCCCTGGCGCCGAAGCCGCGGATCAGCGTGGTGAAGTCGCTGCCGCTCCACAGCGCCGTGCGCGGCCAGCGCACCAGCAGCAGGTCGCCGGGCGCGCCCTCGGCCAGGAAGGTGCTCAGCCGCTGGTGGTCCCGGCTGTCCAGGCTCTGCGGCGCGTCCACCTCGAACCCGCAGGAGCGCAGCGCGCTCACCAGTCGCCGCGCCGGTTCCGGGGCACGCCGGCCGGGCTCGTCGGGGTCGAGGAAGACCAGCGCCTTCCGCCTGGTGATGGTGGGCGCGCTGGTCCTGTCGGTGATGGCGCTAGTCATCTCGGCGATCACTGTAGGGGCCGTTCACCAGGGGGGCGGCCACGGTTTGCGCAAAGTTTGGGTCCGAGAACCGTGCGGATTCCCCGGGCGTTCATGCGGGTTCGATCGACTGGCGGGACCCGTCGCGCGTAGCGTGCCGTAGTGGGAGGAGATTATGTTGCGCCGCACGTTCGTCCGCTCGGGGGCCCTGGCCGCGCTCACCGGCTCACTCTGGCGGTCCGCCTGCGCGGCGCCCGCCCCCGCCGCCACGCCTTCGGCCGTCCCGACGCCCACTCCCTCGGCGGCGGCTCGCGCGGCCGTACGCGGCAAGGGGCCTTACGGCGCGCTGGCCAAACCCGACAAGAACGCCATCGCCCTGGCGGAAGGTTTCACCAGCCGGGTGGTCGGCCGTTCCGGGCAGCGCGTCGGCGGCCTGACCTGGCATCCCGCCCCCGACGGCGGGGCCTGCTTCGCCGACGGCGACGGCTGGATCTACGTCTCCAACTCCGAGGTCCCCGTGGTCGGCGGCGTCTCCGCGCTCCGCTTCGGGCCCGACGGCACGATCAAGACGGGCTATCGCATCCTGTCCGGCACCGACCGGAACTGCGCCGGGGGCGCGACCCCGTGGAACACCTGGCTGTCCTGCGAGGAGACCGTCCGCGGGCGCGTCTTCGAATGCGATCCGTACGGCTACCGCGCCGCCGCCCCCCGCCTCGCCATGGGCCGCTTCAAGCACGAGGCCGCCGCCTGCGACCCCGACCGTGAGGTCGTCTACCTGACCGAGGACGAGCCGGACGGCTGCTTCTACCGGTTCCGCCCGGAGGACTGGGGCGATCTGACCACCGGCGTCCTGGAGGTCATGGTCGGCGACGGCCCAGGGTCTGTCCGGTGGCGGCGCATCCCCAACCCGTCCGCGTCGTACGAACCCACCCGCGACCAGGTCGAGGACGCGATCCGCTTCAACGGCGGCGAAGGCTGCTACTACTCGGGCGGCTTCTGCTACTTCACCACCAAAGGCGACAACCGCGTCTGGGCCTACGACGCCGCCGCCCGCGAGCTCTCCATCCTCTACGACGCCAACGCCCCCCTCAAAGGCGTCGACAACGTGTACGTCTCCCGCTCCGGCGACCTGTTCGTGGCCGAGGACGGCGGCAACATGGAGATCAACATCATCACCGCCGACGGCGAGGTCGCCCCGTTCCTCCGTCTGGTCGGCCACGGCAGATCCGAGATCACCGGCCTGGCCTTCGCCCCGGACGGCGACCGCCTCTACTTCTCCTCCCAGCGCGGCACCACCGGCTCCAACCGCTCCGGCGTCACCTACGAGGTCACCGGCCCGTTCCGCACCTGAGCCGCTCCTCCCATCAGAGCGGGCGCTCCCAGAACTGCTCCATGAAACCTTTGCCGGGCTCCTCGCCCGTGAGTTTGAAGCCCGCGGATTCGTAGATCTTGCGGGCGGAGGTGAGGGGGTCGCGGGTCCAGAGCATGATGGACTGGTAGCCGGTGTCGTGGGCGAAGCGGAGGCATTCCTCGACCAGGCGGGAGCCGATGCCGAGGCCGCGGGCCGAGGGTTCGACCAGGAGCAGGCGGAGCTGGGCGGTGGTGGCGTCCTTGCGCACGCAGAAGACGCAGCCCGCGCGGTGGCCGTCGACTTCGGCGATCCAGCCCGCCTGGCCGGGGTCGGTCTGGTTGTCGAGGAAGTCGGCGCAGATGCGGGCGACCAGGGCCTCGAAGTCGGGACCCCAGCCGTACTCGCGGGCGTAGACGGCGCCGTGGCGGGAGACCACCCAGCCGAGGTCGCCGGGGCGCGGAGGTCTGATGACATAGGGGGCTTTGTCGGGTTTTTCGCCGAGGATCTCGCGGATCGTGCCCATGCTGGCCACCAGGCGGGTCCGGTCGCGCTCGGGGAGGGCGTCGAGCAGGGCGCTGACTTCGGCGTCGGAACGTTCGTCCAGGTGGGCGTAGGTATCGCGGCCCTGGGCGGTGAGGGTGACCACCTGGCGGCGGGCGTCGGCCGCCGACCGTTCGCGCCGGATCAGGCCGTCGCCTTCGAGCCGGGCCAGCACCCGGCTGAGGTAGCCGCCGTCCAGCTCGAGCAGACGCTTGATCTCGCCCACCTCGACCTCCGCGGCGGATCGGTTGAGCTCGAACAGCACCCGCGCCTCGGTGAGCGAGTAGGGCGAATCGTGCATCCCCGAACGGAGCATCCCGATCACTGCCGTGTAGAAGCGATTGAAGGCCCGGACCTCGGCGATCATATTCATTGCTCTCCCCAACGAATTCGTTGCTTGAAGCAACGATAGCCTGGATTGCCGCGGTGGGCTAATGTGCGGGCCTGTCGGCCGAAACAAGGAGCTCTGCGTGGGTGTGTATGTCGGTGGTTATGAGTCGAAGGTCTCCATGGTGGACGGCGAGCTCGCCGTAGTCGGGGAGATCCCGGTGACCGCTCCCTCGTTCCTGGCCGCGCATCCGAAACTGCCCGTGCTGTACGTGGTGAGCGAGATCGACGACGGCCGGATCTCCATCGTCCAGGATTTCGAGACCGTCGAATCGCGGTCCAGCGGCGGCGCCTCCCCCTGCCACGCCGCCGTCGACCCCGCAGGCGCCTGGCTGGCGGTGTCCAACTACATGGACGGCGTGCTCAGCCTGCACCGCCTCGACGCCGAGGGCCGCTTCGCCGGCCCCGCCCTGGAGTTCCCGCACCACGGCTCCGGCCCCGACCAGGACCGGCAGCTCGGCCCGCACGCCCACCAGGCCGTCTTCGACCCCGACAACATCCTGCACGTCAGCGACCTGGGCACCGACGAGATCCGGCGCTACCGGGTGGACGACGAGGTCGAGGTCCTGCCGCCGGTGCGGCTCACCCCCGGCTCAGGCCCCCGGCACATGGACTGCCGTGACGACCGGTGGTATGTCGTGGGGGAGCTGGACGGGATGGTCAGGGCGTACGACACGGACTGGAAAGAGCTCGCGCGGACCCCCGCGACCCGGACGGACCTCCAGAATTACCCCTCGCACCTGGAGCTGCACGGCGAGCACCTCTACGTCGGCAACCGGGGGCCGAACACGATCTCCGTGTTCGATCCGGAGACCCTGGAGCTGCTCGCCGAGGTGCCGAGCGGAGGAACCTGGCCCCGGCACTTCGCGTTCGCGGACGGAAAGCTGTATGTCGCCAACCAGCACTCCGGCGAGGTCGCCGAGTTCCGGCTGGCCGACGGCGTGCCCGAGCCGACCGGCGCGGTGATCGCCCTCGGTTCGCCGAGTTGCGTGGTGGGGTCAGGCCCAGCCGCGTGAGCGGTCCACGGCGCGCCGCCAGCGGGCGTAGGCCGTGCCGTCGTCGGCGCCGGGGTCGAAACGCCGATCCAGGTGCCAGGTCTTGCGGAGCTCCTCGGGGGAGGCCCACACGCCGACCCCGAGCCCGGCCAGGAAGGCCGCGCCGAGCGCGGTCGTCTCCTGGATGACCGGGCGTTCGACCGGGATGCCCAGCTGGTCGGCCTGCAGCTGCATGAGCAGGTCGTTGGCGCTGGCCCCGCCGTCGGCCTTCATGACCCTGACGTCCATGGTCGCCACGATGTCGCGCACCTCGAACGCGATCGCCTCCAGGGTGGCGCGGACCAGGTGCGCCCGCGTCGTCCCCCGGGTCAGGCCGAAGATCGTGCCACGCGCCTCCGGGTCCCAGTGCGGCGCGCCGAGGCCGGTCAGCGCGGGCACGAAGACCACCCCGCCGGAATCCGGCACCGACCCCGCCACGGCCTCCGACGCGGCCGCCGTGTCCAGGATGCCGAGCCCGTCCCTGAGCCACTGGATCGCCGAACCGGTGACGAAGATCGAGCCCTCCAGGGCGTACGTCCGGTTGCCGGAAGGGTCCTCCCAGGCGACCGTCGTGAGCAGTCCCGCGTCCGACCTGACCACCTGGTCGCCGGTGTTGACCAGGATGAACGAGCCCGTGCCGTAGGTGCACTTCACGTCGCCTGGGGTGAAGCACGTCTGCCCGAACAGGGCCGCCTGCTGGTCGCCCGCAAGCCCGCTGATCGGCAGGTCGAGCCCCAGGAACGAATCCGGATCGGTCCGCCCGATCTCCCCGTAGTTGGGGACCAGCTCCGGCAGCGCATCCATCGGCACCCCGAACAGCTCGCACAGCTCGGGCGACCAGGCGCCGGCGACGATGTCGTACAGCAGGGTCCTGGACGCGTTCGAGGGATCGGTCACATGCCGCGCGCCGCCCGTGAGCCGGGCGATCAGGTAGGAATCCACCGTCCCGATCGCCGGGTCCCCGTCCACCGGATCGTTCTCCGCCAGCCACGTCAGCTTGGTCCCCGTGAAGTACGGATCGAGCCGCAGCCCCGTGAGTTCCGTCACACGCGGCTCGTGCCCGGCCTCCCGCAGCCGCGCGCAGATCGCCGAAGATCGCCGGTCCTGCCACACGATCGCCCGCCGCGGCGCGGCCAGCGAACGCCGGTCCCAGAGCACCGCCGTCTCCCGCTGGTTGGTGATTCCGACGCACCGAAGCGGGGTACTTGCCTGGTCAAGCGCGGTACGGCAGGCTGCGAGCGTCGCCTGCCAGATCTCCTCGGGGGCGTGTTCCACCCACCCGGGTTCCGGGAAGTGCTGAGCGAACTCCGCGTACCCGCGGGCGTCGATTCGCCCGTCCTCGGTCACCACGAGGGCGGTGACCCCGGTCGTACCAGCGTCTATCGCCAAAACACCCACGGAGCCTCACTTTTTGGTCTAGACCATTGTTGTCACCAGGAGGCAGAATGCCTCCCGTCAGCGTCCCGACTCAGTCTGGCCGCGTAAACCCATATGGAGGAACCCGACATGCGTATTGGAGTGCTCACCGGTGGTGGGGACTGTCCCGGCCTGAACGCGGTGATCCGCGCGGTGGTGCGGAAGGGCGCCGGCGTCTACGGTCACGAGTTCGTCGGATTCCGGGACGGCTGGAGAGGTCCCCTGGAAGGCGAGACGATGACGCTGGACGTCCAGGCGGTGCGTGGCATCCTGCCGCGCGGTGGCACGATCCTGGGGTCGTCGCGGACCAACCCGATCAAGATCGAGGGTGGCGTCGAGCGGATCAAGGAAAACCTTGAGACCCACGGAGTGGACGCGCTGATCGCCATCGGAGGTGAGGACACGCTCGGCGTCGCCAAGCAGCTCTTCGACCGGGGCGTGAACGTCGTCGGCGTGCCCAAGACGATCGACAACGACCTGAACGCGACCGACTACACCTTCGGTTTCGACACGGCCGTCAACATCGCGATGGAGGCCATCGACCGCCTGCACACCACCGCCGAGTCCCACCACCGCGCGCTGATCTGCGAGGTCATGGGCCGGCACGCGGGCTGGATCGCGCTGCACGCCGGCATGGCCGCCGGGGCGAACGTGATCCTCATCCCCGAGAAGCCGTTCGACATCGACAAGGTCTGCGAGTACGTGGAGTCCCGCTTCAAGACCCGCTACTCGCCGATCATCGTGGTGGCCGAGGGCGCGCACCCGATCGAGGGGCAGATGGCGGTCCAGACCGGCGACCTCGACGCGTTCGGGCACGTCCGGCTGGGCGGCGTCGGCGAGCGGCTGGCCCAGGAGATCGAGCGCCGCACCGGCAAGGAGGCCAGGACCACGGTGCTCGGCCACATCCAGCGCGGCGGCACGCCCACCGCGTACGACCGGGTGCTGGCCACCCGCTTCGGCCTGGCCGCGATCACCGCCGTGCACGACGGCGACTACGGCAAGATGGTCGGCCTGCAGGGCACCGAGATCGTCCGGGTGGGCCTGGACGCCGCGACGGCCGAGCTCAAGACGGTTCCGCCGCACCGCTACGAGGAGGCCGAGGTCTTCTTCGGCTAGATCGAACTTACGGCTCGCGCCCGGTTTCACGGGCGCGGGCCTACTGGTTTCTGGGGGTGAAGAGCGAGTCGTCGCGCGCGGGTTCCC
Source organism: Acrocarpospora pleiomorpha (assembly GCF_009687885.1). Taxonomy (GTDB): domain Bacteria; phylum Actinomycetota; class Actinomycetes; order Streptosporangiales; family Streptosporangiaceae; genus Acrocarpospora; species Acrocarpospora pleiomorpha. The sequence goes on from NZ_BLAF01000027.1 coordinate 58,637, forward strand.
GGACCGGCGGCGGCAGGGTCCGGTTCTGGCGGCGGCTCTCCAGCCGGGCCAGGATGGCGGCGTCCTCGCGCAGCTCCGCCGCCGACGGGGACAGCAGCACCGCCAGCAGCAGGCCCACGGTCAGCAGGCTGATCCCCACCAGGAGCGGCAGCAGGAAGTCGATCGCCTCGGCGCCGCCGGTGGACAGGCCGTCCTGGAGGCGGACGCTCATCGCGTACATGCCGGTGAAGTGCATGCCGTTCACCGCGACGCCCATGATCAGAGCCGCGCCGATGGTGGCCAGCGCCCCCTCGACGCGCAGGGTGAACCAGAGGGCGACGGTCGCGGCCACGATGGCGATCAGCACGGAGATCGCCACGACCAGGATGTCGTAGTTCACCTGGCCGGACATGTTCATCGCGAACATGCCCGTGTAGTGCATGCCGGCCACGCCGACGCCGGTGATCAGGCCGCCCAGCAGCAGCGGGAGCGGCTGGCCGCCGCCGCGCGAGACCACCAGCAGGCCGCCGAAGACGACCGCGACGGCGATCACGAAGGATCCGATCGTGAGCGGCACGTCATAGCGGATCAGGGTGCCGGGGACGTCGAAGCCCATCATCGCGATGAAATGCATGACCCAGATCCCGGTGCCGCCGATCGAGAGCGCGCCGCCGACGAGCCAGCGCACCCGCGCCGGACCCTCGGCCGATCGGGCCCGCGAGGTCAGCAGGAGTCCGAGGAACGATCCAACCACGGACATCAGGTAGGCGAGTACCGGCGTCACCCAACCATGTGCGAAGTGGTTGATATGGGACATACATGCTCCTTTTTTACGGTTGAATTTTGGATTATGGCAGCCGAAAGTGCCCAATGTCGCTGTGATTGATTACGTTTTGTCATACTTCTCGGCGACAAATGATGTCCGCGGCTTTATGTGATCATTGTCCATTTGTTTGGATGATCTGTCGGAGCCGTACATTGGGAGCGTGGCGATGGGGATCGAAGGGCCTTTCTGGCGGGCCATCGCGGTCTTCCGGATCGCGTCGCTGGGATACGCGGCGATCCTGCTGGTGCAGTCGGGCGGATACGCCCACCCGGTGACCGGGTGGATCGTCATCGGGGTGATGGCCGTCTGGACCGCCGTCACCACCTACGCCTATTCCACCGAGGCTCTGCGCGGCTGGCCGCTGCTCACGTTCGACCTGCTGCTCAGCGCCGCCTGCCTGCTGTCCACCGTGTACGTCCAGGGGCCCCAGGCCACCGCGAACACCATGCCGATCACCGCCACCTGGGTGGCCGCTCCGGTCCTGGCCTGGGGCGTGTACTCCGGGCGTCGCGCCGGCGGCGTCGCGGCGGCCGTGATGTCGGTGGCCGACCTGTGGCTGCGCGGCGTGCGCGGCTTCGACCTGGCCGCGGTGCCGGTCAACGGCGCGGTGCTGCTGTTCATGGCCGGGATCGTGATCGGGCACGTGGCCCGGCTGGCCAAGCAGGCCGAGGAGCGCATGCAGCGGGCCATCGAGATCGAGGCCGCCGGAAGAGAGCGGGAGCGCCTGGCCCGGGGCATCCACGATTCGGTGCTCCAGGTGCTGGCGCTGGTCCAGCGGCGCGGCGCCGAGATCGGCGGCGAGGCGGCCGACCTGGGCCGCCTGGCCGGGGAGCAGGAGGCCGTGCTGCGCGAGCTCGTCCGCTCAGGCCCGCGCCCCGACCGCTCGCTGCGCTCGCGCCGCCGTTTCGTTCCCGCCCGCCGCGCGCCGGCCGCCCGCTCCGACCAGGGCTCCGACCAGGGCTCCGACCTGGGTGACGCCCTGCGCCGGTACGGCTCGGCCCAGGTCACCGTGGCCACCCCCGCCGACCCGGTGCCGCTCTCCCCGCGCGCCGTGGACGAGCTCACCGCCGCCGTCGGCAACGCGCTGGACAACGTGCGCCGCCACTGCGGCGAGCACGCCCGCGCCTGGATCCTGGTGGAGAGCGAACCGGACCGGGTGATCGTGACCGTCCGCGACGACGGGCCCGGCATCCCCGACGGGCGGCTGGCGGAGGCGGCGAAGGACGGGCGGCTCGGGGTCTCGCAGTCGATCCGGGGCCGGGTCGCCGACCTCGGCGGGAACGTCACCATCCTTTCCTCACCGGACGGGACCGAGATCGAGATGTCGGTGCCATTATCGTGACGGATATGAGGGTCATGGTGGTGGACGATCATCCGATGTGGCGTGAGGGCGTGGCCCGGGATCTCGGCGAGGCCGGCTATGAGATCGTCGCGACCACGGGGGAGGGGCGGCAGGCCCTGCGCATCGCGGCGGCGGTCCGGCCGGAGCTGGTGATCCTCGATCTGCAGCTGCCCGACCTGCCCGGGGTCGAGGTGGCGCGCGGGCTGGGGGCCTCCGAACATCCGCCCCGGGTCCTGGTGCTGTCGGCCAGCGGCGAGCAGGACGACGTCCTCGAAGCCGTCAAAGCAGGCGCGTCCGGATATTTGGTGAAATCGGCGAGTCGGGAGGAGTTCCTGGACGCGGTCAAGCGGACCGCGGACGGGGACGCGGTGTTCACGCCCGGCCTGGCCGGGCTGGTGCTGGGCGAATATCGGCGGCTGGCCGCGCAGCCCAAGGCCGCCGAGGACGACGGGCCGCGCCTCACCGACCGGGAGACCGAGATCCTGCGGCTGGTCGCGAAAGGGCTCTCCTACCGGCAGATCGCCGAACGCCTGGTGCTCTCCCACCGGACCGTCCAGAACCACGTGCAGAACACGCTGAGCAAGCTCCAGCTGCACAACCGGGTGGAGCTGGTGCGATACGCGATCGAAAAGGGCCTGGCCGACCTGGACTAAAGTAGGAAGGTCGCACCCTCCGGAGGAACGCAGCAATGACCATGACCGCGCTGGGCGAGCCCTGTGTGCTCCTCAAGCTTGGCGAAATCATCCTCAAGGGCCGGAATCGCGAGGTCTTCGAGCAGCGGCTGCGGGCCAACATCAAATACGCCCTGAAGGACTACCAGGTCGACATCCGCCAGCGCCACGGCGTGGTCGCGCTCTTCCTGCCGGAGGGCACCGGCGTCGAGATCGCCGAGGCGGTCGCGGCCAGGGTCAGCGAGGTCCCCGGCATCGTCCTGGTCCACCTGGCCTGGCGTGTCGCCAAGGACCCCTCCGTGGTCACCAAAGCCGCGCTCGAACTGGTCAGGGACACCCCCGAGGTGGCCCGCCGGGCCCGCTTCGCGGTCCGCTCCCGCCGTCGCGACAAACGCTTCCCGCTGCGCTCCAGCGAGCTCGACCGCCTCGTCGGCGGCGAACTCCACGACGCGTACGGGCTGCCCGTCGACCTCAGCCACCCCGAGCTGACCGTCTCCATCGAGGTCGACCGCGACGAGGTCTTCCTCTACACCAACGGCCGCCCCGGCCAGGGCGGGCTCCCGGTCGGCTCCAGCGGCCGCGGCCTGGTCCTGATGTCCGGCGGCATCGACTCCCCGGTGGCCGCCTACCGGATGATGCGCCGCGGCCTGCGGGTGGACTTCCTGCACTTCTCCGGCATCCCGTTCACCACCTCGGAGTCGATCTACAAGGCGTATGCCCTGGTCCGCCGCCTGGACGCCTTCCAGGGCAAGTCCCGCCTCTGGGTGGTCCCGTTCGGCAAGGCCCAGCAGTCGATCCGCGCCTCGGGCCAGGACCGCCTGGCCATGATCGCCCAGCGCCGCCTGATGCTCAAGACGGCCGCCGAGGTGGCCCGCCGCCACAAGGCCAGCGCCCTGATCACGGGCGACTCCCTCGGCCAGGTCTCCTCCCAGACGATGGCCAACATCGTCGCCCAGGAGAGCGCGGTGGACCTGCCCATCCTGCGCCCGCTCATCGGCCTGGACAAAGCCGAGGTGATCGCCGAGGCCCGCCGCATCGGCACCCTGGAGATCTCCGAACTCCCGGACGAGGACTGCTGCACCCTCCTGGCCGCCAGGAACCCGGAACTCGCCGCGAAGATCGAAGACCTCAAGCTCATCGAACGCCGCCTGGACGCCGAAGAACTCGCCTCCCAGCTCGCCGATTCCATCCAGGCGTACAAGCTCGACGCCTGAGCCCCGCCGAAGCGGGGCCAGGGATCGTCAAGCGGGCAGCACGTGCGAGACCTGGGTGCGGCCCAGCAGCGGCGGGAACGTGCGCATGATCTCGGCGAGCTCGTCCAGGTCGCCGTCGACCAGCGCCTGCGGGCCGTCCACCAGCGCCTGCTCCGGGTGCGGGTGCACGTCGATGATGACGCCGTCGGCCCCGACCGCGATGGCGGCGCGGGTGAGGGGGAGGACCAGGTCGCGGCGGCCGCCGGAGTGTGACGGGTCGATGACGACCGGCAGGTGGGACAGGCGCTGGGCGACCGGGACCGCGGAGACGTCCAGGGTGTTGCGGGTGGCGGTCTCGAAGGTGCGGATGCCGCGCTCGCACAGGACGATGTCGAGGTTGCCGCGCTGGGCGATGTACTCGGCGGACATCAGCCATTCCTCGATCGTGCCGCTCATGCCGCGCTTGAGCATGACGGGCTTCCCGGCCTTGCCGACGGCCTGCAGCAGCGCGAAGTTCTGCGTGTTGCGGGTGCCGACCTGGAGCATGTCCGCGTAGGAGGCCACCAGCGGCACGTCGTGGGCGTCCATCACCTCGGTCACGATGGGCAACCCGGTCTGCTCCCGCACGTCCGCCAGGATGCGCAGGCCCGCCTCGCCCAGCCCTTGGAACGCGTACGGCGAGGTCCGCGGCTTGTACGCGCCCCCGCGCAGCAGAGACGCCCCCGCCGCCTTCGCCATCTGGGCGGCCTCAAGCGTCTGCTGCGGCGTCTCCACCGCGCACGGCCCCGCGATCAGCGTGACCGTGTCAGGACCGATCGGCACCCCGCCCACCCGGATCGTCGACCGTTCCGGATGGTTCTCCCGGCTCACCAGCTTGAACGGCGTCGACACCCGCATCACCTCGGCGACCCCGCGTTGCCCGCCCAGGTTGAGCGCCAAGAACCGCTCGACATCCCCGATGAGCCCGATGATGGTACGGCTCACGCCGCGCGACACGAACGCCTCACCCCCCGCCGTGCCGACCAGCGAGACGATCTCCTCGATGTCCTCGGCGGTGGCCGTGGGGGCCATGACGATGACCATGATTTCTCTCCTCATACGCGGAAAGCCCCGAGTCCGATCCGGACCCGGGGCTTTCGTTCGCCGTTGGCTGCTAGCGCAACACGCGGTGGCGACCGGTCCTCACGGGTCCGTCGCCATACCAAAACGCGAAAACGCTATGCATGGGAGAAATATATCGCACCCCCTCCGGCCCGGACCAGTGAGTGATCACCGTGTGAGATGGCGGGAAATGACCCGGTGGGCGGGAGCTTTCCGGTGGATGGCAGGATGGGCGGGTGCCGGAGTTTCCTGAGGAGGAGAGCCGCCTGCCCCCCGGGCAGTACATTCCGCGCGGCAGGCCGGTCATCCATTACGGCAGAGTGCCGGCGTTCCGGCCGCAGACGTGGCGCTTCCAGGTCTTCGGCGCCACGGCCGGCGGACAGACGCCCGCGTACACGTGGGAGGAGTTCTCAGCCCTGCCGCGAACTACCGTGATGGCCGACTTCCACTGCGTGACCAAGTTCTCGATCATGGGGTATGAGTGGGCGGGCATCCCGGCGCGCGCCCTGCTGGAGGCGGTGCCCCCCGCGCCCGGCGTGCGGCATGTCATGGTCTGGGCGGAGTACGGCTACAGCGCCAACCTCCGCATGAGCGACTTCGACCGCGAGACCACCCTGTTCGCCACCGACCTGGACGACAAGCCGCTGACCCCCGAGCGGGGGTTCCCGGTCCGGGTGGTCGTGCCGCACCTGTACGCGTGGAAGAGCGTCAAATGGGTGCGCGGCATCGAATACCTGACCGAGGACCGGCGCGGCTTCTGGGAGGAGCGCGGCTACCACAACATCGCCGACCCCTGGCGGGAGCAGCGGTACTCATATCAGGAGGACCCGGGCGAGGGACCGCCCTAGCGGGCCGCCTGCCGCTACGGTGGCCCGCGTGTTCGTCACCGTGTGGTTACTCGTGTGCGCGCTCTGTGGCCTGTCCGGGTTCTGGGTCTCCCGGCGCAGGCCCCCGGCGGGCGGGCCGGCCGCGTTCGCCACGTTGCGCGTCGCGGGGCGGGCCGCGCCCTCGTTGCGTACGGGTCTGAGCCGGGAGTCGGCGCGCAAGGCCGTCCGGCATCTGCGGTGCCTGCTGGGGACGGCGTCGCTGGTGGTGACCTCGACCGACCAGGTGCTCGCGGGGGCGGGGGAGCGGCGCCCGGGTGACGCGCAGGCGCTGGCCGGGGCGCGGGCGGTGCTGGCGAGCGGGCGGACCCACCTGGTGGACGGCGGCGTGGTGGTGCCGCTGGTGGTGGCCGGGCGGGTGGTGGGCGCGCTGGTCGCGTCCGACGCGGAGGTCACCGCGCCCCTGGTGCGGACGGTGATCGAGGTCGGGCGGTGGGTGTCGGGGCAGCTGGAGCTGGCCGAGCTGGATCAGTCGCGGCGGCGGGCGGTGGCTGCGGAGACCCGGGCGTTGCGGGCGCAGATCTCCCCGCATTTCGTGTACAACTCGCTGACGACGATCGCGTCGTTCGTCCGTACGGATCCGGAGCGGGCGCGGGAGCTGCTGGTGGACTTCGCGGATTTCGCGCGGTATTCGCTGCGCCGGGCCCGCGATTTCACCACCCTGGCGGACGAGCTGACCTGCGTGGACCGTTACCTGCTGCTGGAGCGGGCCAGGTTCGGCGACCGGCTGCGGTTCAGCGTGCAGGTCGCGCCTGAGGTGCTGGCGGTGCCGGTGCCGTTCCTGTGCCTGCAGCCGCTGGTGGAGAACGCGATCAAGCATGGCATGCCGGGCGAGGTGCGGGTGGTGATCAGGGACGCCGGGCCTGAGGCGCACATCTCGATCGAGGACGACGGGGTGGGCATGGAGCCGGGCCGCGTGCAGGCCGTGCTGGCCGAGGACCACGAGGGCGGGATCGGGCTCAGCAACGTGGACTCGCGGCTGCGGCAGATCTACGGCCAGGCCTACGGGCTCGTGGTCGAGACCGCGCCGGGGAAGGGCACCAGGATCCGGCTGCGGGTGCCGAAATACCGCCCGGCCCATGGCTCGTTGTAGTCAAATGATTACCGAATGTTGGCGTGTCGCTTGCGCGCGCGCCGCGCGCGCGGCACGGTGTGCAGATGCTGCGTGTTCTGGCCGTTGACGACGAGGCGCCGGCGCTGTCGGAGCTGTCCTATCTGCTCCGCGAGGACGCGCGGGTGGGGCATGTGGCCACGGCCCCCGACGGCGTGAAGGCGCTGCAGGACATGGTCCAGATGATCGGCGCGGGGGAGCGGCTGGACGGCGTCTTCCTGGACGTCCGCATGCCGGGCCTGAACGGCCTCGACCTGGCCCGCCTGATCGGCGGCTTCCCCGCGCCGCCCCGGCTGGTGTTCGTGACCGCGCACGACGACTGCGCGGTGCAGGCGTTCGAGCTCGAAGCGGTGGACTACCTGCTCAAACCGGTGCGTCCTGAGCGCCTGACCGAAGCGGTCCGCCGCCTGTCGGCGTCCATCGCCGCGCCCGGCGCCGACGAGGGGGCCATGGACGTGATCCCCGTCGAGCTGGGCGGCAGGACCCGCTTCATCCCCCAGCAGGCGGTCTGGTATGCCGAGGCGCAGGGCGACTACGTGCGGCTGCACACCGCCGACGGCGGCTTCCTGGTGCGGATGTCGCTGAGCGCGCTGGAACGCCGCTGGGCCGGTTCCGGCTTCATCCGCGCCCACCGCAGCACGCTGGTCAACGCCCGGCACGTCAGCGAGCTCCGCTTCGACGCGGGCCGGGCGCTGCTCCGGGTGGGCACCGAGACCCTGCCGGTCAGCCGCCGCCACACCCGCCAGGTCCGCGAGCAGCTCGTCCGCCAGTACCGCGGCGGGGACGGGCAGTGACTCGCGCCGAGCGCGACGACGCCCTGACGGCTTCGATCATGCGCCGCCAGCTCCGCGAGGCGCTGCGCACGCTGGCGGTGGTGGCGGGCGTCTTCGCGGCCCTGCCCGTGTTGCTGGCGGTGCTTCCGCGCGGGTCCGCCGCGACCTGGGTGATCCTGGGGGCGGGCGTGCCGCCGATCTGGGTGGCGGTGGCCTGGTGGCATGTCCGCCGCGCGGAGCGCGCCGAGGCCCTGGAGCGGGAGGGCTGATGGGGGCGGCCGTGGTGGCGACGCTGGCCGGGGTGGTGTGCGTGCTGCTGGCGTCGGCGGCGGTTGGCACGATACGACCCCGGCGGTATTCGACCCCGGCGGACTTCTACGTCGCCGCCCGCGCGGTCCGGCCGTGGTGGAACGCGTCGGCGATCAGCTCGGAGTACACCTCCGCCGCCGTGTATCTCGGCCTGGTCGGGCTGATCGCGGCGCACGGCCGGCCGATGCTCTGGTATTCGGTGGGGGCAGCGGCCGGGTTCGTCGTGCTGCTCGTGCTGGTGGTGGCGCCGCTGCGCAGGTCCGGGACGTACACGCTGGCCGACTTCGCCCAGTGGCGGCTGGGTTCGGTGCACGTGCGGCGGGTGGTGACCGTGCTCGTGCTGTTCATCGGTCTTGTCCACCTGGTGGCTCAGTTGCACGCGGCCGGGCTGGTGTTGCGGCTGCTGACCGGGCTGCCGCCGTGGACCGGCTGGCTGGCCGTTACCGTCGTCGTGCTGGTGGTCGCGCTGGCGGGCGGGATGGGCAGCAGCACCGGCGTGCAGGCGCTGCAGTTCTGGTTCAAGCTGGGTTCGCTGGCCGGGGTGGCGGCCGTGCTCGGGGTGATCTGGTGGAACCGTCCGAGCCATCCGCCGTCGGGCCCGGTGTATGTCACGCAGACGCTGGCCGGGGCCGGTGATCCGTCCACGCTGGGCCTGGTGACCGTGCTGACGGCCTCCGCGCTGGGGGTGATGGGGTTGCCGCACATCGTGGTGCGCTTCTATGCCAATCCGGACGGGCGGGCGGCTCGCCGTACCGTGGTGGGGGTGCTGGCCATGCTGAGCGTGTTCTCCGTGATGCCCGCCGTGTACGGCCTGCTGGGCCGCTGGTACGCGCCGCCCCGGATCCCCACCGACCAGGTGCTCCTGCTGCTGCCCTCGCTGATGGCCCCAGGATGGCTCGGGGACGTGCTGACCGGGCTGCTGGCGGCGGGAGCCTTCGCGGCGTTCCTGGCGACCTCCTGCGGGGTGCTGGTGGCCGTCGGCGGCACGCTCTCCACCAGCCTGTTCAACGGTGGCGTGGGCGGCTTCCGGCGCGGGGTTCTGCTGGTCGCGGGCGGCGCGCTGGTGCTCGTCTGGGCCAGCCCGCCGGGGGCGTCGATCCTGCTGGTGCTGCTGGCCTTCGGGCTGTCGGCGGCCACGCTGTGCCCGCTGCTGGTGCTGGGCGTGTGGTGGCGTGGCCTGTCCGTGCCGGGCGCGCTGGCCGGGCTGCTCACCGGGGCGGGGGTGACGGCCGTGCTGGTGGCGGTGCGATTCGCCAGCCCCTCTTTCACGCCCCTCTGGCGTTATCCCGCGCTGGTCGCGGTGCCCGCCGCGTTCGCGGTCATGGTGGCGATCTCGCTGGTCACGCGGCATCGGGTGCCCGCCGGCACGGCCGCGCTGCTGGCCAGGATGCACCTGCCGGAGGAACTCTCGACTCCGGAAATCGACCGCTCGTCGCTCACCGGAAGCCGCTCGTCGTGGTAGCCGGACCCGCAGAACGCGAACTTCCGACCACTCGTCCGAAGCGGGTTTCACCCCTCTGATCACTCGCCGTAATGTTTCGCCTCGCGAGTCCGCGCCGCCGGCCTCACTCGGGGGGGTAGGGCGGCGGCGCGAAGGACGGGAGCGCCCGCGGCGGCGGCCCCGATCCGGCCATACGGGGGGAGGCCGGATCGGGGGCCGCGGGCGTTCCCGTCACCCGCGCAGCTTCTTCAGCAGGTCGATGTCCTCGCGGTGCTTGTCGGCCTTGCCGGGCGTCTCGATGCAGAGCGGCACCCCGTCCGCGACCGGATGGCGCATCAGGTCGGCGAACGGCTGCGCGCCGATGTGACCGGCCCCGATGCTCTCGTGCCTGTCCTTCTTGGATCCGCACACGTCTTTGCAGTCGTTGGCGTGGATCAGCTTCAACCGGCCGGGCGCCACCCGGTTCAGCTCCTCCAGCATCTTCGCCACCCCGCCGGGCGCGGCCAGGTCGTGACCGGCGGCGAACATGTGGCAGGTGTCCAGGCAGATGCAGGCCCGCGGATGGAAGTCCAGCGCCTCCAGGTAGGGCTCCAGATCCTGGACGGTCGCGCACAACATCTGCCCCTGCCCGGCCATCGGCTCGAGCAGCAGGTCGGGCCCGTCGTCCGGGATCTCGTCCAGCAGCGGCAGCAGCTGCTCGCGCACCTGCCGCAGCGCCGCCTCCCGGGTCTGGCTGACCGCCGACCCGGTGTGCACGACCACCCCCCGCGCGCCGATCTCCGCGCCCCGCCGCAGCGTGTGCCGGACCAGCGTCACCGAGCCCGTCATGGTGGCCTCGGTCGGCGAACCGAAATTCACCATGTACGGCGTGTGCGCGAAAACCGGCAGCCCCGCCTCCCGGAGCTTGGCGTCCTCGGCGGGAATGCCCTCGTTCACCGCCCACGCGCGCGGGTTGGTGACGAAGACCTGGATCATCTCGGCGCCGATCTCGGCCGCGTACCGCAGGCCGCCGGTGGCCAGCCCGCCCGCGACGGACACGTGCCCGCCAATGGGATTGTTCGTCATAGTGGGCTCCAGCGTAGTTGGAGCAAGCTACAAAACCGGCCAGGCGACAGGGCCGCAGGCTCGGAGTTCTGGTTCCTAGCCCTGGCCGCCCGGCCGGTGTCTACTTGCTCCCATGCGCGAATTCGGCCGCCCTGACCTGCTCGCCTGCTGCGCGTCCCCGCGGTGGGCCGACGCGGTGCTGGCGCTCGCGCCGTACCGGACGGTGGGGGACCTGACGGCGGCGGGGGAGGCGGCGCTGGCCGGGCTGGGCTGGGATGACATCCTGGAGGCGCTGGCCGCGCATCCCAGGATCGGGGACCGCGCCGCCGGGGCCGATCGCGAGGCGTCCTGGTCCCGCTCGGAACAGGCCGGTACGGCACACGCCGACGCCGCCATCCTGGGCGCGCTCCGCCAGGGCAACGAGGCGTACGAGCGGCGGTTCGGCCACGTCTACCTGATCTGCGCCACCGGCCGCCCCGCCGAGGAGATGCTCGACCTGCTGCTGGCCCGCCTCGCCAACGACCCGGACGTGGAACGGAAGATCGTCAGAGACGAGCTCGGCAAGATCGTCAAGCTCCGGCTGGCCAAGCTGTGGGTGGGCCGATGACACTCTCGACACACGTGCTCGACACCGCGCGCGGATGTCCCGCCAAGGATGTGTTCGTCCGCCTGTCCTGCCGGGCCGCGCACGGGTTCGTGCCGCTGGCGGAGGGCCGCACCGACGAGGACGGCCGGATCAGGGAGTGGTCGCCGCTCGGCCGGGAGTGGACCGGCAAGCTGGACGAGGCCACCTACCGGCTGGTCTTCGACACGGCCGGCTACCTCGGCGAGGACGCGTTCTTCCCCGAGGTCAGCATCGTCTTCACGATCGGCGACGCCACCGCCCACCACCACGTCCCGCTGCTGCTGAGCCCGTTCGGCTACTCGACATATCGGGGGAGTTAGTTTGTTCGTCCTGGGCCCGAACCGGTACGGCAAGGCCGAGACCCGGGTTGTCCGCGTCACCAAGCACGGCGACGCCCACCACATCAAGGACCTCAACGTCAGCACGTCGCTGTCCGGCGACATGACCGAGGTGCACCTGTCCGGCGACAACGCCGCCATCCTGGCCACCGACACGCAGAAGAACACCGTGTTCGCCTTCGCCAAGAAGCACGGCATCGGCGCGGCCGAGGACTTCGCGCTGCTGCTGGCCCGGCACTTCGTCGACTCCCAGCCCACCATCCACCGGGCGCGGGTGGCCATCGACGAGTACGGCTGGGACCGCCGCGGCGGCCACTCCTTCGCCCGCAACGGCCGCGAGACCCGCACCTGCGTCGTGCACTACGACGGCGAGCAGGCGTGGGTGGTCTCCGGGCTGAAGGATCTGGTCCTGCTCAACACCACCAACTCCGAGTTCTGGGGTTTCGTCCGGGACGAGTACACGACCCTGCCGGAGACCAGGGACCGCATCCTGGCGACGGCTGTGACGGCGACGTGGCGGCATTCCGGCACCTCGGACTGGGACAAGTCCTACGAGAAAGCACGCCAAGCCCTGATGGCGGCCTTCGCCGACACCTACAGCCTGTCCCTGCAGCAGACCCTGTACGCGATGGGCTCCCGCGTCCTCACCGAATGCCCCGAGATCGCCGAAGTCCGGCTCGAACTGCCGAACAAACACCACTTCCTGGCTGACCTGTCGCCGTTCGGGCTCGACAACGACGGTGAGGTGTTCATCGCGGCCGACCGTCCGTACGGGCTGATCGAGGGCGCGGTGCTGCGCGAGGGCGCGCCCGGCGCCGGACCGGCCTGGGACTAGATCATGGACTTTCTGCGACCCACCACCTGGGCGGAGGCGCTGGCCGTCAAGGCCGGCCGCCCGGAGGCCACGCCCATCCAGGGCGGCACCGACGTCATGGTCGAGATCAATCTGGACAAGGGGCGTCCGGCCGCGCTGCTGGACCTCAACCCGATCGCCGAACTCCGGGACTGGACGTCCGAGGACGGCTGGCTGCGGATCGGGGCCGGGGTCAGCTATACGCGGCTCATCGACGAGTTGGGCGGCTGGCTGCCGGGGCTCGCCCAGGCGTCCCGGACGGTCGGCTCGCCGCAGATCCGCAACCGGGGGACGGTGGCGGGCAACCTGGGCGCGGCCTCCCCGGCGGGGGACAGCCATCCGCCGTTGCTCGCTTCGGACGCGATCGTCGAAGCCGAGTCGGTGCGCGGTGTCCGGATGATTCAGATCGGCGACTTCTACACGGGGGTCAAGCGCAACGCGCTCGAACCGGATGAGCTGATCCGCGCCGTGCGGGTGCCGTACGCGGACGGGCCGCAGTACTTCTCCAAGATCGGCACCAGGAACGCGATGGTGATCGCCGTTTGCTCGTTCGCGATCGCCCTGCGTCCGGGCAGGCGCGCGGTCGGGACCGGCATCGGCTCGGCCGCGCCGACCCCGCGCCGGGCCCGTGAAGCCGAGGAGTTCCTGGCAGGCGAGTTGGACTGGGAGGGGCGGTCTTCCGTGCCGCCGGAGACCGTGCGCCGGTTCGGCGAGCTGGTCGCCCAAGCCGCGTCGCCGATCGACGACGTGCGGGGGACCCGCGACTACCGGGTGCACGCGCTGGCCGTGATGGCGCGGCGCACGCTTGGCTGGGCCTGGACGGAATACAGGGGGACCTGATGCGGGTGAACGTGACCGTCAACGGTGAGGCGATGACCGCCGACGACGTGTGGGAGGGCGAGAGCCTGCTGTACGCGCTGCGTGAGCGGCTGGGGCTTCCTGGGGCGAAGAACGCTTGTGAGCAGGGCGAATGCGGGTCCTGCACGGTATATCTGGACGGTGTGCCGGTGTGTGCCTGCCTGGTCGCCGTCGGGCAGGCCGAGGGGCGTTCCGTGGTCACCGTGGAAGGGCTGGCCGACGGGGACGATCTAGATCAGGTGCAGAGCGCGTTCGTCGAGTGCGGGGCCGTGCAGTGCGGGTTCTGCACGCCGGGGCTGATCGTGCAGGCGCACTCGCTGATCGCGTCGTCGGACGGGGTGCCGGAGGACGCGGAGATCAGGGAGGCGCTGGCGGGGAACCTGTGCCGGTGCACCGGGTACGAGAAGATCCTCGACGCGGTACGGCTGGCGGCCGCCAGGAAGGCCGCGTCGTGATCGTCATCGAGAACGTGTACGTCGTGCCGGTGATCGGGGCCGAGATTCCGTCCGGATATATCGCCATTGATGGGGATCGGATCGTGGCGGTGGGGTCAGGGGCGTACCCCGGGGAAGGGGAGCGGATCGACGGGCGGGGGTGTCTGGCGACGCCGGGGCTGGTCAACACGCACCACCATCTGTACCAGTGGGCCTCGCAGGGGGTCGCGCCGGACGGGACGTTGTTCGAGTGGCTGGTGGCCAGCTACCGGCTGTGGGCGCGGATGGACGCCGAGGTCGTGCACGGGGCGGCGACGGCGGGGCTGGGGTGGCTGGCGAAGTCGGGGTGCACGACGGCGTCCGATCATCACTACATTTTTCCGAAGGGGCGCGGGGACCTCTTCGACGCGGAGATCCAGGCGGCCCGGGAGGTCGGGCTGCGGTTCCACCCCGGGCGCGGGTCCATGGACCGCGGGGAGTCCCAGGGTGGCCTGCCGCCGGACGAGGTCGTCGAGACGCGTGACGAGATCCTGGCCGAGACCGAAGCCGCTGTCCGGAAATATCACGACCCCTCCTTCGGGTCGATGGTGCGGATCGCGGTCGCCCCCTGCTCGCCCTTCTCCGTGAGCGGGCGGTTGATGGTGGAGTCCGCCGAACTCGCCCGGTCGCTCGGGGTACGGCTGCACACGCACGGCGCGGAGACGGCCGACGAGGACGAGCACTGCCGGGAGCAGTTCGGGATGCTGCCGGTGGAGTATCTGGAGTCGCTCGGCTGGCTCGGGCCGGACGTGTGGCTGGCCCACTGCGTGCACCTCACCGACGCGGACATCCGGCGTTTCGCGGCGACCGGGACGGGGACGGCGCACTGCCCCTCGTCCAACGGGCGGCTGGGGGCCGGGATCGCGCGGATCAGCGAGTTGCTGCGGGCGGGCGCACCAGTGGGACTCGGCGTGGACGGCGCGGCGTCCAGCGAGATGACGCCGTTGGCCGGGGAGATCCGGATGGCGATGCTGCTCCAGCGGGCCCGGTACGGGCCGGCCGCGCTGACCGCGCGGCAGGCGCTGGAGATGGCGACGATGGGCGGAGCCCGCTGCCTCGGACGGGCCGACGAGATCGGCTCATTGGAGCCCGGCAAACTCGCTGATATCGCGTTGTGGCGGGTGGATGGCTTCTATTCGGCGATCGACGATCCGGTCGTCGCCTTCGCCTACGGTCAGACACCGCCGCTGGCCCGCCTTTTCGTCGGAGGGCGGACCGTGGTCGAGGACGGAGAACTGCGCACAGTGAGCGACCAAGCCGCTGCTGAGGGGGGAGCCATGGCACATCAGCGGCTGCTCCGAAGCTGAACCCGGGCGGCTTCGTCGTTGATCTACTTTGTAAAGCTAGGCATGGTCGAATCGTGGGGCGGTGACGCGTCGGTGAGTGCTGGTAGAAGCGCTGGAGTATCGGTTGTAACCGCTGCGCCGATCGTGGTGGCTGGTTGGAGTCGGGTTCTAGCTGGAGCGCCGGCGGGGTCGCGTCCGTGTGACCGTCGTTTCAAAGCCGATCGTGGTGACTGAATGGCGGGTTTGCGCATCGGCGGGCGCGTCAGGACCGATTCTGGTGGGCTGCGTCAGGGCTGTTATGGCAGGGGCGGGATGATGAGGCGTCACCCGCTGCCGAGTCTGAGGTCGCCGTCATGAGAGATCACGTCGTCATCGCGCCGGACAAGTTCAAGGGGTCGCTGACCGCGCCGGAGGTGGCGGAGCACGTCGCCGCCGGGCTGGGGGTTCCGGCGGTGTCGCTGCCGGTGGCGGATGGGGGCGATGGGACCGTGGACGCCGTGGTGGCGTGCGGGTTCGAACGCGTGGAGGTCGAGGTCACGGGGCCCACGGGGGAGCGGGTCGCCGCTTCGTACGCGATTCAGGGGGAGACGGCTGTCATCGAGATGGCCGACGCGTCCGGGCTGCGGAGGCTGTCCGGAGGGCTCGCGTCGCTGACGGCGACGAGTTACGGGACGGGGGAGCTGATCGCGCACGCGGTTCGGGGTGGGGCGCGGCGGATCGTGCTCGGGCTCGGGGGGAGCGCGTGCACGGACGGAGGCGTCGGGCTGGCCCAGGCGCTTGGTGCGCGATTCCTGGACGAAGCGGGCAACGATCTCCCATTCGGGGGAGGGGCACTCCGCAACCTCACCCGAATCGACATTTCCGGATTTATGGCGGGAATTCGCGAAATTTCGGGACATGAGGATGAGGCTGGGAGTGGGCATCATCATGCGAGCGATGCCGTCGCCGGGTTGGAGTTCGTGGTCGCCAGCGATGTGGACAATCCCCTGCTCGGGCCGTTCGGGGCCGCCGCCGTCTACGGGCCGCAGAAGGGGGCGGATCCGGACCAGGTGAAGCTCCTGGAGGCCGGGCTGGCCCGATTGGCTGCCGTCGCCGCGCACACGCATGGGCTCGCCGGGGCGATCGAGCATGACGGCGTCGTCCGCAGCATGGGCGTGGCCGGGCAGCCCGGAGCGGGAGCCGCCGGCGGCGTCGGATTCGCGGCGCTCGCCTTCCTGCACGCCGAGATCCGCCCAGGCATCGAGTACCTGCTCGACCTGCTGGACTTCGACCGCCACGTCCAAGGCGCCCGCCTGGTGATCACCGGCGAGGGCTCCCTCGACGACCAGTCCCTGCGCGGCAAGGCCCCCATCGGCGTCGCCAACGCCGCCGCCCGCCACGGCGTCCCCGTCGTCGCCGTCTGCGGCCGCCGCACCATCTCAGACGAGGCCCTCCGCAAGGCCGGCATCGATGAGGCATACGCCCTGACCGACATCGAACCCGATGTCCAGGTCTGCATGACCACGCCGGGCCCGCTGCTGGAACGCCTCGCTGTACGCATCGCCGCGACCCGCTTGGAGGACATTGGTGAGTGAGTTCGACCTGGTCGCACGGTCTCGGCGGGCGGTTGGGGGATATTGGTGAGTGAGTCCCGGCTGGTCGTACGGTCTCGGCGGTCGTCCCGCGTGGGGAGCGGGCGCTGGCGGTTGGGGGATATCGGTGAGCGAGTCCGGCCTGGTCGTGCGGTTTCGGCGGTTGTCCCGGGTGGGGAGCGATTGCTGGCGGTTGGGGGATATCGGTGAGTGAGTTCGACCTGGTTGTGCGGTCTCGGCGCGTGGTTGTGCCGGATGGGGAGCGGGCGCTGGCGGTAGCCGTACGGGATGGGCGGATCGCGGCCCTCGCGGACTACGACGAGCCGCCGCCCGCGCGGGAGACGGTGGATCTCGGCGAGGTCGCGCTGCTGCCCGGCCTGGTGGACACGCACGTGCATGTGAACGAACCCGGGCGTACCCACTGGGAGGGCTTCGCGTCCGCGACCCGGGCGGCGGCGGCCGGGGGAGTGACCACGATCGTCGACATGCCGCTCAACTCGCTGCCGCCCACGACCACGGTGTCCGCCCTGGAGATCAAGAAGAAGGCCGCCGAGGGCCAGTGCCACGTGGACGTCGGCTTCTGGGGCGGCGCGATCCCCACGAACCTCGACGACCTCGAACCCCTCCTCGCCGCCGGCGTCTTCGGAGTCAAATGTTTCCTCTCACCATCCGGCGTCGACGAGTTCCCCGCCCTCGACCCCGGCCGGCTCATCGAGGCGATGCGCCGCCTGGCCACCCTCGACGGCCTGCTGATCGTGCACGCGGAGGACCCCGCCACCCTCACCGACCCTCTCGGCCCGACATATCCGGAATTCCTGGATTCGCGCACCCAAGACGCCGAACTCCGCGCGGTCGAACGCGTGATCGACGCGGCGGCCCTGACCGGCTGTCGCGCCCACATCGTTCACATCTCAGCGGGATCCTGCGTCGAGCCCCTCCGCCGCGCCCAGCAGTCCGGGATCCGCGTCACCGCCGAAACCTGCCCCCACTACCTCACCCTCAGCGCCGAGGACGTCACCAGCCCCGCCTTCAAATGCTGCCCTCCCATCAGGGAGTCCACCAACCGCGACACCCTCTGGCACGGCCTCGCCACCGGCACCCTCATGGGCATCGTCTCCGACCACTCCCCCTGCCCCGCCGACCTCAAAGGCCTGACCACCCACGACTACACCTCCGCCTGGGGTGGCATCGCCTCCCTCCAACTCGGCCTCCCCATCATCTGGACCGAAGCCCTCTCCCGCGGGTACGGCCTCCCAGACGTCGCCAAGTGGATGTCCGCCGCCCCCGCCGCCCTCATCGGCCTCCCCACCAAGGGCACGATCACCATCGGCAACGACGCCGACCTGGTCGCCTTCAACCCCACCGGCCAATTCACCGTGAACGCCACCAAACTCCACCACAAGAACCCCATCACCCCCTACGACGGCCACAACCTCACAGGCCTCGTCCAAACCACCTGGCTACGCGGCCAAACCCTCAACGACCATGCCCAGGGCCAATTCCTCTTCGCCCCACACCAACAATCATGATCACGCGAACTTACGACCCGTCACTGGTATCCGGACGCACCACGCCATTCGCGACGCTCCCGCTCCGGACGGACACCATGATCACGACGGACCGTGCTCGTCGTTCGCGCTCGGGTACAGCACTCCACTCGCGACGGTCTCGCTCAGGGCCAGCCAACGTGGTCACCCGGGATCGTGCCTGTTGTTTGTGTTCGGGCGCAGCGCTTCATTCGCGATGGTCTCGCTTAGGGCCAATCAACGTGGTCACCCGGGATCGTGCCTGTTGTTTGTGTTCGGGCGCAGCGCTCCATTCGCGATGGTCTCGCTCAGGGCCAGCCAACATGATCACGCAGGACTGTCACTCGGCCCGCCGTTGTGCCGGGCACAGCGCACTAATCACGACCGCATTTGGTTGGGCGGACATGACCAACCTTGGAGGCACCAATGGCTGATTTCACGAAATTTCCAGACTTGGCGTTGCGGACATATGGGGGTGCCGTCATCGCCGCCAACGACGAATCCTTCGCCGAACGTGAAGCTCTCATCCGCCCCGGAAACCCGCTCTTCCAAGCCCACACCTTCGGCCCCAAAGGCCAGGTCTACGACGGCTGGGAAACCCGCCGCCGCCGCGCCCCCGGCTTCGACTGGGCGATCATCCGCCTCGGCCTCCCCGGAGTGATCAAAGGCATAGTGATCGACACCGCCTGGTTCAAGGGCAACTACCCGCCGTACGCCTCCGTCGAAGCCTGCGCCGCCGACGGCCACCTCGCCCCCGTCGAACTCACCGACTGGGTGGAAATCGTCCCCAAAGTCGCCCTGGACGGCGACGCAGCCCACGAGTTCGAGGTCGCCGACCCCCGCCGTTTCACCCACGTCCGCCTGAACATTTTCCCCGACGGCGGCATCGCCCGCCTCCGCGTCCACGGCGAGGTCGTCCCCGACCCCCGTTTCCTCACCGGCCTCACCATCGACCTGGCCGCCCTCCAGAACGGCGCCACCATCGTCGCCTGCTCCAACGAGTTCTACTCCACCCCCGCCAACGTCATCGCCCCCGGCCTGGCCCGCAACCAGTCAGAAGGCTGGGAAACCGCCCGCCGCCGCGACAACGCCAACGACTGGCTGATCGTTCGCCTCCCCGCCCCCGGCCGCGTCGCCATCGCCGAACTCGACACCACCAACCTCCTCTTCAACGCCCCCGGCTGGGCCGCCATCACCGCCACCGACTCCCGCGCCGAAATCCCCCCCACCACCGCGAAATGGTTCCCCCTCCTCCCCAAAACCCGCCTCCAACCCGACACCCCCCACCGCTTCCGCCTCGACAGCCCCCGCAAAATCACCCACGCCCGCCTCGACATCTACCCCGACGGGGGCCTATCCCGCCTCCGCCTCCTCGGCACCCTCACCGAAAAAGCCGAACGCGACCTAACCACCCGCTACACCACCCTGACCAGAACCCACGCTCCCGGCCAGGTTGACGGAGCTCCTCGGACACTGAGACGCACAGGTACTTGATCCCAAGCGTTGAAGGTGATCAGACCAGCACAAATTCACGCATGTAGCTCCATAGCAACTCTTTAAGTACCTGGGGCTCCATGTCGTTGGTCTGGCGGACCACCTGGGCTGGGCTGATTAGTCTCTGGTGCGGGAGGCGCAGTGGCCGAGTTCATGGGGATGGACCCAGCCGGGGTGCACGCGTTGATCCGGCGGTTGGAATCGGGGAAGAGCATTCTGGCGGGGATACGGCCGGGGCTGGAGGCCGCGATCGCCGAGGCGGGCGCGGATTGGGCCGGTGCAGGCGGGATCACGGCGATGCACCGGGCATGGGCGTTCTTTCATGACTCGCAAGCGGACCTGCGATGGCGTCTTGAAGTGCTGCAGCAGGTGCTGCCCGATCGGCCACTCGGCCTGACGACGGTGAGCCTGCCGTTCGTGAGCCAGGAGCAGGCGGCCGCGGCGGGGAAGCGCGCGGGCATGACGTTGGCCGACGCGCTAGCCGCTCACCAGACGGAGGACACGCCGCAGTCCTGGGCGAAGGTGGATGCGGCGCTGGCCGCCGCAGGCCTCGACGAGACGCGCGATCCCGCCTACGCGGCAGCGTTCCTACGCGCGCTGGGCGGAGTCGAGACCGTGCACACGATCTTCGGGAAGTGGATGGATTTCCACACCGCCGGCCCACGCCGCGGTCTCCGCGCGGAGATCTGGGCCACGGCACAAGAGTCGCTGGGCGCGTTGGCAACCGCCTTCACCGCCGCGGAGGCATCCGACCGCCTTCCGGCGGGCTGGCGGGAAAACGTCCTGGCGCGCGCCGATCCGGCCACCCTGTCGGCCATAGTGGCGCTCGCCCGCCCTTCCGGGCCCTTCCTCAACGAGGTCGGCGTCCGCCAGTTCGGCTCGCGTGCCACCGGTTCGGCCCCCCTAATGATGGGCCCGGACTGGAACAGCGTCCTGGTGGCCCGCGCCTACACCGCCAACCCCGGGGCCCTGCAGAAGCTCCTGGCCGAGCACGAGGAGATCGCCGGGAAGTTGCTCCGGCCCCAACTGGTCAAGGGCACCGGGACCAGTGAATTCCCTGCCCTGCTCGCCACGGCTCTGGGCCGCGCGCTGGATTCTGGCATCGGTTCGGCGGCGACGCGCGAACGCGCCTGGATCAATCTGATCAACGCAGTCGGCTATGACGGCACGGAGAATCCGTCCGGCCACTTCGCCTCTTTTGAGAACTCACCTATCAACAAAGCCTTAGCCAAGAACCTGACACCGTACCTGGGCGAGTTGGCACGCGGCCAAATTTACGCCGATTCTCCGGAACTGGGCCTGGTCCCGTCCGGTCCTTGGAAGGACTTACACGAGGATGTGGCGGCCCGGTTCGTGGGCGCCCTCATGCAGGACCCGGAAACCGCCAAGACGTTGCAGTCTGACTTCCACGCGTATGTCCGGGGTCTGGACATCGGCCAGGCCCATCCCTTCAGTTCTGATCCGGCCGAACGCGCCGACTACACCCGGCTGAGCGCGGAGGCAGGCGGGCTGTCGAATCTGCTGCTGGGCGGTTCCACCTACGCCGAGTTCAACGACGACGAGTTCAACGACCTGATCGCTGATGCCGCTCTTCTGCCGGTGACCTTCGGCCTCAACCGGCTCTTCAAGGATGCCAGCCCACTGGACAGCACTGCGGTCGACTACTACACCAACGGCCCGAAAGACGCGGTGGGTGACCTCCTCAAAGGTCGCCTCGACGCGGGAACCCCCGAAACGGCCGGAGTGGTGGCTGAGAGGATTATCGACTTTGAGGTCAGGGAATTGGAGAAGTCACTGTCACGCCACGGGCATGATGCACTCACACTTGAAGATCGAGAGCAGCTCTGGCAGGCATTTCGAGGCCGCCTCTACCCTGCGCTGGTAAAGGCGCTTGAGGCCCGAGGAGGATAAAGCCGTGGCAGGTAATCCGCACCGGATTCTTCAGGAAGCGATGGAGAAGGAGGCTTTGGCCAGGATATTTGAGAGCCGCGCAGGAGAGCTTGAGGTGGTGTTCAAGGGTATTCTCATGGGTCCCGGCCGTAGCGGCGGGTATTGGACAGGAGGCGCCGCGGACAGGTTCGCTGACGCGTCACATCACCTCGACAAGGGGATGGCCGAACTTGTCGAAACATGCAGGATGACCGCGCGGAATCTTCGGCGAACAGCCGAGCAGCTTCGCGGGACCGCGATGCTGCCCACGTCGTGAGAGTAGACCGTCACTCTCCAGAGACCGTCACTCGCCAGGCTTGATGCAATCGGTCTTACCGACGATCAGGATGTGTGGTTCAGTAATCCGTGCTGCGACCATGAATGTCACCGCGGATTCGGGCTTATGGAAGACGACCACTGACAAGTCGTTGTCCCAAAAATCGAGATTGTCAACGAGTTTGTCGTAGTTCATTACGAGAAGTGCGCCTTGAGCCGCTCCCGCCGCGAGGCCAGGATCTGGCCGTTCTGGATTGAGGAAGGTCCCTTGCGCGCGAAAGAATCGTTGTTTCGACCCGGGGACGCAGGCGGTATCCGAATCCTTTTCGGCTTTTTCGGTTATCCGAAACCGTCCCACACGCTGGACCAGATAAGACGCGAGAAGTTTTTCGCCATCGGTCACCAAATTGTGGGTCGCCATCGCGAGTGTCGGTGGTGGTGGTTCGGAGGAGCACCCCGTCAGCGTGACGAAACAGACTCCGGCAGCGGCGATTCGGGAAGCCAGCTTCACAGTCCGGACATTACCTGAATCGCCGCGTGTGCTGGATGAGTTAGCGGAACGTGCACGGCTCCGCGAAGGCAGGCGGGAGCCGTACGGATGAATGAGAACCATCCACGATGACTCAAGGCTTGGTCGGCTTGGCTGAGCGGTTCCAGCCTGCGGGGAATCTCTACCTGATCACCGTATTCATGTTTCGCAGCGGCATGCTGTCCCTCCCGAAGCGCTCGGGTGAGCGACGGTCTCCGAAGTGGCCCGTCGGCGCCCTCGCTGGCCCTGTAGGTGATCCTTAATCCCGGTAGATAGACTGAACGAGACGATCATGAGGGTGCGGACGTGGCGGCGCTGTCCTGCGATCGTCGCCACCATACCGATGGTGCGGGCGTCAGCGCGGTGAGCACCTGTCGCCCCGGCGGGTATCCATCGGGCTAAAGGATCTATTTCATGGCAGCGAGAGCGTGGCCTCGGTGTCGTACCGTTGGCGCGCTGTCGAAGGAGGCCGCACGTGAGTGTCTCAGAAGACGGATTCCATCGCAGTCTGTACCAGGTGAAGCGCACGTCCCTGTCTGGGCATACGGCGCAGACCGATGGCATGCGGCGACTGGAGGCGGTGTCGGGAAGGACCGTTGGCTCGGAGAACCTGTGGATGGGGCAGACCCATGTCGCACCGGCCACCGCATCCGCCAACCACCATCACGGCCGCTCCGAGACAGGGATCTATGTGGTCAGCGGCCATCCGCAGTTCGTCTTCCTCGACGAGACCGGCGACGGTGAGCCACGCGAGACCACGCTGCGCACCGGTCCCGGCGACTACATCTATGTTCCGCCGTGGGTGCCGCACCGTGAGGAGAACCCCGACTCCGAAGAGGAGGCCGTGGTCGTCATCGCGCGCACCACGCAGGAGGCGATCGTCGTCAACCTGCCGGACCTGCGCTGGGTCGGCCCCGTCGGGACGACCTCGCTCTGACGTCGGCAAATCATGATCGAGCTTTTCCGTCGCATCACAGGCGAACCAAGGATGTCCAGTTTCCGCCACACGAGCCGCTTGTCTCACCTTTAACTGGATCTAACTGGATCGGTGGGTAGGTGCCAGTCCATGGTCATCATCGGCGGTGCTACCCGCTATCGCGGCGGCGTTGGGTTGCCGACGGGGACGAATCCGGTGCCGGCCCGGTAGTTAGGGGACTGGTGGCGGAAGTAGGTGTTGTAGACCTGGCAGTAGCGGCCTCCGCGAGCCAGGAGGGTCGCGTGGTCGCCTTCCTCCACGATCTGGCCGTGGTCCAGCACGATGATGCGGTCGACGTGCTCGATCGTGGACAGCCGGTGCGCGATGACGATTGAGGTCCGGCCGGCCAGCACGAGGTCGAGTCCTTCCTGGATCTGGGCCTCGGTCAATGGGTCGACGCTGGCTGTGGCTTCGTCGAGGACCACGATCGCCGGATCCTGGATCAGCAGGCGGGCCAGGGCGACGAGCTGGCGCTGGCCCATGGACAGGGCACGGCCGTGTTCGCCGACGTCGGTGAGCAAGCCGTGGGGCAGGGCGTCGAGCCAGTCGCCGCCCCCGACGGCCGCCGCGGCGGCGAGCACCTCCTCGTCGTCGGCCTCGGGTCTCGGGTAGCGGATGTTGTCGGCGACCGTGCCGCTGAACAGGAAGGGGACCTGCGGGACCGCGCCGATCTGCCGGCGGTAACCGGCCAGGTCCAGGGTGCGGACGTCGTGATCGTCGATCAGCAGGCGGCCTTCCTGGAACTCGTAGAACCGGGTGATCAGCTTGCTGAGCGTCGACTTGCCCGCACCGGTGTGTCCGACGAGCGCCACGGTCTCACCGGCTTCGATGATCAGGTTGAAATCCCGGAGCACGGGACTGGCCGGGTCGTAGCCGAAGGTGACGTCCTGGAACTCGATGCGGCCCGCCAGCGTCCCGGCGGGCTCCGCGGCGGTTTGCACCACGCGGGGCGGGGCGTCGATCAACGCGAAGACCCGCTCCGAAGCGGACAGGCCCTGCTGGAATTGGGACCAGAAGGCGGCGATGGACGTCAGCGGGAACCAGAAGAGCGCCACCCCTTGAAGGAAGAGATACCAGTCACCGGCGGACAGGCCGCCCGCTAGCACCGCTGTGCCGCCCAGGTGCACGAGCGCGACCGTCGCCAGCCCGGCCACCAGGAAGAGCACCGGGAAGATGGTGGAGAAGACGAACCCCTGCCTGAGCGTCACCTGGTAGCTCTGCCGGTTGATGGGCCGGAACTCGTCGTAGACCTGCTGTTCCTGGCGGAAGTTCTTGGCGACCGCGATGCCGCCCATGGTCTCCTGCAGGTTCGCGTTGACCCGGCTCAGCGAGCGCTGCGCTCTGCGGGTGCTGGCCCTGGCCAGGCGCCGGAAGAGCAGCGCCAGGCCCATCACGACCGGCACCACCAGCAGGGTCAGCAGGGCGAGCTCGATGCTGCGCAGGAACAGCAGAACGGTGACGAAGCCCACCATCAGGACCTGGCTGATCAGGTCCATCGTCAGCGTGGACACCGTGGCGAAGTCGTCGGTGTCGGACGTCACCCGGCTGACGATCCTGCCTGACGGCGTCTCGTCGTAGAACGAGAGATCGCGCTCCAGCACCGCGTCGAACGCGTCTTCGCGCAGGCCGAGGACGACGTCGCCGGTGACTCTCGCGCTGTACGCCTGCCGCACGAAGTTGAACACCCAGCCGAGCGCGCCGGCGAGCAGGAGCGCCGCCGTGAGCTGCCAGCCCACCTCGCCGATCGTGCCGTCCTCGATCGCGTCCACACCCCAGCTGGCCACCAGCGGCATGGCCGCCTGGCTCGTCGAGGCCAGCACGATCATGACGGCCACCAGGAACATCGCACCCAGCTTCGGCCGGAAGTACGACGCGATTCGGCGGAGCAGGTCACGGTCGCGGTAGCCGCGGTCGTAATCTTCGGCGTCGAGGCCGTCCATGAGGAAGCCCATCAGCGCGCCCCTCCCTGCTCGCTCGCCAGGACCGGCGCTCCGGTCGTGTCCGTGACCTCGTCGTAGTGGGCGAAGATGCGCCGGTAGAGGCGGCTGCGCGCCAGCAGTTCGTCGTGTGTGCCGTAGTCGACCAGCTCGCCGCGCCTGAGCAGCAGGACCTTGTCCGCCCAGCGGATCTGGGAGAGACGATGGGTGATCATGAGCGTGGTACGGCCGTCGAGAACGCGGCCGATCGCCTGCTGGATCTTGTCTTCGGTGGCGGAGTCGATGGCGCTGGTCGAGTCGTCGAGCACAAGGATGGCCGGGTCGGTCAACAGCGCCCGCGCGATGGCCAGGCGCTGGCGCTGACCTCCCGAAAGGGTGACGCCGCGCTCGCCGATGACCGTGTCGTAGCCGTCGTCGAGCTCGGCGACGAACTCGGCGGCCTGGGCGTCCTCCGCCGCCCTGACGACGGACTCGCGATCGGCCCGCTGGCCCTGGCTGAAAGCGATGTTCTCGGCCACCGACCGGGAGAAGAGCACGATGTCCTGCTCGATGGTGGAGATCTGGGAACGCAGCGAATCTAGATCCCAGTCGCGCACGTCGACGCCGTCCACGAGGATCCGGCCCGAGGTGACGTCGTAGATCCGGGGGACGAGCTTCGTCAGCGTGCTCTTGCCCGAGCCGGTCTCGCCGACGATCGCCACCGTCTCGCCCGGGCGCACGGTGAACGTCACCCCGCGCAGCACCGGCTCCCCCTCCTCGTGGCCGAACGTCACGTCCTCGAAGACGATCTCCCCGCTGATGGGCGCGGTGTGGCCGTCGGCCCGCTGCTCCAGCTCCATCTCGGAGTTGATGATGCTCAGGATCCTGCGAGAGGACACGATGCCGATCTGGAGCATCGAGAAGGTGAAGATCGACATCTGGGTCGGGAAGGCCAGCATGCTCATGAGCCCCATGAAGGCGACCAGCTCGCCGATAGTGATGGCTCCCGCGGCCTGAAGGGAGAGGGCATGCCACAACGCCCCGGCCATCGCGAAGGCGAACAGGAGAGTCGGCAGGTAGCGGGCCTGGACCAGACCGTTGCGGACGAAAGAGTCACGGTAGAGGCGCGCCTGGGACCGGAACCGCCGCCGCTCCTGCCCTTCCTGCGCGGTCACTTTGATGACCTCGATGCCGCGCACCGCCTGGCTCAGCCCCGCGTTCAGGTCGCCGAACTGCTCGCGCATGCGGGTCGCCACCGGGTTGAGCTGCCGCATGTAATGCCAGAGCGAGAAGGCGAAGGCGACCGCGAAGACTGTGGGCACCAGCAGGAGGCGCGGGTCGATCACGCCGATGAAGAAGAAGGGCACCAGGCCGTTGAGCCCGGAGTCGACGATCAGATCGGCGCCCGGCGTGACCATGATGGAGAGCTGCCGGATGTCATTGGCGGCCCGGGCCATGAGATCGCCGACCCGTTGCCGGTTGTGGAAGGTCTGGCTCTTGCCCAGCAGGCTCACGTAGAGCTCGTCGCGGGCGTCACGCTCCAGCCGCTTGGCCAGAACCTCACTCGACAGCCGCGCGACGAGGTCGAACAGGCCACGAGCCGTCACGATCGCCAGCAGCCCGAGCGCGATCAGGCCCAACGCGGACGACGGCTCCCCCCGCTCTCCCAGCACGGCGTCGAAGGCCGCGCCGGTAAGCTGCGGAACCGCGGCGTTGAGCACCACCATGACCAGCGACCCGCCAAGGAACCCGACCAGATGCATCGGATGGCGGCGCAGATGCGACCAGAGCCACCGCACCGGCCCACGCCGGTCATACGACGGACCCGAAACGGAGAACTCCGAGCTACCGGTCGTCACAGCACGGCTCCCCTCGGCCACAGGTCAGCGACAACATCGAACCTGTTTTCTATCACCGACCCCCGACAGTTTCCCAACGGGTTTCCCGGCCCACGCCCCTAGCGGCTCACAAGGACGCAGGAGTCCCGCCACACCGCCAGCTGGGCGGGGTTGTCCAGCAGGTTGCGTACCAGGCAGGTGGTGGTCTCGCCGCCCGCCGCCAGCGGCAGGCTGACGAACGACTTGATCGGGGTCCTTCATGGCGCGTTCCACGTCGGCGTACTGGCTGATGATGTAGCTGCCGTGGCCTCGTGCCCGAGCAGGGAATCTGGTCAGGTGGGAACGGCACTGGTTCAATTGCCTCGCATCACGCACGCTCGGTCCATCAGGCCCAGCTGAGAGGCGTTTGAATGATCACGGGACGGGCTGGGGAACGCGAGGCGCTCGATCTTCTCGTGGCCCGGTTACGCGAGGGCCTGAGCGGGACCATGGTCCTGCGGGGGGACGCCGGCATCGGCAAGACCGTCCTGCTCGACCATATCGCCGCCCACGCGCCCGGCGTGCGCGTGCTCCGGGTGGCCGGAGTGAAAGAGGAGGCGGCGTTCGCGTTCGCCGCGCTGCACCGCCTGCTCCTGCCGCTACTGAAAGAGCCCAACGGGCTCGCCCCATCGCAGCGTACGGCCCTGCGGGTGGCCTGCGGCCTGGCCGACGGGCCGCCGGCCGACCGGTTCCTGGTGGGGCTCGGCGCCCTGAACCTGCTGGCGGAACTCGCCGCGCGGGAGCCGGTGCTGTGCTGTGTGGACGACGCCCAGTGGCTGGACGAGGAGTCGCTCGGCGTGCTGGCCTTCGTCGGCCGCCGGGTGCACGCCGAGGGCATCGGCCTGGTGTTCGCCGCCCGCCCCGACTTCCACGGGCTGGCCGGCCTGCCGGCCGCCGAGATCACCGGCCTGGCCGAGACCGACGCGCTGGACCTGCTGAACTCGGTCGTGGGCGGGCGGCTGGACGCCCGGGTGGCGGCCCGGATCGTGACCGCGACGGCCGGCAACCCGCTCGCCCTGACCGACCTGGGCCGGGAGCTGTCGGCCGACCAGCTGAGCGGCGGACTGTCGTTGCCTGACCCGCTGCCGGTGGGCCTCCGGCTGGAGGAGCACTACTTACGTCAGGTACGTGAACTGCCGCAGGCCACCCAGACCTGGCTGCTGCTGGCCGCGGCCGAACCCAGCGGGGACCTCGGTCACATCACCGGCGCGGCCCGGCGGCTGGGGATCGACGCCGACGCCACCGGACCGGCCGAGTCCGCGCGTCTGGTGGCGCTGCGGACCGCCGCGGAGTTCCGGCACCCGCTGATCCGTTCGGCGATCTACGGCGGCGCCACCAGCGTGGCGCGCAGGCACGCCCACAGCGCGCTGGCCGCCGCCACCACCCGCCCGGCCGACGCAGACCGGCGGGCCTGGCATCTGGCCGCCGCCTGCATCGGGCCCGACGAGAGCGTCGCCGCCGCGCTGGAACGCGCGGCCGACCGGGCCGGCGGTCGCGGCGGATTCGCCGCCCGCGCGACCTTCCTGGCCCGCGCCGCCGAGCTGACCCCCGAGGGAGCCGACCAGGACAGGCGCCGGATCACGGCGGCGGAGGCCGCGTTCAACGGCGGAGCGCCGCTGCAGGCCCAGACGCTCCTGGAGGCGCTGGACTTCGATTCGCTCGACGACGTCAGCCGGGGCCGGGTGCTGATGGTGCGGGCGACCGCGCCCATCTCCCTGGGCGCGCCGGGCGCGTTCGGCCAGGCGCCGGCATTGTGCCTGGCCGCCGCGAAGGCCTTCGCCGGCCAGGCGCCGGGGCTGGCCAACGACGCGCTGGTCAAGGCCGCGGAACGGGCCGTGACGGCCGAGCACCTCATCGAGGGCACCACGCTGGCGGAGATCGCCCAGGCCGGGCTGTCGCTGGTCGAGGCGGATCCGGTCATGCGCGCCTTCTCGGTGCTGATCCTCGACGGCTACGAGGCGGCCGTGCCGCATCTGCGGCAGGCGGTCGCCGCGCTGCTCGACCCGATCACCTCAGACGAGGAGCTCCTGCAGAAGTTCTCACTGGCCGTCACCATGGCCATGGTGCTGTGGGACGACGACGCGCAGTCCGCCCTCATGCGTAAGGCCGCGGAGGTCGCCCGCCGTACCGGGGCGCTGTTCTACCTCGACATCGCGCTGTACTGCTGGTCGATGCACGAGACCATCCTCGGTGACCTGGCGACGGCGGACGCGCTGGTGCGGGAGGACTACCACATTCGCTCGGCGATCGGCGCGACCGCCGACATGTGGGAGATCTACCGGCATCCGGAGCTGCTGGCGTGGCGGGCCGAGAACGACACGGTCCCGGCGGCGCTGCGGCGGTCGATGGAGGCGGCCACGCTGCTGGGCAACGGCGCGGTGGAGGCGATCGGCCGGATCGGCCTGAGCATTCTGACGCTGAGCCGGGGCGACTACATCGAGGCCAGCGCAATCCTTCAGGGCCTGGTGGGCAAGGACCGGATGGCCATGCACACGCGGTTGCTGCCCGACCTGGTGGAGGCCGCCGTCCGCGTCGGCGACCGGGTGCTGGCCGAGTCCGCCGCCGGCACGCTGGCGACTCGGGCGACCGCGAGCGGCTCGGCACGCGGGCTCGGCGTGCTGGCCCGCTCGCAGGCGCTGCTCGCCTACGGTGAGCACGCCGACGCGCTCTACCGCCAGGCGATCGGCCTGCTCGGCCAGGTCAGGGCACCCGGCGAGCTGGCCCGCGCGTACCTGCTGTACGGCGAGTGGCTGCGCCGGGGGAAGCGGCGCAGGGACGCTCGCGACCAGCTGAGCTTCGCGCTGTCCATGTTCGAGGAGATGGGCGCGGCCGGCTTCGCCGAGCGGGCCCGCCAGGAGTTGCTGGCCACCGGAGAGCGCGCCCGGGCCCGCTCGCCCGAGACGGCCAACCAGCTGACGCCGCAGGAGATGACGATCGCCGGGCTGGCCCGCCGGGGCGCCACCAACGCCGAGATCGCCGCCCAGCTGTTCATCAGCGCGAACACGGTCGACTACCACCTGCGCAAGATCTTCCGCAAGCTCGGGGTGACCTCCCGGCGCCAGCTCGCGCAGGCACTCGGCGACTGAGCCGATTCACGACTACGCGCTTCACGGGATTCGACGGACCGCCCCGCGGCTGAGGATCGAGCCCGTCCGCTGGTTCCGCAGACAGGAGCGCTCATGTCGTTCGTCACCGCCGCCGACGGCGCGCAGATCTTCTACAAGGACTGGGGGGCGGGGCGTCCGGTCGTGCTCAGCCACGGCTGGCCGCTCAACGCCGACAGCTGGGAGGCGCAGATGCTCTTCCTGGCCGGCCACGGCTACCGCGTCATCGCCCACGACCGCCGCGGCCACGGCAGGTCGTCCCAGACCTGGGACGGCAACGAGATGGACACCTACGCCGACGACCTGGCCACCCTGATCCAGACGCTCGACCTGCGGGACGCGACCCTGGCCGGGTTCTCCACCGGCGGGGGCGAGGTCGCCCGCTACGTCGGCAGGCACGGCACTGGACGGGTACGGCAGATCGCCCTGGTGTCCGCCGTGCCGCCGTTCATGCTGCGGACCGAGGACAATCCGGGCGGGGTGCCGATCGACGTCTTCGACGCCATCCGCGCCGGGTCGCTGGCCGATCGCGCCCAGCTCTACCGCGACCTGGCCGACGGGCCGTTCTTCGGCGGCAACCGCCCCGGCGCCGACCCCTCCCAGGGGATGCGCGACGCGTTCTGGCGGCAGGGCATGCAGGCCGGGCACCGGAACGCGTACGAGTGCGTGGCGGCGTTCTCAGCCACCGACTTCCGCCCCGATCTGGACGCCTTCGACGTGCCCACGCTCGTCATCCACGGCGACGACGACCAGGTGGTGCCGTTCGAGGTGGGCGGCAAGGCCTCGGCCGCGCGGATCAAGGACGCGGTGCTCAAGGTCTACCCGGGCGCACCCCACGGCATCACCGACACCCACAAGGAGCAGCTCAACGCCGACCTGCTCGAATTTCTCCGCTCCTGAGCCCGTCACCAGCGAACCCGGCCGCCGCGACCGCGGCGGTTCCGTCCGCGCACGCCGTCACCCGATAAAGGAGTGCCAATGAAACCCGACACGATTGTCCTGATTCACGGCTTCTGGGTTACCCCTCGCAGCTGGGAGCACTGGGTCACCCACTACGAGGCCAAGGGCTTCAAGGTGTACGCCCCCGCCTACCCCGGCTTCGAGGTCGAGGTGGAGGCGCTCAACGCCGACCCCACCCCGATCGAGCAGGTCACCGTCCCGCAGATCATCGAGTCGCTGGAGACGCTCATCGGCGGCCTGGAGACCCCGCCGATCATCATGGGCCACTCGGCCGGCGGCGTGTTCACCCAGATCCTGCTCGACCACGGGTACGGCGCGGCCGGCGTGGCCATCAACTCCGCGCCCACCGAGGGCGTCAAGGTGATCCCGCTGTCACAGATCAAGGCCACGTTCCCCGTGCTGAAGAACCCGGCTAACCGTCACAAGGCGGTCGGTTTCACGTACGAGCAGTGGAAGTACGCCTTCACCAACACCTTCCCCGAGGACGAAGCCCGCGCCACGTACGAGCGCTACCACATCCCCGCCTCCGGCAACATCTTCTGGGGCAGCGCGCTGGCCAACATCCACCCGGGCAAGGACGACAACTGGGTGAACTACCACAACGACGACCGCAAGCCGCTGCTGTTCATCGCCGGTGAGAACGACAACCTGATGCCGCCGAGCGTGCAGCGCTCCAACACCAAGCACTACAAGTCCAACACCGTGACCGAAGTGATCGAATACCCCGGCCGGGCCCACCTGATGCCCGCGGAAAAGGGCTGGGAAGAGATCGCGGACCGCGCCCTGGCCTGGGCTCTCGACCACTCCTGAGCTGGACTGGAGATCGAATCCCCGGAACGTCCCGGGGATTCGATCTCCATCCCCGACCCCCACCGGAGATGTTCCGTGACGACGGTCCGGTTCACCCACATCGGCGGCCCCACCGTGCTCATCGACGTCGGCGGCTGGCGGCTCCTGACGGATCCAACCTTCGACCCGCCCGGCCGTACCTACGCGTTCGGCTGGGGGACCTCCTCCCGCAAGCTCACCGGTCCCGCCGTCGCCCCCGCCGACCTGCCGCCCATCGACGCGATCCTGCTCACTCACGTGCACCACGGCGACAATCTCGACGACGCCGGCCGGGCCCTGCTGCCCACCGCCGGGGTGATCGTGACGACCCGCTCGGGCGCACCGGCCATCCCCGGCGCGGCCCGCGGCCTGCGCGCCGATGAGACGACACGCCTGGAAGCCCCCGGGCGGCCGGCCATCGACATCACCGCCACCCCGTGCCGGCACGGTCCCCCGCTGAGCAGGCCGATCGTGGGCGACGTCATCGGCTTCGCGCTCACCTGGCCCGGCCAGGCCCATGGCCCGCTCTGGATCACCGGCGACACCGTGTACACCCGCGCCGTCCAGGCCACGGCCACCCGGCTACGGCCCGGCACGATCCTGCTCCACCTGGGCGGCGTCGGTTTCCCGCTCACCGGCCCGCTGCGCTACACGATGACCGCCGAGCAGGCCGTCCGCCTCTGCGAGACGATCACCCCGCACACCGTGCTGCCGATCCACTATGAAGGCTGGCAGCACTTCCGGGAGAACCGCGAAGGCGTCCAGCGAGAACTGGCGACCCGCCCATCCGTGCTCCGCGACACCCTCACCTGGCTCCCCATCGGAGACCCCCTGGACATCACGGTGTGACCGGCTGCGCCTCAGCAGTCGCGGAGGCGGCCCATCACGTGGGCGTCCATAGGTCCAAGCGCAGGTAAGGCAGGCGATTCCATTACCGGCGGCTCCAAGTTGCTGCTTCCCATCTGGATGCGGTCTCACGTACGGTCAGGCCCGCCCGCTGGGCCGAAGGCGAGGCGGCCCAACGATGTTTGTCGCGCTGCACGATCTCCTCAACGGCGCCGCTGGCACATCTCGAGACGGGACAATCAAGCGTGAGGAAACTGGTCGCCTGCGTCGCACTGGCATCGCTAACGTCCTGCGGGCACAGCGAGGAACGCATCGTGCCCTCCCTCGCCGAGATGGAGCAGGTGGCCCGGACGGCCGGCCCGGACGACGGCACAACAACTCGGCCGCAGGAGATCGGGGGGATCGAGTTTCAGGCCATCTACCGAGAGGGCGACCGTGTCTATTTCCAGGTGGACGAAAACGGGCCCGGCGTGGACCCCTACGGCTACGTCTGGAGCCCTAAGCACGCACCGGTCGACGACTCCAACCCGTCGGTCGCTTCGTCTTTCGAGCACATCCAGGGTCCTTGGTATCGCTGGAGCGACAGCTACTGAGCCTTCCATCCTGATGGTTCGATCATCAGAAGGCTGAAGAGCGGTGCCGGAGGAGAAGAGGCTTCTGGCCGTCGGTTGTTACAACTTGTCAGCCACGGCCAGATCGGCCATTTGTGCTGCCTGCGAACACATCTCCACCCTTCAGCAGGGCCCACCATGCGGTCTGTCGACCAGGCACAGTGTCAACGCCAGGCGCCTTTCATGGTGTCCGGGTCAAGGTCGAGTTCCATGCTCATCATGTCGGCCGGCATGCGGCGGCTCGCGCCCTGCTCGGCGACCCGGGGCAGCGCCGCGTTGACGGTCGTGACCTTGCTTGTCGTGCCCAACTCGTCGGCGGCCGGCGCCAGGGCTTCGTCATCGATGTCGATCACTGTTTCTCACCTGCTGTCCAACTCTCCGCTACTGGGCGGATGCGTTGCGCCCTAGTATTCCGCGGTCCAGGCGCGTAACTGGTTCGGCACGTGAGGCTGGCGCTCGTTCACGGCGCGTTTTCCTGGTCGCGGTCGCCGCGAGGAGTCAGGCCGGTCGTCGTGCGGCGGGACTTGCGGACATGGTCGGCCGGTGCCGGGCTCAGGGCCATTGACGTGCCTTTGGGCGGCCATAGATGGCGGGGCGACGCCAGCGTGCCCACGTACGGGATCTCGTAAGTCCAGCCCTTGGCGGTGAGGCGGGTCAGAATGCCCCAGGCAGTCGCTTTGGAGATGCCGTGTTCGGTCATCAGCTGGCGCTGGGTCGTGACCCGCTCGTGTGCGGCGATCTTGCCGGTACGGATCATCTCGGCCAACTCCGTGGCGATCTGGGTGATCTGATCCTGCACCGACACACGCGGCGGCAGAACCGGCCCCGTGGGAACACCGACCACGAAACCGACACCAGGCACATTGTGTATCATTCGTCGATTTCGGAGCTCGCGCTGGATTCGTACAGCGGTGCTCCGGGGGATGGCATAGGCGATCATCAACTGCTGGACGCTGGGCATTCGCGCGCCCTCGCGTAGCTCGCCGCTGGTGATCCGCGTCGCCAGGATGTCGATGATCTCCCGTCGGCGGATGGCGAGGAGGGCTCCGCTGGGGCCGCCGGTCTTGCCGGATGGGACGACCCGCAACGCGGGAGCCGCACGCGATTCCGGCGCTTCAGTCTCGCGAGCGTCGTGCGAAATCATCTGCGCCGCACGACGCCGCTCGAATTCTGTCCGCGTATCCGTCATCTCTCTTTCTCCTCTTGAGTGAAGTACGACTTTCGGCGAGCACGCTTCACGCGGATTCCGCGAGCTGGAACCACACCACCTGGCCCGTCATCCCCTCATGCCAGCCCCACATTGAGGCGATTCGACTCACCAGCCACAGTCCTCTGCCCGCGCAGTCCTCTTCATCGAGATCCGTGACGACCTCGGGCTTACTGGTGGGCGCCCCCTGATCGATCACCTCCACCCGGACGATCCCCGCCTCCCGGCACACCACCACGGACACCGAGCCGCCCGGTTCACGCCCCGAATCCGAATGCCGGATGGCGTTCCCCAGTAATTCCGAGGTCAGCAGCAACACGTCATCGATCCGGGTGCACCCCGCGCTCACCAGCACGTCCCGGACGTATCGCCGGGCCAGCGGAACCGACTCCGCCACGCCGGGAAGATCCGCATACCACAGCACGCTCCGCGACAAAGCGACTGACACGCCCATAGGGAAACCCGTCCTCTCCGGCCAGATGTGACGTCACGTCATGTCCGACCCGATCATCTGGTGCATTTGTCGGATTGCTGTCATATCCGCATTGGCAAAATAATTCTGAGGGGTTCCAGATTGGCCAAAGACGCGCTTTATTAGTAGGCGAACACCTCGCACAAAGGTGTCACGAATAAGCCCGGCCGAATGGGGCTGGGTGTCAATAACCGTCAGAATTTGTCAGTACGCGGTGAGCGTGAAAGCAGGGGCGTGCATGGAAAATGATCTCGGTCCGCGACTTACCCCGGCCCAGCGATTCGGAAGGGAACTCTCGCGCGTCCGCAGAGAAGCGGGCCTGACCCAGGCACGTCTCGGCAAGCGCCTGGAATGCTCGTCCTCGCTGGTGGCGCACATCGAGATCGGCGACCGGAATCCCAAACCCGACTTCGCCGCCCGGTGCGATCAGATATTCGGCACGGGCAATCTTTTCAGCCAGCTCTGCCGGAACATCACGTCTCCCACCGGCCCGGAATGGTACGTCCGCTGGGCCGAACAGATCGAACCCGGCGCGCGCGTCCTGCGCAGCTGGAATCCGCTGCTGGTTCCCGGCCTGTTCCAGACCGAGGCGTACGCGCGGGCGGTCTTCCGCGGCGCCCTGGCCACATCGGAGCAAGAGGTCGAAGACGGCGTCAGCGCCCGCCTGCGCCGCCAGCTGATCCTGGAAAGGGAGAAAGCCCCCTCGGTGTGGGCGCTCATGGACGAGGGCGTGCTACGCCGCCTCATCGGAAGCCCCGAGATCATGTACGAGCAACTCGACCGCCTGGCGTCACTGGCCACCCGCCAGAACATCTTGATCCAGATCCTGGCCCCCGAAGCTCCCTGTACGGCGGGCTGGGCGTCGGCCTTCAGCATCGCCGAGTCAGTCAACGCTCCGACCGTGGCATCGGTTGAATCGGCAGGCCGTGGCGAGGTGTCAGCGGAGCACGAGTTCGTCTCCATGATGTGGAATCGATATGACAGGATACGAGCAGACGTGTGCCCGTCCACGCAGTCGCTCGACATGATCAAGGAAGCACGGGATCAATGGAAGCAAAGGATGTGATCAGCGTGGATCTCTCCAAGGCCGTGTGGAAGAAGAGCTCCCGCAGCGCCGACAATGGCGGAGAATGCGTCGAGGTCGCTGTCAACATCCCGGGAATCGTCGCCGTCCGCGACAGCAAGAACCCCGAAGGTCCCGCTCTCATTTTCACCCCCGCTGAATGGCGCGCCTTCCTCGGCGGCGTAAAGCACGGCGAATTCGATGCCGGGGTTTCACCG
Source organism: Acrocarpospora pleiomorpha (assembly GCF_009687885.1). Lineage (GTDB taxonomy): Bacteria > Actinomycetota > Actinomycetes > Streptosporangiales > Streptosporangiaceae > Acrocarpospora > Acrocarpospora pleiomorpha. The sequence continues at coordinate 95,147 of NZ_BLAF01000027.1, forward strand.
GGGCAATGACACCGCCGCCCGCTCGACCACGGCGGACGAGCATTTCGAGCAGGCCCAGGCGTGCTGCCCGGAACGGGCTGGCGCGTGCTGCGCCTGCCCGCCGGGACGTCGCTGGCTGCGGTCTGGCCGGACGCGGCATACAAGGCGTGATGAGGCTGCCGATCTCGGCGGGGGCTCGCCAACGGAGCCGTCTCGCTTAGCCAGCTGCGGGTGAGCGTCGGCACCCTCGGTTTCCAGCCACACGCTGACCGGGAAGCCCGGGTCGCAGACGTCGGCGGACCGGGACAAGACCAGCCACGATCGCTGCAGACGAAGTCGACCAGAAGTGATTGAACCTCCCGCCGCGCCACCCGAATTTCCGGATGGTTCGGCGGCGAGGTACCAGGAGCCGCCCTTCAGGACGAGACCGTAGGGCGCGCTTCAGGTGACCGCGCGCATGGCGGTGAGGGACGCCCGTGTGCTGGTCCGAGCATTCGTCAGCCGCTGCTCCGCGCCGGCCAGGCCGGGTTCGTCGAGCATCGCGGCGGCGGCCTCGGCAAGCTCGAGCATGGCGGATGCCATCATGCCGGAAGCGTGCCGGCCGTTGGACGTGGTGGCCTCCGCCGACAATGCCGACGCCGTCTGGCTCGTCTTCCTGGCTCGCTTGATCGCATCCTCCAGCCATGCCCGGCGCACCTCGCCCGCCTTGTCCGGCTCGCAGGTGGCGATGGCCTCCACGGTCAGTTCCCCAAGGATGCCCTGGCCGGTCACATACGTGCCTCTGCCGCGTTCTCGCCAGGTCTCCGTTTCGAGAGGGGTGGCTGAGTCTGAGCCGGATGCGGCGCGCGAGCGTGATCGGCTCGCGAAGATGATCAGGCCCACGATCACGCCGCCGACAACTATCCATTCCACCAGGCTCACTATTACTCTCCGTCGAGAACGGCCGCGGTTCCGCTCTTTGCCGCGGGTGCTTTTCATTGGGCCACGTCGAGCATGTCGGCCAGTGTCGCCACTCTCTTTCGCGCGTCAGTGAGGGCGATTCGTTCTCTCTCGACCTCGGCCAGCCCTCCATGCACGGTCTGGATCGCGTTGCGGTATAGGGAATTGATCCGTTCGCCTTGATCCTGGAGATACTTCAACAACGCGTCGACCCGGGTCTGAAGAATTGTCCTCGCTTGCTGGGCGTAGCGGTCAGCCAGTTGGTCGGCTTGACCGTCATTCCCGACAACCGCCGTCCACACCATCAGGCAGGCGTAGTTCTCAAGCAGCTTGTCCAGGGCCTCGCGGGAGTCGGCGTCCGATCCGAGCACCGTCAACGCGAGCTGCGTGAGCTTCTCGAAGATCTCCCTCCATATCTCCCCGGCCCATCCGCCAGGAGGGCCAGACGACCCCGTCAACGCCTGGCTGAAGATCTTCCGCAGCTGTGCGTGGATGCTGTCCAGCACCAGGATGACCACTCCCACCGGTCGCAGGTTCAGCGGAAGCTCCTCCCAGCGAAGATCGAGAAGCTCGTCGATTCCCGGATCCACGATGTTGAGGTTGGGCGGGGTCGCTCCGGTTCCGGCAAGGAGCTCCTGCCACGTTCCGTTGAGCTCCTGTTCGAACTTCTCCAGGTCGGGTAGGACGAGACCCCGAATGGTCTGGAGCCGCTGCTTGATGATCGGAAACACGTCATTCTCACTCCACCGCGTCATCTCCTGGCTCAGCCGATCGGTGAGTTCTTTGGAGATGAGCATGATGCGGGCGGTTGTCGCCTTTGGCATGATGCGGGCGGCTCTACTTCCCGGGGCAGGTGGCCGCGTGCCGCGCTTCTGCTTGGCCCAGATCGCGAGGCGCGCCTGACTATCTTGGAAATGGTCCAGCGCAAGGTCCCTGACTGGTTTGTCGAGCGACGTCAGGATGCTGCTATAGGCAACCTGTTTGATGCTGGCCGTCAGTTCTCGCAACTTGTCCACGGATTCGTCGATCGTGTGCTTGTGTGCCGTCAGGTCCGCAGCGTCGGCATCCAGCAACTTGTTCTGGTCGACGATGGTCTGGGTGAGGTCGTGAAGACGGCGGAGCAGGATCTTGCGGGGACGGGCGAGCTTCTTCTCGATCAGGTTGCCGTCGGCCAAGGATGCCAGATCCTGTTCGAGCCGGGCGAAAGCGTGCACACCAACGTAGCTTTCGCCGCGTCCGAGTCGGTCCTGGAGCGTGTTGTACGAGTCGATGAAGTAGACGCGCCCGCGCAGCAGGTCGATCACTTCAGCGGGTAGGTCTAGCGAACCCAGGAACCGCTCCCAGCGTCGGGGGAATCCTGTGTCGAGTTCTTCCTGCTGCTCGGGCCGGAGCGAGCCGAATTTGTTGACGGCCACGAACACGGAGCGGTGCTCCAGATCGAGGAGGGCATACCTCAGTCGTTCGCTCTCCACCGAACGCAGTGCGGTGTCCGCGTGGAGCACCAGGATGAGGGCGTCGCAGCTTCTCATGGCATCGTCGGCGATGGCATCGTGCGACATGAACCCAGCGCTGTGTCCGGGCACATCAATGTAGGCGATGCCGAAGCTGAGGATCTCCCGATCGGACTCGAGGATCGCCTTCATGTAGTCGATGTCGGGGGCGGCGGGTTCGTCGGCGTCCTCGGCGCTCTTCAACTTCCTGTTGCGTTCCAGAAATTCCTCGTGCGTGATTTCCTGCCGGTCACCCGCGGACGTCTCGATGATGATCCGCGGTGAGACCCCGTAACGAATCTCCGCGAGTCGGCTGGTCATGGGGTTCACGCCGGCGGGCAGCAGATCTGAGGCGAGCATGGCATTGATCAAGGTGCTTTTACCGTTGCTGAAGTCGCCGACCACGCCGATTCGGAAGGTGTGGTCGTCAAGAGATTTCGTGGCGCGATCGAGCGCCGAGAAGTCGGTACCCGACCGCACCCGCTTGGCGATCGCCTTCGCCTCCTCCACGGCCCTTTCGATCTCTTTGCGCGCATGCTCCCAGGCAGCCCAGTTGTTGGGGCCGCCGATCGGTGCATCGGGCGCGGGATTGTTCATCCAGGTCTCCAAGCTCTTTTGAGAATTCCGGCGAGATGTTCCATTGGCGATGAGCGCACGAGCGGGCGGTGGCTTGCCGCCCCGGCTATCTCGAGAGCGCGATGCGCGGCGGCCAGGCGGCAGGGAGGGCCGCTCTGGCCGCCGCGGCCCCCGACGAGGCGATGATCTGGGCGCGAATGCTAATTGCTCAAATGCCAGTGGTGGGTGGTGCGGAAGTGGTGTCGGGCAAGATTGCATTGGGGATCCGCTTGAATTACCTCCATCAGTGGCTGCAGGTAACGCACCTCTGGAGGAGTCGTTCGTCTATCTAGATGTACATGCGGCCGATGGCGTCTTGTATCCCAGATTTCTGGGATATCTGCGGGCCGGCGCCTAGACTTTGCGCATGAAAGCCGACATGGTTGGGTTCGAACAGAAGCTGGCCCGACAGCACAGTGCTCTTGACGTGCTCAGCGTTACCGCTTCAGAGGTTCTTAACCGGGTACCCGCGGATGTATGGTGCACTGTCCTGCTCGATCCCTCCACATTGCTTGACACTGGTGGCCAAAACGTGGCGGGTTTCCCCGATGAGTACCTCACCCGCCTGTTCGAGATCGAACATTTAGAAGCAGACGATCCGGGTAACCTGCGCGACCTCGCGAATAGCGCCGCTATGACCAGCCTGCTAAGCCGCTCGACGGCGGGTCGGCTCGATGTGAGCAAGTACTACCAGGAAATCCTGCGCCCCCAGGGACTCGGTGACGAACTACGCGTCGTCATGCGCGACGGCCCCCGCATCTGGGGAATGATCGTGATGTGCCGCGAATCCGGGGCGGCACCGTACACGGCCGCGGATGAGGCAGCCGCCGCCCAGGTGAGCCGCCCGGCGACAGTGGCGCTACGGCGCTCTCTGCTCCTGAGCGGGGTGGACGAGGGCAGGATCCCGGACGCACCAGGATTCATCGTGGTCGATCGAGACGCGACGGTCCGAACCGCATCGCGAACCGCGCTTTCCTGGCTTGAACTGCTCCAAGACGGCGCCCCGATTCAGGCCCGCCCCGTACGCGCGGTGATCTCCGCGGCGCGCCGGGCCGGGGTGGCGCGCTCTCGCGCCCTCACCCGGTCAGGCCAATGGGTGGCGCTTCAGGCGTGGTCGATGGATCAGGGCGAAGAGCAACTCGTCGCCATCTCCCTCGGCCCACCCGAACCCGGCGAGCTGACCGCGGTGATTCTCGGCGCGTACGGACTGAGCGAGCGGGAGCAGCAGATCACCCAGCAGGCCATGCGCGGTCACTCCACCGAACGGATCGCCGCGCATCTGAATATCAGCTCCCACACCGTTCAGGACCACCTCAAAAGCGTTTTCGTCAAGACCGGTCTGGGCAGCCGACGGGCACTAGTCGCGGACATCTTCTTCCGCCACTATTTGCCCGCTTTCGGCGACGGCCCGTTGTCGACCGACGGACGACGTTTCGCTTGAGCTTTGAAGCAGGAGGTCAGTGCCAGAGAGTGATCCTGGTGCCCTGCGGGACCTGGCCCACGGGGTTCTGGGCGATCACTCTGCGGCCGCCGACGACCTTGCGGACCTTGACATCGAAGCCGGCGGCCTGGAGTTCCCTGCGGGCGTCGTTGACATCCTTGAAGCGGACATCCGGCACGTTGACGAAGTCGGGGGCGGCGATGGACGGGTCGCGCTCCCAGGGCCAGAACGGGGTGTCGGGCCCTCTGGACACGGTCATGCAGATCTTGGTGGTGGCTTCCATCTCTGCGCCGCCCGCGGGATCCTGAGCGATCACCGTGCCGGCAGCCGCGTCATCGGTGACCTCGTTGACGCAGTCGGTGGGGTAACCCTTGCTGGCCAGGAACTGCTGGGCCTGGTCGCGCATCATGCCGGTCACATCGGGGGCGAGCAGCCCGGCGCTGACGACCAGAATGACCGAAGAACCCTTGCGGACACGCTTACCGACGACCGGGTCAGAACGGACCACCAAGCCACGGGCGATCTTGTCGCTGGCGGTCTTGCGGACGCGGGAGACCGTCAGACCGGCTTCGGAGATTCTCAGCCGCGCGTCGGCCTCGCTGAGGTTCTCGGTCTTCGGCACCGGGACGGTCTCCGGACCGGCCGACGCGATGATGGTCAGGACCGTGTCCTTGTCGACCTCCTGGCCGCTGGCCGGCTCGGTCTCCAGGACGATGTCCTTGGCCACCTTGCCGTCGAACCGGGCTTCGCCGATCTTGACCTGGAAGCCGAGCTTGCGGGCCTGCTGTTCGGCCAGCTTCACGTTCTGGCTGACCAGGTTGGGGACCTTCAGGGTCCGCTCCTGCGAGAAGTACCACCCGCTGAACGCGATCCCAACCAGCATCACCACGGCGAGCCCGGCGATGAACCAGATCGGCCGCGATTTCCTCTTGGCGCCTGGAGCGGCGGCGGGCAGGTCGAAGCTGGGCTGGATGGTCGTGTGCTGGACCGGGGCCTGGATGGCGGGGGCCGTGTGCTGCCCGCTGGTGCGGGCCAGGCCGCGGTGCGCCTCGACGGCCGCGATCAGCATGGCCGCCGCGTCGGCGGGCCGCCGGTCGGGCTCCTTGGCGGTGGCGGACAGCACCAGCTCGTCCAGCGCGGGAGGCGTCTCCGGCGCCAGCTGCGAGGGCGCGGGCACGCTGTCGTGCACATGCCGGTAGGCCACCGACATGGGCGACTCGCCCTGGTACGGCTGGTGCCCGGTCAGCAGCTCGTACAGCACGATGCCCGCCGCGTACACGTCGGCGCGCACGTCCGCGACGCCCGCCGTGACCTGCTCGGGCGACATGTACGCGATGGTGCCGATCATGATGCCGGACTTGGTCTGGTTGCTGGCCTCGATCGCGCGGGCCAGGCCGAAGTCGACGACCTTGACCCGGCCGTCCTCGGTCAGCAGCACGTTCTCCGGCTTGACGTCGCGGTGGATCAGCCCGGCCTGGTGGGCCGCGCCGAGGGCGGCCAGCACCGGGATCATGATCTCCAGGGCCTCCCGGGCGGGGATCCGCCCGCGCTCCCGCAGGACGTCGCGCAGCGTCTTGCCCGGGAAGTACTCCATCGACAGGTACACGTGGTCCCCGTCGGTGCCCTGGTCGAAGACGTGCACCACGTTCGGGTGCGACAGGGAGGCGACGGATTTCGCCTCGCCGATGAACCGCCGCACGAACTGCGGGTCCTCGGCCAGCGAGCGGTGCATCACCTTGACGGCGACCATGCGGTCGAGCCGGACGTCCAGAGCCAGGTAAACGGAGGCCATACCCCCCCGGGCGATCCGGGACTCGACGCGATAACGCCCGTCGAGCGTGTGCCCTACGAGTGGGTCGGTTAGCGTCGTGTCCACGGCCCAGAGTTTACGGGTGATTTGCCACCCCCAGGGCGGGGGAATCCCAAACCGAGACCCATAAAAAGCTTTACTGGCTTTTTGGATCGCTCCGGTCGCGCGCGGGCGAGGACGCTTCAGCGTAGCGGCGGCGGGGGATGCGGCCCGCCAGGCGCGCCCGCCGGCCGGCGCCGACCGCGTCGCGCATGGCGGCGGCCATCAGCTCAGGACGCCTGGCCCGGGTCACGGCGGTGGCCAGCAGCACGGCGTCGCAGCCGAGCTCCATCGCCAGCGCGGCGTCGCTGGCGGTGCCGATCCCGGCGTCCAGGATCACCGGCACCTGGGCCGACTCCACGATCAGCTCGATGTTGTGCGGGTTGCGCACGCCGAGCCCGGACCCGATCGGCGCGCCCAGCGGCATCACCGCCGCGCACCCGGCCTGCTCAAGCCGCCGCGCCAGGATCGGGTCGTCCCCGATGTACGGCAGCACCGTGAACCCGTCCGCGACCAGCCGTTCCGCGGCGTCGAAGGTCTCGATCGGGTCCGGCAGCAGGGTCCGCTCGTCGGCGATGACCTCGAGTTTGACCCAGTCGGTCCCGAGCGCCTCCCGGGCCAGCCGGGCGGTCAGCACGGCCTCCCCGGCCGTGAAACACCCGGCCGTGTTCGGCAGCACCCGGATGTCCCTGGCCCGCAGCACGTCCAGCACCGACCCCTGGGCGGCCGGGTCGAGCCGCCGCATGGCCACCGTGGTCAGCTCGGTCCCGGACGCCACCAGCGCCCGGTCCAGCACCTCCAGCGACGGCGCGCCACCGGTGCCCATGATCAGCCGGGACCCGAACTTCTCGCCACCCAGCACCAGCACGTCGTCAGCCACGTCATCCATGCCCGTCATCCTCCCTGCACCGCCGTCAGCACTTCGACCCGGTCCCCGTCGGCGAGCGCCGTGGCGTCCCAGGCCCCCCGCCGCACCACCTCGTCGTTGACGGCCACCGCCACGCCGCGCGTCTGCCCCGTCAGCGCCAGTACGGCATGCGCCACCGAAGCCCCCTCGGGCAGCTCGTGACCGCTGCCGTTGATCGTCACTCGCATCTGTTTCCTCGATCGAATCGGGCCGGGTCGCAGGCGGCCAGGCTCGGCGGCGGCGGAGCGCCGGTGAGCAGGGCGGCGACCGCGTCGGCCGTGATGGGCGAGAGCAGCACGCCCGCCCGGTGGTGCCCCGTCGCCACATACACCCCGGGCAGGCCGGTGGCACCGATGAGCGGCAGGTTGTCGGGGGTGCCGGGCCGGAACCCCGTCCTGGTCTCGGCGAGCTCCAGCTCGGCGATGCCGGGCACCAGGTCGCGGGCGTCCCTGAGCAGTTGGTAGACCCCGCCCGCGGTGACTCTCGGGTCGAAGCCCTGCTCCTCCATGGTCGCGCCGACCGTGATCTCGCCGTTCTCGCGCGGCACCAGGTAGACCGGCACGCCGTGCACCCAGCCCCGCACGCATCCGGTCAGGAAGCCGCGAGGGCCGTGCAGGCGCAGGATCTGGCCCTTGATGGGGCGGACCGGAAGGCCGGGCAGCAACGCCGCCGACCGGGCGCCCGTGGCGACCACGATCTGCTCGGCCCGGACGGCGCCCTCCGCCAGCCGTACCAGACCGGACTGGACTTTCAACGCCGGTTCCGGGACGAACGTGGCGCGCGCCCGGGCCAGCGCCGCGCACAGGGCGGGGGCGAGCAGGCGCGGGTCCACCCAGGCGTCGTCGCGGGCCAGCAGGCCGCCGCGCACCGACGGCGCCAGCATGGGTTCGCGTTTGCGGCATTCGCGGCCGGTCAGGCGCTCGACCCGCAGGCCCAGCGTCTCCTCGAAGCCGGCCAGGTCGTCCAGCTGGGCCAGGTCGTCGGAGTCGTAGGCGATCTCCAGCGTGCCGTCGGTGCGGTAGTCGACGGTCCGGCCGCTGGCCTCCTCCAGTTCGGTACGGAACGACGGCCACCGGGCCAGCGACTCCAGACCGAGCCGTAACAGCGGCTCCTCGGTGAAGGTGACCTCGCTGACCGGCGCCAGCATGCCCGCCGAGGCGTAGGTCGCGCCACGCCCGGGATCCGGGTCCACGACCGCCACCCGCAGCCCCCGCAGGGCGGCCCGCCAGGCGATGGCGAGGCCGACCACACCGGCCCCGACGACGGCCACGTCGAAATCGGTATTCTTGCCACTTTCCGAAACTGCGGATTCAGGCACCGCGCTCCCTTCGCCGGCATTATCCGGATCAGGTGTCATAGCGGTCGAGAACCTTGGAGAGTTCTCCTCTCAGCCCGGTCAGCCGGACTCCCGCGCGTCTTACCGCATCAGCCTACTCGGGTCCGCACCCGCAACGCACAACACGCCATTCACATAGTGTGCGCGGTACTTACCCAATTTGTTACCCAATCTCCATTGGCGAGTGCCCCCGTAGGCAATCTATGGTCAGGGCGTGGATCACGTAGTGGTGGTGGGAGCCGGCCTGGCCGGAATTCGGAGCATCGAGGCCCTGCGGGCCCACGGGTTCGTCGGCCGCATCACGCTCGTCGGGGAGGAGGCCCATCGCCCCTACGACCGCCCGCCGCTCTCCAAGGCCGTGCTGCTCGGCGCCGCCGACTCCTCGGTGGTCGACTCCGACCTGGACGCGCTGGACGTGACGCTGCGGCTCGGCACGGCCGCCAAGGGCCTGCGCGACGGCGTCGTGGAGACGACCGACGGTGAGCTCCAGTTCGACGGCCTGGTGGTCGCCACCGGGGCCACCCCGATCGTGCTCCGCGGGGAGGGCCACCAGCACGTCCTGCGGACCATCGACGACGCCCTGGCGCTGCGCGCCAAGCTGCTCCCCGAGACCCGGGTGGCGATCATCGGCGCGGGCTGGATCGGCGCCGAGGTGGCCACCGCCGCCGCCCGCGCGGGCTGCCAGGTGACCGTGGTCGAGGCCGACGACGCGCCGCTGGCCGGCGCCCTCCCCGTGGGCGCCTACACCATCCCGTGGTACGCGGAGGCGGGCGTCGAACTCCTCCTCGGCACCAAGGTCGGGACGGTCGACCCGGACGGCCTGACCCTGCTCACCGGCGACCGGATCGAAGCCGACGTGGTCGTCACCGGCGTGGGCGTGCGGCCCGCCGTGGCCTGGCTGGAGGGCTCCGACGTGGAGCTCGACAACGGCGTCCTGGTGGACGAGCACCTGCGCACGTTCGCCCCCAACGTGGTCGCCGTCGGCGACTGCGCCAACTGGTGGTCGCGCCGCTTCGGCCGCCGGATGCGGATCGAGCACTGGGACAACGCCCTCAACGGCCCCGACGTGGCCGCCGCCAGCCTGATGGGGGAATCCGCCGTCTTCGACCCGGTGCCCTACTTCTGGTCCGAGCAGTTCAACCACATGGTCCAGTACGCGGGCCACCACGCCGGCGCCCGCATGATCCTGCGCGGCGACCCGGAACGCGACGCCGGCTGGTCGGTCTGCTGGCTGACCGACGACCACCGCCTCACGGCCATCCTGACCGTCGACCGCCCGCGCGACTTACTCCAGGGCCGCAGGCTCGTCGAAAGCCGCCAGAGAGTCGACGTGGTACGGCTCGCCGACCCCGGAGTGACCCTGCGTGATTGCACTGTGGCTTAATCGAAGTGTTTCATGGCACGCGCCATGTGGTAATGGTGGTGGCGTGACGCTTACTGTTGCACAGATCGACCGAGAGACCGACCAACTGGTGGGGGACTGGCTTCCGCTCTCAACGGTCGCGAAGACGCTGGGCCTGAGCATCGGCCGGGCCAAGCAGCTCATCAAGGACAAGAAGCTCGTCGGAGTCCGCAGAGGCGGAGGCGAGCCGCAGATCCCGGCGGTTTTCCTGGCCGGAGACGATGTCATCAAGGGCCTGCCCGGCACCCTGACCGTGCTGGCGGACGCCGGATACGGCGAGGTCGAGTCCATTCGCTGGCTGTTCACCAGCGATGACTCGCTCCCCGGCGCGCCCATCGACGCGATCGTGGCGGGCCGCCACACGGAGGTCAAGAGGCGGGCCCAGGCACTGGGCTTCTAACGCCCGGGCTCCTGACGCCCGGGCTTCTCAGCGCATGACATCGTGGTCGGGTGACTGAAGACTCTTACGAAGGTGCCCGGCGGCGTCTTTCGCGTGCCCTCCTGTACCTGTGCACCGACGGCAGACGCGACCGCGGCGACCTGGACGAGTTCCTGGACGCCGCGCTCGCGGGCGGGGTGGACATCCTCCAGCTGCGTGAGAAGGGGCTGGAGGCGCGGGAGGAGCTCGCGCTGCTCGAACGGTTCCGCGCGGCCTGCGACCGGCACGGTGCGCTGCTGGCGGTCAACGACCGGGCCGACCTCGCGTTCGCGGCGGGGCTGGCCGGGTTCGCGCCCGACGTGCTGCACCTGGGCCAGGACGACCTGCCGGTCCCGGCCGCCCGGGCGATCCTGGGCCCCGGCGTGCTCATCGGCAGGTCCACCCACGCCGAGGCCGAGGCGTCGGCCGCCGCCGTCGAGCCCGGGGTCGACTACTTCTGCTGCGGCCCGATCTGGCCCACCCCGACCAAACAGGGCCGCCCGGCCGCCGGACCCGCCTTGCTCCGCCATGCCGCGGGCCTGGCCCGCCCGTGGTTCGGCATCGGCGGCATCAACCTCGCCAACCTCGACGAGGTCCTGTCGTACGGCGTGCGCCGCGTGGTCGTCGTCCGGGCCATCACCGAGGCCGACGACCCGAAGGCCGCCGCCGCCGAGTTCAAGCGCCGTCTTAGCCGGGCTTAGAGCGCCAACAGAATGAGCAGGTCGCCGCGTTACTCGCCGTTATCCGGCGCCGTTCACGCAGGTGACGGTTCTCGCCGCACCGGCGCCAAGAGCGGCGGCGGCATTCTGTTGGGCATTCTTAGCCGGGTGGCCGCGTTGGCCGGGTGGCCCGAGGTAGCTCGCGTTAGCCGGGTTCAGGTCCGGCGCGCGGTGGCGGCCACGGCGAGGGCCGCCAGGGCCTCGCGGGCGTCGGCGGTGATGCCGGCCGTCTGGAGGGAGTCCAGCGCGTCGCGGAGGTAGCGCCCGATCATGTCCTCGCAGTAGGCCAGCGCCCCCGTGTCCTCGATCACCGCGCGCAGCCGGGCCACCCCCTCGGCGTCCAGCTTCGGGTCGCCGAGCAGGTTCCGCACGTCGTGTGCCTGCGCCTTGGAGGCGGCGGCGAGCGCGCGCGCGATCAGCATGGTGCGCTTGCCCTCGCGCAGGTCGTCCCCGGCGGGTTTGCCGGTCTCGACCGGGTCGCCGAACACGCCGAGCACGTCGTCGCGGAGCTGGAAGGCGATGCCCACCTTCTGGCCGTACTCGGCGCAGAACCGGTCGATCCACGGCTCGCGCGAGCGGGCGGCCAGCACCATGCCGAGGCGGAGGGGCTGCTCGACGGAGTATTTGCCGCTCTTGTAGAGGGCCACCCGCAGCGCGCTGTCGAAGGTGTTCTCGCCGTGCGCCTGTTCGAGCAGGTCCAGGTACTGCCCGCTCATCAGCTCGGTGAGCATGTGGTCGTAGACCGGCTGGGCGGCGGCCAGGGAGTCGGCGGGCACGCCGCTGGTCCGCCACATCTCGCCGGACCAGATCAGCAGCAGGTTGCCGAGCAGGATGGCGGCGCCCTCGCCGAACTGGAGGGCCGAGCCGCTCCACTCCGCGTCCAGGTGCAGCTTCTCGAACCGGCGGTGGGCCGACGGCATGCCGCGGCGCAGGTCGCTGGAGTCCATGACGTCGTCGTGCACGAGCGCGCTGGCCTGCAGCAACTCCAGGGAGGCCGCCGCCGTGACCACCCCCGGGTCCACGCCGCCGCCCGCCGCCCGCCAGCCCCAGTAGCAGAAGGCCGGGCGCAGTCGTTTGCCTCCCGCCAGGAAGTCCTCCGCCGCCGACATCACCGAGATCAGGTCGGGATCGTCGAACGCGGGGCGCTGCCGGTCGAGGAACCGCTGTAGCGCGCGGTCCACGTCCGGGCGGATGAGCTCCAGCGGACCCGTGACTTTTGTCATGTATGAGAGGGTATCTTCCATTGATCCTTATCCCCTTCCCCCGGGGCGGATGGGCCGAAAAGGCACTAAAGATCATGAATGAGACATAGTGGATCTCGGCTTCCCGGGACGGACCTGTAACCTGTGGGGTATGTCTCTAGGTCTTCCGTCGCGATTGCCTGACCGTGTTCCGACGGTCAAGGACCTGCTCGCCGCCGGTGAGCGGTCCTTCTCGTTCGAGTTCTTCCCGCCGAAGACCGACGAGGGGGAGCGGCAGCTGTGGCGGGCGATCCGGGAGCTCGAGGCCCTGCGCCCGACCTTCGTCTCGGTGACGTACGGCGCGGGTGGCGGGAACCGGGATCACACGGTGTCCATCGTCGAGCGGCTCGCGCACAGCACGACGCTCACGCCTGTGGCGCATTTCACCGCGGTCAATCATTCCATTCGGGAATTGCGGCATTTGGTGGGGCGATTCGCGGACGCCGGAGTGCGCAACATCCTGGCCGTGCGGGGGGACCCGCCGGGGGATCCGATGGGGACCTGGGTGCGGCATCCGGAAGGGGTGGAGTATGCGGAGGATCTCGTCCGGCTGATCCGGCAGTCGGGGGATTTCTGCGTTGGTGTGGCGGCTTTTCCGTACAAACACCCGCGGTCGGCGACGATCGAGTCGGACACCGAGCAGTTCGTCCGTAAATGCCGTGCCGGCGCTGATTACGCCATCACCCAGATGTTCTTCAAAGCCGACGACTATCTCCGGTTGCGGGACCGGGTGGCGGCCAAGGGCTGCTATACGCCGATCATTCCCGGCATCATGCCGGTGACCCAGATGAGCACGATCGCCCGCTCGGAACAGCTGTCCGGCGCGCCCTTCCCGCCCGAGGTCGCCGCCCGCTTCGAGGCCGTCGCCCACGATCCGGAGTCGGTGCGCCGCCTGGGCATCGAACACGCCGCGGAACTCTGCCAGACCCTGCTGGACGAGGGCGCTCCCGGCATTCACTTCATCACCTTCAACCGCTCCAGCGCCACCCGCGAGGTTTTCCAGGCGTTGGTCCCCGCAGTCGTCTAGGCGAGGGTCTCGAACAGAATGCCGCCGCCGTCCTGCCGCCCGCGTTAAGCGACCAACTGCCATCGCTCTATGCGTTCTTCGGTCTCTCCGGCATAGCGTCCGGCACCTCGCTGCCACTCTTGGCGGGTCTTCGAAGTTGACCGGGAGCCGTTGGCCGACCTGGACCAGTGGACGTCTTCAGGCTCCGCTGACCTTGACCTTCTGGAGGGGCGAACTGCGGCCGAGCCGGGAGATTGAGACTCTTTCCCCGGCCAAGTTCGAAGAGCCCTCTTGGCGCCGGTGCGGCGAGAACCGTCACCTGCGTGAACGGCGCCGGATAACGGCGAGTAACGCGGCGACCCGCTCGTTCTGTCAGGCGCTCTAAGCGAGAGGGAGTCGCGTCCCGGCGATCGCGTACGTCTCGTATCCGCCGGGGAAGACGAACTCGGTCATCAGATCGAGGAAGCCGACGCTCCGATAGAGATGCCGGGCCGCGGTGGGTGCGTCATGCGTGGAGAGCACGGCGGTCCGCTCGGTCCGGTCCGCGCAGATGGCCTTGATCATCGCGCGTCCGATGCCCTTGCCCTGGAAGTCCGGCCGGACGTGGATCTCGGCCAGTTCGAGCGCGTTCCCGAACCAGTCATCCGCGATCACGGGCCCTGCCCGCTCGAATAGTGCCCGCCGCACCACGTCGTGCCACCACTGCCCCTGCGCCCCCCGGAACCCGTAGGCGAACCCCACGATCTCCGGCGCCGTTGCGAACACGCATACGAAATCCGGATAAGTCGCGTGATTGCGCATGATGGCCATGCGCCCGGAGAGCTGATCAGGGGGCGGCCGCATCGCCGCCGTGTAGATGTCGAGCACGGCATCCAGCGCCGCGACGAACGCATCCGCTCCATTTCGCCGCAATTCGATCACAGCTAGCCACCCTAGCAGTGCCGCGCGCGATGGCCGATCCGGCGGCGTGTAGTAAAGCAAGCAATTGCTTGACATCGCGCGGCGCCGCCTTCTAAGGTCGAGATGTCCGGTAGGGACGTTGTTTCCGCCCTAACCAGGACGCTTGGATCTGCTGTGCAATGAAATCGATCACCGATTTGGAAGTGCTCGGGATGGTTGCTGTGACGCATGAGCATGTGTCTGGTGAGTTGTTCCGTTCGGTGTTCCGCCACCACCCGGCGGGGGTCACCGTGGTGACGTTCGAGTCGCCGGGCGGGCCGGTGGGCTTCACCGCGACCTCGGTCGTCTCGGTGTCACTCGCCCCGCCGCTGCTGTCGTTCGCGATCGCCCACACCTCCTCCAGCCTGGAAGCGCTCTCCCAGGCCGACACCGCGCTCGTGCACTGGCTGGAGGTCGGCCACTCGCACCTGGCCACCCGGTTCGCGCGCAGCGCCGGCGAGCGCTTCAGCGACCCGGAGTCGTGGACCCCGCTCCCGTCCGGCGAGCCGTTGTTACGCGGGGTGGGAACCTGGGCGAGGTGCCGCCTGGCCGAGCGCTTCCAGGCGGGCGACCACACGATCGTCATCGGCCTGGTCGTGGAGGCCCAGGCGAACGGTGCGGCCGACAACGCCCCACTGGTCTACGTGGACGGCCGCTACCACGAGATCAGCCCGATCACCCCACGCCTCAGCTCACGCTGACCAGCTCAGCCAAGGCGAGCCGAGGTGAGCCGAGGTGAGCCGGAGCCAGCCGAGGTGAGCCGGAACCAGCCAAGGTGAGCCAGGTCAGCCGAGGTGAGCAAAGGTCAGCTGAGGTCGCGGCGGGGATACCGCGCGGGCCGCTCTGGCAGCGGGAACGCCGGGTGGGTCGCGGCCCTGGCCACCCGCACCTTGCGGGTGTGCAAAGGTCAGCCGAGGTCGCGGCGCGCATACCGCTCGAACCGCTCTGGCAGCGGGAACGCCGGATGTGTCGCGGCCCCGGCCACCCGTACCTGGCGGGTGTCCAGCAGCCAGCCTTCTCCCGATCGGGCCAGCGTGTCGACGTACCGTCCCCAGATGTGCAGCTGTTCGCCGTTGGCCGCGCTCTCGTGCCAGGCGTAGACGTAGCTGACGGCCGACGCGGCGTCGCCGGACAGCTCCACCCGGATGTTGGACAGGTGATGGTTGGTCGCGCGATAACGCCCCAGCCGGTCGGCGAAGAGGGCGCGCAATGACTCCCTGCCGGTGAACACCGCGCCGTTGCCGTAGTCGAAACAGGCGCCCTCGGTGAAGATGGCGGCCAGCTCGTCGACCTCGGCGCGGTCCACCAGGTCGCAGTAGGCGAGCAGCACGTCGGTGACAGCCTGCCTGTCGGTCGTCTCCCGCCAGTCGTTCATCGGGCCGCCTCTCGCTGTCCCTCGTCGGCGAAGCCGCGGAGGATGTCGGTCAGCCGGTCGTCCTCGACCGGCCACGGGTAGTAGGACGAGATCCGGTCCAGCCGTCCGGCGAACCGCTCGGCGCAGAGCTTCGGCATCTCCTCGGGCCGTCCCAGGACCGCGATGTGCCCCAGCAGCGTGTCGTCGATCAGGTCGCCCATCCTGGCCCACTCGCCCGCGCGGGACAGCTCGCGCAGCTCGGGCTGCAGCTCCTCGTATCCCACGCTGGCCAGCACGCGGCGGTAGGCGGGGGTGGAGGCGTAGAACGCGATCTGCTCCCTGGTCTTGCGCTTCATCGCCTCGAACTGCTCCTCGGTGTCACCCATCACCATGAAAATGGGACAGTAGAGCGACACCTGCGACCGCTCGCGCGAGCCCGCGGCCAGGCCGCGCTCCAGCGCGGGCAGGGTGACCTCGTCCAGGTACGCGGCGGTGGTCATGCCGTGCAGGATCAGGCCGTCGCACAGCTCCCCGCCCAGCTCGGTCATCCGATCCCCGACGGCGGCGATCATCACCGGGATGGGCAGCTCGTGCCGGTCCGGCGTGAACACCGGCGACATCAGGGTGTGCCGGTAGTAGGGCCCCTCGTAGTTCAGCCTCGTCCCGGTGCGCCACGCGCTCCAGATCGCGTCCAGCGCGGTGAGGAAGTCGCGCATGCGCGCCACCGGGCTGCCCCACGGCATGGAGAAGCGCCGCTCGACGTGCGCCTGGATCTGGGTGCCCAGGCCCATCACGAAGCGTCCGCCGGACAGCGCGGCCAGATCCCACCCCAGGTACGCGGTGGACATCGGGTTGCGCGCGAAGGCCACCGCGATGGCCGTGCCGACGGTCGTCCCGCTGGTGGCCATGAGGGCCGCCTGTGACTGCAGGAAGGCGTCGGTCACGCTCTCGCTCGCCCACACGCCGTCGAAGCCGGTCCGCTCGGCCCACGCCGCGGCGGGGCCGCAGACGGCGGCGGAGGAGCCGATCAGGCCAAGGTCGATCTTCATCGGGCGTCCTTCGGTAGTCCCAGCACGCGCTCGCCCACGGCGTTGCGCATGATCTCGTCGGTGCCGCCGCCGACCCGCAGGCCGGGCAGCCCGAGGATCAGCTCCGACCAGGCGTAGGTGCCCCACTCGCCGGTGTCGGCGACCAGGGCGGCGCCGAGCACGTCCGCGGCGATGTCCCCGGCCCGGCGCAGCAGGTCGGTGAGGATCAGTTTGGTGACGGCCAGTTCAGGGCCCGGGGTCCCGGCGGCGAGCATCCGGGCGGTGGTCTCGCGCGCCGCCCAGCTCCTGATGTGCAGGTCGGCCAAGGCGTCGCGGATCCGCGTGTCCCCGGCCGCGCCGGTGTGCCTGACCAGGTCCACCAGGCGGGCGAGGAACTCCTCATCGAGCCCGCTCTCCAGGCCGATCGCGCCGCGCTCGTTGAGCAGCACGTCCACCACCACCCGCCAGCCCTGGTCCACCTCGCCGAGGCGGTGGTCGTCGGCCACGTACACGTCGGTGAGGAACACCTCGTCGAAGGAGGCGCCGCCGGTCAGCTGCCGGATCGGGCGGATCTCGACGCCGGGCGCCCGCATGTCGACCAGGAAGGTGGACAGCCCGGAGTGTTTGGGCGCGTCGCGGTTGGTCCGGGCGATGCACAGCCCCAGGTCGCTGTAGTGGGCGCCGGAGCTCCACACCTTCTGCCCGTTGAGGACCCACCCGTCGCCGCGCCGCTCCGCCCGGGTGGCCAGACCGGCCAGGTCGGAGCCCGCGCCCGGCTCGGAGAAGAGCTGGCAGGCCAGGAGCTCGGCGGTTCTGAGGCGGCGCAGGTAGGTGGTCTTGAGGAAGTCCGAGCCGTGGGTGAGCAGCGCGGGGCAGAACGTGGAGACGCTGAACCGGGTGTAGCCGTCGTCGGGGAGGTCGTACTGCGATTCCAGCTCGCGGAACGCGGTCGCGTACGGGGTGGGCAGCTCGCGCCCGCCGTAGGCGGCCGGGCCGTTGATCCAGGACAGCCCGGCCCGGTCGAGGGCGGCGCGGTAGTCCTTGAGGCGGGCGATCTCCTCCTGCTCGCCCTCGGCCCGCTCGGCGACCACCGAGACCCGGTCGTCGCCCTGGCCCCAGACCGGGCGGCCGGTCCCGCCGGAGCGGCGGGTGGTGTAGGAGCCGAGGAATTCGGCCGCCTCGCGGTGGAACTCCTCCTCCGATAGCCGGTTCATGGTCCTCCTGGTCGGTCGGGCGGCTGTTTGCTCTCGCCGTCCGGGTCTGGCTATGCTAGCAAAGCAATCGCTTGATTTACACGCTCACGGGACGCGTACCAGGACCAAGAGGAGCCTTGATGAGCGGAATCACCTCCTACGGTGTGTACGTCCCGGCGTACCGGCTCGACCGGGGGGAGATCGGCGCCTCTCTCGGGCAGCCGGGGCTGAGCGGTGCGCGCGCGGTGGCCGGGCACGACGAGGACAGCACCACGCTCGCGGTGGAGGCGGCCCGGCGCGCGCTGCGACGCGCGCCCGGATTCGCGGCCGCCGAGCTGTGGTTCGCCAGCACCCGCCCGGCCTATCTGGAGCGCAGCAACGCCGCCGCGATCGCCATGGCACTCGGCCTGCCCGAGGAGCTGGCGGCCTTCGACGCGGGCGGCGCCATCAGGTCCGGCGCGGGCGCCCTGCGGGCGGGCCTGCGCGGCGGCGGAGCGGTCGTCGCGCTGGCCGATCTGAGGTACGGGCTGCCCGGCTCGGAGGACGAGCTGCTCGGCGGCGACGCGGCCGCCGCCTTCACCACGGGGGACGATCCCGTCGCGGAGCTGCTGGGCGGGGCGGCCCGCACCATGGAGCTGCTGGACCGCTGGCGGGCTCCCGGCGCGATCCGCACCAGGACCTGGGAGGAACGGTTCGGCGTCGAGGACTACCTGGAGGCCGTCGAGGCGGTGACCGCGGCGGCGGCCAAGGAGGCGGGGCTGGAACCAGACGAGATCGACCACGTCGTGATCAGCGGTCCGCACGCGCGGGCCGTGCGGGAGGCGCGCCGCCGCTTCGATCCGGCCCGGCTCACCGCCGGGCTCGCCGCCGACACCGGCTACGCGGGCGCGGCGGACTTCGGCGTCCGGCTCTGCGCCGCGCTGGACCAGGCCGAGCCGGGGCAGACGATCCTGGCCGTGCTGGCCGCCGACGGGGCCGACGCGTTCGTGTTCCGCGCCACGCCGAAGCTGGCCGCCTACCGGGCGGCCGTCCCGCCGGAGCCCCGCGCGGTGCTCCCGCTCCGCTACGCCGACTACCTCACCTGGCGGGGCCTGCTCGACCGGGAGCCGCCGCGGCGCCCCGAGGCCAAGGCCCCCGCCCCGCCCGCCTCCTGGCGGAACATGCGCTGGAAGTTCTCCTTCACCGCGGCCCAGTGCGCCGCCTGCGGCACCAGGAACCTGCCGCCGCGCCGGGTCTGCCTCGGCTGCGGGGCCGCCGACCGGGGCGAGCCGGTGTCCCTGCGCGACCTGCTCGGCACCGTGGCGACCTTCACCGACGACTGGCTCTCGGAGTCGGTCCAGCTCCCGGCCAAGGCGGTGGCCGTGGATTTCGACGGCGGCGGCCGGTTCGAGTTCGAGATGACCGACGCCCCCGGGCGCGAGGTGGCCATCGGGGACCGGGTGGAGCCCGTCTTCCGGCTCGCCGGCGTGGCCGCCAACGAGATCCGCAACTACATCTGGAAGGTTCGCCCCCACGAGGAGGAGTCCTGATGCCCGCCCACGCCCTGAAGAACCCGGTGGCCGTCGTCGGCATGAGCTGCACCCGATTCGGCGAGCTCTGGGACAAAGACGTCGACGACCTCCTGGTCGAGGCGACCCTCGGGGCCGTGGGGAGCGTGCCCGGCCTGGAGCTCGGCGACGTGGACGCCTTCTGGCTCGGCACGATGACCTCGGGCGTCTCCGGCCTCACCCTGACCCGGCCGATGAACATCGCCGACCGCCCGGTCACCCGGGTGGAGAACATGTGCGCCACCGGCTCCGAGGCGTTCAGGAACGCCTGCTACGCCGTCTCCTCAGGGGCGTACGACACGGTGATGGCGGTGGGCGGCGAGAAGCTGAAGGATTTCGGCTTCTCCGGCCTGGAGATGCCCAGCGTGCCCGGCGACGGCACGCCCGCCAACCTCAGCGCGCCCGCCATGTACTCGATGATCGTGCCGTCCTACGCGCGCCGCTACGGGATCTCCGAGGAGCAGGTCAAGGAGGCCATGACCCACATCGCCTGGCGGAACCACGCCAACGGCGCGCTCAACCCGCGCGCGCAGTTCCGCAAGGGCGTGCCGAAGCAGGTCATCGCGCGCGCCCCGGCCATCGCCGGGCGGCTGAGCGTCTTCGACAGTTCCGGGGTGGCCGACGGCGCCGCGGCGGCGGTCATCGTCCGGGCCGAGGACGCCCGCAAGTACACCGACCGTCCGCTGTACGTGCACGCGCTCGCGCTCAGCGCCGGCTCCGCGACCGGGCGCAACGACGACCGGTACGACTACTCCGACCTGCCCGAGGTCGTCAACTCCAGCCGGGTGGCGTACGAGCAGGCCGGGATCACCGACCCGGCCACCCAGATCTCGCTGGCCGAGGTGCACGACTGCTTCACGCCGACCGAGCTGGTGCTGATGGAGGAACTCGGTTTCTCGGCCCGCGGCCGGGCCTGGGAGGATGTGCTGGCCGGGCGGTACGACCTGGGCGGCGCGCTGCCGGTCAATCCCGACGGGGGCCTGAAGAGTTTCGGCCACCCCGTCGGCGCGAGCGGGCTGCGCATGCTGTTCGAGATGTGGCTGCAGTTCCGGGGCGAGGCCGGGGAACGTCAAGTAGTCAACCCCGGGTTCGGCCTGGTGCAGAATCAAGGAGGTAGTCCCGGCGCGCTCGTGAGCGCCGTCTCGATCGTGTCGGATCGAGCGCCCTGAGCCACCGGGGCGAACCCGCCGAAATTTCCCTGACCGTTGTTCAGTTGAGGTAGGACACTCGATGACCCCTCCAGGAAAGACCACCAAGAGCGCTACCGGGAACCGGCGCAAGTCGACCGGATCGCCCATCGGGCAGGCGCGCAAGGAGAGCGTCCTGCTCGCCGCGGCCAAGGTCTTCGCCGAGAAGGGCTTCTCCAGCGCGACGGTGCGCGACGTGGCGGACGAGGCGGGCATGCTCTCCGGCAGCCTCTACTACTACTTCGACTCCAAGGAGGCGATCGTCGAGCAGGTGCTCCTGGAGTACCTGGACACGGTGATCAAGGAGTATCGTGCCGCGGTCGCGGACGCGGCGGGTCCCGCCGAGGCGCTGCGGGAGCTGATGGCGCGGGCGCTGCTGAGCGTGGCCCGCAACCGCTACCAGGTCCTGATCCTGCAGAACGACTGGCACTACGTGCAGGACTTCCCGAGCATCGCCCGCGGCCAGAACGAGATCGCCCAGATCTGGATGGACGTCATCGACGCCGGCATGGCCGAGGGCTCCTTCCGTAAGGAGTTCAGCTCGCGCATGGTGTACCGGACCGTGATGGGCGCCGTGCAGGCCATCATCCGCTGGTTCGACCCCCACGGGTCCATCAGCATCGACGAGATCATCCACATCGAGACCGAGCTGCTCCTGAACGGGGTGAACGTCCCGGCCCGTTGAAGCCGGGGCCGCCCCCGGCCGGGGCCGCGGTCTGATCCAAGATTGAAGCAATTGCTTGCTCGACAGCACGAAAGGACCCGCATGAGGGAGGACGCGGCGCTCCGCGCCGAGTTCGGGGAGACCGTCGGCCGGTTCCTCGACGCCCGCAGCCCGGTCGCGGTCAGCCGGGAGTCCCTCGGCGGGCCTGGCGAGCCGCTGTGGCGGGCGCTCGCCGAGGAGCTGGGCCTGCCCGGCCTGCTGCTGGACGAGCGGGCGGGCGGCCAGGGCGGATCCATCGCCGACCTGGGGGCCGCCCTGATCGAGGCCGGCCGGGTCGGGCTGCCCGCCTCGCTCCTGGTCACGGCCGGGCTGGCCGTGCCGCTGCTGGCCAGGTCCGGCGCCGAGCCGGGCCGCGAGCTGCTGGCGGAGATCGTGGCCGGGCGCGCGGTGGTGGCCCTGGCCCTGCACGAGGACAGTGCCGGGCTGGCGCTGGACGCGCCGGTGACCGAGGTGGAGCAGTGCCGGATCTCCGGGCGCAAGCAGTTCGTCGCGGCCGGCGAGGCGGCGACCCACTACATCGTGCTGGCCCGCACCGCTCTGGTCCTGGTCGAGCGCGGCGCGGACGGCCTGCTGGTCGAGCCGATGCGGGCGCTGGACCACGGCCGGGGCCTGGCGGTCCTGACCCTGGACCGGACCCCCGGGCAGGTGCTGGCGGAGGGCGCGCGGGCGCGTGAGCTGGCCGCGCGGGCGTTCACCGAAGGCGCGCTGCTGACCGCGGCGGACGCCCTCGGCATCGGCGAACGATGCCTGCGGCTGGCCGTCGACTACGCCAGGACCCGTACCCAGTTCGGCCGCGCCATCGGCTCCTTCCAGGCGATCAAGCACAAGCTGGCCGACATGTACGCGGAGCTGGCCACCGCCAGGTCGGCGGTGGAATGCGCGCTCGACCAGGCCGCCGCCGCGGAACCGGGCTGGGAGCTCACCGCCTCCATGGCCAAGGCGCGGACCGGCGACGCCGTGCTGCACGTGGTCAGGGAGGCCATCCACGTGCACGGCGGGATCGGGTTCACCTGGGAGCACGAGCTCTCCCACCACTTCCGGCGCGCGCTGACCGGCTTCGCCCTCTTCGGCACCCCCGCACACCACCGCGACCTCGTCGCCCGCGCCCTCGGAGTGTAGCCATGTCCGACATCCCGTCCAGCGTCGTGCTGCGCGAGGTGGGCCCGCGCGACGGGCTGCAGAACGAGCTCCCGGTGCCCGCCGCGCGCAAGGCCGAGCTGATCGCGGCGCTGGGCACGACCGGCCTGTCCCGCATCGAGGCGGTGGCGTTCGTCCACCCCAGGGCCATCCCGCAGATGGCGGACGCGGCCGAGGTGTGGGCCGCGGTGGCGCCTGCCCCCGGCGTCGGGTACTCGGCGCTGGTGCCCAATCTGAACGGTGCGCGCCGCGCGCTGGCCGCCGGTTTCACCGACCTGGAGGTCGTCGTGTCGGCCTCCGAGACGCACAACCTGCGGAATGTGAACCGCACCCCGGAGCAATCACTCGACGGGATCGCCGAGGTGATCGACTTCGTCCACGGCAGCGGCGCGACCTGCCAGGTGATCGTCGCGACCGCGTTCGGCTGCCCGTACGAGGGCGAGGTGCCCGCCGAGCGCGTCGCCGCGTTCGCCCTGCGCGCCGTCGCCGACGGGGCCGACTCGGTGTGCTTCGGCGACACCACGGGGATGGGCTCGCCGCCCCGGGTCCGGCGGCTGACCGGCCTCTTCCGCGACCAGGCCCCCGACACCCGCCTCGCCCTGCACCTGCACGACACCCGGGGCACCGGCCTGGCCAACCTGGTCGCGGGCCTGGAGCTGGGAGTGGCCGAGTTCGACGCCAGCGTGGGCGGCCTCGGCGGCTGCCCGTACGCGCCGGGGGCCACCGGCAACATCGCCAGCGAGGAGGCGGTCTACCTGCTCCAGGAGCTGTCCGTGCACACGGGCGTGGACCTGGAGGCGTTGCTGGAGGTGGCCGCCCTGGCGCAGGAGATCGTCGGCCGCGAGCTGCCGTCCCGGCTGCTCAAGGCGGGCCCGCGAACCCGGTTGAGCGTTTGAACGGAGATACGGCATGCCCCTGGACCCCGGCTACATCGGCAGCACGGTAGGCCCTTTCACGACTGAGTGGACCGCCCGCGAGACGCTGCTCTACGCGCTCGCCGTGGGCGCCGGCGCGCAGGATCCCGGCGCGGAACTCCAGTTCACCACCGAGCACAGCGCCGGGTTCGCGCAGCAGGTCATCCCGAGCTTCGCCGTGCTCCTCGGCCACCACGGCGGGCTGCCCGAGATCGGCACGTATGACCAGGGCAGGGCCGTACACGCCGAGCAGCACTTCCAGCTGGAACGCCCGCTTCCCCCGGCGGGCCGGGCGGTGTCCACGGTCACCGTCACCGACATGTGGGACAAGGGCAGGGACGCCCTGGTCTGGACCGAGACCCGGACGGCCGACGCGGAGACCGGGGAACCGCTCGCGGTCGCGCGCTCCTGCGCCTACCTGGGCGGGGCGGGCGGCTTCGGCGGGGAGCGCGGGCCCCGCACGGAGTGGTCGCCACCGGATCGCGAGCCGGACGCCGTGATCCGCCTGGCGACCCGGCCCGACCAGGCGCTCCTCTACCGGCTTACGGGCGACCGTAACCCGCTGCACTCCGACCCGGCCTTCGCCGCCAGGTACGGCTTCGCCCGGCCGATCCTGCACGGCCTGTGCACCTACGGCTTCACCGCCCGCGCGATCGTCAACGAACTCTGCGCGGGGGACGCCTCCCGGCTCAGGGGCATGTCCGGGCGCTTCTCCCGGCCGGTGCTGCCGGGGGAGACCCTCTCGGTGGCGCTGTGGCGCGACGGCGCCGAGGTGAGCTTCCTGACCTCGGCCGATGGCGGCACGGTCATCGACCGCGGCGGCGCCGTCCTGACCGGACCGTGACCGAAAAGCAGCCGCCGACCCCTTGCCTGTCCGTTCTCACCTCACACATAATCAAGCAGTTGCTTTAAAAGCAAGCATTTGCTTTACAGCATCGGGGGTCCGGTTGTTGGGGCCTTAACCCAGGAGGGCGCATCGTGTCTCGTCAAACCACCGCAAGGAGAGGAACACGCCTGGCCGTCGTCAGTGCCGCGCTCTCCGCCGTCATGATCCTCGCCTCGTGCGGCACGTCCGGCGACGACGCCCCGGGCGCGGCGGCCGAGGGCCAGGTCTACAAGGTCGGCTTCCCCGCGCTGCTCACCGGCGCCGCCGCGTTCGCGGGCAAGCCCATCGTCCAGGGCGCGGAAGTCGCCGTCGAGGAGATCAACCAGACCGCGTTCCTCGGCCAGGGCGCGACCGTCGAGCTGAAGGTGGAGGACATCAAGTCCGACCCGGCCAAGGCGATCGCCCTCTACCGCCAGTACGCCACCGAGGGCGCGGCCGGAGTGCTCTGCTGCGGCCTCTCCAACGAAGCGGGGGCGCTGGCCCCGGTCATCCGGCAGAGCAAGGTGCCCGCCATCGTCACCTCGGCGATCCTGGAGGGGCTCGCCTCCCCGCCGCACCTGTTCCGCCCCGTCGTCCTGCCCTCCTCCCCGGGCGGCGTGTACGACAAGTTCGTCGACAGCATGGCGAAGGCGGAGGCGTACAAGACGGCCGTCGTGGTCGTCAACGGCGACGTGGACGCCATGGTCGCCGACGGCAAGGTGTGGCAGGCGGCGCTGGAGCGCAACGGCGTCAAGGTGCTGGAGACCATCGCGGTCGGGTCCGCCGACCGGGACTTCACCGCCACCGCCACCCAGATCGAGGCCCAGGCCCCGGACGTGGTGGTCGCCAGCACGCTGGGCACGCCCACCGCGCTGCTGGCCCGCTCGCTCCGCGACCGCGGCTACGACAAGCGCATCCTGTCCAGCTACGGCGCCTCCGGGCCCGCCCTGTTCGACGCCGGCGGCGCCGGCCTGGCAGGGCTGGCGTTCGCGACCCCCTTCGCCGCCGACCACCCCGTCAATGACACGGCCAAGAAGTTCACCGAGCGCTACCGGGCCAAGTTCAACGCGGCCCCCGACATGTTCGCCGCGCAGGGCTACACCGCGATGTGGCTGCTGGCCATGGGCCTGAAGAACGCGGGCGCCGGCGCGGCCCCCGAGGCGGTCGGGCAGGGTCTGGCGAAGGTCGCCACGCAGGAGTCCGTCTACGGCGGCCTCCGGTACGAGGGCGGCCAGGCGATCCTCGAATCGCCCGGCGTCTACCTGGAGTGGACCGCGGACGGCAAGTTCAGCGCGATCGGCAACGGCTGAAGGACATCCTCGTGGAGTTCGGCATAGCGTGCGACATCACCGCCGCGGGCCCCGGCCTGCTCGGCGAGCTCGAGGCGGCCGCCGAGGCCGCCGAGCGGTCGGGGTTCGCCTCCTGGTGGGCGAGCGGCGACCGGGAGCAGGCCGCGTCCGGCGGGCACGACGCGGTCCTCGCGCTGCAGTGCGTGGCGCGGGCGACCAGCGGGCTCGGGATCCGGCTCAGCGGGGACGTGCTCGCCGCCCGGAGCCCGGCCGTGCGCGCCAAGCAGGTCGCCACGCTGGACTGGTTCAGCGGCGGCCGGCTGGAGTACGGGCTCGACCTGGGCGGCGACCAGGACGCCGAGCAGCGGACCGCCGTGGCGCACCTGGCCGCCATGCGGGCCCTGTGGTCGCAGCCGAGAGCGACCTACGAGGGCGAGCGCGTCGTGTTCCGCGGCGCGATCGCCCTCCCCCGGCCGGCGGGCGGGGGCGTGAAGGTGCACGTCCGCCACGGTGACCGTACGGTCCTGCGGCTGCTCGCCGGGCACGCGGACGGCTGGCTCGGCTGGCTGGTCCCGGCGGGCGCGCTGCGCGCGGCGCTCGCCGGGCTGGCCGAGGCGCTCGGCGAGGCCGGCCGGGAGCGGGTCAGGCGCACCTGGCTGGTGCCCAGCCACGAGTTCGCCCAGGCCAGGGAGATGCTCGCCGCGGACCCCACGCTGGACGTGGACGAGCTGGTCGCGGTGTTCGCCGCGCTGCCCACGCCCGAACACGTGCGGGCCCTGATATGAGCGATCGGAAAGGAGCGGCGATGCGGGTCGGCCTGGTTGACCTGTTCGACGGATCACCGCAGCGGGACCTGGCCTACCTGCGCGCGTTCGCGCGGACGGCCGAGGAGGCCGGCTTCTCCTCGCTGTGGCTGCCCGAACACCTGGTCTTCTTCGAGGACTACGAGTCCGCCTACCCCTACCCGGCCGCGCCGAACCCGGCCAACCCCGAGGTGGCCGAGGTGCACACCTACGGAGAGGGCACGCCCCGGGTGGAGGCGGCCCAGGAGCAGGGGCTGCTCGACGTGCTCCAGACGGCCGCCGAGCTGTGCCGCCACACCACGCGGCTGCGCGTCGGCTCATCGGTGCTGCTGCTGCCGCTGCGCGACCCGCGCCTGCTCGTCCGCGAACTGGCCACGCTCGACCTGCTCACCGGCGGGCGCTTCGACCTGGGCGTCGGGGTCGGCTGGTCGGCGGAGGAGTACGCCGCCGCCGGGGTGCCCTTCGCCGAGCGCGGCGCGCGCTTCGAGCGCAACCTGGCCGCCATCCCCGAACTGTGGGCTTCCGGGCGCCCGCTGCCCCGCGTGCTGGTGGGCGGCCAGTCCCGGCCGGCCATCCGCCGCGCCGCCAGGTACGCCACCGGCTGGTACCCCTGGAACCTCACCACCGGCGACTTCGCCCGCCACCTGGCCGAGATCGAGGCCGGCCTGCGCGAGCACGGCCGATCCCGCGCCGACTTCCACGTCATCGCCGGGCTCCGCTTCCACGGCGCCGTCGCCGACCTCCGCCCGGCCGTGGAGCGCTACCTGGAACTCGGCGCCGACAGCGTGAACCTCTCGCTGCGCATGACACCCGAGACCTACCCCGCCACCATGCGCGAGGTCTCCCGGGCTCTCGGGCTGGCCGCGTGACCCGGGACGTGACGGAGTTCCGGGCTCGGGCGCGGGAGTGGCTGGCCGGGCACGTCCCGCGCGAGCCGCTCGGCCCGTACACCAGCCCCGAGGGGTTCGAGCGGCACCGCGCGTGGGAGCGGGTCCTGTTCCAGGGCGGCTACGCCGCCGTCGACTGGCCCGAGGAGTACGGCGGGCGCGGCGCGGACCTCTTCCACACCATCGCCTTCGCCGAGGAGTACTACCGCGCGGGCGCCCCCGCCCGGGTCAACATGGGCGGCCTCTACCTGCTCGGCCCGATCCTGATGAAGTACGGCACCCCGTCGCAGCGCGCCCGCTGGATCCCCCGGCTGCTGTCCTGCGAGGACATCTGGTGCCAGGGGTTCAGCGAGCCCGAATCCGGCTCCGACCTGGCCTCGCTGCGCACCCAGGCCGTCCGCGAGGGCGAGGAGTTCGTCGTCAACGGCCAGAAGATCTGGACCTCGCTGGGCGCCTTCGCCGACTGGATCTTCGCGCTGGTGCGCACCGATCCGGAGGCGGGCCGGGAGAACAAGCACCGGGGGATCACCTTCCTCTGCGTGGACCTGCGCTCGCCCGGGGTGGAGGTCCGCCCGCTGGCCATGGTGGACGGCACCGAGGGCTTCGCCGAGGTGTTCTTCACCGACGTGCGGGTGCCCGTCGCGAACGCGGTGGGGGAGATCGGCGACGGCTGGCGGGTGGCGATGTCCACGCTCGGCTTCGAGCGCGGGGCCGTCTTCGGCGACCACGCCAAATACTCGGCCGACGTGGCGTCGTTCGCGGAGCTGGTGCGGGCGCGCGGCCTGGCCGGCGACGCGCTGGCCCTGGACGAGCTGGGGCGGCTGTTCGTCGAGACCGAGGTGTACCGGGCCAACGTGTACCGGCTGGCGGAGCTGGCCGAGGGCGGCGCCGATCTGGACGCGCGGGCCAGCGTCAACAAGCTCTTCTGGACCGAGACGCAGCACCACATCTTCACGGCGGGGCTGGATCTGATGGGCGGGCTGGCCGCCCTGGGCGGCGGCTCGCCCGCGGCGCGCGCGGCGCTCACCCCGAGGGCCGCCGAGGCCTGGGCGGACTGGCATCACCGGTACTGGTACGCCCGCGCCGCCATGATCTTCGGCGGCACCTCCGAGATCCAGCGCAACATCATCAGCGAACGCCTGCTCGGCCTGCCCAGGGAGCCCCGGTGATGAACGTTCCCCTCGATGAGGAGCAGCGTGACCTCCTCGAGCTGACCCGCCGCCTGCTGGCGGAACACGCGGGCGAGCCGCACCTGCGCCGCCGGATGGACCTGGACGCCGCCCACGACCCGGGCTTGTGGCGGCGGCTGGCCGGGATCGGCCTGACCTCGGTCGTGCTGGACGAGCGGTGGGGCGGGGCCGGTCTTGGCGAGCACGTGCTGGCCCCCGTACTCCATCTCCTGGGCGAGTTCGCCGTCCCGGAACCCATCCTGGAAACGATTACAGGCGCCCTCCTGATCCAGGAGTCCTGCCCTGAGGACTTCGCCTCGACCTGGCTCCCACGCATCGCCTCCGGCGACGCCCTGGTGTCCTTGTCCTTCGGCGCACGCACCCCGGTCGTTCCTTACGCGGCCTCGGCAGACCTGCTCCTGCTCTGCGACGGCGACGTAACCGCCGTCGAACAGACCGCGCTGGTAGTTGAGCGACAGGATGCCGTTGATCCGCTTCATCCCCTCTACCGGGTCGCCGGAGAAGGGCGACTGGTGAGCACGGACGCTGAAGCCGTGGAACGGGCGTGGACGCGGTTGGTGGCGGGTAGCGCCTGCTTGCTCACTGGAGTGAGCACGCGGCTGCTCGACATGACTGTGGGGTATGTGAAGACGCGGCACCAGTTCGGCCGGCCGGTTGGGTCCTTTCAGGCGGTTAAGCACAAGCTGGCGGATGTTGCCACGGCAGTGGATCTTTCACAGGCCGCGGCCTTCGCGGCGTTTCGTGACACTGCCGCCCCCGATGCCGCGATCAGGGCTGCCGTTGCCAAGGCTTATGCGGGTGAGGCGGCCAAACCGGCTGATGTCGCGGCGCTTCAGTTACATGGAGGGATCGGGTTCACCTTGGAGTATGGCCTGCAGTTCTGGCTGAAACGGTCGATGTCGGTGTCGGCCATGTATGGCACCGTCAGAGAGCACCGCCGCGCCCTGGCTGAACGGCTGCTGGCCCGATGAACCTCCCCGAGCTGGGATTCTGGCGCATCGCCCGAAGGTTCCCCGCGAACGTCGCGGCCGTCGAACCGGACGGAACCCAGGTCACGGCGCGCGAACTGCTGGCTCGGGTGAACCGCGTCACCCGACTGCTGCGCTCGCTGGGCCTGACGCACGGGGACCGGGTCGCGCTGGTGGCCGCCAACGAGGTCGCCGCGCTGGAGACCGTGCTCGCCTGTCACCAGGCCGGGTGGTATCTGGTCCCGGTCAACACCGCGCTCAGCGCCGCCGAGATCGCCCACATCATCGGTGACTGCGTGCCCGGCGCGGTGGTGACCTCCCCGAAATACGCACCCACCGTGCGCGCCGCCCTCGACCAGGCGGGCATGGGCGGGGAACGCCGGTTCGCCACGGCACCCGCCGACGGCTTCCGTGTGCTGGCCGACGCCGCCTCGCCGTACCCGGGGGAGTGGGTCGAGGATCGCGCGGCCGGTGCCTTCATGGCCTACACCTCCGGCACCACCGGACGCCCGAAAGGCGTGCTGAGGGCCCTCGTCACCGGCGACCCCGACGATGTCTTCGCCGCCGGCGCGGCCTGGCAGCTGGGCATGTTCGAGGTCGAGCCGTTCAAGGACGGCACCCACCTGGTGACCTCCCCGCTGTCCCACACGGCGGTGAACGGGCTGGCGCTGACCTCGCTGCACCTGGGACACCGGGTGGTCCTGATGGAGCGGTTCGACGCCGAAGGCATGCTCCGGCTGATCGAGCGAGAGCGGGTGACCACGACACACGTGGTGCCCACCCAGATGCACCGGCTCCTCGCCCTCGATCCAGAGGTCCGCGGATCCTACGACATATCCAGCATGCGCAACCTGATCCATGGCGCAGGCCCCTGCCCACCGGCGGTCAAACGCGGCATCATCGACTGGTTCGGCCCGGTGGTCTACGAGTACTACGGGGCCAGCGAGGCCGCCGGGACGGTCATCTCCGCCCGCGAGTGGCTGGCCAGGCCGGGCAGCGTCGGCCGGGCCCAGCCGGGCGCCGCCGTCCGGATCATGGACGAGCACGGGCGCGAGCTCGGCCCCGGCGAGCGGGGCCGGGTCTACCTGGAGATGGGCCCCCGGGCCTTCGAGTACCGGGGCGACCCGGACAAGACCAGGTCCAGCGTCGTCGACGACTACGTGACCGTGGGCGACCTCGGTTACCTCGACGAGGACGGGTACCTCTTCCTGCTCGGCCGGACCGCCGAGGTGATCGTCTCCGGCGGGGTCAACGTCTACCCGGCCGAGGTGGAGGCCGCGCTGCTGGAACACCCGGGAATCGC
The DNA here is from genome assembly GCF_009687885.1 of Acrocarpospora pleiomorpha. Lineage (GTDB taxonomy): Bacteria > Actinomycetota > Actinomycetes > Streptosporangiales > Streptosporangiaceae > Acrocarpospora > Acrocarpospora pleiomorpha. Next base: position 125,817 of record NZ_BLAF01000027.1, read on the forward strand.
CGACGCCGGGGTCGTCGGGGTGCCCGACCAGGAGTGGGGCGAGATCGTCTGCGCGGTGATCCAGCCGACCGAGGCCGCCCGCGAGCACGCCGCCGGACCCGGCTTCCGCGAGGAGATCATCGCCTTCTGCCGCGATCGGATCGCCGGGTTCAAGCTGCCCCGGCGGATCGAGGTGGTGGACAGCCTCCCGCGCGGCGCGAACGGGAAACTCCGCAAACACCTGCTGCTGCCGAACGGAGATCCGGGTGAAACCCCTGCCCCTGCCCACCCCTGACACCGCCGCGTTCTTCGCGGCCGTGGACGCGGGCGAACTGAAAGTGCCCCGGTGCGGCGCGTGCGGCGGCTTCTTCCTCTACCCGCGCGCCTACTGCCCGGCCTGCACGTCCGACCAGGTGACCCTGGAACCGGTCTCCGGCCGGGCCACCCTCGAGTCGTACGTGATCAACCACCGGGCCGCGCCCGGCTTCGAGGACGACGTGCCGTACGTGGTGGGGGTCGTCCGCCTGGCCGAAGGGCCCACGCTGTTCGCCGGGATCGCCGGGGAACCGGTCATCGACGGCGAGCTCGAAGCGTTCTTCGAAGCCCGGGGCGAGCGGAAAGTCCTCCGATTCAGAAAGGCGGCCGGATGAGCCTCCGGGGCAGGATCGCCGTCGTCGGCGCGGCCGAGACCGGCCGCATCGGCAAGGTGCCCGACATGTCCGCGCTGGAGCTGCACGCCCAGGCGGCCGTCAACGCGCTCCGCGACGCGGGCCTCACCCCGAAGGACGTGGACGGCGTGGCCTCGGCGGGGGAGTCGCCCGTCGACGTGGCCGACTACCTGGGGATCGTCCCGGAATACCTGGACGGCACCAACGTCGGCGGCAGCTCCTTCATGCTGCACGTGCGGCACGCCATGGCCGCCATCGCCTCCGGGCTCTGCGCCACCGTGCTGGTCACCCACGGCGAGTCGGGACGCTCCCGGGTGGGCATGGTCCCGTGGGCGCCCGCGCCACAGTCGTTCATGGCGCAGTTCGAGGTCCCGCACGGCCCGCTCGGCGCGCCTTCGCTGTTCCCGATCGGCGTGCGCAGATACATGCACAGGTACGGGATGACCGAGGAGCAACTGGCCATGGTCCCGGTCGTCCAGCGCCAGTGGGCGGCGCGCAACCCACGCGCCAGGCTCCGCGACCCCATCACGGTCGAGGACGTTTTCGCCTCGCCCGTGATCGCCGACCCCATCCACCTGCTGCACTGCTGCCTGGTCACCGACGGCGGCGGCGCGCTGGTGCTCACCTCGGCCGAGCGTGCCCGCGACCACCGCGCGCCCGTCTACGTGCTGGGCGCGGGCGAGTCCAGCGAGTCCTCGGTCGTCTCGGGGCTGCGCGACCTGACTTCCTCCCGCGCCATCGAGCTGGGCGGCGCGGCGGCCATACGCCAGGCCGAAATCTCCCACGGCGACGTGGACCACCTGATGATCTACGACGCGTTCGCGCACGTCCCCGTGTACGGCCTGGAGGACCTCGGCTTCGTGAAGCGGGGCGAGGCGCCCGCCTTCATCGCCGAAGGGAACACCGCGCCCGGCGGCCCGCTGCCGATGAACACCAACGGCGGCGGCCTCTCCTACACCCACACCGGCATGTACGGCATGTTCGCCATCCAGGAATCGGTGCGCCAGGTGCGCGGAACCGCGGCCGCGCAGGTCCCCGGGGTCGAGGTCAGCCTGGTCACCGGAGTCGGCGGCATGTTCATGAGCTCGGGCACGCTGGTGCTGGGCAGTGCCCGAGCGCTCTGACCTACTCCCTCTGACCTACTCCCCGGGCAGGAACTTCACCAGCGCGGTCCGCCTGGCGCGGCAGACCACGACGTCGTCCTGGTTGAGGCCCCGGTGCTCCAGCGTCACGATGCCCTGGCCCGGCCGCGACGCGGACGGACGCTTGTCGATGATCTCGCTCTCGCAGTACAGGGTGTCCCCGATGAACACCGGCGCGGGGAAGGCGATCTCGCCGAAGCCGAGGTTGGCCACCGTGGTCTTCTGGGTCAGGTCGCCGACCCCGATCCCGCCCACGATGGCCAGCGTGAGCAGGCTGTTCACCAGCCGCTGCCCGAACTCGCTCTCGGCCGAGCGGACCGCGTCCAGGTGCAGGGTCTGGGTGTTCATGGTGATGCTGCAGAACAGCACGTTGTCGGCCTCGGTGATGGTTCGGCCGGGTTCGTGCTTGAAGATGTCACCGACGTGCATCTCCTCGAAGTAGAGCCCGCGCCTGGTGTGTACGGTCACGCTTTTTCCTCATTTCGTCAGTCCGGCCCGGTGATTGGGGTGGGCGATATGGGCGAGCGACTCGGCGCGCTCAGTCGTGGTCTTGCCGCGCAGCCAGGCGACGCCGTACTCGGTCACGACCGCGTCGGGTGTGTGCCGGGGGATGGTGGCCACCGCGCCGGGGGCCAGGGCGGGGACGATCCGGCTGTGTTTCCCGTCGGGGGTGGTGGACGCCATGGCGATCACGGACAGGCCGCCGGGGGAGCCGTGGGCGGACTCGGCGAAGTCGGCGGCGCCGCCGACCCCGCTGACCTGCCTCTCCCGCACGGTCTCGGCGTTGACCTGGCCGAGCAGGTCGACCTCGACGGCCGAGTTGACCGACACCAGGCCGGGCAGGCCGCCCAGGTGACGCGGCGTGTGGCCGGTGCGGCTGTCGAAGACGCCGATGGAGGGGTTGCCGTCGGCGAACTCCATCAGCGTGCGGGTGCCCATGAGCTCCACGGCCGAGACGGCGGGGCCGGGCATCATGTCCAGCGGGCTGAGCACGCCCTGCTGGAAGAGCGCCACCATGGCGTCGGTGGCCATGCCGACCACCCGGACGCCGCGCAGGCCGCTGCCGGCCAGGGCGTGAATGAGGGACTCGGGGACCGAGCCGAGGCCGAACTGCAGCACGGGCCGGTCCGGCAGCAGGTCCAGCACGTGCGCCGCGATGCGGTCGCCGAGGGGGTCGCGGGCCGCCTCGTGGTACTCGCACATCGGGGTGTCGGCCTCCACCAGCGCGGTGAGCTCCGAGACGTGCACGGCGGTGTCGCCGTGGGTGCGGGGGACCAGCGGGTCGACCTCGGCGAGCACCACCTTCGCCCGGGTGACCGCCGCCCTGACGTAGCTGGCCGAAGGGCCCAGGCTGCAGTAGCCGTTGCGGTCCGGCGGGGAGACCCGTACCAGCGCGGCGTCGGTGCGCCAGTGATCGAGCAGGGCGGGGACGGCGGAGGCGCGGGCGGGCACATACTCGGCGGCGTGCCTGGCCGGGCCGTACGGATGCCAGGTGAGGTAGCGCAGGTGGCCCTCGCGCACCGCGTCGAGGAACGGGTAACCGCCCAGTTGCAGCCCCGAGTAGAGGGTGGGGGCGGGCAGCAGGTCCGCGGTCTCGCCGAGGGCGCGGAGCAGGGTCTCCGGGGTGCCGCAGCCGGGTGCGCCCACGACGCGGGCGTTCTCGGGGAGCAGGCGGATGGCCTGGCCCGGCGGGAGCGTGGCGGGAAGTGGCATGAAGGGCGGCCAATCGTCGTGCGGGCAACGCCTAACCGTAGTGTCGGAGAGATAGTGAAGCAAGTGCTTGATTTACCTTGACACGGATCGCGCGACCTGGATAGCTTCCGGTAAAGCGAGCGCTTGATTTGTGGGTTCCCGGAGGAAGCGTGACCCTAGTCATCCAACAACTCGTGAACGGCCTCGCTCTCGGTGCCGTCTACGCTCTCTTCGGCGTGGGTTTCGCGCTGATCCTCACCAAGATGGGCATCCTGAACGTCGCCCACGGCACCTTCGCCACCTGGGGCGCGTTAGTCGCCTACTTCGCGGTGGCCGAGCTGGGCCTGCCCTTCCCCCTCGCGCTGGCGGCCGGCGTGCTGGCCGCCGGGATCATCGGCGTGCTGACCGACCTGGTGGCCTTCGAGCCGCTGCGCCGCCGGGGCGCCGGCACGTTCGCGCCCATCATCTCCTCCATCGGGATGTGGATCGTGCTGCTCACCGTGGCGCAGGCGGTCGGCGGCGGCTCCGCGACCAGCTTCCCCGACCACGCGATCCCGGCCGGGCCGATCCGGCTGGGCGGCCTGGTGATCCTCCCGGCGCAGCTGCTCACCATCGCCGCCGCGCTGCTGGTCGCCTTCGGGTTGCACCTGGCGCTCGTCAGGACTCGGTTCGGCGCCGCCGTGCGCGCGATCTCCGCCGATCCGAGGTCGGCCACCATCGTGGGGGTCAACGCGGCCCGCACGCTCCGGGTGGTCGCCTTCACCGCGGCGGCCATCGCCGGTCTGGCGGGCGTGCTGGCCGGTCTTTCCTCCAACAACGTCTCGTTCGACCTGGGCGAGGCGCTGCTGCTCAAGGGCTTCGCCGCGGTGGTCGTCGGCGGGTACGGCGACATCCGCGGGGCCGCCCTGGCCGGTTTCCTGATCGGCATCCTCGAAGTGGTCAGCGCCCAGTACATCTCCTCGGGCTTCCGCGACGCGATCACCTTCGGGGTGCTGCTGGTCATCCTCGTGGCCCGGCCCCAGGGCATGTTCGGCGAGCGCCGGCTGGTGCGCGCATGAACCTCGCGGCCTGGAACACGACCCTGCAGTTCGCGGGGGTCAGCGCGCTCTTCGCGCTCAGCGTCTACGCCTCCCTGTGGACCGGCGTGCTCAGCCTGGCGCCCGTCTTCTTCGGCGCGGTCAGCGCCTTCACCTTCGGGTGGGCCACGATGACGCTGGGGCTGCCCCCGGTGGCGGCGCTGGCGCTCGGCGCCGTGGGCGGCGGGCTGCTCGGGGTGCTCACCGCCTTCCTGGTGCTGCGGCTGGAGAGCCACTACCTGGCGATGGCCACCATCGCGCTGGTCCTCATCGGCCGGGTGCTGGTGATCAACATGGAGGGCTTCACCGGCGGCGTGGCGGGCACTTTGGCCCCCGGCGACCTAGGGACCTGGTTCTGGTGCCTGGGCTGCCTGGGGGCGGCCGCGTACGTGCTGGCCCGGCTGCGCGGCTCCCGGTTCGGGCTGGCGGCCTCGGCCGTACGGGAGGATCCGGCTGTGGCGCAGTCGCTGGGGATCTCCCCGCGCGCGGTGCAGCTGGTGGGCTTCACGCTCTCCGGCGTGTTCGGCGGGGTCGCGGGCGTGCTCCAGGCGAGCTTCCTGCAGTTCATCGGCCCGGACACCTTCTACACGCACCTGGGCTTCACCACCCTGGCCGCCGTCGTCCTCGGCGGCGCCTACCACTGGCTCGGCCCGATCATCGGCGCCGTCGTCTTCACCGCGCTGCCCGAGCTGCTGCGCGGCCCGCTGGGCGAGTTCGACTCCATCGTCACGGGCCTGCTGCTGGTCGTGATCATCGTCTACCTGCCCAGGGGGCTGGTCGATCTACGGCGGTTCCGTCTATTGCGGGGCCGAGGGAAGGCGGTGGTGTCGGAATGAACGCGATTGAGGTCGAGGGCCTGGTCAAGACCTTCGGCGGGCTGCGCGCGGTCGCTGAGGTGGACCTGCTCGTTCCCGAGCGGAGCATCTACGGCCTGCTCGGCCCGAACGGAGCCGGGAAGACCACCGTCGTCAACATGATCAGCGGTTTCCTGTCGCCGGACCGGGGTGTGATCCGGGTGCACGGGCGGGAGACGCACGGGCTGCCGCCGTACCGGATCGCTCGGGAGGGCGTGGCCCGCACCTATCAGAACATCCGCCTGTTCCCGGGCATGACCGTGCTGGAGACCGTCGCCACCGGCGCCTACCACCGGCGGCGCTCCACCATCCTGGGGGCCGTGCTGCTCAGCCGCGCCGAGCGGAGGGAGCGGGCCGAGGTCACCGCGAAGGCGCTCGCGCTGATCGAGCGGGTGGGCATCACGGCCTCGCCCGGCGCGCTGGCCGAGACGCTCTCCTACGGCGACCAGCGGCGGGTGGAGCTCTCCAGGGCGCTGGCCGCCGAGCCACGGGTGCTGCTGCTGGACGAGCCCACCGCCGGGATGAACGACGCCGAGTCCCGGCAGATCGGCGAACTGCTGCTGGGTCTGCGCGCGGAAGGGCTGACGCTGGTCCTGATCGAGCACAACATGCGGCTGGTCGAGGAGTTCTGCGACGAGGTCACCGTGATGAACTCCGGCGCCGTGCTCGCCGTCGGCACGCTCGCGGCGTGCCTGGAACAACCCGATGTCAGGGAGGCCTATTTTGGCAAGCGATCCGATGCTCGCCGTATCGAAACTCTGCGCCGCGCACGGCGTGGTTGAGGCCGTCCGCGACGTCGACGTCCAGGTGCCCCAGGGGGCGCTGGTGGCGCTGGTCGGGGCCAACGGCGCCGGCAAGACCACCACCCTGAACTCGATCGCCGGGCTGCACAAGCCCTCCTCCGGCCGGGTCCTGGTCGGCGGCAGGGACGTCACGGGCTGGCCCTGCCACCGGCTGGTCAGGGCGGGAGTCGCGCTGGTGGCCGAGGGCCGCCGGGTGGCCCCCTCGCTCACCGTGCTGGAGAACCTGGAGCTCGCCTCGTACGCCAAGCGGCGCGACAAGGCCGACTTCCAGCAGCAGATCGGCCGGGTCTACGACCTGTTCCCCGTGCTGGCGGAGCGGCGCGGCCAGTACGCCGGGCTGCTGAGCGGCGGCGAGCAGCAGATGCTGGCCGTGGGCCGGGCCCTGATGACCCGGCCGGACGTGCTGGTCCTGGACGAGCCGTCCATGGGCCTGGCCCCCTCCATCGTGGACGTGCTGTTCACCACCATCTCCACGCTGCACGAGACGGGCTCCACCATCCTGCTGGTCGAGCAGAACGCGGAGCTGGCCCTGGCCGTCAGCGACTACGTCTACGTCATGCACCGGGGCCGGATCGTCGCCGAGGGCGAGCCGGACGAGCTGCGCTCGCGCCCCGAGATCATGACCGCCCTGTTCGGCTAGAAAGGCACCCCTGTGAACGAGATCAGACTGGACGGCCAGGTCGCCGTCGTCACCGGCGCCGGCCGGGGACTCGGCCGCGCGCACGCGCTGCTGCTGGCCGAGCGCGGCGCGGCGGTCGTGGTGAACGACGTCGGCGCGGCGCTGGACGGCGTGGGCGCCGAGCTGACGCCGGCCGGGCAGGTGGTCAAGGAGATCACCGAGGCGGGCGGCAGCGCGGTGGCCGACGCCACCGACATCAGCACGCCGGAGGGCGCCCAGCGGGTGGTCGACCGTGCGATGGAGACATTCGGGCAGCTCGACATCCTGGTCAACAACGCCGGGATCCTGCGCGACCGGACGATGGCCAAGCTGACCCGCGACGAGGTGGACCCGGTGCTCGCGGTGCACCTGGGCGGGACCGTCTGGATGACCAAGGCCGCCTGGCCGGTCTTCACCGCGCGGCGGTACGGGCGGATCGTCAACACCACCTCCGCCGCCGGTCTTTTCGGCAACTTCGGCCAGACCGCGTACGCGGCGGCCAAGGCGGCCATCGTCGGCGTCACCAGGACGCTGGCCCTGGAGGGGGCCCGCCACGGCATCGCGGTCAACGCCATCGAGCCGGGCGCGCGCACCCGGATGACCGAGGACCTGCTGGGCGAGCTGGCCGACCGGCTCGACCCCGGGCTGGTCTCGCCGCTGGTGGTCTGGCTGGCCGACCCCGCCTGCGACGTCACCGGCGAGGTGTACAACGTGGGCGGCGGCCGGGTGGCGCGGGTGGTCGTCGCGCAGACGCCGGGCTACTTCTCCCGGTCGGTGTCGCCGGAGGAGATCCGCGACAACTGGCACCGGATCAACGACCTGACCGAGGCGACGGTCGTCGAGACCTTCCAGCAGGAGCTGGACCTGCTGGTACGGCACCTGTCCTGACTCACACGGCACTGATGTAAAGCAAGCGTTCGATGTAAAGTAAAGCAAGCGTTTGATAAACTTTCGTCCCGGACACCTAACCACACGAGGGACAAGCGTGAAGTTCACCTATTTCCACCTGATGCCCTTCGACGGGCTGCCAGAGGATTTCGCCCAGAAACACCGGAGCGTCTGGGTCGACATCGACCCCCGCCTCATGGACGTGCGGCGCATCCACCACCTCTACAACGACTACCTGGACGAGCTGGAGCACGCGGCGCGCACCGGCTTCGACGCCATCGGCGTCAACGAGCACCACAGCAACGCCTACGGCCTGATGTCGAGCCCGAACATGATGGCCGCCTCGCTCGCCCGCCGTACCGCGGACACCGACGCCAAGATCCTGGTCATGGGCGACGCGGTGCCGCTGTACAACCCGCCCATCAGGATCGCCGAGGAGCTGGCCATGCTCGACGTGATCAGCGGCGGCCGCCTCATCACCGGGTTCCCCCTCGGCAGCAGCCAGGACACCAACTACGCCTACGGCATCAAGCCCGCCACCGTGCGCGAGCGGTACTACGAGGGTTTCGAGCTCATCCTCAAGGCCTGGCAGTCGCAGGAGGTGTTCAGCCACAACGGCCGTTACACCAAGCTCCGCTACGTCAACCCCTGGCCGAAGCCGCTCCAGCAGCCGCACCCGCCGATCTGGGTGCCCGGCAGCGGCTCCCTGGAGACCATGGACTTCGCCATCCAGCGCGGCTTCCCGTTCTTCTTCCTCTCCTACTTCGGCACCGAGTTCTCCGGCTCGATGTTGCGCCGCTTCTGGGAGCGGGCCGAAGCCGCGGGCGTGGACGACAATCCGTACCGGGTGGGCATGTTCCAGCCGATCCTCGTCGCCGACACCGACGAGGAGGCCGAGCGCCTCTACGCCGACCACGTGAAGTACTTCTACCGCCGGTGCACCCACACCTACCCCGGCTTCGCCGAGGCCCCCGGCTACAAGAGCGTCGAGTCGCTCGCCGCGGTGCTCCCGCCGCCCGGCGCCAAGTCGACCGCCCGGCCGGACAGCTTCCGCGCGGCCAGGGACTACGAGTGGGCGGACTTCATCAACCTCGGGATCATCATCGCGGGCAGCCCCAGCACGGTCCGGGAGAAGCTGGAGCACCTGTCCGCGACGAATCGCATCGGCAACTGGATCGCCCTGATGCACATCGGCGACATGCCGCGCGAGAAGGCCATGAACAACATCGAGCTGTTCGCCACCAAGGTCAAGCCCGGCCTGTCGGGGGTCTTCTCCCAGTACGAGCACCACTGGTGGCCCAAACCCATCCCCGGCTTCGAACCGGCCAGGGTCGCTCCCGTGGAGGTGGCGGCGCGATGAGGCACACCTTCGAAGGCCCGCACCAGGGCGACGTCACCGTCGTCGACGAGCACGGCACCCCCGGCGGCCCCGTCGTGGTCTACCTGCACAGCGAGTGGGGCGCGTTCGAGGAGCCCCCGCTCTCCGGCGAACTGCTGGCCTCCGCCCGGGTCCTGGTCGCGCACCTGCCCGGGTGGGGCGTCTCCACCTCGGTCCGCGCCGCCTCCAGCCTGCCCGATCTGGCCCTGACCCTGTGGTGGGCGCTGGACCGGCTGGAGGTGGGTGACGTGCGCCTGGCCGGGCACGGGCTAGGGGCCACCTTGGCCGCCGAGATGGCCGTCGCTCAGCCTGCCCGGGTCGGCGCCCTCGCGCTGATGGCCCCCTGGGGCATGTTCGACGAGGCCGACCCCGGCGCCGACATGTTCGCGCTGCTGCCCAGGGACCTCAACCCGCTGATCTACGCCGACCCCGAAGGACCGGTCGCGGGCGCGCAGCAGCCCAGGCCCGCCGACGCGCACGAGACCGGGCTGGCCGTCATCCGCCGGGTCCAGGTGCTCGGGGCGGCGAGCAACTACCTGTTCCCCATCCCGGACACCGGGATCGCCGAGCGGCTCTACCGGCTCGCCGGGGTTCCCGTGCTGCTGGTGTGGGGGGCGCGGGACGGCGTGGTGCCGCCCTCGCTGGCCGGGCTGTGGTCGGATCATCTGCCGCACGCGCGCAGCGAGGTCGTGGCCGACGCCGCGCACATGGTCCCGTACGAGTCGGCGGACGCGCGCAAGCTCGTCGGCGAGTTCCTCACGGGCGCCACGTGAGCGGTGCCCTCGGGACCGGCTTCGACGACCCCGACCACACGCTGATCGCCGAGGCGGTCCGCGAACGCTGCGCGGAGTTCCCCGACGAGTACTGGGCCGCCTGCGACGCCGAGCACCGCTTTCCGTGGGAGTTTTTCACCGCCATGGCCGAGGGCGGCTGGCTGGGCATCGCCCTGCCGGAGGAGTACGGCGGCGCCGGCCGGGGCGTCACCGAGGCGGCGATCCTGCTCCGCGAGGTCGCCGCCTCCGGGGCGGCCATGAACGGCTGCACGGCCCTGCACATGAACCTGTTCGGGCTGCAGCCCGTGCTCAAGTACGGCAACGAGCGGCTCAGGAAGACGTTCCTGCCCCCGGCCGCCGAGGGCAGACTGCACGTCGCCTTCGCGGTCACCGAACCGGACGCGGGCACCGACACCTCCCGGATCAAGACGGTGGCCGAGCGGGACGGCGGCGGCTGGGTGATCTCCGGCCAGAAGATCTGGACCAGCAAGGCGCTGGAGTCCGACGTCGCGCTGATCCTGGCCCGCACCGCCCCCGCTCCCGGCGACGAGCGGCGCAGGTTCGACGGCCTCAGCCTGTTCCTGATCGACCTGGACCGCGCGCACGTCGACATCCGGCCCATCCCCAAGGCCGGGCGGAACGCCGTCGCCAGCTGCGAGACCTTCTACGACCGGCTGCCGGTCGAGGGCTGGCGGCTGGTGGGCGAGGAGGGGAAGGGCTTCAAGCACATCCTGTCCGGCCTCAACCCTGAGCGCATCCTGATCGCCGCCGAGGCGGTCGGCATCGGGTACGCGGCGCTCCGCCGCGCCACCGAGTACGCCCGGGTGCGCGAGGTCTTCGACCGGCCGATCGGCGCCAACCAGGCCATCAGCCATCCGCTGGCCGACGCCTATGCCCGCCTGGAGGCCGCGTGGCAGATGACCATGGTGGCGGCCCGGCGGTACGACGCGGGCCTGTCCTGCGGGGCCGAGGCCAACATCGCCAAGTACCTGGCCGCGCAGGCCGGGTACGACGCCGCCGACCGGGCCGTGCAGACTCACGGCGGGCTCGGGTACGCCCACGAGTTCCACGTCGAACGCTACTGGCGGGAGGCGCGGATCATGCGGCTGGCGCCGGTCAGCCAGGAGATGTCCCTGAACTTCATCGCGCAGCAGGTGCTCGACCTGCCGCGCTCGTACTGAGGAGGGGGCCTTCTCATGACTGTTGACGGCAGGCTGGCCGGGCAGGTCGCGTACGTGCTGGGCGGCGGCAGCCACGGACCCGCCCGCGACGGCGAGGCGCTTCCGATGGGCAACGGCCGGGCCATCGCGCTCCGCCTGGCCGCCGAGGGCGCCACCGTCGTGGTGGGCGACATCGACCTCGGCCGGGCCCAGGCCACCGTGGACGCGCTGGCGACGCCCGGCCTGGCGGTCGCGGTGGACGCCTGTGACCCCCAGTCCTGCCAGGCGGCCGTGGAGACCGCGCTCGACGCGTACCGGCACCTGGACATCGTGGTGTGCAACGTGGGCATCTCCGGGCGGGAGCCGCTCAAGGCGCAGACCCTCTCGGAGTGGGAGTATTCCGAGGCGGTCAACGTGCGCTCGCACTGGCTCACCGCCCAGGCGGCGCTGGAATCCATGCTGGCGCGCTCGCGGGGCGCGTTCGTCTTCGTCGGCTCCACCGCCGGGCTGCTGAGCAGCCGCCGGTCGTTGTCGTACGAGGCCACCAAGGCGGCGCAGCTGGCCGTCATGCGGCACATCGCGGTCCGGTACGCCGCCCGCGGCATCCGCGCCAACGCGGTCGTGCTCGGCGTCATCGACTCCCCGCTGGTCCGGCGCGAGTTCGGGGCGGAGGGGGCGCCCGCCCGCGCGGCCGTGGTCCCGATGGGCCGCGAGGGCACCCCCGAGGAGGCCGCGGCCGCCGTCGCCTTCCTGGCCTCCGACGACGCCGCCTACGTCACCGGCCAGAGCCTGATCGTCGACGGCGGCGTCAGCGCCTCCTGGCCCAGCCCTCCGAAGGGATGACTCTTATGCGAAGCGACGTGGTGATCCGGGGGGTCGGTATGACCCCGTTCGGCAAGTTTCTCGGCTCCTCCATGAAGGACATGGGCCGGCGGGCGGCGTTGGCCGCGCTGGAGGACGCCGGGATGGAGGTCGGCGACATCCAGGCGGTCTTCTTCGCCAACGCGCTCGCCGGTCTGATCACCGGCCAGGAGAGCATCCGGGGCGAGACCGTGACCTATCCTCTCGGGTTCGGCACCATCCCCGTGCACAACGTCGAGAACGCCTGCGCCTCCGGGGGCAACGCGCTGCATCTGGCGTGGCTCTCGGTCGCCTCCGGCCTGTACGACACCGTGCTGGCGCTGGGAGTCGAGAAGGCCAACCACGAAGACCGCGCCCGCACCTTCCGCGCGTTCGGCGCGGGCATGGACGTCGAGGACGGCTTCGCCGTGGGCGACGGCGCGGGGGAGGACCGCAGCCCGTTCGTCGACCGGCAGGCGCGCTTGGCGCAGACGTTGTTCGGCGAGCGCGGCGTGACCATGGATGGGCTGGCCCGGGTGACCTCGCGGTCGCTGGAGAACGCCCGGCTCAACCCGATGGCCCATCGCAGGTTCGGCGGGTCCCCCGAGGACGTGCTGAAGGCCCGGGTGGTCGTCGATCCCCTCACCGTGCTGATGAGCTCCCCGATCAGCGACGGGGCCGCCGCCGCCGTGGTCACCCGGCGGCCCGGGGATCGCGACGTCCGGATCCTGGCATCCCGGCTGGCCACCCGCCCGCCCAAGGGCACGGCGGGGCCTGGCGCGGCGAAGGCGGCGGGGCTGGCGGCGTACGAGCAGGCGGGGCTCGGCCCCGGGGACGTCGACTTCGCCGAGGTGCACGACGCGTCCGTCGCGTACGAGCTGCTCACCTGGAGCGAACTCGGGCTGTGCGCGCCCGGCCAGGAGGAGGAGTGGGCCATGACGGGCGTCACCGAACGTTCGGGCGCGATGCCGGTGAACGTCTCCGGCGGCCTCGTCGGGCGCGGTCACGCCCTCGGGGCCAGCGGCCTCGCTCAGGTCCACGACATCACCCAGCAGATCCGGGGGGAGGCGGGCGAGCTCCAGCTGCCCCACGTCCGCGTCGGCCTGGCCCAGATCGGCGGGGGCGTCATCGACTGGGAGACCGCCGCCTCCACCGTGCACATCCTGGCCGGGGCGTGACCCGGTGGCCGCGACTGACATGGGCCTGAACGTGCACCCCACGGTGATCGATGCGCACATGCACATCCTGGACGCGTCCTGGCTGCCGGAAGGGCTGCGCTGGGCGTGGGCCCGGCAGGCGGTGGGGCGTAGCCACCCGGAACGGGACCCGGCCGACGTCTTCCCCCGGGTCGCCCAAGGGCAGAGCGACCCGTCCGGCGCGCTCACCATCGCGGCCTTCGACCGCGCCGGGGTCGCCGCCGGGCTGATGCCGGTCGTGGACTGGACCATCGTCGGCCGCCCCGCCGGCGAACATCTGCCCATCCGCGATCTCCATGCCCGCTGCCAGTCCCTTGCCGACGTGTATCCCGGCCGGCTCTTCTTCTGCGCGGGCATCGACCCTCGCCACCCGGACGCGGCCGAGATCCTCGACCACGCGGCCCGGATGGGCGGCTGCCGGGGGGTGAAGCTCTACCCGGCAGCCGGTTGGGACCTGGCCGATCCGGCGCACACCTGGCTGTTCGAGCGGCTGGCCGAGCTGGACCTGCCCGTGGTCGTGCACACCTCCCCGCTTGGCGGCGACCCGCTCCAGACCGTGCGCTCCCGGCCCGCCGAAGTGGCTTCGCTGCTGGCCCGCCACCCCACCCTCACCGTCGTCTTCGCGCACGCGGGACTGGAAGCCTGGTGGGCGGAGGCGCTGGACGCGGCCACCGGCTGGCAGCGGGCCTATCTCGAACTGTCTCTCTGGCAGCGCTGCGCGCTGACCGACTACCCGGAGTTCCGCCGGCGCCTGGCCCGGATGCGCTCCCAGCTCGGCGCGCACCGGCTGCTCTTCGGTTCCGACATCATTCGCGGCGAGAAGTCCGACCCCCACGGCGATGAGCTCCTGACCTGGATCGATAGGGTCACCAGCCTGGCGGAGCCGTACGCCGGGGAGCCGCCCGTCCTGTCCGCGGAGGAGCTCGCACTGTTCCTGGCCGCCAACGCGGTCCGTGTCTACAACCTCAAGGAGCATCGATGAGCGACACGATGGGTGAGATCTTCGAAAAGGCCGGTCGGCGGTTCGGGTTCAGGGTGGCGGTCGAGTCGCAGGGCGAGAGCCGTACCTTCGCGGAGGTGGTGGCGGCTGGGCGGCGGCTGGCCCACGCGCTGCGGTCGCGCGGGCTGGCGCCGGGGACGCATGTGGCCGCGCTGCTGGAGAACCGGATCGAGTCCCTTGAGGTGTATGTCGGGCTGGCGATCGGCGGGTACCCCGTGGTGCACGTCAACGACCGGCTCACCGCCGAGGAGATCGACTACGTGCTCACCGACTCCGGGGCTCAGGGGCTCGTGCACACCGACGGGGTCGCCGCGACCGTCGCGCGTACCCGGTCGGCGGCGGGGCTGACGGCGTGGCTGGCCATCGGCTCAGCCGTCCCTGACGGAGCCGAGTCCTACGCGGAGGCGCTGCGCGGTTCGTCTTCCGAGGCGTTGCCGCTCACGGCCACCCCTGCGGACATCGCCATCATCGGCTACACCAGCGGGACCACCGGCTTTCCCAAGGGCGCGCTCGCCTCGCACCGGGCCGTCGCGGGGTGCGTCAAGCTCGTCCCGTACGCCTACCGCCTGCCGTTGCACGGGCACTGCGCCTTTCCCGGCGGCTGGTCCTTCGTGTCCGGCATCTGGGGCGTGATTTTTCCGCATTTCTACACCGGCGGCACGGTCTCCTTCATTCCTGGCGCCACCCCCGAGCAGTGGGGCGCGCACATGGCCGAGCGCGGGTCCACCTTCACCCTGGGGCTCACCCCGCTGATCCCCGGCCTGATGGAGGCGCTGCGGCTGTACCCGGAGGTGCTCGACACCCTGCAGACCGTGCTGCACTCGGGCGGCCCGCTGCCGCCGGAGCTGGCCGGGAAGCTGGTGGACCTCATCGGCGACCGCCTGGTCGAGACGTGGGGCATGACCGAGGTGGTCGGGCCGATCACCATCACCAACCGCGCCGACTGGACGGGCCGCAGCCAGGCCAAGGACATCTTCGCCTCGGTGGGCCGCCCGCTGCCCACGGCCGCGGTCCGGGTGGTGGACTCCGACCGCGAGCCGGTCCCCGTGGGGGAGGTCGGCGAGCTCGTCATCGAGTGCGACACCATGTTCTCCGGATATCAGGGCCAGCCGGAGAAGACGGCCGAGGTCTTCAGCGACGGCGAGTACTACACCGGCGACCTGGGTTACCAGGACGAGGCCGGGTACTTCTACGTCACCGGGCGCTCCAAGGAACTGATCATCACCGGGGGCGCCAACGTGTACCCGGCGGAGGTCGAGCGGGTGCTGCTCACCATGGACTCGGTGGCGGACGCCGCCGCCTTCGGCCTGCCCGACGACCGGTGGGGTGAGGCCGTCTCGGTCGCCGTGGTGGTCAAGCCCGGGGAGACGCTCACGGAGGAGCAGATCGTCGAGTACGTCCAGGAGCGGCTCGCCTCGTACAAGAAGCCGCGGAGGATCTTCTTCGTGGCGGCGTTGCCTCGCAATTCCAGTATGAAGGTGATGAAACACGTGCTGCGCGAGACGTTCCTGAACCCCGAAGGGAGCGCGCTGTGAAGATCGGCATCAGTGAGTGGTACCCGGGGGCCGGTTCCCGCGCCGGGCGCTGGTCCATCGAGTCGGCCCAGCTCATCGAGGAACTCGGCTTCCACTCGGTGTGGCTGCCCGAGCATGTGGTCTTCATGCCGCGTTATACCTCTCGGTACCCGTACGAGCAGGCGGGCGCGGTCGAGGTCAACGCCACCAGAGGCGTGCACGACCCGCTCGTCCTGGCGGGCGCCATCGCCGCCGCCACCTTGCGTCTTAGGATCGGCACGTACGTGATGGTCGTCCCGCAACGCAACCCCGTCGTGACCGCCCGCCAGATCGCCACCGTCGACCAGCTCTCCGGCGGCCGCTTCAACTTCGGCGTCGGCGTCGGCTGGTCCGCCGAGGAGTACGCCGTCCTCGACGTCCCCTTCGAACGCCGCGGCGCCCGCATGGACGAATACCTCCGCGCCATGAAAGCCACCTGGTCCGACGACGAACTAACCGAATTCCACGGCGAGTTCGTCGACTTCCCCCCTTTGTACGCCTTCCCCAAACCGATCCAGCGCCCCCACCCCCCGATCATCGTCGGCGGCAACAGCCCCGCCACTCTCCGCCGCATCGTCGAACTCGGCGACGGCTGGGCCGGCTACAGCCAGAGCTACGACGACATCGCCCGCTTCACCGAAGAACTGGAGAACGCCCTGACGGCCGCGGGCCGCAGCCGCGCCGAGGTCTCCCTGCGCGTCGGCCGCCGCGCCAAGGGAAAGACGGAGCAGGACTGGGAGGACGACGCCACCTACATCCGCCGCTGCGCCGACCTGGGCCTCGACGAGGTGGTGGTCTCCCCACGCATCGGCGACGACGCCTACGAACACGACATGACCAGATACGCCGAGATCGTCGGCCTCCGCTGACCTCGCTGGTCTAGAAATATCGCTTGAGTTCGTCGGTGCCACGCTGGCGCCTCTAATCGCAGGACCCGAACCTATCTGCTGGATGCCTACCCCCGCCTTGGCGTCCGCCGTCTCATGATCTTGTCCAGTGGTGTTTGGCCGAGCTGAGGGCCTGTTCTTCGCAGGTTGAGGGTCCGCGGGTTGGCGTGCTGCCCTGATCGCGCGTGCCGGATGGTTCTTCGGGTCGTGGCAGGTGAGCGGGTGATAGGTAGATCTTTTCGCGTGGCGTGTGACCTGCGGTTTTGTCGCGGATCAAGGCCAGGTTTTGTCATAGGTGCCAGATAGCGTGGGGGTGGTTGTTCGGGATCTGCCGAAGCGGAAAGGGGGCGTCTTCCATGCTCGGGTCTCCGTTCGAGGTGCGTGATCCCTCCCGTGCGGGGGGCGCCCGCGGACGCGAGCTGCCCGCGCCCTTGAAGGGGACGGTGCTGGACCCTGAGTACGTCCCGCCCCAGCGTTCCACCGACGACGCCCACGACGACGCATGGCAGCAGTTCCTCCGCGGCAACCGGACCGACGGCGGGCGCTCCGCTGATGGCGGTTCGACCGATGGCGCCCGCCCGGCTGATGGCGGTGGGATCGATGGCAGCTCGGCGGACGGCGGCTGGACCGATGGCGGGGGCTTGGTTGATGGTGGCTGTTGGGCGGGGTCGGAGGATCCGTGCGGGTCGGTGGGTTCCGGGGTGCTGGTGTCGGAGCTGAGGCAGCGCGCGTCCCTGCTTGCGGTGTCCGACCTGCCCGAGGGTGCCGGGTTGTGTCTGGGTGAGACGGAGGAGTTGCTGTTCACGCGGGATCGGCTGGACTCGGCGATCGCCGCGCGGGTGGGGCGCGTGCATGCGACCGGTGAGGCCAGGAGTGCTGCGAGTGGCGGGCATGCCTCGACCGGGACCTGGTTGCGTGCTTCGGCGGGGATGAGCGGTGGGGGCGCGTCTCGTCTGGTCCGGCTGGCGACTCAGTTGGCCCGGCTGCCCGTGGTGCGGGAT
>NZ_BLAF01000028.1:0-9073 GCF_009687885.1 Acrocarpospora pleiomorpha
CACCCACCCACCCTTGATTGTTTCCGGGGCTGCCGCCCCGACCCCCGGGAATGCGCGCTCCGGGGGCTTCGCCCCGCCCTTCGGCCAGCGCCAGCGAGCACCGTGACCAAGGTCACGTGACGAAGCCCGCAGTGATCGGCGGATCCGCTCGGCTCGCGTCAACCGGTGTCGCATTGAAGGTCGCCCCGGCCGTGATCAGCGGATCCAGCCGCCCGTGGTCAGGTGGTTGAGGACCGTCGTGACCGCACGCTCTACCGGCATGTCTGTGGTGTCGAGTTCGAGGTCCGCGTCGTCAGGCTCCTCATAAGGAGAGGAAATGCCGGTGAATTCCGGGATAAGTCCGGCTCTGGCCTTGGCGTACAGGCCCTTGCGGTCGCGGCGTTCGCATTCTTCTAGGGGGGTGGAGACGTGCACGAGGACGAAGTCTGCTCCGACCGATTCCGCCATCTCGCGTGCCTCGTCTCGAGTGTCCGCGTATGGCGCGATCGGGGCGCAGATGGCTAGGCCGCCATGGCGGGCCACCTCGGCGGCCACGAAACCGATTCTGCGGATGTTCAGGTCGCGGTCCTCGCGTGAGAACGTCAGGCCCTTCGACAGCAGTCGACGGACCACGTCGCCGTCCAGGTAGGTGACGGTCCGGCCACCGCGCTCCAGCAGGGCGTCGCGCAGGCCGCGCGCCACGGTTGACTTTCCGGAACCCGACAGGCCGGTGAAGAACACGACGAGTCCGCGGCGGTGTGGCGGGCCGGGGATGCTGACGGGGGCCGGGCCCGCGTAGTGCTCGGTGGCGCCGTAGTTGCCGGCCACGTGCTCGCGTAGCTCCAGGTCGATCACGGCGTCCTCGCGCGGGGCGAGCGGCACCGCGACCACGGTTGAACCGGGCAGGTCGGCGGATGCTTTGAGGGCGGCCCGGACCACGGCGGGGCCGGCGTCGCCGTACACGAGGGGGAGTAGGAGGACGGCGGCGTCGAGTTCTTCGGCGGTGGCCGCGATGTCCTCGATGGCGGCCGAGTCGAGTGGTCCGCGCATGGTCACCGCGAGGACGTCGTCGGGCAGGTCCTTGCGCACCTCGGCGGGGGTCCGCCGGAGGCGCGCGAACGGGCCGTAGACGGGGGCTCCCACCGCTTCCAGCCGCCCGGCGACATGATGCCCGTCCCGCTCGGTCACGTGCAGCACGGCCAGGGCCGCGCCCTCCGGATCGGTCAGCGTGACCTGCCCGTGGAAGTCGTCGGGAAGTGCCAGCGTGACCGGATCCGGCCAGGGTGTGCCGTCGGCGAGTTGCCCACGCTCCGCCACGCTCGCGACGTCGGCCGCCCCCAGGAACCCGGTCAGCGGCGCGAACGCGCCGGACAGCAGCAGTTCCAGGTCTGCCAGCTCCCGGGCGTCAGGAGTCCATTCGGTCATCTGCAGGTTTCCGATCTGAGGCATAGCGGACGTCGCCACAGGGCGTCTTAGAGGCTGACATTAGCTCTAGGAGGAGGTGGTCGTGGACGCAGCGGACGAACGAGGCTTCCGCGAATTCGTGTCCGCGCGGTCGCCCGCCCTCATGGGCCTGGCCTACCTGCTCACCGGTGGCGACCAGCACGCGGCCGAGGATCTTGTGCAGGCTTCGCTCGCCAAGGCGGTGACCCGCTGGGGGCGGATCGACGACCCCGAGGCGTACGTCAAGCGGACCATGTACCACCAGCAGGTCAGCATCTGGCGGCTGGCCTGGCGACGGCACGAGACGAGCGTCGCCGAGCCGCCGGAGCGGATCGCAGCCGATAGGACCGGCACGGTCGATCTGCGGCTGGCGTTACGGCAGGCGCTGTCCCGGCTGACCCCCAGGCAGCGGGCGGTGCTGGTGCTGCGCTACTTCGAGGATCTGCCGGAGGACGAGATCGCACGGATCATGGGGTGTTCCGTGGGCACCGTCCGGAGCACGGCGCACCGCTCGCTGGCCCGGCTCCGCGCCGCGGCCACCGAGCTCACGCAGGAGGTGACCCGATGAACGAGGAGACGCTGATCAGGGAGACGCTCCGGGAGTGGTCGGAGCAGGCCCGGGTGCCCGCCGACCTGGCCGACCGGGCGCTGTCCCGGCGCAGGCGCTGGCTGCCCGCGCTGGCGGTGGTCGTGGCGGCGGCTGCCGTGATCGCCGGGGCGTTTGTGCTGCCTAGTACGTTTCGTGCGGATCCCGCGCCGGCGATCGACGCGACGGTCACCGCGACAGCCAGCCAGCCTCCCACCGACATTCAGGTGGACACCGAGAACAACCCACCCAAGAATTTCATCGCCGCCGGACGGGTGGCCGTCTCCGCGTACTCCACCTTGCGGTGGGTGCCGACCGGCCGCGGCACCGAGACGATCCGCTGGAACTGGTCGCTGTACAACCCGAACTCCGGCCAGTACGAGAAGACCGACTGGTCGTGGGTGGACGTCGCGCCGGGGCTGCGGTTCGCCGCCGTCATGGAGGGCGACCTGCCGGCCAGGAGGGTCGGCGTGTTCGACATGAGCACCCGGCAGGTGATCCGCTGGGTGGACGTCGAGCAGGGGGCGGGCGCGGCGTTCTGGTCGCCGGACGGCTCCCGCATCTTGGTCACCACCTATTCCGGCCCGCCCAACGAGACCCGCTGGCTGGACAAGGCGCGCACCAGTGAGGAGATCCTGCCCAGCACGAGGACCGGCTTCGCCGTCGTGGACGCCAACACCGGGCAGATCACGTTCCGGCCGTTCCCCGCGAACAGCTTCGATCTGTCCAATCCGTCCGGCGTGGACAACTCGAACCCGCGGCGTGACTTCGCCTGGAGCGATGACGGCACGCTGATCTGGGAGC
This sequence comes from Acrocarpospora pleiomorpha, assembly GCF_009687885.1. Taxonomy (GTDB): domain Bacteria; phylum Actinomycetota; class Actinomycetes; order Streptosporangiales; family Streptosporangiaceae; genus Acrocarpospora; species Acrocarpospora pleiomorpha. The sequence continues at coordinate 2,813 of NZ_BLAF01000028.1, forward strand.
CACAGTCGGTCGCCCCGCACCAGGTCTTCTACGACCTGCAGGGCAATCCTCGGCCCGCTCCCGCCGACCTGGTGGAGATGAACCAGCAGGCGGGCGTCTCGCCCAACGGGAAGCTCATCGCGGACAGGGGCCAGCCGCCCGGGCCGCAGACAACCGTGAAGGACCTGGCCACCGGGAAGATCGTCGGCACGCAGCCGATGCTCCAGCTGGTCGCCTGGGCCGACGACGAGCACCTCATCGCGCTCGGCTGCGCGGGCTCCTGCGAGTTCGAGTTCAACTCCGCGCTGGTTCTGGTCAGCCTGGACGGGAAAGACGTCGTCCAGCTGTCCGGCTATAGGGAGAACACTAACGATCCGGACGCCTGGCAACCGCAGTTCACGCTCAGATGAGCCTGGCGAAATGGTGCTGAGGTTTCCGTACGACCAAGGCGATCTCATCGTGGTCGGGGGCCAGCCGGCCGCCGGAAAGGCGGCTGACCGTCCGGCAGACCCCGGCCACGAGCCCGCCGTGCGGCCCGAGCCTGGCCGGGCCGCTGATCAGCGAGTGATCCTCGGCGATCATCAGCCCGCGCATCATGCAGTAGGAATGCACGCCCTCCCGCGACGTCACCGGCTCGTAGATCGACGGCAGCGGCCCGGCCGCGTCCTCGGGCGCCAGCCACCGCCGCAGCGGCTTCCGGAACGGGACCTTCCGGTCGAGGAACCCGTAAGCCGACTTCCGGTCCCGCATCCGGATCAGCAGCAGCCCGCCCGGGCGCAGCCCGTTGACCATCCGGTCCAGCACCAGCTCCGCGTGCGGGATACGTTCGAGCAGGAACTCCACGCAGACCACGTCGTACGAGCGGGGCATCAGCGGCACCGAGCGCATATCGCCCAGCGACCACGAGTCCAGGTCGGGCCTGGCCACGGTGGCGGCCCGCAGGAAAGGGCGGTCCTCGTCCACGCCGGTCACCCGGGCGTCGATCTGATCAAGCTCCAGCGGGGCGCCCCGGCCGCAGCCCGCGGCCAGGATGTCGATCCGGCGGCCCAGTTGCTCGTTCCACTGCTCGCGGATCCGCTGGCTGAAGACGCCCCCCGCAGTGGTCAATCGCACGTCAGACATGTCACGAAGGGTAGTCAATCGACTACGTGATCGTCGGAGATTCGGGCCCGACTCGCCCGCGACGCCCTCGCCGGGGGAAGTAGCCTTGAGGCTATACCCCCGGTCCCAAACAGGTTCGGGGATGTTCGTGCTGCCCTGGAACGGTTCCGGTGGCGCGGCGGTGGACTCAAGTGGGGGCCAACAGGCGATGTCCGAAACAACGATGCCAATGTCCGACGCTGCCCTCTCCGGCCTGCTCGACGTGGTCGCCGCCGATCCGCGCCTGACCGAGGCCCTGACCGATCAGGTGGGCACCGACCTCATCGCGCCCGCCGCGCTGCGGCCGTTCGCGGTCGCCGCGCTGGCACGCTCCCGCCCGGTGCTCGCCATCACCGCCACCGGCCGCGAGGCCGAGGACCTGGCCGCCGCCCTGACCAGCCTGCTGCCGGACGCCTCGGTCGCGGTCTTCCCCGCCTGGGAGACCCTGCCGCACGAGCGCCTCTCCCCGCGCAGCGACACCGTCGGCCAGCGCCTGGCCGTGCTGCGCCGCCTCGCCCATCCGGTCGCGGGCGACCATTCCGCGGGGCCGCTGCGGGTGGTGGTGGCCCCGGTCCGCGCGGTGCTGCAGCCCATCGTGGCCGGCCTCGGCGACCTCCAGCCCGTACGGCTTCGCGCCGGCGACGACGCCGAACTCGACGACGTGGTCGCCCAGCTGGTCGAGAACGGCTACCACCGGGTCGACATGGTGGAGAAGCGCGGCGAGGTGGCCGTGCGCGGCGGCCTGCTGGACGTGTTCCCGCCCACCGAGGAGCACCCGCTGCGGCTGGAGTTCTGGGGCGACACGGTGGAGGAGATCCGCTGGTTCAAGGTCGCCGACCAGCGTTCGCTGGAAGTCGCCCAGGACGGGCTGTTCGCCGCGCCCTGCCGGGAGTTGCTGCTCACGGCCGAGGTGCGGGAGCGGGCCCGGGAGCTGGCCGACGAGCATCCGGCGTTGAAGGAGATCCTGGATCAGCTGGCCGAGGGCATGCCGGTGGAGGGCATGGAGGCGTTCGCGCCCGTGCTGGCCGGGGGCATGGATCTGCTGGTCGATCACCTGGGGGCGCGGTCGGCCGTGTTCGTCTGCGATCCTGAGCGGATTCGCAGCCGGGCGGTGGAGCTCGTCCGTACCAGCCAGGAGTTTCTGGAGGCGTCGTGGATCACGGCGGCCGCGGGCGGGGAGGCGCCGATCGATCTGGACGCGGCGGCGTTCCGTACGCTGGAGGAGGTGCGCGAGCACGCCGGTGAGCTGGGGCAGCCGTGGTGGAGCATCGCGCCGTTCGGCGAAGGGGTGGACCTGGCGGCGCACGACGTCGAGGCGTACCGGGGGGATACCCAGCGGGCGCTGGGGGACATCAAGGGCTGGCTCGGGGCGGGGCGCGCGGTCGTGCTGCTCAGCGAGGGGCACGGTCCGGCCGAGCGCATGGTGGAGCTGCTCAAGGGCGTGGACGTGGCCGCCAGGCTGGTGCCCTCGATCCCTGGGCCGCCCGGTCGTGACGTCGTCCACGTGACCACCGGACGGCTGGAGCACGGCTTCGTCACCGACGCGCTCGCCGTCGTCACCCATCTGGACCTGGTCGGCCAGAAGGCGTCCACCAAGGACATGCGCCGCCTGCCGTCGCGGCGTAGGAACATGGTCGACCCGCTCCAGCTCAAGATCGGCGACCATGTCGTGCACGAGCAGCACGGGGTCGGCCGCTACATCGAGATGGTCCAGCGCACCGTTCAGGGCGCGACCCGTGAATACCTGGTCATCGAGTACGCGAAGGGTGACCGACTCTACGTTCCCACCGACCAGCTCGACGAGGTCACCCGCTATGTCGGCGGGGAATCCCCGACGCTCAACCGGATGGGCGGCGCCGACTGGGCCAAGGCCAAGACGCGGGCCAAGAAGGCGGTCAAGGAGATCGCGGGCGAGCTGATCCGGCTCTACTCCGCCCGGATGGCCTCACCGGGACACCCGTTCGCGGCCGACTCGCCCTGGCAGCGCGAGATGGAGGACGCCTTCCCCTACGCGGAGACCGGCGACCAGCTGGAGGCCATCGACGAGGTCAAGCGTGACATGGAACGCCCGATCCCGATGGACCGGCTGATCTGCGGCGACGTCGGCTACGGCAAGACCGAGATCGCGGTGCGGGCGGCCTTCAAGGCGGTCCAGGACGGCAAGCAGGTCGCCGTGCTCGTGCCGACCACGCTGCTGGTCCAGCAGCACCTGTCCACGTTCGGGGAACGGTTCGCCAGCTTCCCTGTCATGGTCAAACCGGTCTCGCGGTTCCAGACCGACGCCGAGGTGAAGGAGACCCTGGAAGGGCTCAAAACCGGCGGGGTGGATGTCGTGATCGGCACTCACCGGCTGTTCTCGCCCGAGGTCAGGTTCAAGGATCTCGGGCTGATCATCGTGGACGAGGAGCAGCGGTTCGGGGTCGAGCACAAGGAGCAGATGAAGCATCTGCGCACTCAGGTGGACGTGCTGGCCATGTCGGCCACGCCGATTCCGCGCACGCTGGAGATGGGGTTGACCGGCATTCGGGAGATGTCGACCATTCTGACCCCGCCGGAGGAGCGGCATCCGATCCTGACGTTCGTCGGGCCGTACGACGAGAAGCAGATCGCGGCGGCGGTGCGGCGCGAGCTGATGCGCGACGGGCAGGTGTTCTTCGTGCACAACCGGGTGCGCAGCATCGACAAGGTGGCGGCGCGGCTGCACGAGCTCGTGCCCGAGGCGCGGATCGCGGTCGCCCACGGGCAGATGAACGAGCAGCAGCTGGAACGCATCATGGTCGGATTCTGGGAGCGGGAGTACGACGTGCTCGTGTCCACCACGATCGTGGAATCCGGGCTCGACGTGCCGAATGCGAACACGCTGATCGTGGATCGGGCCGACAATTATGGGCTCAGCCAGTTGCATCAGCTGCGCGGGCGGGTCGGGCGTGGGCGGGAACGTGGTTACGCGTATTTCCTCTACCCGCCGGAGAATCCGCTCACCGAGACCGCGCACGAGCGGCTCGCCACTATCGCCCAGCACACCGAGATGGGGGCGGGCATGTATGTGGCGATGAAGGACCTGGAGATCCGCGGCGCGGGCAACATCCTCGGCGCCGAACAGTCCGGGCACATTCAGGGTGTGGGCTTTGACCTGTACGTCCGGATGATGGCCGAAGCCGTCCAGGAGCAGAAGCAGAAACTCTCCGGCGAGACTGTCACCGAACAGCAGGACATCAAGGTCGAACTCCCCATCAACGCCCACATCCCCCACGGCTATGTCACCAGCGAGCGCCTCCGCCTGGAGGCCTACAAGCGCATCGCCGCCATCGCCGCCGAAGACGACATCACCGCCGTCCGCGACGAACTCACCGACCGGTACGGTCGCCTTCCGGTCGAGGTGGATAACCTTCTTGAAGTCGCGCGATTCCGTATTCGGGCGCGTAAAGCAGGGCTGACCGATGTGCAGCTGATGGGGACCAACATCAAGTTCGCGCCGGTGACGTTCAAGGACTCCCAGCAGGTACGGCTCCAGCGGCTCTACCCGAAGGCACTCGTCAAGCAGGCCACGGAGACCATGCTCGTGCCGGTGCCGAAGACCAAGCCCATCGGCGGCCAGCCGTTGCGCGATCTGGACCTTCTCAAATGGTGCGGCGACCTGGTCGAGGCCATGTTCCTCGAACCCATGCGAACCCAGCCGGGTGGCACCCGTTGACGGCGTGGCGACCTGATTGCGGCTGCGTTCCTGAACCCCTGCAGGTGGTGCCAGTTGATATCGGTGCGCGATCTGGTTCTTCTCGAACGGTGTGGCGACCTGATCGAGGCTATGTTCCTTGAACCCCCTGCGGGATGGCAGCCGTTGATACCGATGGCCAGCTGTTGTTCTTCTCGAATGGTGTGTCGACCTGATCGAGGCGATGAAACTCAGGCAGGTGGTTGATGTCGACTTTGTTCGGAGTTGGTCTTGGGACACGGGCGAGGTCAGACCAGGCGCTGCCGTTGGTAGGGTGGCTTCGCCTAGCTAGGGTTGCCGGAGGATTCAATCGTGAAAGTACAGCGTGTTCTGCTGGCCATGGTGGTCGCCGCCGCGACCCTGACCGCGTGCGGGCCGCTCCAGGTCGGAGCCGCCGCCACCGTCGGTGACCAGCGCATCAGCAGTGAACAGCTGGACGGCGGAGTGCGCGAGTTCCAGGCCGCCCTGACCGCAGCCAAGATCCCCGCCGATCAGGTCCAGCTGCCCGGATCCGTCCCGCAGGCGGTGCTGCTGCAGTTGGCCAACATCAACCAGTTTACCCAGGTCGCGACCGCTAACGGCGTGATCATCAGCGACGGCGAAATTGATAATTTCATCGCCCAGCAGGGCGGCAAGGCTGCGGTCGACCAAGCCCTCCTCACCCGCGGCGTCCCCCCCACGTCCGTCCGCGACTGGCTCCGCGCCTCCATCGGCGCCCAGAAAATGATCGCCCAACTGGGCGGCGGCACCGACGAAGCCGCCACCACCGCCGGCCAGCAAAAACTCGCCGTAGAAGCCGAAAAGGTCCCCGTCAAGTTCAACCCCCGCTACGGCACCTTCGACCCGGCCCAGGGCTGGGTCCCCAGCAACCGCTTCGGCACCATCACCCCAGCCGCCCCAGCCGCCCCCCAGGGCGAAGCCCCACCCGCAGGCTGACCCAACCAGCGTCGGCGTTCTGGGCGGCCGAGTCGATTACCGTGGCACTCCCACCCACCCGTGAGTTTGTTTCGGGGCTCCGCCCCGACCCCCTTCGGCCGGTGGCTGATGTGCCGGGCCTTCGGCTGGCCTTCCAGGCTGAGCGCGAGCGTCCGAGTGGATGGGTGGTCGGGTTGATTGCCGGTGCTTCCACCCGCCCACCTGTGAGTTTGTTTCGGGGCTCCGCCCCGACCCCCTTCGGCCGGTGGCTGAGGTACCGGGCCTTCGGTCGCCCTTCCAGGCATTCGACCGCCCTTCTAGGCCGAGTGCGAGCGTCCCGGTGGACGGGTAGGGCCAGGGGAGAACCCCCTGCAAGCAGGAGGCGGAGCCGTGGGGCGAAACAGGGGTTGTGGGGGAACCACGGCACCGTGACGCAAGTTTCATGCGGGCAATCCACGGCGATGGCGGGGTCGGGCGGAGCCCGAGGAGAAACAAACGGGCTGGGTGGGTGGGAG
>NZ_BLAF01000028.1:9710-144028 GCF_009687885.1 Acrocarpospora pleiomorpha
GGTGGTCGTAGGGTGAAGGCATGCCGCTGATCATTGTCACTACCTCGCCTCGGGTCGCTCCCGGTCTGTTGAGTGAGCGTGCTTGGGAGGTGCTTCGGGCGGGGCGGGTGGTCACCGGGTCGGCTGAGCATCCTGTGTTGCCCTACCTTGAGGGCGTTCCCGTTGAGGTCCGTACGGATCCGGCTGGGGTTGCGGCCGAGAGTTGTGAGGGCACTCTGGTGTGGCTGGCCGCGCAAGATGGGGATGAGAGCTTCTTGCGGGCGGTTGGGCATGCGGCGTTGGCGTTGGCGGAGCCGCCGGAGATTGAGCTTGTGCCGGGGTCTTACGACCTTCCGGGCGCGCGAATGCTGGACATGGTCGCGGTGATGGATCGGTTGCGGCGGGAGTGCCCGTGGGACGGGAAGCAGACGCACGAGTCGCTGGTGCCGTACCTGCTGGAGGAAGCCTACGAAGTGCTGGAAACGATCGAAGCGGGGGATTACCCGGCGCTGCGTGAGGAGCTCGGGGATCTGCTGTTTCAGGTGGTCTTTCACGCGCGGGTCGCGCAGGAGCGGGCGGACGGGTTCGACATCGACGATGTCGCCGGAGGGATCGTGGACAAGCTGGTCCGGCGGCATCCGCATGTGTTCGCCGACGTGGAGGTCGCCGACGCGGACGAGGTCAACGCCAACTGGGAGGCGATCAAGAAGGCGGAGCGGGCCGCGAAGGGGAAGTCGTCGCCGCTGGACGGGGTGCCGATGGGGCAGCCCGCGCTGTCGCTGGTCGCGCAGTTGCTACGCCGGGGCGGAGATCATGCCGAGTTCACGCCGGAAGGGTCGGATCTGGGAAAGCGATTGTTCGCGCTCGTCCGGGAGGCGCAGGCGGCCGGTCTCGATCCGGAGGCGGAACTGCGGGCCGTCGCGAGGGCGTACAAGGCTCATGTCGTCTCAGTTGATGGACTAGATACCCGTATCGAGGAGTAGGTCTCGGTAGGCTCTCCTCGCAAACTGTCCTTCGATTCAAGGAGTGCTTCGTGGCTGCCATCGAGGCCGTACACGCACGCGAGATCCTCGATTCACGCGGTAACCCCACCGTCGAGGTCGAAGTCCTGCTGGAAGACGGCAGCACCGGCCGGGCCGCGGTGCCCAGTGGCGCGTCGACCGGCAAGTTCGAAGCGGTCGAGCTCCGTGACGGGGGCTCCCGCTACAACGGTAAAGGCGTCGAGCGGGCGGTGCTCGCGGTCACCGACGAGATCCAAGATGTGATCCTCGACATGGACGCCGAAGAGCAGCGCATCATCGACCAGACGATGATCGATCTGGACGGCACCGACAACAAGTCCAAGCTGGGTGCCAACGCCATTCTCGGCGTCTCCCTGGCCGTGGCGAAGGCCGCCGCCGCCAGCGCCGACCTGCAGCTGTTCCGCTACCTCGGCGGCCCCAACGCTCACCTGCTGCCGGTCCCGATGATGAACATTCTCAACGGCGGCGCCCACGCCGACTCCAACGTGGACATCCAGGAGTTCATGATCGCGCCGATCGGCGCCGAGACGTTCTCCGAGGCCGTCCGGATCGGCACCGAGACCTACCACGCGCTCAAGTCCGTGCTCAAGGAGAAGGGCTACGCCACCGGCCTCGGCGACGAGGGCGGCTTCGCCCCCAGCCTGCCCAGCAACCGGGACGCGCTCGACCTGATCCTGGTCGCCATCGAGAAGGCCGGCTACCGTCCCGGCGAGGACATCGCGCTCGCCCTGGACGTGGCCGCCTCCGAGTTCCACAAGGACGGCGTCTACACCATCGACGGCAAGGGCCTCAGCTCGGCCGAGCTGATCGCCTTCTACGAGGACCTGGTCAACAACTACCCGCTGGTCTCGATCGAGGACCCGCTGGACGAGTCGGACTGGGACGGCTGGAACGCGATGACCGTCTCGCTCGGCTCGCGCGTGCAGCTGGTCGGCGACGACCTGTTCGTCACCAACCCCGAGCGGCTGGCCCGCGGCATCAAGGAGGGCACCGCCAACGCCCTGCTCGTCAAGGTCAACCAGATCGGCACCCTGACCGAGACGCTGGACGCGGTCGAGCTGGCCCACCGCAGCGGCTACCGCTGCATGATGAGCCACCGCTCCGGCGAGACCGAGGACGTGACGATCGCCGACCTCGCGGTCGCCGTCAACTGCGGCCAGATCAAGACCGGCGCGCCCGCCCGCTCGGACCGCGTCGCCAAGTACAACCAGCTGCTCCGGATCGAAGAACTCCTCGACGACGCCGCCCGTTACGCGGGTCGCGCGGCGTTCCCGCGCTACCGCGGCTAGGTTTTGCGGTACGGCTTGCGCCCAATGAGAGGCGCAAGCCGTACCGAACCGGCTTTGGGAGTGTGATGGCCAAGCGTCCACAGCTGACCGGAAGGGCGGCGATCCTCGCGGTTGTCGTGTGCGCGATCGCGATGAGCCTGGCCTATCCGGTGCGCGAGTTCATCGCGCAGCGTCGGCAGATCGCCCAGTTGGAGCAGCAGCAGGCCAAAGCACTCGGGGACCTCAGGAAACTGGAAGAGCAGCGCAAACGCCTTGAGGATCCTGATTACGTGAAGCGCCAGGCCAAAGAGAAGCTGCACTTCTGCGAACCTGGCGCCAAGTGTTATGGCGTGCTGAACGACACCGGGAAGACGCAGGCGAAGGCCGGGAAGCAGGCCGAGGGCAAGGCGCCCTGGTATGTGGCGCTCTGGGAGTCCGTCGAGGCGGCCGACAAGGGCGAAGGCAAGAAGATCACGGCAACGCGGGATTGACGCCCGGCACTCCGGTTGTTCGTGAGTCAGAGCGCCTATCGGCTTGCTCGCCGTTATCCGGCGCCGTTCAGGTTCTCACCGCACCGGCGCCAAGAGCGGTTGCGGCATTCTGACCGGAGACCGGGCAGGCGCGCGGCAGAAGCTCCGGCGTCGATGGGCAACCCGCCCCGTGGCGTCGTTAGGTGTTCTCAGCGAGGGGGAACGATGGTTGATCAAGGCGACCTGGCCGCGGTGGAGCGGCAGTTGGGGCGACCACCCCGGGGGGTTCGCGCGGTCGCGCACAGGTGTCCGTGTGGGCTGCCGGATGTGGTGGAGACCTCGCCTCGGTTGCCCGATGGGTCGCCGTTTCCGACCTTGTTCTACCTGACCTGTCCTAAGGCGGCGTCGGCCATCGGGACGCTGGAGGCGTCCGGGTTGATGCGGGAGATGACGGCTCGGCTGGAGGATCCCGAGCTGGCGGCCGCCTATCGGGTCGCGCATGAGGACTATGTGGCTCGGCGGGACAAGGCGGCGGCTGAGGATGGGCTTGCGCCGCTGCCGCGGGATATGCAGACGGCCGGGGGTATGCCTGACCGGGTGAAGTGTTTGCATGCACTGGTCGGCCACGAACTGGCGGTGCCCGGAATCAACCCGTTCGGGCGGGAGGCTTTGGACCTGCTGCCCGACTGGTGGTCTGATGGGCCTTGCTGCGCGGACTAACCCTCGGAGGCATACATGAGTCGGGTGGCGGCCATCGACTGCGGGACGAACTCGGTTCGCTTGCTGATCACGGACATCAAGGGCGACACCCAGACCGACCTGGAACGGCGCATGGAGATCGTCCGGCTGGGTCAGGGCGTCGATCGCACCGGAATGCTCGCGCCTGACGCCCTGCAGCGTACGTTCGACGCGATGTGCGAATACCGCCGGCTGATCCGGCGGCACGCGGCTCCGCCCCTGGCCGGTCCGGTGGGGTTGTTCGTCCCGAGCGCCGGAGTGGCGACGACGGGCCTGCAGTGCGCCGACCTCATGCCGGTCCGCGTAGTCGCCACCTCGGCCACCCGGGACGCCACCAACCGCGCCGACTTCGTCGCTGGCGTACGCGAGATCTTCGGCGTGGACCCCGAGGTCATCACCGGCCATGAGGAAGCCGAACTCTCCTTCACCGGCGCCACCCGATCGCTCCCCGGCATCGAACCCCCCTATCTGGTCGTGGACATCGGCGGCGGTTCAACCGAATTCGTCCTCGGCGATACGTCCGTGGACGCGGCGCTCTCCGTGGATATCGGCTGTGTACGCCTCACCGAACGTCACACGGGACCTGACGGCCTGGACGTGGCCGGGGTCATCCGCGACGTCGAAGCGGCGCTGGCCCAGGTGGAACAAGTCGTCCCCATCCGCACCGCCAAGACCTTGATCGGCCTGGCGGGTTCCGTCACCACCGTCGCCGGAATGGCCCTCGACCTCCCCGAATACGACCCCGAGAAGATCCACCACGCCCGCATTCCCGCCGCCCAGGTCCACGAGATCGCCTCCCGGCTACCCCAGATGACCCACGAGCAGCGCGCCGCCATCCCTGTCATGCACCCCGGCCGGGTGGACGTCATCAGCACCGGCGCCACCATCCTCGACCAGATCATGCGCCACTACGACTTCCCTGACGTGGTCGTCAGCGAACACGACATCCTCGACGGAATCGCCTGGTCCATCGCATAACCCCTGGACGCGAGGGTGGGGAACAGCCACTTGCCGCTAGTGCGCATTGCGCAGTACTGTGCGGTGCGTGGATAGCAGTCAGCTTCTTAAGGGTGTGCTTGACGTGGCCGTGCTGGCGGTCCTTCATGAGCGCGACAGCTACGGCTACGACGTGGTCCGGCGGTTGCGTGAGGCGGGGTTGGAGGACGTGGGGGACGCGTCCGTTTATGGCACGCTTCGGCGGCTCTTCAAGGCGGGGGCGCTCACGTCGTATGTGGTGGCCTCGGATGAAGGGCCGCATCGGAAGTATTACGGGCTCAACAGCGTGGGACGGACCCAGTTGACCGAGTCCGCGGCCACGTGGACGGCTTTCGCCGCGACCATGAACGATCTGCTCAAGGAGGTGCACGCGTGATGAATCCGAACGAGTATGCGCAGGCCGTACGGGACGCGCTCGCCGACCTCCCGGCGGCGGATCTGGAGGAGCTCGTCGAGGATCTGGACGATCATCTGGCGGAGGTGGCGGCCGAGTCCGACGTACCGCTGGAGGAACGGCTCGGGTCGCCGGAGGCGTACGCGGCGGAGTTGCGGGCCGCCTACGGGGGCAGGCCCGAGGATCGGGTGCCGGTCCGGCCGGGTGTGCGCACGCGGGTGGGGTCCTGGGCGGCTGGGACGGTGGCGCGGGCGCACACGAGGGCGTCGCGGTTCCCGCCCTACCGGCAGGTATCGGGCTTCATGCCGGACTTACGCCCCGCTTGGTGGGTGCTGCGCGGTTACGCGCTCGGGCTGCTGCTGGTTTCGATTTCGACAGGTTCGACGCAGTTCGTGCCGGAGAGCATCGGCGCGTGGCTGTTCACGCTGGCCGCCATCTGGCTGTCGGTATGGATCGGGCGGCGGGCGCGGCAGGGCGGATGGGGGCGCACGCTGCTGGTCGCCGTCAACGTGTTCGCCGGGTTCTTGTTCGTGGGCGGCATGGTGGCCGTCGCCGAATGGAACGGCCAGAGCGAGTTCACCTCGTATGCGCCTGTGGTCCAGGTCGGGATAAGCGGGAGCGAGGTGTACAACATCTACCCGTACGCCAAGGATGGAACCCCGCTCCAGGATGTGCGCCTCTTCGACCAGGACGGCAGACCGATCACCTTAAATCCGGAAATGAACGGATATGTGATAGATCAGCGCTGTCTGGCTGGACCGGCGCCTCGCAACGAATACCCACTGCCGCTGCGGCGTGATCCTTACATCGTCGAATGGGACCTGAAGAGGCGCGTATCGGTGGTGCCCACACCGGAAGCGACCCCATGCGCGACGCCCGCCCCAACCCCGACTCCTACGCCTTCGCCTTCGGCTCGTTGAGGCGGACCGGCAACGAGAACAGCCCTCGCATGATCGCGCTCGGCCACCAGGTGAGCTGGTCAGGGTCGGTGGCCAGCGCGAGATCGGGGTAACGCCTGAGCAGGCTGCCGATGGCCACCTCACCCTCGATCTTGGCCAGGGCCGCGCCGATGCAGTAGTGCGGCCCCCGCCCGAACGCCAGATGCGGTACGCCGATCCGGCCCGGCGTGAACGCGTCCGGGTCGGGGAAGGCGGCCGGGTCGCGGTTGGCGGCCAGCAGGGAGATCAGGATCGGCTCGCCCGGGAGCATCTCCTGGCCGCCGATGACCACGGGTTCGGTGGGGAAACGCCAGGTCGCGTTCCGTACCGGGCCGTCGTAGCGGAGCATCTCGTCGATGACGTCCGGCAGCAGATCGGGGTCGGCCCGGACGGCGGCCAGCTGCTCCGGATGGCGAAGCAGCGCGAGCAGCCCGTTGCCGATCAGCGCGACCGTGGTCTCGTGCCCGGCGATCAGCAGCAGGAACGCGGTCGAGGTCAGCTCGTCGGGCGTGATGTCCGGCCGCCGTACCAGCTCGGTCAGCAGGTCGTCGCCGGGATGGGTACGTTTGCCCGCGACCAGGTCGGCCAGGAACAATTCCAGCGCGTCGGTGGCTTTGGTGATCTCCTCGACAGCCGAGGCGGCCGCGGAGTCGATCACCGAGGCGTGGTGGTGGAACGTGGCCCGATCCGCCTCCGGCACCCCCAGCAGATCGCAGATGATCGCGATCGGCAGCGGATACGCCAGGTCGGTGACGAGATCCACCTCGTCCTTGCCCGCCATCGCGGCCAGCAGCGTCTCCGTCACCTCCTGCGTGCGCTCCCGCAGCCCCGCGATCCGCCGCGGCGTGAACGCGGCGCTCACCAGCCGCCGCAACCGGGGATGATCGGGCTGGTCGGCGTTGAGCATGTGCCGCGCCAGCGACGGCCGGTGATCCAGCGGCAGCCCCAGACTCGCGGCCCGCCACTCCGGCGACCCCCGCTCCGGATCCTTGGCCAGCGCCGGATGGCTCAGCGCGACGGCCGCGTCCTCGTAGCGGGTCACCAGCCACGCCTCACAGCCCGGCAACGGCACCCGGGTCACCGGCGCGTTGCGCCGGAGCCAGTCATAGGCGGGGTACGGATCGGCGTCGAACGCGGGTCCGAACATCGGGGGGATAGCCACGCCGCCATTCCTACCCAACTCCTCCCGAAATGGATCACATGATCGCGTGGGAGGCTGGGTCGTATGAGTTGTGTACCTCCGGGGACCGGTTGGCCCGACGATCCCGCTTCGGCGGATACGCCGGTCGCGCGGGATGCGGCGGAGGTGGTGGAGCTCGCGGGTGGGAGCCGTACGCTGCGGGAATTGCTGGCTCGGGAGTCGGTTTGTCGGGCTTGTCCTCGGTTGGTGGCGTGGCGGGAGGAGGTCGCGGAGGTCAAGCGGCGGGCGTTCGCGGAGGAGACGTATTGGGGGCGGCCGATCGCGGGGTGGGGGGATGACGACCCTCGGGTGTTGATTGTCGGGCTTGCTCCGGCGGCTCATGGGGGGAATCGGACCGGGCGGATATTTACCGGGGATCGGAGCGGGGACTGGCTGTTTCGGGCGTTGTATCGGGTTGGGCTGGCCGTACAGGAGACGAGCACGCACGCCGGGGACGGGCAGCGGCTGATCGGCGCCCGGATGGTGGCGACGGTGCGCTGCGCGCCGCCGGCGAACAAGCCGACGCCGCAGGAGCGGGACGCGTGCGCGCCGTGGCTGCTGCGGGAGCTGGGGTTCACCCGGCCGAAGGTGATCGTCGCGCTGGGCGGGTTCGCGTGGCAGGCGATCTGGCCCGCGCTGGGTTCAGCTGGGTACGCGTTGCCCCGGCCCAGGCCCCGGTTCGGGCATGGGGTCGAGGTTCCGGTCGGGGACGCGGTGCTGCTCGGCTGCTACCACCCGAGCCAGCAGAACACGTTCACCGGCCGCGTCACGGCCGAGATGCTGGAAACGATCTTCAAGAGGGCCCTCGAACTGAGCGTCTAATCCGGCAGGAACTCGACGATGGAACGGGACCGGGCGGACGTGACCGCGCCACGGGCGAGGCCGGCAACGCGCGCGAGGTCGGTGAGCTTGTCGAGGCTTCGTTCTCGGCCGAGGACGTAGGCGAGCATGCGCAGGTCCATCTCGGTGCTGACAGACTCAGCGTGCTCGGTGCCGGTGTCTTCGATGACGATGACCTTGCCGTTGGGCCGTGCGGCGTGCGCGCAGTTCCGGAGAATACGGAGCGCGTCGTCATCGTCCCAGTCGTGGATCACCCTGGAGAGGATGTAGCCGCCCGCGCCGACCGGGAGCGGGTCGAAGAAGCTCCCGGTCTGGGTACGGCCGCGATCGGCGAGACCGGCCGCCGCCAAGGCCCGGGCGGCGGTGGCAGCCGGCGATGCGAGGTCGAGCACGGTTCCCCGCAGGGTGGGATGGGCGCGCAGCAAGGCGATCAGCAGCGACCCGTCGCCGCCGCCCACATCGACGACCTCGCCGAGGGCGGACCAGTCGTACGCGGCCGCGACCAATGGCGCTTCAGTGTTCAGCTGGCGGCCCATCAACGCGTCGAAGGACGCGTTCCTGCCGGGATGCTCGGCGAGGTCCTCCCAGAACCCGCGCCCGAAATGCCGGGGAAAGGCTGGCTCACCGGTGCGAACCGTGTGCAACAGCTCCACCACCGACATGTCGGCATGCCCGACGGCGCCCTCCAGATCGATCCACGCCCGAATGCCCTCCGGGTGATCGTCGCGCAGCCACTGCCCCGCATCGGTCAACGCGTAGGCGCCGTCCTCGTCGCGTCGCAGAAAGCCAGCGGTAACGAGGTGATCCAGCACTCGGACGAGCGGATCGGCCGCCACAGCGAGACGGGCGGCGAGCTCCGGCCCCGAGGTCACTCCGGCGGTGATCGCATCCGCGACCCGCAACGTCGCCGCCACCCGCACCGCCATCGGCGTGATCAGATCGGCCGCCGCCCACAGCGACCCACCCCACGCCTGCTCCTGCTCCGTCACCTCAGCCTCCCTTTGCCCGCGATGCACCTCCCGCGCATCAAGCCGGACATGCCGAACCTATCCAGTCGAAACCGAGCCCGGGAACACACCTTGCGCATCGAACTTGGCAGGGCGGTGAGACTCTGCCGGGCCACGCTGCCGGTCACATGCCCTTGCTCGCGCTGATGCACGGGGTGCTCGTCCGGACGCCTGCCCCCCGCGACGCGGCCAGTGGTTGACGGCACCGACGACGAGGGTCGGCCAGCAGTGGCGATGGAGGACGAGGGTCGGCCGGCTGGCGGCAACGGCATCCCGCATGATCGAGCGCGGCACTGAGCTTGTGAAGCGCTTCACAAGTGTGAAGTCCATCACGTCCCGAAATATCAGTCGATCTTCCCCCAGGAAACTCCAGGCCAGCGTTGCGTTTCCGGAAATGTCGCTTATGTTGCTCTCAGGGTCGATTGGTGTCGGCCTGGTGGGATGACGTAGGCTTGTGAATGCTTTCACAAGCAATCTGAAGGGCGCCTACGGTGAACCTCAAAGCCAAGCACATCCTCATTGTCGGTGGCGGATATGTCGGGATGTACACCGCCCTGCGCCTCCAGCGCACGCTGCGCCGCGAACTCCGCTCCGGCCAGGTGCGTGTCACCCTCATCGATCCGCAGTCGTACATGACCTATCAGCCGTTCCTCCCCGAGGCCGCCGCGGGGAACATCTCCCCGCGCCACGTCGTGGTCCCGCTCCGGCGGGTCCTGCGCGCGACCCGCATCCTCAACGGCCGCGTCTCCAAGGTCCACCACGACCACAAGAGCGTCACCTTCGAACCGGTCGCGGGCAATCCCCGCGAGATCGAGTACGACATCCTGGTCATGGCCGCCGGATCGATCTCCCGTACGCTCCCGATCCCCGGCCTGGCCGAGGCCGCCATCGGTTTCAAGACCATCGCCGAAGCGATCACCTTGCGCAACCGCGTGCTGGGCCTGCTCGACCGCGCCGAATCCAGCGACGACCCCGAAATCCGCCGCCGCGCGCTCACCTTCGTGGTGGTCGGCGGTGGTTTCGCCGGCATCGAGGCGCTCGCCGAGTTGGAGGACATGACCGAGGACGCGATCAAGTACTACCCGACCATCACGCGCGCGGACCTGCGCTGGGTGCTGATCGAGGCCAGCGACCGGATCCTGCCCGAGGTCGGGCCCGAGATGGGCGAGTGGACCGCACAGGAACTCCGCGGCCGCGGCATCGAGCTGAAGATGAACACCTTGCTGCAGTCCTGCGTCGGCGGCCTGGTCAAAACCTCCGACGGCGACGAATTCGAATCCGCCACCATCGTCTGGACGGCCGGGGTCAAACCCTCCGCCGTCGTCAACTCCGGCGATCTCCCCCTGGACGAGCGCGGCCGCATCATGACCACCACCCGCCTCACCGTCACCGGCGTCAAGGACGCCTTCTCCGCCGGCGACGTGGCCGGCGTCCCCGACGTCACCAAAGCCGGCGAATACTGCGCCCCCAACGCGCAACACGCCGTCCGCCAGGCCAAGGTCCTCGGCGACAACATCACCGCCCACCTGCGCGGCCGCCCCCTGCGCGTCTACCGTCACCGGTACGCGGGCTCGGTCGCCGGACTCGGCCTGTACCAGGGCGTCGCCAACGTGTACGGGGTAAAGCTTCGCGGATTCCCAGCGTGGTTCATGCACCGCACGTACCATCTGTCCAGGGTGCCGACGACGAACCGCAAGGTCCGCGTGCTGGTCGACTGGACACTGTCGCTGTTCTTCAAACGGGAGACCATCTCCCTGGGCGCGATCGAGAACCCACGCCAGGAGTTCAAAGCCGCAGCCGCCACCGACCAGAAACGCTAGCCCGGCACCCCAGGGCACGACCGACGGACCCCCTCCTCGGGCGTCGTGCACCATTTCGCACGCACGCGCGAGGGGGGCATACCGAATGGACAGGCGCCCACTCCCAACATGCGTTCCCCACGCACACACAAGAGCGGGCACCCACCAGACGACCTCCACGGCCGACCACAAGGCTCAGAGGCACCGACCGGCCATCCTCAGCGCATCCCGACACGCGACCTCCACAGCCGACCGCGAGCTCCCGAGGCGCCGACCGGCTGTTCTCAGCGCCTGTCGACACGCGACCTCTACGGCCGACCACGGGGCTTCGAGGCGCCAACCGGCCACTTCCAACGCGTGTCGACACGCGGCCGACCATCCTGCCCTCCCCGGCGTAGACATCAGGCCCGGCCACGCCGGGCAATCCGACCGGCCCAATCCAGGCGAACGAGATTCCCGGGGGTGCGCCGGTCCACTGTCCGCCGGTTTTCGATACCTTTTGACCGTGCATCGCCCTGACCGACCTGAGATCGTCCCGTGAACGAGCTGACCCCACCCCCTGCTCCCTCGCCTGGCACCCCCCACCGAGCGAGCCACCCGCATGCCCGCCCCCACCATCCCGGCGGCCATCCCCGAGGGCTTTCGTCCCTTTCGTGGCGGTTACTCACAGTTCACCATGACTGCTCTGAGACCCGCCGCCTCCACCACCCTCTCGCCCCCTCCCAAAACGGCATATTCCCCGACAGGGCAACGGATTCCCGCGCCCGACATGCTGTCTAGAAGGACGAGTTGCGGCGTAAAGTCTCACCAGTTACAGATGTGCGCTCCGTGACATATGATCGCGGCGCCCCCGTAGCCCAATGGCAGAGGCAAGCCCCTTAAAAGGGCTGTGTTGCGGGTTCGACTCCCGCCGGGGGCACTCTCCGTGACCACTTAGGCACAACCCGTGAACTGTGATTGCGGTGTCGGCTGCGGGGAGATCTCCCCGCAGCGGGCTTCCGCAACGGCTACCGCACCCGGGGGTGTGATACCTGGCTTCCTGGGCGAAGCCGCCTTGCTGAGAACCCCAACGCGGTGACCGCCGACCGGTCGACGTGATGTGCATCACACTCTTTGAGTGCTCGTGTTACACGAGTCCACCTTTTCGCTGGACGAGGCCATTGCAATGTTCGCCGCCCTGGGTCAAACCCCTATTTCCTACCAACTAACTTCCAAATGCGGCTGATGTGGAGTAAGTTCCCGGTGATCCCTTTCCTGACGTATGGGACGCATGAGGCGTTCCACGACAGACCAAGGAGTTTTCTCCCATGAAGCGCACCCTCGCCATCGGTGGAGTCGCGGCCGGACTGCTTGCCACCGCCCTCGTCACCACGCCGGCCTCGGCCGCCGGCGACGTCAAGGCCGTCCCGCTCGCCTCGACCGGCATCGCCGCCAAGAACATCGTCGCCTACTGGTACGCCAACAACGCCGCCAACCTGATCGGGGCCACGCCGTACAACGTGGAGACGAAGGTTGTCGCCAAGCACATCTCGACCGGTGGCCCGGCCGCGGACAGCAAGCCTGGCGTCGTCCCGGCGATCGGTGACGAGAAGAAGAGCACGGCCAAGTCCAAGAACGTCAACCTGCCCAAGACCTCGGGCAAGGTGTTCTTCCTCGGCACCGACGGAAAGCCGCACTGGGCCACCGCGACTTCGGTCCAGTCCACGTATCGCAACCTGGTCGCCACGGCCGGTCATGCGGTCTACGACACCGAGAGCAACGGCCAGACCCTCGACTACTGGGTCTTCATCCCTGGCTACTACCAGGGCAAGACCCCGTGGGGCATCTACGTCGGCAAGCAGGCCTTCACCCACTACGACTACGACGTCTACGAGGACGGCGACCGCGACTACGCGTTCGTCACCGTGTACAACGGCCTCAAGGCCCCGCACGACGGTGTCACCTCCGGCCGCGACAAGCCGAGCACCTGGTTCGCCAATGGCGGCAAGGGCTGGAACGAGATCGGCGGCTGGGTCGAGGTCAGCGAAGAGGTCTACAAGCAGTACCTGGGCGCCGACACCTTCATCGGCGACGTCGACAAGGTCAAGGTCGACGGCAAGTGGCACTACTTCGTCTGGAAGTTCGTTGACGCCGGCCGCCTGGGCGACAACGTCGGTGGGCAGGGTCTGGCCTACAACCAGAAGATCGGCAAGCCGGTCTTCGTGTTCGGCTACCCGAGCGGGTCGCACCCGGACGGGAACTACGCCTACTCCGGCAAGACCCTCAAGTGGAGCTACGGTAAGACCTTCGCGGCAAGCGCTTCGGCCATCAAGGCCGAGGAACTCCAGGGCGTCAAGTCCAGCTTCACCGGTGAGGGCGCGCTCGGCTCGTCCTGGCTGGTCGGGTACAAGAACACCCGCCGTCTCGGCTACCTGAACGGTGTGACCATCGGCGTCTCCGACACCGACGGCAACAACCGCTACGACACCTCGGTCTCCCCGTACTTCGACGGTGAGCTCTACGGCGTCTACAGCGCGGCCAAGAACCTCTGGTCCGGCTCCATCGCCTAACCCACCACACCAACCGAAGCCCCGGGCAACAACCGGGGCTTCGGCTCATCCGGTCCTGGACGGCGTTCTACGGCTGATCGGTCAGTACGGCCGCAGCAGTAGCGCCCTTGAGGTTCCCCTGCAGCACGGACACCTTCGGTGAGGTCACCCGATGGTGTCTGAGGGCCGGTAGAGGCCTTCGAACGTGACGGGGCTGCGCGACCGCATAGGCCGAGCGCTGTGCGAATACGCGCGCTTCTTCGTGATGGAGATTGAGACCCGCCGGGTCCACATCCTTATACGGTCGGCAAGACAGTGTGGCGCGGCGGACATGGGCCGCCGCGCCACAGGTGTTTTGGCTGCTCGGGGTCAGCTTGCGCTGCAGGAGACCGTTGGCCAGGTTGAGTTGCCGTTGCGCTGGATGGTGACGCCCCAGTTGTTGCCGTTGCCGTTGGGTCTGGCGGTCAGGACTTGGGCGCTGGGGTAGCTGGCGCTGATGTTCCAGGTGGCGATGATTTTCGCCGGGGAGGGCACGTTCATCGTTACGGTCCAGTTGCTTGAGCCGCTGACCGAGACGCTGAGGTTGTAGCGGTCGCTCCACTGCTGGCCCGCGGACAGCGATGCGGTGCAGCTGCCACCGCCGCCACCACCACCGCCGCCCCCACCGCCGCCGGAGCCGCCGATCGTGATGTTGGAGTTGCCGCTGCTTTGGTAGCCCTCTGTTGCGAGGATCATGTAGTCATGGCTGCCCAGGCTCATTCCCCTGCTGGCCCATGCGTCGAAGTGGTTGCCGCTGGTTATGGTTCCGCCGGTTTTCTTTGATTGCCGGACGCTCCAGTACTGCTGGAAAGTTCTGGTGCCTTCGATGGAGGGCGCGTTGGTTCGTGTCGTCTGGTAGATGTCGTACGTGCCGCCGTCGCTGGTGACAGTGCCCTTGAATGTTCCTGTGGGCCGATAAGTGCCCCAGTTGTCGACGATGTAGTACTCGATGAGTGGGTTTCTCGTCCAGCCGTAGAGGGTCAGGTATGCGTTGCCGGATGGGTTGAAGCTGCCGGAATAGGTCACGCTTCTGCGTCCGCCGGTGCTCCAGCCCTTGCCGGCGACGAAGTTCCCGGTGTTGCTCCATGAGGTGCTGTAATTGCCGCCGGATCCCAGTTCCATGGAGACCGTGCCCTGGCTGTCGGTCCAGAAGGAATAGAAGTAGCCGTTATTGGTGCCGGTCTGGTTTGTGGTGACGGCCGCGTGGGCGATGCCGGGCATCATCGTGACCAGGGCCAGCGCCGCGACCCAGGCGCCGCCGATGAGCAGCCTGGTGCGGCCGCGTCTGCGGCTCTTCGGGTGGGTGGGGGAGTCGTTCATGTGCGTGCTTCTCCTCGTGAAGGCCGGCCGGGGGAGGCCGGGCAGCGCGATACGACCCGACGGGAGCTGTCGGTGGACAGGGTGAGAGCCGCCGCGCGTCGGCGCCGTGCAACGCGGCGGAGGTGGCCGGTCGTCGTGCGGTCGACGGCCGGGGGACCAGGTCGGGGCGAGTGACCTGGATCGACAGTGGTTGAGGTCTGTCGATGGTGAAAGTGTGTGTCGACACCATCGAGCTGTCAACAACTTTCAGAAACATATCGGAAATTTGATCTTGATTGTGAATTCCCGGGAAAGATGTTTGGCCTGCTAAACGACCTCTCTTAGCTGATCAAGTGTGAAGTTGGTCGCTAGATGCCATCCAATACATGATCAAAGTACGGACAATACTGCCGAAAGTTGGATTGTATTACCGAAAGTTTCAGAGTTCTCGGACCACGCGATGCCGACGGCACGGTTTGGTCGGGACCGCCGCATGGCCTGCCTCCTACGCGGGGCAGGCCATGACCCGCGGCAGGGTCACGAATCCCCGCCGAACTGCTCCGCACCCTCGTCGAAGAATCGCCGGGAACTTCGCCGGGGGTTGGCGCGTTGGGCGATGTGGTGTAGTGGCTGCTCTTGCGGGAGTCCCGTTCACAAGGGAGCATGGCACTACGCTGATCATGTAGCCCGCTTCGTGGAGGAATGGTGGAGAGCAGGAACCCGATATTTAGTCGGCGGGGGAGCGTCGGCCAGCAGGGCTGGTCGGGGCCCGCGCCGAGCCCTCAGCAGCTGAACGAGATGTACAACGCGCCGTCGTACGCGCCGCCGACGATTTCGCGGACCATGACGATGGACGACGTCGTCATGAAGGGCTTCATCGTCCTTGGGGTGATTCTCGCTACGGCCGGCACTTCCTGGTACCTGAACTGGGGGATCGGGATCGGGGTCGGGGCCGCGCTGGTGGCCCTCGTGCTCGGACTGATCGTTTCCTTCACCCAGCGGCCGAATCCGGCGCTGGTGCTGGGTTACGCGGCCTTCGAGGGCGTGTTCCTCGGGGTGATCAGTAACTTCTTCGAGGCCCGCTACCCTGGGATCGTGTTGCAGGCCGTCATCGGCACGATGATGGCTTTCCTCGGCACCCTCGCGGTCTACTCGCTGAAGATCTTCCGGCCGACGCCGAAGTTCACCAAGTTCGTGATCGGCGCCGCGATCGCCGCGCTCGGCCTGATCCTGGTGAATGTCATCGCGAGTTTCTTCGTGGACGGCGGGCTCGGGCTGCGGTCCGGTGGGCCGCTGGCGATCGCGTTCAGCGTCGGCATGATCCTTCTGGGCTGCTTCTTCCTGCTGCTCGACTTCGACCAGATCAACGAGGGCGTGCGGGCCGGGGTGCCGGAGAAGTTCTCCTGGCTGATGGCCTTTGGCCTGGCGCTCAGCCTGGTCTGGATCTACCTGGAGGTCCTGCGGCTGCTGAGCTACTTCAGCGGCGACGACTGATCGTCGCGGCGTAAGCCGTACCAGAACAGGCGCCTTCCGGGAGTCCCGGGGGGCGTCTTGTTTTTAGGTCAAGAGATACCCACGGCAACGAATGATCAACATCTCGTAACGAATGGATGTCTAATGGGGTCTTGTCAAGCCCCGATGAGTGAGGCAGTGTCAACCAAAAGGAGCCTTACCCGTGGAGGTGCCCATGTCGTTGAACCACTCACCGGAGACACAGACAAAGCTGATCGCGCGCGTCCCATCCATTACCGGTCGCGAACTCCCAGAGTGGTTTCAAGCCATCGACAACGGCCCGGCTTTCCTGCGCTGCGACGAGCGCGCCAACTGGCTCGCGGATGAGCACGGGCTGACCCACGGCTACGCTGCCGCCATCGTGCTGGAGCACGAGCGCCGGCGCCGCGGCCACTTCTTCTAGAAACACCTGCTTCGCGCCCGTGCCGTCCGCCGGTGCGGGCGCTTGATCGTTCAAGCATGATGGACGGCATGGATGCAGCGAAAGCTCTCGAATTCGTCCGCGCCAACCATCGTGCGGTCATGATGACCTGGCACGCGGATGGCCGTCCGCAGATGTCGCCGGTGACGGTGGGTGTCGACGCCGAAGGACACGTGGTGATCAGCACCCGCGAGACCGCCGTCAAGACACGAAATGTCCGGAAAAATCCGCAGGTGTTCCTGACGGTGATGAGCGATCAGTTCTACGGCCCGTGGGTGCAGATCGAGGGGACCGCCGACGTCCTGTCCCTGCCGGATGCCATGGAGCCCCTGGTTACCTACTACCGGGACATCAGCGGCGAACACCCCGACTGGGACGATTATCGGGCCGCCATGGAGCGGGACCGGCGTGTCCTGATCCGGGTACGGATCACCAAAGCCGGTCCCGACTTCCAAGGCTGAGCACAACAAGCTGGGCAAAGCTCCTGAGCAGGGCCAATTGACCAGGTCAGCGGCCAACCGAGCCGGGCTGGTCGAGCAGGGTCAGCTGAGGCGCTCCAGGATCATGGCCATGCCCTGCCCGCCGCCCACGCACATGGTCTCCAGGCCGATCGCCTTGTCGTGGAACTGCAGGCTGTTGATCAGCGTCGAGGTGATCCGCGCCCCGGTCATCCCGAACGGATGCCCCACCGCGATCGCGCCGCCGTTCACGTTCAGCCGGTCCAGGTCGATCCCGAGCTCCTGGTAGGACGGGATGACCTGGGCCGCGAACGCCTCGTTGATCTCGACCAGGTCGACGTCCCCGATGGCCATCCCGGCCCGCGCCAGCGCCCGCCGGGAAGCCTCCACCGGCCCAAGACCCATGATCTCCGGCGACAGACCGGTCACCCCGGTCGAAACCACCCGGGCCAGCGGCGTGATGCCCAGCTCCGCGGCCTTGGTGTCGCTCATCACGACCACGGCCGCCGCGCCGTCGTTGAGCGGGCAGCAGTTGCCCGCGGTGACCGTGCCGTCCGGCCGGAACACCGGCTTCAGCTGGGACACCGCCTCATACGTGGTGCCCGCACGCGGCCCGTCGTCCTTGCTGACCACGGTCCCGTCGGGCAGCGTCGCCGGGGTGATGTCCCGCTCCCAGAACCCGTTGGCCAGCGCCTTCTCGGCCAGATTCTGGGACCGCACCCCGAATTCGTCCTGTTCCTTGCGGGACACCGACCGGAGCGAGGCCACGTTCTCCGCGGTCTGCCCCATCGCGATGTAGACATCGGGCAGCAGCCCGTCCTCCCGCGGATCGTGCCACACCCCGGCCCCACCCGCGGCGGCCGCGTCGGTACGGCCCTTCGCATCCAGGAACACGCTGTTCATGGCGTCCGGCAGGTCGGCCGCCCCATTGCCGTACCGGGACACACACTCGACCCCGGCCGACACGAAGATGTCGCCCTCTCCGGCTTTGATCGCGTGGAAGGCCATCCGCGTGGTCTGCAACGACGACGAGCAGTAGCGCTGGACGGTCGTCCCCGCCACGCCGTCCAGCCCGAGCTGCACCGCGACCACCCGTGCGATGTTGAACCCCTGCTCCCCGGCCGGCTGGCCGCAGCCCACCATGATGTCGTCGATCGTGGCCGGATCAAGTTGCGGGACCTTCGCCAGCGCGGCGCCGATCATCTGTACGGTCAGGTCGTCCGGACGGATGTCCTTGAGCGACCCCTTGAAGGCGCGGCCGATCGGCGAGCGCGCGGTCGCGACGATGACTGCCTCGGGCATGTGGCTCTCCTGGGGTTGTGCGGCTGGGCTCCTCTCGGAGGTTACCGCGCAGTACTAAGGAAGCCACACCCGGCCCAGAACTTTGTACGGTCACCCGTACATGCCCGGAGCCGTCGCCGCCTCGTCCTTGATCGCGTGCAGCGCGCCCTTCTCGTCCCGCCACAGCCGCCACCCGCCCTGGCTCCCGGTGAACCACGACGGCGGCGCGTCGGCGCCCGCCACCCGCTTGCCGGTCGCCAGATCGAATTCGCACAGCGCCGCGATCGAGTAGAACCCGGGCGTGACGTTCCCGGCCAGCTTCAACGGCTGCGGATCGGTGACGCAGAACGACCACGCCTTGAGACCCTTCACCTCGGCCTTCTGGCCGCTCGCCAGGTCGTACGCCGCGCTCGGGGTGTTGTGCTGGAGGAAGCCCAGCTTGTCCATCCTCGGGGGAAACGCCAGCCACCACCCGGACCCGGGCACCTGGGTCGCGGTGATCTGCCCGAGCACCCGCCCGCTCTCCCCGTCCAACCGGGCGAACCCGCCATACTGCCCTTGCTGGTCGACCGGCCGCACCACCGGCGCGTACGCCGGATTGCCGCTCGGATACACCCGCACCACGGACGGCCGCATCCAGTCCACCATCCCGTCGGACAGCCGCACCGAGAACAGCCCGAACGTGGACGTCTTCTTGCTCCGCTGATTCGTATAGGGCGCGACGTACCCCACCAGCTTGTCCCCGGTGGCCCCGAACGCCCACCCACCGGACAGATCGATGCCCTCACCCAGCGCCTGCTCGATCGGCAGCTGCCACTGCGCCTTGCCGCTCTTCAGCTCGTAGGCCTCCAGCACCGGATTGGCCGCCAGCCGCAGCACCACGACCCGGTTCTGATCCGACCACTCGACCTCGGCGATCCCGGGCAGCCGCCACAGCATCTTCCCGGTCTGCGGATCCAGCACCACCATCCGCGCCTGCGCCAGCGCCGTGTGCTCCGACAGGCACAGGTAGGGCCCGCACCGCTGCGGCCCGAACGTCGAGTGGACCGGCCGGCTCCACTTCTGCTGCCCGGTCTTCGCGTCCCGCACCGACAGCGTCGCGTTCCATTTGCCCGGTTTGGTGGGATCGACGGCCGCCACCACGGCGCGACCCGGGCCGGTCTCCACGGTCGCGGGCGTCTGCACCCCCATCCCGGGCAGCCGCCCCGCCATCGTGGCCGGATAGGCCCACAACTTCTTGCCGCTGGCCAGATCGAGCGCCACCGTCTCCAGCGTTCCGTCCGGGCGCATCGAGGTGGTCGCCGCCACCCCCGCCCCGGTCGACACCCGGCTGACCACGTTCACCTGGGTGTTCTGCCAGGCCGGGAAGGCGGAGGCCGCGTCGCTGCCGGAGCACGCCACTAGTGCTCCGTTGGCCAGCAGCGCGAGCGCGAGGGCAGTGGGGGCAGTGGGCCGGGTCATTTCACTCCTCCAGGGGGTGACGGCCCGGACGCGGGGAGTGACCGGACCTAGGTGCTGCCGGGCATCGGCCCGTGCCTCCGGCGGAGCAGGATCGCCCACCGTCCGTGGGGACCGACCGCTCGGCCGGCGACGCGGGTCGCCGTGACCTCGGTGCCGGGTTCCTCCACGGCCATCGCCGCCAGAAGGTATTGCGAGCCTTCGACGCGCTCGGGTTCCGGTTCTGGCCACAACCCCAACGCGGCGCATACAGACGGTAGCACCGTGTAAGCGGCCTGTAGGTAGCCTCGGTCAGATGGATGGAATCGATCGGGTCCGAACATTTCTGCCGGGTATGTCATGAATTCCGGTCCGAGCAGGTCGGCGAAGGCCACCGTGCGCCCGCCCGCCTCGACCACGGCCACGGTTTGCGCGGCCGCGAGCTGCCGGCTCCACCGCCGGGTCACCCACCGCAATGGCTGCGCGATCGGCCGCACCGTCCCCAGATCCGGACATGTCCCGACAACGACCTCGCATCCCTCATCTTTTAGCCGCCGCACCGCTTTCTGCAGATGGCGTACGGCCTGAGCCGGTGGCGTCTGCGTGGTCACGTCATTGGCCCCGACGAAGATCACCGCAACCTCCGGGTGAGCCTGGAGCGCCCGGTCGACCTGCACGGCCAGGTCGGCGGAGGCGGCGCCGGACTGCCCGGCCACGGTCAGCTGGACCGGGCGTTCCGCCACGGCGGCCAGGCCGTTGGCGATGCTCACGCCCGGGGTGTGGGCCGGGATGGTCGTGCCCAGGCCGACCGAGGTGGAGTCGCCCAGCATCGCCATCCGGATAGGCTGGCCAGGGAAGTCGGCGCCGTACAGGCCGTCGGACGGCGGGCCGTCCAGGCCGTGGGGCTGGCCGACGATCCGGCGGGCCAGCAGGGCTTCGGCGAAAAGCAGGCCGTAGGCGGCGGCGCCCAGCGCGGTAAGGCCACCACCGCCGACCACGGCCGCGGTGGCGATGCGGCGCGCGGCTCTGACCGCTCCCGGAGTCCAGATCACACCAGCCTCCCCCATATACGGTGTGAGACAGAAACTAGCCGAGTCCTGGCCACCCCCTCGGGACCCCGGCTACCGGCAGGCTGACAAAGCTTCGGCAAAAGGCTCCAGTACAAAAGGTGGTTCTCGCGGTGCGCGTACACGATTCGCTGATCGAGCTGATGGGCAATACCCCGCTCGTACGGCTGCGCAAGGTTGCGGCGGGCGCTCCCGCCCAGGTTCTGGCCAAGGTGGAGTATTTCAACCCCGGTGGCTCGGTGAAGGACCGCATCGCGGTGCGGATGGTGGAGGCGGCCGAGAAGAGCGGCGCGCTCGTTCCCGGCGGCACGATTGTCGAGCCTACCTCGGGGAACACCGGGGTCGGGCTGGCCATCGTGGCGCAGGAGCGTGGCTACAAGTGCCTGTTCGTCTGCCCGGACAAGGTGGCTCAGGACAAGATCGCGGTCCTCCGGGCGTACGGGGCGGAGGTCGTGGTGTGCCCGACGGCGGTGTCGCCCGATCACCCGGATTCGTACTATTCGGTGTCGGATCGGCTGGCGCGGGATGTGCCGAACGCGTGGAAGCCGGATCAGTACTCGAATCCGGAGAATCCGGCCAGCCACTACCATTCGACCGGGCCTGAGCTGTGGGAGCAGACCGACGGGCGGATCACGCATTTCGTCGCGGGCATCGGGACCGGCGGGACGATCAGCGGGACCGGGCGGTTCCTCAAGGAGGTGTCCGGCGGGCGGGTTAAGGTGATCGGGGCCGATCCGGAAGGGTCGGTCTATTCGGGGGGAACCGGGCGGCCTTACCTGGTGGAAGGCGTCGGGGAGGACATCTGGCCGGCCACCTACGACACCACCATCTGCGACGAGATCATCGCCGTCTCGGACAAGGACTCGTTCGGCATGACCCGGCGGCTGGCCCGCGAGGAGGCCCTGCTGGTGGGCGGGTCGTGCGGGATGGCCGTGGTGGCCGCACTGCGGGTGGCCGAGCGGGCCGGGCCCGACGACATCGTGGTGGTGCTGCTGCCGGACAGCGGCCGCGGCTACCTGTCCAAGATCTTCAACGACGAGTGGATGGCCGACTACGGCTTCCTGTCCACCGCCGACGACGAGGGCATGGTCCGCGACGTCCTCAGCCGCAAAACCGGCGTCCTCCCCGAATTCGTCCACGTGCACCCGCACGAATCGGTCGGTACGGCTATCGCGATCATGCGCGAGTACAGCGTCTCGCAGCTCCCCGTCATGAAGGAGGAACCCCCGGTCATGGCCGCCGAAGTGGTCGGCTCCATCGTCGAACGCGACCTCCTGGACGGCCTCTACCGCGGCAAAGTCCGCGCCGAGGACCCCCTGGGCGACCACATGTCCGCCCCCCTCCCCATGATCGGCTCCGGCGAACCAGTAGCCCGCGCAGTAGACGCCCTAGAAAAAGCCGACGCCGCCGTAGTCCTAGACGACGGCAAACCCATCGGCCTCCTCACCCGCCAAGACCTCCTAACCTTCCTCGCGTCCCACTGAGACCAAAAACACCTGGCGGAGTGCCGCTCTTGGCGCCGGGTCGGCGAGAAGCGTCCACCGGCGTGAACGGCGCCGGATAACGGCGAGCGACCCGGCGAACTGGTCGCTCACTTTCCTCGTGACGCGCTGACGGCTGGGAACTCGGCGACGACTTCCCAGCCGTTCTCCCTAGTAGGACCGGCGGTCAACTGGCCGCCCAGGGCCTGGACGCGTTCGACCATGCCGACCAGGCCGAACCCTCCCCCCAGCCGGGTCAGCCGCGGGTCGCCGGGGGAGCCCACGTTTCGCACCCGGAGCCGTACCAGATCGGGGGGCGCGCTCAGGGCGGCCTCCACCCAGGCCGCGCCGGGGGCGTGGCGGCGGACGTTGGTGAGTGACTCCTGGAGCACGCGATGCAGCGTCGTCATCACCTCCGGCGGGAGCGCCAGGTCGGTGACCCCGTGGCCGATGTCGAAGCTCGCCCGCGGGCCCTGAGCGGCGAACCGCTCCACCAGGATCCGCAGGTCGGCGAGATCGACCCCCGCACTGCGCGAGGCCTGCTCGTCGGCGCGTAACACCCCGACCAGGCGGCGCATCGAGGTCAGCGCCTCACCCCCGGCGGTCGCGATGGCGTCCAGAGCGGGCAGCACCGTCTCCGGCCGCTGCTCGCCGACGGCCCTGGCCGCCTGCGCCTGGACCACGATGCCGGTGATGTGATGGGCCACCAGATCGTGCAGCTCACGGGCCAGATCCAGCCGCTCGGACCGGCGCACCGCCTCCACGGCCGCCTCCCGCCGATGCTGCTGCAGCCGCAGATAGGCCCCGGTCACCGCGCCGACCGCCCAGCCGACAAAGAACAGGACCTCGAACACACCCCCCGGCATGCCGCCGCCCACCCGCAGTCCGGCCGACAGCTGCAGCGTGATCAGGGCCGCGCCGGCGAGCACGACGGCACCTCTCAGCGGCCGCACCCACCGCAACACGCTGATCGTGAGCACCATCAACGCCCCGGCCTCTGCCATGCCCGGCACCGGAAGATCGTCCATCGCCGCGGCGGCGAGGGTGAGCACCAGCGACACCACGACCAGCGTCACCATCGAGCCCACCCGGAACCGGCTGCGCGCCAGCACGGCCACCAGCCCCGTCAGACCACCCACCGGAATCAGAAAGGCCGACGCTTGCCCCTGCGACACCGACAACGCGGTTTCGAGCAGCAGAATCATCCCCAGCAGCCCCAGCAGGGCGAACTCGCTGAGCCGCTGGATCCAGTTGACGAAACCTTCACCCACGCTGGCCGAGCCTAGAACCCCCCACCGACAAACCGCATCGGCCGTTCGGCCGACCCCTGGACGGCCGAACCCATCCTTCGGGCGAGATGAACCCAAGCTTCGAAAGTGTTCTATCTACTGAGGAGGTGGGGGGCATGACCGTCCTCGGAATCATTTTTGTGGTCATCGTGGTACTACTCGCGCTGGCCGATCCGCTGCTCCTGTCGCGATTCGAGCGACTGGGCGACAAGGACCTGGCCGAGAAAGAGAACGTCTGGCGGTAGCCTCACTGCATGACTGAAGGCTTTGAGACCCTGGCCATTCACGCGGGTCAGGAGGCGGACCCGCTGACCGGAGCCGTCGTTCCGCCCATTTACGCCGTATCTACCTACAAGCAGGACGGCGTGGGTGGGCTTCGTTCCGGATACGAGTACAGCCGGTCGGCCAACCCGACCCGTACCGCACTGGAAGAATGCCTGGCCGCCGTGGAGGGCGGGGCGCGGGGGCTGGCGTTCGCGTCCGGCCTGGCCGCGGAGGACACGCTGCTGCGCGCGGTCTGCCGCCCGGGCGACCATGTGATCATTCCGAACGACGCATATGGCGGGACATTCCGCCTGTTCGCCAAGGTTCTGGAGGCCTGGGGGCTGTCCTACGACCCGGTTCCGCTCGGTGACGTGGACGCGGTCCGGGCCTCCGTCCGCCCGCAGACCAAGGTGATCTGGGTGGAGACGCCCACCAATCCGCTGCTCGGCATCGCCGACATCGCCGCGCTCGCGTCCATCGCGCACGACGCGGGGGCCATGCTCGTGGTGGACAACACCTTCGCCTCGCCGTACCTGCAGCAGCCGCTGGCGCTCGGCGCCGACGCGGTGGTGCATTCCACGACGAAGTATGTCGGGGGGCATTCGGATGTCATCGGGGGCGCGCTCGTGGCCGGGTCGGCGGAGCTGGGGGAGCGCCTGGCGTACCACCAGAACGCGATGGGCGCGGTGGCCGGGCCTTTCGACGCGTGGCTGACGCTGCGCGGGCTGAAGACGCTCGGGGTGCGGATGGATCGGCACTGCGACAACGCCGAGCGGATCGTCGATCTGCTGCTGGCGCATCGGAAGGTGACCGAGGTGCTGTATCCGGGCCTGCCCGGACATCCCGGACATGAGATCGCGGCCAAGCAGATGAAGCGTTTCGGCGGAATGATCTCGTTCCGGGTCGCCGGAGGCGAAGCCGCCGCCGTGGACGTCTGCAACCGGGCCCGGCTGTTCACGCTCGGCGAGTCCCTGGGCGGCGTCGAATCCCTGATCGAGCACCCCGGCCGGATGACGCACGCGTCCGTGGCCGGTTCGGCCCTCGAAGTGCCCGCCGACCTGGTCCGCCTGTCGGTCGGCATCGAAACCGTCGACGACCTGCTGGCGGACCTCTCCCAGGCGCTCGGCTAACTCCCGAAGACCATCAGCACCAGGATCACCAGCCAGATCAGCGAGGTCACCCCGCCCAGCGCGGCGATCCGCCCGACCTGAACCTTCGCGTCGTCCTCCGGGTTGTCGTTCTCCAGTGCCCGGAGGGCCTTGTTCAGATCCCGGTCGATGATGACCAGCAGCACCACGGCCACGATGAACAAGGTCATCGACACCGTCAGGTACACCTTCGCCAGGTCGGACCGGCCGAGCAGGATCCCGAACAGGAAGACCCCGAGCGTCAGGAACCCGAACAGCCGCCCGGCCCGCCTCAGGAAGCGCAGGACGTTGAGGTCACGCGCCCGGATGTACCGCGGCACATAACTCGTGACGGCGGTGAGCGGACCGATCGCGAAGATCGCGAACCCGATGTGCAGCCACAGCAGTAGCTTGTCGAGGAACGACATACTCTGAGGCTATCGCTTCAGTGATCAGACCGGCAGTGCGATTCCGTACGGCTCCCGCAAGACATACGGAATCACGCCGATGCTCAAACCCGCAGTTCGCGGTCCAACTCCAGACAGGTCGGGCACGCGTGCTCCGGATGGATGACGCAGGCCGTGTGATCGACGCTGAGCCCGAGGACGCGCCGGGTCCCCGACGACAGCGCGCTCCGCGGGCTGAGGGTCAGCGACCGCCGCCGGTCCTCGCGCCGGATACTGTGCACGAGGAGCATGAACGCGCTGAGCGCGACCAGCCCCGCGGTGAGACTGAAGAGAACGATTACGGTGTACAACACGTGCGGCTCCCCATCTGATGTTGGGTTTTGTGTCGCCGCTGACTCCCCGATCGCCAGGCATGACACGCTGTAAACCGACCATATGAGGGCGATCCGACCCTGAGTTGTGAGGGTTCCGACAGGTTTGGCTATGCCGGACGGATGGTCGTCCTGCCCTCGTGGTTAGCTCCGGTTGTGGCTGTAGCGGCGCGCGCAGATCGGGCACGGCGGCACCCGGTAGTCACAGGTGTGGTGCGTCCGCGCCCGGTCGGTCAGCACGATGTTGACCGCCAGCGTGACAAAGGCGAGGGCGATGCCGGCGCCGATGACCAGCGACGCGATGAGGATGATTTCCACGGCGGATCCTTTTCTTCGGTGGCCTCTATATCAGCATTCTCGAGGCCTGTGAAGGAAGGGTTGGAATATAAACTCAGCCCTGTTGGCCATCGTTAAACTCATGACCGGACTCATGCCATTGAGCTACTCATTGGAATGAGTCTGATGTTTTTAGGCGACCGGCTCGTCTCACTCATTGGCATGAGCGGCTTGTACCAATGAGTGGTGTAGGTCTAACTTTGCCAGGGGAAGGGGTTCACGTGGCGGAAGCGCTCTATCGGCAGGTCGCGGCAGATCTCCGGGCAAAGATCAACACGGGGGAGCTGCCGCCGGGCATCCAGCTCCCGTCCGAGTCAGCGCTGGAGCGGCTGTACGGCCACCTCGCGAGCGGGCGAGGGGACGCGAGGCTCTCGCGCAACACGGTGCGGCTCGCGATCGCGATCCTGCAGAACGAGGGCCTCGTCGAAGCTCGCCACGGCCGGGGGACGTTCGTGCGCGAGCGCGTGACGTTCACGGTCCTCGCCTCGTCGGAGGAGGGCGTGGAGGTCACCGATCGCGACGCTTTCGTGGCGGCGGTGAGCGTTCTGGGCCGCAAGCCCGAGCAGCTGGGCCTCCGCATGGAGATCAGGACCGCCTCGCCCGAGGTGGCGGAACGGCTGCGCATCGAGGAAGGCGACACCGTCGTCGTGCGGAGCATGAACCGCCTGATCGACGGCCGTCCCTGGTCGATCCAAGAGTCCTTCTACCCGATGGACATCGCTGCGGGCACTCTGCTCATGTTCCCGCAGAACATCGAGCACGGCACGGTCACCGAGTTGCGCCGGCACGGGCACGGCCAGGTCGGGTATCGGGACGAGATTGTCTGCCGGATGCCGACCCAGGTGGAGGCGGTGTTTCTCGGCCTAGGCGCGGGCGTGCCGGTTCTAGAATTGTTCCGGACGGCCCACTCGCCGGACCGGCCGATCCGTTTGACCATCAATGTGTATGCGGGGGACAGCACCCAGCTGGCCTACAATATCGGAGAACTAGGTAACGAGTGATCGTTCGCCTCGTGAATTAAACAACCGGTCGATTAATAGAATGGAAACACGCGTCATGATCTTCGTGCCCGAAGCGTACAGCGACGCTTGGTTGGAGCTTCCCATCGCTTATGTGGCGCGGGTGGCCGAGGTGCTGGGCGCTGAACGCTGGTGGGACGACCCCTTCGATCCCCGGGACGCGACGATCCTGCTCGGGCACGGGCGCGCGCTCGTCTGGGACGAGGAGAGCGGGTGGCGGCGCGGAACCTTCCTGTCCGGGCGCAAGGGCGTGCGCACCGAGCTGGCCGGGGCGCTCTACCTGGGCGGCGGCGTGCTGCCGGAACCGGAGCGGGTGGCCGAGCTGCTCGCGGGCGGCGGAGCGGAGCGGCCCGTCTACCGGTCGTACCGGGATATCGGGGACGGGTTCGACCAGAAGCTGGTCAGGTACGTCGGCGGGCTCGTAGGAAGTCGTTGACGACGTACTCGCCCAGGCGGTCGGCGCTGGGGGCGAAGACGCGCCCGCCGTTGCGGCGGGCCACCTCGTCCACGAACTCGCGCAGGCGTTCGTCGGCGGCGAGCATGAAGACGTTCATGGTGGCGCGGCGGCGGGTCATCTTGTCGACTTCGGCGAGGGTGAGTTCGAGGGTCTCCCGGGAGGGCGGCCACTCGAAGCGGGGCACGCCGTTGCGCATCAGGTGGGCGGTGGGCTCGCCGTCGGTGACGACCAGCACGACGGGTTCGAAGTCGGGATGCCGGTCGAGGTGGCGGCCCGCGATGAGCAGGGCGTGGTGCAGGTTGGTGCCCTGGACCATGTCCCATTCCAGGCCGGCCAGCTCGTCGGGCTGCAGCACGCGGGCGTAGTTGGAGAAGCCGACGATCTGCACCGAGTCCTGCGGGAACTTGGAGGCGACCAGGGCCTGCAGGGCGAGCGCGGTCTGCTTGGCGGCGGCCCAGGTGCCGCGCAGCGCCATCGAGTAGGACAGGTCGACCAGCAGGCAGACGGCGGCGGCTGAACGGCGTTCGGTCTCGGAGACCTCGAAGTCGTCCACCGAGAGGCGGACCCGGCCGTCCGCCGTGCCGCGCCGTACCCCGTTGATGACGGTGCGGACGACGTCGATGGGCTGCTCGTCGCCGAAACGCCAGGGGCGGGTGGAGCCGGTGAGCTCACCTGCCGCGCCCGCGTCGCGCTGGTCGTGGTCACCGCGGCGGCTGGAGTCGAGGGAGGCGAACACCCGGCGCAGGGCGGTCTCGCCCAGGCGGCGTACGGCCTTCGGAGTGAGTTCCAGTTTGCCCCGATGGCGGCGGAGGTAACCCTGGTTCTCCAGCTCGCGCTCGATCCGGCGCAGGGCCTCCAGGTCGTCCACGCCGGAGCGGCCGAGCGCGCGCCGGACGGCGGCCTCGTCGATGTCGTCCAGGCGGGCGCCCGGGTAGTCCTGGCGGAGGGCGGCTTCGAGCTCGCTCAGGTCGGCGAGTTCCTGGAGGGCGCCCACCGCGTCGCCCATGCCCATCGGGTCGTCGCCGCTGACCCGCTCGGGGGAACTCCAGGACAGATCGGGACGGCGGGCGTACAGGGAGTCGCCGAGGCGGCGCATCTGGTCGGCGAGACCGGCGCGTTCGAGGGTCTGGGCCATGAGACCGGCGAGTTCCTCGCGCTGCTGCGGCGTGAGCGAGGCCAGCAGCCGCTGCGCGGCCGCGGCCCGCCGGGCAAGCTGATCGACAAGCTCCTCCAGGTTCCGCGGATTCTCCGGGAACATGTCCCCATATTTCCGCATGAAGGATTCAAAATCCTCCTGGGTGTGCTGCCCCTGGGCGTCCCTGTCGAGCATGTCGTTCAGGTCGGACATCATCTGCCGGACCCGTTCCATCGCCTCCGGATCCGGATTGGCGAGGGCTTCCTTCATGCCGCGGAACTGGCTGTCCAGGATCTCCCGGCGCAGCAGGTCGCGCAGCTCCTCGAAGGTCTGCCGGGCCGCCGCCGACCGCCAGTCGTAGGCGTCCAGTTCCTGCACGGCCCGCGCGGTGTCGGACGGCAGCGCGTCCAGGGCGGCCTCGCGGAACCGCGCGTCATCCGAGGGATCGGGGAACAGTTCCGCGCGTTCCTGGCCGATCGCCTTGTCCAGCAGGGCGCGGGCGCGTTCGAGGGTGCCGTCCAGGCGGGTGTTCTCGCGGAGTTCGCGGCGGCGTTGCCGTACCTGGCGGAGGAGCTCTTCGAGGCCGCGCCGGTCCGGCGCGTCGGGGAGGCCGCGTTTGAGCAGGTCGCGCAGGGCGTCCAGCGGGGTGGAGCCGGACAGGATGGCGTCGCCCATCTCGTCCAGCGCCGAGCGCACGTCATAGGGCGGGGCGAGCGGATCCGGCCCGTCCTGATATTCGCCGTAACGGTAGGCCGTCATGTGCGGTAGACCGCGCCGCCCGCGATGTCGTCCTTGGAGAGGCGGCGCATCAGGTAAAGGCCTTCGAGCGTGAACTCCAGGGCGGCGGCGGCGTGGCCGGGGGATTCGTCCCCCTCGCCCATGCCGATCCGGGACATGATCTTGGCGAGGCCGTCCACCCGGCCGATCCGGCGCAGCAGTTCGGTGGCGGGCACCAGCTCGCCGGATTCGATCTGGGCGCCTTCGGAGAATTTCTCCAGCAGCGGGGCGAGCTCCAGGCCGCCCAGCGTGTTGCGGAAGGTCTCGGCGGTGGCGCGGCGGAGCAGGTGGGCGAGCACCTCGACCTCGCGGCCCTCCTCGCTGACCTCGAACTCCACCTTGCCGCGCAGCGTGTGCACGATGCCGGGCAGGTCGCAGACCCGGGTCACCGCGTTCTCCTCGCCGGTCAGCGCGGCCCGGCGGACCGCGGACGCGGCGGCGGTCTCGGTGGCCGCGATCGAGAAGCGGGCCGACACGCCGGAGCGGGTGTCCACGGCGGTCGACTCCCGGACCAGCCGGGTGAACCTGGCGATGATCTCGACCAGGTGCTCGGGCACGTCCGCGCCGATGTCGGGGATGACCTCCTGGCGGATCAGGACCAGCTCATCCTCGATCGTCTTCGGATAGTGGGTACGGACCTCCGCGCCGAACCGGTCCTTGAGCGGAGTGATGATCCGCCCCCGGTTGGTGTAGTCCTCCGGGTTGGCGCTGGCGATCAGCAGCAGGTCCAGGGGCAGCCGCAGGTTGTAGCCGCGAACCTGGATGTCCCGCTCCTCCAGCACGTTCAGCAGCGACACCTGGATACGTTCGGCCAGGTCAGGCAGCTCGTTGACGGAGAAGACGCCCCGGTTCGTGCGGGGCACCAGGCCGTAGTGCACGGTCTCCGGGTCGCCCAGCGTGCGCCCTTCGGCGATCTTGATGGGGTCCACGTCGCCGATCAGGTCGCCCACCGAGGTGTCGGGGGTGGCCAGCTTCTCGCCGTACCGCTCGCTGCGGTGTTTCCACGCGACGCGGATCTCGTCGTCGGCCAGGCCCCGGCAGCGGGCGCAGACGGGAGCGTACGGATGGTCGTTGATCTCGCACCCGGCCACCACCGGCGTCCACTCGTCGAGCAGCCCGATGACGGTGCGGATCAGTCGGGTCTTGCCCTGACCGCGCTCGCCGAGGAGCACGAGGTCGTGACCTGCGATGAGGGCACGTTCGAGATGCGGGAGCACGGTCTCGTCAAAGCCGACGATGCCGGGGAACCGGGGCTCACCCGCGCGCAGGCGGGCCAGCAGGTTCTCCCGGATCTCGGCTTTCACCGGCCGGTGGACGTGTCCACTCTCGCGCAGTTCACGCAGAGTGCTCAGTGACGGAGCAGGTGCGGGCGATTTGTGCACGGGATTGAGCCTACGTCGCGGATGCAACACCCGCATCCGATTGCGCTGCGGATCTTGACCATTCAGTGACGAATCGGGTGAGTTCCGGAACGGTGTTGTGGGGAGAATCGGGCATGAGGGCTATGAAATAGAACTGCATGAGATAACGGACTTGTCCTGATGAGAGGGGGCGCGCGATGGCGGTGTTGACAAGCCGGTTCGCTGACGGGCTAGCCGTCGGGCCCAACCTGGTGGAGAGCGCGGAGACCGCGATCCGGCAGGCTCTCGCGGGGCTGACCGGGCAGGCCGACCTGGTCTGTTTCTTCATCTGCGGCGAGGACGCCGAGGACGTGACGAAGGCCGGGCAGCGGGCGATGGAGCTGGTGGGCGAGGCTGCGGTGATCGGCTGTAGCGCCACCGGCGTGATCGGCGACGCCCAGGGCGTCGAGCTGTCCCCGTCGGTGAGCGCCTGGGCGGCTTCGCTGGGGGAGGCCAGGGTGACCACGTTCGCCCTGGAATCGCTGCGAGCCGATGACCGATTTGTGGTGATCGGGTTGCCGGAACGGGAGGTGGACGACCGGGTGGCGATCATGCTCGCCGATCCGTACACGTTCCCGACCGACGCGTTCGTGGAGCACTCCAGCGAGGTGCTGGGGAACCTGCCGCTCATCGGCGGCCTGGCCAACGGCCTGCAGGGCCGTGGTTCGGTCCGGCTGTTCGCCGACGGCGAGGTCTACACCGAGGGCGCCATCGGCGTCATGCTGAGCGGCCCGGTACGGGTGAGCACGGTGGTCAGCCAGGGCTGCCGCCCGATCGGCCCGACCATGGTCGTCACCCGCGCCGAGGAGAACGTGCTGCTGGAGCTCGCCGGCCAGCCCGCGCTGGCCCGGCTGGAGGACATCGTCAGCGCGCTCGACGAGGAGGACCGCGAGCTCGTCGCCTCCGGCCTGCAGATCGGCATCGCCATGGACGAATACGCGGAACGCCACGAACGGGGCGACTTCCTCATCCGGGGTGTGCTCGGCATCGACCCCGAGCGGGAGGCGGTCGCGATCGGCGACATCGTGCCGGTCGGCCGTACCGTACGCTTCCAGGTCAGGGACGCGGAAACCGCCGACGAGGACCTTTACGAGTTGCTGGACGCGCACCTGGCCGAGGGAGGCCGAGTGGACGGCGCCCTGCTGTTCTCCTGCAACGGCCGGGGCTCGGCTATGTTCGGCACGCCCGACCATGACGCGCTCGCCCTCCGCGACACCCTCGGCCCGATCGGCGTCGCCGGATTCTTCGCGGCCGGCGAGGTGGGCCCGGTCGCCGGTCACAACCACGTGCACGGTTTCACTGCCTCCGTCCTGGTCTTCTCCACCACAATCTGAGGGAGCTCCGTCATGGTCGTGCTGGCGGTCGACGTCGGCGGAACCAAACTCGCGGTAGGCCTGGTGGACACCGACGGCGAGCTGGTGCTCTCGGAGCGGATGCCGACCCCGCCCGGCGGCGACGCCGACGCCTTATGGAAGGCCCTGGCCGGGCTGGCCGAGAGCGTCGCCGAGCGGGCGGCAGGCGAGCTGATCGGCATCGGCATCGGCGTCGGCGGCCCGATGGCCTGGCCGGAAGGCGTGGTCTCCCCGCTCAACATGCCCGGCTGGCGCGACTTCCCGCTGGTCGCCCGCCTGTCGGAACGTTTCCCCGGCATCCCGGTAAGGATCCACAACGACGCCGTGGCCTTCGCGGTGGCGGAACACTGGCGGGGCGCCGGTCACGGCAGCGACAACATGCTCGGCATGGTCGTCTCCACCGGCGTCGGCGGCGGTCTCATCCTGGGCGGCCACCTGATCGACGGCGGCACCGGCAACGCCGGGCACATCGGCCACATCATCGTCGAACCGGACGGCCCCGCCTGCGGTTGCGGCGGCCGGGGCTGCCTGGAGGCGGTCGCGCGCGGGCCCGCGCTGGCGAACTGGGCCGTGACGCAGGGCTGGGAGCCCGGCGGTGCCGCTGTGTCGGACCTGCCGGAACCCCTCTACATGGAGGCCGCGATGGCCTCGGCCCGCCAGCTGGCCTTCGACGCCGCCGCCGGGGACCCGATCGCGCTGGCCGCGATGCGCAGGGCCGGGCGGGCGATCGGGCTCGCCCTGGCCTCGGCCACCCACCTCTGCGACCTCGACCTGGTCACCATCGGCGGCGGCCTCTCCCAGGCGGGCAAACTGATCTTCGATCCGCTGGAGGAGAGCCTGCGCGCCCACGCCCGGATGGACTTCGCCCAGCGTGTCCGGGTGCTGCCCGCCGCGCTCGGCCAGGACGCCGGTCTCATCGGCGCCGCCGCGTTGATCCTTCGGAGCGACCACTATTGGGCAGGGTGAATCCCACCCTGCGAAGATGACGCCATGGACGTTCCTCAGGTGACGTACGACGATGTCGTCGCCGCACGCAAGCTGCTGACCGACGTAATTGTGCAAACGCCGGTCATCCACTCCCGGGTGCTGTCCGAGATCGTCGGCGGCCCGGTGCATCTCAAATGTGAGAACCTCCAGCGTGCCGGCTCGTTCAAGGTCCGTGGCGCGTACGTCAGGATCGCCCGCCTCAGCGAGGAGGAACGGGCGCGGGGCGTGGTCGCGGCGAGCGCGGGCAATCACGCCCAGGGTGTCGCGTTCGGCTCGGGCCTGCTGGGCGCCAAGTCCACGGTCTACATGCCGGAGGGCGCGCCGCTGCCCAAGGTCGAGGCCACCCGCGGCTACGGCGCTGAAGTGATCTTCGCGGGACACACGGTCGACATGGCCTTGCAGGAGGCCAAGGCGCACGCCGCCGAGACCGGGGCGATCTTCATCCACCCCTTCGACCACCCGGACGTGATCGCCGGTCAGGGCACGCTCGGGCTGGAGATCCTGGAGCAGCTGCCGGAGACCGGCACGATCGTGCTGGCCATCGGCGGCGGCGGGCTGGCGGCCGGGGTCGCGCTGGCGGTCAAGCAGCTCCGGCCGGGGGTGCGGATCGTCGGCGTGCAGGCCGAACGCGCGGCCGCCTACCCCGAGTCACTGGCGGCTGGGCATCCGGTCATGGTCGAACCGGCCGCCACGATGGCGGACGGCATCGCGGTCGGCCGCCCCGGCGACCTGCCGTTCGAGCTGATCCACTACCTGGTGGACCAGGTGGTCACCGTGTCGGAGGAGTCGCTGTCGCGGGCGCTGCTGCTCTGCCTGGAGCGGGCGAAGCTGGTGGTGGAGCCCGCCGGGGTCGCCGGCGTGGCCGCGCTACTCGACCAGCCGCACGCGTTCGACGCGCCGGTGGTGGCGGTTCTGTCGGGTGGCAACATCGACCCGCTGCTGCTGGCCAAGCTGCTGCGGCACGGTCTGGCGGCGGCCGGGCGGTATCTGGCGTTCCGGATCCGGCTGCAGGATCGGCCGGGGGCGCTCGCGGCCCTGCTCGGGCGGCTGGCCGAGCTGCGGGCCAACGTGCTGGAGATCGTGCACGAGCGGGTGGGGGCGCGGCTGCACCTGGACGAGGCCGAGGTGTTGCTGCAACTGGAGACCCGCGGGCCGGCGCACTGCGACGAGGTGCTGGGGGCGCTCCGCCGGGAGGGTTACAAGCTCATCTTCTCCTAAAGCTTCCGGCGGGCGTACGGGACGAGGGGATAAAACGGGCATCAACCACGTCAATGGGGGTGAAACGTGGTTGAAACCATGATTAGGGCTGAAGGCCTTGCTAAGCACTATGGCAAGGTAAAAGCGCTCAATGGGGTGGACCTTGAGGTTCCCCGCGGCAGTGTGCTGGCCCTGCTCGGCCCCAAGGGCGCAGGAAAGACCACCACCGTACGCATCCTGGCGACCCTGCTCCGCCCCGACGCCGGGCGCGCCACCATCGCGGGCATCGACGTGCTTGCCCGGCCGGACGAGATCCGCAAGGTGATCGGGCTGACCGGGCAGTACGCGGCCGTGGACGAGTATCTGACCGGGCGCGAGAACCTCGTCATGTTCGCGCGGCTCTACCACATGGATCAGCAGAGGGCCCGGGACAGAGCCGCCGAGCTGCTCGAACAGTTCGGATTGACGGATGCGGCCGACCGGCAGACCGGGACATACTCCGGGGGGATGCGGCGGCGACTGGACCTGGCGGCGTCGCTCGTGGCCAAACCCAAGGTCATCTTTCTGGACGAACCGACCACTGGGCTGGATCCGCGCAGCCGGAACGGCATGTGGGACGTGATCAGGGAGCTGGTCCACGATGACGCGACGTTGCTGCTGACCACGCAGCACCTGGAGGAGGCGGACGCGCTCGCCGACAACATCATGATCATCGATCACGGCCTCGTGATCGGGCGGGGACCTGCGGACCAGCTCAAGGACCGCCTTGGCGGGGAACGAATCCAGGTCGCGGTGAAGGATCGGGCCCGGCTGCCCGAACTGAAGGCGATCGCGGGCATTGTCGGCAGCGGCGTGCCCGAGGTGGATCTCGAGAGCCACAGCGTCACCGTCGAGGTACGCAATGGGGCGGCGTCGCTGGTGGAACTCGTGCGCGGGCTGGACGCCAAGGGCATCGAGCCAAGCGAGGTGGAACTACGCTCCCCAACCCTGGACGAGGTCTTCCTGACCCTGACCGGCCACCGCACCGGAAGCGTGATCCGCGATGGTTAGGTGGTCAGAGTCGGCTGAATGGTCTGGGCTGGCCCTGGCCGGGGATCGGGCCGAGGGCGTGATCCGGGATGGGTAGGTGGTCGGAGCTGGCTGAATGGTCTGGGCTGGCTCTGATCGGGCATCGGGTCGAGAGCGTGATCCGCAATGGCTAAACGGTCCGAGATGGAGCAGCGGTCCGGGGCGGCTGGACGGTTCGGGGCGGTTCGCTGGGCTGTTGCTGACAGTTTGGTGATCGCGCGGCGGTATCTGACGCACATCCCGCGGATCCCGGCACTGGTGTTCTTCACGATCGTGCAGCCGATCATCTTCATCCTGCTGTTCTCGATCGTCTTCGGCAATGCGATCCGGGTGCCCGGCGGGGACTACACCAACTTTCTGCTGCCCGGCATCTTCGTGCAGACCATGGCCTTCGCCACCATGGGCACCTGCGTCGGGCTCGCCGAGGACCTGCACAAGGGTCTGGTGGACAGGTTTCGGGCGCTGCCGATGGCCAGGTCCGCGGTGCTGGTCGGGCGGCTGCTGTCGGACACGGTGAAGAACGCGCTGATCCTGGTCATCATGATCGTGGTCGGCTACATCGTGGGGTTCCGGATCACCAATGGGTTCTTCCCCGCGCTGGCCGGGATCCTGCTGCTGCTCCTGTTCGCCTTCGCCTTCGCCACCATCGGCGCCTGGATCGGCCTCTCGATGAAATCCGTGGAGGCCGCGAACATGGCCGGCATGGTGTGGGTCTTCCCGCTCACCTTCGTCAGCAGCGTGTTCGTGCCGGTCAACTCGATGCCGTTGTGGATCCGGCCGTTCGCCCACAACCATCCGGTCACCGCGACCGTGGACGCGCTGCGCGGACTGTTCCACGGCGGCCCGACCTTGTCACCCCTGATCAAGTCGCTGGTCTGGTGCGTGCTCATTACGGCGATCTGCCTGACCGGCGCGATCACCACCTACAAGAGGGTGTCATCGCACTGACGCGGGCTTGGCCGGCTTGAACAGCCAAGCGTCGAAGAGGTCGTCCAGCTGCTCGCCCGAGATCTTCTCGGCCAGGTCGATGAACTGCTCGGTGGTGACGTTGCCGTAGCGGTGGTCGGCCGTCCACTTTTTGAGCAGCGGGAAGAACTTCGTGTCGCCGATCTCGGTGCGCAGCGCGTGCAGCGCCATGCCGCCGCGGACGTAGACCGAGGCGTTGAACAGGTCGTGGGGGCGGGTCACGCCGGGCGGGTACTTCCAGATCTCGTCGGTGGCGCTGGCGTAGGCGTCCTCGAACGACTGCTGGGCGGTGCCGTTGCCGCGGTGCTCGCTCCACAGCCACTCGGCGTAGGTGGCGAAGCCCTCGTTGAGCCAGAGGTCCTTCCAGCGGTTGATGCTCAGGCTGTTGCCGAACCACTGGTGGGCCAGCTCGTGCGCGATGATGCCCTCGTCCGGCTCGAAGCCGCCGTAGATCGGCTTGGTCTGGTTCTCCAGCGCGTAACCGGCCGCGAAGTCGTCCACCACGCCGCCGGTGGACTTGAACGGGTAGGGCCCGAACACGGTCGTCCAGTAGTCGGTGATCCTGGCGGACTGGTCATACAGAGTGTTCAGGGTGTTGCTGAAGCGGGGGTCGGTGGCGGCGTAGACCGGGATGCCGCCCGGCGAGTCGCCGGTGCGGACCTTGAACTTGCCGGTGGTCATGGTGGCCAGGTAGGTCGTCATGGGGTTGGACTCGCGCCAGACGAACGTGGTCTTGCCGTCCTTGGTCTGGGGCGTTCCGGCCAGCTCGCCGTTGGCGATCGCGGTCACGCCCTCGGGGACGGTCAGGGTGAAGTCGAAGGTGGCCTTGTCGGAGGGGTGGTCGTTACTGGGGAACCAGGTCTTCGCGCCGTTGGGCTCACACGTCACGAACGCGCCGTCCGCGGTGGGGATGAAGCCGTAGGAGCCCAGGTTCGAG
Organism: Acrocarpospora pleiomorpha; assembly: GCF_009687885.1. Taxonomy (GTDB): domain Bacteria; phylum Actinomycetota; class Actinomycetes; order Streptosporangiales; family Streptosporangiaceae; genus Acrocarpospora; species Acrocarpospora pleiomorpha. The sequence continues at coordinate 46,954 of NZ_BLAF01000028.1, forward strand.
GAGTTCTGCACCGGATCGGGCGTGCCCGCGTAGGCGACCGCGACCTTGAACACGGCGCCGTCCCGGAGATCGGCGAAGATCGTCAGCTCATCCCCGTGCCGCTCGAACTGGGCGGGTCGCCCGTTGACGGTCACCGCGCTCACCGTGAACCCGTGCAGATCCAGGTTGAACTGCGACAGCTCCTGCGTGGCCTTCGCGTCGATGGTCGCCGAGCCGCCCAGGTGTTTGCTCCGCGGATCGTAAGCCAGCGCCAGCGCGTAGCGGGTGACGTCATACCCGCCGTTCCCATCCCCGGGAAAGTAGGGATCCCCGATCCCGGTCGTCCCCGCGGTCGCGGCCGACACCGACCGCGCCGCGGCCGGTGGGCGGGACGCGATCGGCGCCTCCCTGTCTGCGGCCCTGTCTCCCGTGGCGCTGTTCGACGCCGAGCAGGCGACCGTAAGGCCAGCCGCGAGCAAGCTGACCACCTGGCGTCCACGCATGTGTGACGTGCCCCCTCCGCACCCGATCCCTGACGAGCAACCCTACGCGAGGAGAACGACAGGTTCAGGCGGCGGCGACAGAGGTTTGCAGGGCCTTGTCGGGCCATGCGGCTTTCGCCGGGCGAAAAGATCTACAGGTTCCCGCGAAGCTCTTGCTCACGCTCGATCGCCTCGAAGAGAGCCTTGAAGTTGCCCTTACCGAAGCCGAGCGAGCCGTGGCGCTCGATGAGCTCGAAGAACACGGTCGGGCGGTCCTGCACCGGCTTGGTGAAGATCTGCAGCAGGTAGCCGTCCTCGTCCCGGTCCACCAGGATGCGGCGCCTCTTGAGTTCGGCCACGGGAGCCCGTACCTGGCCGATCCTGGCTCGGAGCTCCGGGTCGTCGTAGTAGGAGTCGGGGGTCTCCAGGAACTCCACGCCCGCCGCACGCATGCGGTCGACCGTGCTGAGGATGTCGTTGGTGGCCAGCGCGATGTGCTGCACGCCGGGACCGCCGTAGAACTCCAGGTATTCGTCGATCTGCGACTTGCGCTTCCCGGCGGCGGGCTCGTTGAGCGGGAACTTCACCTTCCGGGTGCCGTTCGCGACGACCTTGGACATCAGCGCCGAATACTCGGTCGCGATGTCGTCGCCGATGAACTCGGCCATCCGCGTGAAGCCCATGACACGCTCGTAGAACTCCACCCATTCGTCCATATGCTCGACATTGCCGACACAATGGTCGATGGCCTGGAACATCCGCTGACCAGGCTCCACGATCGGGTCCGCGGCGACGTAACCCGGCAGGTACGGCCCGGTGTAGTTGGCGCGGTCGACGAGGGTGTGCCGGGTTTCGCCGTACGTGGCGATCGCGGCCAGCACCACTTTGCCGTGGTCGTCCTCGACCACATGCGGCTCGGCCAGCCCGCGCGCGCCCGCCGCCAGGGCGTGCCGATAGGCGGCGTCCACGTCCGGCACGTCCAGAGCCAGGTCGATGACACCGTCGCCGTGCGCGGTGACATGTCTGGCCAGGTCGGTGCCGGGCCGCACCGCGCCACGCAGTTCAAAGCGCGCGCCGCCCGAGGTCAGCACGTACGCTACCTCGTCCCGGCTGCCGGTCTCCGGCCCGCGATAGGCGACCAGGCGCATCCCGAAGGCGGTGGAGTAGAAGTGGGCGGCCTGCTTGGCGTTGCCGACGGCGAACACGACAGCGTCCATCCCATGGACCGGAAACACGTCATCAGTCATGGCGACACTCTCGGACGCGATGGCCAACCTGCGCAACACTCACCGAAAATAGTGGACAATATGCTCAGGGAAGGCGGCGATCATCGGAGCATTATTGTGACCGTTGACCAGTTGGATGTCCGGCTTGTCGCACTGCTGGAGGAAGAGCCGCGCATCGGCGTGCTGGAATGTTCGCGGCGGCTCAACGTGGCGCGCGGGACAGTACAGGCCAGGCTCGACCGCCTCGCCGCCCGCGGCGTGATCACTGGATACGGCCCGCAGATCGATCCGGCCGCGCTCGGCTTCGATGTGACCGCGTTCGTGACGTTGCAGATCCGGCAGGTCAGCGGGCATGATCCAGTGGCGGACCGGCTGGCGCTGATCCCCGAGGTGCTGGAGGTGCACACGATCACCGGCGGGCATGACATGCTCTGCCGGGTCGTCGCGCGCAGCAACGCCGACCTGCAGCGGGTGATCGACCAGATCGTGGACGTGCACGGGGTGGTCAGGACCGAATCTGTGATCGCGTTGGACACCCCGGTGCCCTACCGAACTCTGCCTTTGGTCAAGGCCGCGCAACGGTAGTGGACGATAGCCGCAAGGTAGTTGCAATGGCCCAAGCATCGTTATCTATCGTCTACCGTGAACGCCTGCGAGAGGTCTGGGGGATCGCGTGCGAAGCGGTGAGGAAGATGAGGCACCTGGTCAGGAGGCCGCCGAACCGGCGGTTGCCCAGGAGGCCGGCGAGCCGACGGCTGTGCTGGAAGCCGTTGAACCGACGGCGAAACCGCGCCGGAGGCTGCTACGCCGTGTCCTCATCGCCGGCGGGATCGGGATCGCCGGTCTGATCGGCATGTTCGGGGTCGTCTGGGCGATGACCCCGATTCCGGACACCACCCAGGCCCTGGCCACCGCGCAAGGCTCGCTGTTCTACTACCGGGATGGCAAGACCGTCCTCGCCACCCAGGGCGTCAACCGCAAGAACGTGCCGCTCAGCAAGGTCCCCGCTGTGGTCAAGGACGCCGTGATCGCCGCCGAGAACCGGACGTTCTACCAGGACACGGGCGTCTCACTCACGGGTACGGCTCGCGCCATGTGGTCCACGTTCACCGGGCAGCAGATCCAGGGCGGATCGACCATCACCCAGCAGATGGTGCGCAACTACTACAGCGGGCTGAGCCAGGAACGTTCCGTGATCCGCAAGCTCAAGGAGATCATGATCTCGTTGAAGGTGGATCGCTCCAAGTCCAAGGACTGGGTGCTGGAGCAGTACCTCAACACGATCTACTTCGGCCGGGGCGCGCACGGGGTGCAGGCGGCGTCGCTTGCCTACTTCAACAAGGACGTGAGCAAGCTGGGCGCGGCCGAAGGGGCGTACCTGGCGGCCGTGATCCAGCAGCCGACCCGGTTCGCCGACCCGAAGGGCGCGGACCTGGAGGCGGTCAAGGCGCGCTGGCAGGCGGTGGTCTCCGGGATGACCGAGACGAAGGTGCTCACCTCGGCGCAGGCCGCCGGGCTGGTGTTCCCCACGCTGGTCAAGCAGAAGGCGCCGCTGTCGCTGGGCGGGCAGAAGGGCTACATGCTCGCGCAGGTACGGGCCGAGTTGAACCGGCTCGGGTACAGCGACGAGGACATCAACCAAGGCGGTCTGAAGGTCACCACGACGTTCGACCGGAAGTTGATGGGGCTGGCCGAGGAGGCGGTCAAGACCGTGCTGCCGGACGACACGCCGAAGAAGGTGCGCACCGGGCTGGCGGCGGTCGATCCGGCCACCGGGGAGGTGGTGGCCTTCTACGGCGGGCGGGACTACAACGCGACCGAGTGGAACAACGCCTTCGACGCGAAGGTGCAGGCCGGGTCCACGTTCAAGGCGTACGCGCTGGCGGCGGCGCTGGAGAACGGGTTCGACCTGTGGACCCGGGTGGACGGGAACTCGCCGATGCATATCGCGTCCGCGACGATCCCGAACTCGGGGGATGCGTCGTACGGGTCGGTGGATCTCGTGCAGGCCACCCGGAGCTCGGTCAACACGGCGTTCGTCGATCTCGGGCAGAAGGTCGGGCTCGCCAAGGTCGCGCGGGCGGCGGAGGCAGCCGGGATCCCGGCCGACCAGCTGACGCAACATCAGGCCGCGCCCACGTTCCCGCTGGGAGTGGCGTCGGTGAGCGCGGTGCAGCAGGCGTCCGCGTATGGGACATTCGCGGCGGACGGGATCCATCATGACGCGCACGTGATTCGGTCGATCACCGATGTCCGGGGACACACCCGGCAGATCACCGCGCCCGGGAAGCGGGCATTCAGCGCGGAGACCACCGCCGACACCTCGTTCGCGCTCCAGCAGGTCGTCCAGGGCGGCACCGGAACGGCCGCACGCCTCTACGACCGCCCCGCCGCCGGCAAAACCGGCACCACCGACGAATCGGCCGCCGTCTGGTTCACCGGCTATGTCCCGCAACTGTCGGTCGCGGTGAACATGTTCAGGGACGACAACAAAGCGGTGACCGTCCCTGGCTATGGCGCTTTGTACGGGGGGACGCTACCCGCGCAGATCTGGAAGTACTTCATGTCGGCCGCGATGGACGGCAAACCGGTCGAGGAATTCCCACCACCGACCGACTACCAGACAATGTGGAGCAGCCCGAACACCCCTTCCGACCAGAACAACCAGAACGGCGACGGCGAAAACCCCGACTCCTGGGACAGCCCATCCCCATTCCCCACCCCAACAGACACCCCCGAAACGCCCGACTCACCCCCACCAACCGAGGGCGACGGTCAGGGCAACCAGGACAACCCAGGCACCGGCACCGACACCTCAAACCCCGACCCCCCAACCCCCGCCGAACCAGAAGCCCCCGACCCCACAACAACCGAAGTGAACTTCTAAGAACACCAAACCGCCCGACGCGAATTTCGAGCGACGCCTACCAGACTCTCGCCGCCACTCCTGGCGCCAGCGCGGCGAGAACCGTCACCCGGCGCCGGATAACGGTGAGTGACTCGGCGACCTGGTTGTTCTGTGTTGGGTGCTCTCAAGTCAGCTGGCTGAGTTCGCTCTTGAGCGCTTCGGGGGTGGTGACGGGGAGTCTGCACGTGAACTGGCGGCAGACGTAGGCGGCCGGTTCGCCGTTGATCGTGCCCCTTCCGCGTAGGAGGAGTACGGTCTCGTCTCCGTTTCCCCAGGCTAGGACCAGGCCGGGGATCGTCGACATCAATGCTGTCCGATGGAGTTGTTTTGTTCGGAGGTCGTCTGGTGGGCCGATCACGGCGACTTCGATTGGTCCGTCCAAGGCGGCTTGTGCCACTGCCAGTCCCCATCCGGCGAATCGGGCGTACTTTTCTGCCAGCACGGAAACCGCCCCCAGTGCCGCCTCGGCTGACTCCCGATGTCTGCTCGATCCGCTCAGGGCCGCGTATGACAACAATGCCCCTGCCGCCGCGAACTGCCCGGAAGGGGTTGCGTTGTCTGTCGGGTCCTGAGGTCGTTGGAACAAACGCTCCCCATCATCTGCTGTGTCGAAGAAACCGCCGGCTCCGTCGCCGAAGCGTTCTAGCACGCTCTCCAACAACTCTCCGGCGCTCTCGAACCACCGCGTCTCCCCGGTAACGCCATAAAGCGCGATAAGCCCCTCGGCTAGATCCGCATAATCCTCGAGGACGCCCGAATTCCGTCCTGCGTGTCCGCCTAGGGAGGTGCGCAACAGCCATACACCAGTCGATTCGGCGGAGGTTCCCTCCGGGCTGAGGTCGTCGCGTGAATCGATGGGTTTGTGTGGATTTTTCGTGACGTGTAGTTTTATGAGCAACTCGGCGGCAGACCTGGCTGCATCAATCAGATCTGGACGGTCGAAAAGTGCGCCTGTTTCGGCGAGGGCGGCTATCGCGAGGCCATTCCATCCGGCCACGACTTTGTCGTCCCGTCCCGGGCGGACACGTTCTCCCCGGGCGGCGAACAATGCATTCCGTACCCGCTCGAAACGATCGCCGTCATCGGGATCCTCTGGCAGTTGAAGAACCGAAGTGCCGTGCTCGAAAGTTCCCGAGACGTCGAACACCGTCGCCGCCCAGGTGCCGTCCTCGTCTCCGAGGACCTCCCTGAGCTGGTCGGGGGTCCAGACGTAGAATCGGCCCTCCTCGCCTTCGCTGTCGGCGTCCAGAGCCGACGCGAAACCGCCCTCCGGGGTTCGCATTTCTCGCAGCAGCCAGTCGGCGGTTTCCAGGGCGATTCGTTTGGCGAGCACGGAACCGGTGGCCCGCCACCAATGCGTGTACACGCGAAGCAGCAGTGCATTGTCGTACAGCATTTTCTCGAAGTGGGGGACAATCCACTCCGCGTCCACGCTGTAACGCGCGAAACCGCCGCCGAGTTGGTCGTAAATTCCGCCCCGGGCCATGGCGTCGAGCGTCTTCTCCGCCATCGCGAGAGCATCCGCCGTACCCGCACGAAGAAGGAACTCGAGCACCATCGACGGCGGGAACTTGGGCGCGCCGCCGAAACCTCCGCGTGTGGCGTCGAAGGTATTGGCCAGATTGTGAACGGCCCTGGTGAGGGTCTCCCGCGTCGGCAGCGGTCCCGCGGGCAGTCCCGCCCGCTCATTCAGCGCCTCAACCACATTGACGCCCTGCGCCAGCACGGCAGGCCGGTCGTTCATCCACGCCTGCGAGATCCCATGAAGCAACCGCTGAAACTGCGCACGCGGAAAATACGTTCCTGTGTAGAACGGATGCCCATCCGGCGTCGCGAAAACGGTCATCGGCCAGCCACCGTGCCCGGTCATCGCCTGGGTGGCTCCCATGTACACGGCATCCACATCGGGACGTTCCTCCCGATCGACCTTCACATTGACGAACTGGTCGTTCATCATCCGGGCGGTAGCCTCGTCCTCGAACGACTCGTGCGCCATCACATGGCACCAGTGATGTCAAGAAGCGGGTAACCAATGGCAGGATGAGTACCCCACTGAGATCAAAAGGGGCACGTCCCGCCTACTCGCTTCTTGCATCGCCTCCTCTCCCCATGGCCACCAATCCACTGGATTGCGGGCATGTTGGAGGAGGTAGGGAGAAGTCTCACTACCTAGCCGATTCATGTACTCAGCCTCTCACACCCTCAGAAGAGGACGATGCGGGTAAGGACTACGTGGTGGTCCTTCCTGCTGATGCGGTACTCGGCGATGCCGTACCCCTTGGGGATCAAGATTTCCCGCCAGTCAGGATCCATACCCACCTGGTCGCTGCCCGGCAACCAGGGATCCTCACAAATCGCGACAGTCAACGCGGCCACGGTGGAGAAGACGTCAGCGGAGACGGCGGGGTCGCCGAGAGTATCGGCAACGATCTCTGAGGGAAGGACAGGCCATAGATCGTTTCACGAGATGGCGCGCTCCTGCCGGCGGCGAGCGATATCGTCCATCGTCGTGGTGGGGAGCGTCCCCGTTTCGGCTGCCGTACGGACACGGTCACGCTGCGGGTCGGTGTCGAGCACCGCTCGCCCCCACCAGGCCGTGAGCACGCCGTCGAGTTCCGGCCCCTGCTGGGCTTCCAGCAACTCCGCGAAGAATTGTGCCCGGCGGCCACCCCGTAGGGCGTCGGAGATGCCACCGATGGTCCGGGGCACACGCGGCTCGTTGGCCGAATGCTGGTGGACGGGCTGAGCGCTCATCGGCACTACCTTTCATCGCTACCGCACCAGCGTACGGCGCATCGGACAGGCTCCACGGCCTCTCGCATAATTCACTGCTACCAGTGACAGGCCGAGGTAGCCGCTCCCTCCATCTTCCCCGAGCCCGAACTCCGAACGACCACCGGCTTTCGCGCGACGCTAGCCAGATGCCGATCCGGGTAGGGGTGGGTGCGTGGATCTTCCGGGCAGTAGTCGCCGGATGAGGCGTTCAGTGGGGAACGGCGGCGTGGGATCGCTCTGGCGAAGGTTGCCCGGGGGCGGGGCGTGGTGGCGAAGCAGGTATGGGGTCTGGGGATGTAATCGGGTGGCGGCGGGCGTAGGCTCACGGGACGTGAGCGAGGATGTCAGGTGTCGCGGTGGGGTGTGGGCGTGGCCGGTGGAGGAGGCTGCGTGAGCGTGGATTTGGAGTTTGCGATCCGGCATTCCGGGCGGGCGGGGAAAGATCTCACCCGGCGGGACGTGGCGCGGGTGCTGCTCGCGGTGCCGACGGGGCAGGCGCTGGTGTCGATGCCCGACCTGAAGCGGGAACTGCTGGCGGTGGGGAATCCGCTGTCGGCGGCGTTCTGGGAGTCGGCGAAGACCACGCTGGCGCGGATCGAGTCGGGGCTGGCCACGGTGGGTGACGTGCAGCGGTGGCTGGAGTCGACGGGGACCGAGCCGATCCTGCTGACCCGCAGTTACTTCGTCTGGCCGGATGAGGGCGAGCGCGGCCCGGTGGCCACCGAGATGTACGCGCGCCTGGTCGAGCACCTGGAGTCGCTCCTGGCGATCGGCGTGATCGATCCCGATGCGCTGGCGGCGGGGGATCCGGCGGCGCGGGAGGCGTACGAGGAACTGCAGGAGCAGTGGCTGGCGACGTCGCTGCCCGATGGGCGGGTGCCCAGCGCGGTGGTCAGCGACGAGCAGGATGAGGAGCTGTTCGCGGCCTGGGACGAGGAGGAGGCGTTCGCGCTCGGCGAGCTGCGCCGGAGCATGGCCGATCTGCCGGCGCCGCCGTTGCCGGCGGAGGATCTGCGGGCGGCCGCGGGGCGGCTGCGGCGCACGCTGGTACGGCCGGGGTTCCCGGGGAACGTGTTGCGGGCCTGCGCGGGTCTGGACGAGGCGGCGCTGCCGGCCGAGGACGAGGATCTGTGGCTGGCGGTGGCGGCCGGGATCACCGCGCCGATCTCGGACCTGCCGGACGAGGAGGACGCGGCCCGGTTCTTCGACCTGGACGGCGAGCTCAGCCACGAGGACTCGGTGCTCGCCTCGCTGTGCGCGATCAACCACGCCGACTGGCTGGCCGCCGTGACGGCTCTGGCCCGGTACGGCCCCGGCGTGCTCGCCTCACCCGAGCGGATCGCCCGCTTCATCGCGGACTCGGAGGAGAACGACGGCGAGGCCGACAGCCTGGAAGACCTGGAAGCGACCGAAATGCTCTTCACCGCGGTCACCCCCCTGTGGGCCCACCTCGGCATCGTCGACAAAGCCGAAGTGCTCACCCCGCTGGGCTGGTGGGGCCTCCCGAAGGCATTGGAACGCGCCTGGTCCCCCGAGTAGGTCAGGCGATTTCGTCCTGGTAGTTGTCGGGGACGAGGTCGGCGTATTCGGGGTGGCGTTTGATGTAGGACGCGATGAAAGGGCAGAGGGGGACGACGGACAGGGCGCGGTCGCGGGCGCCGTTGAGGGCGGCGCGGGCGAGCTGGCTGCCCAGGCCCTGGCCCTCGAATGCCGAGTCGATCTCGGTGTGGAGGAAGACGATTTTCCCGGGGCGGAGCCGGTATTGGGCGAACCCGGCCACATCGCCTTCGACAAGGATCTCGTAACGGTGGGTTTCGGGATTGTCGACGACGGTGGCCTGGGTCACTTCTTGTCCTTCTCGTGCGGGACCTGGATTTTCGAGAGCTGCTTGTTCATGGACTTGACGAGGAAGAACAGCGCGACGCCCAGCGCGAACACGACGAGGAAGCCGAGCAGCCCCGGGCCGTACTCAGGAGCGGCGGCGGCGATGAAGTTCATCTCTCAAGTCTACGAGCAGGCGGTGGGGGCCTCCGCGTGGACTCCCGCGAACAGGTCGTCCTCGGGGACGGTGGTGTCCACCAGGGAGCGGGCCAGGTGGAAGTCCTCGGTCGGCCAGACCTCCATCTGGATCTCGATCGGGCAGACGAACCAGAAGCCGTCAGGGTCCACCTGAGTGGCGTGCGCGAGGAGCGCGCGATCCCGGGTCTCGAAGAAGTCGGCGCACGGCACCTGCGTGGTGACATCCCACTTCTCCGGCCTGTCCTCCCAGCGGGAGATCCAGTCCGCATACGGCGAGCCCATGCCACGCGAGGTCATCGCCTCATGGAGCGCCTCGAACTTGTTCTTGGAGAAACCCATCTGGTAGTAGAGCTTGAGCGGCTGCCACGGCTCCCCGGCCTCGGGGTAACGATCGGGATCCCCGGCCGCGTCGAACGCCTCCACGGAGACCCGGTTGGTCATGATGTGGTCGGGGTGCGGGTAACCGCCGTTGTCGTCGTACGTCAAGATGACATGCGGCCGGAACTCGCGGACGGCGGCCACCAGCGGCGCGGAGGCCACCTCCAGCGACTGCAGCGCGAAACAGCCCTCCGGCAGCGGCTCGGTTTCGTCCTCGGGCAACCCGGAGTCGACGAAACCGAGGAAACGCTGGCGCACGCCGAGGATCTCGCGGGCCCGCTCCATCTCAAGCCGCCGCACCTCGCCCATGTTCTCCAGGATGTCCGGCCGGTCCATCTTCGGGTTCAGAATGGATCCGCGCTCACCACCGGTGCAGGTGACCACCAGCACGTCCACGCCCTCGCCGGCATAGCGGGCCATGGTCGCCGCGCCCTTGCTCGACTCATCGTCGGGGTGCGCGTGCACGGCCATCAGCCGCAACGGCGCGATCTCAGCACTCACGGGTCTCCTCAAATGTCCTGGGCAACTGCTCAAAGAGGCTAGCTTCAAGGTGCGACAGTTTTCGCCTTGGGCAACCCTCCGCGGCACCCCTTCGCGAACAATTGTCTCGGACAACGCCGCCAGACCGCAGGGAGATTCCGCGCATGTCCCCAGAGCCAGTCACGCGCCCGGTTCTCGGCACGCCCGCGGACTTCCCCGAACGTCCCCCCGCGGGCCGCAGCCGGTTCGTGGTGTATGCGGTGATTGGCCTGATCGTCGCGGTTATCGCCTCCGGCTGGGGCTACGTGATCCTCAGCGCGCGCGGAAATCCGGAGGTCCGGGCCGAGGTGGTCTCCTTCGACGCGAGCGCGGCCGACTCGGCGGCGATAACCTTCCTGGTGCACAAGCCCGCCGACCGCGAGGCGAGGTGCCTGGTGCGCGCCCTGGACACCCATCACGTCGAGGTGGGCACCCGCGACGTCACGATCCCCGCGGGGGAGTCCGACAAATCGTTCACTGAGCGCGTGAAGACCAGTGCGCAAGCCACAGCCGTGCACGTTCAGTATTGCAATCTCGTATAGTGGAATCTTTGGGGAAGCGTTCGAAGGCGTTAACTTCTACGCCTTTCGACTCACCTAGGGAAGCAAGGAGAACCCGCGTGGCCGTCTCCCAGAACGATTCCGTCACCTGGCTGACGCAGGAGGCGTACGACCGCCTCAAGGAGGAGTACGACCGCCTTTCTGGTCCGGGTCGGATCGAGATCGCCAAGAAAATCGAGGCCGCCCGCGAGGAGGGTGACCTCAAGGAGAACGGCGGATACCACGCCGCCAAGGACGAGCAGGGCAAGATGGAGGCCCGCATCTTCCACCTCCGGCAGATCCTCGACAGCGCCAAGGTCGGCGAGGCCCCCCGAACCGAGGGGGTGGTCGGGCCCGGCATGACGGTGACGATCCGCTTCGTCGGAGATGACGACGAGGTGACCTTCCTGCTGGCCTCCCGTGAGGAGAGCGGCGCCCCGATCGACGTGTACTCGCCCAAGTCCCCGCTCGGGGCCGCCATCAACGGCAAGAAGATCGGCGACAAGGCGACGTACACGATGCCGAACGGCCGGGCGATCACGGTCGAGGTGCTCGAAGCCGTGCCGTACATCGGCAACTGACGTTTGTTCAAAATCCGCCGGAGACACGCGCTCCGGCGGATTTCGGCGTTTTGCATCCGCTAGCCTCGTGGGTCGGGGCGTGGCGAGAGGGGTGAGGGCGTGATCCGCAGGGCACTCGCGGAAGCCCGCAGGGATCTCGCCTACCGTCCCCGGTTGCCCGGCCGTCGGCCACTCCGGCGGCCCTGGCTGTGGCGGCGGGCCATCCCGCTGCTGGTGGTGCTGCTGGTCGCGGTCATCTCCGCCGACCTCGTGATCCTGGCCGACCTGTACGGCCAGACCGAACGCCCCGTGGCCGCCCGGCAGAAGAATTTCGTGACCACCTCCGATGAGTCCAGGGACGACCCCCCGCCGCCGGTGGCCCCGCTGGGCAAGTTACGGCAGCCGCACCTGTTCGTGGTGAACGATCAGCCGCTCGCGGCGGACACGATCGCCCGGATCCGGGAGGTGCCGGGTGTGGCCGCGCTGGACGTCACCGACGCGGCCGAGGTGACCATGGACGGGCGGCGGGTGCCCACCATGGGAGTCGATCCGTCCACATTCCGGGCTTACACCCCGGCGCCGACCGCCGGGTCCGACGTGTTGTGGGCGAACATCGCCAAGGGCGAGGTGGCCGTCTCGTTCGAGCTCGGCAACGACGGCGGCCTGCCGCTCGGGTCCGAGGTGACCAGCGGCGGGCAAAAGCTCAGAATCGGTGCGTACGCCACGGTGGGCATGAGCACGATCGCCGCGATCGTGTCCCGGCCGACGGCCAGGGCCCTGGGCCTGCCGGAGGGGAACGCGCTGGTGGTGAGCGCGCCCAAGGCCGACACCGGGAAGCTGCGCCGGGCCCTGCTGCGGCTGCTGCCGAAGGGCAGCCAGGTGGTGACGATCAATCCGGTGCTGGCCGGGCCCCGGCGGCAGACCGCGTGGCCGGCGTCGGCGTTCATGTCGGTGCAGCAGACCGAGGCGATGCTGCGGGCGGCGGTGGGCAAGCTGGGCAGGCCGTACGAGTGGGGGGCCGAAGGCCCGGAGAGTTTCGACTGTTCCGGTCTGGTGCAGTGGGCGTTCCGGCAGGCCGGGGTGAGTATGCCGAGGGTGGCGTCGCAGCAGTGGGCGAGCGGGCCGCAGATCCCGCTGGAGCAGGCCCAGCCGGGCGATCTGCTGTTCTGGCGCAGCGATCCCACCAATCCCGCATATATCTCCCATGTGGCGATTTACTGGGGTGGCGGGAAGATGCTGCACGCACCCAGAACCGGCGACGTCGTCAAGATCGCCAAGATTCACACCAGGGGCTTCGCCGGGGCGGTCCGGGTGAGCCCGGGTGTCGCCGCCCGGGTTCGCTAGATCGGCAGCCCCGCCTCCAGCAGGGCGAACGCCTCGTCCACCAGTTCGGACAGCGGGCGCGCGCCGTCCTCCCGCACCCAGCGTTGCAGGGTGGGGATGAGCGCGCCCACGACCGCGCCGGTGAGCGTCTGCACCGCGAGGTCGGCCGGATCGCGGCCTTCCCGCTTGGCGATCGCCTCGGCCAGCACGCCGAGCGTGTCCATCATGTTCTGCGTCACCCGGGCGCGGATCGCCGGAACGGTCAGCTGCAGCCGGGCTCGGGCGAGCATCTCCCGCTGCTCGTCCGGCGGGATCATCGCCATCGACTCCCGGAAGGTGTCCCGCAGCGCCCGCAACGGCGGTTTGTCCTTCGGCTGCTCGGCCAGCATGGCGATCAGCAGGGGGTCGTAGTCGTCCTGGACGACGATGTCTTCCTTTGTCGCGAAATATCGGAAGATCGTGCTGGGGGAGATCTCCGCGGCCTCCGCGATCTGCTCGATGGTCGTCGTGTCGTAGCCCTGCTCGGCGAACAATCGCAGGGCGTGCTCCTGGATCGTCCGCCGAGTCTTGGCCTTCTTCCGCTCACGCAGTCCCGGCGAGTTCATGGGCCGATTCTCCCGCCTCCTTCGCGCTCGTGCCACGCATGAACACCGCCACCAGCACCGCGCTGAGCAGCGCCGCCGCGCCGCACGTCCACAACACCGCGTCCATCGCCGCCGCGAAGGCGTCCCGCCCCGCCGCGGCGAACTCCGGCACGTGTACGGCTGCCGCCACCGAGTCGCGCACTCCCTCGGGGGCGGAATCGGGCAGGTTGCCGGCGTACACGGCGGAGAGCAGGCTGCCGAGCCCGGCCACCCCGAAGGCCCCGCCGGTCTGGCGCAGGGACTGGAGCACTCCCGTGCCCATGCCGGTGCGATGCTCGGGCAGCATGGCGAGCACGCCGTCCATGGCGGGGACCATGGTCAGGCCGACGCCCGCTCCGGCGACCGTGAGCCAGGCGGCGGTGTAGGCGTACTCGCCGGGCAGGATCGCGCCGAGCGCGAGCCCGGCGGTGAGCAGCAGCAGCCCGGCGGTCATGATCGGCCGCAGCGTGGCCTTCTTGAGCAGGCGCTCGCCCGCGAATCCGCCGAGCATCAGGCCGAGGATCATCGGGGTGATGCGCAGCCCGGTGCCCATCGCGTCGAAGCCCTGGACGGCCTGCAGGTAGAGCGGCACCACGAACAGCACGCCCATCATGCCGAGCGAGACCAGCGAGGCCGCGATGGAACCCCACAGGAAGACCCGGTCCCGGAAGAGGCTGAGGTCCATCATCGGGGTGCCGCTGCGCATTTCCACCCGGACGAACGCGGTCAGCAGCACCAGGCCGACCACCAGCGGGATGAGTACCCCAGCCGAGCCCCAGCCGTCCACCGGGGCCTGGATCACGCCGTACACCAGGGCGGCGAGACCGGTCACCGACAGCAGCGTGCCGGGCACGTCCAGCCGGGGCGAGGCGGGGTCGCGCGACTCCGGCACCAGCAGGACCACGGCGACCAGCGCGATCGCCACCGCGGGCAGGTTGATCAGGAAGATCGATCCCCACCAGAAGTGGTCGAGCAGGTAGCCGCCCACGATCGGGCCGAGCGGCAGCCCGACGGCCATGCCCGCCGTCCACACCGCGATCGCCTTGGCCCGCTCGCCCGCGGGGAAGATGCTCGGCAGAATCGAGGTGGACAGCGGCATGATCAACGCCGCGCCCGCGCCCATCAGCGCGCGGCCCGCGATCAGCCAGCCGGTCGTGTCGGCCAGCATCGCCACCGCCGACGCCACCCCGAAGGCGGCCAGACCGGCGACCAGCAGCTTCTTGCGGCCGAGCCGGTCGCCGAACACGCCCGCGGGCAGTAGCAGCGCCGCGAATGTCACCAGGTAGGCGTCGACGATCCATTGGAGCTCGCCGGTGGAGGCGTTCAGGTCCACGGCGAGCGTGGGGAGCGCCACGTTGAGCACGGTCGCGTCCAGTCCGATGACCAGGACGCTGAGAACTAGGGCTGAGAGAGCCCACCATCTGGAAGTAACCATGAATTGATAGTAGCTGTCAAAATCTAGTTACTGTCAACGCCTTTGCTCCGACGCTCTGGCGATGTAATCTTTATTACATGGATGCAGAAGAACAGCTGAAAGGCTGGTTCACCGGGCGGTTGCCCGAAGGCTGGTTCACCGGGCGGCCCGAGATCGTGCTGGACCGGGAAGAGATCACCGTGCTCGGCGCGCTCCCGCCGCTGACCGTCGCCGACGACCTGCCGGACGTGGAGAAGGCCGCCGCGCTGGAGGGCTACGTCGAGCGGTTCCGCGAGGAGACCAGGGAACGCCGGATCGACATCGCCCGCGAAGCCGAGCACCGGTTCCGCCGCAAGGTCTCCTGGGGGGTCACCGCCGGCGAGGAGACAGTGATGTTCACCACTCTCTCGGTGCCCGTCATGACCCGGCTGCGGCAGCCGGAACGGCAGGTGCTCGACACACTCGTCGCCGCCGGGGTCGCGCGCAGCCGCTCCGACGCCCTCGCCTGGTGCGTCAGGCTGGTCGGCAAGCACACCGACACCTGGCTCGCTGACCTGCGCGATGCCCTCCAGCACGTTGATCGAGTTCGTGCGGCGGGCCCCGACGTAGTGGACTAAACCAATTATTCAAAAGGTCTGGACCAATGCGATTGGCCTATACCAATGTGTGGGCCGCAAAATTCGGGTAAGGAGTGGGCGCGTTTTCTTTGAACCGGGCCTTGGTGGGTAGGCTCCCACTGAGCATCATGGCCGCCACCTGCGCTTAGGTGGCTGGATATGGCCTGATTAACGGCGTGGAAACATACTGGTCTACGCCAATTGGATTAGGCGCGTATTCATCGTCAATGATGATTTGGCCCCGCTAGACAAAGGAGCCGTCGCCGATGTCCGTCACCGTTTCGCGTAATCCCCAGCCGACTTCTGAGCAGTTCTCCCACCCGACCACTCACCGCGAGTTGGCCGCCTGGGTCGGCGCGATCGCCGAACTCACCGAGCCGGACCGGATCGAATGGTGTGACGGCTCCGAAGCGGAATGGACCCGGCTGACCAACCTCCTGGTCGACCAGGGCACCTTCACCCGGCTGGTACGGCGCCCCAACAGCTTCCACGCCGCCTCCGACCCGAGCGACGTGGCCAGGGTCGAGGACCGGACCTTCATCTGCTCCGAGCGGGAAGAGGACGCCGGGCCGACCAACAACTGGGTCGCGCCCGCCGACATGCGCGCCACCTTCGGCAAACTGTTCCGGGGCAGCATGCGCGGGCGCACCATGTATGTGGTCCCGTTCTGCATGGGCCCGCTCGGCGGTTCGATCTCGCAACTCGGGGTAGAGATCACGGACTCGGCGTACGTGGCGGTGTCGATGCGGGTCATGACCCGGATGGGCGACGACGCGCTCCGCCTCATCGAGGAGCGCGGCGACTACGTCAAGGCCGTGCACTCGGTCGGCGCGCCGCTCGAACCCGGGCAGGCCGACGTGCCCTGGCCGTGCAACCAGACCAAATACATCAGCCACTTCCCGGAGACCCGGGAGATCTGGTCGTACGGCTCTGGCTACGGCGGCAACGCACTCCTGGGCAAGAAGTGCTACGCGCTCCGCATCGCCGGCACGATGGCCCGGGACGAGGGCTGGCTGGCCGAGCACATGCTGATCCTCAAGCTCACCCCGCCTGCCGGAGAAGCCCGCTATGTGGCGGCGGCCTTCCCGTCCGCGTGTGGCAAGACCAACCTGGCCATGCTGCGGCCGACCATTCCCGGCTGGAAGGTCGAGACGATCGGGGATGACATCGCCTGGATGCGGTTCGGTGCGGACGGGCGGCTTTACGCGATCAACCCGGAGGCCGGGTTCTTCGGGGTCGCGCCCGGCACCGGCGAGAGCACCAACGCGAACGCGATCAAGACGCTGTGGGGCAACAGCATCTTCACCAACGTGGCGCTCACCGATGACGGGGACGTCTGGTGGGAGGGCATGACGGACGAGCCGCCGGCGCATCTGACCGACTGGAAGGGGCAGTCCTGGACGCCCGACTCGCCCGAGCCCGCCGCCCACCCGAACGCGCGCTTCACCACGCCCGCCGAGCAGTGCCCGACGATCGCCAGGGAATGGCAGAACCCCGACGGAGTTCCGATCTCGGCCATCCTGTTCGGGGGGCGCCGGGCCACCGCTGTGCCGCTGGTCACCGAATCTCTCAGCTGGGAGCAGGGGGTGTTCCTCGGCGCCAACGTGGCGTCGGAGAAGACCGCCGCCGCTGAGGGCAAGGTCGGCGAACTGCGCCGGGATCCGTTCGCGATGTTGCCGTTCTGCGGTTACAACATGGGCGATTACTTCGCGCACTGGATCTCGATCGGCCGGACGCCGGGTGCGCAGCTCCCGAAGATCTACTACGTCAACTGGTTCCGCAAGGACGACCAGGGGCGCTTCGTGTGGCCCGGCTTCGGGGAGAACAGCCGCGTACTCAAATGGATCGTCGACCGTCTCAACGGTCAGGCCTCCGCTGTCGAAACTCCGATCGGTCGCCTTCCCGTCTCGCTGGACATCGAGGGTCTCGACATTTCGCCCGAGGATCTCTCGTTGCTCCTGACCGTCGATCCGGAAGTTTGGCGGGAGGAGGCCGCGCTCGTCCCCGAGTTCTTCCGAACCTTTGGCGATCATCTGCCCAAGGAACTCTGGGAGGAGTACCACGCTCTGCTCGCCCGCCTAAACTGAGGGCGGTGAGCGGCGCTCACCCTAAAGCAGGAATGCCCGCCAGCGTCGTCGGGCGTTCCGAAGGGTTGTGGTCAGCCGGTGAAGGACTGAGGGCCGAAGCGGCCCCACGCCACGAGGGCGGCCAGGGCGAGGAAGGCCAGGTTGACCACGATTGCCCGGGCCTCGTGACGGCGGAGGTGCGTGATGATCGCACCGGCCATCAGCAGGACCAGGCCGACGGCAGCCAGTGGCACCAGGACCGGCGCGATGTCGAGCGCGGCGGGCAGGATCAGGCCCACCGCGGCCAGGATCTCGAGGGTGCCGATGGCCTTGACGGCGCCGACGCTGAAGTCCTCGGCGAATCCCATGCCGGAGGCGGCCAGCTTCTCCTTGGGCTGGATCAGCTTCACGGCGCCGCCGGCCAGGAAGATTACGGCCAGCAGTCCCGCAATGATCCACAGAGCGATGTTCATGAGGGTTCTCCTCGCAGGGTTGAGCGGCTTCGGTTCAGCAGTACGACGACACGGCCCCTCGAAAGGTGAGGTGAGACGCCGACCTCACAGTTCGGTGCGATATCTCGTCGAACTGGTGAGGCCAGATGCGACCGAGGGAGTCGTCGACACCATGACCCGATCCGAGCCAGGACACGGCCGGCCCGATCCGAGCCTGAGCGCGATCATGAGCGAGCGGCGTCAACTGATCAATCTCGCGTACCGGCTCCTCGGCTCCCTGGCCGAGGCGGAGGATGTCGTACAAGAGACGTACGCCCGCTGGTACGCCATGTCCCAGCAACAGCAGGAAGCCATCGAGTCCCCCGGCGCCTGGCTGACGAGGGTCGCCAGTCGCATCTGCCTCGACCTGCTCGGCTCGGCACGCGCCCGGCGCGAACGCTACGTGGGCGAATGGATCCCGGAACCGCTGCCCGGACGTACCGAGTGGATCAACGGCCGGTCGGGCGGTGCCTCGGCCGACCCGGCCGACCGGGTCACCCTCGACGAGTCGATCAACATGGCCTTCCTTGTCGTACTCGAATCGATGACCCCGGCCGAGCGCGTCGCGCTCATCCTGCACGACGTCTTCCGCTACTCCTTCGCCGAAGTGGCCGAGATCGTCGGCCGCACCCCGGCGGCATGCCGCCAGCTGGCCTCCTCGGCCCGCCGCCGCATTCGCGCGTCCCAGACTCCCGCGACGCCGACAGCCCAGCAGGCCGGCATCGTCAGGAACTTCAAGCAGGCCTGGGAAGCCAAGGACATCGACGCCCTCATCGGCCTCCTCGACCCCAACGCCACCGCGACCGCCGACGGCGGCGGCCTCGCCAGCGCCGAACTCCACCCGGTCCAGGGCGGCGAGCGGATCGCGCGCGCCTTCGTCGAGATCGCCGGCAAGGCACCCAACCTGACGATCCTGGAGCGCACGGTCAACGGCCAGCCCGGTCTGGCGGCCCAACTGGACGGCGTCACCGTGGTAGTGGTGGCATTCGACGTCGCAGGCGACCGGATCAAACACATCTGGGCAGTACGGAACCCCGAGAAACTCCGACCTTGGACGACGGCCTGACGCGCGTATTTCGTACTCCGGTCCGTGCCGGGAAGGAGTGGGTCGTTCGTTCTTCAGGTGGATGCGAAACTAAGGCGGGCATGCGATCGTCTATCGGGTAGACGGGGTGATGTGGGACAGAGGCCCCCCGTCCTGTCCCCAGGAGGCGACATGGAGCTTGTGCTTCTGGTCTCCGCGATCGTTATCGCGGTGCTGGTCTTTTCGGTCGCGTCGGCGGTCAATCGTGAACTTCGGCGGGTCCGGTCCGGGCATACGCTCGGCGGGCCGCCCCCGGACGTGTACGAGCTCGCGTACCTGGCCGGAGGGCCGCGACGGACGGTGAACACGGCGATCGCGATGCTCAGCGCGCAGGGCAAGCTCCGTGTGGCCCGGGGCGGGAGAGTGACCACCGTGGCCGGTGCCGGCGGCTCGCCGGAGGCGGTCGAGCAGGAGCTCCTCGATCTGGCCTCCGTGCCCGGCGGCCGGACGGCCGGTGAGGTACGCCAGATAATGGCCCAAGGACCCGCGTTGATCGGGCTCATGCATCGGCTGATCGGCCGCGGCTACATGGTCCAGGACGAGGCCCTCACTCACGGCCGCGTACTCAACCGCGGCCTGGGCTGGTTCGTCTTGTTGTCCGGCCTCAACTGGGTGATCTCGGTGGTGGCGCTCGCCACCGGTTCGGTTCCGGTCAGCGTCTTCAACATCCTCGCCCTGGTCGCCGGCGCGTTCGTCAGCCTGATCGGCCTGGCCCTGCACCAGGCCAACCGGAACAGGCTGCGGAACCTGCTGACGACCGCCGGGCACGAGATCCTGAGCACGGCCCGGCTCACGCACCGACCCGGTTCCGGGGCCGGCCGGAACTTCGTCTTCTACTCTGACCACCACCCCGGCCACGCCAACGACAACGCCTTCGCGTACGCGGCGGTCGGCGGCGCGGTCGCGCTGTACGGCCTAGGCGAGTTCAACTCGCCCGACGCGGCTGAGATCGCGAGAGAAGACGAGAACTCCGGGGGCAGCGGATACGGGTGCGCGGCTGGCGCTTGCGGCGGCGGAGGCTCCAGCGACTCCAACAGCTGGGGCTCCGACCCGGGTGGCTTCGGCGGCGGCGACTTCGGCGGCGGCTCCAGCGACTCGGGCGGCGGGTCCAGCTGTGGCGGCGGCGGTTGCGGCGGCGGCTGCGGTGGTGGTGGCTGAGGTGGCGGCTGATCCACGGGTCGAGTTGGGGGTGGGGATCGGATGGCGGTCCGAGATCGATCTCACCGTGGAGCGGCTGCCGGGGGTCGAGTTCGTTGAGGTGATCGCGGAGACGGTGCGGCCTGGGCGGATTCCGGAGTCGTTGCGGGTGTTGCGGGAGCGTGGGGTGCCCGTGATTCCGCACGGGGTGGCGCTGGGAATCGGTGGTGCCGACAAGCCGGAAATTTCACGACTTGAGCATTTGGCCGCCTGTGCGGAGGCCCTAGACGCACCGCTGGTCAGCGAACATCTGGCCTTCGTCCGAGGCGACGGAATGGAGGCCGGTCATCTGCTCCCGGTTCCCCGGACCCGCGACGCGCTGACGGTCGTCGTCGAGAACATCAAGATCGCCCAAGCCGAGTTGCCCGTTCCATTCGCGCTGGAGAACGTCGCCGCCCTGTTCGGCTGGCCCGACGACGAGCTCACGGAGGCCGAATTCCTCGGCGAACTCGTCGAGCGCACCGGCGTCAAGCTGCTCATCGACGTGGCCAACCTCTACACCAACGAGGTGAACCTGGGCTCCGACGCCAGAGCCGCCCTCGATCGCCTGCCTCTCACCGAACTGGCCTATGTCCACGTCGCCGGAGGGCACTCCCACAACGGCGTCTGGCACGACACCCACACCGCCTCCGTCCCGGAACCCATTCTGGATGTCCTCACCGAACTCTGTAGCCGCGTCGACCCGCCAGGAGTCCTCCTGGAATGGGACGACGACTACCCAAGCGACGCCGCCCTCGCCCAAGAGCTCACCCGCATCCGCACCGCGATGAGCCGAGCCTCCACCCGCCCATGACCGACACTCAACTTCACCTGACACCTCCTGCGGGTTCGTTGAGCTTGGGGGGCTCTTTGGGTACGGCTGATCCTGCGGCCTCGCAAAACTCTGCCGATGCGGCTCGGGAGCGGCTGGCCGTGGCCGAAGGTCGATTGCTTGCGGCTCTGGTCGCCGGCGGTCCGGAACCTCCCGGCTTCGATGGTTCCCGCCTGAGGATCCAGGCGCATAGCTTGATCGCCAAGCGACGCGGTCTGGTGGCGACCGCTCTTCCCGCGCTGGCCTCCGCACTTGGCGGGAACTTCGCCCGCGAGTTCTTCGACTACGCCAACGGCCGGCCCAAACCGCCGGGCGGATCCCGCGCCGACGCCCGAGCTTTCGCCGAATGGCTTCGCGCGGAAGGCCGCCTCCCCGAAGGTACGGACAGCCCAAAGGCCGCCAAACCCCCTGGCGTGGAAAGCCAAGCGATCGTTTGGGCTGGAGAGGAAGCCGCCCAATCCCCTTGGCGGCGATGGTGGCGACAGCGGAAGCAGCCGAATTGACCCCACATCCGCGATCAGCTCTTCAGCTACGTGGTTTTCCCACCCGCCCAGCCCTTTTGTTTTCCCTCGGGCTCCGCCCGTCCCCGCCGGCGCCGTGGTCGCCCGAATGAAGCAGCAGCTTGATCAGCGTGGTTCTCCCACCCGCCTTTGTTTTCCCTCGGGCTCCGCCCGTCCCCGCCAGTGCCATGGTCGCCCGAACGAAGCGGTAGCTTGATCAGCGTGGTTCTCCCACCCATCGAGCCCATTGATCCCCCCAGGCTGGGCAGCTCGGAGACCACCGGCTGAATACATGTCGGGTTTGCGGGGATGTGCGGTGGATATCCTCTGGAGGTGGGAGGACTACGTTGTGTTGATAGCTCGTACCTAAGCGTTACCCCAGTCGTTTGCCGGGACAGCGCAGGCATCCCGTACGAGATCACCCTGGCGTTGCACCGAGACGGCGCGCCCTACGGCATGGTCGGCGAGCGATGCGGGTGGCTGCTGGCGCGACTGGCCAGAGGGGTGACGGAAGCGCGAGAAGAGGCGAATGAGTGGGGGGATCCGGACGACCGATTCCCAAGGGGCGAAGAAGAGCTGTTCGCGTTCCGCTACCGCGCGCGAACCGACATCGTGGGCCGCGGAGAGCTGCGCTGCCAGGTCCGGACGATTCCGGTATGGAAACCGCGAGGCCCCCAGGCCCGCGGCGAATGGCACCTGACCAGGCGGGCGTTCGTCGAAGCCTGGGGCACCTCGGGAATCGGACTCCGAGCGGTCCTCACCTCCAGCCAACTGGCAACCTTCCTCCAAGCCTTGGTCGCCGAAGCAGAAGACCGACTTGGAACCTGTTTTGGGATGGAACGCAACAGCAACCTCATAAACGGAGCGGGCACTATCGCGCGCCCCCGATAATTGCTTGACCCAGCTGTCTCGGAAGTCGGCCTGAGGCGGCGGCGACGAAACCTGGGGGCGCCATGGGCGTGCGCGATCTCGTATACCGCAATCTCCTGTACAAGGTGTACGAGCGCAGGCTGGAGCACAAGATCGCCAAAGCGGCGGCTCCGATCCCCAGGCATGTCGGCGTGATAGTGGACGGCAACCGTCGCTGGGCCAGGATGATGGGCCTGGAAGACGTCAACCGCGGTCACCAGAAGGGCGCGGACAAGATCTCCGAGCTGCTGGTGTGGTGCCGCGAGGCCGGAGTGGAGTACGTCACCCTCTGGTTGCTCTCCACCGACAACCTCTCCCGCGACAAGGCCGAGCTGGAACCCCTGCTCCAGGTGATCGAGGGTCTGGTGGGCAATCTCGTCGAGCAGGGATGGCACGTCACCCCCATGGGATCGCTCGATTTGTTGCCCGATCACACGGCTCGTGTCCTGAAAGATGCCAAAGAAGTCACATCACACCGTCCCGGGCTGATTGTGAACGTTGCGGTTGGGTATGGAGGAAGACGTGAGATCGCTGATGCGGTGCGCTCTCTTCTCCAGGAGCACGCCAGCAAGGGCGCGAGTATCGAGGACCTTGTCGAGGTCCTCGATGTCGAGCACATCGCGGAGCATCTCTACACGCGTGGCCTGCCCGACCCGGATCTTGTCATCCGGACCTCGGGAGAGCAGCGACTGTCCGGATTCCTGCTCTGGCAGAGCGCCCACTCGGAGTTCTACTTCTGCGAGGCCTACTGGCCCGATTTTCGCAGAGTCGACTTCCTCCGGGCACTCCGGTCCTATGGCGCGCGTCACCGTAGGTACGGCTCCTGAAACGGCACGTGAACAGCCCCTATCGGACAGGATTGAAGCGTTGGCGGGCGGGGATTCAGGTCGTACCGTAAGAAGTAAGCAGCAGTGCTTACCTCGGGAGAGGGCCCATCCTTGCGTCTCAAAGACCTTGCGAGGAGGGCCGGTCCACGGTTCCGCCTCGGCGGGGTCCGGGCCCGGTCCGTTCACCACCAGTCAAGGCAGGGCGCCGCGCTTTGGCGCCCGGGGGAGAACGCGTGGCATTGTCCTCAGGCAACCCGTCCAAGTCCCGTCGCACGTACATCCTCGACACATCGGTGCTGCTCGCTGATCCAGCGGCGATGAGCCGGTTCGAAGAGCACGAGGTTGTACTCCCGATCGTCGTCATCACCGAGCTGGAGGCCAAGCGGCATCATCCCGAACTGGGGTACTTCGCCAGGCAGGCTCTGCGCTCGCTCGACGACCTTCGGTTGCGGCACGGACGACTCGACGAGCCAATGCCCATCGGCGAGGGCACGATCAGGGTGGAGCTCAACCACAGCGACCCATCGGGGCTGCCGGCCGGGTTTCGGCTGGGCGACAACGACACCAGAATCCTGACCGTCGCGCAGAACCTCGCCAGCGAGGGCTTCGACGTGGTGCTGGTCTCCAAGGACCTGCCGATGCGGATTAAGGCCGCCTCCATCGGCCTGGCCGCGGAGGAGTACCGGGCCGAGCTGGTGGCCACCACCGACAACGGCTGGACCGGAATGTCGGAACTCCAGGTGACGACGGAGGATGTCGAGGCGCTCTTCGACGGCGGCACGGCAGACCTGGAGGAAGCGCGCGAGCTGCCCACCCACACGGGGCTGCGGCTGCTGTCCAGCAAGGGCTCGGCGCTCGGCCGGGTGCTGCCGGACAAGTCGGTCCGGCTGGTCCGCGGCGACCGCGAGGTGTTCGGCCTGCACGGCCGATCCGCCGAGCAGCGTATCGCCCTCGACCTGCTGATGGACCCCGAGGTGGGCATCGTCTCGCTCGGCGGACGGGCGGGCACCGGCAAGTCGGCGCTGGCCCTGTGCGCGGGCCTGGAGGCCGTGCTGGAGCGCCGCCAGCACCGCAAGGTGATCGTCTTCCGCCCGTTGTACGCGGTGGGTGGCCAGGACCTCGGCTACCTGCCGGGCACCGAGAACGAGAAGATGGGCCCCTGGGCGCAGGCGGTCTACGACACCCTCGGCGCGGTCACCACACCGGAGGTGATCGAGGAGGTGCTCGACCGCGGCATGCTGGAGGTGCTGCCGCTGACGCACATCCGCGGCCGGTCCCTGCACGACGCGTTCGTGATCGTGGACGAGGCCCAGTCGCTGGAGCGCGGCGTGCTGCTGACCGTGCTGTCCAGGATCGGGGCCAACTCCCGGGTGGTGCTCACCCACGACATCGCGCAGCGTGACAACCTGCGGGTCGGGCGGCACGACGGCGTGGTCGCGGTGGTCGAGAAGCTCAAGGGCCACCCGCTGTTCGCGCACGTCACGCTGACCCGCTCGGAGCGCTCGCCGATCGCGGCCCTCGTCACCGAGATGCTGGAAGACATCACGGTTTAACGGGGAAGCTGCCGGCCTTCTGCCGCGAGGTCCCAGAACTCGCGGCAGGTGTGCTCGCCGAGGGTTCTCGGCCCGCTCCCGTCGGTGTGGGTGATCTTCACGGCCCAGATGTCCTGCCGCTGCCGCATGGCGGTGCAGGTCATCTGGGCCAGCGCCGTTCTGGTGATCTGCCCGCCCCCGGTG
Source organism: Acrocarpospora pleiomorpha (assembly GCF_009687885.1). Classification (GTDB taxonomy): domain Bacteria; phylum Actinomycetota; class Actinomycetes; order Streptosporangiales; family Streptosporangiaceae; genus Acrocarpospora; species Acrocarpospora pleiomorpha. The sequence continues at coordinate 71,937 of NZ_BLAF01000028.1, forward strand.
ATGAACAGCGCCAGCCGGAACCCGTCGGCGTTCTCCGGGTCATTGCGTACGACACCGAAACGGGTCATCTGGCTGGTCTGCCATTGAAGCCCGGCCAGGGCGGTGCTCAGCCCGTCGGTGGTCCGGGCGCCCGCCTCGAACAGCGCCCCCATGACGTCGTCCATGGAGTGCGAGGCCGCCGCGACCTTGAGCGGTTCGAGCCGGTCCTCGCGCAGCAGGTAAACCGTGGCGAAGGTGGACTTCGGGCTGATGACCGGCGGCATCCCGCCGTCCAGCACGTCCGTCGGCCGCACGCCGCAGGCGGTGAGGACGACCAGCGCGAGGAGCCAGAGCCTTCTCATGGGCGTGGCACCCAGAGCGTGAACTGCGTGCCGGGCTCGGCCGGCTTCACGGTGATCGTGCCCCGGTGCAGTTCGGCGTTGGCCTTGGCGATGGACAGCCCCAGGCCGCTGCCGTTGCTGCGGGTCCTGGTCACCCCGGCCTTGAAGAACCGGTCGAACACGTGCGGGAGGGCTTGGCGGGGGATGCCCTCGCCGTGGTCGCGGACCATCACCTCCAGGCCGCTGGGCAGCACCCGGGCGCTGATCAGCACCGGCGGCGCGCCGTGGCTGAGCGCGTTGCCCGCCAGGTTGGCCACGATCACGTCGAACCGCCGCGGGTCCAGCGAGTAGATCAGCCCCGGCGGCACGGTCAGCTTGACCTGGTCGCTCCACCCGCGCATCTCCAGGCAGTCGGCCAGCGCGTCGCCCACGTCCACATTCTCCCGGTGCAGTACGGCCGCGCCGGAGTCGAACCGGCTCACCTCGATCAGATGCTCCACCAGCACCCGCAGCCGGACGATCTCCTTCACCACCAGGTGCACCGCCTGCCCGGCGTCCTCGGGCAGCTTGCCGGCCTCCTCGCTGAGCATGTCGGTGACCGCGATCATGGTGGTCAGCGGGGTGCGCAGCTCGTGCGACACGTCCGCCACGAACCGGCGCGACATGGCCTCGAGCCCGCGCAGCTCGGAGACGGTCTGCTCCAGCGCGGCGGCGGTCTCGTTGAAGGTGGCGGTCAGCTCGGCCAGCTCGTCCCGGCCGTGCACCGGCAGCCGGGTGTCGAGCTCGCCCGCGCCGAGCGCCCGGGCGGCCGCGCCGAGCCTGCGGATCGGGAGCAGCACCTGGCGGGCCGAGAGCAGGGCCAGGCTGAGCGCGATCACCAGGGTGAGCAGGCCGGCCTGGAGCAGCGCGTAGCGCAGGTTGGCGAGGACCCGCTCCTCGTTGCGCATCGAGACGAAGACGTACACCGACATGCCGGTGGAGCGGGTGGAGCCGGTGCCGGTGAGGCGTTCCACGTCGGTGCCGACCAGGAGCATCGGCTCGCCGTCGATCATCAGGGTCTGGTAGGAGAGCCGGTTCCTGGCCTCGGCGCGGAGCTTGTCGGGGATGTCGCCGGGGCCGAGGGTGGCGCCGACGCTGGTGCGGGGGACCTCCTGGCCGTACTCCAGGACGACCTGGCGGTCGGGCCCGCTCAGCGATTCGACCAGGCCGGCCAGGTCGTCGTCGGTGACCGAGGCGTCGTTGGGCCAGAGCAGGTCGCTGGTGCCGATCGGCAGGGTCATCCGGTCCAGCACGTCGCGGACGTCCTCGATCGCGCTGCTCTCCGCGCGGTGCAGCAGTTCACCGCGGACCAGCTGGTAGCCGATGCCCGCGACCATCACCGAGGCGGTCACCGCGACGATCGTGAACGTGACGACCAGCCTCTTCCGCAGACTCCTCACGGGGGGCTGAAGCGGTAGCCGAAGCCGCGGACCGTGTGGATGAAGATCGGCTCGGCCGGGACCGGCTCGATCTTGGCGCGGATGCGCTGCACGCACGCGTCCACCAGCCGGGAGTCGGCCACGTGGGTGTGGTCCCAGACCGCGCGCAGCAGGTAGCGCCGGTTGAGCACCTGCCCGGGGTGGCGGACCAGCTCCAGCAGCAGCCGCAGCTCGGTCGGGGTGAGGTGGATCTCGCGGGCGTTGTGGGTGACCTTCAGCGCGCCCCGGTCGATGACCAGCTCGCCGAAGGTGATGCGGTCGGTGGAGGCCGATTCGAGCCGCCGCAGCACCGCCCTGATGCGGGCGTCGAGGACCCGCGGCTCGACCGGTTTGACCACGTAGTCGTCGGCGCCCGCCTCCAGGCCGACCACCACGTCCAGGTCGTCGCCGCGCGCGGTGAGCAGGATGATCGGCAGCGAGTCCAGCTTCCTGATCCGGCGGCACACCTCGACGCCGTCGATTCCGGGCAGCATCACATCCAGGATCACGATCTCCGGCCGCCGGGCCCTGATGTGATCGAGCGCCTCTTCGCCCGTCGCGTACCCGGTGACGGAATGCCCCTGCCGGGCCAGCGCGAGCTCGAGGCCGGTACGGACCGAGGGGTCGTCTTCGACCAGGAGGATGCCTGCCACTGAGTCATTATGGGGCCTCGAATGTACCGAAACCGTGACACCGGACGCACAGGATCCGAACGATCTCCCGGAAGGCTGGCCAGGGGGCCCTCCTTCGGTACGGGGGTCCGAGGGGCGGCCCCTCCAGCAACACGCACCACACGAGCACTGTGACCAAAATCACAATGGCCAAGAAACCCCATGTAACCGGCGGTTAGGTCAAAGAAACACCAACTCACTTTCATGTATGGGTTGCGGACCACCCCCCGTCCCAGGGCAAGCTCATAGGTCGTGAGTCCAGGTCAGCAGTTATCGGATCGGTCGGCGCCGCCGCGCGCCCGATCCCGACGCGCCCGGCGTCCGGAGCGTCCCGCCCGGCAGGATCGCCCCGACCTCCCGCCGCGCCGCCCGCGCCAACCCCTGCTTACCCCCAAGCGCATCGCCATCATGGCCGTCACCGTGGCGGTGATCGCGGGGGGCACCACCTACCTGGTCAAGACCTCCATCTACAACAACAGCCTGCCGCCGCAGGTGATCGATCCGGCCATTCTCGCCGGTGACTTCGAGAGCAGCCCCAAGATCGACGCCCTGAAGGCGCACGCCGCCGCGGCGATCCAGAAGGAGAAGATCGAGGCCGACCGGGAGGGCCGCAAGCCCCTGGACCCGGCCAGCCGGCCGACGCAGGCCCCCGGCGGCGGCGGATTCCCGCCGATCGACTTCCCGACCGGCTCCAACCCGGACCCCGGCAGCAACAAGGCCCTCGGCAAGACCATGACCGAGGCCATGGGCTGGGCGGACGAGTGGGGCTGCCTGGAGAAGCTCTGGGACAAGGAAAGCGGCTGGAACGAGCGGGCGATGAACCGCTACAGCGGCGCGTACGGCATCCCGCAGTCGCTGCCCGGCAGCAAGATGGCCAGCGCCGGCGGCGACTGGCAGACCAACCCCGCCACCCAGATCAAGTGGGGCCTCGGTTACATCAAGAACCGGTACGGCTCGCCGTGCGGCGCGTGGGGACACTCCCAGCGGGTGGGCTGGTACTAGCGAAATCTAGCGAAATCCAGGTCAGGGTTTCCTGATCCTTCGGCAAGGCGGATTCGCCCCCGCCGGTGAGCGGCGCACGCTTGCCGCATGGGTGTGAAGGTCAGCGTGGTGGTCTCGGTGTTCAATCCGGGGCCTTCGAACGACTCCTTCGACGCGTGCGTACGCTCGCTGCTGGAGTTGCCGCCGGACGAATATGAAGTGATCTTCGCGGACGACCAGTCCACGGACGGCACCGAGGCGCGCCTGGACGCGGTCGCCGCGGTCCGCCCCAACATCCGGGTGCTGCACCTGGAGCACAGCGGGTCGCCGCTCAAGGGGCGCAATTCGGGGCTCGCCGCCGCGCGCGGCGACTACGTGTTCTTCATGCACGCCCACGACCGGCTCGAACCCGGCTCGATGGTGAAGATGCACGCGAAGGCCGTGGAGACCGACGCCGACGTGCTGCTCGGGCGGCTGGCCCTGGACGGGCCGCCGCTGTCGGTGTTCAGCCGGAACCGGGACCGGGCGGATCTGCTCAAGGACCGGCTGCTGACCGTGCCGACCGCGCACAAGCTGTTCCGCCGCGACTTCCTGGAGGCTCACCAGCTGAGCTTCGCCGAGCGGCCGCTGGCGGAGCACGCGTTCGTGCTGCACGCCTACCTGGCGGCGAAGGTGGTGGCGATCCTGGCCGAGCCGATCTGCTGCCACGTGGCGCCGGCGGGGCCGGGGGAGCCGGAGGATCCGCAGGCGCTGGTCGCGGGGCTGCGGACGTTGATGGACATCGTGGACGCGCAGACGCAGCCGGGGGCGCAGCGGGATCGGGTCAACGCCTACCTGTTCCGGGTGCTGGCGCTGCGGCGGCTGGGCGGCGCCCGGTTCACCAGCGCCTCGGCGGGGCTGCGGACGACCACGTTCACGCTGCTGCGGCAGCTGGCCGCCGATCGGTTCCCGGCGCGGCTGGATCCGTACCTGCCGGTTTACCAGCGGGCGCGGGTGGCGCTGCTGCGGGCCGGGCGGCAGGCGGAGCTGACCGATCTGGCCTGGGAGTCGAAGGGGACCCGGCTGCGGGCCCGGCTGTCGGACGTGCGCTGGGATTCGAGCGTGCTCACCCTGTCGCTGACGGTGGAGATCGTCCGGGCGAACGGCTCGCCGCTGTGGTTCCGGCAGGAGAGCGGGCGGCTGCTGTGGACGCCGCCGGTGGCCATCGACGGGCTGCTCGATCCGGAGATGGCCGATGTGACGGAGGCCGCGGCGACCGCGCGGATGGAGGTGTTCATCCGCAATCCGGACACCGGCGTCAGCTTCTTCCTCCCGGTGACCAGCGAGGTCGACCAGAAGGTCGTGGGCGAGCGGGTACGGCTGCGCGCGGTCGGCGCGGCCCGGCTGGACGTGGGCACGGCCGCGCTGGGCAATCCGGTCGATCCGGGGGTGTGGGAGGTGCATGTCCGGATGCGGGGCACCCATCCGGCGCGGAGCCGGGTCGGGCGGCCGGAGTCGGGCATGAACGTGGCCGGGGTGCTGGCCGACTATCCCCGGCGGCTGGTGGTGCCGTGCTGGTCGGAGCTGGGGGAGTTGAGCGTGTGCGTGGAGCCGCGGTCGTTCCCCGAGTCGATCGCGCTGGTCTCGCCGGGGGTGACGGTGGCGCGGCGGGATGGGCACGTGTATGTGGCGATGCCGGTGCCGTACGTGCCGCCCAGCGGGGGGCCGATGGTGGAGCTGCTGCTGCGGCAGAAGGGCGGGCGGGGGCGGACGATCGTGTTCCCGGCGCTGGTGGAGCCGGGGGTGCCCGGGCGGCTGGCCGGGCAACTGGTCGCCAAGGTGCCCGTGCGGCGGTTGAGCGGGGCCGGGGTGCTCGGGCCCGGCACGTGGCGGCCGCGGTTGCGGATGGACGACAAGGTGGTCGATCTGCGGTTCGGGCTCGAGGTGAGCCGGGCGGGGCAGGTGCGGGTGCTGCCTGTGGAGCCCGCCGCGAAGCCGTCCCTGTTCCGGCGGATCGCGCGGCGGCTATCCAGGTCCTAGCGGGCGCTCCAGCCGCCGTCGAGGGGGATGGAGACGCCGGTGATGAACGAGCCCTGGGGGGAGCAGAGGTAGGCGACCATCTCGGCGACCTCCTCGGGCTCGATCAAGCGCTTGATCGCGGCGGGCTGGAGCATGATCTGCTCGACGACCTCGGCCGGGTCGATGCCGTGGCTCTCGGCCTGGGCGGCGATCTGGGCTTCCACCAGGGGCGTACGCACATAGGCCGGGCTCACGCAGGTGGAGGTCACGCCGAAGGACGCCCCTTCCAGGGCGATCACCTTGGACAGCCCTTCGAGCGCATGCTTCGCCGTCACATACGCGGATTTATACGGCGAGGCCCGCAGGCCGTGCACCGACGAGATGTTGACCACCCGGCCCCAGCCCTGCTCCTTCATGTACGGCAAAGCCGCCCGGACCAGCTGGAACGGCGCCTCCACCATGACCTTGAGGATCCGGGCGAACACCTCGAGCGGGAACTCCTCGATCGGCGCGACATGCTGGAACCCCGCGTTGTTCACGATGATGTCCGGAAATATCCGGACCTCGTCGGGGGGTGAGGGAGCCGTCCAGTCCGCGCTCTCCTGGGCGTACGGGCTGCGCGCGACCTGATCGCGGATCGCCGCCATGAACCCCGGATCCGACAGATCCACGGTCACCGGAGTCCCGCCCAGCTCGGCCGCCACCTTCTCGGCCGACTCGGCGTGCAGATCCACGACCACGACATGCGCGCCCGCCGCCGCCAGCCGCCGCGCACACGCCCGCCCAATGCCACTGCCCGCACCGGTGACCAGTGCGGTACGTCCCGCTAGATCCCCGTTCATACTCGTCATGCTCGCAGAATCTAGGCGGCGTTCCGAGGGCCGCCCATGGGGTTGGCCGACATACTCCCGTATCGCACTGTGTAGATGGCCGACCCTCCGGCTCGGCGGGATACGGCAGTGACATTGGCCGCGCCTCCGGCACGGCGGGCTTGGCCGCCTTCAGCCTGTGCCTTCCCTCGTCACTCCGGCCGCTCCGCGACCTGCGTTCCTCAGTCCAGACACAGGCGCGGCCAAGCCAGACCCCACATACGACTAGGGCGGTTATTGTCCCAGGGTTGGATTTACGTGGGTGGATAGGTCATCGACAGGACGTCCAGGGCCTGGTCCAGCTGGGCTTCGGTGAGGGTGCCGGCGGCCACGTGGCCGCGTTCGAGGACGACCTGGCGGATGGTCTTACGTTCGGCCAGGGCCTGCTTGGCGATCTTCGCGGCCTCCTCGTAGCCGAGGTAGCGGTTGAGGGGGGTGACGATCGCGGGGGAGGATTCCGCGTACTCCCGGAGGCGTTCGGTGTTGGCCGTGATGCCGGCGACGCAGCGGTCGGCGAGCAGGCGGGAGACGCTCGCCAGCAGGCGGATCGACTCCAGGACGTTGCGGGCGATCACCGGGAGCATCACGTTGAGTTCGAACGCGCCGGACGCGCCGGCGAGGGTGACCGTGGTGTCGTTGCCGATCACTTGGGCGGCGACCATGGTGACGGCCTCGGGGATGACCGGGTTGACCTTGCCCGGCATGATCGACGAGCCGGGTTGCAGGTCGGGCAGGCTGATCTCGGCCAGCCCGGCGCGCGGGCCCGAGCCCATCCAGCGCAGATCGTTGGCGATCTTCATGAGCGACACCGCGACGACCTTCAGCGCGCCGGAGAGCTCGACCAGCCCGTCCTGCGAACCCTGCGCCTCGAAGTGGTTCCTGGCCTCGGTGAACGGCAGGCCGGTGGCCCGGGTGAGTTCGGCGATGACCTTTCCGGCCCAGGCCCGGTCGGGGGTGTTGATCCCGGTTCCGACCGCCGTGCCGCCGAGCGGGAGTTCGGCCACCCGGGAGATCGTGCCCAGCACGCGGTCGATGCCGTGCTCGATCTGCGACGCGTAGCCGCCGAACTCCTGGCCGAGTGTGACGGGGGTCGCGTCCATCAAGTGGGTACGGCCGGACTTGACCACATCGGCGAATTCTGTGGACTTGGCTACCAGGGCGGTCGCCAGATGCTCCAGGGCGGGCGTGAGATCGTCTGTGACGGCCTGGACGGCTGCTATGTGGATGGAACTCGGGAAGACGTCGTTTGAGGACTGTGCGGCGTTGACGTGGTCGTTGGGGTGGACCGGGCGGCCCAGGCGTTCCTCGGCCAGGGTGGCGATCACCTCATTGGCGTTCATGTTGGACGAGGTGCCGGAACCGGTCTGGAACACGTCCACCGGGAAGTGCTCGTGCCACTGGCCTTCAGCCACCTCGTTGGCGGCTTCCCGGATCGCTTCAGCGAGGTCCTGGTCGAGCAGGCCGTACTCGGAATTGACCGTGGCGCAGGCCGCCTTGATGCGCCCAAGCGCGGCGATATGGGCGGGTTCGAGGCCACGGCCGGAGATCGGGAAGTTCTCCACCGCGCGCTGGGTCTGGGCCCGCCATTTGGCCTCGGAGGGCACCCGTACCTCGCCCATGGAGTCATGTTCGATCCGCGTCATGACTCCAGTATCAAGAACCTCCGGACGGCCTATCCAAAGTGGGGGCGAAGGAGGCGAAGACCGCGTCCCGTTCAGAGGCGGACTTATCCCATTCGGATGCGAGGGACTGCCAGGAGATCGCGTACGTGGTTCCGCCGGGCACAGACACCCAGCGGCACAGCACCCGGACGGTCTTGCCGCCGTCCTCGTAGGTGAACTCCCAATCGGCGGTGTCGGTGCCGGAGTACGGGCTCGGCTGGACCGGAGCAATCCTGATCAGCTGATAGCCGGGGTACTGGCCGTCCTGCTCACCCGCCGCCTCGACCGCCTGGATGGCCTCGACCAGGTCGGCCGGACGCTCGGGGACGATCTCCACGCGCATCCGGTTCAGGCCTTTGCCGAACGTGATGCCGTCCTCGTCACCCTTGGGCTCGGCGAAGCGGCTCGGGTAGTCGACGGTGAAGCCGTTGGAGTCTTCGTGGTGCTTCAGAGCAGGATCGGGGGCGGCCGCCGAACTGCTGGGGGCACCCTCGTCCGAACTGCTGGGGGCGCCCTCCTCCGAATTGCTGGTCGTCCGCGCCGGGCGCTTCAGTTGCGTGGCGTCGTCGGCGCTCGCGCCGAGCGCGTTCATCGCGAACACCGCGATCGCGGCGGCCGCCAGCACGGCCAGCGCGATCAAAATGATCAGCATCGCCTTGCGGCCGTTGCGTCCCTGCTTGACCGGAGGCCCACCCTGCTTGGACTGCATCGCGAACAGGTCGGTGCCCAGTCCTTGCGGCGGCATCCCACCGCCGGGCGGCATATGCCCCGCCGGGATGGGTACGGCCCGCGTCGCCGAATCCGGGCCGATCCCCAGCGGAGCCACCATCGGCGGCACCTCGCCCTGCGGATAACCCTGCTGCCAGCCCTGCGGATCATGCGGGTGCTGTTGTGGCGCGGGCGGGGGCTGACCGTACCCGGGCATGGCCGGTGGACCCGGCTGGTACTCCGGCGGCGGAGCGTAGCCCGGGGACGGGTGGGCGAAGGGCGGAGGGGCGGGCTGGTTCTGGAGAGGCGCCGGGCCCGGCGGCGGTGGCGGAGGCTGCTGCGGGCGCTGCGGAGCGCCGGGCAGCGGGAGCGAGCTCGGGGTGGCGTCGTTGTCGGGCGGGAAGACACGCTTACCGGGCAGCCGTCCCCCGACCGTCGTGTCCTCGGCGGACGACTTCTTGACGACGGTCGGCGTGTCGGCGGCGGGCATTTCCGCCACTTCCGGAATGAGCGCTCCGCCGGGCGAACGGGGGATCACGACCGTGCGATCGGTTTCGTCCGGTCCCGCACTCGGCACCGGCGCGGGCGGCGGTGGAGTGGGTGACGGCGGGCTCGCGGGACGAGGCGCTTGCTGAGGCGATGGGCTCGCGGGACGAGGCGCTTGCTGCGGCGGCGGGCTCGCCGGATGAGGAGCATGCTGTGGGGGCGGGCTCGTGGGACGAGGCGCCTGCGGCGGGGCCGGGGAAGCCGCGGGCCGCATCGGCGGGGGAGCGACGCCCTCGCCCGGCAGGCGGACCGACGTCGGGGTGTCGGCGATCGTGCGCAGCATCACCGCCGCGCGATCCGGGGTCAGGCGGAGCGTGTAGTCCTTCTCCAGCAAGCCCTCCAGCACCGGCCGCAGCGGCCCGGCATGCGTGGGCGGATCGCAGCTCTCGGTCATCAGCGCGGTGAGCGTCTCGGCGACCGACCGCCGCTCGTACGCGGGACGGCCCTCCACCGCGTAGTACAACGTCGCGCCCAGCGCCCACAGGTCGGACTCCGGCCCGGTGTGATCGCCCCTGGCGCGTTCCGGCGCCGTGTAACCAGGCGAACCGATCACCATCCCGGTCTGGGTGAGCGCGCTGTCCCCGATCGACTTGGCGATGCCGAAGTCGGTGAGCACCACCCGGCCGGTATCGGTGAGGATCACATTGCTGGGCTTGACGTCCCGGTGCAGGATGCCCTGGGCGTGCGCGGCCCGCAGCGCGCCGAGCAGATCGTGGCCGATCTCGGCCACCAGCCGGAGCGGCAGCGGCCCCTCCGCCTCGATGACCCCCTCCAGCGAGCGCCCCTCGACCAGCTCCATGATGATCCACGGCACGCCCTCGAACTCGATCGCGTCGTAGATCGTGGCCACCGAGGGATGGCGCACCCTGGCCGCGGTGCGGCCCTCACGGATCATGCGTTCTCGCAGCTCGTGGCGTTGCTCGGCGGTCAGACCGGAATCCTGCCTGATCTCCTTGACCGCGACGTCGCGCCCGAGCGAGCGATCGACGGCACGCCAGACGGTGCCCATGGTGCCGCGACCAAGGGGTGTGATCAACTCGTAGCGCTCAGCGAGCAGCCTGCTCTGCATGAGTAGAAAGATAGCGATTCTTCCTTGAGTATCGCTTTCTGATCACTTGCGAATTTTCATCGGCGAAGTCGCCGGGGCCAGAACCGGCGGGGAAGCACCATCTTCAGGAAGTTGGAGAGGGCTCGCGAGAAAGGGCTCGGAGTCACCTCGTACTCCGCCGGTTTGCGGTGCACGCCCTCGCTCGGGCGGCGGCGCTGGGCGGGCACCGGCACGGCGGCGATCTCGCCGGTGTGCGGCTCGCGCGGGTAGACCGGCAGGGGAGACGGGCGCGGCGCGGGCCGGGGCAGCGGGCGCGCCTCGGCGCGGTGCTGCCCGCGATGCGGTGGTTTGCGGGTCGCCGACGGGAACACCGGCGGCGCGGACGGGCGAGGCGTGCGATGCGGGGTGATCGGCTCCTCGGCGGAGCCGCCCGCGGCCACCCGGGCCAGCATGAGGGCGGCCCGGACCGCGTCGAGGCGGGCCTCCGGGTCGATCTGCAGCAGGCCGCGCAGCACCGGGGCCAGCGGCCCGGCCCGCTCCATCGGGATCGGCGCGCCACTGGTCAGGGCGGCCAGCGCAGCGGCAGCCGTACGGCGGCCGTGCAGGCCCCGGCCCTCGACGGCGGTGTACAGGGTGGCGCCGAGCGACCACAGGTCGGCGGCGGGGCTGGCCTTGTCGCCCAGCACCCGTTCCGGCGCGATGTATCCGGCCGAGCCGAGCACGATCCCCGCCTGGGTGATCGAGACGTCGCCCTCCAGCGCGGCCAGACCGAAGTCGGTCAGCACCGCCCGGTCCTCGGTGACCAGCACGTTGCTGGGCTTGACGTCCCGGTGCAGGATGCCCTTGGCGTGCACGGCGCGCAGCGCGCCCAGCACCTGGCGGCCGATCTCGGCCACCCGCTGCGGGTCCTGCGGGCCGCTGTTCTTGACCAGCTCCTCCAGGGACTCGGCCTTGAGCAGCTCCATCACGATCCAGGGCCGGTCGTCCTCGGTGATGACGTCGAAGACCGTGATGACGGAGGGGTGGGCCACCATGGCGGTCGCCCGGCCCTCCCGTTCGGTCCTGGCGCAGAGTTCGGCGCGCAGATCCTCGTCCAGGACCAGTGGCAGCCGCACCTCCTTGACCGCGACATCACGGTCAAGAAGCTCATCGCGGGCACGCCAGACGGTCCCCATGCCGCCGCGTCCCACCGGCTGGAGCAGCCGGTAACGCGCGGCTAACTGGTATCCGGACGGCGCGCGCATGGGTGGCAGCTTACCCATTTCGGTACACGTGCCTGTAGACACCTGGCCGAATAGTTGTCGAGATCTTCTGTCAAATCCGGTCAGGACGGTCGTTCAACGCCTGCCGATGGTCAACACGGGGCCGGTGGTGTCCTGGAAGAAGTCCTGACCCTTGTCGTCCACGACGATGAAGGCGGGGAAGTCGACGACCTCGATCCGCCAGACCGCTTCCATGCCCAACTCCGGATATTCCAGGACTTCGACCTTCTTGATGCAATCCTGCGCGAGGCGGGCGGCCGGGCCGCCGATCGAACCCAGGTAGAAGCCGCCGAACTTCTGGCACGCCTCGGTGACCTGCTTGGAGCGGTTGCCCTTGGCCAGCATGACCATCGATCCCCCGGCCGCCTGGAAGCGCTCCACGTAGGAGTCCATCCGGCCGGCGGTGGTGGGGCCGAAGGATCCGGAGGCGTACCCTTCGGGGGTTTTGGCGGGGCCGGCGTAGTAGACGGCGTGATCCTTGAGGTACTGCGGCATCTCGCCGCCCCCGTCCAGCAGATCGGCGATCTTGGCGTGTGCGATGTCGCGGGCCACGACCAGCGGTCCGGTCAGGCTGAGGCGGGTCTTGACTGGGTACTTGGTGAGCTCGGCTCGTATTTCGGACATGGGCCGGTTGAGATTAATACTGACCACGTCGTCGGAGAGGTGCTCGTCGGTGGTATCGGGCAGGAAACGCGCCGGGTCGGTCTCCAGTTGCTCCAGGAACACGCCTTCTGGGGTGATCTTCGCCAGGGCCTGGCGGTCGGCGGAGCAGGAGACCGCGATCGCCACCGGGCAGGATGCGCCGTGCCGGGGCAGGCGGATCACCCGGACGTCGTGGCAGAAGTACTTGCCGCCGAACTGGGCGCCGATGCCGAGCTTCTGGGTGAGCTCGAAGACCTTCTTCTCCATTTCCAGGTCGCGGAAGCCGTGCCCGGCGGGGGATCCCTCGGTGGGGATGCTGTCCAGGTAGCGGGCGCTCGCGTACTTCGCGGTCTTCAGCGCGTGCTCGGCGCTGGTGCCGCCGACCACGACCGCCAGGTGGTACGGCGGGCACGCGGCCGTGCCGAGCGAGCGGATCTTCTCCTCCAGGAACTGGAGCATGCGCTTCTCGTTGAGGACGGCCTTGGTCTCCTGGTAGAGGAAGGACTTGTTGGCCGAGCCGCCGCCCTTGGCCATGAACAGGAGTTTGTAGGTGTCGTCGCCCTCGGCGTACAGCTCGATCTGGGCGGGGAGGTTGGTGCCGGTGTTCTTCTCCTCCCACATGGTCAGCGGGGCCATCTGGGAGTAGCGCAGGTTGAGCTTGGTGTAGGCGTCGTAGACGCCGCGCGAGATGTGCTCGGCGTCGCGGCCGTCGGTGAGCACGTGGCGGCCGCGTTTGCCCATGACGATCGCGGTGCCGGTGTCCTGGCACATGGGGAGCACGCCGCCGGCCGAGATGGAGGCGTTCTTGAGCAGGTCAAGCGCGACGAAACGGTCGTTGCCGCTCGATTCGGGGTCTTCGATGATCTTGCGGAGCTGGGCGAGGTGGGAGGCGCGGAGGTAATGGGAAATATCGTGAATTGCGGTTTCGGTGAGCAGCCGGAGCGCCTCCGGGTCGACCTCCAGGAACCGGCGCCCCGCCCCCTCGACGACCCGCACCCCCTCCGCGGTGATCAGACGGTATTCGGTCTCGTCCGCGCCCAGCGGCAGCAGGTCGGTGTAGTCGAACTCGGGCATCGTCTTTGATCCTCCGTGCGGGGTGTCCACTCGCCGTTCACTGTACGACCCCTCGCTCCGGCCGCAGTCCGAGGAGTATCCCGACGATCACGAGGGCCGCTCCCGCGAGGTCCGCGACAGACGGCACTCCAAGGCCGAGCACGACTCCCGTGCCGATCGCGCCAACCGGGATCATCCCGGCGAACAATCCCGCCTTCCCCGGGCCGAGCCGGGGCAACGCGCTGTACCAGAGAAGGAACCCGGTTGTCACGATCAGCGCCAGATACCCCAGCCCGAGCGCTTCCGCGAGCGTCGGAACTCGCAGGATCCCCGACCCGTCGAAGACCACCCCGAGCACGAGCAGCGACGGCACGGCCAGCGCCGACGAATACGCCGACACCCTGATCGCCCCCAATTTCGGCAACAGCGGCAATGCCAGCAACGAGAAGCACACCTCACAGACGAGCGCACCCAACGCCCACAGCAACGCGGCCGGGGTCCCCGATCCCAGCCCGGTCGCGAGCGTGGCCCCGGCCACGACGACGGCTGCGGCGATCAGAATCCGCCTGGACGGCGGCGTCGGCCTGACCCGGCTCAGCATGGCCGGAATCGGCGCACACAACGCCAACGCCAACGGCACGGTCCCAAGAACGGTCCCGACCAGCGCGGGCCCTGCATGCCGAGCAGACTCGATCACGCAAATATTGAAGATCACAAGCCCAGTGAGCGAGAGCAACACAAGCAGCACGCGATCCCGCGCCGTCAACCTCACCCGAACGTCGCCATTCCGGCCACCAGGTGCGGCATCCGTATATGCCCGCCCGTCGGCATTCGCGTGTGTTTGGCCGCTGAGGCCTTGTGCCGGCCGCGCCGCATCTACTCGCGCCTGACCCGCGTCATTCGCCTGTGTTTGGCCGCTGAGGTCGCGCGCCAGCAGCGCCGCATTCACACGCGCCTGATCCGCGCCATTGGGACCAACTGACAGAATGCGGCGGTCGCTCTTGGCGCCGGTGCGGTGAGAACTATCACCAGCGTTAACGGCGCCGGATAACGGCGAGAGGACCCGCGACCTGTTCATTCTGTTAAGTGCTCGCGTCCGCCGACCGGCCTCCCGCGCCCTCTTCGCATCCATGGCGTTCGCGGTCGCGAACAGGACCAGGGCGGCGACCGCGTAGCGGATGGCCTGGCCGCCGTAGAGGGGGTAGTCCTGGATCACGTCGGAGACGGCCGCGAGGGTGCCCACCATGAACATCGCGCCTGCGGCCATGGCGACGGCCTGGAGGTCTGGGGCATGGGCTGTCTTGATATCCGTGGTCATGTCGCACGATGCTAGGGATGCAATGGTTCTCGCTATGAGTCCAATTACGTGCGGGAATTGAGGACCAATTGGCTGATCTTCATGTGGAGATTGATCGGGAGGCCGGGGGGATCGCGGGGCAGATCGCGCGGGAGTTGCGGGAATCGGTGCGGTGTGGGCGGCTTGCTCCGGGTGCTCGGTTGCCGGCGAGCCGGGATCTGGCCAGGGATCTTGGGGTTTCGCGGGGGGTGGTGGTCGAGGCGTATGAGCAGCTGGTCGCGGAAGGGTTTCTGGAGTCGCGGATCGGGGCTGGGACGCGGGTGGCGGTGACGGCGGGGCGTTCCGAGCGGGAACATTCGGCGGTTCCGCCGGAGGAGCCCTTTGCGCATCGGCCGACATCTCCGGATTTGGGGTCGTTTCCGCGGCGGGCCTGGTCGGCGGCGTTGCGGCAGGTGCTGGCCACGTTGCCGAACGATGGGCTGGATTACGGGGATCCGGGTGGAGTGCTGGAGTTGCGGGTGGAGCTGGCCGCCTACCTCCGTCGGGTACGCGCCGCTGACGTCACGCCTGGCGACATCGTGATCGTCACCGGGGTCGCGCAAGGGCTCAGTTTGCTGGTGACCGTACTCGCTCAGGCGAAGGGCGGCCCGATCATGCTGGCCACGGAATCGCCCACGAGCGCCCGCCAGGAACCCCTGCTCAGGCGCGCCGGAGCCGACCTCGTCGGGGTGCCGGTGGACGATGAGGGCGTGGATGTGCAAGCGCTCACCCTTACCGGGGCTGAGGCCGTGCTGGTCACGCCCGCGCACCACTATCCGACGGGCGTGGTTTTGTCCCCGCGCCGCAGGGCCGAACTCGTCGCCTGGGCCGCCGCGACCGGGGCGACGATCATGGAAGACGACTACGACGCCGAATTCCGCTTCGACCGCGACCCCGTCGGCTGCCTGCAGGGCCTCGCCCCCGGCCACGTCGTCTTCGCGGGCAGCGTCAGCAAGGCCCTCGCCCCCGGCCTGCGCCTCGGCTGGCTCGCCGCCCCACCCGCCCTGGCCCGCGCGGTACGGCTGGCGCGCGCCGAACTCGACCTCGGCTCCCCGGTGATCGATCAGCACACCCTCGCGCATTTCATCAGATCAGGCGGATACGAGCGACATCTCCGCCGCATGCGCCGCGAATACCGCACCCGCCGGGACGCCCTCGTCCAAGCCCTCGCCGAACACTTCCCCGACATCCGCGTTCGCGGCATCTCCGCGGGCTTGCACCTCTACGCCGAACTCGACGATCCCGCCACCTTCGCCCGCTCCGCGCAAGCCCACGGCCTCGCCGCCGAGATAGCGGGCGACGGGCTGGCGATCGGGTTCGCGCGGCTGCCGGAACATCGGATCGCGGCAGCCGTACGGGCTATCGCACAGGAGGGCTGACCGGGCGGGCTTATGGCACGGGCGGGCTGTCGGATGGGAGGGCTGACCGGGCGGGCGCGGCTGTCGGGGCGAAGCCGCGGGCCAGGACGATGATCGCGGCGGCCAGCACCAGCGGGGCGATGAACGCGATCCGCAGGTCGGCGGCGTCCGCGATGCCGCCCACCAGGGCCGCGCCGACGATGAACCCGACATAGTTGAACATGTTCACCCGGGCGATGGCGATCCCCGTGCCCGCCGGATCCAGGCGGCCCGCCGCAGAGAAGGACTGCGGGGCGATCACGGACAGACCAACTCCAGTGAGGGCGAAACCGGCGATCGCCAGGGCCTCGCTGGGGGCGGCGACGATCGCCAGGAAGCCCAGCGTGGCCACCACCGCGCCGGTCCTGACGATCGCGACCGGCCCGAACCGGCGCACCGCGACATCCCCGCCGACCCGGACCAGGAACGTCGTCGCCTGGTACGCGCCCAGCGCCCACGGCACCAGCCACGCCTCCGACAGCATGATCTTGTCGAAGTAGACCGAGCCGAAATTGGAGATCGAGGAGTCGCCGACGTACAGGAAGGCCATCGCGAGGCAGAGCGGCAGGATCGGAGCCCACGGGAATCGGCCGGGGGCCCGCGTGGTGGATTCGACGTGTTCGTCCGCTGGAGTGCAGAGCCAGTGGGACGCGATCAGGGAAATGGCGATGCCGGGGACCATGGCGATCGTGAAGGTCGGGCCGAGCGTGAGGCCGGAGTCGGCGGCCAGGGACGCCCAACCGGCACCGATCACGGCGGCGGCGCTCCAGAGGGCGTGGAAACTGGTCATCACCGGGCGGGCGTACCGGCGTTCCACGGCCGTGCCCTGCATGTTCATGCCGGCGTCGACGCCGCCGAGGCCGATTCCGAACAGGACCAAGGCGCCGATCAGGAGGGGGACGTTCGCCGCGAATCCGCACAACGCCACGGCTACGCAGGCCAAGGGCTGGACCGCGCGGAGGATCCAGCGGCTGCCGTACCGGGCGGCGAGGGCGCCCGCGAGCACGCTGCCGACGCCCGCGATCACGGGGACCACGAGCAGGAGCAGGGTCAGTTCGCCCTCGGTCAGGTGATGCTTTTCCTGGAGGGCCGCGACCTGGGTGAGGAGCGTGGCGAAGGTGAGACCTTGGACGAAGAAGACGGCGAAGGTGGCGAGCCGTGCCTGCCGGTCTCGTGGGGAGGGGGCCACGATGCCTCCGTGAACATGAGGGGCATTCAAGATTCCGTCAGGCTAAAGCTGCCGGAGACGGCGGTCAACGGTGTGCTGGACCTTCGGGTCAGCGCTTAGGCTCAGAGCGTGAGCAGTGAGTTCCGCGATTTCCGCGACTGGATCGCCGCCTGGGTGGCCCCCCGCGACACCAGCGGCCCCAGACCCCAGGACCTGCGAGCCTCCGACGCCGACCGGGAGCGAGTGATCATGGCGCTCACCGACGCGCTCGCCGACGGCAGGCTCTCGCCCGTCGAGCACGAAGAGCGCGTCGAGGCGGCCTACCGGGCCCAGACGCTGGGCGGGCTCGCCGAGCTCACCCGCGACCTGCTACCCCCCGAAGCCCAGCCCATCGTCATGCACGACCGCCCGGTCATGGCCTTGTTCCGCACCGAGAACCTGGGCGGACGCTGGGTCGTCCCCGCCAAGATCCCGGTCACCTCGTTCGGCGGCAAGGTCAACATCGACCTCCGCGACGCCCTCCTGCAATCTCACCGCGTGGTCGTGCAACTCGCCGTCATGGCCGGCACCGTCACCCTCCTCGTCCCCGACGGCGTCCTCGTCACCCCCGCCCCCGGCGCCCGCGTCCGCTCCTTCAAAAACGAAACCCGCCCCCCGGACTCCCCTTCCCCACCGATCATCGAACTCGCCGGTTTCGTGTACGGCGGCAAGGTCATCGCCCGCTGCCCCAAACCCCCCAAACGAGGCTTCTTCCGCCGCTGATTCAGAGGGCGGTGTCGAAGTTGATGGCGCTGTAGGCGCCGAGCTTCCAGAGTTGGTGTTCGCTTTCGATCTTGCGGATGGTGCCGGAGCGGCCGCGCATGACGAGGGAGTGGGTGACGGCGGCGCCGCCTCGGTAGCGTACGCCGCCCATGAGTTCGCCGTCGGTGATGCCGGTCGCGGCGAAGAACACGTCGTCGGAGCGGACCAGGTCATCGGTGAGCAGGACCTGGTCGAGGTCGAGCCCGGCGTCCAGGGCGCGGCGGCGTTCGGCGTCGTCCTGGGGCCAGAGCTTGCCCTGGATGACCCCGCCCAGGCACTTCATCGCGCAGGCCGCGACCGTGCCCTCGGGGGTGCCGCCGATGCCGAGCAGCAGGTCTACGCCGGTGCCCGCGCGGGCCGCCATGATCGCCCCGGCCACGTCGCCGTCGGTGATGAACTTGATCCTGGCCCCGGTCTCCCTGATCTCCTTCACGATCTGCTCGTGCCGGGGTCGATCCAGGATGACCACCGTCACATCCGATGGTTTGCCGCCCTTCGCCCGGGCGACCGCGCCGATGTTGTGCGCCACCGGGGCGTTGATGTCCACGGAGTCGGCCGCTTCCGGGCCGGTGACGAGTTTCTCCATGTAGAAGACGGCGGACGAGTCGTACATCGAGCCGCGCGGGCTGACGGCGATCACCGAGATGGCGTTGTTCATGCCCAGCGCGCACAGCCGGGTGCCGTCGATCGGATCCACGGCCACATCACACTCCGGCCCGGTTCCGACTCCGACCTCCTCCCCGTTGAACAGCATGGGCGCGTTGTCCTTCTCGCCCTCGCCGATCACTACGACCCCACGCATCGACACCGTGTTGATCAGCTGGCGCATGCTGTTGACCGCCGCGCCATCGGCTCCGATCTTGTCTCCGCGCCCTACCCACCGGGCGCTGGCCATGGCCGCCGCCTCGGTAACGCGTACGAGCTCCAACGCCAGGTTCCGGTCCGGCACATGCTCCCCAGTCGCCAGCACACCGGGGACAGCCGTCTGATCAGCCATGATCGAACTCCTTCACATGGTGCTTCCCTACCCAGCAGCGACACATTCGATCGTAATTGCCCCCCTTCAGCCGACTACGACCGGCTTCCCCAACACGCCCACCAGGGATCAACAAGGCATGTCACCACCCTCCCGGCCTTTCCGGAGAGATAGTTGGGTCTTCCCAAAGGGCTGCGAGGGCCGACTAGAGCGAAGGTTCGGTCTCGTGGAGTGACGGCGGAGGATAATCTCGCCACCATGAGCAGCGACACGAGCGCCACCGAACGATCGGTCACCGTGCGCACGTCCGAGCGCGGCGCCGCCACCCGCGGCGCGCTTCTCGACGCCGCCAGGGAGATCTTCATCACCAGCGGCTTCGCCGACGCCGGAGTGACCGACGTGGTGCAGCGGGCCGGAGCCAGTGTCGGCAGTCTCTATCATCACTTCTCCGGCAAAGCCGACCTCTATCGGGCGCTCTTCGAAGACTTCCAAACCCGCCAGACAAACCGCACCAAACAAGCCGTCCAGCTCGCCCGGCTCTCCGGGGAATCCGACCCCATGCCGCTGTTCCTCGCCGGAGCCCGCGCCTACCTCGACGGCTGCCTGGCCGAACGCGACCTCGCCGCCCTCTTCCTCCGGGGCGACGGCCCTCCCGGCTTCGAGGTCATCATGCGCGACCGCCTCCGCCAGTGGGCCCGCCGCAACGCCACCCTCTTCGAGAACGAGGACGCCCTCGTCGTCGTCATCACCGGCGCCCTCGCCGCCGTCGTCCAGGAACTCACCCTCTCCGACGACCTCGAAGCCGCCAGCCGGATGGCCGAAGACGCCCTCCTCATCATCAGCCGAATCCGCCCCCACTGACCCCGCCCGGTAGTCTCCATTGGCGTGCGCCAATTCACCCAGGGTTTCTACGGCTACGCGTTCGCATTGTTCGTCTGCCTATTGGCAGCAGGCGCGTTCCTCCTGATCACCCCGCAAAGCCGGACCCAGCACATTCCCCGGGTGGACTTCAGCATCGACACCGCGAACGCGGCCCGCCTCGCGCCTTACGCGGTCGAAGTCCCCCGCCAGGTCCCCACCGGCTGGACCCCCACCAGCTCCCGCGTGACCCAGGACAAGAACACCCTGACCTGGCGCCTCGGCTTCGCCACCGCCAACAAGATGCACGCCATGCTCGCCCAGAGCAACGAAACCCCAACCGCCGACTTCGCCGCCCGAATGGCCAACACCACCACCGTCACCGGCACCCAGCAAATAGCCGGCACCACCTGGCAACAACGCTTCCGCGCAGACAAAAACCAACGCTCCCTAATCCGAATCCTCCCCGACCACACCATCATCATCACCGGCTCCGCCGACTGGCCCGAACTAACCGCCCTAGCCACCATCCTCACCCCCGCCCCCAAACCCTCAGCCTCCTAAACACCCCTGACTCCGAGCACGCCCCGCCGGTCGGTCGCATGAGTGGCGTTGTTGCTTCGGCATTCGCAGGTGGTCATCAAGCTTCGTGCAAGCCGCGGGCTCTCCAATGAGGCCATGGAGAACATCTCTCCAGCGATCCGGCCACGGAGGAAGAGGGCATGACCAACCCGGTCCGCTACATCATCGCCGGCCTCATTGTCGCGCTCATGATCGCGGCTGCCCTCGCAGGCTTCCAGGGCTTCTTGAACCCGCCCGGAATACTTCTCGTGATCGGCATCGGAGTTTCCGGCCTCTACAAACTCTTCGAGTCACGCACGCCGCCTGACAAAGAGCCCGCCCCCGGCGAGTAACTCAGATCCCAGACGGCCCACCTGGCAGATAGTTCCGGTCCGGCGCAGTCTTTATCGGCCGGATGGTCCCCGAGGGCGGGAGCGCTTGCGTCTGGTGGGGCGGTCTTAAATCACCCCACAGAATGCCGCTGCCACCTCGTTGACGTGGCTGGGGGCGCTGCCGGGCTGGGGGTTTGGGTTAGAAGGGGGCTTCGTCGGAGTTGTTGGGGTGGGGGGTTTCTCGTTGGGCTAGGGCGGCGGCTAGTTTGGCTCGGGCTCCCTGGAGCCATTCTTCGCAGACGGCGGCCAGTTTTTCGCCGCGTTCCCAGAGTTCGATGGACTGCTCCAGGGTGAGGCCGCCGGTTTCGAGGCGGCGGACCACCTCGGTGAGTTCCTCGCGCGCCTGCTCGTACGACGGGGTCTGCTTGTCCTGGGCCACGGCACCACCCTAGGGGGCGGTCTCGGTGACGGTCACCGAGACGCGGTCGTCGGGCAGGCGGAGGGTGAGATCGTTCCCGGGGGAGAGGTCGGCGGCGCGGCGGACGACCTCGCCGGAGGGGCGTTGCACGATGGCGTAGCCGCGTTCGAGGGTGGCGGCGGGTGACAGGGCGACCAGGCGGGCTCTGAGATGTTCCAGGCTGTCGGCCGAACGGTCCAGGGAACCGGTGAGGCAGCGGCGGGAGCGGTCGCGGAGGGCGTCCACCTGCTCGGCGCGGCGATCGAGCTCCCGCACCGGATCCGACAGGGACGGCCGTGATCGGACCGACTGGAGCCAGTGCTGCTCGCGATCCAGCCAGCCGCCGACCACCCGGCGCCCACGATCCCTGAGCTGCCGGACGAGCGTCAGCTGCTCTCCCACATCAGGGACGACCTTCTTGGCCGCGTCCGTGGGCGTCGACGCCCGCAGATCAGCCACCAGATCCAGCAGCGGACTGTCCTGCTCATGACCGATCGCGCTCACCACCGGCGTGCGGCAAGCCGCGACCGCTCGCACCAGCGACTCGTCGGAGAACGGCAGCAGATCCTCCAGCGAGCCGCCACCCCTGGTCACGATGATGACGTCGACCTCTCGATCGGCGTCCAGCTTCCGCAGCGCCTCGCTCACTTCGGCGACCGCGAACGACCCCTGAACGGCCACCGCCTCGATCTTGAACCGCACGGCCGGCCAGCGGCGGCGCGCGTTCTCCAGCACATCCCGCTCGGCCGCGGAATCCCGCCCGCAGATCAACCCCACCGTGCCGGGCAGGAACGGCAACCGCCGTTTGCGATCGGTGTTGAACAGCCCTTCCGCGGCGAGCACCTGCCTCAACCGCTCCAACCGAGCCAGCAACTCCCCGACCCCCACCGGCCGGATCTCCAACGCCGTGAATGCGAACGACCCCCGATTGACCCAGAAGTCGGCCTTCACATGCACAACCACCCGAGCCCCATCGACCGGCCTCGGCAAACTCGCCTCATACACAGTCCGCGCACAAGTCACCCGCGCCGACACATTCGCCACCGGATCCCGCAAGGTCATGAACACGGTCCCGCCCCGCGCCGTCAACTCGGTGATCTGCCCCTCAACCCAGATCGTGCCCAACCGCCCAATCCACTGCGCCACCATCTGCAGCACGGACCGAACCGGCAACGGCTCCTCCGGAGACGTCTTCGCGCCCACTACCCCTCCTGGTCCCCGCTCACGCACCGCATCCACCTACGCCCGGCAGCGTAGCCACCCCCACCGACAGAACAGCCCGCCGCCCCAACTCTCCCATCGATGATCTCCCGCACCTGCACCTGTTCGGCCATGCCGAACAGGCTGACGCGAACGCGCCGGCCGTGAACGGATCACGACCGGCGCGCCGAGGACTACAGCGGGGTATCAGGCCAGATGCCGGGAGAAGAACCGCAGCGAGTCGTCCGTCGCGAACCGCGGCAGATCTCCGTGCTTGCCGGGGTTGGCGTGCAGCGTCTTCTCGGCTGAACCGAAGGCATCGAACAACGCCAGACTCTGGGCCCGCGGTGCCCGCTCATCGTCCCACTGGACCAGAAATTGCACCGGTACGGTGATCCGCGCGGCGGTCTCGGCCAGCGCGGGCGACCCGAGCAGGCCCAGCACCGCGGCGCTGACTCGGGGTTCTGCGGCGACGAACGGCACACCGAGCCCGCAGCCCATCGACACGCCCCAATAGCCCACCGGACCGCCGCCGACATGGTCGAGTTGTTGGACCGCGGTCAGGACCGCCTGCCATTCCGCGACGACCTGCCCGGCCACGAGAGCGTGCATGGCGGCGACCAGCGCAGCCGTATCCTCTCCTGCGGCTATACGGGCCCGGTTCTCGGTTGCGATCCGGTCCAACTCCTCGTTCTTCGGCCGCTCGCCGTGGTTGGGCACGTCGACCGCGGCGACCGCGAAACCGCCCTCGGTGACGAAGCGGCGCGCGCGGGCCAGGATGCCGGGGGCCTTCTTGTGTTGCCCGCCGCCGTGCCCCATCACGATCAGGGGACGAGTGCCGAGGGCGTCTTCCGGCGTCCACAGCACACCGGGGATCTCGCCGAGGGTGAATAGCTGTTCGGTGACGCCGTCCAACGACGTCTGGGAGGTGAAGCGCATAGCGTTTCAAGCCTTTCGGGATGCCTTCTGCGGGCGCTCCCTAGACCATGCAAGGGAGGGAGCCCCGATCTGTCACAGTGTTGATCGGTCTCACCTCCTCGAGTTCGTAGCGGTGCACGGCGACGCCGAAAGTATCACAAAGGGCATCACTCGCGTCTGAGCGAATGTTGCCTGACGCGGCACTGGTTCCAGGAACGCCTGGCCCAGCGACAGGACCCGGTTTGCCATCCGCCCCGCCCCCGTTTGGGAGGCGAAACGCACCGTTCACTAAGGCCTGCCCCGTTCTTGCTCGTTTCGTCAGATAGGTCCGTTCACGTAATCGGCGGGACAGGTCCTAGATCGCCTATCCCCACGACACTCTGGCGTTCAGCCTGCGACGGTCGTTTTAGGTGTTCACGGCGTGATGTCCCGTCCCGTTGTGCGGGAGATTCCTGTCATTTCCGCCTCCCGCGTGCGGGACTCGTGTTCGTACTGTCGTACGGGGCGTTCACCCAACGGCGTCCGTTTTCGCCGTGCGGGTGCCCGCCCCGAAACGCTCAGTATGCCGACGCCCAGGTGATTTCAGCGTCGGCCGGTTCACGCGATTTGGCGGTGATTTCCACGAGGTGGGGCTTGGTCGAACCAGGCGACCCGCTTCACCGCCGTGGGTTCGGCCCTCGTCTCGGCGACCTGATCCTCGCCGGGCGTTGGGTCAGATTCCGGATTCGAGCTTTGTCAGGCGGTTGCGGTACATGGTGGTGACTTCGGGGCGGGCGGAGGTCGCCTCTTCGTAGGCGATCAATTGCTGGATTTCGAGGGCGGACTTTCCGCGCATGCGGGCGCGGAGGGAGGCGATCGTCAAGTCGGCATACCCGGGGATGGGCTCAGCCGGGGCAGCCTTCTTGGCGGGCGTGACGACGGCGGTGTCCGCCTGGGGCTCGGCGACCGGCTTGGACGCGGAGTCGAGTTCAGCGTTCGGCTTGGGCTCGGCAACCGGCTTAGGCGCGGAGTCCAGTTTGGGTTCAGCGCTCGGCCGGGGTGCGGCTTTCGGCTTGGGCTCGGCCTTGGGCTCGGGTTCGGCCTTTGGCTTGGGTGTGGAGTTCAGTTTGGGCTCAACGTTGGGCAGGGGTTCGGCTGCCGGCTTGGGCTCGGCTTTCGGTTTGGGTACGGAGTCCAGTTTGGGTTCGGCGGTCGGCTGGGGTTCGGCTGCCGGCTTGGGTGCTGGTTCGGGTTCTTGGTTGAGATCGGCGGCGGGTGCCGTTGGGCGGGGGGCGAAGATGACAGGCTCGCGGCGGGCCGGTTTCTCGGCTTCTGAAGTGGGGGATTTACCGGGCTTCTCCTCGGGGGCGCCCAGGCGTCGGATGGTGGAGCGGACGCGGTCGCCGATGAGGAGGGCGTGGCCCACGCCGCTGAGGGCGGTCTGGAGGACCGCCATCGGGAGGTCCTTGGCCTTCTCCATGATTTCGCCGCGATGGTCGTACGCGTCACGGAGAGGTTTGGTCAAAGTTCGAAGGAGAGACATCGCGGCTCCTGGAAAGTGTCTTATTGGGTCAAGTCGACGTGAGGTCAGGATGCGGCTGACGCTCCACGTAGCATGAGACCATGACCTCACAGACCCCCGCGAGCATTCCGGACCGTAGACGTGTGCTGGTGGCGAAGCCGCGTGGGTACTGCGCGGGGGTGGATCGTGCTGTCGAGGCGGTGGAGAAGGCCCTCGCGCAGTATGGGGCGCCAATCTACGTCCGCAAACAGATCGTGCACAACACGCATGTGGTGAGAACCCTGGAAGGGCGTGGTGCGATCTTCGTCGATGAGACCGAGGAGGTCCCGGAAGGGGCGATCGTGGTCTTTTCCGCGCATGGGGTGGCTCCTGCCGTGCACGACGAGGCTGCCCGTCGTCGGCTGAAGACCATTGACGCCACCTGCCCGTTGGTCACCAAGGTCCACAATGAGGCCAAGAGGTTCGCCGCCCAGGACTATGACATCCTGCTGATCGGTCACGAAGGCCACGAAGAGGTCGAAGGCACCGCCGGGGAAGCACCCGATCATGTGCAACTCGTCGATGGCCTGGATGGCGTCGGGACAGTATCCGTCCGTGACCCGCGGAAGGTCGTCTGGCTCTCGCAGACCACCCTCTCCGTCGACGAGACGACGGAGACCGTCAGCCGCCTCAAAGAGCGCTTCCCCAACCTTATCGACCCGCCCAGCGACGACATCTGCTACGCGACGTCCAACCGCCAGACCGCCGTCAAGGAGATCGCCGCCCAGTCCCAGCTGGTGCTCGTGGTCGGCTCCGAGAACTCCTCCAACTCCAAGCGCCTGGTCGAAGTGGCCCTCGACTATGGCGCCAAAGCCTCCTACCTGGTCGACGACGCCTCCCACATCGACGACACCTGGCTCGACGGCGTCACCACCATCGGCCTCACCAGCGGTGCCTCGGTCCCCGAAATCCTGGTCGACGGCGTCCTCCGCAAACTCGCCACCCACGGCTTCACCGACGTCGAAGAAGTCGAATCCGTCCAGGAACGCATGCGCTTCGCCCTCCCCCACGAACTCCGCAAAAACCTCCGCGCCTAACAACCCACAAGCCCGGACCCCCAGCCCAAGCCCCCAGCACCGGGTTGCTCGCCGTTATCTTGCGCCGTTTATCTGCGTGTGGAGTTCTCGCCGTACCGGTGCCAAGAGGTTGTGCCAGGGGCGAGGCCAAAGCGTTGCTGATGCCGGTTGGCTTTGGGGCGGGTTCTCGCCGGGGCGGTGCCGGAGGTCAGTCTTCTTTGGTGGAGCCGTAGAGGCGGGGTTCGAAATAGCCTTCGGGTTCGGCTGCGTACGTGGGGGTGGTTTCGCGGCTTTGGCGGGGTTTGGGGACGCGGTGGGCGTGGGCTAGGCGGAAGGTGCGGATGTTGGCGGGGAGGCCGCGGTACCAGGCGATGGCGAGGGTGAGGGCGGAGCCGGCGAGGAGCCAGGGGGCGGCGGCGGAGAGGATCGTGAAGAGGCCCAAGGCCATGGATTGCAGGAATTGGGTGGTGCGGAGGGCGCGGATGCTCTCGATGAAGAGGGCCGTCAGGAAAAAGATCAGGGGTGGGGTGACGACCAGGGGGAGCAGGTCGCGGGGGTTGACCAGGGTGACGGCGGCCGCGCAGCCGAGGAGGAAGATGGGGCCGGGGGCGATGAGCTGGCCAAGGAGAGTAATCACGAACAGCAGCGTGATGGCGCCGCGCGCGGTCAACCTCATTGCCGGAAACCCCCTTTCTCCAGCCCCCTAACCTACCGTTCCACAGCTCTGGAAGAGGGCGCTTACCTGCTCTTCCCGCTCCGCAGCGATAGCGGAAGGGCGCTTACCTGTTCTTTTCTATGTACAGCGTCCCCACGTGCTGCAGGGCAGTGCTTGCCTGTTCTTTTCGATGTACAGCGTGCCCACGTGCTGCAGGGCAGTGGAGGGGCGCTTGCCTGGTCTTTCCGCTTTACAGCGACAGTGGCGGGACGCTTACCTGTTCTTCTTCCACCAGTTCCGGCACGGAGAGCAGCCGTGGCAGCTCCTCGACCAGTTCGGGTGTGGCCAATGGGCTGTCCACCAGGCCGAGATCACTCAGGCGGCGGGCGCTCACCAGCACCCGGTTCTCCAGCGACCCCACCGTCCGGTTGTACGCGGCGACCGCCTTCGACAACGACTTGCCGAGCGCGTCCACGTTGCGCCCGAGCCCGCCAAGCCGGTCGTAAAGCTCCTTGCCGATGTCGAACACCGCGCGGGCGTTCTCGCTGAGCGCCGCCTGCTGCCAGGCGTACTGTGCGGTACGGAGCATGGTGATCAGAGTGGTGGGGGTGGCGATGTGCACGCGCCTGTTCATCGCGTACTCCAGGAGGGAGGGGTCGCGCTCCAGGGCGGGGGCGAGGAACGCCTCGCCGGGAATGAACAGGACCATGAACTCGGGCGCGGGGCTGAACGCCTGCCAGTAGGTCTTGGCGGCCAGTCGGTCCACGTGCTCGCGGACATGCCGCGCGTGCGCGTCCAGCCGGGCCCCCGCCAGCTCCGGATCCTGCGCCTCGGCCGCCTCCAGGTACGCCGCGAGCGACACCTTGGAGTCGACCACGATGTTCTTGCCCCCACTCAACCGGACGATCATGTCAGGCCGGACGGCGCCGTCGGCGGTGTGCCCGGTCACCTGCTCGTCGAAGTCGCAGAACCGGGCCATCCCGGCGATCTCCGCGACCCGCCGCAGCTGGAGCTCCCCCCACCGGCCCCGGGCCTCCGGCCGCTGCAGCGCCCGCACGAGCGAGCGGGTCTGCGTCTGGAGCTGCTCCGAACTCTGCCGCACGAACTCCATCTGCTGCTGCAGCTCGGCCCGGGCCCCGCGCGCCCCGAGCTCGCTCTCCCGCAGCTGGTGCTGCACCCGGGCCAGCGTCTCCTGCAGCGGCGCGACCAGGTTCTCCACCGCCTGCCGCCGCTGGTCGAGATCCCCGGCGGCCTCGGCCCTGGTGGTGTTGAGCCGGTTCTCCGCGAGTTCGAGGAAGCGCAGGTTGTTCAGGTCGAGCGCGCGGGCGGAGAGGGCCTGGAACCGCTCGGTGAGCTGCCCCTCGACATAGCCGAGTTTCTCTTCCGCGGCCCGCGCCCGGGCCTCCGCGTCGGCGAGCCTGGCCGCGGTCTCCTCGGCGGCGCGTCCGGTCTTTCCCCGGCCGAGCGTGTATCCGATGGCCAGCCCGGCGGCCAACCCGAGGGCGAGCTGGATTGCGAGAGCCATGACGTCCACATGGGGGATGATCCCAGTCCTTTCCCCGCAGAAGGGGGAGGCGCGCTTGCGCGGCGTGCGCTGATTACCTAGGGTTTCCATCCCATTGCGTACGGCATGCACGCTCAGGCGCTCCCCGTCCGGCCGGTAAACTCGGATCCCGTGAGTCTGAGCATCGGGATCGTCGGCCTGCCCAATGTCGGCAAGTCCACCCTTTTCAACGCGCTGACCAAGAGCGCCAACGCCCTGGCGGCCAACTACCCGTTCGCCACCATCGAGCCCAACGTGGGGATCGTGGGTGTGCCCGACGCGCGTCTCGCCCAGCTCGCCACCATCCACGGCTCGGCCCGGATCCTCCCGGCCAAGGTGGAGTTCGTGGACATCGCGGGCTTGGTGAAGGGCGCTTCGGAAGGTCAGGGCCGCGGCAACCAGTTTCTCGCCAACATCCGCGAGACCGACGCCATCTGCCAGGTCATCCGGGTCTTCACCGACCCCGACGTGACCCACGTGGACGGCGACATCGCCCCTGAGCGGGACATCGAGACGATCAACACCGAGCTCATCCTGGCCGACCTGCAGACGATCGAGAAGGCCGTGCCGCGCCTGCAGAAGGAGGCCAGGACCAACAAGGACCGCAAGGCCGCCCTGGACGCGGCCGAGACGGCCAGCAAGATCCTCGACGGCGGCACCACGCTCTACGCCTCCGGCATGGACCTGACCGACCTCCGCGAGCTCCACCTGCTCACCGCCAAGCCCTTCCTGTACGTGTTCAACCTCGACGCCGACGAACTGGTCGACACCGACCTCAGGACCCGGCTGTCCGCGATCGTCGCCCCCGCCGAGGCCGTCTTCCTGGACGCCAAGATCGAGTCCGAACTGGTGGAACTCTCCGACGAGGAGGCGCTCGAACTCCTCCAGTCGGTCGGTCAGGACGAATCCGGCCTCTCCCAGCTGGCCCGCGTCGGCTTCGAGACCCTCGGCCTGCAGACCTACCTCACCGCCGGCCCGAAGGAGACCAGAGCCTGGACGATCAAGAAGGGCTCCACCGCCCCCGAGGCCGCCGGCGTCATCCACACCGACTTCCAGCGCGGCTTCATCAAGGCCGAAGTGATCTCCTTCGACGACCTGATGGAGGCCGGTTCCGTGACCTCCGCCCGCTCCGCCGGAAAGGCCAGGATCGAGGGCAAGGACTACATCATGCGCGACGGCGACGTGGTCGAGTTCCGCTTCAATGTCTGACGATCCGCAGGTGAAAGCAGGGCTTAGGGAGCGCGGCCGTCTTTTGACATCTAAAGGCTGACTTTCTGCGTGCGGAAATGTCAGAAATGCCCACCGCAAGGGATCTGGATCGGTAGGCTCCTGCGCCGTGATCGATCAGAACATACCGGTGGAAAACACCGCTAACCTTTCGCCTTCCAGCGATGACGTCCAGGCTGACAAGGAAGCCAGTGGAAGCGTCGTCGAACTACTCGAACGGATCGCCTCGGTGGTCCTCCCGATCGCCGTCGCGCTTTACGCGGTCCTCTACATCGGCATCGAGGAGGTGTACGCGGTCTTCGGCATCAGCCCGCAGCAGGCGGGGATCGACCAGTCGGTGCTGTTCGGCCGGCTCATGGGCACGTTGGTGCTGGTCCTGCTGTTGGGCATCCCGGCCCTCGGCTTGATCGTGGGACTGGGTTGGCTGATCAACAAGGTGACGTTCGGCTTCGGCGAGAAACTCGTGGGAGGCATCAGGAAGCGCCCGTGGGTGGCCGCGCTGATCGCCGCGCTGTGGTGTGGCGCCACCTACTGGGGTTTCTTCAACTTCGTCGGCGACCTCGACCTCACCATCATGATCGTCATCGCTGTGGGGCTGGGCGTGCTGACGTTCCTGGTGCCGTTCCGGCTGCTGCGCCGTAAGCCTGTCGGC
Source organism: Acrocarpospora pleiomorpha (assembly GCF_009687885.1). GTDB lineage: Bacteria > Actinomycetota > Actinomycetes > Streptosporangiales > Streptosporangiaceae > Acrocarpospora > Acrocarpospora pleiomorpha. The sequence goes on from NZ_BLAF01000028.1 coordinate 101,790, forward strand.
CGCGCCGGGTTGAAGGTGCTCGTCGGCGGTCTGACCGGGCTGGGCCTGGGCTTCCTGCTCATCCTGCAGCTGTCGTACGGCGCGGTGGAGGTGCAGCGGACCGGGCAGTCCAACCTGCTGCTCGACACCCTGGGATTCCAGGACCAGTGGGCCATATTGAAGAACGCCGAGGACGACAAGCCGCTCTACGACGGCCGCTGGATGATGCTGCTGGGTGAGAGCGAGGGCACGTACCTCTTCTACGACTGCGACAAGCTGGATACCTTCCGCCGTCCGATCGAGACCACCAACCTCGGCAGCCTGCAGCTCAGCCCCGAGCGCGAGGAGGGCTTCACCTGCGGTGGCCTTGCCGAAGGCCAGTGACGGCGAAGGAAAACCAGGTACGAGTCTCGGTACGGTTTGGATAGCTCTCGCTGACCGGTTGGTAATAGTACGGGCCGCTGGCCTGCTAAGACGTCGTTTCGTGGTCGTACCTGCCGGTACGGCCACTCTCCGTCTCATGCAGACTCGGTTTGGCCGGTTACTTAGATGCGCACAGCATGGGCGTGGCTTTCCTGGAACAATTGGCGGGACCGCTAGGGTGAATACTTCAACGTGGATAACCGGATCGAGAGTAAGAAGACACCGCGCCAGCCGGGGGGATCGGCGCGAGCGGAGGCGTGATGGCTCGCAGGTCAACCGTCCAGCAGGATCCTCGGATCGCTGGCGACCCCGAGTCGTACCCGTTGCCTGATCTCGACTCGGCGCCGGTGCGGCGCAGGGGCTGGAGCGGTGGCGGGGGCCGCTGGCTCGTGTGGGTGGGGCGGGCGATCCTGTGGGCGCTCATCATCGTGATCGTGGTCAACGGGGTGCGGGCGCCGTTCGAACGGTTCACCCAGGGCCAGAACGCGGCCGCGCCGACCACGCCGGAGGACGCCGGGTTCCCGGTCCAGGAGGCGGCCGGATTCGCCAGTCAATTCGCCGCGGTCTATTTGAATTTCGACGCGACCAATCCGGATCAGCGCGACGAAAGGCTGACCGCTTTTCTCCCCCTCGGCGGCGAGCGCCGGTTCGGCTGGAATGGGTACGGCCGGATGTCGGCCGGGGCCATTCAATTCCAGAGTATCGATGTGGCCGCCGACAACGTGAACGCCACGGTCGTGGTGAGTTTCCAGTCGGGCAGCAAGAGATGGCTGCTTTCGGTGCCCGTCTACCACTCGGGTGACCGCTTCGTGGTGACCGGCCGCCCGGCGCTGCTGCCCGCGCCCGCCGTCGCCGATCTGCCGGCTGTCGCCGACCCGGACCGGGACAACAGCCTGGAGAACCAGCTCCGGCCGACGCTGGAGGGCTTCTTCAAGGCGTACGCGTCGGGGAACACGGCCGAGCTCCGGCTGTACGCCACGGATGGGGCCACCATCGAAGGGCTTGGTGGCTCGTTCGAGCTGGCCCAGCTCACCGATGTGATCGTGCCGGTGGGCGGGGAGTCGAGCCGGACTGTCACGGCGGTCGTGGTGTGGGCCGTGCCGTCGGGCGCCGCCGCGGCCCAGCCGAGCACCGACCCGGCCGCCGATCCGGCCGCGCAATCGGCGGGTCTCGAGCAGGCCTACCAGCTCTCCATGGAGAGGCAGGGCGAGAAGTGGCTCGTCGGGCGGATCCAGGGCGCGGGCCGGTCCGTGGGGTAACACATGGCCGACCGTGATGTCGCTGATCCACACCCCCCGGGAGGGCGAAAATGATTGTGCACACGATTCTGGAGAGCGCCGTGTCCAGCCAGCTGGGCGGCGCCGAACTCCTTGCTTTCACGCCGACCCCGGCGCCGAACCAGGGCATCAACACCGAAGGGCTGGCCGAATTCCTGCGCCGCTTCTTCGGGCCTTTGTTCCTGGTGATCGTCTCGGTGGTCGCGCTCTTCTTCCTCTTCACCCGGGAGATCACGCGGTTCGTCCAGTTCATCATTCTGGCGATCGCGATCGGAGTGATCTTCTACGTGCCGAACATCATCGAGGTGACGGCGAAGGCCATCGCGGGGGCGCTTGGCATCCAGTGATCCTGGGCACGCTGGGAGAGGAGGAATCGGGTGGACCTACCTACATACACCAATATTTGGCGCATTGAGAAGCGGCTCTACAAGCTGTACGACCTACGGCTGCCGACGCCGCTCCCCATCGTCTGGATCGGTGTCTTCATCGGCGTGAGCGCGCCCTGGTGGGTCTTCCTGCAGCTGGTCGGCCTGAAGTTCGACGCCCCCTGGCACGTGATCTACCTGGTCCCGCCCGGCGTGGTCACCTGGCTGTCCACCCGCCCGGTGATCGAGGGCAAGCGCCTCACCGAGCTGCTCCAGTCGCAGAGCCGCTACCTGTCCGAGCCGCGCACCTGGTGCCGCCTGGCCCCCGTCTCGGAACCGGACGAGGTCGTCTTCCACGGCCGCGTCTGGCGCGCTTCTCGTCGTAAGGTCCCCCGCCGTGCCCAGCCCGCCCCCGTGTTCGCCCGCGCCGCCGCGTCGGCGAAGCTCTCCGTGAAGCTCCCGCAGAAGTCCCCGAAGCCGCAGAAGTCCCTGGAGCCGCTGAAGCGCCGCGTCCCTGGCACGGTCCGACCCGCCGTCGCCGCCGCGGCCGCCGCGATCCCGGCCGAGCCCACGCCGATCCCCCCGGTCGCCGAGCCGACCGTCCGTCCCTCCTGGGGTACGGCTACCGCCAAGGCCCCGGCCATTCCGGTCTTCGTACAACAAGAACCGAGAAAGCCGGAACCGATGAGGCCCGAGCCCATTCCGGCACAGGTGGAAATTTCGGAAATGCCCGAGCCGCGCATGCCCGAGCCGCGGCAGGAGTCCCCGGTCGCCGAAACCACGGCCCCACCGATCGGCCCCGACGCTCTCCGTCGCCTCCGTCGTTTGGCCGCGGCCTCCACCGAACCGGACAAGTCACCCCCCGCGACCCCCATGAGCGCCGCCACCTCCGCGACCGGCTCCTCACCCCCCGCCGACAAGGCCAGGGAACAACATCGCCGCGGCCAGCCCCCCAGACCCCCCATCCCCGACCGCAAGCCCGAACGCCAGGTCTCCATCCGCGCAGTCCCGGCATTATCCAGCCAGCCCGCAGCCCCCATCCCCGTCCCCCGCCCCGAAAACAAACCCGCAGAAGAGCCCAAGGTCCGCCGCGTCGAGTCCGTCGTCGGCCGGGACCCCCAAGGTGGCTGGCGGCGGATCGCCCAGGTCGTGGTGGGCAGCGGCGGAGGCCGTACCGACGGGACCGAGAACGACGAGGCGCGGGTGCGCACCCCGATCACCGGCAGCCGCCGCGTGGTCGTGCTGGGCTGCACCGGCGGCGCGGGCCAGAGCACGACGGCGCTGCTGCTTGGCCACACCCTGGCCCGGCACCGCGAGGACGGCGTGCTGGCGGTGGACGCCAACACCGGCGACCACACCCTGACCACCAGGATCAGGCCCGAGTCCCCCGAGACGCTCAGCTCCTTCCTGGCCGTGATCGACCAGGTCGGCACCCACATCGGCGCCTACACCAGCCGGTGCGAGTCCGGCCTGGACGTGCTGGCCGCCGACACCGACGAGGGCGCCGAACAGCGCATCTCGGACCGATCGGCCTTCTCCGACCAGCGGATCGCGCGCGCGATGCGGCTGCTGGACCAGCAGTACCGGGTGATCCTGATGGATCCGGCGGCGGCGCTGGCCGCGCGGCTGTTGCCGTACGCCGATCAGCTGGTGCTGGTGGCTCCGGCGAGCGCGGACGCGCCGGACGCGGTGGCCATGACCTACGACTGGCTGGACGGGCACGGCTGCGCGGACCTGCGGCGGCGGGCGGTCATGGTGGTGAACGGGGTCAGCCGGCGCAGCCTGGCGGACGTCGAGCGGGCCGAGGCGGTGGCGCGGGGCAGGTGCCGGGCCATCGTGCGGGTGCCGTGGGAGGACGAGCTCGCCGAATCAGGACCGGTGGATCTCGGCGATCTCCGCGCGGGCGGGCGCCGGGCGTATGTCGCACTGGCCGGAGTGGTCGCGAGCGGGCTGACCACCGCGAGAGGGGAGAGCATCGTTGGCTAGGGCGTCCCGGGCGCGAAGCCGCCTGGCCGTGCGGTATTTCGACGACCGCGTGTTGCTCACCGAGTCGGCGGCGTGGGCCTACTTCAGGCTCCCGACGGTCAGCTACGAGTTCATCACGCCAGAGGAGCGCGAGTCCCTCGCCACCAACGTGACGATCGCGCTGGCCGCGATCCGGATGCAGGACGCCGAGGTGCACCTGCGGGTCGCGCACCGGACCTATCCGGCGGCCGAGTGGGCGATGGCGCTGAACGCGACCTCGGACGAGGGCGCGGGCTGGCGCGACTACCTGGAGGAGATGTACCGGCACGTCTGGGCGAAGGACTTCTGGTCCAAGGAGGTCTACCTGGGCGTGCGTCTTGGGCCGCGCGGCGCGCAGCTCGGCAGCGGCGTGCTGGCCCAGCTGTTCGGCTTCTACCAGCGTTCGGAGAAGTCGCTCGGCCTGGAGGACGACCACGTGCCCGAGCGCGAGGTGACGAAGTGGACCGAGTCGGCGGAACGGCTCGGCCGCGCCCTTGCCTCCAGCGCGCTGTACGCCAGGCACGCCACCTCGGTCGAGATCGCCTGGCTGTTCCAGCACGCCGCGTCCGGCGCGCTCGGCGACCCGCCGCCCTCGGCCAGCCCGCGCAGGCGCTGGGGCCGGGGCGAGATCGAGGCCCTGGTCGAAGGCCAGATCCACAACGGCAGGTCGCTGCTGCGGATCGAGCAGCCCGGCGGCGACTCCTACACCGCGCACCTGTCCTTCGCCCGCTTCCCCGACCTGATGCCGTTCCCCGACGGCGAGCCGTGGATGCACTTCGGCGACCAGCTGCCGTTCCCGGTGGAGATCTCCAGCCGGATGCGGCTGATCCCGCCGGTGCGGGCCAGCAAGGACGTGGCCCGCAAGCTGGCGCACGCCCGCGACATGGACATCCACATCAGGGAGGCCGGCGCGGAGGCCCCGCTGGCGCTGGCTGAGCAGATCGACGCGGCCAGGATGCTGGAACACGGCATCACCAAGGAACGCCTGCCGTTCGTGTACGGCTGGCACCGGATGAGCGTCTCCGCCCCCACCGAGGAGATGTGCGTGCAGCGCGTCGAGGCGGTCGTCGAGCACTACCGTGACCTGGGCATCGACGTGGTCAACTCCACCGGCGACCAGTTCTCGCTGTTCTGCGAGGCGCTGCCGGGGGAGAAGGTCCGGGTCAACGCGTACGCCCAGCGCCAGCCCCTGCGCACGATCGCGGGCGGGATGGCGCACGCGACCGTGGATCTGGGTGACCGGGTGGACGACGGCAGTTCCGGGTGGCTCGGGCCGTACATCGGGGAGACCCTGGGCCGGGCGCGCAGCATCGTGCACTTCGACCCGCTGGTGGCGGCGACCAGGAACCGGCCGACGGCGATCGCGATCACCGGCGAGCCGGGCGGCGGCAAGACCACGCTGGCGCTGCTGCTGATCTACCAGATGGCGCTGCGCGGGGTCACGGTGGCCGTGATCGACCCGAAGGGCGACGCCTCCTCGCTGGTGGAGCTGCTGCACCAGCGGGGCCGCCGGGCCAGGACGATCCCGCTGGCCTCGGCCGCGCCAGGACTGCTCGACCCGTTCTCGTTCGGCGACGACATCGCGGCCAAGAAGACGATGGCCACCGAGACGCTGCGGCTGCTGCTGCCGCGCATGTCGGAGGAGCGCGAGTCGGCGATGATCCAGGCGGTGGCGGCGGTCTCCAACCAGCCCGATCCCTCGCTCGGCAAGGTGATCGACCACCTGGAGCAGACCGAGGACGCGGCCTCCAAGAACCTGGGCGCGGTGCTGCGCTCGATGTCGGAGATGCGCCTGGCCCGGCTCTGTTTCGACCGTTTCGGCGGCGACCAGATCGACACCGAGGGCTGGACCACGGTGTTCACCCTCGGCGGCCTGACCCTGCCGGACGTGGCCACCACCCGCGACGACTACTCCTACGAGCAGCGGCTTTCGGTCGCGCTGCTCTACCTGGTGTCCCAGTTCGCCCGGCGGCTGATGAACGGCCTGGACCGGCGGACTCCCAAGGCGATCTTCCTGGACGAGGCGTGGGCGATCACGTCCACGCCGGAGGGCGCCAAGCTGGTGCCCGAGGTGTCCCGGATGGGGCGTTCCCGTAACACCGCGCTCGTCCTGGTCTCGCAGAACGCGGGCGACCTGCTGAACGAGCAGGTCACCAACTGCCTGTCCTCGGTGTTCGCGTTTCGCTCGACCGAACGGGTCGAGGTCGAGCACGTGCTGGAGTTGCTGGGTGTCGATGGGTCAGAGGAGCACAAGGCGGTCTTGCGTTCCCTCGGCAACGGCGAGTGTATCTTCCGCGATCTGGACGGCCGGGCCGGCCGGATCGGCGTGGACCTGATCTCGCCGGAGCTGCTGCGCTGGCTCGATACGAATCCGACGCACGACAAACCCGGCGAGAACATGCATGATCTTCAGGGGGGATCCAGCAGGTCGGGGGTCGCGCAGGAGGTGCGGTCGTGAGGTTTGTCCGCCGGTTAGCGCTGGTGCTGGTGGCTGTGGTCACCGTCCTCAGTCTTCCGTTGGTCTTCGCATCCAGTACGGCCAGCGCCGACGGGATCTGTGATCTGTCCTCGTCGCTGGCCCCCGAGATGGTCGGCGGCGGCGTCGACGGCCTGGTCAAACCGCCCCCACCGGACACCGGCGACACCGGCGCCGCGGCGGGCGCGGGCGTCGGCGCGGGCACCCCGGTCGAGGTCGCCCCGGACCAGCAGCTCACCAACTACGCCAGGTACGGCATGGCCGGCCAGTTCTGGCACACCTACGGCCTCGGCTGCTCGGACGTGGCCGCGGTGCTCGGCAACGCCTGGGCCAACACGATCTTCTCCTGGGCCAAGGCGGTCGACCGGCTCACCATCACCACCTACGAGGCGGCGGCCACCGAGGGCCCGCTACTGCCGATCAAGAACGTGGTCGACGACATGGTCGTCAACCTGGCCGACGCGATGTACTGGCCGTTCCTGCGGCCGATCGTGATCATCGCCGCCATCTGGCTGGCCTGGTACGGCCTGCTCCGCAAACGCGCCACCACCACCTACGAGGGTGTCATCTGGATGGTCCTGGCGGTCACCGTGGCCACCTGGTTCTTCAGCCGTCCCCAGGACCTGACCGGCGTCGGCAAGACCATCACCGACAAGACCAGCGAGATCGTCAACTCGGCCTTCTCCGGCCTGCCCGGCGCGGGCGGCGCGTCCTGCCTGCCGGCGCAGGGTGCCGAGGGCACCCGCGCCGCCAACGGCGGCTACGGCCAGCCCGGCACCCCCGGCGTGGCGCAGAACGCCGACGCGCTCTGGTCGACGCTGGTCTGCAAGCCGTGGCTGATGGGCGAGTTCGGCACGGCCGACCCGAACGCCCCGATCGTGGCCACCTTCGGGCCGAAGACGCTGGAGATCCAGTCCATCGACGTGGCCGAGCAGCAGGCCCGCCAGGCGCCCGCCAGCGAAGCTCACCAGCAACGTTTCGAGGAGGAGGTCGCCAAGCCCCTGGAGGCCACTCCGCAGTTCTTCCTGTTCCAGGGCAAGGACTGGACGAGCCGCCTGAGCGTGGCGATCGGCGCGTTCATCGCGGCCATGGTGGCCGGGGTGCTGATCTTCCTGGTCTCGGTCTCGCTGCTGGTCCTCAAGATCGGCTTCCTGCTGCTGCTGATCCTCGGGCCGGTGTTCCTGCTGATCGGCGTGCATCCAGGGGCCGGGCGGATCATCGCGATGCGCTGGGTGGAGATGCTGGTCGGCACGCTGCTCCGGCAGGCGGTGCTGGCCCTCGTGCTGGGCGTCCTGGTGTACGGCTACGCGCTGATCATCTCGACGCCGCTGCCGTGGGGCATGCAGATCATGTTCATGGCGTTGCTGACGCTGGCCGTGTTCTTCTATCGGCGTCCGTTCCAGCATCTGTTCTCCACTATGGGCGGCCACAACCTCACCACCCGGATGCTCGGCGAGGCGGCGAGTTCGCCGATCCTGCAGCGGTCCAGCGTGGTGCTGCCGCCGGTGGCCTCGGCCAGGATCGGCCGGTGGGGGCTGCGCAAGGCGGAGCCCGTCATCGGGGCCGCGTCCATGGCGGCCGGGGCCGGGGCGGGAGCGGCCGCGGCCACCACGGTGGCCCAGGGCAAGGTACGCGGCGAGGAGCAGGCGGCCGGGGCCACCGGAGTCCGGGCGACCGGGCAGCCCGCGCCGCTGGAGACCGACGCGCGCAAGAAGGCCGGCGGCGTGCCCGCGCCACGGCCCGGCTCGGCTCCGCCGCTCAACCTCCGGCCACCTGCGGGCGCCCGTCCTGGGGCCACCGGTCCGCGACGTCCGGGTGGACCGGTTCCGTCCAGCAGCGGGAGCGTGCCGAGTTCGGGTGGTTCCTCCTCCTCGGGCTCCTCTGGCGGCTGGTTCGGCGGTCGTTCCGGCGGCTGGGCTTCGCGCCCGTCCTCCGCGTCTCGTGGGGGGAGCCGATCGTCCGGCGGCGGGTTGTTCGGTGGCGGCGGTTCCTCGCGTGGCTCGTCCAGTGGTGGATTCTTCGGTGGTGGCGGGAGCCTGTTCGGTGGCGGGCGGCGTTCGGCGCGGTCGGAGAGCCCGCGGGCGGAGCGGCGGTCGGAACCGCCACGGCAGCCGCGCGCTGAGACGCCCCGGTCGTCGCAGCCGCCGCGCGCCGAGTCGCCCCGGCAGCCACGTTCCGACGCGCCGCCGCTGTGGCTGCCCAGCAGCAGAGCCAAGAGCGCGCGCGGTGGCGACAACGCACCGTTCTGGTTGAGGCCCCCCGACCGCGACAAGGACTGATCATGGAGGGAACCGACGGCCGGAGGAGACTCGTCTTCGTGGCCGTGGTGGTCGTGCTCGCCGTCCTCGGCATCTATCTCACGATGCTGGGCGGCGGGGATGGCCAGACCGACCCGGAGGCGGCCCCCACCGGCCGCAACGCGCCTTCGGGCACCGTGGCGCCCGTCCTGCCGAGCCAGGTGGCGAGCACGCCTTCGGGCGAGTTCGACGTCTACGACTACCTGCCGCTCAGCCGGGACGAGCTGGCCGCCGCCGCTGATCTGGCGCGGCGGTTCGTCGGCGCGTACGGGACGTACACGCATGCGGATCCGGTGGCCCGGGTGGATCGGGTGCGGCGGTTCGCGACCGTGGAGTTCGGGGAGGAGCTGACCCGGAGCCTGACCGCGCCCGCGCTGACCGAGCACGACACCACCGAGCAGACCGTTTCTGACGGCTCGGCCAAGGTGACCTCGATCAGGGACATGAGCGTGGGGTCGGTGGTCTTCGTGGTCGATTCCATCCAGCACATCACCAGCACGGCGGGTGAGCGCGACCAGACCGACTCGTATGCGGTGACGGTCATGAAGCTGGGTGTGGACTGGCGGGTCTATGACATGCAACCCGCCGACGCCGGGCAGGACGGGGACACCACCCCGTGACGAAGAGCCGGCTCTCGTGGAAATGGGCGGCCGGGCTCCTCGCCGTGGCCCTGCCGCTGACCCTGTTCGGGTCGATCGTGCTGATGACGCCGTTACCGGGCGGGCTGTTCGGTGGCGGGGGCGCCGAGTGTGAGGTCGACGTAGGCGACCTGTCCGAGACCGCGAAAGAGGACATTCCGCCGGAGTATCTGGCTCTGTACAAGAAGCATGGCGCCGCCATCGGGGTGCAGTGGAACGTGCTGGCGGCGGTCGGCAAGCGGGAGACCGACCACGGGCGCTCCGACCTTCCGGGGGTCAAGTCGGGCACCAACGAGGCGGGTGCGGCTGGGCCGATGCAGTTCCTGATCGGCACCTGGGGTGGCAAGGCGCGGATCGAGATCCCGTCGGAGTTCAACGGGTACGCCTCCGATGGCGACGAGGACGGCATCGCGGACGTGTACAACCCGGCGGATGCCATCCTGGGCGCGGCCAAGATGCTCAAACGTAACGGCGCCCCCGATGACCTGCGGAAAGCCATCTTCGTCTACAACCGGGCGACCTGGTATGTGGACCAGGTGCTGGAGATCGCCGCCCGGTACGCGGCCAGTGGTGAGGTCGGCATTCCTCCGGAGAACAACCCCGACTGCGACTTCGCGGTGCAGGCGCCGAGCTCGGTCGTGGCCAAGATCCTTGACTACGCGCTGGCGCAGCGGGGGAAGCCCTATCGGTGGGGGGGAACCGGGCCGGACGCGTACGACTGTTCGGGGATCATCTACATGGCCTATCGGAACGCGGGGTTGTCGATTCCGCGGACGACGTTCGGGCAGTGGCCGTTCGGGGACAAGATCGACGCGGGGGAGGAGCAGGCGGGGGACCTGGTGTTCTTCAACGCGGGGCCGGGGACGTCCGTCACCAATCCCGGGCATGTCGGGATGATCGTCTCGCCGGGGAAGATGATCGAGGCGCGGTGTACGTTGTGTGGGCCTATCAAGATCACGACGTATAAGGATCGGACCGGGATCGTGGGGTATACCCGGCCGTTGCAGAATCCGGATGTGCTGGAGCAGCTCAAACGGCTGCCGCTGGCGGCGGGGGCGCCTAGTCCTGTCGCGATGGGATCGCTGGGCCGTGGCGGTGAGTCGTCTGGTCGGCAGGATTCTGGTTAGGAGTTTGTTGGTTGGTAAGCGCGAGTCAACCGCGTTGGTCCGGTGTGGGGGAGCGTTCCAGCGTACCCTAGGCAGGCATGGAGAAGATCGTTGTCGGCGCTGCGATAGTCGAGGGTGGGCGGCTGCTGGCCGCTCAGCGGGCCGAGCCGCCGGAGCTCATGGGTGGGTGGGAGCTTCCGGGTGGGAAGGTCGATCCGGGGGAGAGCGAGCATGACGCCCTGGTGCGGGAGTGCGACGAGGAGCTCGGAGTAAAGATCAGTATTGGTCGGCGGGTGGGTGGGGACTGGCCGCTGAGCGGGGGATACGTGCTGCGGGTCTGGCTGGCCACGCTGGCGGCGGGGACGCCGGTGGCGCGGGAGCATCTGGCGTTGCGGTGGCTGGCGCCGGGGGAGTTCTCGTCGGTGGCGTGGCTGCCGGCTGATCTTCCGATCGTGGGGGCGGTCCAAGATCTGCTCAAGGAAGGATTGAGCTCGGACCTGGTGTGACATAACGCTTACGAAGCGTGCATCGGGGGAGTTCGGGTGAAGAATTGGTGGCGACGGGGATATGTCGTGTCGGTCGTGGGAGCTGGGGCCGTCATTCTCAGCGGCACCGCGATGGCCGCCATCGACGACCAGACCCTGACAGATCTCGCCGCGGTTCCACTGCCACCCCCGTTGCCCATGCCTCCACCCCCTCCACTACCTCTGCCCCCGCTGCCGCCTAGGCCGCCTGCGCCGCTTCTGCCACTGCCTCCGTCCGGCATGCCTACCTGCGTCCCGCCGCCCATCACGGGCGTCAACATTCCAAGCATTCCGGTCATCCCGACCCCCGCCCCCTGGGTCCCGATGCCCACCGTCCCGATCCCCTCCGCCTCGGTCCTCCCCTGGCCAGCCCCACCATCCCCAGACCCCTCTTGTACGCCTTCGCCCGCTTTTGGCCCTTTCTTCGTACCGGCTACCGAGCCCCTGGCAACCCCTTCGAGGGGCCTGCCCAACGGTCCCGCACCGACGCCACCTCTACCCTCACCGTCGCCGGGGATCAGCGCTGGCCCGGGCGTCGAACCGTTCGCGCCCGTGCAGCATCGCGAGGACTCCGAGTGGGACAAATGGGACCGAGCCTGGCTACTCGAAGACCAGCGTCTAAGGGCTGAATCGCAGGCGCTTGAACGATGGATGCATGAGCGCGAGAAGTCTGAACGGAAGAGGTGGCCCGATCAGCTGATGGTCGCTCCCGCGAGCCCGCCGGATCGGGGTGATCCGGATGCGAGCCAAAAGCCCAATATGCCCCTTCTCCAGGGTGCGCCTCAGGCACGCGGTGGCTCGGAAACGCGCGGTGGTTCCGGGGTTGTCCCACCCATGGAGACAAGCTATTTGGGGGTGGCCAGATGACACCAGGTCAGAGCCCTGATCATCTGTCTGACCTGCGGGAATGCGGTCTAGGGGATGCGGGGGGTGTCTCACTGTTATCCACCAGAACCCACCATGGCTCACTATTCGCGGGCCACACACGGGCCAGATTTGGGGGGACCTTCGCCCTGCTCAGAACCGATCTGTCATGAAGCCTACGGGCTAGATGCCCCACGTGTTGAGGCGTGCGGTCCGGTACCTGGATCGTCGTAGCGCGGGGGGCTGGGGTGGCGTCGCTCTCCTCGTGCCGCGCGGCTCTGGGCTTGTGGCACATTGCTGCCTGCTCCCGCTAGCTGCCTGGGTCCGGGGCCTTTCAGGCGGGTTCCGTCAAGCGTGGCTTCGCGTGTACCCCTGCCGGTGACCTTCCACCGTCGTGGTTGCCCTACCGGTACAGCCGCGCTTGATGGGTTCCGTCTGACCCCGGATAATCGGGCGGCGGGTGCAGGGTACGGCGAGATCCATCGTGCTGAGATGGGATGCGGAGCGAAGCGGAGCGGGGGGTGACTCTTTGCGGCGCGATCCAACCGGGCACGGTAGATAATCCACGACCAGCAATCAGCGGCGGTTGCGGTTGGTGCTGGTTTGCCTTGGAGCTTCCGGGAGTCGGAGCCCACAAGTCGTACGCGCTCCCTCTCCATCCCGGGGTCGTGTTCTCTCCCTTCGCCTGGAATCGAGGCGTACGATTTGGCTTGTGTCGGTCGGACCCTTAATCAAGGACCTTCGAGAAGCGGCTGGCCTGTCGCAGACGGAACTTGCCCAGCTGCTCTGTGATATCTCGGGTCGGCCCACGATCACACGCGAGATGGTTTCACGCTGGGAGAACGGGAAGCGGAACCCTACGTACTGGCTGTCCCACCTTGCAAAGGCCCTAGGTGTGGAACTGAGTGTGCTGGAGCTTGGATCAGTGAACCGTCGCTCATTTGTGGTCGCAACAGCGGTTACCGCCCTAGGTTCACTCGTTCCAGATGTCACACGTGACGTGGCGGTGGAGATCGTCTCCTCCATTGCCGAAGGGGATGCGAGTCCTCTTGCCACTGTCCAGACCTCGCATGAAACAGATCTGCTGATCTCGCGTCTGGCATCACAAGATGCGGGTACAGTCCGGCGCTTAGTGAGCTGGCTCGACGAGGGACCGCCCATCCTCAGAGTCAATGCGTGTGGCATCGTTGCAAAGTCCTCCACGGGCGATCTCATCAACACAGCCACGATGACGCTTCGGCGGGATCAAGAGGTTCGGGACCTCTACCTGCACGCTGTCGGAAGCCGTGTAGGACCTACTAGTGATGCCCTGATCAGAGAGTTGCACAACCCAAAGGACGCCGGGGCGCGGTGGTGTTCGGCGATGCTCCTGCGAGAGGCGGAGACGCAAGCATCAAGATCGGCCCTGCGGGCTGCTCTACGATCTGAACCGATTCCAGAGAACATCCGGACCATCGGAATGATCCTGAACGGAGTAGACCCGTGCATCTGATCGCGATTACAAAGGGCGAACTAATCGAAACTTTGACCGAGAAAGTTGCTGAGCTCAACATAACGGCGGGGGCGATCGTGTCTCTGGTCGGAGGTGTCGACACCTTCCGCATCTCGACCATGCCCGCCGACGACGCGACGAAAGACATCATCACCGACTATGCGTCACCAGCGGAGATGAGCGGAACAGGCGAGATCGTAAACGGTCAACCGCACATTCATGCCGTAATGGCTATCGAAGGCGATAAAGCGATCTCCGGACACCTCCACGCGGCTACCGTGCAGACATGGTTTGCGAATGTCTACATCGTCCCGCTTGATGCCTAGTTTTCCTCGCGGGGCCACTAGCCGTGGCCACTCCCAAAACGGACTGCATCGCGTTCGCTAAGACCATGGACTCCCTGACGACCTCCCAAGGACGAAAGGGAATAGTCGGACCCGCCCAGTGGCTCAACGCTGGGCGGGTCTTTGATCGCATGGAGGTGCGATCCGTGGAGCGTGCATGCACGGGCGGACACTGGTTCCCAGGGCTACCGCTTGATCCCGAACTACTCAAGGGCCGCCGAGTGATGGCCACGACAGCGAAGGTGGTAGCGGCGGATCGGGACGCCGTTTGTCTCAGCATGCCGGAACAGTCTCCCGACTGACCGCGTGCGTGCCTTGGGCGTCTCGGAAGCCCGCTGTAGATCAGCTCTCGCATTACCCCACCCCTGGCTTTGCCATGGGCGGATTCGGACTAAAAGCGTAAATCGGGTTCGGCTGGCGCTGCGAACGACCAGCCGAACCCTTGATCAGGAAGGTGATCCTGACCCATGGCAAACGATAGAGCCAGGCGTCACGTTAGGCGAGATGATCTCTCGCCGGAGCTCTTAGCTGGGGTTTTACCTCAGATGTCGGTACCGGCGGCTCTTGCGGTGAACCTCGGTGGAGATGGCGTCTGGGCGCGGATGGTTCGGCAAATGCCGCGTCAGCGGTTCCTGCGCCTGGTGGCGCTGCCGGAGTCGGTCTGTGAGGCGCGGGCACATGTGCGCGGGCTGCTGGAGGAGTGGGGGCGGGCTGACCTCGTCGATGCGGCGGAGATGGTCGCGAGTGAGCTGGCCTCCAACGCGGTCAAGGCGACGCAGGAGGTTCGCCGGAGTCGGCCCGTTGGGGAGGCGGGGCGACGCGCGGGCGTGGGCGTGATGGGTCTGAGCGTCTATCAGGTAGACGGGCTGGTGGTCGTGGAGATGTGGGACTGCACCCGTGAGCCTCCCCGGCTGCTGGAAGCCGGGCCGGATGCCGAGAGCGGGCGGGGGTTGTGGCTGGTGGATGCGTTGTCGGCTGGCTGGGGCTATCGACGGCCGAAAACCGGCGGCAAGGTCGTGTACGCGACGCTTGAGGCGGGCCTGTGAGCGGGCCGGGTCAGGTCGCGGGCGCTGCCGGGGCGGTGAGCGATGAGGACGCGTTGCGCTGCCTTGAGGGGGTGCTACTCGCCAAGGGGATGCCTACGGCCTATGTGCCGGAGATGCGGGAGGCAACCGTCAGACGGGCCTCGTCTCCGGGTCTGGTGGTGGGCGGTTACGGAGGCCTTGAGGTGGCGCGGGTGCTGGTGGCTCCGCGCGGGAGAACCTACCTGGTCTTCATGCTGCAGGGCGGGGACGAGCCGCGCCTGATGACGGTCAGGACTGCCGAACAGGCGGCGGCGACGATTTCCGGCTATCGGGGATCGCCGCCTGCGGCTGGTGCTGCGGCTGAGGGGTGATCTGTGAGACGGCCTCCGGCGTATGCCTTGCCTCCCGGGCTTCCCCCGTGCCTGGTGAGGAGTTCCGCGTATGGCAGTTGGCTCCCATGCGGAATGCGGGGTTGCCGGGGGCGACCGTGGCGGGGCGGGTTTGATGCGCGAGGCGTTACGCGTTCCCCGCTCCGCCACGTGTGAGCGTCCGGCCTCGGTCTTGTGGGGCTGGGGTCAGGGTGGTGGCTGGCTGTGGGGAAGACCGGCCGGGCTGATCTCACGCGGTGCTTGCGGCGAAGGAGGGAGCCAGCGGTCGCGATGGAGGGTACCGGGGCTGATTCGGGCGGGGAGGATGCGTGGCTGTCTACGCGTCCGCTGGAGGTGAACGCGTTTGACTGCATGATCGCCCGGATTGGCCAAATCCTGTTCGCGGCGTATTTGGATCGTCGGAATGCGGCGCGAGTCATATCGGTAATTCCAAGTCGAGAGGGAGGTGAAGGCGAGTGATGGGTGTGCGGGTGATGACGTACAACCTGCGTGGGGAACGCGTGCCGGGCGGGACTTTGGGGGCGCGGCATGTGGCGCAGTTTGAGGCTCTGGCGCGGTGGAGTCCGCATTTCCTGTGCGTGCAGGAGGGCCGATTCTTCCGGCAGGTTTACAAGCGCATGCTTTACCAGGCGGAGGAGATTTTGGGTATGCGGGGGGTACTTGCGCCGTCCGCGCATGATGACTGCGATTTGGTGACGTTCATCCGGCCGGATGTGGTGCGGATTACCGAGGAACGGCACAGGGGTCATCCGTTTTGGCATGGCATGAATGTGCTGCGGTGCGTGGTGGGCGGCGGCCTGAAACTCGATGTCATCAACTATCACGGCGCGCCTGATTCGGCGAGTCTCAGGGCGGCTGAGGGCGAATGCATGAAGCTGCTGATGAAGAGGGAGCGTGAGGAGAAGGAGGACGAGGGTGGGGGCGGGAAGGACGACAGGCCGTTGCGGGTCCTGGTGGGCGACTTCAACGCCATCCCGGTGAATCATCCGGTGGCGGGTCAGGAACGCGGGAAGCAGGACCGGCGTCCGGCCTTGGAGATGGGCAGGCAGGGGTGGGTGGACGCGGGTGAGGTGGCCGGTGATCGGACGCCTACCGTGGGGCATTTCCGGGCGGGCCAGTTGGCCTACCGCTGTGATCGGGTGCTTTCGACCTTTCCCCCGGAATGGCTGGCGCGGTATTGGGTGGTGCGCGATATGGACCACGTGAGCGATCACCGGGCGGCCGGTGCCGATTATGCGATACCGGGGGCTGAGGATGGGCTACCTGAGTGATATCGCGAGGTTTGCTGATCTGCTGGCCCAAGAGATCAGCGATGGCGATTACGCGGAAGGGCTGCCTACGGAAAGCGCGCTGGCGGGCCGTTTGTGCATCACGATCTGGGGTGCGCGGCGCGTGTATGAGGCCCTGCGTGAGCGTGGTCTGGTGTACACGGTGCAGGGTAAGGGGTCGTTCGTCGTGACCTCTGGTGGGGAGGGTGCCGCGCGTGCGGAAAGGCTTGGCGTGCGGGACCTGATCACCGATCGCCTGGAGTTTGAGATTCGGTCGCGGCAGATCGCGGTAGGAGCGCGAATCTGGCGTGACGAGATGGCTCGGGATTACGGCGTCGGCAGGGAAACCGTCCGGGCCGCTTTGCGTCCGCTGATTCATCGGGATCTGGTGGCGATCCTGGCTCGGCGTGGCACGGTCGTGCTCCCTGAGCGGTGTTGGAGTGTGCCCACCGACGAAATGCGGGATCGGGTGGAGAAGGCACGCGGTGGTGAAATGCCCAGCGCGTTTATGAGAGAGGGTGAGTTGACCGGTGAGTGATCTGGTGCGCGGTGAGGGGACGGGTCCGGAGAGTCTGCGGTTGGGGGTGTTTTATGACGGCGGCTGGTTCAGCCACTTGTGGCATTTCATGGCCGATCATTCTCCGTGGCGGGCCAAGCTGAATTTCTTCGGGGTGCACGGGATGCTGCGCTGGCACCTGCACCGGGTCTTGGGTGTGCCGGTGGAGGCCATCACGGTGGAGGAAGCGCACTACATGCTGGGCCGTCCGGGTCCGGACGGGATGGACTACCGGGGGCGGGCGGCGGCTCCCATGTGGGATCTGGTGTTACGGCGGTCGGGGGTTACCCGTCATGACGCGAAGATGACCGAGGTTGGCGAGCTCGACGCCGATTCGCGGCTGAACGGGCTGGTCTCCGATCGGGCGCGGGAAGCGACGTTGGATGTGGTGGCGCTGGTGAGTGGGGACAGCTGCCACCTGTCGCTTATCCGCCGTCTGCACGCCGAGGGCGTCAGGGTGATCGTGCCGACGATCTATGAGGAGTACCCGGGAGACTATGGGGAACGGGAGCGGGTTTACACCGCTCCGGGGCTGGGGCCAGCGGCCGATTTCGCGCCGGACTGGATGGAGCTGATCGCGGGGACGCTGAAGGATCGGAGCTATCGGCTGGCCTATCCCTTCGAAGAGCAGGCGGCGGGGCAGCCTGTGAGGAATGGCCGGGATCGGGACGGGTGGCGGTACGGGACGGTCAACCGGTGGGAGAACGGGCGCGGGTTCGGGTTTGTGACCGACTCCGTGGGCGTGCACTGGTATGTGGAGGCGCGGGCGTTCCGGGATGGGGCCGGGCTGCCGCTGGCGCTGGGCTGTCAGGTGCGCTTCACGGGCAAGCCGACCGTTGCGCCGGGGAAGAAGTATCCGCAGATCAACCGTGCGGAGCGGTGCTGAGATGGCGGGCGCGGGCGAAGAGGGGCAGGGCGGAGAGATTGGGGAAGGGAGGGGAGCGGCAGGGCGGGGCGCGGTATCGGGGGACGTTCGTGACGGATTCGGACCGGTGGCCCAAGCTTGCTGAAGAGGTGGAGTCGTGATGGTCGTGGATGGCACGGGGGTTCGAGAGCCGAAGGAGGCGGGCGCAGCGCCGGCCGCTAGTTGATCTTGAAGGGTTCCGCGGCGCCACCCTTAATGATCTTGGTGGGCTGGCTTCCGTGTCGAAACGTCGGGCGGCTGCCGCTCCCCCGGGACCGGGCCGGAGGCCCGCATGCCCGGGGGGAGGGCGGCGCTTTGCCGCCCGTGCGGGCCGCGTAGCGGTCCGCCTTGACCTACATGAGAGAAATTCGGCAGTTGCGTACGCGGCGGTGCCTGCGGGGGTTGCCATGGGCCGGTACGGGCGTTGACACTGGCATTGACAGATGGGAGTAGAGCCGAGTTATGCCGGTTGGTTATGGATGGCCTGACCTTGAACCCCAGGCCCGGTTTGTGCGTTGTACGGGCATGACTGATTAGCGATCGTGCGGGCGGTCCGGGCTAGCTTCCGGGGCCGTGCGTAGGGCGGTAAGGCAGTAGCAGAAGTAGCAGACATCACCAATATGGGGACGGTGCGCGCTCCCTTAATGAGAGTCCGGACCCGCGTTGCGGGCGTACCGGGCGGGAGTAAGCGCCCTTGGAGCACAGGTTGCCAACCGTCGCGTGACTGATTGCAGCGCGCTGATTACCCGATGTCGAGCGAAATCCGTTGATCACGTGTAAGTGAGACAGGCCCCACGCTGGCCGGTCTCCGTCCGCATGCGCGTCCCCGCGCGTGCCTCGGAATTCCACGTCGATGCAAGGGAGGTGATTTCGGCATGCGCGATTCAGCAAGTCAGGCAATCAGAGATCACGCGAAGGGAGCACCCATGTCCACTACGGGATTCACCACAGGATTCGAGCCGGGGTTATCAGCGGGTTTGGGGATGCTGGCCGATGCCGGGCTGATGTCCCTGGATGTTGCCGAACAGATCGCATCAGGGGTGGGCGTGTGTCTGCGTCCGCTGCCGTTCCGGGTCACTGATCCGGTCACCGGGTCGGCCCGGCTGGTGGAGGTGACCTGCGGGGCACGGCTGGAAGCCCAGTGCAAGCCGTGCGCGCGGACCAACCGGCTGCTGCGGCTGGCGCAATGCCGGGACGGCTGGCACCTGACCGAAGATCCCCAACCCCGCATCGAAGCGGACGGGGAACCGGGCATCGAATCGGGCGACCAGTCGGCCGATGCATCCCCCGAAGGGTCCGGGGGTGAGATGTCGGCGGTGGAGTACGCCGCGTATCTGTCGGGCCTGAGGGAGGAATGGCGGGGCCAGCTGGATGCGGCGGTGGCTGCGGGTGCGGACGCGACTCCTGACGGGGTGTCGCTGGTGGAGCTGCGCGAGGTGCTCGCCGACCTGGATGCAGAGATCACGTCGGCACAAGAGGCGGCGCGGGACGCGGTCCGGGGTGAGGAAGAGGGGCGGGTTCGTCGGGTGCGCTCCACTCGGCGTCGTCAGGATGCGCCGGACCTGCCTTCGCGGCCGATGGCGGATACGACGGTGGGGCCGTCGTTCACCGCTCGGGATGGGCGGGTGCATCGTCCCTCGATGTTCGTCACGCTCACGCTGCCGTCCTACGGGCGGGTCAAGGACGGCCTTCCGCTCGATCCGGACGGCTATGACTACGTCCGCGCTGCGCGGGACGCTCTTCACTTCGCCAAGCTGGTGGATCGGTTCATCCAGAACCTTCGCCGCACGTCCGGGTTCAAGGTCCAGTACTTCGGCGCGGTGGAAGCACAGAAGCGGCTGGCTCCACATGTGCACCTGGCCATTCGGGGGGCGATCCCCCGGGCGTTGATCCGGGAGGTAGCGGCGGCCACCTACCACCAAGTGTGGTGGCCAAGCATCGCCACCGTCCGCTATGACGGGGACCGGATGCCGGTCTGGGTCGCCGATGCCGACGCGGGGGAACACGCCTCGGTGCGCGGGGACTGGGTCGATCCCGACACCGGTGAAGTGCTGCCGACCTGGGCGGAAGCCTTAGACGCGATCGGGGCCGACCCTAGCGCGGTTCCGGCGCATGTGGTGCGGCTGGGTGACCAGCTCGACATTCAAGGGCTGACGGGTGACAGCCCGGATGCGGACGCGCGCAGTAGGTACCTGGCGAAATACCTGACCAAGAGTCTCAGTGCGGGGGTGTTGGAGGGTCGGGGTCGGGTGCGGCGGGCTCGTCGGGCTCATCTGGGGCGGCTGGTTGAGGTGTTGCGGTGGGAGCCGTGCGGGTCGCGGTGCGCGAACTGGCTGCGGTACGGGATCCAGCCGGAAGGCGCTCATGCGGGGTTGGTGCCGGGCCTGTGCCGGGGTAAGGCACATCGCAGCGAACGGGCGGGGTATGGCGGGCGGCGTTGCCTGGTGTCGCGTCTGTGGTCGGGCAAGACGCTGGCTGACTACAAGGCGGAGCGTCGGGCCTGGGTGGTGGCGGCGCTGGGCTTACCTGCGGGGGATGCGGACGCGGGGGCCAATCTGGTGTGGGAGCGGCTGAGTTCGGGTGATCCGTCTCTGCCGTCGCCTGCGTTGCGGTTGCTGCGGCTGGTTGCCGAACGGGTTCGGGGCCGTACCGAGATCGAACGGCGTCAGGCGGGCCTGGTGGCGGTGGAGGTCTCGGCGTGAGGCGGGCGGGGCTTGCCGGTGGGCGCGCTGATGGCGGGGACGGGGTCAGAGGAAGTAGCGGCGTTCCGGCGAACTGGGGCTCGGTCACCGGGCGCTGGGCAGCGGTCGATGAGCTGCGGCGGGGAACTCGCGGGTCGGTGGCGTCGGGGGCGGGGAGGCGTCGCCTGGGAAGAGCGCGCCGAAGGCTCCATATCGTTCTGGCCCTTGGGCGGGCGGGAGGGTCCGGCAGCTCGCAACCGGGGTCACGCTCGGGTCACGGCTGGCATGCAGGGGCACGGGTGCCAGCGTCGGCGCTGGGGTGGCGCGGCCACTACTCGGGGTGCCCGGACATGATCCCTTCCCTTTCCGGCGGCGTATTCGTGAATTCGGTCCGCTATTCATGCTGGCCCGTGGGCGGCCCGCGACTGGCCCGTGTGCGCATTCCCGGTGGGGGCGTGAATGGCGCGGAATAGCGTCGATGAGGACTTTATGACGGTGGCTGATTGCTGCCGTAGCCTGCAAGTTCCTAGATCCACTTTCTATAAGTGGCTCGCTGCTGGAAAAGGCCCGAAATCGATACGAATTCCCAACGGAGATAGGCGTATTTCCCGCAAAGAATGGGTAAAATGGTTAGAGGAACAGCAACTCGACTAGAAAGGGGCAGGGTCATGGAGGAATCGTTAGACATCCAGTTCTGGGCCATCCGCAAGCGGGAGGGCCGTAAGCGGCCCTGGGAACTGCGCTGGCGGGTCGGCGAGAACGCCCACAGTCGCTCGTTCCTGACCAAAGCCCTTGCGCAGGGCCACCAGTCCAAGCTCACCCAAGCGGCAAAGGTCGTCGGGCAGGAATGGGACGCCGTAACCGGTGAGCCGCTCTCCTGGGCGCGTAAGCAGGCGCTCTGGTTCGATCACGTCGTCGAACTCGTCTCCCGGGAATGGGCTACCGCGTCGGCCAATACCCGGCGGGGCACCGCGCGTGACCTGACCGACATCACGATGCTCATGCTCGAAACCTCGGTCAAAGCGCGCCGCAACCGCCCGTGTGACAAGGATCTGCGGGCGGCGCTCAACAGCTGGGCGTTCGTACCCGGCCGCTGCGAGCGTGAGACGGTTCCAGACCGAATCGCGGCGGCGCTGGCCTGGCTCAAGCTCCATACCCGGCCGGTGTCGGCCCTGGCCGATGACACCACCCTGCGTGAGCTGCTGGCGGGGATGGCCACGCTCCAGAACGGTAAGCAGGCTGCGGCGGCGGTGGTCCGCCATCGGCGTGCCGTCCTGCACCGCGCATTCGAGCTGGGCGTCAGTAAGAAGCTGTTCGCGGTCAACCCGCTGCCTGCGATCAAGAGCAAGCGGCGTCAGGTCAGCGATGAGGAGATCTCTCCGGTCACCATCCCGGACGGGGACCAGGTCACCCGGCTACTGGGGGCCTGCCTGGGTCTGACAGGGCGGCAGGCCCGGGTGCGGGGGCCGCGTCTGCGGGCCTTCTTCGCGGTCATGTACTACGCGGGGTGCCGTCCTGCTGAGGTGGCCGCGCTGCGTGAGGGTGACTGCCTGCTTCCCGCTACCGGCTGGGGACGGCTCACCCTGTGCGGCTCCGCCCCGTACGTGGGCGGCATGTGGACCGACAGCGGGGAAGACCACGAACAGCGGGGCCTGAAGCACCGCTCCCGTAAGGCGGTCCGCGTCGTCCCGATTCCCCCGGTGCTGGTGGCCATCCTGCGCGAGCACATCACCACCCATGGCACGGCTGATGACGGGCGGCTGTTCTGGGACGGCCTAGACCGTGGCCAACTCGGCAAGGGGGTCTACGCCAGCATCTGGCTCCAGGCCCGTAAGGCGACCTTCACTGCGGCTGAGTACGCCTCGCCGGTGGCGCGGCGTCCCTATGACCTGCGCCACGCCAACGCCTCCACGCTGCTGTCAGCCAACGTCAACCCGCTTGAGGTCGCCAAGCGGCTCGGGCACACGGTCAAGGTCTTGTTCGCGGTGTACGCGCACTGGATCGAGACTGACGAGAACGCGGCGAACGCCAGGATTGAGGCGGCGTTCAACGCCTCGGACATCACCGCTGTGACCAGGGCAAACGTGCTCCAAATCGACGGGCCACCCACGGGCCAAATGCCCGATATCGCCGCTGCGTAGAGACGTTTCCGCAGGTCAGAGCGCACTTTCCCGAATGGCTTGTCTCCACCACCCACCCTCCCTTCGTTTTCCCACGGGCTCCGCCCGCCCCCGCCATCCCGTGGCTTCGCCACCGAGCCCCGGAGCGGCCCCGGTTCGCCGAGCGGTTCGGGGATGCCGAGTGGTTCAGGGACGTCGGGTGGCCAGGAGGGGCAGGTTGCCGGGCGGGATGCGCAGGGTGGGTCTGGCGTCGGGCAGGTGCCTCAGGCGCAGGGGGCGGGGGCGTCGCAGGGGATTTCGCCTAGTTTGGGGATGCCGTCTGTCGTCGGTCCTGGTGCTGGGCAGAAGCCTTTGGGTGGGGGGAGTCTGCCGGCTTCGCCGGATCTGGGTGGGGTGGGGGCGGTGCCTTCGGTGATTGTTCCATCGCTGCCTGTGGTGGCGCCGGACATGGGTTCCTTCCCGGTCTCGCCTGGGTGGGCTGGGTCTGCTGGGATTCCGCTTATCGCGCCTTCGCCTAACCTGCCTGGCGCTTCGCCGCTGCTCAACCCGCCTTATATGGGGAAGCACATGTCTGCCCAGGGGGCGGATCGGTTTGAGTCGATCAAGGGGTTGCCGGTTGTCGCGGCGGCTGTGGCGGGGTTGGTTGCGATCTTGGGGTTGCAGATGCGGTTGGGCCGGAAACGTAGGGAGATTGAGGCCGAATAAGACTCACAGGGTCGAAACATGTTTTGCCACTCCTTTGCCGGACTAGTATTTCCATGACCTAGCAAGTCAGGCAGAGATGGCGAAAACGGCGGAGGATGCGGTGGTCGGACGCGCACATAGGCGGGTCGCGTCCGTGGTCGCCGCCTCGCTGGCCTCGGCTTCGGTTGTGGTGATGATCGCCGCGAGTGCTCAGGCGGCCAATCCGGTGGATCCCTGTCCTCCTGGTGAGCCCTGTGTCACGACCACGATCACGGTTGAGCCGACCGGGGATGTCAGCGTAACCGTCACCGCGACGGTCACGCCGTCGCCGACCTCCGCGGCCACGACGCCGGCTCCGACACCGGAAGCGCCGGCGCCCAGCAATACGGCCCCCGCTTCGATCCCGACGGTGCAGCCGCAGATTCCGAGCAGCGATCCGATCGTCCCGACCGATTCCGCCGAGGTGGCCGAGCCTTCGCTTTCCCTCCCGACCGCCGGAGGGACCGCGCCGTCGACCCCGACTCCCGGGCCGGCCTTCACCGAGCCCGACCCGGAGATGGTCTCGATCGAGATCCGCAACGCCAGCCCCGAGTTCGACCAGACCGGCCTCAGCCGCAAGCTGGCCGCCCCGGCCGCGTTGCTGGTGCTGCTCGCGCTGGTCGGCTGGCTGGTCTTCGAGGGCCGCCTGCGCAGGCTGGCCCACGCGGCGGCGATCCGGCGCGGGATGCCCATGCCGGGCATGCCAGGCATGATGCCGGGGATGCCGGGGATGACGATGCCGGGTATGCAGGCGATGCCGGGTATGCAGCAAATGCCGGGGATGCAGATGCCAGGGATGCAGATGCCGGGGCAGCCTATGCCTGGTCAGGCGATGCCCGGGCAGATGATGCCGTATCCCGGGTATCCGGTGCAGCCGTACCAGCCGCCGGTGGTCAGTTATGTGCCTGTGCCGTACCCGATGCCGTATCCGCAGCAGCCGTATGGCCAGCCGGAGGCGCAGCAGCAGTCGTATCCGCCGCCCGCGCAGGCGCCGGGGTATCCGCAGGGGTATGTGATCGAGCGGACGATCGAGGAGCCGCTGCCGGGCCAGCCGGGCGGAACCGCGACCTTCCCGGTGCAGGGGGATCAGCCCGGCGAGCAGGACGATCCACGCCGCCGCAGGCCGTACTAACGAAAGAAGCCGCAGGCCGAAAGAAAGCGCCGACCGGATGGATCCGGTCGGCGCTTTGGTGTCAGCGGCGGAAGATCTTGTTGCCGAGCCAGACCAGCGGGTCGTACTTGCGGTCGACCACGCGTTCCTTCATCGGGATCAGCGCGTTGTCGGTGATCTTGATGTGCTCGGGGCAGACCTCGGTGCAGCACTTGGTGATGTTGCAATAACCCAGCCCGTGCTCCTCCTGCGCGGCGTCCTTGCGGTCGGCCACGTCATACGGATGCATGTCCAGCTCCGCGATCCGCATCAGGAAGCGCGGCCCGGCGAAGTTGGTCTTGTTCTCCTCGTGGTCCCGGATCACGTGGCAGACGTTGTTGCACATGAAGCATTCGATGCACTTGCGGAACTCCTGGGACCGCTCGACGTCGATCTGCTGCATCCGGTACTCGCCCGGCCGCACGTCGGACGGCGGCGTGAACGACGGGATCTCCCGGGCCTTCTGGTAGTTGAACGAAACGTCGCAGACCAGGTCCTTGATGACGGGGAACGTCCGCATCGGGGTGACCGTGATCGTGTCACTCTCCTCGAAGGTGGACATCCGGGTCATGCAGCCCAGCCGCGGCTTGCCGTTGATCTCCATCGAGCAGGATCCGCACTTGCCGGCCTTGCAGTTCCAGCGGACCGCCAGGTCGGGCGCCTGGGTGGCCTGCAGGCGGTGGATGACGTCGAGCACGACCTCGCCCTCGTTCACCTCGACGGTGAAGTCCTCCAGCTTGCCGTCGCCGCCCTCGCCCCGCCAGACGCGGAACTTCGCCTTGTACCCCATTACGACTCTCTCTTCTGTGCTGCCAGCGGCCCCGCGAGCGCGGCGTCGTACTCCGCCATTTCTTCCTCGGTGAGGTATTTGGCCAGCTCGCCGCGGTCGAACAGGGTGAGCAGGTCGTCGCGCATGGACGGCTGCTCCCGCTCGATCACGGTCACCTCCGAGCCGTCCGGTGGGGTCGAGCAGACCAGCAGCTTGCGCCGCCAGTCGGCCGACATGCCCGGGTAGTCGTCGCGGGTGTGGCCGCCCCGGCTCTCCTCGCGGAGCAGCGCCGCCTTGGCCACGCACTCGCTGACCAGCAGCATGTTGCGCAGGTCGATGGCCAGGTGCCAGCCCGGGTTGTAGATCTTGCCGCCGGTGGAGGCGGTGTTCTTGGCCCGCTCCTTGAGCTTCTCCACCACGTCCAGCGCCTCGCTGATCTCACTGGACTTGCGGATGATGCCGACCAGCTCGTTCATGGTGCGCTGGAGTTCGTGATGCACGTCGTACGGATTCTCGCCGGTGGCCCGCTCGAGGGGGGCGACGGCCTCCGCCATGGCCTCCTCGACCCCGGTCGCCACCGGGCGCTTGGCCAGGCCGTCCACGTAGGCGGCGGCCCCGGCCCCGGCGCGGCGGCCGAAGACGAGCAGGTCGGACAGGGAGTTGCCGCCGAGGCGGTTGGAGCCGTGCATGCCGCCGGACACCTCGCCGGCCGCGAACAGGCCGGGCACGGAGGCGGCGCCGGTGTCGGCGTCCACCTCGACCCCGCCCATGATGTAGTGGCAGGTCGGGCCGACCTGCATCGGCTCCTTGGTGATGTCGACGTCGGCCAGCTCCTTGAACTGGTGGTGCATCGACGGCAGCCGCTTGATGATCTCAGCGGCGGGCAGCCGGGAGGACACGTCCAGGAACACGCCGCCCTGCGGGGAGCCGCGCCCGGCCTTCACCTCGGCGTTGATCGCGCGGGCCACCTCGTCGCGGGGGAGCAGCTCCGGCGGGCGGCGGTTGTTGGCCTGGTCGGTGTACCAGCGGTCGCCCTCCTCCTCGCTGGTGGCGTACTTGTCCTTGAACACGTCCGGCACGTAGTTGAACATGAACCGCTCGCCGAGCGAGTTGCGCAGCACGCCGCCGTCGCCGCGGACCGACTCGGTGACCAGGATGCCGCGCACCGAGGGCGGCCAGACCATGCCGGTCGGGTGGAACTGGATGAACTCCATGTTGATCAGGTTCGCCCCGGCCAGCAGGGCCAGCGCGTGCCCGTCTCCCGTGTACTCCCAGGAGTTGGAGGTCACCACATACGACTTGCCGATGCCGCCGGTGGCCAGCACCACGGCCGGGGTGTCGAAGAGGATGAACTTGCCGGTCTCCCGCCAGTAGCCGAACGCGCCGGAGATGGAGTCGCCGTCCTTGAGCAGGCGGGTCACCGTGCACTCGGCGAAGACCTTGATGTAGGCCTCGTAGTCGCCGTGCAGCTCGTAGTCCTCCTGCTGGAGCGCCACCACCCGCTGCTGCAGGGTGCGGATCAGCTCCAGGCCGGTCCGGTCGCCCACGTGCGCGAGCCGCGGATACTCGTGGCCGCCGAAGTTACGCTGGCTGATCTTGCCGTCTCTGGTGCGGTCGAACAGCGCGCCCCAGGCCTCCAGCTCCCAGACCCGGTCCGGGGCCTCCTTGGCGTGCAGTTCGGCCATCCGCCAGTTGTTGAGGAACTTGCCGCCGCGCATGGTGTCCCGGAAGTGCACCATCCAGTTGTCGTCGGGGTTGACGTTCCCCATGGCCGCGGCGGCGCCGCCTTCGGCCATGACGGTGTGCGCCTTGCCGAACAGGGACTTGCAGACGATCGCCGTGCGCTTACCCTGCTGTCGTGCCTCGATCGCCGCCCGCAGCCCGGCTCCGCCGGCTCCGATGACGACGACGTCGTATTCGTGACGCTCCACGTTGAGAATCCTTATGCGTACGGGAAGGTGATGACGCCCTTGGCGACCAGCCGGACATAGAAGTCAGCGATCATGACGGAGAACATGGAGGCCCAGGCGAGCTGCTGGTGCTTGGCGTTGAGCTTGGAGATGAACGTCCAGGCCCGGTAGCGCAACGGGTGCTTGGAGAAGTGGTTGAGCCGCCCGGCGGTGATGTGCCGGCAGGAGTGGCACGACAGCGTGTAGGCGACGATGAGAGCCGCGTTGACCAGCAGGATCCAGGTGCCGAGACCGCCCGGCTTGTGGACCAGCGCGAGGATCGCGTCGTAGGTGAGGACCGCGCCGATCACGATGGCGCCGTAGAAGAAGTAGCGGTGCACGTTCTGGATGATCAGCGGCAGCCGGGTCTCCCCGGTGTACTTCTTGTGCGGCTCGGCGACGGCGCAGGCGGGCGGGGACAGCCAGAACGACCGGTAGTACGACTTCCGGTAGTAGTAGCACGTAAACCGGAATCCGGCCGGCAACCCAAGGATCAGCAGGCCGGGGGGCAGACCGTACCAGTCGCCGAAGGGAGCAAAGCCCAGGAATCGGGCCCCCTCGGGACAGGATGTCGCCAGGCACGGCGACGAGAATGGCGCTATATAGGGATCGACGAAGTAGCTTCCGTCGAAAATCGCCCAGAACCCGTAGATGAGAAACGCCATGAGAGCGGCGAACGTCAATGCTGGGGCAAGCCACCATCGATCGGTGCGAAGCGTTCGCACTTTGAGCTGAGCGCGTTGTTTCCTGGCCGGGCTCTCGGCCGTTGTCTGGGTCATCGGGGACCTCTCCACCGCGTACGACGCCGTATTGGTGGGGGCTACGTTACGACCATGCAAACACTATGTGTGAAGCGGGTCACTGAGTTGTCCTTGTGATTCCTGTCACGTGCCCCGTCGGAGCGGCACCACAAGTCTAGTCGCCCTCCGTCACCGCTTCGACGCCCTCGGGCAGGGTGCCCTCCCGGGTGGCTTCGGTGAGAAAGGCCAGCAGAGTGGCCCGAAACGCGTGCGCCGCCCGGGTCGGTTCGACGTCCTTGCGGTGCGCGAGCGCGATGGTGCGCGTCAGGCCCGGGAGCAGCGGAGTCCCGGCCAGATTGGGCCGCCCGTCCAGCACCATGGACGGCACCACGGCCACGCCCAGCCCGGCTTCCACGAACCGCAGCACCGCGTCCATCTCGCCGCCCTCGACCGCGAACCTCGGCTCGAACCCGGCCTGGCGGCAGGCCGCCAGGGTCGCCTCCCGCAGGTCGTAGCCGCGCCGGAACATCACCAGCGGCCGCCGCCGCAACTCCTCGATCCGCAGGTACGGCTTGCGCCCCGCCAGGTGCGCCGGAGCCGCGATCACCAGCGTCTCGCGCAGGATCTCCTCGGTCACCAGCGCCGGATCGTCGCCCTGCAACGGCAGGATGATCAACGCCAGGTCCAGCTGTCCCCGGGCCAGCGCCCGGACGAGATCGCGGGAGCCGCCCTCCTCCACCTGGAGTTCCACACCCGGGTAGTCGTCGTGGAACCGGGCCAGCGCGTCCGCCAGCAGCCCCGCGCACAGCGACGGCGTCGCGCCCAGCCGCACCCGGCCCCGCCGCAGCCCCGCCAGCTCGGCGACCTCGCGCCTGGCGGTGTCGGCGTCGGCCAGCATCCTGCGGGCCAGCGGCAGCAGCGCCTCGCCCGCCGGGGTCAGCGTCACGTTTCCCCTGGCCCGGCTGAACAGCGGCGCGCCCAGTTCGGTCTCCAGGGCCTTGATCTGCTTGCTCAGGGAGGGCTGGGCCACCCGCATACGTTCGGCGGCCTGGGTGAAATGCCGGGTCTCGGCCACCGCCACGAACGACGCGAGCTGCTGAAGCTGCACGTTTACCAAGCGTACGTGTTGTGAGATTGCTCGCACTGTCCCGGGTGGCCGGGACCCGGTACGGGCGGCGGGCCAGAGGTCATAGCCCCCGGCTATCGAAACCAGATCGTTGATGACTTGGACGGCGCCTCCAGCGGCTTCCTACCGTCCGGAGTGTGACTGCCATCATCGAACGCGGCGCGGCGACCGCGCCCATCGAGCCGCCACCCTCGCATTCGCCGAGGCGGCGGGGGTTCTTCGGGTCCTCCACCGGCCAGAAGGCGGTGATGGCGGTGACCGGCGCGATTCTGGTGCTCTTCCTGGTCGGCCACATGGTCGGCAACCTGAAGACCTTCGCGGGTCCCGAGGCGTTCAACGGCTACGCGCTCTGGCTGCGTGAGGTCGGCTACCCGCTGGTGCCCAAGCGTGGCCTGCTCACCCTGATCGAGGTTGTGCTGCTGGCCGCGATCGTGCTGCACATCTGGTCGGCGGTCGCGCTCTACCGCCGCGCCGCCGCGGCCCGGCCGGTCCGGTACGCGGCCCGCCGCAGATCCCAGGCGGGTGGGTACGTCGTGCACATCATGCGCTGGGGGGGCGTGACCATCGCCCTGTTCGTCGTCTACCACCTGCTGGATCTGACCTTCGGCGTGGCCAACCCGGCGGGGGTTGCGGCGACGCCGTACACCCGGATGATCGAGGGCTTCAGCCGGTGGTACGTGACGCTTTTCTACGCGATCGCGGTGATCATGGTCGGCCTGCATCTGCGGCACGGTTTGTGGAGCGCGTTCCAGACGCTCGGCCTGGCCAGGGGGCGGCAGGGCCTGAAAGTGTCCGCCGCGCTGCTGTCGGCCGTGCTGGTGGTGGGCTTCCTGTCCGTGCCGTTCGCGATCATGATCGGAGTCGTGAAGTGAACTATCGCGAAGGCGAGCCGATTCGCGACACCAAGGCTCCTGAAGGCCCGATCGAGGAACGCTGGGAGAAGCGCAAGTTCGCGGCGCGGCTGGTCAACCCCGCCAACAAGCGCAAGCTCAGCGTGATCGTGGTCGGCACCGGCCTGGCCGGGGGGTCGGCGGCGGCCACCCTCGGGGAGCTGGGCTACCAGGTCACCTCGTTCTGCTACCAGGACTCGCCCCGGCGGGCGCACTCGATCGCGGCACAGGGCGGCATCAACGCGGCCAAGAACTACCGGGGCGACGGCGACTCGATCTACCGGCTGTTCTACGACACCGTGAAGGGCGGCGACTTCCGGGCCCGGGAGTCCAACGTCTACCGGCTGGCCCAGGTCAGCGTGAACATCATCGACCAGGCGGTGGCCCAGGGCGTGCCGTTCGCCCGCGAGTACGGCGGCCTGCTGGACACCCGGTCGTTCGGTGGCGCCCAGGTTTCCCGTACGTTCTATGCCCGGGGGCAGACGGGGCAGCAACTGCTGCTCGGCGCGTACCAGGCGCTGGAGCGCCAGATCGCCGCCGGGACGGTCACCATGCACGCCCGGCACGAGATGCTGGAGCTCATCGTCAGCGACGGCCGGGCCCGCGGCGTCGTGGTCCGCGACATGGTCACCGGCGAGATCGAGAGCCACCTCGCCGACGCCGTCGTCCTGGCCACCGGCGGGTACGGCAACGTGTTCTTCCTGTCCACCAACGCCAAGGGCTGCAACACCACCGCGATCTGGCGCGCCCACCGCAAGGGCGCCCTGTTCGCGAACCCCTGCTACACCCAGATCCACCCGACCTGCATCCCGGTCTCCGGCGAGTACCAGTCCAAGCTCACCCTGATGTCGGAGTCCCTGCGCAACGACGGCCGCGTCTGGGTGCCGCTCCGGAAGGGCGACACGCGCCCGCCGGCCGCGATCCCCGACGATGAGCGCGATTACTACCTCGAACGGATATATCCGGCTTTCGGGAATCTGGTTCCCCGGGACATCGCCTCCCGCGCCGCCAAGAACGTCTGCGACGAGGGCCGCGGCGTCGGCCCCGGCGGTCTCGGCGTCTACCTGGACTTCGCCGACGCCATCACCCGCCTCGGGCGCGAGGCCGTCGAGGAGAAGTACGGCAACCTCTTCGAGATGTACGAACGCATCACCGGCGAGGATCCGTACGCCCAGCCGATGCGCATCTACCCCGCCGTCCACTACACGATGGGCGGCCTGTGGGTCGACTACGACCTGCAGTCCACCGTCCCCGGCCTGTTCGTCGTCGGGGAGGCCAACTTCTCCGACCACGGGGCGAACCGGCTGGGCGCGTCCGCGCTGATGCAGGGTCTGGCCGACGGCTACTTCGTGCTGCCCGCGACGATCGGCGACTACCTGGCCGACGCGCGCGACTTCGGGCCGGTGAACGAGGTCAGCGTGGCGGAGGCGGAGATCGCGGTCCGGGATCGGATCCACCGGCTGCTGTCCGTGGACGGGGACAGGACCGCCGACTCCTACCATCGCGAGCTGGGCAAGCTCATGTGGGACTACTGCGGGATGGAACGTACGGAGGCGTCGCTGACCAAGGCTTTGGAGCGCATTCCGGAGTTGCGGGAGGAGTTCTGGCGAAACGTCAAGGTCTCCGGGACGAACGAGGAGCTCAACCAGGCGCTGGAGCGTGCCGGGCGGGTGGCCGATTTCTTCGACCTGGCCGAGCTGATGTGCCTGGACGCGCTGCACCGTACCGAATCCTGCGGTGGTCACTTCCGGGCCGAATCCCAGGACTCCGACGGTGAAGCCCTGCGTGACGACGAACATTTCGCTTATGTCGCGGCTTGGGAGCACAC
Organism: Acrocarpospora pleiomorpha; assembly: GCF_009687885.1. Lineage (GTDB taxonomy): Bacteria > Actinomycetota > Actinomycetes > Streptosporangiales > Streptosporangiaceae > Acrocarpospora > Acrocarpospora pleiomorpha. The sequence goes on from NZ_BLAF01000028.1 coordinate 133,697, forward strand.
CCCGGAGGGCCCGGTGCTGCACCGGGAGGACTTGGCGTACGAGTACGTCACGATGAGCCAGCGGAGCTACAAGTGAACCTCACCCTCAAGATCTGGCGCCAGCACAGCCCCGACGAACGCGGCGAGATGGTGAAATATCACGTTAAAGATGTGTCGCCGGATATGTCGTTTCTGGAGATGCTGGATGTGCTCAATGAGGGGCTCATCCTGGCCGGGGATGATCCGGTGGCGTTCGATCACGATTGTCGCGAGGGTATCTGCGGCATGTGCGGCATGGTGATCAACGGGGTCGCGCACGGGGAGCAGAAGGCCACCACCACCTGCCAGCTGCACATGCGCCACTTCAAGGACGGCGACGTCGTCACCATCGAACCCTGGCGGGCCGCGCCCTTCCCGGTGATCAAGGATCTGGTGGTCGATAGGTCGGCGTTCGACCGGATCATTCAGGCCGGGGGGTTCGTGTCGGTTCCGGCGGGGGCGGCGCCGGACGCGCATGCCGTACCGGTGCCGAAGGACGACGCGGACGACGCGTTCGACGCGGCGACCTGCATCGGGTGCGGGGCCTGCGTGGCGGCCTGCCCGAACGGCTCCGCGTCGCTGTTCACCGGCGCCAAGATCACCCATCTGGGGTCGCTGCCGCAGGGTCGGCCCGAGCGCGCGTCTCGGGCCAAGGCCATGGTCGAGCAGATGGACCTGGAAGGGTTCGGCGGGTGCACCAACACCGGGGAGTGCACCGCGGTCTGCCCGAAGGGCATCTCGCTGGACGTCATCGCCCGGATGAACGCGGACTTCCTGAAGGCGTCTCGTTAATAATGGGGCAGCCGCGGCGGTGAGTCGCCTGGTCGGCGGCCATGCGGTTGTCTATGGGACGGGTTTCTCGTTAACTGGGTCTGGCGCGCAGCGTCTCCGCGATTGCGGTCGGGTTGAGGCCGCGTTCGACGAGGACCCGTATGGCCAGGCCGCTGCCCTCCCGGATCAGGCCGAGCAGCAGGTGGGTCGTGTTGATCTCCTTGCTCTTGAGCGCGAGCGCCTCCCGCAGGGATAGCTCCAGGGCCTTCTTGGCCTTCGGCGTCCACGACAGGTGCCGCCCGCTGACCAGTGCGCCGCGTCTGGTCCGGAACGGCGCGCGGTCCAGCGAGCCGGGGCCGAAGCTGGCCTCGACCTTCTCTCGGACGGCGTCCAGGTCGATGCCGAGCGTGCCGAGCAGGTCGGCGTCGAGTGGCTCGCCGTGGCAGGGCTGCCTGACCAGGGCCTGGATGGCGGCCTCGGCCTGGGCGTGGTCGATGCCGCGCAGGGCCTTCGCGGCGGGGGACTCGGGGTCGGCCAGCAGGCCGAGCAGGACGTGCTCGGTGCCGGTGTGCTGGTGCGAGAGGCGGCGGGCCTCCGCCTGAGCCCGCTGGACCACCTGGCGCGCCTCGTCGGTGAATCGTTCGAACATCACTTCTCCCGTCTCAACAGGCCGCGGCCCCCGGCGTACTTCTTGTGCACGGCCTGCCTGCTCACGTCCAGGAGCACCGCGATGTCCTGCCAGGACCAGCCCTGGTCCCGGGCGTTCTCCACCTGGAGCGCCTCCAGGCGGTCGACCAGGATCCGCAGGGCGCGGACGGCCCGCAGCCCCACGGCCGGGTCTCTGCTGCTGGCGTCACTGGCCAGCTGCGCTGTCTCATTCATGTATGTCAATGTAGGTTGACATATCGGGATATGTCAACCCTGGTTGACGGTGCAAGATCTTTGCAAAACCGCGCCACGACCGGAAAATCATTTGCTGATTGACCTGCGGACTTGCGAGTCTTTGTGGGTCATGCGCGCCTTACCCGTGCCCGATCCCGGCACTCCAGACACCCGCAGCCCGACCCGGTACCTGTGGTGGACCATGCGTACCCAGTGGCGGCCGCTGGTCATCGGCATCGGTTTCGCGATCCTCTGGTGGCTCGGGCAGGCGCTGGTGCCGTACGTGATCGGCGCGGCCGTCAACGCCTTCACGGCCAAGGACCGCGGCGCCCTGGTGCAATGGTCGGTCGTGCTGCTCGGGCTCGGCGGGGTGCAGGCGGTCGCGGGCGTGCTGCGCCACCGGTTCGCGGTGATCACCTGGCTGAGCGCCGCCTACCGCACCGTCCAGGTCACCGGCCGCCAGGCCACCCGGCTGGGCGCGACCCTGCCCAAACGCCTGTCCACCGGCGAGGTGGTCAGCGTCGGCAACTCCGACATCGCCTCCATCGGCAACGCCCTGGACATCATGCTGCGCGGCAGCGGCGCGCTGGTGGCCATCGCCGTGGTGACCGTGATCCTGCTGTCCAGCTCGCTGCCGCTCGGCCTGATGGTGCTGGTCGGCGTGCCGGTCATGGTCGCCGCCGTGGCCCCGCTGCTGAAACCCCTGCACCACCGCCAGCAACGCCAGCGCGACCTGTACGGCGACATGGCCACCCGGGCCGCGGACATCGTGGTCGGCCTGCGCGTGCTGCGCGGCATCGGCGGCGAGCAGGTCTTCGCCGACCGATATCGGGAGGAATCCCAGCGAACCCGCCAGGCCGGCGTACGGGTCGCCTCGATGGAATCGCTGCTGGAGGGCATGCAGATCCTGCTCCCCGGCCTGCTGGTGGCCGCCGTCACCTGGCTGGGCGCGCGCTTCGCCCTCGACCGCCAGATCAGCGGCGGCGACCTGGTCGCCTTCTACGGCTACGCGGTCTTCCTGATCGCCCCGCTGCGCACCCTCACCGAGGCCGCCGACAAGCTGACCAAAGGCCATGTGGCCGCCCGCCGGGTCTGCCGGATCCTGAACCTGGACCCGGAGATCACCGGCGGCGCGCTCGCCGTCCCGGACGGGCCGCTGGCCGACCGGGAGTCCGGCGTGGTCGTCCGGCCCGGCCTGCTGATCGCGCTGGCCGCCGCCGACGCCGAGGACGCCATCGCCATCGCCGACCGGCTCGGCCACTACACCCCCGGCGACGTCACCCTGGACGGCATGCCGGTCGCCGATCTCGACTTCGCCGCGCTGCGCGAACGTGTCCTGGTCGCCGACAACGCGGCCAAACTCTTCTCCGGACGCCTCCGCGACGAGCTCGACGTGCGCGGCGCCGCCCGCGACGACGACCTGGCCCGAGCCCTGCACACCGCGTGCGCGCTGGACATCGTCGAGGCCCTGCCCGACGGCCTGGACACCGAGATCGCCGAGGCGGGCCGGGAGTTCTCCGGCGGCCAGCAGCAGCGGCTCCGGCTGGTCCGGGCGCTGCTGGCCGACCCGGAGATCCTGATCCTGGTCGAGCCCACCAGCGCCGTGGACGCGCACACCGAGGCCAGGATCGCCGAACGTCTCGGCAAGGCCAGGGCGGGCCGCACCACGCTGGTGTGCACCACCAGCCCGCTGGTCCTGGACCGGGCCGACCTCGTGCTCTACGTGGCCGACGGCACGGTCAGGTCCGAGGGCACCCACCGGGAACTGCTCCAGGCAGACCCCGGCTACCGATCGACCGTCACCCGAGGGGAGGACTGATGGCGCGCCAGATCCTGCCCGTCGCGGACCGGGCGCAGGTGCGCGCCTACGCGCGGCGGCTGACCCTGAAATACCCCCGGCAGCTGGGCGGGGCGCTGGGCCTGCACGTGCTGGCCGCGATCTCCGGCCTGGCCGGTCCCGTGGTGCTCGGCAACCTGGTCCAGGCGGTCTCCGAGGGCACCTTCATCGACGTGGACACGCTGGTCCTGGCCTTCGCCGGCTTCATGATCGCCCAAGCGGTGCTGACCAGATTCGCCGTGTACGCCTCCTCCGCCCTGGGCGAGCGCGTCCTGGCCGAGCTCCGCGAGGAGTTCGTCGACCAGGTGCTCGCGCTGCCGCTGTCCACCGTCGAGCGGGCGGGTTCCGGCGACCTCATCACCCGTACCTCCCGGGACGTGGACGCGCTGTCCCGCACGGTCAGGCAGGCCGTGCCGGAGACCCTGATCGCGGTCGTCACCGGCGTCTTCATGCTGGGCGGCCTGCTGATCGTCGCGCCCCTGCTGTCGCTGCCCTCGCTGGTCGCCGTACCACTGCTGTGGATCTCCACCCGGTGGTACCTCAAGCGCGCCAGGGACGGCTACCTCCGCGAGAACGCCGCCTACGCCGACATGACCGAGGGCCTGGCCGAGACGGTCGAGGGCGCCCGCACGGTGGAGGCCCTGGGCCTGCGCGAACGCCGCCGGGCCAGGACCGACACCGACATCGCCCGCTCGTTCGCGGCCGAACGTTACACCCTGGGCCTGCGCATGGTCTGGTTCCCCGCCGTGGAACTCGGCTACGTGATCCCCATCGTCGCCACCGCCCTGGCCGGCGGCCTCCTCTACATCGAAGGCTGGGTGACGATCGCCCAGACCACCACCGCCATCCTCTACATCCAGCAGCTCATCGACCCGCTCGACCGCCTGCTCTCCTGGATCGACGAACTCCAGGTCGGCGGCGCCTCCATGGCCCGCCTGCTCGGCGTGGCCAACGTCAGCGACGACCGCGTCGCCACCGGCGTCCAGGCCGACGGCGAGGACCTACGCGCCACCGGCGTCCGGTACGCCTACCGCGACGGCCACGACGTCCTGCACGGCATCGACCTGGACATTCGCCCCGGCGAACGCCTGGCCATGGTCGGCCCGTCCGGCGCGGGCAAATCCACCCTGGGCCGCCTGCTGGCCGGAATCCACCCCCCACGCACCGGCGCGGTCACCGTGGGCGGCGCCCCCCTGGTGGAACTCCCGCTGGACGAACTACGCGGCCACGTCGCCCTGGTCACCCAGGAACACCACGTGTTCCGCGGCACCCTACGGGACAACGTACTGATCGCCCGCCCCGACGCCACCGACGAGCAGGTACGCCGGGTCCTGGAAGCCGTGGACGCCTGGGAATGGGTCTCAGCCATGGGCCTGGACACCGTGGTCGGCTCCGGCGGCGCGCCCGTCTCCCCAGCCCACGCCCAGCAACTCGCACTGGCCCGCCTGGTCCTGGCCGACCCCCACACCCTGGTCCTGGACGAGGCCACCTCCCTCATCGACCCCCGCGCGGCCCGCAACCTGGAACGCTCACTGGCCGCCGTACTGGACGGCCGAACCGTGATCGCCATCGCCCACCGCCTCTACACCGCCCACGACGCCGACCGCGTGGCCGTAGTCGAGGACGGCCTAATCAGCGAACTGGGCTCCCACCACGAGCTAGTAGCCGCGAAGGGAGCCTACGCCGCCCTCTGGGACAGCTGGCACGGGAAGTCGCGGTAGCTGCGGGCCTTACGGTGGTCAGGGAGGCTGACGAGGGTCAGCTTCTGAAGATGGCTTCTTTCGCCGCCAACGCGATCATGCCCTGGGACTGGGCGGTGAGCCCGAGGCGGTTCCAGTGGAACAGCACGTGGTGGGCGATCACCGCGCGAATGCCGCGCGTCAAGGTTCCCTCGTGCGTAAGGCCCGTCAACGTCATGCCCGTTGTCTGGAACGCGGTCAGCCAGTCCGCGTAAGCTCCGTCAGGGTTGGCCGCGCCGGTGAGTAGTAGGCGGACGTCGACGGTGAACGCGTCCCAGGTGCGCCGGTCGGGGAGGTCCGCGCGGTGGACCGGGCGGTGTTCGGCTGCCCGTGCCCAGACGTCGCCCTGTTCGTAGAGGTCGAGATCGGCGGCTCGCATCATCGCGGTGCACAAGACCAGGGATCGTTCTCGCCGGTCGCCGCCGCCGCAGGCGAGGTAGGCGAGCGTGTTTCGGCTGTCGGCGTGCCACAGCGTGTGGGCGGCGTCGATGCCCGACGGCCCGCCGAAGGCGTGGACCTCTGGCTCGTAGCTGCCGTGCGCCCATTGGACGCCAGCGGTCAAGTGTGCGAGGGCCTGGTCAGCGGCCCCTTCCACGGGGAGGTAGCGGATGCGCCAGTGCCGTTTGCGGATGAAGAACCAGCGCGAGAGCAGCCCGGACGCTTCGGCTGCGGCGAGTGCCGGGACCAGGTGGGCGAGCGCCTCACGTTCTCGGTCCGTGCGGTCCTGCGCACGGTAGATGATGTTGACCTGTGCCCAAGGGGTCTCTTCCATGACGGCGGTCCGGTCCTTCGGTCAGATGAGCAGGAGGCTGGCGTCCCAGTTCGTCACCGTGGTGTGGAAGGCGAGTTCCACCCCGGCTCTGCCGACCAGGAACCCTGGGGGCACGTCAGCGGCGACCGCCTCGCTGTGGTGGATCTCCAAGAGCGTGTGGAGGGGGATCTCGGTGAGGGCGTCTTCGGCGATCCGTCGGCCGGTCACGAGCAGGCCCGCTGTTCCGTGACACATGCTCGGGTCGATGATCCGGCCGAGTTGCTCGGGGCCGTTGACGCAGCCGACGTACGCGGCCTCGGCCCGGTGCTGGCGAGTGAGATCTTCGGTGGCGAGCGCCGCGAGTTGCTGCGCCCGGGCGATACCGGGGGTGCCGTATTCTCTGAACTATCAAGCGATCATGAAAAGGGGGTATGGGAGCTTGGCTGTGAACGTCGATGCGGACAGCTTTCAGCTTCGCCTTCTTGCAGGCAGGGCGGCCGTGCGGCCGGCGACGTCGCGGAAGGTCGGCATGCCGAGAGGGACTACGGCGGCCTTCCGTACTCGTTCTTCGAGCTGGGCGAGCTTGCCGTTGGCGGCGGTGAGGGTGAGGGCCAGCTGTTCGAGGTCGCCCAGCCAGCCGCGTTCGTTGGCTTCGGCGATGCGGGCGACCGTGTTGTCGCGGATCTCGATCAGGCGCAGCTTCTCGTGTGGGTTGACGCGCAGGAGAGGGCATCTCACGCAGGCGTGCTCGTGTTGGCAGCTCGTCCCGTAAGCCCGGCCGCACTCGCCCAAGGCCAACTTCCGCCGCTGGAAGTGGCCGAGGAACTCCTCCCACTCCTGGTCGGTCGGAGTGCGGTACTCCTCGCTGGGACGCAGCGCCCGTCGGCGGGCGATAAAGGCCCGGTGACCGTTGATCACCTCTTGGGGATAGACCGTGTGATACCCCATGGTGGTATTAATGTCCTTGTGCCCCAAGATCAACTGCGTTATGTGCGGGGGCATCCCGTTGAGGATCGCCTCGGTCGTGAAGAGCCTTCGGAAGTCGTGGGGTGTGTAGCTCAGCGGCTGCCCGGATGCGTCGGTGAGGCCGGTCTGTTCGAGGAGCAGTTTCAGGCCTAGGCGGATCGCGCTGTCGCTGACTCCGCGGAGGTGGCCGCCGTTCCGCCACTGGAACAGCAGTGGCATGGGCGGGTTCCAGACCCTCTCGTGGGGGTCCCAGGAGGAGACGAGGGGGATTTGCCCGGTGCGGTCACGGACTCGGGTGACGATCGCGGCAAGGACATCTGCCAGTTCGACGTCGATGACCAGGAGGCGTTCCTCGTCGGTCTTGGAGGGCGCGATATGTAGCAGCGGGATGAGTTCACCGGTATCGGGCAGGGTGTACTGGGTGATGCTGTGGTGGCTGGTCTCCAGCATCTCCTCGACCCGGCAGCCGGTGTGCCGCAGGAACTCCACCGTCGCCCACGCCCAGAATGCCCGCCGCTCGGCGGAACCCAGGTTGTGGCGACGACCTGCGGTGTCGAAGGCGTAGGCAGTGGTGACTGGACCATGAGCGCCGGAGCTCTTCTGCTTGATGAACGTCTGATCCAGGACCGTGAAGGACTCGCCGGGCATTGCGCTGTTGAAGGCGTCCAGGCAGAGCCGGGCTTGCTGAAGTTGCTGATGCGCGGCTTGGACGAGAGCGGGTAGCGCGGGGAGCCGTTCGCGCGTGCGTTGATCCATCCGGGCTTTCCGGTGCGCCTTGCCCTTTTTGGCCGAGATCTCGGCCAACGTGATCGGGCAGGGCACGGCCCATGGCGCCCAGCGGGCGGGGTCTTCGGCGGCCCATTGGGCGATATCGAGGTAGAACGCCCTGACTGACGTCAGGAGGCTCACCACGTTGGTGCGAGGTGAGGAAATCTCGGCTATGGAGCCGTCCGGCTGCCGCTGGCGGGTGACCTTCGTGTGGAGGCGTTCTTTCCAGGCATCGGCGACCTCGGGGCTGAGACGGATGGATTCGATCCCCGGTTGGATGGACTCCAAGGTTTTCCAGTAGTGCATGCCTAGGGTCCGGGAGGCTTGCCGCAAGCTGGTGTAGTCCAGGATTGGCTGGCGTTCGTGCAGGTAGTCGACGATCAGGTCCCGGACTGGCTTGCACTGCAGGGAGTAGCGGTCCACGAGTTGCTCGACGGTGAGCTGGCCGGAGTAGATTTGCAGATACTGCATGGTCGGTGGGGCGTCGGCGGGAAAGATGCCCAGGTCCCGCAGCATGCTGTAGAAGTGCGATCTTCCTGCAGATTTCTTGACTCGAGTCCTCGCCTCGACCTCTCGAAGTTCCAGGCAGTCACCGACGACGATGTCCTTGACGCCACCGCCCTTGGCCAGGACCAGGGTGGCGATCTGGCCGAGCGCGATCGCCACCCTGCTCGACGAGCTCGTCTCCTGGCCGATCGCGGCCTGAAGGTCGGCGTAGCCCCGCGGATCGCGATGGGCGGCGACCGCGTTCCGCCAGTGCTGGGACTGGATGATCCGCGACAGCCACTCCAGATCCGGCCGGAACACGTCCGCGCAGAGCACGGCAACCAGCCCGGCCCCGAGCAGGTCCCTGTTGCATCGCCCGTCTCGTCCTTGCCACCAGGACAACGGCTCGTTCGTCCATTCCGCGCCCGACTCCTGGGCACCGGAAGCCAGCCACCGTTGCTGCCAGGTAGTCCCGGGCATCGTCTCCAACCACGCCAACAACCTGAGCGCCCCAGTCCGCCGCGAATAGTGTGTGTGCTTGTTGGCACTTCGCAACGGTGGGCGGTCCAGGCGCTCCACGATCTGCTCCGTACTGGCGCAGGTGGCCGGCCATGCCTCAGGTATCGAACGGGGCGGGAACTTGGCCCGGAGTTGCCTGAGCGCCTCGCCGGCGGCGGAGGCGGCACCTTGCCACTGACCGCCGGTCTGAGATCGGGTCTCCTGCTCAGGAGGTTGTGTCCGGATGGTCATGGGGGGTCCCCGAACAGGGTGCGCAAAGACTCGGGGTTGTAGCCCGGAGCCGGCGGCGGAGGCGTCTGAGCGGGCTTGCTGGCCCGCCGCTGGTGGTAGGCCCGGGTGTTGACGATGACTTCGTGCTGGTCGGGAGCGGTATAGAGCTGGGTGGTCTCCAGCGAGGCGTGCGCGAGGATCCACTGAACATCGGTGATGGACATTTCTGGGTCCTGGGCCATCCGCCAAGCGGCCGTGTGCCGCAGGTCATGGATGCCCCAGTTTGAGCCGAGCAACTCGTTGGCGCGCTGGAACATGGCGCGGGCCGCCGCGTAGGTGAGCGGCCGAAACGGCCGCCGGAGCGTGAACCACAACGGCTGGTCGCGGCCCCGGGGAGCTCCCCGCTTCCAGATCTCTTCCTGGTAGAGCCTCAGCCAGACAAACGCGTCCGGGGAGGCCGGGATCTGCTGGATATCCCGGCTGCCCTTACGGGTCACCGAGATCAACTGGTCACCTGGATACACGTCACCCTGGAAGGAGTCCAACAACTCCTCGGCACGGGCACCGGTCGACACCCAGAACGCCAGCAGAGCCCGGTCCCGGTGGTATTTCAACCCGGCGAAGATCTCGTTGAACTGCTCGTCGGGGATCCGCTTGGGGATCCGCTTCGAAACTTTGGGCCGGTAACGACCCTTCCGCCCACGCTTGAACTGGTCCATCGGATTGTGGTGGGCGTTGGCCCGGCCCGCACGCCGCGACCGGTCCAGCGGGAACGGGTTGATGATGGGACCCTGGCCAGTCTCCAGATGGACGTCATAGAAGGTGCGCAAGGTCGACTCGGCGCGCGCCCTGGTCGCGGGCGCGTACTTGAGGCCAGGCCCTGCCTTCCCCGTCACCGGGTTCGCCCCCGCCGACGCACGCTTCACCGTTCCAGGCCTCTCATCTGAGGCTGGTGGCGAAGCCCCATCCCGATAACGCCAATGAACTCGAGTCGGCTTGTCCGCGACCCGCATCCACCGCAGGAAGTCCCGGCCCTCTATCGGGGTCGCGTGGTTCCACGCAACCCCGACAGCAGCCAGCCACCGCCACCACAGCAACAAGTCGTTGCCGTAGGCTCTCAGCGTCGAAACCGACTTTTCCTCCGCCTGGAGCCCGGCGAAGAAAACAGCCACCGGCTCCACCAGCACACCGTCAGCATCCAGCAGCTGGAACGGCTCCCATGCATTCCCGGTCTCAGCCAGCCGTCCCAAATCGAGTACGACCGCCCTCGCCAGATCCCGCTGATCATTCCCACCGACCATGAGGCGGGACGCTAACAGAGACACCGCCCAAATGCCCCTGAACTGCGAAAACTCATAATTTAGTTCAGTTAACTTGTAGCACCA
>NZ_BLAF01000029.1:0-13506 GCF_009687885.1 Acrocarpospora pleiomorpha
CGCATCCAACCCCGGCCCTGCCCAAGGCATCGCACCCCACACCGGCCCTGCCCGGGGAGTCACACTCAACCCCGGCACCGCCAGGGGGTCGCATCCGACTCCGGCATGGCTTCCACCAGCGCCGCATCCAACCCCGGCCCTGCCCAAGGCATCGCACCCCACTCCGGCCCTGCCCGGGGTGTCACACTCAACTCCGGCTTCGCCCGGGGCCATTGCAACCGGCTCCGGCCGCGCACGCGACTCGGCGCTCGACCCCGTGCCGGACCGACGAGGGCACGCCTACAGGCAGCCATCGCACAACCGCATCCACGAGCGCGGCTAGACCATCACCATGGGTGCGGAGGCAGTGAGGTGTAGAAGGTCACGAGGAGCCGCAGAAGATCACGAGCTGATTGTCGTTGAAGGGCTGTGGATAACACCGAGTATCCACAGAATGGGGTTCGGGAGGTCGGAGGCGGTCGCGGAGATGGCACGTTGCGGGGGTGATTCTGCTGCCTCTGCCGAAGTCCCTGACCGCTGCCTTTCTGGTCGTCGCGCCCAGGGCCCTGCGAAGTTCACCCACCGTCGCGGTCTCCGACCTTTGGGTCGAGCAGGTGACGGCGGTGGACCCGCGAGTTATGGCCGTGGCTGAGCTGTTGTGCTGCGCCACCTGCTCGCCCGAACTCGAACCCTTGCTTCCCCTGCTGGAAAGCTCATCCCATCTCCTGGTGAGCTGCACGTCGCCGCCGGGCTGGCCCTTCACCCATCTCTGGGCCGGAGCGTCCGCCGCCAGAGCGCTCGCCTCCTCACTCGGAGGAACGCCCATCGACGCCGACACTGGGCGCCCTCTCCCCCCGGCACGCCCCCTTCCGCGCTCGCCAGAACCGTGCGCCTGCTCAGAACCCAGTCAAATCATCCCGTCCAGCCCTTCTTCGCTCGCGTCATTCGAGGACTTCGCGGTGGCATCGTGGTTGCGCGTCTCATCGGGATTCGATGCCGGAGGCGTGCAACTCGCCACTCACGGAATGACCCGCCTCGGCCTTCCGGAACTCCGCGTCTTCGCCGTCCCCGACGACCAAGTGCCCACCTGGACGACCACCATCCACGGTCTCGCCCACGTCCTTCTCAGCCGCCAACTCACCGCCATCGCCACCCGCCCCACTCGAGGTAGTCACCCGCTTCCCGCCGAACTCACCATCGCGGCCACCGACATCGCCAGCGCCGAAGGCCTCATTCCACCCGTCGCGCACGACGGCGAGGCGGGGGACGTTGGTGCGGGCCGAACGTGGTGGAGGGAGGTTGGGGTGCGTTATGAGGTATTGCGGGGTGGGGCGCAGTTCCTCAATGTGTGGGCGTTGGATGAGGGGGATTAGAGCGTTCTGGATGGTTTGGAGGGTTGGTTTGTTGAAATCGTTGCGGGTCGACGGTGGACGGTGTATCAACGACGCGGGTGATCACATTGGTTTCGTATTATGTCGACCTTGCCATCGGTCTGATTCTTGCCTTTCTGTTGCTGTCGCTTCTGGTCAGCGGGCTGAACGAAGGTCTTGTCCGGCTGCTCGGGATCCGTAGTAAGTTCCTGTGGGCTTATCTGCGTGACACGCTCGATGGTGGCGAGGTCGTGGAGAAGGTCCCGGGTGTTCTGCGGTGGCTGGATGCTCGGCTCAAGGGCTTCAGCCGGTTCAGCCGAAGGCTGCGCAGCGCGCTCGCCGATCTTCTGCCGCCCCCGAAGATGATCCGCTCGCGCTTGCCAGCGACCCTTCTCGGCGTCTTCGCCAAGTTACCCTTCGGCAAGGACCCGCGCCCTGCCTTCAGCCCGCATCCGGCTCCGGTCCACAGCCCGCCCCTGGCGGCAGCAGCCGATTCCCTCGTCGCCGCCGAGATCAAGTCGGCAGGGCCATCTGCGGGATCCGAGGGATCTACAGGAGCCGAGGGAACCGCAGGGTCGCCGTTCGCTGTCCTCCCGTCCGACATCTTGATCGCCAGCACCCCCGCCGACCAGGCAGGCAGTTCGCCCGAGGTCGCAGGTTCCACGCAGGCCGACAGCAGCACCACCGAATCGACCGTAGCGGCGGATGTCGATTCGGCCGGAGCAGCGAGTATCGATTCGGCCCACGGCGCGGAACAAGCCGACCCGCGTGAGCACGGCGAGTCCCTCACCGATCTGCTGCACGAGCGCCTCCAGGAAATCGACGAAGCTAAACAGGGCAAAACAACCATCGCCGAAATCCCGCCATCACGCTTCTCCGTCGCGCTGCTGGAAATAGCCAGCGTTCGAGGCGGGGTCGAGCCCCTGCTCGGCCAACTCCAAACGCTCAAGAGCCCGCTCTACCGCCCACTTGCCGCCATCTGGGAGAAATCAGGCGGCATACTTCCAGCTCTAACCCCTGTCCCCCTAACCCCATCGCCCCCGGCAGCCCATACTCCATTCATCGATGGCAGCGAGCTCACACCCGGCACGGCCACCACCACACCGGGCACCGTCACCACAGCCAGCACCCCCACCCCACCTGGCACGGCCACCACACCCGGGACTGCCACCGCACCCACACCCGGCACCGTCACCGCAGCCGGCAGCGCCACCACACCCACACCCGGCACCGTCACTGCACCCACACCCGGCACAGCCACCGCAGCCACACCCGGCACAGCCACCGCAGCCGGCACGACCGCACCTGGCACAGCCACCACACCTGGCACGGCCGCCGCGCCCGCTGAGACGGCCGCTCCCAGCCCGGTGGACATGGAGGCGTTCCGCAAGGGTGTCGAAGAGTGGTTCGACGGTGAGATGACGCGGCTCACGCTGCTCTACCGCAGATATGTGCGATGGGCGGTCGGCATCCTCAGTCTGCTGGTCACCCTCCTGTTCAGCATGGACGCCCTGGAATACGGCAAGACCCTGCTCAACGACAACGCATACCGCAGCGCGGTTGCCGCTTTCGCCGACCAGGGTGAGCAGGCCCTCGCCCCCATCAAGGCACAATGCGAGCCCGACAAAGACACCTATACCTGCGTCACCGAAGTCCTCAGCACCCCTGCCTTCGTCAAGATCTTCGCTCACGCTCCCGTCAGCGCCACCATCCCGCCATCCGGCAGCCCTTCCTGGACCTGGCGCGGCGGCGACTGGTGGGACCGCCTGATCACCTCCAGCCACTGGCCAGGCTTCCTCCTCACCCTCGTCGCCCTCCTCTTCGGCGCCCCCTTCTGGTGGGACATGCTCCGCCGGGTCACCGGCCTGAAATCCCGCTCCACCACCACCTCGACAGCGAAGTAGCTCAACACCTTCAATGCCGAGACCCGACCAATGCCGAGACCCGACGGTGATCTATCCGCAGCCGTTATGCCAGTAAGCTCACCCACGGCGACCTGCCGCAGGTCGGTGGTCATCGGGTAGCGCCGCGGCTCTTCAGCCGGTCGGGGCCCGCACCACCGTCGCGTCTGGAGAATCCGACGCCAGCGCCCGAGCAGGCAAGGTCATGCCACGATCGTCAGCTCCGTCTCCCAAAGAGACGATCTCTCCAAAGAGCAGACAAAGACCGGTGAGACTGTCGGAGCGGCGTGTTGTCCGGGAGTCGCCAAGGCGTGATATTTGGGAATTGTGATCATTGGTGTGCATATTTGGGCGTTAAAGTGCCAGCTAGGCCGTTATGGGTGCTGAGGCCGTGCTCCTGGTGGTTGTGGTCGTCACTGCGTTGTCGTTTGACTTCACCAACGGGTTTCATGACACGGCGAACGCGATGGCGACGTCGATCGCGACGGGGGCGTTGCGGCCGAAGGTAGCGGTGGGGTTGTCGGCGGCGTTGAACTTCGCGGGGGCGTTTCTGTCGTTGAAGGTGGCGGCGACGATCGCCACGGGGATCGTGGAGACGGGGGCGATCACGCTCACCGTGGTGTTCGCGGGGCTGATCGGGGGGCTCGCCTGGAATCTGTTGACCTGGTATTTCGGGATTCCGTCGAGTTCGTCGCATGCGCTGATCGGCGGGGTGGTGGGGGCGACGCTGATCGCGGCGGGGGCTTCGGCGGTCAAGGGGAAGGAGCTGATGTCGCACGTGCTGATCCCGGCCGTGCTCGCCCCGATGACGGCGATCGTGGTGGCCACCCTCGGCACCTTCCTCGTGTACGTCATCACCAGAAGAGTCCCGGAAGGCATCCGGAGCCGCGGGTTCAAACTGGGGCAGATCGGATCCGCGTCGCTGGTCTCGCTGGCGCACGGAACCAACGACGCGCAGAAGACCATGGGCGTCATCACGCTCGCGCTGATCACCGGTGGGGTGATCAGGCAGGACGCGGGGGTGCCGTTCTGGGTGATCGTGGCCAGTGCGACCTCGATCTCGCTGGGCACGTATCTGGGCGGCTGGCGAGTGATCCGTACGATGGGCAAGGGCTTGACGGAGATCGAGACGCCGCAGGGATTCGCGGCCGAGAGCTCGTCGGCGGCGGTGATCTTCTCCTCGTCGCATTTCGGGTTCCCGCTGTCCACCACCCAGGTGTGCGCCGGTTCGGTGATCGGCGCCGGTCTCGGGAAGCGGCTGGCCGAGGTTCGCTGGAGCGTAGCCGCCCGGATGGGCGTGGCCTGGCTGATCACGATCCCGGCGGCCGCGCTGGTCGGCGCGCTGGCCTGGGCGAGCGCGAACCGCATCGGCGGCAGCCTGGGCGTGCTCACGGTTTCCGGAGTCTCCGCCGTGCTGTCCGGCGGCCTCTACCTGTTGTCCCGCCGAGCCCCGGTCCACGCCGGAAACGTCAACGACAAGTGGACCGCGAAGGAGCGATCGGCGTGAACGACTGGCTCGACCTGGCCGCTCTGTGGCGGGTCCTGGTCGCCTCTCTGGTGGCGGGTGCGGGAATGGCGGCCGTGTTCTCCCTGGCCCTCGTCGGCTTGTCCGCCGGGAAGGTCATCGGCCGTGCCGCCGCGGGCCTGTGCCTGCTCGTGGTCGTGGCGGGTGTCGCCCTCGGCCTGCACGTGATGCTGCAGAAGTGACTCAATCCTCGTAGAACACCCGCTCGACGACGACGCGAGCGCGGCGGGTGGCGCGGCGGTAGTCGTCGATGAAGTCCTCGGAGCCGTCGGGCGGGTAGCCCAGGGTGCGGGAGATGAGGGCGCGTTCCTTGACCAGGCCGGGGATGCTGTCGGCGGCGCGCCCGCGGACCAGCATGATGGCGTCGCGGACGCGGGAGGCGAAGCGCCAGGCGTCGACGAGGGTGGTCTCGTCGCCGGGGTCGAGCAGGCCGGCGACGACGGCGGCGCGGAGGGTGTTCAGGGTCGTGGTGGTGCGCAGGGCGGGGACGCGACCGGCGTGCCGGAGCTGGAGCAGCTGGGCGACCCATTCCACGTCGGAGAGGCCGCCGCGGCCGAGTTTGGTGTGCAGGGTGGGGTCGGCGCCGCGCGGCAGGCGCTCGGCCTCCATCCGGGCCTTGAGCTTGCGGATCTGGAGTACGGCTTCGGCGGGGATGCCGTCGGCGGGGTAGCGGAGCGGGTCGATGAGGTCGACGAACTCGGCGCCGAGGGTGGGGTCGCCGGCGCAGAAGCGGGCGCGCAGCAGGGCCTGGGCCTCCCAGTGGGAGGACCAGCGGTCGTAGTAGGCGCGGTAGGAGGACAGCGTCCGTACGAGGGGGCCTTGGCGGCCTTCGGGGCGCAGGCCCGCGTCGACGCCGAGGGGCGGGTCGGGGGCGGGGAGGGAGAGCAGGCGGCGCAGTTCCTCGGCGACGGCGTGGGCGGCGTCGGTGGCGTCCTTCTCCTCGGCGCCGGGGATCGGGGAGTGCACGAACATGACGTCGGCGTCGCTGCTGTAGGAGCATTCGAAGCCGCCGAGGCGGCCCATCGCGATGACCGCGATCCGGGTGGGGAACTCGCCGCGGCGTTCCGCCGCGACCTTGTTGATGGCGGCGTCCAGGGCGCCCTGGATGGTGACGTCGTTGAGCGCGGACAGGGCCTGGCCCACGGTTTCGATGTCGATGTAGCCGGCCAGGTCCGCGCCTGCCGTACGGAAGAGTTCGCGGCGGCGGAGGGCGCGGATGGAGGCGACGGCGGTTTCGGCGTCGGAGCCGTGGCGGGCGACGGTGGCGGCGATCTCGGCGTGCAGCGCCTCGACGGGGCGGACGGCGAGGTCGGTGGCGGAGCCGAGCATGGCGACCGCGTCGGGGGCGTGCAGGAGCAGGCCGGTGATGTAGCGGCTGGTGCCGAGCAGGAGGGCGAGTTGCTCGGCGACGGCGGTCTCGTCGCGGAGCAGGCGCAGGTACCACGGCGTGGTGCCGAGTTTGTCGCTGATCTGGCGGAAGCCGAGCAGTCCCGCGTCGGGGTCGGGGGCGTTGGCGAACCAGCCGAGCATGACCGGGAGCAGGGTCCGCTGGATCGCCGCACGGCGGGAGACTCCGCTGGTCAGCGCGCTGATGTGGCGCAGCGCCCCGGCCGGGTCGGCGTAGCCGAGGGCTTCCAGGCGGGCTTGGGCGGCGGTGGTGGACAGGCGGGTCTCCTCGGAGGGCAGCCGGGCGGCGGCCTGGAGCAGCGGGCGGTAGAAGAGCTTCTCGTGCAGTCGCCGGACTTCGAGGGCGTGCCGCTTCCAGGTGGTCGTGAACTGGCCGACCGGATCGGTCGACATGCCGAGGCCGCGCCCGATCCGGCGCAGGTCGGCGACGTCCGACGGCACCATGTGGGTACGGCGCAGCCGGTGCAGCTGGATCAGATGCTCGACCTGCCGGAGGAACGTGTACGCCTCCGCCAGCGCCTTCGCGTCCTCTCGCCCGACATATCCCCCACGGGACAGCGCGGCCAGCGCCGACAGGGTGGCCCGGCGGCGCAGCAGCGGATCCGAGCGCCCGTGCACGAGCTGCAGCAACTGCACCGCGAACTCGATGTCCCGCAGCCCGCCGGGCCCGAGCTTGATCTGCCGTTCCGCCTCGCTGACCCGTACGTGCGCCTCGACCCGGCGGCGCATGGCCTGCACGTCCTCGACGAAGTTGTCGCGCGCGGCGGCCTGCCACACCATCGCGTTGACGGCCTCGACGTAGACACCGCCGAGCTCCAGATCGCCCGCGACCGGACGGGCCTTCAGCAGCGCCTGGAACTCCCACGTCTTGGCCCAGCGGCGGTAGTACGCCAGATGGCTGTCCAGCGTCCGGACCAGGGGCCCCAGCTTGCCCTCGGGGCGCAGGTTGGCGTCCACCTCCCAGAGTGTGCCTTCGGGCGTGGTGGTGGAACAGGCCCGCATCATGCTCTGGGCCAGCCGGGTGGCGACCTGGAGGGCGTGGGTCTCCTCGACGCCCTCCTTCGGCTCGGCGACGAAGATCACGTCAACGTCGGAGATGTAGTTGAGCTCGCGCGCGCCGCACTTGCCCATGCCGATCACCGCGAGCCGTACGTCGAGCGCCTCGGGCACCTCGGCCCTGGCGATGGCCAGCCCGGCCTCCAGCGCTGCGCCGGCCAGGTCGGCCAGCTCGGCGGCGGTCCCGGCCAGGGTGATCTCGCCGGTCACGTCCCGCCCGGCCAGGTCCAGCAGCCTGCCCCGGTAGGCGGCGCGCAGCGCGTCCATCGCGGCGGTCACCGGCAGGCCCGCGACCGGTTCCGGCAGGTGCGCGTCCGCCCCGACCGCGAACAGCAGCTCGTCGTGGGCGCTCGGCGGGTCCTCGTACTCGTCGCGGCGCAGCTGCTCCGGGTGACGGACCGCGTGGTCGCCGAGGGCGGCGCTGAGGCCGAAGACGGCGATCATGCGGTGCCGGAGCGCGGGGTCGGCGCGGAAGCTTCCGAGCACGCTCGGATCGCGCTCGACCAGCCGGTTCAGGGCGGTCAGCGCCAGATCCGGGTCGGCCGCGGCGATCAGATCCGCGAGCAGGTCGAGATCGCCGACCGCCTCCGGTCCGAGTTCGTCCAGCAGCCGTTCGGCCCTGGCCCCGTCGGCGAAGCCGAGTCGGGCCAGGCGCCCGGCCGTGGTCTGCATCCGGGACGCGGTGTTCACCGCCCCTTCCTCCGCCTCGATGTCCGCGACGTCAACTCGCAACTAATCTTCCTTCTCGGAGAGAACCACTCCAACATGGCGCGCCCCGAAAAGGCCATGTCGTTGACTTCGCACACGGTAACTCGCCGCCTTGTGCGCGTCGTTAGCGGTTTCTGTCCGTAATCAGGTCATCACGCGGTTTGGCCACGCACCCGCGTGGTGTGCTCGGTCACGACGGCGGCGAATGCCTCCGCGAGCGGGCACCAATGCGCCTGCAATCGTGACCTGGCCGCGTCGACCTGGGAATTCAACTCACCGACTGGATGGCCGGTCAGACCAGTCGTCCATTCGCGGAAAATGTCCGGAGTGGCCTCCGGGTGGAACTGCACCGCCCACGCATTGTCGCCGAGGCGATATGCCTGATTCGGGTACGTGTCGCCGGTGGCTAGTAATACCGCTTGTTCCGGCAATGTGGTCATCGCGTCGTAGTGGTATTGCACCGCGACCGGCTGGGGCTCTGCCACGTCCGCGAAGAGCCGGTCGGCACGGGCTTCCGGCAGCAGGTGAATCGTGCCCGCGCCGATCTCCAGTCCGGGCGCGCCGCGGCGCACCTCGCCGCCGCAGGCGAGCGTCATGAGTTGAGCGCCGAGGCAGATGCCGAGCACGGGCGCGCCGTCCTCTACGGTGGTCTTGATCAGGTCGCGGGTGGCGGGGAGCCAGGGGTACTCCTCGTCGTCCCACGCGGAGGCCGCGCCGCCCAGCACGAGCAGCCCGTCCCGCACCCGATCGGGTACGGGTTCCCCCAGGTAAGGCCGTACGACCACGGTTTCCACGCCGGCCAGCCACGCCGCGAAGTAGCCGAGCCCGGCTTCTACTTCGTGCTCAATCACGACAACGCGCGCATCCATGGACAGATCATAAGGAAGGGTCCGACCGAGGGTCAGGGGCGGTGTCCTTTAGGTTCTCCGGGAATGCCCAGTATCGTCGAACGGGCGATCGATCGTGAGGAGACGGCCATGGAGTTCGACCGCGTACCCGTGCCCGGTGGCGACCTGCGGATCGCGCGGTTCGGGAGCGGGCCCCGGCTGATCATCGCGGTGCACGGGATCACCGCGTCGCTGATGGCGTGGCAGCGGGTCGGGTCGTCGTTGCCGGCGGGGTGGTCCATGGTGGCCATGGATCTGCGCGGGCGCGGGCACAGCGCGGGCGTTTCCGGGCCGTACGGGCTGCGCCGGCATGCCGAGGACGTCGAGCGGGTGGCCGAGCACGTGGGGGCGGATGAGACGAGCGTGCTCACCGGGCATTCGATGGGGGCGTATGTGGCGGTGCTGCACGCGGTTGAGCGGCAGTATGCCCGGACTGTTCTGGTGGATGGTGGCCTGCCGTTGCCGCTTCCGCCGGATATTTCGGCAGATGATCTGCTGGAGCTGCGTCTGGGTCCGGCGATCGCCCGGTTGAGCCAGACGTTCGTCGATGTCGAGGCGTATGTCGGGTTCTTCAAGGAGCATCCCGCGCTGGCGGACTGGACCGCGGCGATGGAGGACTATGTGCGGTATGACGCGCTCGAAATCGAGGGTGGGGTGCGGTCGCGTGTGCGGGAGGACGCGGTTCGCACCGATGGGCGCCAGTTGCTCACCGAAGGGGAGGCGATCGGCGCGGCGCTGCGTGCGATCAAGTCGCCGCTGCGTCTGCTCAGGGCTCCGCGCGGGCTGCTGAACCAGGAGATCGGGCTGATCCCCGACGCTCTGGCGGACTCCTGGACCGCCCAGCTGCCGGGGCTGCGTGACGAGGTGGTTCCGGACTGCAATCACTACACGATCGCGTTCCATGACCGGTGTGTCCGGGTTGTGGTCGATCGGTTAACTCTTGAGCCAGCTATATAATTCCGGAATTGGTATTGTCTATCTGATATAAGTTCTGGTGTGGCGAGTGATCCGGAACTCATCAGCCTGTTGCTCGATCATCTGGAGGATGTCCGCGGCCGGTTGAGCGCTGCCCGGCGGGCGCGGCTCGACGGGCTCATTAAGGACCTTCAGGACGCGGGTGGCGATACCGCCGCCATCGGCGAGTTGGCCGTCGAGCTGCGGATCGAGCTCCAGCTGGCCGGGCTGCCCGAAGACCATCCGGTACGGCGTGCGCTCCCCACCGGGTCCCGGCTGAATCCGGCGTTTCCGGTTGTCGACTGGGGCGATGTGATCGCGCGGCTTCAGCCGGAGGATCTGCGCAGGGTGATTCATCGGAGGCTGCTGGCGGCTCCGGCGTACCGGGTGGATGAGGTGGAGGGGAGCGACGATCCCGATCTCATCCGGCTGGAGCGGGCGGATGGTGGTGTGCAGGTGCCCGCCTTCCAGTTCAGGGAGCGGCGGCCGCGGGCGCTGGTGTTGCGGATCAATCGGTTGCTGGAGGCCGATGAGGATCCGTGGGGGGTCGCGGGGTGGTGGCTGGGGCCGAACGCCTGGCTGGGGAGTGTTCCGGCTGAACTGCTGGATCAGCCCAGGGAGCCGGATCTGATGCCGGCGGCTCGCGCGCTGGCCGAGGGGCCGTGATGCCGGTTCCGGCGCCGCCGGCGCGTTGTCCGAATTCGCCGCGATCTCAGGTGATTGCGGCGGGTACCCGGCTGTGGCGGGTGCATGGTGCCGAGTTTTCCGCAGCGTCGTTCAATCCCACGCAGACCGATCCGCATTGGGGTGGTGGCCGCTTCGACAGTACGAAACTTTGCGAGCCGCCGTATTCCTACCTTTACGCGGCGCATGATCCGGGAACCGCGCTCGCCGAGACGGTGATGCGGGATATTCCGTTCTCCGATCGTGGGCACTGTCCGGTGCCGCGTAAGGCGATCAAGGGGCGGATGTTGTCGCAGATCGAGCTTGTCCGGGATGTGACCGTGCTTGAGCTGGTCAAACCTGATGATTTCACTGGGGTGTGCGCGAAGATCTCGCTGATTCGGGCCGATGCCGCGGATTATGGGCAGACTCGGCGATGGGCGGACTGGCTCCGCCGGAACCAGGCGTGGGCGGAGGGGTTTCGCTGGCAGTCCAGTCCGAGCATGACCCATTTGGTGCTGGTCTTCTTCGGCGATCGCTGCGACAACGGCGACGCCGTCCGCCACGTGGCTGGGAGCGGTGTCCTCCTGGATGACCCTGGCTACCTGGACGAACTGAACAAATCTCTCCGACCGTATGGTGGCTACGTGCATCCCCTCAGGAAACGCCCTGGTGGGTGAACGCGGCCCAGATCGCCGGATCCGCGAAGTCCAGTTCCCCGATCACCTCGTCAAGCTCCTGGGCAAGGTCGTCCGGCACCCGCCGCCCCGGATCCAGCATCCACCGCTGCGCCCGGACAAGAGCCACACTCGGCTCCCGCTCACCCAAGAAACGATGAAATATCACCATAAAGACGGCCGTTCGAATGTCGTCATCGATGGCCCATCTTGATCCGACAACTCCCCGAGCACCTGTCGCAAGGAACGCCGTGGCCAGGGTCAGCGCCTCATCGTGATCTCCGTCCGACAAGTCACTCATACAAGCGGACAACACCACAAGCCCACCCCCCACCCCACCACCCCGGCCAAGCACCCGCTGCACCGGAACCTTCTCCCCGTCCGCGACTTCCAACGCCGAATCCGCCGAAATAACCGAAGACCGAGCATGCCCCGCGAAGTGCACCACCGAATACCCACCCGCGATGGCACCGAGCACCGCCTCCGCCGTAGCGGCCGGAACATCGCGACTACGCAACCACTTCCCCAGCCGAACCGCTCCGGGGTATTCGCGTTCAAAGAGCCGCGCACACTCCCACATAGCCCAGGCAAGATCAGGACTGGAAATCAACACGGGCGCCTGACGCGGCGGCAACACCGGCCGCACCGCAGCCGCGACAAACTGCCTGGCAGACGCCACATACGAAATCGTCGCCCGCTGACACGCATACACCCACCCGACATTTGCCGAAATTTCCCCAATCGGCTTGGGAGCGGCATCCCTACCCATGTGGGGCACAGAGGCGCGACCAGCAAGGCAGGCCGAATCCCGAGACAAGATCGGCATTCCCACCGACAGATGCCCACCATCTTCGGACACGGCACCGGCACTGCCACCGGGCACGCCCGCCCCATCCCCGGACACAACACCGGCGGCCCCACCTGACAAACGCCCAGCATCACCAGACACAGCACCAGCAATCCCATCGGGCACGCGGGTCTCATCCCCGGACACAACACCGGCAGCCCCGCCTAGCAAATACCCGGCATCACCAGACACAGCACCAGCAATCCCGCCAGGCACGCGGGTCTCATCCCCCGACACAACACCGGCAGCCCCACCTGACAAATACCTAGCATCACCAGACACAGCACCAGCAATCCCACCGGGCACGCGGGCCGCATGCCAAGGGAC
Source organism: Acrocarpospora pleiomorpha (assembly GCF_009687885.1). Classification (GTDB taxonomy): domain Bacteria; phylum Actinomycetota; class Actinomycetes; order Streptosporangiales; family Streptosporangiaceae; genus Acrocarpospora; species Acrocarpospora pleiomorpha. The sequence goes on from NZ_BLAF01000029.1 coordinate 12,302, forward strand.
GATTCCGAGGGTTCCTCCCGGAACCAGGACGATGGACGGTTCGTCTTCGCCGATTTCCTCCAGGATTGTCGTCATCGCCGCTTCGCCGGCCCAGTCGCAAAGGTCGGTCAGTGCCTGGCGCCACCTGAGTTCGGCCCCGGAAACCCCGTTGACCAGTTCGTTCTGGGCTCGCTGGTAACGATCGACGGGGCTGTTGCGACCGGCGTCGAGTTGCGGCAGAACGGTCGTCGTGACCGTTCCGTTCGCCAAGACGGTGAGTGCCCTGCCTGGTCCGAATTCGCTGCGAGGGAGGAGATAGACCAAGGCGTGGCGGTTGGCGTCGCGGAGGGTTTGCGCGATTTCCGCCGGACCGGGTGGGGTGAGGAGTGCGGCCAGGGAGGTGTCTTCGACGGCGGCGAGGACGCGATGCCGGAGGTCGCCGGGAATCATCAGGCCGGGGGTTCTGATCCGGCCTTCGGGGCCGAGTTCGACGGCGGCGGTTTCCCAGGGGCGCGTGGCCGTCTCGGTGCTCAGGTGGGTCTGCCATTCTTCGGCCAGGGCGTGGTGGCCTTGATCGCGGAGCAGGGCGGGGAGGGCGTCCGCGGCGGTGGCGGAGTGCAGGACCATGGCGCGGCCGAGTTCGAGAGCCTCGATCGCCGCTTCCGGCCAGCCGTCTGCGAGGGCCCAGTGCACGGTTTCCAGGGTGTCGTCGCGGGCGGCCTTGGACATTGCCAAGCCACGTTCCGCGCCGATCTGCAGGAGCACGTCGGCGAGGCGTTCACGGAGCGCCCGCAACCCGGTGTCGACGGCGCGAGGGTCGCCTTTGAGGCGGTGTGCCTGGGCGAGGTCAACAAGCAGGATGGGGTAGACGCCATCCAGCGGACCGGTTCTCCGATCCCGGATAACCGCTTCCAGATGCGCGATGCCCTGGTCCAGATCACCTCGCTGCCCTCGAATACGGGACCGCTGAATGAGCGCGCTGCCCAAAACGTAGCGACACGACCCGGTTTCACCCAGATAGCTGTCCGGGGCCGCGACAACCTCGATGAGGGTCTGGATACCTTGATCGAGTAGGCGCCGATCACCAGCGGTCAGACCCTTCATAACTGCGGCCAGCCCCGCCTGCCCACGCAACGCCCGCCCATAGAGCCCATCAGCACCAAACCCAGAACCAAACACCGACCCCGAACCAACCGGCCCCAATTCTGAACCTGAGCCAACCAACT
>NZ_BLAF01000029.1:14028-44134 GCF_009687885.1 Acrocarpospora pleiomorpha
GCGGACTGCGACCGAGGCGACCCCGAAGCCGAACGAGTCGGCCCGAGCGCAGACCCGGCGGCCATCAGTTGGTCGAGGGCGGTCGATATCGTTCGGGGGTCGCCGCTGGTCAGGCCGTGTACTCCGTGGGCCCAGGCGCGGAGTGAATTGACCATGGGTAGTTCTGGATGGCCGGGTGGTGTCAGTGTGGCGATTCGGTCCAGGTCGGTGGTCATGTGGGCGGTGGTTTGTGGGTTTTGTCGTTGGAGGTATTGGTTGAAGCGGACTAGGACGCGTAGGAGCCATGCCGCCCGGCGGTCGAGTGTGCCTGGGGCGTACTCGGGGGTGTTCATGGTCGCCATGACGGTGTCGATCTCGTCGAGATAGTGGCCGGCCGCGTCGAGGAGGGCGAGGTCGCGGGTTGTGCCGTAGCGGTCGGTCATGGCGGTGGCGGCGATGAAGAGGAGCGGGAGTCGCAGGGGATTCTCGGGGTGGTAGGCGTCGATGGCCTGGCGGAGGTGGGTGATGCCCTGGTCGTAGTCGGGGCCGGAGCTGTTTCTGGCCGCGCGGGCCACGTGGGCGCTGCCGAGCACGACGTGCACGGAGGCGGCGTCGATTCCGAGGCCGACGGGGTCGATCATGGAAGGTAGGTCGGTGAGCACACGGTCGAGGTCGGCGCCCATGGGATCCACGCGCATCGCGGTCAGCACCGCGCCGGACAGCAGCACGAACGTGCGAGCCCGGAGCGGATTGAGTGAGGGCATCTCGGCGATGGCGGTCACCAGCAGCTTCACGGCCTCCTCGCAGTCACGTTTCGCCGCGAAAGCCGCCCCCCGCTGCCCGATGGCCGCACCGAGCCGGCTGAGCAGCCACGGCCGCAGCATGTGCCCTTCGGGCAGTCCTGCCAGGACGACCCTCAGCTCCTTGATGCGCGTGTCCAGCTCCTCGCCCGCCCCAAGAACCGGATCCATCTCCTCCTGAAGGACGGCCGACAGGCTGACCATCTCAGTCCGCCGCGGGTCATCGGCCGGAAGCCGATCCGCCATGGCCCGTACCGTGGCCGCCGCCCGAAGCGAGTCCCCGCCGTTGATCCCCGCCTCGGCGAGCGTGACCATCGACAACAACGCCGCGACGTCCTGATCGGCGGGACTCAGCTCAGCGGCACGTTCCAAATGCGCTCGCGCCTCCACGATCCGGTCAACGTTGGCGGGCAGATCCATCGCTTCCGTCGCCCGTACCGCCATGCCGAGATCGAACTCCCCCGGCGGCGGCGCGAAGCGGCGTAGCAGCAACTCCCCCAGATATCGGTGTGCCCTGGCCTCCAGCGGCGTCCCGGCCACGCCCGGCTCGGCGAGCGTGCGCCGCACCCAGTCGGCGGCGGTGTCGGCGTCGCCGCAGGTGTCGTACGACAAAGCCAGGTTGCGCCCCAACTCGACCCGCAACCCGTCGTCCTCGACGAGCCCGTGCGCCGAGGCCATCAGCTCAACCGCCCGATCGACCTCCCCGGCGTGCGCGGCATCCGTCGACGCCCGTAACCCGACCGCCATCCCCAGCCTGGCCCGGACCTCCGGATCGTCCTGAAGATCGAGAAGCTCCTCCAGGCACGCGATGATCCGGCCCAGCGGCCGGGGCCCGGGCTGGTCGCCCTCCTGCGTCAGATACTCGATCGCCAGCTGATACAGCAACTCCCCCCGGCCCTCGTCGCCGGGCGGCAACAGCGTGAGCGCCTCCTCCAGATAGCCCGTCGCGTGCGCCCCATCGGCCGGATCCTGGCTGAGCGCGAACGAGCACGACCGCGCCAGCCCGGCCAGCTGCAGCGCGCCCGCGTCCCGATCCCGCGCCAGGATCCACTCGGCGTGCTCCAGCAACTCCCGCACATCCGCCGGTTCCAAGTCCTCGGTCTCGGCGAGCAGATCCACCAGCGCCCAGGCCAGCTCCCACCGCCACACCCCCTCGTCGGCCGTCCCCCGCCGCACCCGCAGAGCCGCGACCCGCGCCGCGAATTCACTCACCGTTCCGCCCTCCCGATCTAGAGCGAACTCTAGTCCTCCCTCCCCCCAAAGGCATGGGTAACTAAAATTGACCTATCCGCTATATGCCACTAATCCGGATTTATATTGCGCCAGGTTGGAAAATTGCTGACACTTGCGCCGTGGTGTCCCCAAGGATCAGGACCCGGCATGCTGCCTGAGCAGGACGAGGAAGTTGATCTAGAGAACGGCTTGGCACGGCTCACCGAGCAGGTGGCCCGCGAACACGAGCGGGCCGCGCACCGCGAGCAGATCATCGACCGCCTGCACGCCGAGAACCAGGACCTGCGCCGCGGCCTGCTCCAGGAGGCCCTCACCCCGGTCCGCTCCGGCCTCTACCGCCTGTACGACACGGTCACCCGCGAAGCCACCCGGCGCGAAGCCGCCGACCCCGTCGTCCCCTTCCTGGAGGCGATCGCCGAGGAGGTGGCCGAAGTCCTCGCCCGTACCGGCGCGGAACGCCTGGAGGTCTCCCCGGGCGACCCGTACGACCCGGCCCTGCACCGACCGCTCCGCACCGAACCCGGCGAGGACGGCCAGATCGTCGCCGTGATCTCGGACGGGTTCCGGCTGGCCGAGCAGGACCGCGTACTCCGCAAGGCCGGCGTCGTCATCGGCAGGAACGTCAATGACGTTCAGGACAATGAGGAGAACGATTGATGGCTGTGCACGGGATCGACCTCGGCACCACCTACTCCTGCATCGCCAGTGTGGACGACGTGAGCCGCCCGACGGTGCACCGCAACCAGGAGGACACCGACACCACGCCCTCGGTCGTCTTCTTCGAGACCCCCGACAACGTGGTGGTCGGCCAGACGGCGAAGGACAGCGCGGTCATCGAACCCGATCTGGTGGTGAGCCGGATCAAGCGCGACATGGGCCACGAGGTCACGCGGACCATGCACGGCCGGCCGTACACGCCGGAGGAGATCTCCGCGTTCGTGCTGCGCAAGCTGGCCGAGGACGCGCGGACGGCGACCGGGATCACGGTCGGCGACGTGGTCATCACCGTCCCGGCGTACTTCGGGGCGGCCGAGCGGGACGCGACCCGCAAGGCGGGGCAGATCGCCGGGCTGAACGTGATCGACATCATCTCCGAGCCGATCGCCGCCGCGATCACCTATGGCGTGCTCAACCCGGGCCAGGACGCCCGCATCCTCGTGTACGACCTGGGTGGCGGCACCTTCGACACCACCGTCATCGCCCTGGTGGGCGGCGACATCGAGGTCGTCTGCACCGACGGCGACCACGAGCTGGGCGGCGCCGACTGGGACGACCGGCTGGTGGAGCACCTGGCCGAGCGGTTCCGGCAGGAGCACCCGGACGTGGCCGACCCGCTGGACGACAAGCAGACCGAGCAGCAGCTGCGCCGCGACGCCGAGGAGCTGAAGAAGACGCTCACCACCCGGACCAAGCACGTGGTCCGGGTCATGCACGAGGGCCGGGTGGCCAAGGTCGAGATCACCCGGGAGGAGTTCGAGGGGCTCACCCGCGACCTGCTGGACCGCACGATCGACATCACCCGCAAGACGCTGAACACCGCGCGGGCCAAGGGCGTGGACGGGTTCGACCACCTGGTGCTGGTCGGCGGCTCGGCCAAGATGCCCGCGGTGACCGAGGCGCTGACCAAGGAGCTGGGGGTCGCGCCGCGGCTGCAGGACCCGGATCTGGCCGTGGCGAAGGGCGCCGCGCTGTACGCGTTCGAGGAGACCTACCGGCGGCTGCTCAGCGCCGGCGACCGGGGCAGGGCCGAGGAGATGGCCGCGCGGGCGGGCCTGTCCGACGGCCAGCGGCAGCAGATCGCCGGGCGCACCATCAAGACGGTCGCGTCCCGCGCGTTCGGCATCAAGGCGACCGCCAGCAACACCCGCCGCGAGTACGTGGCGCACCTGGTCAACGCCAACGACCCGCTGCCCGCCGACGTCACCGAGGGCTTCGCCACCCTGGACGACTTCCAGACCCGGGTGGCCATCGAGGTCATGGAGCAGGCGGGCGCGGTCGCCTCGGACGCCATCGAGGACAACAACAAGATCGCCGAAGGGGATCTGAAGATCCCGCCGGGCAAACCGGCCGGGTTCCCGATCGAGGTCACCTTCTCCCTGGACACCTCCGGCCTGCTGCACGTCACCGCCAGGGAGGACGAGAGCGGGGAACGGCTGGAGCTGAGCGTGCGGATCGGCGGCATGTCCGAGGAGGAAGTGGCGGAGTCGCGGGCGGCGCTGGCCCGCGTCCAGGTGAGCTGAGCCATGCCCTTCGACGAGCGACGGTATCTGGCGGAGGTGCTCGACCCGGCCCGCGAGGCCGGTTCACCCCCCGAGGATCTGCGGCTGCGCTACCAGCTCCGCCAGGACATGTCCCCGGCCGAGGTGGCCGAGACCGTCCGCCAGGTACGGCAATGCTGGCGACGCCAACGCCAGCTGCTGAAGTTCCGCAAGCTCGTCGACCGCCTCGAATCCGACCATGCCGGATATGCCCCCATCTTTGAGGCCGCCGCGAACGGCGACACCGGGCCGCTGATCGCGGCGCTGCGCCAGGCCGGGGAGCGGGATCGGCGGCGCGTCACCGACCTGCGCAGGCGGCTGGACGACGCCGCCGGGCGGCTGCGGCTGCTGGCGCCGGACGTGGTGGCGGGGATCGCCCGTTCGGCGGGGGTCGAACGGCGGGAGGCCGACGCCCTGGCGGGTCAGCTCGGCATCGAGATCCGCGAACCCGACCAGCTCCCCGACATCCCGCCTTATCCGGGTTACGCCCGCGCCCGGGAGGCCCTGGACACGCTGCGGAAGCGGCATCTCGCGGAGTTCGTCCTCGGCGACACCCAATTCCGGATATTTACCCCGACGGGGGATTTGGGGGAGCGGATTCGGGAGGTGGAGGCGGACTGGCAGCGGCGGACCCGGGGGTCGTGGACGATCTCGGCGGACACCGTGCTGGCGGCGTTGCGCGGGGTCGATGATCCGGGCTCGTTGCTGCGGTACGACCTGGTCGCCCGGGTGCGGGAGCGGGTGCGCGAGCATCCCGGCGACGAGACGCTGGTGCGGTTCGCGGTGGAGGATCTCGGGCTCGATCCCGGCGAGGCGCGGCGGCTGGTCTTCGCGGTGCGCCAGGAGGGCGGCGGTCCGAGCGGGCCGCGGGCGCGGCTGCGCGAGCTGGTGGACGCGGGCGAGATCCAGGCCGCCGCCGACCTCGCCGCGACCCTGCCGGAGGGCACCGAGCTGGGCAACGAGATCGCGGCCCGGCTCGCGGCGGCGGTGAAGCTCCGCGACCAGGCGCTGACCGCCACCGACCCGGACGAGGCGTGGATCCTGCTGGCCGACGCGCTGCGCCGGGTCCCCGACCTGCCGGGCGCGGCCGGCCTGCTGGCCCGCCTGGCCCCCCACCCCGCCCGCGACGTGCGCGCCGAACCTCACGACGACACGGTCACGATCACCTGGCAGCCGTCCCCGTCCCGGGCGGGCGAGATCACCTACGAGATCCGGCGCGACGGCGTCCCGCTCCGGGCCGGGCCGGACGCCGGCCGGTTCGTGGACGAGACGCCGCCGATCAACGTTCCGCTCCGGTACGCGGTGGCCGCCCGCCGGGGCGAGGCCACCGCGGCCGCGGCCCCCGCGGCCGCCGTCGTGGTCCGGCCCGAGCCGCGCGACCTGCGCGTCACCGCCGGGGACGGCGTCGTCACCGGCCGCTGGACCGCCCCGCGCGAGGCCATCGGCGTCGTGGTGCTGCGCGACGGTCAGCCGGTGACCGTGGACGGCTCCGCCTTCCGCGACCGGGCCGTACGCAACGGCGCCGGGCACCACTACCACGTCTACGCGGTCTACCCGACGCCGGACGGAGCCGGCGCGAGCACGCCCGGCCTGCACCGCACGGTCACCCCGCACGCCCGGCCGGAACCGGTGCCCGAGCTGTCGATCACACCCGCTCCGCAGGGCCTTCTCCTGATCACGTGCGCGGAACCCGCCAGCGGCGGGCTGGAGTTCCGGCTGTTGAAGGGCGCTCCGCCCTGGCCGTACGGGACGACGCTGGCGCTGGCCGAGATCCAGGGCGCGGGCAGGGCGCTGGCGGCGACGCCGGTGGCCGAAGGGCATCTGATCAAGCCGGAGACCGGGGTGGTGCTGGCGCTCACGATCGCGGGGGATCTGGTCACCGTCGGGGCGTACCGGGAGCATGTCAACCTGACCGCGCCCGCCTCGGTCACGGCCGAGCGGCGCGGGGGCACCGTGCTGGTCGGGCTGGACTGGCCGCCCGACGTGCCCGAGGTCGAGGTCGGGTGGGCGGCGGAGCGGCTGCTGGTGAGCGCGGCGGCCTATCGCGCGCAGGGCGGGATCCGGCTGGACGCGCCCGAGGACGAGGCGATCACGATCGAGGTCGTGCCGAGCGCGCTGCTGCGGGGCGAGCGCGCGCGTGGCCCCGCCGTCCGGGTCGAGCTGCCCGCCGCGGTCCCGGTCCGGTATGACCTCATCGCTGAGGGTCCGCCGTGGAAGCGGACCCTGACCGTCGAGGTGTCCGCCGAGCGTCCGGCACGGGTGCCGCGCCTGGTCCTGGTGCTCAAGCCGGGGCTCGTCCAGCCGCTCACCGCCGCGGACGGCCGCGTGCTCGGCGAGTGGACCGATCTCACCGCCCCGGCCCGCCTGACGCTGCCCGCGCCCCGGCAGGCCAAGCCGTACTGGCTGCGATGTTTCGCCGAAGGGGACGTCGCGCTGCTCGACCCATCGGTCCGCCGCATGAAAATGGGGTAAACCTTGATCACATGCCCGTACTGCTTCGCGCGCGTCGCGGAGAACCGCATCATGTTCCGGTGTTCCGGCGGCCGGGGAGGGTGCGAGGCACGGGCGGACGAGGTGCTGGGACGGCATCGCGGCGGGGTGCCGCCGTCCCTGCCGCCGGTGTTCTCGGTGCGCCGGCCGGGACGGCGGGCGAGCTGCCCGGAGTGCGGCCGGGAGACCAGCCGCCGGGCGTGCCCGCAATGCCACAGCAGGCTGGCCGCCGAGTACTGCGCCAATCCCGGCAAGATCGTGGCGCTGGTGGGGGCGAAGGGGTCGGGGAAGAGCACGTACATCGCGGTCCTGCTGCACGAGCTGATGAACCGGGTCGGCGCGGAGCTGGACGCCTCGCTGACCCCGTGCGACGACCGGACCATCGAACGCTACCGCCAGGAGTTCGCCCGCCCGCTGTACGGCGAGCATCGCCTGCTGCGCGCCACCCAGTCGGCGGTCACCGACCGGGGCCGGGATCCGCTCGTCTACCTGCTCACCCGGACGATCCGGGGGCGGCTGCGCACCCGCGCCGAGTCGCTCACGCTGGTGCTGTTCGACACGGCGGGCGAGGATCTGCGCAGCCGGGACGTGAGCGAGCTGCACCTGCGCTACCTGCGGGCGGCCGACGCGATCGTCTTCCTGGTGGATCCGCTGGAGCTGCCGGGCGCGCGGGCCGCGCTGAACGGGACCGCGCTAGCTCGTAGCGGCGGGCTCGACGACGATCCGGACAGCGATCCGCTGAACGTGATAACCCGGGTGACCGAGCTGCTGCGGCAGTCCCGCGGGCCGCTGACCGTGCCGGTGGCCGTGGCGCTGAGCAAGATCGACGCGCTGCGTCCTTCGCTGGCCCGGCAGTCGGCGCTGCACCGGGCCAGGGTTCCGTCCGGGGCCCTGGATCTGGACGACCGGGAGGCCGTGCACGAGCAGGTGCTGGCGCTGCTGGAGGAGTGGCAGGCCGGGGTGGTCGGGCGGTACCTGCGGCAGAACTACACCGACCACGCGCTGTTCGGCCTCTCCGCGCTGGGCGCGGTCCCGGAGGTCGAATCGGTCGGCGCGGGAGGGATCCGGCCCTATCGGGTCGAGGATCCGCTGTTGTGGTTGCTCTATCGGTTCAAGATGCTCGACGGAGTCCGGGGGTAGTCGTATGGCGTGGCAGCTCCACTACACCTCGGCCGAATCCGGCCCGACGGGCCGCTCGGGTTTCCAGTTCGTCGCGGAGACCGCGGACATCGCGCCGCTTCCCGGCGGGGGTGATTTCGCGGTAAATCACGACCCGGCGCGGCCGCATGACCAGGCGGGAGCTTTCGACCCGGCACAGCCTCGCCATCGAACCGGGGTTCCCGACCCGGGACGGTCTCACAACCAGGCGGGAGTTTTCGACCCGGCACAGCCTCGCCATCGAACCGGGGTTCCCGACCCGGGACGGTCTCACGACCAGGCGGGAGTTCACGGACGAGCCGGAATGCCCGACCGTGCGAGGCTTCGTGACCTCGCGGCGCCGCATATGAGCTATCGGCCTCCGCCCAGCGCTCCGCTGGGCCCCACTCCCGCCGAAATCACGAAATTTCCGGTTTCGTTGACGTATGAGCCGGGGGTTTTGTCGAGGTGTGTCTATCTCGGGAGGGATTACTCGGGGCGGTATGGCAACTTTCTCGGGCATGCGCTGGTTCTGCGGGAAGGGGACCTGGTCGGGTCGCGGCCGATCGAATTCTGGGGGGCGCCTTTCTGGGCTGATTCTCCCGCTGAGGGGGAACTCGAGGAATTGACCGAGCTGGCGCCGGGGTCGGTCGTGGATCCGGAGGCGCTGGGCGGGTGGCTGGCCGCCGGTGGGACTGACGCGTATGAGCGGCTTCGCGAGTTGCTGGAGAGCGTGCGGAAGGCGCTGACCCGGGGGCATGGACGGTTGGTGCTCGTCGCGGCGGACGCCGGGGACATCGAGGACATCGTCCGGTGGATCGCGGTGATCTCGTTTTCGCTGCCGTGGGCGGCGGCGGCGCGGCTGTCGTTCTCGACCTACAGCGCCGACCCGGCCGCCAGCCACCAGATGATCGTCGGGACCACGCCGGATGTGTGGATTCCCTCGGATATCGATGCGAGTGTGGTCCGGTTGGATGAGCCGCCCGCCCCGGTGCGTACCGGGCGATTCGCGGCGACGGCGGTGGGGTTCTGGCGCCGTACCGACCTGGACGGGCTGGACGCGCTGGGCGAGCTCGGCGACGCGGAGCCGGAGACGGCGGCTGCCCTGATCGCGCTCTGTCGGGGGGACGGCACGGTGGCGTCGGAGGAGCAGGACGCCATCATCACGCTGGTCGAGAACGGGTTGCCGGACTGGGCGTGGCGCATGCTCGGCCGCCGGGCGGGGTTGATCGACCGGCCGCTGGCGGCGGCCATCGCCGAACACGGGCCGCCCGAGGCGGCCGACCCGTGCGCCGCCCGGTGCGCGGCTCTGGCCATGCGCGATCCCGAGCTGCCGATTCCGGCGCGGGTGATGCGGGCGCCGTACCTGGCCGCCCTGACGGCGGCGGCGGGCACCGCACTGGGCGAGGCGCGCGCGCCGCTCCTGGTGGTCGCGGTGCTCCGCGTCGCCGACGTGTACGGCCTGCGCCTCGACCCCGAAGCCGTGGAACACGCGGCCACGACGACGATCCATGCGCGCTCCTCCGACCCAGCGGACGCCACAAACCCGGCAGGAGCTACTAACCCAACGGGAGCCACAAACCCGATGGGACCCATCGGCCCGGCGGGAGCTACCAGCCTGGGGCAAGCCGCAGACCTGGCGGGAGCCATCCAGCGCACCCCATCCGAATGGCGTGAAACCCTCATAGCCGGATTTATCACCGGATTGGAGGACACGTCCGTTGAGGTACGCGACCGGCTGCTCACCCCCGAGGTGAGCGCGCTGATCGCGGACCGCGACTGGCGGGCCGCGCCGCGAACCGGCGCCCTCGTGCTGCGGCGGGAAGTCGGCGCAGGACGCAGAGACCGCGTGGACGCCACCATCGAGCTGCTCGGCTTCACCGACGACCGGGAGGAAACCCTCAGATCCCTCTGGGAGAAGCAGCCCACCGCCGCGGAATGCGCCCGCCTGATCGAGGCGCTCGGCCCGGAGATGGACGCGTCCCCCCAGCTCAGCGAGCTCCCGGCGCGCGCGTTCCTGACCGGCGGCCTGAAAGGCCCGGAGGTGCTGAAACTCGCCGAAAAGGTGCGGGACGGCCTGTCCGGCTACCCCGCCGACGACGCCGAGGCCACCCTCATCGCCGCCCGCCTCACCGAGGCCCCGACTCCAGTCGAAGCCGCCCGGGCGATCGACGCGCTGACCGAGCTCACCCGGGAGGGCCACCCCGACCTGATGCCGATGACCCGAGCCGCCGCCGCCAAAGCCCTCGCCGGAAAGGACCCCCGGTTCCGCACCACGGTGGTGAAATCCGTGACCGAGCCCGCGCGGCGCTGGCTGATCAACGCCTGGCTCACCGCCAACCGCAACCGCGACCAGCAGATCGCGCTACTGGAGATCGCGATCCGGCTCCGCATGGCCGGAGTGATCATCCCCCGCCTGGACCAGTGGGCCCGCTCCCAGGTCATCAACTGGTCGATGTTCAGCTCGGTCGAAGCCCATTTCAAACGGGACGCCGAACTCGCCGCCGGCCTCCGCGAACTCACCGGCCAGAAACGCCGCCGCATCTTCGGCCGGGGCGACGGCTGATGCCCACACCCATCCCGACGAAAAGCCATTTGACGCTGGGAAACCACTTCGCGGAGAGAAGCCGCTTCACGGCGGGAAATCGCTTCGCGGGGAGCAGCCACTTCGTGGTTAGCAGCCGACTCGCAGTGAGCAATCGCCTCGCAGTGAGCGGCCGCCTCGCAGTGAGCAGCCGACTCGCAGTGAGAAGTCGCTGATGTGGTTCTTCGCGGTGCTGGTGTGGATCGTCCTGATCTGGGTCGCGTTCCCGATCGCGTTCGCGCTCACCCTGGCCGCGACGATCCTGGGCGCGGTAGGAATCTACTTCCGGCAGGCGGGCGGCGTGCTGCTACCGGACGTGGCCGAAGGGCGCTCCCCCGTCGAGCGTCCCCGCCAGGATCGTGATCCCGCCTACCGCCACTATCTGGTGACCCAGGTATGGCGGGACTGGTGGGCGATCACGCGTACCGCCCTCCCGCAGATCATCGTCACCGCCGCCGACGCCATCCGCGGGGCCACCGGCGCCCTCATGGGCGAAGCGCGGGGCCTGTTCCTGTTCCCGATCTGGCTGGCCATCTGGGCCGGAGTGCTGCTGGCCGCGCTGCCCCTGGCCGCGCTCGGCCTGCTGATCACCGCCGTGTACGCGCTGACGGTCGCCGCGGGCATGCTCGCCTGGCTGGCCTGCGTCACCGTGCTGCGCACCCTGGAGCAGCTGTTCATGCTGGTCCGGCGCATCCTGCAGGCCTGCCCGTACCCGGGGTGCTATGCGAAGATCACGCTGCCGGTGTACGCGTGCCCGTCCTGCGGGGAACGGCACCGCGCGCTCGCCCCCAACCTGAACGGCGCGGTCCGGCACGCCTGCCGCTGCGGGGCCAGGCTGCCGACCACGATCATGCTCGGCCGGCACCGGCTGCAGGCGCACTGCCCCGACTGCGACCGGCAACTACCGGCCAGGATCGGCCGGGTCCGGGTCGAACCGGTGCCTTTCGTGGGCGGGCCGGACGCCGGGAAGACCACTTTCATGGCGCTGGCCGTGGACGCGCTGCTCACCGGCCTGGACACCGAGTTCGTCGACCAGGGCGACGAGCTCACCTTCCTCCAGCTCAAACGCCAGCTCGCCACCGGCCACATGATCAAGACGGGCACGCAGCTGCCGAAGGCGGTCATGCTCGACGTCACCCTGCCCCGGGAGGGCAGCCGCATCCTCTATCTGTTCGATCCGTCCGGCGAGCATTACACCGGCGCGAGCAAGGTGGAGGCGATGAGCTATCTGGCGCACGGAGAGGCGCTGCTCATCGTGGTCGATCCGTTCGCGCTGCCCGCCGTACAGGACAGCCTGGTCAGCGGCGATCGGGAGCTGCTGGCCGCCGGTGGTCTCACGCTCGCGCGGGAGGATCCGGCCGACACCGTCCATCGCGTACGCAACGAGCTCGCCGGCCGCGCGGACGGCGGGCGGCAGCGCCGGATCGCGGTCGTCGTCACCAAAGCCGACCTGCTCCGCCAGACCGCCACCGGCGAGGGCGCGGCGGACGACCCCGCGAGCTGGCTGGCCGCCATGGGCATGGGCAACCTGACCCGCGCCCTGGCGGCCTCCGGGGCCAAGGTCCGCTACTTCCTCTCCGGACTCCCGGCGGACCCGGCGGAGATCCTCACCCTGCTCACCTGGCTGATCGGCCTGCGCCCGCCCGCGAGAACCCCGTCCAGACCGGCCCGCCCGCAGCGGGCCTGGCTCCCCGCGACCCGCCCCCCGGACCGCCCGCCGCTCAGCTACACCCTCGCCCGCCGCCTCATCTTCACCGTCACGATCGTGCTCTCGCTGACGGCCGTTTCCCTGCTCGGTTACGCCGGTTGGACGGCCTGGTCGGGATGACTATTCGTCAGGCAGGAGGTATCGCCAGGAGACCACGAAGGTCGCTCCCGACCCGGTCTTGAAGAGCGACTGCCTGTTCTCGAATCCCGCCGGGATCGCCTTGACGATCGCGCTCGCCGCGTCCCCGTCAAGATCCTTCTTCCAGACGGGGTCCACCGCGCCGGACGGCTCCGGCACCCCGGCGGGCCACGCCAGCACCTTGCCCTCCGCTCCCGGCGCGTTCTCGGCGACCATCCGAACCCGGGTGGCGACGTAGTCCGTACCCTCCGACGTGCCCCGGGTCGCCAGCCCGTCCATCAGCTTCTTCGCCTCTACCAGTTCCTTCGGATAGAAGAGGGCCACCTGATCCAGCGCCGGAACCCGCACCTCCCGCATCTTCCCGTCCTTCGCCCGTACGCCAAGGACGGTGTCCGGAATATCCGTCACCATCGGCGCGCCCGGCTTCGGCGTCGCGGTCGCAGGCTGTCCCTCCAGGAACTTCTCCATCGACGCGACCGTCTCCCCCACCTGCGCCTCGGTGAGCTTGAACGTCTTCCCGGCGTCAACGATCACCTGCCCATCGCTGTACACCACCACCCGCGGCGGCCGAAGCGTATTCGTCGTCGGAGTGACGAACCCACCCTCCGCCCCCCACAAGGCGACCGCCTGCACGGCCCCCTCCTCAACCGCCGCCGCCGTGGTCTCCGACCCCGCCCCACCACAGGCCGCGACCAGCGACAACCCCGCCAAGCCCAACGCCAGTTTGTATCTCATGCCCCAGAAACGTAAGCACCCCTCATGTGGTTCAGCCCGCTCTACAGGACAGGGAGGTAACGCCCCAGCTCGAACTCGGTGACCTGGCGGCGGTAGTCGCGCCACTCGGCGCGCTTGTTGCGGAGGAAGTGTTGCGCCCTTCACTGGAGCTGGGACGCATCTACAAAGGCTGTGCTGACATGCACTGGAAGGTGTCAACGCCAGCCATCGTCTGTCATCGTTGGCCCGCCTCGGACGGCCCACAGACGGCCCCCGGCCTGGCACCGCTAGTGAGCACGACCTGAAGATTCGAACCCCCGACCATCGGATTATGAGACAGGGTGACATATGCGCTAGAACATGCCTTTTGAACTGCGGAAACGCTGACACAGAGGCATGCGGGCTCCCAGGATGCCGTGAGTGGCTCTAGCCTGGGAGGCGCTGGTGCCCGCACCATAAGGAGCGCGATGAGTCAGGTGAAGGACACACCCGTCTACGCTCAGATTGCCGATGACCTACGCACCCGTATCCGTCAGGGAGATCCACCCGCAGGGAGCATGCTTCCCTCGGAAGCCGAGCTTGTTCGCAGATACAGCGTTGCCCGTGGCACGGTGCGACAAGCAGTCGCCGAGCTTGAGCGCCTCGGCCTGGTTGTCGCGGAGGCAGGCAGAGGCCGCCGTGTCCAGGGCGAGGACCGCACCAAGGACCGCGCCGCATCCACCCGATACGAGGCCGTAGCCGTGGAATTGCGCGAACAGATTGAGACCGGTGAGCTTGAACTGGGTCAATCGCTTCCGCATGAAGCTGCGATAGCGGAACAATTCGGAGTCTCCAAGGGAACCGCCCGTCAGGCCCTTCAGACCCTGGCCGCCGAGGGGCTTGTAACAGCCATGCATGGCAAAGGTTGGTTCGTCGGCGCCTTGGCTCATGTACGGACGCTCTCTGATGAAGTTGCCGAGGCCATTCGCAAGGACATCGCCGCTGGAAGTTATACCCCTGGCTCCGCACTCGCCGGAGAGAATGCACTCGCTCACAAGTACGGCGTTGGTCGTATAACTGTCCGGCGCGCCCTTGCCAAGCTAGAAGAAGACGGCTTGGTTGAGAAGAGAGCCGGACAAAGACGATTCATCCCACGCCAATCAAAGGAAAGCTGAGTGACAAGCTCGCATACCACTACGGTCCCGTTCTCGTCTCAAGAGGCTCTAGCAACTCTTCACGCTGCATGTCTTGAGGTCGGTTTGAACGCCGATAGTGCGCGGCTGATCCGCCTCGGTGAAAATGCGCTGTTCGCTCTCCAAAATGAACGTATCGTGCTGCGGATTGCGCGTAACCTCGATGTTCTTGATGATGCCCGCAAGGAAGTTGCTGTATCTAGATGGCTCAATAAATCAGGGCTACCGGCAGCCAAGGTGACTGGTCACACACAGCCGCTCATAGTACGAGACAAGCCGGTTACGCTGTGGCATCTCATACCCGACAGTGGAACCCCGGCTACCCTCGTCGAACTCGCTAAGGTTCTCCGCGCCCTTCATCACCTCCCCATACCTGCACACCTTAATATACCGACTCTCGATATCTTCGGTCGTGTGGCAGAACGAATCATCAAGGCTAATGCCATCTCTGAAGATGACCGCCAGTTCCTCATGGCGAGATATGAGGAACTGAAGACGGAATACGCTACTCTTGAATTTCCCTTGGCTCCGTGTACCGTTCATGGAGATGCCCACTCAGATAACCTCATGCGTTCCACAGATGGCACGATATATCTACTCGACTTCGAGCGTTTCGCTTTGGGTTCGCCCGAGACAGATCTAGCCGTAACTGCGATTGAACACACGCTTGGCTGGGGTACACGCGCTCAGTACGATAAATTCGCCGAATACTACGGATTTGATGTCCTGGCATGGGACGGCTTTACCATACTTCGAGCTGTAAATGAGCTCAAAATGACGACGTGGCTCATGCAGAACGTTGCCGAAGATCAGGCCATAGCTGAGGAGTTCCGCAACCGCATGAGCTGTCTGCGCGACCCGGATAAGCCTCGGCGTTGGCGACCCTTCTAGCTATTGAGCGAAGGATACTTGTCGGCAACCAAATCGTGGAAATCCTTGACCTCGGAATCGCCTTTGAACGCCGCGAGGTCTGCTTTGAGATCCCGGATGTACCGCAGGTAGCGCTCTGACTTGAGTGACCCGGCAAGTTGTATCGCCTCGACAGCGACGGTTGCGGCCTGAGCAGGCTCGTTCACGTGCACATAGGTCGCTGCGTGCACGAGACGATCGAAGGCCAGCGTCCGCACGTACATCGGGTCACACAGACCAACCGCCTGAGCTACAAATTCCTGTGCTTGAGCAGGCTTCCGCAGGTCGCGGTAGCAATGCGCGCCTTCGCTGGCCAGTTCTGCCGCATCGAAATAGCCAACCCAGGAAGGATCGTCGTCCGGGTTGCGCCTGTTAAGGAACGCCTCGGCCCCAACCAGTGCGCGCGAGCATGCCAACTCGTCACCGTTTCCGGCGTGTGCCCGCGCTTCCATCGCGTGGAAAAGCGCCATTGGTGTAGCTGTCGATACAGCCCGGCATCCTTCTTGTGCGGCCCTCGCAAGCTGAATCGCCTGGTCGAACCTGCCGAGGTAGGTGGCTTGATGGCTCATGTCTGCAAGAAGCAAGCCGCCGATCATGCGATCTCCGGATGCCTGTGCAAGTCGCAGACCCTGGAGGAAATACCGCTGAGCAAGCCCGTGCCGCCCGAGGTCATACGCTGTCCATGCGACAAGCTCTGTGATCTCCGCAGCCGCCGTGAAGAGGGACCGACCTACGGCCTCGGTGAACCTGCTGTCCAGCATCGGCACAACTTCACGGTGGTAGTACTGGACAAGGGCTGATCGGGCATGACCGCCTCCGAACTGGAAGCCCATGTCAGCAAAGAGCTTCGTTGTGATACGGATGGCCTGCACATCCGACTCGCCCACAGAGGCAGTCGCCCGCTCCCGCGTCGGGAACGGCTCAGGTCGTGAGAGTAGCCACGTAATCAGCGCCCGTCCCCAAGCGTCCGGCACGACCACAGACTGAATGGCCATGGGGTCATCCGCGAGGTCTCGTTGAGTCAGGCCAAGCAATAACCTACCCGCATCCGAGATGTCACCAGCGTGGGCAATGCCCTGCTCAAGGGTCTCGGGAGTGACCACGCCGGCCATGCCGATGTCATCAAGGGTGAAGGTGACGCCAGCTTTCCGGCTGAGCGCTTCGGCGATGAAGCACGCTGTGGCCGGACGTGGTTTGACACCATCAAGCCAACGCTTCACATCTACGTGAGTGCAGCTCAGGGATGCACCCTCTTCTTGGGCAATCTGACGCACTCGTGACGCAAGTCCCGAATTGGAACATCCGGCGCGTTGCATCGCATTAGCCAGCCCGATATTGGGAATCCGAGCCACTCTCACCTCCCGTACTTTCCCAGCTCTATCAGCATGGCCCGAACATCGCGTCAACGGCCAGCCATTCGACAAGATCTCTGATTCTCGTCTCGCCTTGTAGGCCCATAAATCACCCCCGAAAATCACCTCCCGTGCTGCTGTGCACGGGTGACTGATCGGTGTTGTGCCAGCTCAGCGCGAGCAATTCTTGAGTCAGCAAGAGCGAACGAGACGAGATCGCAGGGGACTCCCAAACGACCAAGCCCCTAGGTCTTGACTCTAGCGAGCTATACATGTTCTATGTCTCTTAGAACCTGTCTAGTACGCCCCGTGGAAGGCGGCGTAAGCCGCGCGCCACGGGCTGAGCATCATCTGGCACTTCAAAGGGGCCCCGGACAGAGGGGGCCGAGGTTCCCGGCACCTTGGCAGCCGGAGGGCAGGGCTCTGCCTACAGCGAGAGCAACTCATACCTCCCGCAAAGAGCCCGACCGCACGGCCATCCGGCTGTGCGGACCTTTCATCTACAGCCCTGATGGTCGTAGGCGGGGTTCGACTCCCCGCCAGGGCACTCCGGCCAACCGCCGGTATTCCCCATCCCCTCTCGCACAGCCCCCTCTTTCCTTGCCAGCGCCAGGACGGTGCCCCTGCGGTATCTCGCCCGAGATCCGCACCCCGTCCTGGCGCTGGCTCAACCCCCGACAGCCCCCAAAGGAGTCCACCGTGACCAGTACCCCCGCCCGTCTCCGGCTGATTGACGAACTGCCGGAAGAGCAGGCCGACGATGCCGGGTGCACCGCTGACCCGCAGTTACACACCGGCCCCGACCTCTTTGAGGAGGAGACGCCCGAGGATCGTGCCGCCCGTGAGGACGTCGCCAAGGCCGTGTGTGCGGCCTGCCCCGCCCGTCTGGGCTGCCTGGCCTACGCCCTGCGAGTGCGCCCCCAGGTGGGGGTGTGGGCGGGCTACACCGCCGCCGAACTGCGCAAGGTCACCCCGCTGACCGAGACCTCCGCCCCGGCCGTCGCCTCCCAGGCGGCCTAAGTGACGCGATATAATCCCGGCCGCGAGGAACGCGACCGAAGGGAACTCGCCGAAGCCGTCGCCGCCGCGCGGGCCGAACTAGCGCGCGTGGACGCGAAAGCGGGAATCGCGCTCAGTGTCTCCGGCGGAGCCTTCAGCATCTTGACCGCTACCGCCGCCCTGGCCACGAGCCTGCCGACGCTGGCCCGGGTCGTCCTGATCGTGGCCGCCGTCTTGACGGCTGCCGCGTCCACCGCCGCCCTGTGGGCGCTTCGCCCGACCCTGCCCCGCCACGCAGGCACCGGCGTGCTGGGTGCCGCCCGGGTCGGCACCGCCCGCGGCCTGCTTGCCGGTCTGGCCGACACCCCGGAGCGGGAACGCCTGGCGGCCGACGTCGTGTGTCTGTCGCGGCTGGCCCGGACCAAGTACCGGCGCCTGCGTATCGCGGTGGACGCCCTGATCGCCGCCGTGGCGGTCGTCCTGATCGCTCTCGTCGTTCTACTCGCGACCCTCCCCCAGGTGTGAGGCCCCCATGACCGCTTTCCCCACCCGAACCCTGCCCGCGCCCCTGGCCGGACCGATCGTGCTTGACCTGGACATGCCGCACGGAAGCGTATTCATCCAGGTCACCCCATCAGCCGCCCGCGCCGAGATCACCCTGTCGGCCGACTCCGGAAGCCGCGACATCGCGCGGGCCATCGCCGACGCCGACATGACGGTCGAGTTGCGGCGGATGGCGGTCACCGTTCCCGCCACAGCCCCCGGCGCTACCACGGTCATCGGAACCCAGTGGAACATCACCGGCGCCAACGTGATTGTCAACCGTGGGTCGATGTGGATCGACGGCAACCATGTGGTCGTCGGAAACCTGTCGGCGGGCAATGCCGGTTCCGGCATCCAGGCCGTAGCGACGCTTCCGCCCGGTTCGGCCGTGCGGGTCCGCACCCGGACCGCGTCCATGACCACTGACGGCCGGTTGGAATGGGTCGCCTACCGCTCGGTGTCGGGAAGCCTGGAGGTCGCCGCATGCGTCGGCGAACTCGCCGTCGACACCACGTCCGGCAGCATCCACGCCGCCGCCACCGGCAGTGCCCGCGTCCAGACGGTCTCCGGTGACATCTACCTCGCCGAATGCGCGGGCACCGCGGCCCTGCGGTCCACCTCGGGGGACATCCGCGTGCACGCCACCGGCCCCGGCACCATCCAGGCCGAATCGATGTCGGGGGACGTGACCGTCACCGCGCGGCCCGGCCTGCCCCTGGCCGTCGCCGAGACCGGGCTGTTCGTCAACGCCCGCTCGATGAGCGGCCAGGTTCGCACCCCGCTTTCCTCCCCGCGCGGAGGTGGCTGGTGAGCCGCGTCAAGACCCCGCGATCCTCCCCCGCCTTCCCCGCCGTCGGCGCATGGTCCGTGGCTTCCGCCCGGGACCGCCTCGACCTGCGTGTGCAGCTGCGGCGCGGTCAACCCCCGCACCTCGACCACCTGCCGCACCTGCGGCTAGCCACCCCCTTTGAAAGGGAGCCTCGACATGGCGCTGTTCCAGCCGCGCAAGAACCAGGCCGTTCCTGCCCACCGTAAGTCGCGCTGGTCCCAGACCGAGGGCTACGACGTCTTCACCGCCTCCTCCTGGACGCGGGTCGGCGGACTGGGCCAGTGGACCTGCGGTTACTGCCAGAAGACGACCACCGACCCGCTCTCGCCCTACCAGGGCCAGACGCTGGCCGACTGCCGTGAGTGCGGTCGAAGCAACCGCATCAGCCTCGACTGAGCCCCCAGGAAGCGAGTCACGCGATGAGTCGAATCAAAGCCGCGTTCTGGGACCCGACCGGCGCCCGGTACGCCATCCCCACCTGGCCATGGCGGATGTCCCCGCCGCACCTGATGACGCTGCGCCAGCTGGCCGCCGAAGGGCTACGCCCCGGCGGGCAAGGGGTGCAGGCACAGGTGATGTGGAGCTCCCGCCGTCGTGTACGGGTGGCCTTCCTGTACGACGTGCGGTTGGCGCTCCCCAAGCGGACCGCCACCCCGCGCCAGCTGGAAGCGTTGGCCAAGGCCAACGCGGCCCGCCGGACCTGCCCGGCCTGCCGTGCCGACGTCGGCTACGTGCTGCCCCGCCACCTGGGCATCTGCCTGGACTGCCATTACGGCCCAGCGGAGGTGGCCGCGTGAACAGCCGCCGCTTCTGCCTGACCCGCCCCCGCACCGCAGGCTTCCAGCCCGCACACCCGCCCGGCCCCGACCACCCGCACGCACCGCCGCCCGGAACCGGCACGGTCGCCTGCTGGTGGTGCGCCGGTGAAGGCTGCCGGTCCTGCCACGGCTGCGGGCTGCTGCCCGACCAGTTCACCGACCACGAACCCACAGACGAAGGGAGGCCATGATGCCCATCACGACCCCGGACCCCACCCCGCCGGACCCGGAAGAGTTCACGCGCGGGCTGGCCGCGCTGGAACGACATCTGGCCGACGCTGCCGCCCCGACCAATACCGCGGTGCAGCCCATTCACGACGCGCCGGTTGTGCGCGGGGAAACCCGCCGTGTGCAGCGGTTGCGCGCTCAGGTGGCCGAAGCGCACCTTCTGGCCGACCTGCAAGACGACGATATCCCGCTCCTGCTGGACTCCCCAAAGGTACGTAAGCGCCGACGTCAGGCGCACGAGGCGGCCCGGCTGCACGAGCTGTCCCGGCAGCCCGCGCAGCTTGCCTACACCGCGTCGAAAGCGCGACGCAGGGTGAACATCGGCCTGACCGTCGCGCTTGTCCTGGCGCTTGGCTGGTCCACGGCCGGAGTTCAGGTCTTCGCTTCCGAGGGCGCCCCTCAATGGTCGCCCGGCTGGGTGTTCGCCTGGTTCGTCGAGCCGTTCATGTCCATCGCTCTCCTGTGCTTCGTCGGCGCCAAGGCATTCTTCGGCACCCGCGGCCAACCCGCCAACGATCGCGTGCTCGACCGCATCGAGTGGCTGTTTTTGGGCCTCACACTCGGCATGAACGCCTGGCCACACCTTCCGTGGTCGCTGCCTGAGGGCGAGGAGTTCAGCTTCGCCAGGTTGGTGCTTCACATCCTCGGCCCGGTCGTGGCGTATGCGGTGGTGACCGGCTGGCCTCGTCTGCTCGCGCGGTTCGCCGCCCTCGATCACAGGCTTACCAACCCCCTTACTGTCGCGGCGTACAGCGAAAACACCGACCCCGACCGAGATCATCGCAAGCCCTTCGGAGGGGTCCGCAACGGCCTGTCTGAGGGCGCGCATCGGGAACGGCTGCGCGACCTGATCGCCAGCGGGCAGCTTCCGAAGCAGCCCTCCGCCCGAGCGATCCAACGCGCGCTCGGGTGCGCTACCGAGACCGCCTCGCGGCTGCGTGACGAGCTGGCCGACCCCAACCCCGACCCGAGATGAGACCCGCCATGCCCGTCCACGTCACCGCCGCCACCCTCACCTCCGCCACGCTCTCCGCTGTGATGGTCCACGCCATCAGCAACGGAACCGCCTTCACCGTCGCCGCGGTCATCACGCTGGGCTGCGGCGCGCTGGTGGTCGGCACCCTGCTGCGCTACCTGGTCACCCGCAGGCGGGTGTCCGGCGCCCTGCACACCCACATGGCGCTGCACCGCAACACCTGCTGCAACCCCGACGCCCGTTACCTCTGCGCCTGCGGCAAGGGCAAAGCCGCCTGGATCACCATCGCCAGAAATGGCCACTCGGAGGAGGGGTTCTGCGTCACCTGCGGAACCAGGGCCACCTACGACCGCACCCCCGCCAACCATCGGGAGAACCCCTCATGACCAGCAAGAACCCCAAGCCCAACCCGCAGTCCGACCCCGTCACGCTCGTCAACGCCCTGGGTGCGGTGTGGTCGCCGGACCTGGACGCCTACCTCTCCGGCGCCGACCCCGCCACCATTCGGTGTGCGCTGTGCACCCTCGCGCCGTGCGCGTGCCCGCCCTTCGGCACCGACGCCTATTTCGCTCTGATCCAGCAGCGGCACGGCAGGGGGAACCGGTGACCCTGCACATCAGCGACGATCGGGTCACCTCTGACCAGGTGGGCAGTTACGCCTGGCACATCCGCCGGACCGGCGCCAGCTGCGGCACGTGGCTGGTCTCCTACCTGCCCGGCGCGACCTTCACCCGTGAGCAGGCGGTCAGCGCGGTCAGGTTCGCTGAGGACCGCGCCGTCTTCTACCGCCTGTGGGACACGCTTGAGCAGCAGGAGCGGCATCTCGGCATCGGCGACGACGAGATGTTCCTGCTCAACTGCGAGATCGCCACCACCAGCACGCAGGGCGCGGCCCCCCTTCCGCCAAGAACAGTGGCCGCGCCCTGCCACCCCACCACCAGCAAGGACAACGAGGTGATCCCATGGTGAACCATCAGCCCGGCGTTGACGACCCCGCCACCGCCGATGCCCCCGCCGATGCGGACGGCAATGTCGTAGACCTGGAATCGGCCCGCGACCGCCGGACCGTTCTCCCCGCCGGTCAGGAGTTCGCGCCGACCGACACCGCCTTTGAGGTGGCCCTTGACGAGGAGGACGACACCACCCCAACCGCGCCGATGCCCGTGGACAGCCCGGGGGCTGCCGCGATGCTGCCGGTCAACGATGCCCGTCCGCCGATCATTCCGGACGGTCTGCGCGCGGGTAACCGGATGCACACCCTCACCCAGGCCGCGTGCCGGTACGGCTACGTGGCGGGATTCCATGCCGTCCGCTCGCCCTGGTACGCCGTTCAGATGCTCTGGTGGGCGCTGGTCGGCCTGGTGCGGCTGATCGGCCGACAGCTGGCCTGGTGGTGGGTGGCCGAACAGTACCCGCTGTTGCAGCAAGCCGCCCGCGACAACGACGCCGCCGCTTGGCTGAAGCTGCACCGCGAAGGCAAGGCCACCCGCCGTCTGCGCTTTTGGGCGCTGGCCGGTCAGGTACTCGCGCTGGCCGTCGTGGCGGGGCTGGCCTGGTCAGGCAGGGTTCCCGGCCTGGTCTGGGCGGCAGTCGGCGCGGTGGTGGCGGTTCTGCTGGCCCGCTTCGGACGGCCCGCCGGTCGGCCGATCGTGACGCCGGTCATGGTGACCCCGCGCTTTAGGCTGCTCAACAACGACATCGTTCTCCGCGCCTACTACGCTGCCGGGCTTGGGCACCCCGACCGGCCCCACCAGCAGATCAAGTTCGGGTCCCCGATGGCCCGCGACGCCGCCGGAACCGGGTCGGAAGTGCTGATCGATCTGCCCTACGGCAAGACCTACGATGATGCGGTCAAGGTGCGTGGCGCTATCGCCTCCGGGCTGGACATCAGCGAACAGCAGGTCTACCTGACCCGGGACAAGAGCTCCAACCGGCGGCACAAGCTGTTCGTCGCCGACCGTGACCCCCTGGCCATCCCGGCAGGCCGTACCCCGCTGCTGGACGGCAAGCCGCGCAACATCTGGCAGCCCGCCCCGTTCGGCCTGGACGAACGCGGACGCAAGGTCACTCTCCTGCTGCTGTGGATCTCGATCCTGGTCGGCGCGCAACCACGCAAGGGCAAGACCTTCGCGGCCCGCCTGCTGGCCCTGTACGCCGCGATGGACCCGTTCGTGAAGCTCACCGTCATCGACGGCAAGGATTCCCCCGACTGGCGCAAGTTCGCCCTGATCGCCCACCGCATCGTGTTCGGCACGATGCCCAACCGCGACGGCGACCCCGTGGAAATGCTGCTGGACGCGCTACGGGAGATCAAGACCCACATTCAGCAGGTCAACCAGTTCCTGTCCACCCTGCCCGTGACCGAATGCCCGGACGGCAAGCTCACCGAGGAACTGTCCCGCAAGTACGCCAACCTGCGGGTGTGGGTGCTGGTCATGGAGGAGTTCCAGGTCTACTACGAACTGGACGATCAGGAGAAGAACAAGGAGATCGCCGCCCTGTTGTCGTTCATCATGGCGGTCGGCCCGTCCGCGGGTGTCGTCATCATCTCCAGCAGCCAAAAGCCCGGCGGTGTCGGTGCCGGTGACGTGCAGCGGCTGTTCAACCGCTATCGCGACAACCACGCCGTGCGCTTCGCCCTCAAGTGCGGCAACCGCAACGTCTCCGACGCCATCTTGGGGGGCGACGCCTACGCCGAAGGGTTCGACGCCTCCTCTCTGCCGGTGGGCAAGGAGTACCGGGGCGTCGGCTACCTGTACGGGGCAGCCGATGACACCCCGACCGTGCGCACCTACCTGGCCGACGCCGCCGACGCTGAGAAGATCCTGACCGCCGCCCGCGCGCTGCGGGAACGGGCAGGGACCTTGACCGGCTACGCCGCCGGACAGACCGTCATCCGCGAAATCCGTGACGTCCTGGCCGACGCGCTGTCGGTCTACCACAGCGACGCCGGTCTCCCGTGGACCCAGTTGGCCGCCCGGCTGGCCGAGCGCATCCCCGAGCACTACGCCGACCTGGCCCCGGAAGCTATCTCCGCGCAACTGCGCGCGCTGGGCGTGCCCAGCGTCGATGTCAAACACGAGGGCAAGGCGCTCAAGGGCGCCAAGAAGAGCGCCATCGCCGCCGCCATCAACCGGCGCGACACCGCCGCCGGATAGCCCGCGGATGCCCCGTCCGGTGCCCCTGGCGGACCCTCTTCCCCGGGTTCGCCAGGTCGCGGATCACCCGCGACCGGTCGCGACGCCGCGACCCGCCCCGCGACCGCCCAAACGCCACCCCACCAGCACCGACACCAGCGGGTCGCGGGTCGCGGGTGCGGCCCGCCATGCCGGAAAACCCCTCCTGGAGCCCTGATGAGACCCCACTTGGCCGCGACCGCGACCCTCACCGACCCGTCCCTTCCCGCCCTTGCGGCCCTCACCGGCTACGCCCTGGCCGTGCTGTTGCCGGCCGCTGTGGTGTGGCTACTCGGCTACGCCATCGCGTGCGCGCTGGCCCCGTTCGGCAAGTGCCGCCGCTGCCAGGGCGAGGGCAAGCACGCCGCCCGGCTCAGCCTCACCGCCCGCCGCACCTGGTGCCGACGCTGCGACGCCACCGGCCTACGCCTACGAGTCGGCCGCCGGATCTGGAACCACCTCCGCCACTAACCCCCGTCAAGGAGAACGCATTGAAGATCCGCCTCATCTGCCTGCCCGAGGAAGCCACCGACGCCGCCCGCGCGCTCGCGACCGGCTTCGACGTCATCGAGATCTCCGACCCCTACCCGATGCGGGGAACCAGCCGCAACGTGCGGATCTACGCCGAAGTGCGACCCCACCCGTAACCAACCCCCCGACCGTTCCCCGATCTGGAAGGAAGACCCTTTCATGTCCGCCGAGACCACGATCACCCCCATCACGACCGTCGCGGCCGAACAGGACGAGTACGGCGACGAGTGCGACTGCTCTTGCTGCTTGGATGAACCGCTCACGCTGGCCGACGCCCTGATCGACCCGACCATGGTGTGGATCCGCCGCGAGGCGTCCCGCGTCCTGGTCTGCGACCGGTTCGTCATCCTGGACGCCACCCGCGCGCAATTCGGCGACCTGCCCGGCCAGGACGGCCTCTACGACCTGACCGACCCCCACCACCACCCCGGCCCGTATGGCGGCTGCGAGACAGGGTTCCTGGACTCCCTGTGGGAGCAGGCCACCGGCCCCCGCGCAGGCGCCGACCCCGGCCCCGTCACCTGGTCGGCCTGGTCCTGCAACGGCAAGCGGGTCGGTTTCCTGCCCGGCAACAGCCTGGTCGCCGCTGACGACGCCTGGCTAACCCGCGCCCACTGGAACCTGTCCGGCGGGCACGGCGGGACCACCCTGCTCATCTCCGATCCCCACACCGGCCAGACCTGCGGCGCGATCGCCCGCGCCACCCTGCCCGACGCCCCCGAGGTGAAGCCGATCCTGGCCGCCATCACCGCCCAAGCCGCCGCGACCGGGCGACCGGTCTAGCCCGCACGGGCACCCCCGCTCACCCTCTGGGGCTGAGCACCCTCTGAGGCTCACTCCGGGCTGAGTGCTTGTAAAGACATCAGGACATAGATCAAAAGCCGTCTCCGGCGCTTTCAGCGCGTCCTGGACGGCTCCCGTCACCTCAACCAGTTCATGAGAAGGAAGGCCGCCCATGTCCGGCGAGACCACGATCACCGTCATCGGCAACCTGACCGGCGACCCCGAACTCCGCTACACCACCGGCGGCGTCGCCGTCGCCTCCTTCACCGTCGCCTCCACCGCCCGCACCTACAACAAGCAGATCGAGAAGTGGGAGGACGGAGACGCCCTGTTCCTGCGCTGTTCCGCCTGGCGCGACCTGGGAGAGAACACCTGCGAGTCACTGACCCGCGGGTCCCGGGTCATCGTGTCCGGACGGCTGCGCATGCGCACCTACGACACCAGCGACGGCGAGAAGCGGACGGTGTTCGAGCTGACCGTCGATGAGATCGGCCCATCGCTGCGGTTCGCCACCTGCGACATCAAGAAGGCAGGCCGTACCAACGGCGCCCCCGGCCAGGCCCGCCCCTCCGCCGCCGGCGACCCGTGGGCGTCCACCCACGCACCCGCCGCCAGCGGGTCGGGCGGGACCTGGCAGGACTCCGACGAGCCGCCGTTCTAGCCGGTCATGAACCCGACCCGGCCCGCCCTGGCCGCCGTCGTCACCTACCAGGACACCCGCTACCTGCTCCACGCAGGGCGGGTCGTCCTGGACTGGCGCACTCACCGCGTTCTCCACCACCGCAAGGGCTGCCTGCTGTGCTGCGACGTCCGCGTCTCGGCACGGGTCGGGGCACCCGCCCGCCATCCCGGCGACTGCCGCAACTGCGGACCCCGCTACCGCGGACCCCGCCCCGACCCGTGCCGGTTCTGCCGCGTGACCGCGCACCTGCTCGACGAGCACGGCCGGCCCACCCACAAAGCCTGCCTCGAACTGGCCATCACCGCCGAAGTCCTGCGCCGCGCGGCTGTGGTCACGCCCTCGCTCACCCTCGACGCCTGGAAGGACGCGGCGTGAACACTCCCATACCGCAGTTCCTGTTAGGGGTGCCCGAACCATCCTGGCTGGAACGGGTCACCTTCCCCGCCTTCATCAGCTACGGACGGCTGGCCCGCCGACCCTTGCCGCGCCAGCTGGCGGTTCGCTGCCCGGTGTCGGTGGACTCCCGCGGCTTCACCATGCTCAAGAACCACGGCAAGTGGATCGTCACCCCCGGCGAATACGTGGGCTGGCTCCGCCGCCATCGAGAGCGGATCAACCTGCAATGGGCTGCGCCCCAGGACTGGATGTGTGAACCGGCCATCATCCACGGCGGACAGTGGGGACGGGAACGCTTCGTCGGTACCGGGCTCAGCGTCGCCGAACATCAGAGCCGCACCGTGGCCAACTACCTGCACCTGCGCGACCTGGCGCCGGAACTGCCGTTCATCCCGGTGCTTCAAGGCTGGCACCTGGAGGAGTACCTCACCTGCGTCGAGTTGTACGCCGACGCCGGAATCGACCTGACCGCGCTGCCGCTGGTCGGTCTGGGCTCGGTCTGCCGCCGCCAGTCAACCGCTGAGATCGGCGACATCGTCACCACCTTGGCCGCGCTTGGCCTGCGCCTGCACGGGTTTGGCGTCAAGAACCTCGGCCTGCTCCGCTACGGCCAGTACCTGGCCTCCGCCGACTCGATGGCCTGGAGCTACGCCGCCCGCCGCGAACCCCCGCTGACCGGCTGCACCACGCACAAGAACTGCGCCAACTGCCTGACCTACGCCACCCGCTGGCGCACCCGACTGCTCACGCAACTGCACC
Source organism: Acrocarpospora pleiomorpha (assembly GCF_009687885.1). Lineage (GTDB taxonomy): Bacteria > Actinomycetota > Actinomycetes > Streptosporangiales > Streptosporangiaceae > Acrocarpospora > Acrocarpospora pleiomorpha. Next base: position 41,223 of record NZ_BLAF01000029.1, read on the forward strand.
GGCAAGCGCAGCCCGGCCCCGACATCCCAACCGCTGGCCTCGACCACTGGAAGGAAGCCGCATGAGCAATCCCGCCCTCCAAGACGGCCCGGACAACCTGGCCGATCTGCTGAACATCGATACCGACCCCGAGAACTGCACCGCCTGCGTGACCGCCCACTCCCTGTGGCCGCGCTGGCCACATGGCGCGTGCCCCTACCACTGCGGCATCAACCAGGCCACTCGCACAACCACCGCTCCGACCGACCAGCCCGACGACCCGCGCTACGGCCACAGCTTCCACAAGGTCGAACTGATCGAAGTCCGCTGCGCCCTGTGCGACGTGGACGCCACCATCCTGCACGACCTGAACCGCCCGGACGGCATCCCGTACCTGCACAGCATCGACGCCGCCGCGTGGATGCTGCCCTCACGCAGGTGGACCCGCGCCCGGGACCTGGAAACGGGCGAAGTGACGCCGTTCGACCAGCGGTGGCTGTGCCCCGCCTGCACCCTCGACCACCACTGCGACTCGCACGGCCACCAGCCCGAGACCGTACCCGCCTACCGCAACCGGCACGGAATCAAGGTGAGCGCCTGCCAGCGGTGCGGCCACTGCGACGCCTATCTGACTCAGCCCACCCTGACCAGCCCGCCCCGCATCGTTCTGCTGCTGTTCCGCGTGGCACGTCTGCTGATCGAACCGGGCTGGCTCCTGTCCTGGGTCCGATACCGGCTCGCGATCCGCCGCTTCCGGCGCTGGCAGCAGACCCTCACCGATGAGGACCTGTGATGAGGGTGCACAGCGACAACCGCCAGCCTGGCCCCCCGGCCCGCGCCACGGGTCGGGGGGCTGTCATCGACGGCCCTTACCGGTATGACCTGTGGCGCACCTGGACCACCGCCGCCCACCCCTCAACGTGCGCGTGGGTGATGCTCAACCCCTCCACCGCCGACCACACCAGCGACGATCCCACCATCCGCCGCTGCATCGCCTACTCCCGCGCCTGGGGGCACGGCGCGCTGGTCGTCCGCAACCTGTTCGCCTTCCGCTCCCGCAACCCCCAGGAGCTCTTAAGCGCCGATGACCCGGTCGGCCCCGACAACGACCTGTGGCTGACCGCGCACCTGGACGGAGTGGACCGCGTCGTCCTGGCCTGGGGCACCGGACGCTACCCCCGCCTGGCTGGCGACCGCTGGCGCCGCGTGGCCGCGCTGCTGGCCCCCCGAAACCCGGTGTGCCTGCGCACCGCCAAAGACGGCCAGCCGGTACACCCGCTCTACCAACGCGCCGACCTCAACCCGATCCCCTGGAAGGAGGCCGCATGACCATCAGATCGACAACGGGCGACGCGTCGCGTCCCACCACGGCGGAATGCGACGCGTCGCGCGTGGTCACACCCGACACCTCGCATCCACCAGGTGCGAAACGGCTATGCGCCTGGTGCACCGGCCCCATCCCCGCAACAGCACGACAAGACGCCATCTGCTGCTCGGTGCGCTGCCGTCAGGCCCGGCACCGGTTCACCCGGACGATAGGTCCAACTCCGCAAGGCGTCGCACCCGGCCGACCGCTACGGCTGGCCTACGCCGACCCGCCCTATCCGGGCAACGCCCGCCTGTACCGAGGTCATCGCGACTACAACGGCGAAGTCGACCACGCCGCGCTGATCGGCCGACTGGTCGTCTACGACGGATGGGCACTGTCCACCTCAGCTCATGCCCTGCCCGCCGTGTTGCCGCTGTGCCCACCCGGGGTACGCGTCGCCGCCTGGCATCGCGGGGAACGCGCCACGGCAAGCCGCTGGCCGCTCAACGCCTGGGAACCGGTCATCTACACCCAAGCCCGGCCCGCCGACCCGTCGCGTCACACCGGCACGACACGACGGGTGGACTCCCTAGTTCACGGTGTTTCAGCGATGACCACCCTGCGACGCTTCCGCAGATCACACCCTCGACATCTGGAAGGAAGCCACATGACCAGGCACGACCAGCTCCGCTACGCCCTAGCCGCCGTCGCCCGGGGCTGGCACGTCTTCCCCGTCACCCCCGGCGACAAGGCGCCATCACGAGGGTTCACCGACTGGGAGCATCGCGCCACCACCGACCCCGCCACCATCCGCCGCTGGTGGTCGCACGCACCGTACAACATCGGCATCGCGTGCGGCCCGTCCCGCCTGGTCGTCATCGACCTGGACAAACCCAAACCAGGCGAGCACCCGCCACCCCGGTGGGCGCTGCCCGGGGTCAACGACGGCGCCGACGTGCTGGCCGTCCGGTGCGAGCAAGCCGGACAGCCGTTCCCGACCCTGGAAACCTTCCAGGTCAGTACCCGGCGCGGCGGACTGCACCTGTACTACACCGCACCCGACAGCCCGCGCCTGCGCAACACCGAAGGCGACAAAGGCAACGGGCTGGGCTGGCTGGTCGACACGCGCGCCCACGGCGGCTACGTGGTCGGCCCCGGCAGCTTTGTAGACCTGCCCGACGGCACCGGCACATACGCCGTCGCCTACAACGCCGTCCCCGCCCCGCTGCCCCCCTGGCTGTTCAAGCAGCTCTCACCCCGGCCACCTGCGGTGGGTAAGCCCGTGCGCCTAAACCTCCCCGCGGACCGGCGCGGCAAATTCCTGCACGCCGCCATCACCGGTGAGCTGGAACTTCTGGCCGCCGCCCCGGAAGGCCAGCGCAACCGCACCCTGTACATGGCCGCGACCGCCCTGGGGCAACTCGTCGCCGGTGGTGCCCTCGCCGAATCCGAGGTCACAAGCCTGCTTGAACAGGGAGGGGTCAACTCCGGGCTGACCGCCTCCGAGACCCGAATCACGATCAAATCCGGGCTCAAGAACGGCGCCCGCCGCCCACGCACCATCGCCGCCTGACCACCCCGGCGGCAAGTCCGTGCGCGTGGCCGACCCCGCACACAAGCAGGC
>NZ_BLAF01000029.1:44618-141923 GCF_009687885.1 Acrocarpospora pleiomorpha
GGCTTCCGCCCTACCCCCGCCACTCAAGGGAGTTCCCGCCCATGACCCAACCCCGACCCGACCCCCAACCCGCCACCGAAAGAGACGCGGTGGACGGCGCCGCGCTACTCGACCGGCTACGCGCCGCACTCACCCGCTACGTCGTCCTGCCGACCGGCGAAGCCGCCGACGCCGTCACCCTCTGGATAGCCGCCACCCACGCCCAACCCGCGTGGGCGCACGCGCCCCGCCTGGTCATCCGCGGCCCCGAGAAGCGGTGCGGCAAATCCCGGCTGCTAGACACCGTCGAATCCACCTGCCACCAGCCGTTCATCACCGTCAACTCCAGCAGCGCAGCGGTGTACCGGTCCATCACCGAAGACCCGCCCACCATGCTCGTCGATGAAGCCGACACCATCTTCGGGCCGAAAGCAGACGGCAACGAAGACCTGCGCGGCCTGCTCAACGCTGGCCACCAGCGCAACCGCCCGGCCAAACGCTACGACGCCGCATCCAACCGAGTGGAATCCATCCCCACCTTCGCCATGGCCGCACTCGCCGGAATCGGCGCCATGCCGGACACGATCGAAGACCGCGCGGTCGTCATCCGGATGCGACGCCGCGGCCCCGGCGAAACCGTCGCCCCCTACCGGCACCGCCGCGACCGGCCCCCACTCCGCCAGCTGGCCGAAGAACTCCGCGCCTGGCTCCGCGCCGACCTGCCCACCCTGGAGAAAGCCGAACCCGGCATGCCACTGGAAGACCGCGCCGCCGACACCTGGGAACCCCTCATCACCGTCGCCGACCACGCAGGCGGGCACTGGCCCGACCGCGCCCGCATCGCCGCCCTGGCCCTGACCGCCGAAGCCGACGACAACGGCCATACCAGCGCCCGGCTACGTCTGCTGGCCGACTGCCGGACCGCTTTCGGCACCGACACCGCTCTCCCCACCGCGACGCTGCTGGAACGGCTCAAAGCCGACCCGGACGGCGAATGGGCCGACCACGGACCCGCCGGACTGACCGCCATGAAACTCGGCGCCCTGCTCCGCGAATTCGACATCCGATCCACCACCGCCCGATTCCCCGGCGGACAAGCCAAAGGCTACTCACGCGCCGACTTCACCGACGCCTGGAACCGCTACTGCCCCGCCCCCGACACCCCGCCAAACCAGCCCGAACCGGCCCCCGGAGACAGACGCGTCGTCCTGTTCGAGAGGGGAAGCCGTACCAGCCGTACCAGCCTCAATTCCGCAGGTCAGCCTGGTACGGCTTCCCACCCTGGTACGGCTTAAGCCGTACCACCCAAAAAGCCGTACCAGCCCTGACCAGGCAAAACGAGGCTGGTACGGCTGGTACGGCTACCCCCCTCAACCGTGTCAAACGCCCTCGGTAACTCGTCACCAAAGCACCCTTGCCGAGGCCACTCCCGCACCCACACAAGTCCGGGAAGGGATGCGCCCGATGGAAACAGCCAAGCGCCTTTACTCGATCAACGCCCTTGCCGATAGCCGTCCGAAATTCCTCACGCCCGATGAGCTTGCCGAGCTCTTCACGGTGCCTCTTGAGACCGTCTACCAGTGGCGACGCAAGCACACCGGCCCGCCCGGTTTCAGGGTTGGCCGACACCTTCGCTATGACCTAACCGCCGTACTCGCGTGGGTCGCCGAACAGACCCAGACCGGAGTGAGCTGATATGGCTGGACACGTTCAAGACCGCTGGTACAAGACCGTCACCGGCCCGGACGGCAAGCCCAAGCGCGAACGCACCGACCGATACGGAACAGGAAAGCGATACCGCGCTCGCTACACAGGCCCGGACGGCACCGAAAAGAGCCAGTCCTTTCCTGATCGCCAAAAGCGACTAGCAGAGGAATGGTTGGCCCGCATAGAAGCCGACATGTCGCGCGGGCACTATCTCGATCCCCGAGCTGGCCGCATCACGTTCGGGCAGTATGCCGAGCAGTGGCTGAGCTCATTGACGACCGATCTCAATACTCGTTCCTCGGTTGTCACACAGATCCGGCGGCATGCTATTCCCCACCTCGGCTCGCGTCCACTCGAATCCTTCCAGCCGAGTCACATCCGGGAGTGGCTGAGTGCGCTGGAAGGCACACTTCCGCAGTCCTCCTACCGCCGTGTCATCTTCAGCAACGTGTCGGCCGTCTTCACGGCAGCCATTGATGATGGTGTGCTGTCGAAGAACCCATGCGCCGCACGATCCGTGAGCGCCCCCGCGCCCGCACGTCGGCGAGTCCAACCTTGGACGGCAGAGCGCGTATTCGAGGTACGGGCCGCACTTCCAGCCCGCTATCAGGCCATGACAGACCTGGGAGGAGGTTGCGGGCTGAGGCAGGGCGAAATCTTCGGCCTTCCGCTCGACGAAGTGGACTTCGATGGTGGATGGCTTCATGTGGCCCATCAGGTAAAGGTCATCAGCGGCCATCTCGTCTTTGCTCCACCTAAGCGTGAGAAGGAACGAGATGTGCCGCTTCCCGATCGTGTCGCCAGTGCGCTTCGCGAGCACGTGAAGCAGTTCCCACCCGCCGAAGTCACCCTTCCGTGGAGGACTCCGGACGGCCCGCCGCTCACAAAGCTGCTGGTCTTCACCCGCGACCGTGGCGGACCAGTACGGCGAACCGACTTCAACGCCTACAGCTGGAAGCCAGCTCTAGAAGCTGCTGGCGTCATCCCTCCACCCAGAGATGGCGCGCGGCACCAAGCTGCCCGTGAGCACGGCATGCACGCGCTCAGGCACTTCTACGCCTCGGTGCTCCTGGACGCTGGTGAGAGCATCAAGGCGCTGAGTCAGTACCTCGGACACAGCGATCCCGGCTTCACTCTCCGGGTCTACACCCACCTCATGCCGAGCAGTGAAGGACGCACCCGGCGGGCTGTAGACAAGGTGCATGAAGCCACCGATTCCAAGTCAGACGGCCCACAGACGGCCCAGGACTGATCAATAGGCCGTGATGGTCAGCGAGAACCGGTTCGCTGACCATCACGCTGTCTGTATCCGAATCCCCTTTGACCTGCGGTTACAGAACCGGCAGGTAGCGCCCCAGCTCGAATTCGGTGACCTGGCGGCGGTAGTCGCGCCACTCGGCGCGCTTGTTGCGGAGGAAGAAGTCGAAGACGTGTTCGCCCAGGGTTTCGGCGACCAGTTCGCTGTGTTCCATGACGGAGATGGCTTCGTCGAGGGACTGCGGCAGCGGCTGGATGCCGAGGGCGCGGCGTTCGCCGCTGGTGAGGGCCCAGACGTCGTCTTCGGCGCCGGGGGGCATTTCGTAGCCCTGTTCGATGCCGCGCAGGCCGGCGGCCAGGATGAGGGCGTAGGCGAGGTAGGGGTTGCAGGCGGAGTCGAGGGAGCGGAACTCGATGCGGGTCGAGCCGCCCTTGTGCGGCTTGTACATGGGGACGCGGACCAGGGCGGAGCGGTTGTTGTGGCCCCAGCAGATGTAGGAGGGGGCTTCGCCGCCGGCGCCCGCGATGGCTTCCGCGCCGCCCCACAGGCGCTTGTAGGAGTTGACCCACTGGTTGCACACGGCGGTGATCTCGGCGGCGTGCTTGAGCAGGCCCCCGATGAAGGATCGGCCGATCTTGGAGAGCTGGTAGTCCGAGCCGGGCTCGTAGAAGGCGTTGCGGTCGCCTTCGAACAGGGACATGTGGGTGTGCATGCCGGAGCCGGGGTATTCGGTGAACGGCTTGGGCATGAACGACGCCCAGACGCCCTGCTCCAGCGCGACCTCCTTCATGACCAGCCGGAACGTCATGATGTTGTCGGCGGTGCTGAGCGCGTCCGCGTAGCGGAGGTCGATCTCCTGCTGGCCGGGCGCGCCCTCGTGGTGGCTGAACTCGACGGAGATGCCCATCGACTCCAGCATCATGATCGCGTTGCGCCGGAAGTCGTGGCCCGCGCTGTGCGGGGTGTGGTCGAAGTAGCCGCCCTCGTCGATCGGCTCGGGGCGCACGCCCTTCTCCGGCTTCTCCCTGAGCAGGAAGAACTCGATCTCCGGGTGGGTGTAGAAGGTGAAGCCCATGTCGGCGCACTTGGCCAGGGCGCGCTTGAGCACCCAGCGCGGGTCGGCGTGCGACGGGGAGCCGTCGGGCATCAGGATGTCGCAGAACATCCGGGCCGCCCCGGGCGTCTCGCTGCGCCACGGCAGGATCTGGAAGGTCGACGGGTCGGGCTTGGCGAGCATGTCCGACTCGTACACGCGGGAGAAGCCTTCGATGGCGGAGCCGTCGAAGCCGATGCCCTCGGCGAAGGCGCCTTCGAGCTCGGCGGGGGCGATCGCCACTGATTTGAGGAAGCCGAGGACGTCCGTAAACCAGAGTCGGATGAACCGAATATCGCGCTCTTCTAGCGTGCGGAGGACGAATTCCTGCTGGCGGTCCAAGGCGCTACCTCACGGAATGGACATCTCTGGGCATCTACCAGTGTGCCCTTTCTGTGTTTCACATGCGTTACGCGCCCCCGGTGCGGACTCTCCGTCGCGCCTCGCGGACAACGGGTGAACATTGTCCTAGCGTGTGATCACATGAGCGCTGAGCTGCGGATACCGTCCGCTGCGGCCATTCTTGTCCCGCTTGCCGAGCTGTTCCCGCCGTTGGGGTGTTCGTCCCGGCCGTGCGACGGGACCGCGCTCCGCGCCTGGGCCGCCCCGTACGGCCTGCCCACCGACGCCGGATTCCACCGCCTCGCGGCCCGCCTGATGCCCGAAGGCCGCCTGCTGTCCCGCTGGCTGACCTGGACATTCGCGTACGACGACTGGTGCGACGAGGGCACCGGCAGCAGGGAGGGACGGGTGCTCGACCGGATGCACGCCCGGCTGCGGGAGACCATGCGCACGGGGCACGGTTCCGCCGAGCCGCTGGTCGCGTCCTTCGCCGACCTGTGGCGGGCGACGGCGCCGCGGATGAGCCCTGCCTGGGCGCGCAGGTTCGCCAACCGCCTGGAGCTCCACGCGGACGCCTGCCGGGTGCAGGCCGTCAACCGGACGTACGGGCGGGTGCCGACGGCGGGCGAGTATCCGGCGCTGCGCCGCCACGCGTTCTGCGGGTTCGTCACCGACCTGCTGGAGCCGTGCCTGCGGATCGACGTGCCGGGACGGCTGCACACCTCGCCGCCGTGGCGCACGCTGGTGGACGCGTCCTCGGACGTGATCGCCTGGTGCAACGACATCGCGTCGCTGGCGAAGGAGCAGGGCGATCCGCACAACTACGTGCGGGTGGCGGCCGAGCGGATCGGGGTGCGGGATCCGGCGGCGTGGGTGGCCGACCGGATCGCGGAGCGGGTGGAGGATCTGCGGGACGCGGCGCTGGCGCTGCCGGGGACGTGCGCGGAGCTGGGCGTGCCGGCCACGGTGGCGCCGGTGGCGGTGTGCCTGCTGGCCGGTCCGCGGGCGCATGTGGAGTGGCTGCTGGAGTCGGCACGATATAGATCTACGTAACGTAATCGATTGCTCGCTCTATGTATATACATGAGGCACGCTAAGCGGGGGAACAGGCGGAAGGTCGTCGTGGGGTGCGCCGTGGTGGTTGCGGTGGCGGTCGCCGTACAGGTGACCAGGACGGTGGCGTGCGCGGACGGGCCGGAGAACGGGCGGGCCTACTTCTACGAGCCGCAGGCGGGGCCGGGGAACTGCTCGCTGGAGGCGGCGGGGCAGCTGTTCGTGTCGGTGTCGGCCGGGGAGTACGCGGGCTCGCAGGCGTGCGGCGGCTACCTGGACGTGACCGGCCCGCGCGGGACGGTCCGGGTGCAGGTGGTGGACCAGTGCGTGAAGTGCGGGAAGGGCGAGCTGGACCTGAGCCGCCCGGCCTTCTCGAAGATCGCCCAACCGGGCGTGGGCGTGACCAGGGTCGTCTACGACCGGGTGCGCAATCCCCAGGTGGACAAGCCGCTCGGGTTCCGCGTCAAGGCGGGGTCGTCGGTCTACTGGCTGGCCGTCCAGGTTCTCGATCACGGCAACCCGCTGCGCAGCGTCCGGATCAGGGACGGCGGGCACTGGCGCGACCTGCGGCGCGGCGGCGACAACTATTGGGTCTTCGAGCACTTCCCTGGCGCGGGCCCGTTCACCCTGCGGGTCACCGACGTCTTCGGCCAGCGCGCCACCGCCACCGGCGTCGTCCTCGCCCCCGGTCGCGTCCAGCGCAGCATCAAACGCCTGTACGGCCAGAACGCCGTCACCCCCATCACGCAGCGAGCCCTCCCGGCAGCCCCAGCAGCCCCCGAAAGCCCCATGTTCTGCTGAACCACCCCAGCAAAACCTCCGTCATACGGTGGAAAGCGTGGCAATCGGTCTTTGATCGGGCATCTACCCGAACGCGATACGGTCCGCGCGACCGTATGACCGACCGGGGGGCGACCGAGATGGCGGCGGATGCCGACGCGCTGACACGTGCCGCGCCAGAAATCACGCCGGAGAACACCCCGCGACCGCCGGTGAAGCCCCACTGGATGAAGGTGCCGGAATCCTGGGCGAAAGCCGCCGCCGTCGCCATCGCCGTGGCCTCCATCGCGCTGGAACTCGCCGACATCTGGATCACCGCCCAGCTCCCCCAGCCGGCCTACACCCCGTTCCCCTTCGCCCCCGAGGACATGGCCGGAACCGCGTTCCCCGTCTTCGGCGCGCTGCTCGTGATCCGCCGCCCGCGCCTGGTGATCGGCTGGCTGCTCTGCCTGGGCGGCCTCGGCTCGGCTGCCAACATCACCGTCTCGAACCTGGCGTTGCTGATCGTCCAGGAGGGCGGCCACCCGGCGGTGTTCCTGCTCTGGCTGTTCGCCTCGGCGGTCTGGAGCCTCACCACCTACGCGCTGGGCATCCTGCTCCCGATGCTCTACCCGACCGGCCGCCTGCCCTCCAACCGCTGGTGCGTGCCCGGCGGTTTCGCGGCGCTGGTCCTGATCGCGGACTGGGCGCGGGTGCTGATCGGCCCGTCCACCCCCAGAACCGGCCACAACCCGTTCGCGGTGGCCGCGTTCGCGCCGTACTACCACGACGCCAGGCTGCTGCTCTCGGCGCTGATCAAGGTGGCCCTGGTGCTGGCCTTCTCCTCGCTGGTGGTCAGGTTCCGCCAAGCCGGTCCGGACGAGCGGCGGCAGATCCTGTGGCCGTCGCTGGCCATCGCCGGCCTGGTCGTGCCGTGGGCGATCGGCGACCCGGTCTGGTGGACGGTGTCACTGACGATCCCGCTCATCCCGGCCGCGGTCACGGTGGCGGTGCTGCGCTACCGCCTGTTCGGCATCGACACCCTGGTCACCCGGGCGCTTGTCGGCGCGGGCCTGGTCGGCGCGATCGCGGGCGGCTACGTGCTGGCCACCGGCCTCTCCAGTTTCTTCCTGGCCGGGGTGGACCAGCTGTTCGGCCTGGCCGCCGCGCTGGTCGCGGGCGCGTTCTTCCACCCGATGCGGCGCGCCCTGCAACGCCTGGCCGACCGCGCCCTGTACGGCACCCGCGGCGACCCCGTCGCCCTCGCCGACGGCCTCAAGGCCCGCCTCCAGCAGACCGACCCCGTGCACGGCCTGCTGGCGGCCCTGGAAACCCTCAAGGACGGCCTCGCGGTGACCGGAGCCGGGGCAGAGGTCGACGGCGCGACCATCGCCGCCGGGGAGCTCCGCCAGGTCTCCCGCGCGGTCCCGCTGATCTGGCACGGCCAGCCGGTGGGCACCCTGCTGATCGGCCCGCCAGGCCGCCGCAGGTTCCCGGCCGCCCACGACGAGCGCGTGATCTCCGCCCTCACCCCGTACGTGGCGGACGCGGCCCACACCATGCGCCTCACCACCGCCCTGCAGCGTTCCCGGGAGCGCATCCTGACCGCGCGCGAGGAGGAGCGCCGCCGCCTGCGCCGCGACCTGCACGACGGCCTCGGCCAGACGCTGACGACGATGGCGATGACCCTCAACATGGCCAGGGTCAGCCTGCCCCGCTCCCCCGACGTGGCCGACACCCTGCTGAAAGAGCTCCGCACCGGCATGGACGCCGTCTCCGGCGACATCCGCGAACTCGTGTACGGCCTGCGCCCGCCCGCCCTGGACGATCTCGGCCTGGCCGGAGCCGTACGGCAGCTGGCGGCCGACGGCCCGATAGTGGAGATCGCCGGCGACCTGGACGGGCTGCCCGCCGCCGTGGAGGTGGCCGCCTACCGGATCGTCCAGGAAGGCCTCACCAACATCCGCAAGCACGCCCAGGCGACCTGGGCCAAGGTCACCCTCCGCCGCGAGAGCGCCCTGATCGTGGAGATCAGCGACGACGGCGCCGGCCTGCCGGAGACCGTCACCCCGGGCGTCGGCCTCGGCTCGATGCGCGAGCGCGCCGCCGAACTGGGCGGCACCTGCGTGATCACCTCCTCCGCGTCGGGCACCACGGTGACCGCGAGGTTGCCCCTCTAGACCCCGGACACCAGCGCGTCGCCCACGGCGGTGCGGCGGTAGAGGACTTCGCGGCCGATTCGCTGGCGGGTGACCAGGCCGCCGTCGGATAACACGGTCAGGTGCTGGCTGACCGCGCCCGCCGTCAGTTCCATGCGCCGGGCCAGCGCCGACGTGGACGCCGGGTCGACCAGCGCGGTCAGGATCCGCGCCCGTGTCCTTCCGATCAGCGCCGACAGCGCGCCCGGCGTGCACGGGACCCCCGCCGACCAGAGATTCCCCGACCCCCGCGCCGGATATATCAGCATCGGCTGGTAGGGCTCGCACAACACCGCCACATCCGGCCACCGGAACACGCTCGGCACCAGCACCAGCCCGTCCCCCGCGATGTCCCCCGAGTAGATCCACGGCCGCGACGTCACCAGCCGATCCCCATGCCAGACCACCGCCGGATGCAGATCCGCGAACAGCTCCCGCACCCCGCCGCTGGCCAGCCGCCTGGTCCGCCACATGACGTCGGCTTCCAGCAGCCCGTGCACCCGGGGCCAGAACTCGGCCAGCGCCAGCGTCCAGAACGCCTCCAGCGTGTCCGCCACCCGCCGCACCCCTTCGGCGGGATCCCGCAGGAAGCGCTGGATCGCGACCGGGTCGACGGGTTCCACCCAGCCGACCTCCTCGGCGGCCTTGTCCGGCGGCGTGAGCCGTACGCGCTGGAGTTCGGCCGCGAAGTCGGGCAGCGGCGTATCCGGCGGCGGAGTCAGGAAATCAGGGAAATATCCGTCGGGCGGGACCAGCGCCAGCAGGTCGGTGAGGTCGAAGGAGCGCAGGCGGGGCCGTACGATCCGGAGCCAGGGCAGGTGGATGGAGTGCCGGGCCGGGGTGCGGAGCACGCGCAGGCTGGACACCAGCTCCCAGAGCGGCGAGAACGCGAACCTGAGCCGCGCCACGTCGTCGGGGCGAAATCGCCATTCGATGGCCATCTTTTAGCCTCCGCTAAAAGATTCGCATCCCCCGGGGCCGGTTGTCCAAGGTTGACGGGTGACTGTCACCGCGCCTCCCACCTTCCTGAAATCCAAGATCGGCGGCTTTCCCCGGGCGTTCTGGGTGCTGTTCGGCGGCACCGTCGTGAACCGGCTCGGCACCATGGTGGAGCCGTTCTTCGGGATCTACCTGACCCAGGCCCGCGGCATGTCCCTGGCCGTGACCGGCCTGGTGCTGTCGGTGTTCGGCGCGGGATCGCTGCTGTCGCAGCCGCTCGCGGGCTGGTTAGCCGACCGGTTCGGCCGCCGGGTCACGCTGACCGGCGGCATGCTGGCCTCGGCCGCCACGATGCTGGCGCTCGGTTACAGCACCAGCGTGCAGGGCATCGCGGCCGGGATGTTCGTGCTGGGCGTGGTGGTGGACGCCTACCGCCCGGCCTCCCAGGCGCTGGTCGCCGACCTGGTCTCGCCGCAGGACCGGCCGCGCGCGTTCGGCCTGCTGTTCTGGGGCCTCAACCTGGGCTTCTCGGTCGCGATGATCACCGGCGGCTGGCTGGCCGAGGCGGGTTTCCTCTGGCTGTTCTGGATCAACGCCGTCACCTGCACGATCTTCGGCGTGCTGGTCTGGCGGGCGATCCCGGAGACCCGCCCGGCCGCGTCGCAGCGCCAGGGCGGCTTCCGCGAGGTGTTCCGCGACCGGCTGATGATCGCCTTCGTGGCCATGAACCTGGCCTACACCTGCGTCTACCTGCAGGCGTTCTACACCCTCCCGCTGGCCATGAAGGACCTCGGCACCAGCGCGTACGGCTGGGCGATGGCCGTCAACGGCCTGCTGATCGTCTTCGTGCAGCCGCTGACCAACACGTGGCTGGCCCGGCGCGACAACAGCAACGTGCTGGCGACCGGCTTCGCCATCGTCGGCCTGGGTTTCGCCCTGACCGTATTCGCCTCCACCGCGTTCGAATTCTCACTCACCGTAGCCGTCTGGACGCTCGGCGAGATCCTCACCGCGGGCATGAGCGGCGCGATCGTCGCCACGCTCGCCCCGGCGCACCTACGCGGCCGTTACTCAGGCCTGTACGGTTTCTCCTGGTCAGTGGGCGCGCTGATCACCCCGCTGATCGGCACCCAGCTCCTTGCGGTCGGCCCGGCGGTCCTATGGTCGAGCGCGGGCGCGCTCGGTATTGTCGCCGCCCTCGGCCAGCTGGCCCTTGCCCCCGCCATCCGCCGCAGGTCTCAGCTGGTGACCGCACCATAATCACGCCATAATCTCCTCAACGGGTGATTTACGGGGAGAACATGCGACTGGCGTTATGGGCGATGGCGGCCGTGGGGCTGGTCATCGTGCCGACGGCCGTGGTCATCCAGATCGGACTGCCGCCCGAGTGGACGCCCGCCCTGCCCGCGACCCCCGACTACGCCGCCGGCTTCGCCTTCCCGCTGGTCGGCGCGTTCCTGCTCGCGCACCAGCCGAAACTGAAGATCGCCTGGCTGATGTACGCGGGCGGGATGTGCTCGGCGATCTGCGTGCTCCTGTCCGTCCTGACAAACCGCGCGGCGGCCGACGGCGATCTCACGCTGGCGGGAGCGCTGAACAACCTCGCCGCGTTGCCGTGGACGCTCGGCGGCGTCATGCTGGCCGTCCTCGTCCCGCTCTTCGCCCCCGACGGGCGGCTCCCGTCCCCGCGCTGGCGCCCGCTGGTGCCGATCGCCGTGACCGGCGCCGTGACGCAGGCGTTCCTGTTCATCACGGCCGGGAAAACACGACTCCCCAACCCCCTGGCCATCGATCTTTTCCAGCCCTACCACCGCGTGCTGTACAACGCCGTCTACGTCCTCATGGTCGTGTGCATCGTGGCCGCGCTGGTGTCCTTCACCGTCCGGATGCGCCGCGCCGACCCGGTGACCCGGCGGCAGATCGCGTGGCCGCTGTTCACCTTCGCCGGCTACGTCGTGTGCCTGCTGCTGGGCCCGAACTTCTGGGTGCTCGGCGCGCTCTGGACCGGCCTCATCCCCATCGCGATCATGGTGTCGGTGCTGCGCTACCGCCTGTTCGGCATCGACACGGTGATCAGCCACACCATCGTGGCCGCCGGGCTGATCACCGTGGTCAGCGCCGTCTATTTCGGCGTCGGCGCCGTGTCCAGCCTGCTGGTCTCCAGCTATCACCAGGTCGCCGGGCTGGCCGCCGCCCTGTTCGCCGGCGCGTTCTTCCAGCCGCTGCGGCGGGCCCTGCAACGCCTGTCCGACCGCGTGCTCTACGGCAGGGTCGGCGACCCCCGCCTGCTCGCCGACCGCCTCATCCAGGAGGTACGGCAGGCCGACCCCGCCGGGGCGCTCGGCGCGGTCGTCGCCGTGGTCCGGGACGGCCTGGCCGTGGCCGGGGCGGCCGTCGAGGTGCTCGACGGCCTGCGGGTGGACAGCGGCACGGTCGGCGAGCACCCCCGCGCGATCGACCTGGTCTGGCACGGCGAACCCGTCGGCCGCCTGCTCCTGGGGCCCTGCGGCCCGCGCCGGTTCGCCGTCTCCCACGACGAACGGGTGATCGCCACGCTGCTGCCGTACGTGGCGGACGTGGCGCACGCCGCCCGGATGGCCGCCGACCTGCAACGTTCCCGCGAGCGCATCCTGGCCGCCCGGGAGGAGGAGCGCCGCCGCCTGCGCCGCGACCTGCACGACGGCCTCGGCCAGACGCTCGGGGCGATGGCCATGACCATCAACATGGCCAGGATCAGCATCAGCCGCTCCCCCGGCACGGCCGACGACCTGCTCCAGGATCTCCGCACCGGCATGGACGCGGTGGCCGGCGACATCCGCGACCTGGTGTACGGGCTGCGCCCGCCCGCCCTCGACGATCTCGGCCTGACCGGCGCGGTGGCCTCGCTGGGCACCGAGACGCTGCCCCCGGTGATCAAGGTGGAGGTGGTGGCCGACGAGCTGGGCGAGCTGCCCGCCGCCGTCGAGGTCGCCGCGTACCGAATCGTGCAGGAGGCGCTCACCAACGTGCGGCGGCACGCCCAGGCGGGCAAGGTGCTGATCCTGCTGGCCCGGGAGGAGGAGCAGCTGGTGGTGCGGATCGAGGACGACGGCGTCGGGCTGCCGGAACACCGGCGCGCCGGGGTGGGCACGGCCTCGATGCGGGAGCGCGCCGCCGAGCTGGGCGGCACCTGCGCGATCATCTCACCGGACAGCGGCGGCACCCTGGTCGAGGCCCGGCTGCCAGCCGTCGCCGGCCAGCCCGCGCGCTCTTCCTGAACAGGTCGTTGTGTTCCGAGCCGAAGGCTTTACAGTTACCGATGCAATGGTGATATTTCGTGCGCTGGGCCCGTTCCAGGCGGTCTCAGGCGATCAGTTGCTCGATCTCGGGGGGCAGCGGCAGCAGGCCGTGCTCGCCCGGCTCCTCGTGGCGGGCGGGCGGGCCATTCCGGTGAGCACGCTCATCGACGAGCTCTGGCCGGGCGCGCCCCCGGCCCAGGCGCTGTCCACGATCCAGGGGTACGTGTCGCGGCTGCGCCGCGCCCTGGAGCCGGGCCGCGCGCCACGCGAGGAGGCCGGGATCCTGGTCTCCGCGCCGCCCGGCTACGCGCTCCGCGCCGGTATAGAGCGGGTCGACGCCTGGCATTTCGAGAGCCTGGTCAAGCGGGACGGCGACGATCTGGAGGAGATCACCAGGCGGCTGGACACCGCGCTGGCGCTGTGGCGGGGCCCCGCGCTGGCCGAGTTCGCCGACCTGCCGTGGGCCCAGGCCGAGTCGCTCCGCCTGGACGAGCTGCGGCTGATCGCCGTCGAGCGCCGCGCCGACGCCGCCGTACGGCTCGGCAAGACCGCCGCCCTCATCCCCGACCTGGAGGCGCACGCCTCGGGCTACCCGCTGCGGGAGGAGGCGTGGCGGCTGCTCGCGGTCGCGCTCTACCGGTCCGGACGGCAGGCCGACGCGCTGGGCGCGCTCCGCCGGGCCAGGCACGTGCTCAGGGACGAGCTCGGCCTGGATCTCGGGCCCACGCTGCAGCGACTCGAGCAGGACATCCTCGCCCAGGCGTCCCATCTGGACGCGTCACCGGCCGCCACGGTCACGGTCAGGCCCGCCGCGCCGGGGACGGCGTTGCGGGTGGTGGTGGCCGACGATCAGGCGCTCGTCCGCACCGGCCTGCGGGTGGTGCTGGACAGCGAGCCGGAGCTCGAACTGGTGGCCGAGGCGGAGAACGGCGAGCAGGCCATCGCGGCCGTGCGGCTGGCCAGGCCGGACGTGGTGCTGATGGACATCCAGATGCCCCGGCTTGACGGGCTGGCCGCGGCCCGGCGCATCCTGGCCGGGGAGGACCCGCCGAAGGTGATCATGATGACCACGTTCGGCACCGACGACAACCTGTACTCGGCGCTGCGGGCCGGGGTGAGCGGGTTCGTGCTCAAGACCTCGCCGCCGGAGCAGCTGATCGCGGCGATCCGGGCGGCCGTGGCCGGCGACGCGCTGATCGACCCGGCGGTGACCACACACCTGATCGCGGCCTTCGCGGGCCGCCAGGATCCGGCCGCCCCGGCGGGGTTGTCCGACCCCGAGATCGATCTGGTCCGGCTGGTCGCGCGCGGCTTCACCAACCGGCAGATCGCGGTCACCCTCGCCGTGCCGGAGCAGGCGGTCGCGGAGGAGGTGAACCGGCTGCTGAAACGTCTGGAGCTGCTGGACCGGGCGCAGCTGGTGGTGCTGGCCTACGAATCGGGTCTGGTCAGCCCGGGATCCTGAACTTATCGTCAGGTTGACGACAATAAATCGGGGGCCGTACCCTGGTCGCGTGGCCCAACTCCGTATTGCCCTCGCCCAGACCAATCCTGTCGTCGGCGACCTCGCCGGAAACGCCGACAAACTGATCGGGTGGACCCGCCGCGCCGCCGACCGCGGCGCGCACCTGGTGGTGTTCACCGAGATGTTCCTCACCGGCTATCCGGTGGAGGATCTCGTGCTGCGGACCTCGTTCGTGGACGCGTCCATCGCCGGGCTCGAGGCGGTCGCCGCCCGGCTCGCCGCCGAGGGGCTCGGCGAGCTGCCGGTCGTGGTGGGTTACGTCGACCGGGCAGGGCTGACGCATCGGGTGGGGCAGCCGAAGGGCGCGCCGCTGGACGCCGCCGCGCTGCTGCACCAGGGGCGGGTGGTGATGCGGACGGCCAAACATCACCTGCCGAACTACGGCGTCTTCGATGAATACCGATATTTCGTGCGCGGGGATCGGCTGCCCGTCTTCCGGTTGCACGGGGTGGACGTGGCGGTGGCCATCTGCGAGGACCTGTGGCAGGAGGGTGGTCCCGTCTCGGTGGCGCGGGAGGCGGGGGCGGGGCTGCTGGTGGTGCCGAACGCCTCGCCGTACGAGATGAACAAGGACGACGTGCGGTTCGCGCTGTGCGCCCGCCGGGCCGGGGAGGCGGGGTGCGCGCTCGCCTACGCCAACCAGGTGGGCGGGCAGGATGAGCTGATCTTCGACGGGGACTCGCTGATCGTGTCGGCCGAGGGGGAGCTGATCGCGCGGGCCGGGCAGTTCACCGAGGAGCTGCTGGTCGCCGATCTGGAGCTGCCGCTGGGTTCGGGCCAGCCCGGGGAGTTCCAGGTGGACGCCGAGGACGGCACGACGATCACCGTCGAGCGGGTCGTGCTGTCGGAGGAGCCGCTGGCGTATCCGGCCGAGCCGCCGGTGATCCAGGAGCGGCTCGACGACCGGGCCGAGGTGTATCAGGCGCTGGTGCTCGGAGTGCGCGACTACGTGGCCAAGAACGGGTTCCAGTCGGTCATCCTCGGGCTGTCCGGCGGCATCGACTCGGCGCTCACCGCGACCATCGCGGCCGACGCGATCGGGCCCGACCGGGTGCACGTGGTGCTGATGCCGTCGCGCTACTCCTCCGACCACTCCGTCGAGGACGCCGAGGAGCTGGTCCGCCGCCAGGGGCTGCAGGCGCGGGTGGTGCCGATCGCCGACGTGGTCAACGCGTTCGAGAAGGAGATCGAGCTGACCGGCCTGGCGGCCGAGAACCTGCAGGCGCGGGTGCGCGGCATGCTGCTGATGTCGCTGTCCAACCAGCACGGCCACCTGGTGCTCACCACCGGCAACAAGAGCGAGCTGGCGACCGGCTACTCCACCCTGTACGGCGACTCCGCCGGCGGCTTCGCCCCGATCAAGGACGTGCCCAAGAGCCTGGTCTGGGAGCTGTCCAAGTGGCGGAACACGCGGTCCACGCCGCCGCCCATCCCGGAGAACTCGATCACCAAGGAGCCGAGCGCGGAACTGCGGCCCGAACAGCGGGACACCGACTCGCTCCCGCCGTACGAGGTGCTCGACCGGCTCCTGGACGACTACGTGGAACAGGATCTGGGGCGGGAGGAGCTGATCGCGGCCGGGCACGATCCCGAGCTGGTGACCCGGGTGATCCGGCTGGTGGACACGGCGGAGTACAAGCGCCGCCAGTACCCGCCGGGTCCGAAGATCAGCCCCAAGAACTTCGGACGCGACCGGCGCCTTCCCATCACCAACCGGTGGCGGGAAGGCTAACGGGACAGGAAGCCGCGCAAAGCCTCGTCGACGATTCTGGCGGCCAGGTCGTCGGCGAGGGGCGTGTTGTTGTGGGCCGCCCCTTTGGTGTACCAGAGCATGGTGCCGCTGAGCATGCCGATGGCCAGCTCGATGTCCAGGTCGGGGCGGAGTTCCCCGCTGGCCACGCCGCGTCCCAGCACCGCGCGCATCGCGACCCTGCGGGGCTCGATGGCGGTCTTGTGGAAACGTTCGTACAGGTTCGGGTGGCGGTCAGGTTCGCTCATCGCGATGTTCATGATGCAGCGGGTGCGCAGGGTGAGCGAGTCCTGCCGCATCACGTCCAGATAGGCGACCAGATCCTCCCGGACCGTCCGGCCCTCGACCACCGGCAGCGGGGCCTTGAGGGTGGCCAGGGCGTCCCCGACCAGCTCCTCCTTGTTGGCCCAGCGCCGGTAGATCGTCGTCTTGCCCACTCCGGCGCGGGCCGCCACGGCCTCGATCGACAGCTCGGACACCGAGGTGCCCTCGCCGATCAGATCGAGCGTGGCGTCCACGATCGCCTTCTCCGCCCGCTCACTCCGGGGACGCCCCGCGGGCCTGGCGGTTCCCATCACGGTCATCTCGGAGCCTCCTCTCGCGCGTGTGATCGTTAAACTACCGCCGATTCCCGCTCCACGTCAGTGGCGTGGGCCGGGACGTACTTCGCGCTCTTGCCCGGCATCCAGCGGGCGACCACGAGCGCGCCGATCAGGGCGACCAGGGCCGAACCCGCCGCCGCCCAGTGAATGCCGGTGACGAACGCGTCGTTGGCCGCGTCCATCAGCGCCGCGCCCTGCGCGCCCATGCGCTCGGTCACGGCGGCGGCCCCGGCGATCGACTCGGTCACCGCGTGAGCGGCCTCCGGCGGCAAGCCGGTGACCTGGCCCTCCATGTTCCCCCGGTAGCTGGCCGAGAGCGCGGCGCCCAGCACGGCGATGCCGAGCGTGCCACCGACCTGGCGGACCACGTTGCTCATCGAGGAGCCTACCCCGGCCTTCTCCCGTGGCAGCGCGTTCATGATCGCCGTGGTCGAGGTGGGCAGGATGTTGGCCATCGCCGCGCCCTGCACGAACCCGAGCACCAGCAGGATCCACAGCGGCGTGTCCGCCTCGGCGAACACGTAGCCGGCCAGCGCGACGGCGATCACCAGCATCGAGACGGTGCCGACCGCCCTGGCGCCGAACCGCTCCACCACCCGGGCGCTCTGCGGCGAGAACAGCAGCTGCGCCACCGCGAACGGCAGCACCAGCGCGCCCGACTGCAGCGGCGAGAAGCCGCGGACGATCTGCCAGTAGAACGCCAGGAAGAACAGCACGCCCATGGCCGCGAAGAACACCAGGCCGACGGTGATGATCGCGGTGGAGAAGCCCGCGTTGCGGAAGTTGCGCACGTCGAAGGCCGGGTGGTCGATGCGGCTCTCGTACCAGACGAAGGCGGCCAGGATGGCCAGGCCGATCGCGGACGGCACGATGACCGTGACGTCGGCGGCGGTGCCCAGCTCGGTGATCCTGACGATGCCGTAGACCAGGGCGACCAGGCCCAGGATGGACAGCAGCACGCCGACCGGGTCGAGCGCGGCCCGGTGCGGGTCCTTGGAGTCGGGCACCAGCGAGGCGATCAGCACGATCGCGAGCAGCACGATCGGCACGTTGATCAGGAAGACCGAGCCCCACCAGAAGTGTTCGAGCAGCAGGCCGCCGGTGATCGGGCCGATCGCGACGGCGATGCCGACGCCGCCCGCCCAGACGCCGATCGCCCGGCCGCGCTCGTGGAGCGGGAAGACGTTGGAGATGATCGCCAGGGTGGCGGGCATGATCGCCGCGCCGCCGATGCCCATCAGGGCTCTGGCCACGATCAGCTGCATCGGATCCTGGGCGTACGCGCTGGCCAGCGAGGCCAGGCCGAACAGGATCATGCCGATCAGCAGCATGCGCTTACGCCCGTAGCGGTCGCCGAGCACGCCGAAGGTGAACAGCAGTCCCGCGAACACGAGCGTGTAGGAGTTCATGGCCCACTCCAGCTCGCCCTGGGTGGCGCCCAGGCCGTGGACCGGGTCGGCGATCGTCTTGATCGCCACGTTCAGGATGGTGTTGTCGAGCACCACCGCGAGCAGGCTGAACACCATCACGCCGAGGATCTGCCAGCGGCGCGGGTGACCAGAGTCTGGTTCCACGATATTTCCCCCCAAATACGATACGATCTAGTTTCGCAACGCCACCGTATCGTATGGCTTTACGATACGCAACGGTCCCGTAAAGCAATCCTCAAGGGCGGGTCATTCCCCTAGATCACACAAGCACCGGCTCGGGCGCCTTCCGCCAGATCGGAGCGGCCGCGGCGACCACGGCCAGGCCGATCAGTCCCGCCCCGGCGAACGCCCAGTCCGGACCTGCCCCGTCGATGATGGCTCCGGCGATCGGGCCCGCGACGGCGATGCCGGTGGTCAGGAAGGTGCCGTGCAGGCCCATCACCTCGCCGCGCACCGCCGTGGGCGCCCACCTGTTGACCATGTCGACGGTGGCGGACTGGGAGGGCGCGCAGAGCAGGCCGCTGGGGATGAGCGCCAGGCAGAGCCACCACCAGCCGCCGCCCGCCAGCCCGACCGGAATCGTCAGCGCGCTGAGCGTGGCGATCATGGCCAGCGGCGAGAAGCCGCGCGAAAGGCCGCCGTAGACGAACCCGCCGACCAGCGAGGAGAGGCACCAGATGCTGATGACCGGGCCGATCCAGCCGGTGGCGCCGCTGTCCTCCAGCGTCGCCACGATGGCGAGGTCGGTGGAGGTCAGCACGAAACAGAGCGTGGACCCCATCACCAGCACGGTGAGCAGCCGGGGCGTCAGCCACTGCCGCCGGGGAACGTGCTCGCCGGTCTCGGCCGCGAGCTCGGCGGCTGACCGGGTGGGCGGATTCAGCGCGAATAACGCCAGGCCCGCGCCGAGGAAGCCGACCCCGATCACCGCCATCGCGGTGGTGCTGGACAGCGCGCTCACCCCGGCGGCCGCCACCGCCGGGCCGATCATGAACGACGTCTCGGTGGCCATCGAGTCCAGCGCGAACCCGGTCCGATGGCTCTCAACGGGCACCATCGCCGCCAGGCACTGCCGGATCACCCCGAACACCGGCAACATCAGCAGCCCGCTCACCCCCGCCAGGACCAGCAGCGCCGGGTACGGCAACGCCCACGCGCTCACCCAGAACAGGAACTGCGCCAGCATGGTGACCACCACCACCGGCCGCACCCCGCGCCGGTCGATGAACCGGCCCGTGATGGGCGAGCCCAGCGCCATGCCGATCGTGGCCGAGGCGCCGACCAGTCCGGCCTGGGTCCAGGTCATCCCGAGCGACTTCACCGTGTGCAACGTCAGCACCAGGCTGGTAGCTGTGTGCGGGATCCGGGCGAGGAGTCCGACTACGAGCAGGTTCCGCACGCCGGGCTCAGCCAGGACCCGACGGTAAGGTTCAATTTCCATTTTTGCGACTTACCTCCGCATGGCATTGTGCCCTGCGGCACCGACAGGTTCGCCACTGGATTACCGGGGCGGCGTGGGGTGTTCCCACCTGGTGACGGCATGCAATGATCTGACTGTCCGGGGACGCCACTGGGGCGCCACGAGACCTGGAGGTAGCCATGTCCTCTGCTAGTTCTGTCAGTGCGCTCTATGGCGGGAACGCCGGGCGCAGGGTCACCGTCCGCGATATCGGCGCCGCCAAGGCGCGGCACGAGCGCTGGCCGATGGTCACCGCGTACGACGCGATGACCGCGCGGGTCTTCGACGAGGCGGGCATCCCCGTCATGCTCGTCGGCGACTCGGCCGCGATGGTGGTCTTCGGTTACGACTCGACGCTCCCGGTGACCGTCGACGACCTCATCTCCCTCACGGCCGCCGTCGTCCGGGGCTCCTCCCGGGCCATGGTCGTGGCCGATCTCCCGTTCGGCTCCTACCAGGCCTCACCCCAGCAGGCCCTGGAGTCGGCGACCCGGTTCATGAAGGAAGCCGGAGCCCACGCCGTCAAACTGGAGGGCGGCACCCGGGTTCTCCCCCAGATCGAAACCCTCGTCTCGGCCGGCATCCCCGTCATGGGCCACCTCGGCCTCACCCCCCAGTCGGTGAACGTCTTCGGTGGGTATCGGGTGCAGGGCCGCGGCCAGTCGGGCGAGGAGCTGATGGCGGACGCCAAGGCTCTCGAGCACGCGGGTGCCTTCTCGCTCGTCCTCGAGTGTGTTCCCACCGACCTGGCCAACCGCGTCACCACTGCCCTCTCCATCCCCACCATCGGGATCGGCGCGGGCCCGGGCACGGACGCGCAGGTTCTCGTCTGGCAGGACCTCATGGGCCTGACCGAGCACCCCGCGAAGTTCGTCAAGAAGTACGCGGACCTGGCGGGCGAGATGCACCGCGCGGTCCGCACCTTCGCCGACGAGGTGGTCACCGGCGCGTTCCCCACCGCCGAACACAGCTACAGCTGAACAAGCGGCGCCGTGGCCCGGGCCACCTCCGGGCCACGGCCTACTGCGACGCGCTGATCAGCCACTCCGCGATCTCGCCCGGGGCGACGACCTGGTGAAGGTGCTCACCCGGAATGCGCGTGACCGGCCACCCACGCTCGTCAGCCTCCTTGGCGACCCTCGCATAGGGTTCGCCGAACCACAGGTACGCGCCGCGCACATGATCCCACTTGGCCGGTACAGGAATCTCCTGGTCGTAGTACGCCAGCGGAAGCCGCGGCTGCTCAGCCACGATCTGGCGGCGAGCCGCCTCATCGGGCACCAGTTCTGCGACCGCCTCCTCCGGCCACCAATCCGTCCAGCGCGGCAGGATGCCGTCCGGATCGGCCATCGAACCAAGGAAGACCAGGTGCTCCGGCTCGGCCGCCCGGGTGGAGCCCCTCCGGGGTGGCAGGGCCGCGTCCACGAACAGGCAGATCGTGATCTGCCCGCGCAGGGCCTCCACCACCAGGGGCACGAACAGGCCCGCGTTGCTGTGCGCCACGATCGCCAGCGGCCCGAGCGGCGCCGACGCCACCACCTCGTCCACCACCCTCGGCCAGTACGGCGGAGCCCCCACCCCGACATCGACCAGCGAGGGCACGACCGCCGCCCGCCCCCGGGCGCGTAACGCGGCGGCGACCGGCGTCCACGTCGAAGGCCCGACGGAGGGACTGTGCACCAGCACGAAGGTCGCGTCCATTACCCCAGCATTCACCCGAGATCGTCCCTCTAGGGCGGACGTCCTCTTAGCGCGAACGAAGAGGCACCGGCTTACACGGAACGAACAAGATCACCGCTAGCGTTGCGCACCGAATCGGCTACGTATCGTATAAGCGGAAGGTAAAATCCGTGTTTGACAGCAAGCGTTTAGCCGTCCTCGGCATGGGGCTGACCCTGGCGCTCGTGACCGCCTGCAGCGGCTCCGACGCGACTGCCCCGGTCGCGGCCGAGTCCGGCGCACCCTCGTCGGTGCCGCCCTCGGAGGTCCCGTCAGCGGTCCCGTCGGAGCTCTCGGACGAGAGCCCCGCGCCGCCGGTCAACCCGGCCAAGGCCACCTGCGACTACCGCAAGGACGACACCGGGAGCCCGGCCAAGTTCGTCGGCTTCCCGGCCAAGAAGCCCACCAAGGCCGCGTTGAACGCCAAGACCATGACGATGCGCACCAACCACGGTGACATCGTGATCGAGCTCACCCCGAACACGCCGTGCACGGTGAACTCCTTCGCGTTCCTGGCCGACAAAAAATACTTCGACGACACCGTCTGCCATCGCCTGGTCACCGCCGAGACCAACGGCGTGGACATGCTCCAGTGCGGCGACCCGCAGGCCAAGGGCGACGGGAAGAACCCGACCGACGGCACCGGCGGGCCCGGCTACCTGTTCCCGGATGAGAACCTCGGCCCGCAGTACGTGCGCGGCGTGGTCTTCATGGCGCAGGGCGGGGACGCGGCCAACTCCAACGGCAGCCAGTTCGCGATCTCCACCGCGAACGAGACCGCGCAGCTGCCCGCCGCCTACACGCCGTTCGGCGTGGTCGTGAAGGGCATGGAGATCATCGACAAGATCGTCGCTGGAGGCGTGCAGACCACCCAGGACGACATCCTCAGCGACGAGGGCGGCTCCAACGCGCCGAAGATCCCCGTCAAGATCTCCACGATCGTGCTCAAGTAGCGCTCACACGACCAAGGGGTGGAGCGAGGCGCGGCGGCGGGTGCCGTCGTACTCGGCCCAGGCGGCGGCGAGCCGGGCGACCGATTCGGTGAGTTCGGCCTCCGGGTGCACGAACGGCAGCCGCAGGCGGTCCACGTGCTCGCCCGCCGGGTCGAAGGACGGGCCGGGCGGGACGGCGACGCCGTGGCGGGCGGTCAGCTGGGCCAAGGCGCCGGCGTCGCCGCGCGGGAGCCGTACCCACAGGGTCTGGCCGCCCAGAGCGGGCTGGTGGGACCAGGAGGGAAGCCGAGTGGCGAGCTGGGCGCGCAGGTGGTCGTGGCGGTGTTTGAGGGTGGCCACGCGGGCTTGGCGTATCTCGTCCAGGCGGCGCAGGAGAGCGATGGCGGCGAGCTGGGCGAGGACGTCACCGCCCAGGTCGTGGATGGCGCGCAGGCGGGCCAGCCGGGAGATGACGGGGGTGGCGGCACGGATCCAGCCAACCCGGATGCCGCCCCAGATCAGTTTGCTGAGGGAGGCGACCGTGATGAGGTGCTCGCCCTTGACGTACGCGGCGAGAGGGAACGGGAGCTCGTCGTCGAAGCAGAGCTCGGCGGGGACCTCGTCGTCGATCACCGGGACGTCGGCGGCGGCCGCCCAGCCGGCCAGGCGGCGCCGGGCCAGCGGGGGCATGATCAGGCCGGTCGGGTTGTGGGCGGTCGGGATCACGTACGCGAGGGCGGGCTTGCCCACCTCCGGCTCGCGCGGGGACAGCACACCCCGGTCGTGGGCTTCGGCCAGGTCGCAGGGGGAGAGCAGGGCCCCGGCGTCGCGGAAGATCTCGATGGCGCTCGGGTAGGTCGGGCTCTCGATCCTGACCGTGTCCCCCGGCGCCACCAGCAGCGCGGTGATCAGCGAGATGGCCTGCTGGCCGCCGTTGGTGACCAGGATCTGGTCCGGGCCGGTGGGCAGGCCGCGGCGGCTGTAGTACTCCGCCAGCGCCCGCCGCAGATCCGGATATCCAGCCGGATGGTAGCCAATATCGTGGCGAACCCCGCTCAACCGCGTGACCGCCTCCTGGTACGCCTCGATCAGCTCGGGCGGCGGCTCGATCGGCGCGGCACAGGTCAGCAGCGTCACCCCGTCCGGCGGGTCGAGCACGTGCAGCAGCAGCGGGTTCGACACCCCGTCCGCCGCCCGGGTGGCGGGCAGCTCCGCCTCGGCGACCCTGGTTCCGCTGCCCTGCCGCCGGATCACCCGCCCTTCCTGCTGCAGCAGGTCGTAGGCCGCCACGACCGTCCCCCTGCCGACGGCCAGCCGCCGCGCCAGCACCCGGTCGGGCGGCAACGCCGACCCCGGCGGCAGCAGCCCGTCGTCGATCAGCGCCCGCAGCCGGATCGCCAGCAGCAGATACAGCGGCCCTCGCCCGGACGCCCAGCGCCCCAGCCACCCGATCAACCGCTCGACGTCCATCCGCGCACTCCCTCCATTGGCTCGAGAAGCGGACCAATTCGGAGCCATTGGATCTGACATCGGGCGGAGTTTCAAGTAATCCTTGGCGTTATGAGTGCTTTTCGACCGGAAACGCGGCTTGTTCACCTGCCGAAGCCGGTGCTGACCGGGAGTTCGCCGATCTCAGTGCCGATCTACCAGACGTCGGGGTTCGAGTTCGAGGACCCCGCGGTGTTCGCGGACGGGATGACCCGCCCGGACGGCGCGTTCGTCTACGCGCGCTACTCCAACCCGACCGTACGGTCCCTGGAGGACGCCGTCGCCGGCCTCGAAGGAGGCGTGGCGGCGGTGGCCGCGGCCTCCGGGATGGGCGCGATCAACATGGTGCTGCTCGGGTTACTGCAACCGGGCGACCACGTCATCGCGCAGCACGCGCTCTACGGCGGCACCGCGCACATGCTCGACGATCTCGTCGAGCGGTTCGGCATCCAGGTCAGCCACGTGCCGGAACACGACCCGGCGGCGGTCCGCGCGGCCATCCGGCCGCAGACCAAGCTGCTCTACCTGGAGACCATCGCCAACCCGATGACCCAGGTCGCGGACCTGCCCGCGATGTGCGCCGCCGCGCGCGAGGCGGGCATCCTCACGGCGGTGGACAACACCTTCGCCTCACCGGTCCTGTGCCGCCCGATCGAGCACGGCGCCGACATCGTCCTGCACTCGACCACCAAATACCTGAGCGGCCACGCCGACATCATCGGCGGCCTGGCGGTCTTCGCCGACGACGCGCTCTACCGGAAGGTCTGGTCCTACTCCTGCGCTCTCGGCGCCACCCCCGACCCGTTCGCGGCCTGGCTGACCCTGCGCGGCATGCAGACGCTCGCGCTGCGGATGGAACGCCACTGCGCCAACGCCCGCGTGCTGGCCACCCGCCTGGCCGGTCACCCGGCGGTCGCCGCCGTGCACTGGCCCGGCCTGGCGAGCCACCCCTCCCACGAGATCGCCGCCAAACTCCTCCCCGACTTCAGCGGCGTGTTCTCCTTCGACCTGCTCGGCGGGCGCGCGGCCGGCGAGAAATTCATGAGCTCGGTACGGCTCGCGCTCCTCGCCCCTTCCCTGGGCGGCGTCGAGACCCTGATCCTCCACCCCGCCAGCACCTCCCACCGCCACCTGGACGAGTCGCAGCTGGCCCAGGCGGGGATCGGCGCGGGAACCGTCCGCGTGGCGGTCGGCATCGAGCACGCCGAGGACCTCTGGGCCGACATCGCCCAAGCCCTGGACTAGAGTTCCCCGGATGACGGTCACACGGGCGGACGTGGCGCGGGCGGCGGATCGCATCGGCGGGTATGTGCTGCGCACGCCCGTCATCGAGGTCGAACCCGGGCGCTGGCTCAAGCTGGAATGCCTCCAGCACGCGGGCTCCTTCAAGGTCAGGGGAGCCTTCAACCGGCTCCTCGGCGCCACCCCGCCCGCCGCCGGGGTGCTCGCGGCCAGCGGCGGCAACCACGGCCTCGCGGTCGCCTTCGCGGCCCGTCGCCTCGGCGTACGCGCGGAGATCTTCGTCCCCGAGGTGTGCGCGCCCGTGAAGATCGCGGGCCTGCGCGCCCTGGGCGCGGAGGTGGTCATCGGCGGGGCGATCTACCAGGAAGCCCTCGAAGCCTCCGGGAAACGCGCCGCCGAGACGGGCGCCGTCGAGATCCACGCCTACGACCAGCTCGACGTCGCCGCCGGTCAGGGCACGGTGGCACCGGAACTCCTGGAGCAGGTCGGCCAGGTGGACACGGTTGTGGTGGCCGTCGGCGGAGGCGGCCTGGTGGCCGGGATCGTCGCCGGTCTGGACGGCCGGGCCCAGGTGGTCGCCGTGGAACCGGAGCGTATCCCGACCCTGCACCGTGCCCTGGCCGCAGGCGGGCCCGTGCGCGTCGAGGTCAGCGGCGTCGGCGCGGACGCCCTCGGCGCGAGCATGCTCGGCCGCATCGCGTACGAGACCGTGGCCGGACGCGTCACCAGCGTCCTGGTCTCCGACGACGCCATCGTCGAAGCCCGCCACGCGCTCTGGCACGACCACCGCATCGCGGTCGAGCACGCGGGCGCGGCGGCCCTGGCCGCCCTGCGCGCCGGGGCTTACACCCCCGCGCCGGGCGAGCGGGTGGCCGTGATCGTCTGCGGTTCCAACACCGATCCCGCCACCCTGGCCGTCACACGTCGGTGATTCTGAGCCCGGCGTGGGCCTTGTACCGGCGGTTGATCGAGATCAGGTTGGCGGTGAAGGCCTCGATCTGGTGGGCGTTGCGGAGGCGTCCGCCGTAGACGCCGCGGACGCCGGGGATGCGGGCGGCCAGGGCCTGGACCAGATCCGTGGCCTCGCGGTCGTCGCCGAGGACCAGGACGTCCAGGTCGATGGTGGCGACGGCGGGATCCAGGAGCAGGACCGCGGACACGTGGTGGAAGGCGGCCACGACCCGGCTGGCGGGCAGCAGCGCCGCCGCCTGCTGAGCCGCGCTGCCCTCCTCCACCACCAGTGGGTACGCGCCCTGCTTGTCGAAGCCGAGCGGGTTGACGCAGTCCACCACGATCTTCCCGGCCAGCTCCCCGGCCAGGGCCGACACGGTCGCCGCGTGCCCCTCCCAGGGCACCGCCACGATCACCACGTCGGCCGCCGCCGCGACCGCCGCGTTCTCGCCGCCCGTCACGTTTCCCGCGACGCTCAGCTCAGCGGCGGCCGCGTGCGCCCGCTCCGCGTTGCGCGAGCCGATCAGCACCTGGTGCCCGGCCAGCGCGAACCGGTGCGCCAGGCCCTTGCCCTGATCACCGGTGCCGCCCAGGATCGCGATCGTCAGTTCCGAAATATCATTCCGCTCAACCATGGGCTAGATCATGCCAGGCCCTCCGAAGGGACCCGTCAGCCGTCCCCTCAACAGTTGCTGATGGCCGGGAGGCCGAGCACCCGGGAGGCCAGCCAGGCGATCGCGAGCGGGCCGCCCTCGACCGCGCCCAGCACGTGGCTGCTCGCCGGAACCGACGTCCACAGCACGTTGGCGCCCTTGGCGCAGTACTCGCGCCGCAGCGTGCGGCTGACCGCGATCGGGATGATCTCGTCGCCGGTGCCGTGGTAGACGAACATGGGCACGGACGGCTTGCTCGCGCCGAGCCGGTTCTGGGCCAGCCTGGCCTGCCAGTCGGGGCGGTGCATCACGTCGGTCGTGGTCAGGTCGGTCAGGTGGCGGCCGGCCAGCTTGGATCTGATCTCGTCCACGCAGTCGTCGCGGGCGTCGTCGAACAGGGCCGCGCCCTCGGGGGTGAGGTAGCTCTCCAGGGCGAGTTCGGGGTAGGCCGCGTCCAGGCCGACGCCCGCCGCCGCGGCCAGGCCGAAGTCGGGGCCGCCGTCCACGTTGTCGGCCACCGCCTGGAGGTCGGCCGGGACTCCGCCGGCGGCGACGCCTTTGAGTTTGAGCTCGGGGGCGTACGAGGAGTGCAGCTCGGCCGCCCACCCGGCCGACGAGCCGCCCTGCGAGTAGCCCATGATCACGACGGGGCCGCCCGCCGCCACGTTCGCGCCCGGGGTCCTGGTCGCCGCCCTGATCGAGTCGAGCACGGCCTGCCCCTGCGAGCGGCCCGCCATGTACGTGTGATCGCCCGGCGTGCCGAGCCCCTCGTAGTCGGTCACCGCGACCGCCCAGCCCTTGAGCAGCAGCAGGCTCATGAACGCGAGCTCCAGCTCCGTCCCGTTGGCCATCGCCTGCGAGGGGGCGCACTGGTCGCCGAGGCCGTGGGTGCCGACCGCGTACCCGGCGACGGGACGTTTCCCGAACGGGTAGGACGCCTTCGGAACCAGCAGCGTGCCGGACACGATGGTGGCGGCGCCGGTCGCGGAGGTCGAGCGGTAGCGCAGGTGCCAGGCCTTGACGGGAACTTCCAGCAGCCGGCCCGGCGCGAGGTAGACGGTGGTCGGAGTGGCCTCGACGACGTCGCCGGGAGCGGCCGCGGAGGCGGGAGCGAGGAACAGGGTGGATAACAGGAGGGAGCCGATGGCGAGCACGGCGGATCTGACTCGAACGTGCATGGTGAGGCCGCCCTTCGTGGCGTCACTGCTCGGTGGACGGCGCCGTGAGCTTGATAGTTACCCGGCAGTAGCTCCTGGTCAAGAGGGCATAGCAGGGAAAAATGTGACACCTGCCACCGGCAATCTGGCCGAACCCCGCCGCACGGCCGTGACCTGGGGCACGATGGAACGCATGGACGCCGCCGCGGTCAGATTCCTGCGGGAGGCCCTCGCCTCCACCGACTGGGTGGCCCGCACCCGCGAATTCGGCCGCACGCTCCGCGCCACCCGCTCCCCCGGCGGCCTGCTCCTGGTCGGCACCCCCGACGAGGAACCCTGGCACCTGACCGCGCACCTCAGCGACGAAGCGCGCCTGTCCGGCCTGGGCCAGCTCGCCCCCACCCTGCTCCGCTGGTCCCCTCCCCCGGACGCCCCCGCCCACCTCCGCGTCGGCCTGGACCGGCTGACCGCCGCCACCCGGGGCGAAACCCTCTTAGTCGTCGCCGAGGACCAGGCGCCCGTCCCCCTGCTGGAACGCGTCGACGACGCCCGCAGGACCGGCGCCACCATCCTGGCCCTGGACGGCGGCGACCCCGATCTCGCGTCCCTGGCCCACGACGCCCTCTCCATCCCCGAGATCGGCGCCCCGCTCTCCTTCGACGGCGCCCAGCACCTGATCAGCATGGCCGCCGCCGAACTCCCGCACCGCGCCTCCCTGCGCGAACGCCTCGCCCGCCTCGCCGACCGGGTGACCGGACCCCGGACCCTCGACTGACCTCAGGCGTCGCTCAGATCGGTGACCCGCTTGGTGAGCCGCGCCGCGACCTCTCTGAGGGATTCGATGACCACGGCCTGCACGGGGTCGGGCTCGCCGGATTTGGTACGGCTCACGCGGGTGAGCGCCTCGATCCGCCGCGACCCGACCCCGGGGATACCGGTGATCACGACGTGCCCCTCGGGCACGTCCAGCAGCGCCAGCGAAGGGACGATCGCGACCCCGTGACCTGCCGAGACCAGGTCCAGGGTGGGCGGAAACTCCGAGATCACGTGCACCCGGCGCGGGGTGAAACCGTGGAACTGGGCGAGGCGGTCCAGGGCCTGGCCGCAGGCCTGGTGCGGGACACCCGCCACCCAGGGCAGGTCGGCCAGGTCGGACACCTCGGTGGGCGGGTCGATGCCCGGCGGGGCGACGATGCGGTACTCGTCGTCGTAGAGGCGGTGGCGGATCATGGACGGGAGGGCGGGGGCGGGCTGGTTCATGTCGCGTTCCGTGACCATCAGGTCGACGCCGCCCAGGCGAAGTTCCTGGAGGGCGGCCTGGCCGTACAGCTCGTGGATCACGGGGGTGATGAGCGGGTGGCTGCCGGCCAGCTCGGCCAGGGCGGGGACGAGCAGGTGGCGGATGACGGTGGGGAAGGCGGCGATCGTGACCGGGCCCGCCAGGCGTTCGGTGAAACGGTTGAGCTCGTGCCGGGCCTCGGCGAGCTGTTCCTCGATGCGCTCGCCGTAGGCGGAGAGCACGCGCCCGGCCGGGGTGACCGAGATCCGGCGCTGGGAGCGGTCGATCAG
Organism: Acrocarpospora pleiomorpha; assembly: GCF_009687885.1. Lineage (GTDB taxonomy): Bacteria > Actinomycetota > Actinomycetes > Streptosporangiales > Streptosporangiaceae > Acrocarpospora > Acrocarpospora pleiomorpha. The sequence goes on from NZ_BLAF01000029.1 coordinate 73,702, forward strand.
GGCGATGCCGACCTCGCGTTCCAGCTGGGCGAGTTGCTGGGAGATCGCCGAGGGCGTCAGGTGCAGGGCTTCCGCGGCCTTCATGACGCCGCCTCTGCGGGCGACTTCGTGCAGAATGCGCAGGCGACGGGGGTCGATCTCCATACAGTGGAGCTTACGCCGGACTTAAGTTTTCTTCACTTGCGCTACAGCACCGCGCCCTCAGATGATTGACGCAAATGTCTACATTTATCACCATTCTTGGCACGGGTGGGGCGATTGCCCTGCTGATCGGATACGGCATGGTCTCCTCGTCGCGGCTGTCCGGCGACGGGTTGGCGTACCAGGCGATCAATCTGGGCGGGGCGCTCGCGTTGGCGATCAACAGCGGGTATCACGGCGCCTGGCCGTCCGCGATCCTCAACGTGATCTGGACCGCCATCGGAGCGCTGGCCGTCGGAAAGTTCATCGCGAAACGCGCGGCCGCCCGTACCGCGAAGGGGGCCTGACCTCGGTGATCGGCTGAACGCTCAGACGTGGGGCGCGACGGCCATCGCGTTGATGTCGTAGCCGTCGCCGACCACGCGCCAGCCGCGCAGGTCACGGCTGTGCGGCACGGCCTGGAAACGGCGGACGCCGTCCTGGGCGGCGACCGCGGCCAGGCCGGAGCCGCGCGCGTCGATCACGGCCTGGTCGGCGTGGCGGGCGGCCCGGCTCAGCGCCATGGCGACGGCGGCGCTGGTGTCGCCGACGGCGAGGACCACGAAATCGGTCGGCACGCCGTCGACCAGGGCGTCCGGCCGGTTGCCCAGCCGCCCGCGCGGTTCGGGATCCGCGCCCCCGACGGCGATCACCTCGTGACCGGAGGAGGCCAGGAATTCGGCCACCCGTCGTTCGGCGTCGGACAAACGACGAGCCCGCTCGTCCACCCGGCTCAGCCCGCTCTCCCCCACCTCTCCAGCTTGACAGTTAACCGACGGGAATGTCCCCTATTTCCGGTCAAGGATCAGTCGTCGTCCTCGTCCTGATCCTGGGCCTGCCATGCCTTGTTCCGTTCGGCCGCCGTCTTCAGGGCGTCAGCCGCCTCGACCTCCGAGGCGTAGGGACCCATGCGGTCCTTGTTCGGGCAGCCCTGATCGGGCTCGACGCGCATGTGCTTCAGGCAGAACCACCATTGCTCGCTCACGACCTAATCCTGCCCCGTCAGGGCGCAACTAGACTTGCCCCATGACGACGCTGCTGCGCCCGGGACGGATCTCGGCTACCCGGAAGGTTCCCGCCCACATCGAACGCCCGGAATACGTGGGCAAGCCGGAGCCCAAGCGCGGCGAATCAGACGTGCAGACCGCGGAGACCATCGAGCGCATGCGGATCGCGGGCCGGATCGCGGCGCAGGCCCTGGCCGAAGTCGGCAAGCACGTGGCGCCCGGGGTGACCACCGACGAACTCGACCGGATCGGCCACGAGTTCCTCTGCGACCACGACGCCTACCCGTCCACCCTTGGCTACCGCGGCTACCCGAAGTCTCTGTGCACCTCGATCAACGAGGTCATCTGCCACGGCATCCCCGATGACACGGTGCTGAACGACGGCGACATCGTCAACGTGGACATCACCGCCTACATCGGGGGCGTGCACGGCGACACCGACGCCACCTACCTGGTCGGCGACGTGGACGAGGAGTCCCGCCTGCTGGTCGAGCGCACCCGCGAGGCCACCAACCGCGCCATCAAGGCCGTCGCCCCCGGCCGCCAGCTCAACATCGTCGGCCGCGTCATCGAGGCCTACGCCAAACGTTTCGGCTACGGCGTGGTCCGCGACTTCACCGGCCACGGCATCGCCCGCTCCTTCCACTCCGGCCTCATCGTCCCCCACTACGACGACCCGTCCCTGGCCGTCACCCTGGTCCCCGGCATGACCTTCACCATCGAGCCCATGCTCACCCTCGGCACCATCGACTACGAGATCTGGCCCGACCGCTGGACCGCCGTCACCAAGGACGGCAAACGCACCGCCCAGTTCGAGCACACCATCCTCGTCACCGACACCGGCCACGAGATCCTCACCCTCCCCTGAGCGGGAGGCCTACGAGGAGCCGGTCTTGTTGGGTTTGCGGCGGTTGAGCTTGGCCAGGTAGTCGTTGTAGGCGTCCAGTTCGGGGTCGCCGGTGCCGCCGGATTTCGCGGCGCGGGCGTCGGCGCGGCGGTCGGCGCGGCGGGCCAGGCGGTCGTCGGCCCGCCACCACTGGATGGCGAGGGCGATCACGACGATCAGGGTGGGAATCTCGCCGAAGGCCCACGCGATGCCGCCGCCCAGTTTCTGGTCGGCGACGGCGGTGTCGCCCCAGGTGCGGCCGAGCTGGTCATACCAGTCGGAGGCCAGCACGGTGCCCATGCTCATCAGGGCCAGGCCGAAGAAGGCGTGGAAGGGCATGGTCACGAAGAGCAGGATGAGGCGGCCCACGTGGGGCAGCTGGATCGGGGCCGGGTCGACGCCGACGATGATCCAGAAGAACAGGCAGCCGGTGAGCAGGAAGTGGGTCGACATCGCCAGGTGGCCCAGGTGCTCCTCCATCGCGGAGGCGAACAGGGGGGTGAAGTAGAGGGCGTAGGTGGAGGCGATGAACAGGGCGGTGGCGATGCCGGGGTGGCCGATGACGCGCATCGCCCGGCTGTGCAGGATGACCGTCAGCCATTCGCGGGGGCCGCGGTCGCCGCGGCGGGCGGCCGGTTTGAGCGCGCGCAGGGCCAGCGTGACGGGGGCGCCCAGGACCAGGAAGATCGGGACCAGCATGGACAGGATCATGTGCTCGGTCATGTGCACGCTGAACAGGACCGGTGCGTAGCGGGCGACGCCGCTCTGGGTGGCCAGCACCAGGATGGCCACGCCGATGAACCAGGCCACGGTGCGGCCGACCGGCCAGGAGTCGCCGCGGCGGGACAGCCGGACCAGCGCGGCGGCGTACAGACCGCCCAGGGTGACGGCGACGACGGCGAAGAACAGGTCGAACCACCACAGGGTGAGCAGGTTGCCGAGGGTGATCGGTGGCGGGACCAGGTAGCCGAGCAGGTCGAAGGCGCGGTCGGTGGGAACGTCCACGGGGGGCGGGGCGGTCTGGGCGAGCGCGACCGCGACGCCCACGGTGGCCGCCATCAGCATGATCTCGCCGAGCGCCAGGCGCAGGAAGGCGCCCGGCCTTCCGGCGCTGAGATGGGGAAGCGTGCGGCCGCGATGCCACCAGCCGATGACGCCCAGCACGCCGAAGGCGAGCAGTTTGGCCAGCAGGAGCAGGCCGTACGCGGAGGTGAAAAGGGCGTCGACGCCGGCGAGCCGGGCCACGACGCTGGCCAGCCCGGACAGGCCGACCCCGGCGAAGCACCACAGCGCCATCCGGGAGAACCGTTCGGCGGCCAGGGGGAGCTTGTCGGCGGACCTGATCGCGTGCACGCACAGCAGGCCCAGGCCGCCCACCCAGACGGCGAGGAACAGCAGGTGGAAGGCGACCGAGGTGGTGGCCAGGCCGTGGTTGGGCGAGGAGGACGAGTGCCCGGTCAGCGCCGGGGGCAGCAGCGTGACCAGCGCGAAGACCAGCAGGCCCCCGGCCGAGCCGACGGTGATCGCCCCGCGCGCGAACAGCGCGATGGACACCGCGAACAGCACCACCAGGGTGAGCGCGATGCCCTGCGGGGTCTGGCTGGCGTAGCTGGTGAGCTCGTTACCGCCGAGGATCACCCCGATCGGCTGCCCCATCGACTGGGAGAGCCCGAACACCAGCGTGGACGCCGCCGCGATCGCCCACACCAGCGCGGCCCACGACGCGGCCTTCACATACTCCAGCGCCGGCTTCCCCAGCAGCCCCTTGTCGCTGGGCAGCAGCGCGGCGGCCATCAGCAGCAGGCCGACGGTCAGCACACCCGCCGCGTCCATCAACAGCTTGGAGAGCGGCACCATCCACCGGGTCAGCGCGCCCTCGTCCGGCAGCCCCGGAATGACCCGCGGCGTCGCCGCCCCGCCGGCCACCATCCCGATCACCAGGGCCCCGATGGCCGCGCACACGCCCGCGATCGCGAACCGCACCGTTCTGTTCATCCCCGGCCTCCGGCCTGTACGGCAACCGCCCCAGCCATCACAGTCCGCCTCGTCATGATCGTCAACATGCTCACGGCTTCTTCCGCATGCTGAACGCCATCCCGATACCGATGCCCGCTAGCCCGAACACCACGACCCACACCCAGCCCGGCACGCTCGGCGACTCGGCGACCCGCGCCTCCGGGCTGGCCGCTGGACTGGCCTCCATGCTCACCTCTGGGCCGACCTCCACGCTGGCCGACGGCGCGGCGATCACCGGAGCGACGGCAGTCTCCTCCGGCGACGGGGGCGGCGCGAGCCTGAAGGGAATCTCGCCTTCGATCGGGTGGCCATCCCGGGAGACGACCCGGTAGGCGATCGTGTAGGCGCCGCCGGGCAACTGCGGGCCGACATCCTGGAGGACCCTGGGACCGCGCACCTGGGGCTTGCCGTCCTCGTAACGCAGCCCACCAGGGCCGGTGACGATCACGACGGGAAAGCGCACCGACTCGGTGAACTCCAGGGTCACCTTCCTGAGCACCTCCACCCGGGAGTCCCGCAGCGGATCGCTGGTCCGCAGGGAGGTGTGCGCGAACGCCGGAGCGGTGCCCGACAGGAGCATGGCGAGGAAGGCCAGCGCGGCGAGGAGCGGGGAAATCTTCATGACGCCCCCAGGCTACCGACGCACGCGCTCGCTCCCTACCTCGCAGGCCACCTTCCAGCCTCCGCCCTCAGAGTCCGACCTCAGAGCCCGACGCAGGAGAGGGCCCGCTGGTAGGCGTCCACGCTCGCGTCGTGGTCACCCAGCTGGGACATCGTCTCGGCGGCGTGATGCCAGCTCTCGGCCACCTTGCGAGTGGCGGAGAGGTGCTTGAGCGACTCCCCGGCCACCGAAAGCTCCGTAGTGCACTCCTGGTCCCTGCGCTGCATGAAGTAGATCTGGCCGAGCATCAGGTGTGCCTCGGAGTGCAGACTGCGGTTGTTCTCGCCGACCAGGTCCACGGCCTGCTGCGCGTAGCCGAGGGCGGCGTTCAGATCACCCAGGGCCAGTTCGCACCTGGCCAGGTAGAGCGAGCAGTGGATGATGTCACCCAGGCCAGCGGAGGACTCCTTCAGTTCGCTCATCGCGCGCAACGTGATGTCGCGAGCGAGCTCGGCCTCGCCGGGGCGCACCTGGAGCAGCAGTTTAGCGTAGGCGCCGCGGAGCCGGGCAAGGTTACGGGGGCCGCCGGTCTCGGACTGGACCGCCAGGGCGCGCTCGATCAGCGACATGGCCTCCTCGCCGAAGCCGAGGTGCTCGGCGGTCACGGCGGCGTTCCAACAGGCGGCGACAGTCGAGCGTGGGGAGGCGAGCGTCTCGGCGGCCGACAGGAGCTCGGTGGCGAACTGCCGGGCCCTGAGCAGGTCACCGCGCCAGAAGTAGACCGAGAGCAGGGTGGCGCCGAGTTCTACCAGATCGTCGTTCCAGTGCTGGCGGGCGGTCTCGCCGAGGATGCGCTCGCCGACGTCGACACCTTCTTGGAAGTCGCCGCGCTCCCGGTAGCAACGGCAGAGCGCGACCGCGATCGCCACCCGGCGAGAGGGGGTCTGGGCCTCCGTGTCGGACTCGAGCAGGGAGTCCAGCATCTCGATCGCCTCGTCCAGCTCAGCGCACGCCTCCAGAGAGCGGGCGTAGCCGAACTGGACGTCCTGGCGGAGCGAGGCCAGCCCAACGAGGCTCTTGTCGTCCATTAGTTCGCGGTAGCGACGGCGCGCCTCAAGGAACTCGCCGTTCTCCAGCGCCATCCGGGCGAAACGCAGCCCCAGGTCGAGTTCCTCCATCTGCTCGGCCGTGACACCGTTGACAAGATACGTCAACGAACAGTCGAGCTTCTGCGCAAGCAACTCCAAAACGGCGGGAGTTGGCGTACGCTTACCACTCTCGATGAGTGAGACGTATGAGTCTGACAATTCGGGATGGGCGAGCTGGGCCTGAGAGAGACCGCGTTGGCGGCGGATTGTTTTTATCCGCTGACCCACCAAATCTTGACTGGTCACATGCACCCCTTGAGAAGATGTAGGCCCCACAACCAAACACCGACGGGAGTTCCCCCCATGAAACGCCGCCTCGCCGTCTCTGTCGTAGCTGTCTTGATCGCAGCCGGAGTGGCTGTCTGGTTAAATGCTACGACCGCAGGCGCCGCCCCGTCTCCCCTACCGCAGTCACCAGCGTTCATGTGCTGCTGATTCGTTACGCGCGCAGCGCGTGAAGACGGGCCGACCTGGTGTGCTCAGGCGCAGCCCACGAGCACAGCAAGAGGCAAGACCGCGAGCCTCTACGTGGAGGAACGCGCACTGTCCACTTCTGGACACCGGCGCGGCACCTGCGCCGGACATGTGAAAACGTACGGGGTTAGTGGTTGACCATAGGCCGCCTAGAGCGCGGCGGCCGAAGGCCGACCGGAGCCCACAGTCCGATCGGGGCCCGGCCGCATCTCTCGCCAAGAGGTTTCACGCCACGGCCACCCCCTTTCGGGCCAGCATGACAAGGTAGTCGACTCCATTGTGGCGGCGCTTTCTGGAAGATTCCAGAGAGCGCCGCCTGACTATGTGTCAGGAAGCGCCACCACATCTTGTCACCAACCGACCACTTTGGGTGACCATTCCCGGGAATTCGAATTCAGGACGCCCGAAGCGCGAGATAAAGGTCTACTCGATCCGCCATCGCGGAGAGATCTTTTCCCGTCAATTCCTCGACTCGCCGAATGCGATATCGCACCGTGTTCACATGCACGTGCAGATGCTCGGCACAAGTGTTCCAGGAACCTGCACAATCAAGGAAAGTGCCGAGGGTACGCACAAGATCCGCCTGATGTTTTCTGTCATACGCGAAGAGCGGATCAAGCAACCGTTCCGAGAATGATCGGCGAACATCGCCGGGAACGGTCGCCAGCAGCAGTTCGTGGGTGTAAATCTCGGCGCTGGTGACCACCCCGCCCCCGCGCGCCTCGGCCATCCGGCGCGCGTGCCCGGCCTCCTCCACCCCGCCGCGAATGGCGGCGGGGCCGGTCAGGGCGGCGCTGACGCCGATCGACACCGCCACGCCCGGCAACGCGGCCACCCGGGCGGTCAGGGCCGCGGCGACCGTGTCGGCCGTGCCCGACCGCAGCGGGACCAGCGCGATCGCTCCGTCGGCCGCGGCGGCGGCGACCACCCGGCGGTCCATGAGCTCCTCCACCACCTGGCCGCCCAGCACGGCGGGATCGGCCGACGGCTCGGCGACGGTGGCCGACACGACCGCGTACGGCTCCCCCGCGTCGATGCCGCACGTGCGCAGCCGGGCCGACAGCTCCGACAGGTCCGCGGTCCCGGCGGTGGCGAGTGCGATGAGTTGTTCCGCCAGCCGACGCTCGACCCGGCGGCCACCCTCAATCCGGGTCCGTTCCAGCGCCACGCACGAGGCCAGCTCGTAGCCGATCTCCGGGTCCAGCTCGCCCCCGCAGACCAGCGCCCACCCGGCGGCCCGGTGCGCCCGGTCCACCGCGAAGATCGTGTACGGCCCGGCGGTCACCAGCGGCAGCCGTACCGCGCCCAGGAATTCGGCGGCCAGGCGGGACGCGTCGGCCGCCGGCAGCGAACCGGCGATGACGGTTCCGGCGGCGGAGACGACCGCGCCGGTGACGCCCAGTTCCGCCGACATCAGCGCGCACAGTTCGGTCAGGCTCGCGCCCTCGGCCACGGCCGCCACGATGCGCCGGTGCCGTCCCAGCGCGCGGCGCAGGTCGCCGGCCTGCGCCCCGGCCAGGCGGCGGGTGACGGCCTCGGTGACCGCGCCGAAGGACACCTCGACCGGCACCTCGATCAGCGGCAGGCCGCGCTCCCGGCAGGCCGCCAGCAGATCCTCGGGGATGTGGCCGAGCCGGGCGTCCCCGGCGGCCAGCGCGGCCACGCCGCCGCGGACCAGGATGTCCACGAACCGCCACGAGTCGGCGGGCTCCTGCCGCCACATCATCCCGGTCAGCACGAGCTCGCCGCCGGACAGGTAGCGCCCGGGATCGGGCAGGTCGGTGATGAGCGCGCCGGTGATCTCGGCCTGCGTCTCCCCGGCGAGCAGGATGAGTCGCAGATCGTCGAGGGCCAGCAGATCGCGTATCCGCACACGCCCACACTATTTGGACGAATCTACAAGGCGCAGCCGCCGCCCGGCCCCGCGTTTCATGGCCACACCTCTAGGCCGCCCCTGAGCTGGGCTGATCTACTCACTCTATGAGCATTGCCACGGGACAGAGCCAGGGCGTCGGCCAGGGCGTCGGTCACAGCGCGCTGCGTCCGGACGGGACGCTGAAGGTCACCGGCGAGTTCGCCTACTCCTCCGACCTGTGGCTGGACGGCATGCTGTGGGGCGCCACCCTGCGCAGCCCGCACCCGTCGGCGTGGATCAGATCCATCGACATCGCCCCCGCCCTGGCCATGCCCGGCGTGTACGCCGTGCTCACCCACGAGGACGTGCCCGGCACCAAGTTCTACGGCCTGGAGCACAAGGACCAGCCGGTCCTCGCCATCGACCAGGTCCGCTACCAGGGCGAGCCGGTGGCCCTGGTGGCCGCCGACCACCCCGAGACGGCCCGCCGCGCCGCCGACGCCATCCAGGTCCGGTACGAGCTGCGCGAAGCGGTCACCGACCCCCGCCGCGCCGCCTTCGACCCCGCCTGCCCCCAGGTCAACCCGCACGGCAACGTGGTCCGCCACCAGCCCGTCCGGGTGGGCGCGGAGTTCACCGCCGACGTCGTCGTGACCGGCGAGTACGAGGTCGGCATGCAGGACCAGGCCTTCCTCGGCCCCGAGTCCGGCCTGGCCGTGCCCGCCGAGGACGGCGGCGTCGACCTCTACATCGCCACCCAGTGGCTGCACGTCGACCAGGACCAGGTCGCGCCCTGCCTCGGCCTGCCCAAGGACAAGGTCCGCCTCACCCTGGCCGGGGTCGGCGGCGCGTTCGGCGCCCGCGAGGACCTGTCCATGCAGATCCACGCCTCGATGCTGGCCCTGCGCACCGGCAAACCCATCAAGATCGTGTACGGCCGGGAGGAGTCCTTCTTCGGCCACGTGCACCGCCACCCGGCATGGATGCGCTACGAGCACGGCGCGACCGCCGACGGCCGCCTGGTCTACGTCAAGGCCGAGATCGTCCTGGACGGCGGCGCGTACACCTCCTCTTCCCCCGCCGTGGTCGGCAACGCGGCGTCGCTGGGCGTGGGCCCGTACGAGGTGGACAACATCTGGATCGACGCGTACGGGACCTACACCAACAACCCCCCGTGCGGGGCGATGCGCGGGTTCGGCGCGGTGCAGGCCTGTTTCGCGTACGAGTCGCAGATGGACCGGCTGGCCGAGGCGTGCGGGCTCTCCCCCGTCGAGATCCGGGTGCGGAACGCGGTCTCCCAGGGGTCGAAGCTGGCCACCGGTCAGGTGGTGGACACGCCCGCGCCGCTGGCCGGCATGCTGCGCGAGCTGGCGGCGATGCCGCTGCCGGGGCCCGGCTCGGCGGATCTGCGCGCGCTCCCCGGCGGGGTCGCGCAGACCACGCACGGCGAGGGGGTGCGGCGGGGCGTCGGCTACGGGGTGGGGATCAAGAACATCTGCTTCTCCGAGGGGTTCGACGACTACTCCACCGCGCGGGTCCGGGTTGAGCTGCTGGGCGGCGAGCCGCACGTGCTGGTGCACACGGCGGCGGCCGAGGTAGGCCAGGGGCTGATCATGGTCAAGAGCCAGATCGCCAGGACCGAGCTGGGCATCGAGCGGGTGACGATCGTCCCGGCCGACACCTCGGTGGGCTCGGCGGGGTCCTCGTCGGCGTCGCGGCAGTCGTACATGACCGGCGGCGCGGTCAAGGTGGCCTGCGAGGCGGTGCGGGAGCGGCTGGACAAGCTGAGGGCGGGCGGGGCCACGCTGGCGGAGGTGCTGGCGGACGGGCCGGTCGAGGAGACCAGGGAGTTCCGGCACCGGCGCACGTTCCCGATGGATCCGGTGACGGGGCAGGGCGACTCGCACACCCAGCTGGCGTTGTGCGTGCACCGGGCGGTGGTGGACGTGGACGTGGAGCTGGGTCTGGTCAAGGTGGTGGAGCTGGCGGCGGTGCAGGATGTGGGGCGGATCATCAATCCGCTCGCGCTGGAGGGGCAGATCCACGGGGGGTCGGCGCAGGGGCTGGGGCTGGCGCTGATGGAGGAGATCCAGGTCAGGGACGGCAAGGTGCTCAATCCGTCGTTCACCGACTATCTGATCCCGACGATCCTGGATATGCCGCCGATGCGGCTGTCGATCCTGGAGAACCCGGACCCGCACGCGCCCTACGGTCTGCGCGGCGCGGGTGAGCCGCCGACGTTGTCGTCCACGCCCGCCATCGCGGCCGCCGTCAGGAACGCGACCGGGCTCGCGCTGACGCGAGTGCCGATCCGGCCGGACGACATCGCCCTCGCCGGTTAGAGATCGTCGGGGTCGCAGGCGATGCCGTCGTTGTCCTTGTCGACATACCACGCGTACTGCGGGTGGGTGCCCTTGAAGAAGGGCCCCGCGCCCGCCGCGACGGCCTCGCGGCAGCTCGCGTATTTGGTCTGATTGTTTCCGCTGGCCGCGGGGCTGGGGTTGTCTCCCGCCTGCGGCGCCAGCGGCTGGCCGGTGTTCTGCGGGGTTCCCGATTGCGTCACCGCGGGGTTGGTGAGACCAGGGTCGGTGGCGGGCGGCGGAGTCACGACGGCGGACGGCTGCGTCACGGGCGCGGACGCGCCCGTGGGACCGCTCAGGCGGGCCCGCAGGGCCACCGCCTCCTGCTGGCTGAACCCGGCGATGCTCAGGCTGTCCTCGGTGATCTCCTGCGCCACCCGGGGGGCGGCCACCACCTTGTCGGCGACCACGATGGCCAGCTGCCGGTTGACCGTGTCCCTGGTCAGGTCGGCGATCTGGGCGCGGCTGTCCGGCGCGAGCACGACCCGGACCGCGTACTTCCCGTCGGTCTCGGCGAGCGACTCGATCTTCTGCACCACCGCGACGGTGACCCCGGGCTCCAGCTGATAGCACATGGCCCCGGCGTCGTCGGGAACCGCCTCGGCGCCCGCGCAGGGACCGGGCCCGACCAGCTCGACCGGCGCGAAGTGGATGGGCGTGGCCAGCCGGCGCAGCGTCGTGGTGGACAGCGGCGGCGCGTCCGGATTGCGGGTCATCAGCACCGCGACCGTGGCCAGCACCCCGCTCATCACCACCACCAGCACGAGCGCCACGGCCAGCGCCACGGTGGTGCGCCTGGTGGCCTGCGGCGGCCCGGGCGGAGCCGCGGGGGCGCCTGGAGGCCCTGGTTCTCCGGGGCCTGATGGACCTCCTGGGCCTCCAGCGCCGCCCCCCGGCGGGGGCTCAGCCGCGCCCGGCGTGTTCTGCATCCCGACCTCGATCCCTACCATCGCCCGCCGAGCCTATCGAGGTCCGCCAGCGCACGGTAATCAGATGACAGTCTGTCACCAAGCCAGCCGAACATCTGTCAGACTGCCCGCCGCGACGCGGGTAGAGCACCCCTATGAGGGTCGCAGTCCCACGCGAGGTCAAGAACAACGAGTTCCGGGTCGCGCTCACCCCCGCCGGAGCGCACGAGCTGGTCCGCCACGGGCACCAGGTGTTCGTGGAGCGGGACGCGGGCGCGGGCTCGGCCATCGGCGACGCCGACTTCGCCGCCGCCGGGGCCGCCCTGCTCGACAGCGCCGACGACGTGTGGGCCGCGGGCGACCTGATCCTCAAGGTGAAGGAGCCGGTGCAGGCGGAGTACCACCGGATGCGCAAGGGCCAGGTGCTGTTCACCTACCTGCATCTGGCCGCGTCGGAGGCGTGCACGCGGGCGATGCTGGAGTCGGGGGTGACCGGCATCGCGTACGAGACGGTGCAGACCGCGTCCGGCGCGCTGCCGCTGCTGGCCCCGATGTCGGAGGTGGCCGGACGGCTGGCCCCGCAGGTCGGCGCCTACCACCTGATGCGGCAGGGGGGCGGCCGCGGGGTGCTGATGGGCGGCGTGCCGGGTGTGTACGCGGCGAAGGTGGTGGTGATCGGGGCCGGGGTGTCGGGTATGAACGCGGCGGCGATCGCGCTCGGCATGCAGGCCGAGGTGCTGCTGCTGGACCGGGACATCGACCGGCTCAGGCAGGCCGAGGCGATCTATCGCGGGCACTGCAAGACGGTCGCGTCCAACGCGTACGAAGTGGAGCGGGCGGTGCTGGACGCGGACCTGGTGATCGGCGCGGTGCTGGTGGCCGGGGCCAGAGCCCCGAAGCTGGTGGACAACGACCTGGTGAGCCGGATGAAGCGGGGCTCGGTACTAGTGGACATCTCCATCGACCAGGGCGGCTGCTTCGCCGACTCCCGGCCCACCACCCACGACGACCCGGTCTACCGGGTGCACGACTCGGTCTTCTACTGCGTGGCCAACATGCCGGGCGCCGTCCCACACACCTCCACGTACGCGCTGACCAACGTGACCGTGCCGTACGCGCTGGCGATCGCGGACCTGGGCTGGCGGGCCGCGCTGGCCGCGGACGAGGCGCTGGCGCGCGGCCTCAACACGCACCAGGGGCACCTCACCAACCAGGCCGTGGCGCAAGCGCACGGGCTGGCGTGGGTGCCCCTGGCGAAGCTGCCGGCGTGACCGGTCAGGAGGACGGGCTCGGCGAGGCCATCGGCAGGTCCGTGGCCGCCGTGGCCGACGGCTGGGCGGACGGAGCCGTCTCCGGGATCACGGCCTCGGCCGCGGTCTGGTCGGCGCCGCCGGTGCACGCGGCGCCCCGCTCCGGCGTGTCAGGGCCCTGCTTGAACTTCCTGATGAAGGCGGCGATGTCCGGCGAGTCCGCCGAGTCCACGGCCAGGTTGTGGTTCCAGGACGCGAGGGCGATCTTCGACGGCAGCCCCGGGTACGGGCTGAGCAGCATGTAGTCCGAGGAGGCGTGGGTGCGCAGCTTGGCGACGTCCGCCTCGGGCAGGTCCGGCTGGTAGGTGATCCAGACCGCGCCGTGCTCCATCGAGTGCACGGCCGTCTCGTTGTTGATCGGCTGGTCGTAGATGCCGCAGTTCTGCCAGGTGGGGTTGTGCTCGCCGCCCACCGGCGGGACCTCCGCGTACTTCACCTTAATCCCGGTGTGCTGCGACCCCTTGTAGGTGAAGTTCTTCACCTTGGGCAACATCGCCGCCTCGGCCGAGGCGGCCTGCTTCTCGACCTCGGACTTGTTCATCTCCTCGCGGATGATGACGAAGGCCACCGCGCCTACCAGGATTGCGATGACGAGGCCGCCGATCCCCCACATCAGGAACGCGGTCCTGCGTTCCTTGCGCTTCTGCTCGGCGCGCATGCGGGCCAGGTGTTCTCGCCGTGCCTGCGCCTTTTCCTTGGTCATCGACCCTCCATCACGCAATCACATATGGGTATGGAGAATAGTGGGTATAGACAGGCGTTTGGTTCAGTGATCCCCTTGCCCCGGTAACCTGAGAGTGATGAACAGCCCCCGATTCCGCCCCCTTCCGATCCTCGGGGCCCTCGCCGTTCTGATCGCGGCCGCCCTGATCATCGTGACCGTCGCCAGGTCCGGCACGCCCGGCGACATCTCGGCCGAGGCGGGATTCTCCCGTGACATGGCCGTTCACCACGCGCAGGCGGTGGACATGTCGTTCGTGGCCAGGGACGCCAGCACGGATCCGGATCTGCGTACCTTCGCGTACGACATCATCAATACCCAGAGCACCCAGCGTGGAATTTTCATCGGCTGGCTGGACCAGTGGGGTCTCACCCAGACTTCCACCCAGCCGGTGATGACCTGGATGTCGGGTCACGGGCACGCGGGCACCCCCGGGGTCATGCCCGGCATGGCCACCCCCGAGGAGATGACGAAGCTGCGGGCGGCCACGGGCGTCGCGGGTGAGATCCTCTTCCTGCAGCTGATGATCCGCCACCACGAGGGCGGCGTGGACATGTCCAAGGGCGTGCTCCAGCTGACCAGCCGGAGCGAGGTGCGGACGATGGCGCAGCACATCGTAGACGGCCAGACGGCCGAGATCAGCGTGATGAAGGAGATGCTCGCCAAGCGTGGCGGGCAGCCGTTGCCATCGATACTCAAGTGAACCCGTGTCACCCTGCGCGGGAAGCTTCCGGTCAGGGCACCATGTAATCGACCGGAGGGAAGAGAATTTGAATCAGGAGCCGGAGAGCCGCCTTGAGGTGAGCATCTCGGCCGAGGTCGAAGCGGGGCAATACGCCAATTTCGCTTCGGTCTGGCACACCCGGGATGGGTTCGTTCTGGATTTCGCGGTGATCACGAGGCCGCCGGGCCTGGCCGACGATCCGTCGTCGGGCGAGCAGTATCTGAGCGTGCCCACCCGGATCGTCAGCCGGATCAGGATCCCGCCGGCGCAGGTGTTCGAGCTGATGAAGGCCCTGGAACAGCAGCTCAGCGCGTACGAGAGCGAGACCGGTCAGAAGGTGTGATCAGCTCGCCCTGGCGGGCGAACTCCACGTCGGGCCACTCCTTGGCCAGCGCGTCCAGCTGGTCGTCGGTGCGGGTGGGCGCGTGGTGGGTGAGCAGCAGGCGGCGGGCGCCGCAGCGTTCGGCGAAGGCGAGCGCGTCGGTGATCGTGGCGTGGCCGTACGCGTCGGCGAGGGCCTGCTCCTCGGGGCGGAACTGGCCGTCATGGATGAGCAGGTCGGCTCCCGCCGCCAGCTCCTCGGCGGCCCTCGAGCCGAGCTGGGGGGCGTGGTCGGGCAGGTAGACCACCGACGTGCCGCCTAGTTCGACCCGGGTGCCGACGGTGACGCCGCCCTTGTGGGTGATCTCGGCCTGCCGCACGGTCATCCCGGCCAGCTCCCGGATCGGCGCCGACGAGGTGAACGACCAGTCGCCCTGCAGGCCGCCCGGTTCGATCGGGAAGTGCGGCGGGGACATCGCCCGGGTCAGGGTGGCGAGCGGGTCGGCGCCGGGGATGATCAGTTCGACCTGGGCGTCCTGATGGTCGACCGCCCGGCTGAACGGCAGGCCCTGGACGTGGTCCCAATGCAGGTGGCTGAGGAGGATCGGGCCGCGAAAGGGCCCGGCCAGCTGCCTGAGGCCGGTCCCCGCGTCCAGCACCAGCGCCGGAACGTCCCCGGCGGGCAGCACCGCCACGCAGCTGGTGTGCCCGCCGTAGCGGACGAACTCGGGCCCGGGGGCGGGG
Source organism: Acrocarpospora pleiomorpha (assembly GCF_009687885.1). GTDB lineage: Bacteria > Actinomycetota > Actinomycetes > Streptosporangiales > Streptosporangiaceae > Acrocarpospora > Acrocarpospora pleiomorpha. Next base: position 88,957 of record NZ_BLAF01000029.1, read on the forward strand.
GTGGAGCCGCGCACGCCGAGCAGCAGGAGCCTCACGCGCGATCCTCCCGGCGGTGCCCGGCGGCGAGATGTTCGAGCGCGGCCCTGTCGATGGTGTCGGCGGTGGCCTCGGCCACCCGGATCGGGGTGACCGCGGTCAGGGTGGCCGTCCGGTGCCCGGTCTCCAGCACGGCCCGCTCCCCCAGCACCACGCCGGGGCCCAGCTCGCCGAGCGTGCGGCCGTCCACGTCCACCGTCACCACGCCGTCCAGCAGCAGGAACAGCGAGTCGCCCCGGTCGCCCTGGCGGACCAGGGTCTGGCCGCCGGCCAGCTCGCGGACCAGCGGCTTGCGCCCGCCGCGCATGATCAGCCGGGACAGCTCCCGCTCCAGCGCGGTCTCGGCGGCGGTGACCACCACCGGGGAGTCCTCCGCGCCCCACGGGGTCGCCGTCTGCGCCGCCCAGGCCTTGAAGTCGGTGATCCCGGCCTTGAGGGTGAGCGCGCCGTCCGGACCGTACACCCAGTGCCGGGGGAACGGGCTGGCCCCGCTCAACCCGATCTCGCCGCGGCCGTCGGCGTGCAGGGTGACCGTGAGCGTGGTCCACACCAGCGGGGACTGCCAGCGGGCGAACGGCGCGGTGGCGGCGGCGCGCGGGAACGGGAGCGCGGTCCGGCCGCCGGCCGACTGGGTGACCTTGATCCAGCCGTCCCCGAGTTCGGCCTCGCCGCGCAGGTCGGGCAGGCCGATCGCGGCGAAGGTGGCCCCGAGCGGGCCGACCCGGACGGTGGTGGAGCCCATCAGGCCGCCGCCGTCCACGCCGTGGGCGACCGCCTGGCCGTCCTCGAAGTCGGCCCAGACGCGCAGCCGGTTGGCGAAGCGGAACCTGTCGGCCTGGCGCAGGCTCTCCAGGTCGTCGATCCGGGCGGGGGGCGGGTCGTCGTAGTGGGAGATCCCGGCGGCGAACATGGTCCGGGTGTAACCCTTCACCGCCTCGGACGGAATCCAGGACAGGGACGTCGCCTCTGACTGCACACGCATGCCGGCCTCCTTAAGGTCCGCTTCGACGCTAGAAACCGCGCGCGACCCCGGCCAGGGCGGTAGCCACCGGCCAACAGGGGGTTAACCCTCTTGGCCCGGTTCACCAGATTGGAGGACATTCAAGAGGTGGATCGCATCACGGTGCTACTCGCCGACGACAACCTGATCGTCCGTGAGGGCGTGCGCGCGCTGTTGAGCCGGGACCTCGCCCTGGAGGTGGTCGGCGTGGCCGCCGACTACGACGAGCTGGTCGCCCGGGCCCAGGAGTTGCGGCCCCAGGTGCTGGTCACCGATATCCGGATGCCGCCGACGTACCAGGACGAGGGCATCGACGCCGCCCGGGAGGTGCGCGGGCGGCTGCCCGGCACGGGCGTGGTGGTGCTCAGCCAGTACGACGACCCCGACTACGCGGTCAAGCTGCTCGCCGAGGGCGCCGACGGATACGCCTACCTCCTCAAGGACCGGGTCGCCGACGCCCGGCTGCTGGGCCGGGCCATCCGCGAGGTGGCGGCGGGCGGTTCCATGATCGACCCGCAGATCGTGCAGGACCTGCTGTCCCCCGCGCGCTCCTCCGAGCTCACCCCGGGCGAGGAGAAGCTGCTCAGGCAGGTCGCCGAGGGCCGCTCGGTGAAGGCCATCGCGGCCGCCGCGCAGGCCAGCCCCGAGTCGGTCAACGCGCTGGTCGAGCAGCTGTTCCTGAAGCTGGCCAGGGGCGCGTCCGCCGGTCGCAGGGGCGCGCTGAAACGGCTGCGCATGCTGCACACGGCGATCCTGCGCCGGGACGAGCAGGGCGAGCGGCTGTCCCGGCTGCTGCCGCACGGCGTCGCCGACAAGCTGCTGGCCGACCGGATGGACCGGACCGAGCGGCTGGACGTGACCGTGCTCATGTCCGACGTGCGCGGCTACTCGGCGATCGCCGAGCACACCGACCCGGCCGTGCTCGCCGGGCAGCTCAACGCGCACCGGCGGGCCATGAACGCGGCCATCCTGAGCGAGGGCGGCACGGTCATGCAGTATGTCGGCGACGCCGTGATGGCCGTGTTCGGCGCGCCCGACCCGCGCCCCGGCCACGCCGGCTCGGCCGTGCTGGCCGCCCGCGCCATGCACCGCCGGCAGCGCGCGCTCAACCAGGACTGGTCCGGCGACGGGCACACCCCGTTCCGGCTGGGCATCGGGCTGTGCACCGGGGAGGTGGCCGCGGCCCTGCTCGGCAGCGAGGAACGCGTGGAGTACACGCTCGTCGGCGATACCGTGAACCTCGCCCAGCGCATGCAGGATCTGGCCCGTCCCGCCGGCACCGTGGCGGCGGAGGGCACCGTGACCGCCGCGGACATCCCCTGGCCGTGGACCCCGCTCGGACCGCGCGCCGTCAAGGGCCGATCCACCCCCGTCGTGGCTTTTCACCTCCCGGAGGATTTCTGATGGCAACCGAACTGTCCGTCGACGCCCCCACGCCCGACGGCACGCAAGAGGCTCCGGCCGTCCGGATCCGCGGGGCCAGGCGGACCTTCGAGGCCGAACTGGCGCCGGTCCGGGCGCTGCGCGGCGTCGACTTCGACGTGAGCCGCGGCGAGTTCGTCGCGGTGATGGGCCCGTCGGGGTGCGGCAAGTCCACCCTGCTGAACGTGATCGCCGGTCTGGACGGCGTCGACGACGGCACCATCGAGGTCGCGGGCGAGCGGGTGGACGGCAAGGACGAGGACTGGCTGGCCCGGTTCCGTCGCCACCACATCGGTTTCGTGTTCCAGTTCTTCAACCTGCTGGACGGGGTGTCCGCGCTGGACAACCTGGTGCTGCCGGGCGTGCTCGGCGGGATGAAGCGGCGCGCCGCCGAGGCCAGGGCCAGGGACCTGCTCGACCTGCTCGGCCTGGGCGACCGGGTCCAGCAGGTGCCGGCCGTGCTGTCCGGCGGGCAGCGGCAGCGGCTGGCCATCGCGCGGGCGCTGGTCAACCAGCCGAGCCTGCTGCTGGCCGACGAGCCCACCGGCGCCCTGGACTCCGAGGGCGGCCTGGAGGTGCTCGAGCTGTTCCGGCGGCTGCACGAGGACGGGCAGACGATCATCATGGTCACCCACTCCCCCGAGGTGGCGGCCGGCGCGTCCCGCGCGATCCGGATGCGGGACGGCCGGGTGGAGGGATGACCCTGCAGTGGGTGTGGCTCCGCCTGGAGTTACGCCGCCGGTGGCGGTCGCTGGCCGTGCTGGCGCTGCTGATCGCCTTCGTCACCGGGACCGTGCTCGCGGCGGTGGCGGGGGCCCGCCGCGGCGCGAGCTCCTACGACCGGCTGCTGGCCGGCACGCTCCCCGCCGACGTGGTGGTGCTGCCCAACCAGCCGGACTTCGACTGGGATCGCATCCGGGCGCTGCCCGAGGTGGCGGCCGTGTCGACCTTCGTCGTGGCGAGCTTCGGCGTGGTGACGGACAAGCAGAACATCTTCGGCAACTTCCCGCCCGGTGACGACGACGTGCTCAGGACGGTCGAGCGGCCCGTGCTGCTCGCCGGCCGGGTGTTCGATCCGGCCCGCCTGGACGAGGTCGTCGTCTCCTCCGAGTATCCGGCGTTGACCGGTCAGAGTGTCGGGGACCGGGTGACCCTGCAGCTGCCCACCGCCGAGCAGATCGCGTCGGGCGTCAATCCGATGGCCCAGCCGATCGGGCCGAAGATCGAGGCGCGGATCGTCGGGGTGGTCAGGTCGCCCTGGTTCACCAATCCGCTGGGCGGGGCCTTCGTCGTCCCCTCCCCCGCCGTTTTCACGAAATATCAGGAAAACTTCCTCGGGAAGCCCCATATCGGCTACGTCAACGCGCTGGTCCGGCTGAACGGCAGCGCGCACGCTATCCCCGCCTTCAAGGCGAGCCTGGCCCGGGCCACCGGCATCCCCAACATCGACGTGTGGCGGCGCTCCGACGAGACCGACCACTTCAACCAGGTCCTCGGCTTCGAGGCCGCCGCGCTACTCGCCTTCGCCCTCGCCGCGCTGGCCGCCGCGACCGTGCTGGTCGGCCAGTCCGTCGCCCGGTACGCCACCGCCACCGTGGCCGAACTCGGCCCCCTGCGCTCGCTGGGGCTGAGCCGGCGGCGGGCGGCGGCCATCGCCGCCGTGGCCCCGATGCTGGCCGCGACCGCCGGATCGGTCGTCGGCGTCGCCTGCGCGGCCGTCGCGTCGGCCTGGATGCCGATCGGCAGCGCCGCGAACTTCGAGCCCGCGCCCGGATTCGATCTGGATCCGCTGATCCTGCTGCCCGGCGGGCTGGCCGCGATCGTCCTGGTCACGGCAGCCGCCGCGGCGACCGCCTGGCTCGCCCTGCACCGCGACCCCCGCCTCGCGCCGTCCCGGTCGATGGTCGCGGTGGCCGCCGCGCGGCTCGGGCTGCCGGTGCCGATCCTCGTCGGCACCAGGTTCGCGCTGGAGCGCGGGCGCGGCGCGACGGCCGTGCCGGTCCGGCCCGCCCTGCTCGGCGCGATCACCGGCGTACTCGGCGTGCTGGCCGCCTTCACCTTCTCCAGCGGCGTCGCCGACGCCGCCGTCAACCCCGCCAGGTACGGCCAGACCTACCAGGCCTTCGCCTACTTGGGCATGAACAGCCAGAGCAGCTCCGGGACCGGCAAGGTCCTGTCGGACGCCATCGCCGACCCGGACGTGGCCGCGCTCACCGAGGCGAAGATCGGCGTCGCCCAGGCGGGCGAGGACATCTCCGTCACCATGTACGGCTACCGCTCCCCGGCCACCCCGATCACCCAGGTCATCGTGGACGGCCGAGCCCCCCGCACCCCCGACGAGACCCTGCTCGGCGTCACCACCGCCCGGCGGCTCGACGCCCACGTCGGCTCCACCGTCGACCTCAACGGCCCGCTGGGGCGGCAGCGGTACCGGGTGACCGGGGTCGGATTCGTCCCGTCCGGCTCGCACAACGACTACGACGACGGCGGCGTGGTCACCCACGACGGATACGAACGACTGTTCGACTCCTACAAGTACCACATCGCCTTGATCGCCTTCCGCCCCGGCGCCGATCCGGACGCCGCCATCCAGCGGCTCACGGCCTACGCCGCCGCCGCCATCCCCGGCGGCGCGGGGATCCTCATCGAGCCCCCGGAGGTGCCGACCAAGTTGGTCGAGATCCAGAACGTCCAGCCGCTCCCCATGGTGCTGGGCGGATTCCTGGCCCTGCTCGCGGTCGCCGCGGTCGGACACGCGCTGGCCACGGCCGTACGGCGCAGGAAGCACGAGGTCGCGGTGCTGCGCGCGCTCGGCATGACCCGCCCGCAGGCCCGGCTCATCGTGATCGCCCAGGCCACCCTGCTGGCCCTGGTCGGCCTGCTGTTCGGGGTGCCGCTGGGGTTCGCGCTCGGCCGGGTGCTCTGGCGGGTGGTGGCCGACTCGACCCCGCTGTTCTACTCCCCGCCGCTGGCCCTGCTGGCGCTGCTGCTGGTCGGCCCGGCCGCGCTGCTGGTCGCCAACCTGCTGGCCACCTGGCCGGGGCACCTGTACACGCGGCTGCGTCCCGCCCACGTCCTGCGGGCGGAGTAGTCGTGTCCGGGATGTGGCTCAGGCTGGAGATACGGCGGCGGTGGCGGTCGCTGGTGGTGCTGGCGTTGCTGATCGCGTTCGCGGCCGGGACGGTGCTGGCGGCGGTGGCGGGGGCGCGGCGCGGGGCGACGGCGATCGACCGGCTGGTGGCGGTGACGTTGCCGTTCGACGCGGTCGTGGTGCCTAGCATTCCGGGGTTCGACTGGGAGCGGGTCCGGGCGTTGCCGTCGGTGGCGGCGCTGATGACCTTCCCGCTCACGCCCGGCTACACGGTCCTGGATCCGCCGGGAGTCTTCCCGGACATGCCGATACCCGGGGATGCGAGCACGTGGCAGACGATCGAGAAGCCGGTCGTGCTGGAGGGAAGGCTGCCGTCCTCCGGCCGGGTGGACGAAGTGGTGATTCTCCCGAAATTTACGGAAACGTATGGCAAGCGGGTCGGGGATACGGTCACCGTCCGGCTGACCACGCCCGAGGCGGTCGACGCGATTCTGAGCAAGGGCCCGAGCGGTGACCTGTCCTACACCGGGCCGACGCTGACCGCGCGGATCGTGGGGGTGATCCGCTCCCCGTGGTTCTCCGACACGATCGAGTCCAAGGGCGAGGTCATCTTCCCACCCGCCTTTTTCGCGAAATATCGGGACAACGTGATGGGGACCAAGGGGCTGGGGGTGGTCCAGGCCCTGGTCCGGCTGAAGGGCGGCCCCGCGGCGCTGCCCACGTTCAAGCGCGAGCTGGCGCAGGCCACCGGCCGCTCCAGCATCGACGTCTGGCCCGGCGAGGAGCTGAAGACCACCGAGCAGCAGTTCCTGGTCTTCCAGTCGCTGTCGCTGCTCGCCTTCGGCCTGGCCGTGCTGGCGGCCGCGCTGGTCCTGATCGGCCAGTCGGTCACCCGGTACACCGCCGCCACGGCGGCCGACCTGCACCAGCTGCGCGCGGTCGGGATGACCCCCCGGCAGGGCGTCGGCAACGCCTCCCTCGGCCCGGTGCTGGCGGCGACCGCCGGCGCGGTGCTGGGCGTCGGCCTGGCGTACGGGGCCTCGAACTGGATGCCGGCCGGGGCGGCGGCCCTGCTCGAACCGGACCCGGGCCTGGACTTCGACGCGCTGATCTTGATCCCCGGCGCGCTGGCCGTCCCGGCGGCGGTCGCCCTCGCCGCGGCGCTGTCGGCGTCGGCTGCCCTCGGCCGCCTCGGCTCCCGCCCGTTCCGCCGCTCCGCCGTGGCCACCCTGGCCGCGCGGGCCAACCTGCCGGTGCCCGCCGTGGTCGGCACCCGCTTCGCGCTGGAACCCGGCCAGGGCTGCGGCGCCGTCCCGGTGCGGCCCGCCCTGCTCGGCACGGTCACCGGGGTGCTCGGCGTGCTGGCCGCCTTCACCTTCTCCAGCGGCGTCACCGACGCGGGCGAGCGCCCGGAACGTTTCGGCCAGACCTTCCAGGCCGGCATCTACCTCGCCCAGAACGGCAAGGTCCCCGCCGACGACGCGGTGCGCCAGGCTCTCGCCCAGCACCCGGACGTGACCGGGGTCACCGGCGACGCGACCGCGGTGGCCCAGTCCGGCAAGACCGCCGTCGCCCTGCACACCTTCGACCAGGGCCCGAAGGCGCTGCCCGTCGTCGTCAGCGAGGGCCGGCTCCCCCGCGACGACCAGGAGGTCATGCTCGCCGTCAACACGGCCAAGGCGCTCGGCGCGGACGTCGGCGACGAGATCCCGCTGACCGGCGACCCGGGCCGGGGCACGTTCCGGGTGAGCGGCATCGGCCTGGTCCCGAAGGGCGCGCACAACGAGTACTTCGACGGCGGCCTGGTGACCCCGGCGGGGTTCGACGCGCTCTTCGACACCTTCAAGTTCTACTCGGTGCTGGTCGCCGTGCGCCCGGGCGTGGATCCGCAGACGCTGATGGACACGGTCAATAAGGTCCCGGGCGTCGAGTTCGCCATGTACGAGCCGCCGATTCCGCTGGTGCAGCTGGCCCAGATCAGGGACATGGAGATCCTGCCCGTCCTGCTGGCCGCCTTCCTGGCGCTGCTGGCGGTCGGCGCGGTCGGGCACGTGCTGGCGACCGCCGTACGCCGCCGCAGCCATGAGGTGGCCGTGATGCGCGCGCTCGGCCTGACCCGCCGCCAGGCCCGCTGGATCGTGGTCACCCAGGCGTCGGTGCTGGCCGTGATCGGCCTGCTGTTCGGCGTGCCGCTGGGGATGGCGCTGGGCCGCACGCTGTGGCGTCTGGTGGCCGACACCTGGCCGTTCGCGTACGTGCCGCCGGTGGCGTTCTGGGCGCTGATCCTGATCGGCCCCGCCGTCCTGTTCATCGCCAACCTGCTGGCCGCCTGGCCGGGGCATCTCGCGGCCAGGCTCAGGGTCGGCCACGTCCTGCGAGCGGAGTGATCCAGATGACCCGTGCTCTCGCGCTCTGGCTGGGCAGCGCGGCGGCGCTGACCGCGCTGGGCGTCGGCCTCTGGGACGGCACCAACCTGGCCAGCGCAATCGTGGCGGCCGGGTGGGCGGTCACCGCCGCGGGCTGCCAGCTGGTCGGGCGACCGGCCGTGGCCCGGTGGGCGGTCCTGGTGGCCGTCCTGCAGTCGGCCGCCGCCATCTGGACCACCGCCGTGCCCGTGGCCATGGCGGGCTGGCTCGCGTTCGCCCTGGCCCTCCCCGACGGGGAGCTGCGCAGCCTCCCGCGCCGCGCCATCGCCGCCGTCGCCGCCGTGCTCGGCGTCGGCCTGGCCGCCCTGAGCGGCCCGCCCAGCCTGTACGGCCTGGCCGCCGTGCTGGCCGCGGGGACCGGAGCCACCGGCATCATCCTGCGCTGCGGCCAGGCCTCGCCCCGCCAGCGGGCGGCCCTGCAGTGGACGGGCGCGGGCCTGCTGCTCGCCGGTTCCGCGGGGGCCACCCTGATCGGCCTCTACCTGCTGCTCGGCATCCCGGCCAACCCGCTCACCTGGCTGGTCGTGGCCCTGGTCGTGGTCCCGGTGGGCGCCCTGCTCGGGCACGTGCCCGCCACCGCCCACGTCGGCGACAAGGCCCTGCTCGAAGCGGTCGTCGCGGCCGGTTTCACCGTCATGATCGCCAGCGTGTACCTGGTGGTGGTGCTCGGCCTGGGCCGCCTCCCCGAAGACACCGAACGCGACCTGCTGGTCTCCAGCATGGCCGCGGCCCTGGTCGTGGCCGTGCTCGCCTTCCCGCTCCGGGTCCGGCTGCTGGCCACCGCCCGCGCCATCACCGGGCGGGCCGGGGTGCCGCCGGAGGAGGTGCTGGCCACGTTCGGCGCCCGGATGAGCCGCGCCGTCCCGTTCGACGAGCTGCTGCTCCAGCTGGCCGAGTCGCTCAAGGCGGCCATGGCGCCCGCCGGGGCGGAGATCTGGGTGGGCTCCGACGGCGTGCTGCACCGCACGCTCAGCGTGCCCGACCTGCCCACCGCCCGTCTTGAGCTCAACGAGCGGGAGCGGATCGTGGTGGGCAGGACGCGGGTCGGGGGCGCGTCCTGGCTGGCCGTCTGGATGCCGGGGCTGCTCAGCGACGACGGCGGCCCGATCCGGGTGGCGCCCGCCGCGCATCTGGGCGAGCTGCTCGGCCTGATCGTGGTCCGCCGCCCGGTGGACGCGCCTCCGTTCTCCGAGGCCGACGACCAGGTGCTGGTCCAGCTCGGCCGCCAGGTCGGCCTGGCTCTGCACAACATGCGCCTGGACTCGGCCCTGCAGGCCTCGCTGGACGAGCTGCGCCGCCGCAACGAGGAGCTCCAGGCCTCCCGCCTGCGCATCGTCACCGCCGCCGACGCCGCCCGCCGCGCCATCGAGCGCGACCTGCACGACGGCGCCCAGCAGCATCTGGTGGCGCTGTCGGTGAAGCTCAGCCTGGCCGGGGAGATCATCGCCGAGGAGCCGGGCGCCACCGAGAACCTGTTCGACGAGCTGCGCGCCGACGTGCAGGGCACGATCGCGGCCCTGCGCGAGCTGGCCCACGGCGTCTACCCGCCGCTGCTGCGCAACCACGGCCTGGACCACGCCCTGCGCTCGGCCGCCCGCCGCTCCCCGCTGCCCTGCTCGGTGAGCGTGGACCTGCCCCGCCGCTACTCCGAGGAGATCGAGGCGGCCGTCTACTTCTGCTGCCTGGAGGCCATCCAGAACGCGGGCAAGCACGCCGGCGCGGACGCCGCCATCACCGTGGACCTGGCAGCCACCGGCGCGCTGCTCCGCTTCGAGGTCGGCGACGACGGCACCGGCTTCGCCGTCGGCGACGCCGGGCACGGGTTCGTCAACATGCGGGACCGGCTGGGCGCGATCGGCGGCACCCTCACGGTGGAGTCCGAGCTCGGGGCGGGCACCCGGATCCGCGGCGAGATTCCCGTCGAAACGAACGTTTGACCTGGTGTGCCGCGTGAATGGAAGACATCATGAGTGAGTACGACGCGATCGTCGTGGGTTCCGGGCCGAACGGCCTGGTGGCGGCGCTGACCATGGCCGAGGCGGGCCGCCGGGTGCTGCTGCTGGAGGGGGCGGAACGTTTCGGCGGCGGCCTGCGCAGCGCGGAGCTGACGCTGCCGGGCTTCACGCACGACGTGTGCGCGACCGTGCTGGCGCTGTCGCTCGCCTCGCGCGCGCTGCGGGACCGGCTGCCCGATCTGGGGGTGGAGTTCGCCCATCCGGAGGTCCCGGCCGCGCACCCGCTCGACGACGGGCCCGCCGTGCTGATCCACCGCGACCCGGCCGCGACGGCCGCCGGTCTCGGCCGGGACGGCCGCGCCTGGCAGGCCGCCGTCGGCGCGACCGCCCGGGCGGGCTTCCCGCTGGTGGACACGCTGCTGTCGCCGCTCGGCCTGCCCAGGGCGCCGCTGGCCGCCGCCCGTTACGGCGCGCTCGGCGCGCTCCCCGCGACCGTCCTGGCCCGGTCCCTGTTCCGTACGGCTCCCGCCCGCGCCGCGTTCGCCGGGATGGCGGCGCACTCGATGCTCGACCTGCGCGCCCCCATCACCGGCGGCTACGGGATGATGCTGGCCTCGCTGGCCCATTCGGTCGGCTGGCCGGTGGCCAGGGGCGGCTCCCAGGTGCTGGCCGACCTGCTGGTCGAACGGCTCCGCAAGCTGGGCGCGGAGACCGTCTCAGGGCACCCGGTCACCTCACTCCGCGATCTTCCCCCGGCCGGAACGGTGCTGCTCGACCTGCCGCCCCGCCAGTTCCTCCAGATCGCCGACCTCCCGGCCGGGTACGCGCGCCGACTCGGCCGCTTCCGCCACGGCCCCGGCGTCTTCAAGATCGACTGGGCGCTGGACGGTCCGGTCCCGTGGCGCGATCCCGAGATCTCCCGCGCCGGCACCGTCCACCTCGGCGGCACCCTGGAGGAGATCACCGCCGGCGAGACCGCCGTGGCGCAGGGCCGACCGGCCGTCAGCCCGTACGTTCTGGTCGTCCAGGCGGGCGTCGCCGACCCGACCCGGGCGCCTGAGGGGAAGCAGACCCTCTGGGCGTACTGCCATGTGCCCAATGGCTCGGACTATGACATGGCACCGCATATCGAAGCGCAGATAGAGCGTTTCGCCCCGGGATTCCGCGATCGGGTGCTCGCCCGGCACGTCATGCCGCCCGCCGCGATGCAGTCCCACAATCCCAACTACATCGGCGGCGACATCGGTGGCGGGGCCGCCGACCTCGGGCAGTTCTTCGGACGTCCCCTGTACAGCCTCAAGCCTTGGCGTACCCCGCTCAAGGGCGTCTACCTCTGCTCGGCCAGCACCCCGCCAGGCGCGGGCGTGCACGGCATGAGCGGCCACCACGCGGCCCGCCTGGCCCTGGCGGACCTCAGATCGGGACGAGTTCGCGGAGCCGGGCGGGCGTGAGGTTCTCCTTGCGGATGTAGCCGGTGGCCCCGCAGGTGTGCGCGTCGGGGGGAAGGTCCTCCGCCGCGTACGTGGAGACCAGCACGACGGCGGTGTCCGGATGGCTGGCGAGGATGCGGCGGGTGGCCTCGATGCCGTTGATGCCGGGCAGGTTGATGTCCATCAGGATCACGGTGGGGCGGGTGCGGGCGACCTCGGCGAGGGCGTCCTCGCCTGAGACGGCTTCGGCGATCACCCGCCACCCGGCGACCAGGGCGACGAGCCGGCGGGCGGCTGCTCGAAACGGTCCCTGGTCGTCGACTATCAGTACGTTCACTCGCACTTCGACGGGCCCCATGTCTCCCAGCCTGCCCCATCGGGCCCGCCCTGGTGAGGGTGTTATCCCCCCTGTTCGGCGAGGTAGAGCAGCACGGCGAGCACCCGGCGGTTGACCTCGGGGGTGGATTCGAGGCCGAGTTTGGCGAACAGCACGCTGATGTGCTTCTCCACCGACTTCTCGCTCAGGTAGAGGGTCTCCCCCACGGCGGCGTTGCTCTTCCCCTGGGCGATCTGGGCGAGCACGTCGCGTTCCCTGGGGGTCAGCGTGGCCAGCGGCGAGGCCCGGCGTTTCATCGAGTCGGCGAGGATGCCCTCGACCACGATCGGATCGATGACCGAGCCGCCGCGCGCGACGGCGCGCACCGCCTCGACCAGCTGGCCGGGCTCGCCGACCCGTTCCTTGAGCAGGTAGGCGCGGCCCGCGCTGCCCCCCGCCAGCAACATCGTGGCGTAGGAGGGCTCGGCGTACTGCGAGAGCACCACGACGCCGGTGGACGGACGGCTGGCGCGCAGCTTGGTGGCGGCCTGGATGCCCTCGTCGGAGGAGGTCGGGGGCATGCGCACGTCGGTGACGACCACGTCGGGCTGGTGGGTCTCGACGGCCGCGAGCAACTCGGGCAGGTCGGCGCAGGCGGCCACCACCTGGAGCTCCGGATCGCGGGACAGCACGCGCTCGACGCCTTCCCGGATCAGCAGCGAGTCTTCCGCGATCACTACCCGCAACGTCACGCGCCGCAGCTTACACCTGGTGGCCTTACGCCAGTTCGGCGGCGATGGCCGCGGCGAAGGCGTCCACGTCGGCCTCGGTGAGGTCGAAGGCGCACATCCAGCGGACCTCGCCGATGTCGGCGTTCCAGGTGTAGAAGCGGAAGCGCTCGCGCAGCCGGTCGGCCGCGGCGGCGGGCAGCCGGGCGAAGACCGCGTTGGCCTGCACCGGCCGGGTGATCTCGACGCCGCCGATGCCCTCGACGGCCGCCGCCAGCCGCCTGGCCATCGCGTTGGCCTGGCGGGCGTTGCGCAGCCACAGGTCGCCCGCCAGCAGCGCCTCGAACTGCACGGAGACGAAGCGCATCTTGGAGGCCAGCTGCATGCTCGTCTTGCGCAGGTACGGCAGCCCGCGCGCGGCCGCCGGATTGAGCACGACCACGGCCTCGCCAAGCAGCAGGCCGATCTTGGTGCCGCCGAAGGAGAGCACGTCCACGCCCGCGTCCGTGGTGAGCGCCCGCAGCGGCACGTCGAGGGCGGCGGCCGCGTTGGTGATCCTCGCCCCGTCCATGTGCACGAGCAGACCCAGCTCGTGCGCGTGCGCGCAGACGGCCTTGATCTCGTCGACCGTGTAGAGGGTGCCGAGCTCGGTGGCGTTGGACAGCGAGACGACCCGGGGCTGGGCCCGGTGCACGTCGCCGAAGCCCCACGCCTGCCGGTCGATCAGGGCGGGCGTGAGCTTGCCGTCGGGGGTGGCCACGGGCAGCATCTTGAGCCCGGCGACCACCTCGGGGGCTCCCCCCTCGTCGGTGTTGATGTGAGCGCTCTCGGCGCAGATGACCGCCTCCCAGGGCGCGCACATGGCGCGCAGCGAGACCACGTTCGCGGCCGTGCCGTTGAACACCGGCCAGGTCCTGGCCTCCTCGCCGAAGTGCGCCTGGAAGATCTCCTGGAGCGCCTCGGTGTAGACGTCGTCGCCGTAGGCGACCTGGTGGCCGCCATTCGCGAGCGCGATGGCGGCCAGGATCTCCGGATGCACGCCGGCGTAGTTGTCGCTGGCGAAGCTCGTCACGGCCGGGTCGTGACGCCGGATCGCATGGGTGGGCACGCGCGTCATCCCGTCAGGTCGATGCGGCGGCCGTTGACCTCGCCGGCCGGCGTGTCCCACAGGTCGCTGAGGGCGATGGCGAGGTCGGCCACGTCGGTGAAGCCCTTGAACTCCCGGCCAGGGGCGGCGACGGCGCGCATCGCGTCGTGCACGAGCGCCGTCACGACGAGGATCACCGCGGCCGAATCGGTGCCCTTGAGCGCGTCGGCGAAGGCCAGCGTCCACGCCTCGGCGGCGGCCTTGGCGGCGGCGTAGGCGGCGTTGCCCTGGGTGGGACGCTCGGCGGCCTTGGCGGAGACGATCGCGAACCGGCCGTCGGCGGAGGCCCGCAGCAGCGGTTCGAAGGCCAGCGTGACGTGCTGGAGCGTGCGGATCAGCAGATCGTGCAGGAACGCCCAGTCCTCGAGCGAGGTCTCGGCGAAGCTCGGCGACCCGCGCCAGCCGCCGACCAGGTGGATGATCCCGTCCACCCGCCCGTGCTCGGCCTTGACCCGCTCAGCCAGCTCCTGTACGGCCCGCTGATCCAGCAGGTCCACCGGCAGCGACCCGTCGGCGCCGGACTTGTCCACGCCGATGACGGTGTCACCGAGCCCGGTGAACCGGCGGACGACGGCCTGCCCGGCCGGACCGCCCGCCCCGGCGATGAGAATGACCCGCGACATCAGCGCACACCCTTCGTGGATTCGACGACATCGGTGAGCTTACGGCGCAGCGCCTCGTAGAACATGCTCAGCGGGAACTCGTCAGGCAGGACCGCGTCCACCATGGCCTTCTGCTCCTCCGGCAGGTCCCGGGCCGCCCACTTGGACGCCGGGTGCGGCGACACGTAGGCGGCGACCAGGTCGTGCGCGGCCAGCCAGTGCGCCAGCTTGGCGCGGTCGATCCCGTCCCGGTACAGCTTCTCGACCTGGCCGCGCAGGTCGGCGACACCCCCGGCGACCCTGGGCCAGTCGATGCTGAGCCGGTTGTCGGTCCACCGCACGATCCCGTTGCGATGCAGGTACGCGAAGAGCAGCTGCCCGCCGAGCCCGTCGTAGTTACGCACCCGATCCCCCGTGATCGGGAACCGGAACAGCCGATCGAACAGCATCGCGTACTGGACATACCGCGCCTGCGGCACACCTTCGTCCTCCAGCCACACGGCCTCGCCGAACGCGGTGAGGTCGCAGCGCAGCTCCTCCAGCGAGTAGAGCCAGTACGGCATCCGCTGCTTGATCATGAAGGGGTCGAACGGCAGGTCCCCGTGCGAGTGCGTCCGGTCGTGGATCAGGTCCCACAGCACGAACGCGTCCTGGGCCAGCTCCCGGGAGGCGACCAGCCGGGCCGCGTCCGCGGGCAGGGCCAGTTTCAGCGTCTCCGCGGCCGCCGAGGTGACGGCCCGGAACCTGGCCGCCTCGCGGTCGCAGAAGATGCCGCCCCAGGAGAACCGGGCGGGGGTCTCGCGCACGGCGACCGTCTCGGGGAACAGCACGGCCGAATTGGTGTCGTAGCCGGAGGTGAAGTCCACGAACGTGATCGGCACGAACATCGGGTTGTCGTAGCGCCCGGCCTCGACCTTGGCCAGCCAGTCCGGCCAGACCGTCCTGATCCAGACGGCTTCCAGGTTGCGGCTGGGGTTGCCGTTCTGGGTGTACATCGGGAAGACGACCAGGTGTTCCAGGCCGTCCTCCCGCTGCTCGTCGGGGTGGAAGGCGTTCAGCGAGTCCAGGAAGTCGGGCACTTCAAGCCCGTTGTCCGCCCATTTGGCGAGATCGGCCACCACGGCGTCCAGGTAGGCGGCGTCGTGGGGGAAACGCGGCGCAAGCCGTACGACATGGTCGGAGATTTCCGATACGAGGGCGGCGGCGCGGGTCTTGTCCTCGGGGACCGAGCCGTCCTTGGCCTGGAGGGGACGCAGTTGCTCCACGGCTGCTTTCAGCTCGGCGAACTCGGCGGGCACCGCGGCGGCCGGACGTGCGGCGGAGGGGACCCGCGCCGCCCAGGTCACCAGGTTGGCCCAGAGCCGGGCGTGGTCGAACTCGCCGATGGAGTCGTCGCCGAACAGGTCGGAGTCGGCCACCACGACGACCCGGCCCGCGCCATGGCGCACGGCCACGACCAGCGGCTCCCCCGCCGGATCGGCGTCGGCGGAGGTCCGGAACAGCACGTTCCCCGCCCCGGTCAGCGCCCCGGCGCGATAGAAACACGCCCGAGCGGCCCCCGCGAGCAGATCCACCCCGTCCACCTCGCCCGCGCCCTGCACACCCCGGATCCAGGCGGCCACCTGGTTGTGGCTGTTACGCGGGTCCTGGACGGTCACGTGGGCGACCCCGACGCCGAACCTGGCCAGCAGGTCGGTGAGATTGCTGCCGTACTTCTCCTGCTCGTGCTCGGCCAGCACCACCAGACCGCCCCCGGCCCGCACATACTCCTCGACGGCGTCGAGCTCCTCCACAGGGAAGACAGGGCTGCCGAGCCCGGTGGTGCGCTCCCAGCGGTCCGCGGCCGGATGGGCGATCACGAACACGTCCTGCCCGGCCAGCGCCGAGGCGGTCAGCGGCCCCTCGGTAAACGCGGCCACCTGGTATCCCAGCCTGCGCAGGAGCTCGGCCGCCCGGGTGTACCCATTGTCATCGGGATGCCCCGGATTCATGGCCTCCGCCCGTTCCCTGCGGATCGTCCACGCCTCGCTGTGCGCCTCATCGAACAACACCCGCGGGAAGGCAGTCATGAAATATCTCCTGTCCGATACGCCATATAGCGGAAAATATACACAACAACCTCGATGCCACGACAAGTCGCCCTCACGGGGGACGGCGTATCACCCGTATGGCGGACGTACCCGCGCGGTCCCCGCCCGTAGCGTCCGCGGCGATAAACCGAACCCGAGGGGGAAACGATGTTCAAACTCAACGACGCGGTCAGATTCCGCCGCTCCGTCACCGGAGTCCTGCTGATCCTGGCCCCGCTGCTCCAGCTGATCGCCGTCCTCGTCGACCCCGGCACCTGGGGCGACGACCGCGAGGCGGTCAGCTTCGGCGACAACCCGGCGCTGGCGCAGCTGCAGTCCGCGCTCTACCACTGGTCCTGGATCCTGCTGCCGGTGGCGCTCATCGGCGTGCTGCACGTCGCCCGCAGGCGCGGCGTGGTGCTCGGCCACATCGGCGGCGCGATGTCCGTGGTCGGCTTCCTGTCCCTGTCCGCCCTGCTGATGATCGACCCGGTGGAGTGGTACCTGGGCCAGCGGAACCCGCCGGAGCAGGCCGCGAAGATCCTCGACGAGATCCTCAACCTGCCCGGCGTGATCTTCGGCTTCCAGATGCCGTGGATCTTCTTCGGCCCGATCGGCGCCGGCCTCGTCGCCATCGCGCTGCGCCGCGCCGGATTCGCGCCGTGGTGGGTCGTCGGCGCGATCCTGCTCGGCTGGTGGGCCGGCTTCCTGGCCCCGTACGGCCCGCTGACGGTCCCGCTCTGGGCGGCCCCCGCGGCCGCGTTCGGCTACCTGGGCGTCAAGGTCCTGCGGATGACCGACGCCGAGTGGATCTCCTACTACCCGAGCGCCGCCCCGGGCGTCACCACGCCAGACTCGTACGCGAAGACCACCGCCTGAGCCCGGTCCCGCAGGCTCAGCTTCATGAGCACCCGGGCCACATGGGTCTTGACCGTGGCCTCGCCGACGAAGAGCTCCCCCGCGATCTCGGCGTTGGTGAGGCCACGCGCCAGCATGCGCAGCACCTCCAGCTCGCGCGGGGTCAGCTCGGACAGCTGCGGCGGCCGGACCGGATCGTGCCGCCCGGCGAAGGACGCGATCACCCGGGTGGTCACGGCCGGATCGAGCAGGCCGTCCCCGGCGGCCACCACCCGGATCGCCTCCACCAGCTGCTCCGGCGGCGACACCTTGAGCAGGAACCCGCTGGTCCCGGCGCGCAGCGCCGCGTAGAGGTTCTCGTCGGTGTCGAACGTGGTGAGCATGATGATCTTCGGCGGGTGCGGCGTGTCCAGCAGCTGCTTGGCCGCCGACAGGCCGTCCAGGCGGGGCATCGAGATGTCCATCAGCACGACGTCCGGCCGGACCCGGCGGGCCAGCGCGACGGCCTCGACCCCGTCCCCGGCCTCGCCCACGACCTCCATGCCCGGTTCGCTCTCCACCACCATGCGCAGCCCGGCCCGGATCATCGCCTGGTCGTCGGCGAGCACGATCCTGATGGTCATACCAGTACCACTCCCTGGGAGGTGGGCAGCACCGCGCGGACCCGGAAGCCGCCCTCCGGCCGCGGGCCCGCGTCCAGGGTGCCGCCGAACAGTTCGGCCCGCTCGCGCATGCCGATGAGGCCGTTGCCGGTGGACAGCTCGGAGTCGGCGCCCTTGCCGTTGTCGGTCACCTCGATGGTGACCGAGAGCGGGTGGTAGGCGATCCGGATCCGGACGTCGGCCTCGCCCGCGTACTTGACGGCGTTGGTGAGCGATTCCTGGACGATCCGGTAGGCGGACAGGTCCAGGCCGGGCGCGAGCCGTACCGGCTCGCCTTCGATGGCGAGGGTGACCCGCAGGCCCGAGTTGCGCACGGTGGAGATCAGGCTCTCGACCAGGTCGAGGCCGGGCTGGGGCAGCGCCTCGTCCTGGGGCATGCGGAGCGCGCCGAGCATGATCCGCAGCTCGTTGACGGCCTCCCGGCCGGTCTGCTCGATGTTCAGCAGGATCGGGTTCTCGCCGCCCTGGGTGCGGCGCAGCGCCCCGGCCTGCATGACCATCATGCTGACGCTGTGCGCGACCACGTCGTGCAGTTCCCTGGCGATCCGGTTGCGCTCGGCGGTCACCGCCTCGGCGGCCCTGCGCTCGCGTTCGAGCTCGGCTTGCGTGGCCTGCTCGGCCATGCGCTGCATCCGGACCAGGTAGCCGCGCAGACCGAGCCCGGTCAGGTAGGCGAAGCCGAACATGACTGTAAGGAAAATTACTTCCTCAGGCGGCAGGATCCGGTGGTCGATGGCCCCGGAATCGAACACCAGGATGCCCGCCAGAGCCCACAAACCGCCAGGTCGGAACGGTAGTTTCGCGCCAAGCGTGTGGAAGGCGATCAAGAGGGAGATGAGCTGGTGAACTTGACAGCTCTCATGACCCTGCCGATGCCATACGTACTGCATGAGTACGATGCCTATGAACACCACAACGGGCGACTTACAGCGGAATGCGAGCAGAATCCCGGCTAGCAGAGCCTGGGGGATCCACCACAGCTCGGGGTTCTGCGCAGCGCCGTGAGCGGTCGCCGTGGTGAACGCCTCAACGACGCCGATCGCCGCCACGGCGGTGCCGATGAGGAGATCCACCTTGGAGATGCGGAAGGCCATGGGGGCAGATTAATCTGTCCGCGACGTCACGAGTAGCGCTCCATGGACCGGTTCAATCCGATTACAAGTGGTTTGCAAGCGCATGCTTGATCCTTGGCGGGTATCAAGTGAATGTCGTCACGGTGCCAGCCCTTGTCCGGCACTCGGCGCACTGCGAGTCTGGATCTGTTCCGAGTCGAAGAGGAGGCGGAGATGCCCCGCCTAGCGGTTATCGCGGGGCTCGGCGCCCTTGGCATGTTCACCATGCCCATGCTGCACCCCCACCCCAGCGGCTCGACGGACCGGGTCACTCCGGGGGCCGTGCGGGTGGAGTCCGAGTCCCATGTCTCGATCACGTTATTCGACGACCGCAGCAAGCTGCAGCAGGTCGTCCGAGAGTACGACACCGAACTCGCCGAGGGGAGCGGTTTCACCGTTACTCCGGACGGAGTGATCGTGACGGCCACGTCGGTAGTCCAGTCGGACCGGGACGCGCGGATCTACGCCGCGAACCGCGTCTTCGCCGAATACTTCAAGGTCAGTATCCCGGCCGACTTCGAGAAGCACACGATCAGCGACCCCGACCTCAACATCCGGCTGCAGGCCTGCTACCCGCCGCGCACCCAGAGCTCCACCTGCAACGCCACCGTGACCACGACCGTGACCGCCTTCCCCTACCTGCAGCCGCCGCTGCCGCAGGGGCTCAAGGCCGAGATCCTGCACGCCGGCGACTCCCCGGTGGCCCCGGCCGTGCTCAAGGTCGCCCCGGCCGGCAAGGACGGGCTGCCGACCGTGCCGCTCGGCTCCGTGCTGGGCACCACCGTGGAGTCCATCGACGTCATGACGCTGGCCACACCGCCGTCGGCCAAGGCGCCGCCGAAGCTGGACACCGCGCACTTCGACCCGCCGGGCAGCCGGTCTTTCAAGAAGGAGGACCAGCCCAAGGTCGACAAGCTGGTGGCCGCCCGCGACTCCATCGGCGGGGCGGTCATCGACGACTACAAGAGCGAAGTGGTCGGCCTGCTGGCCGGCGGCGGCAGCTTCCCCGCCACCGTGACGCCCGTGGAGGACATCAAGTCCGCCCTCGTCGCGGCCGGGGTGAGCGCGCGGCGCGGCCCGGTGGACGTGGTGTTCGAGAGCGCCCTGGCCTCCTACCACAACAAGCTGTACGCGGCCTCGATCCCCGTGCTGGAACGCGTGCTGAGCCAGCGGCAGGACCATCCGGTCGCCATCGAGTACCTCCGGATCGCCAGGACCAAGGCGAACACGGGCGAGGACGCGGGCACCAAGAAGCAGAGCGCCGCGCCCGTGGCCAAGCAGGCCTCGGGGGTCTCCCCGTGGGTCTGGGTGACCGGCGGGGTGGTGCTGGTGGCCGCGCTGGTGGCGATCGCCGTGCCGATGTTGCTGAAGCGGCGGCGCGGGGGGAACGGCCCCGGCGGCGGGCCGCCGCTGGAGAACGCGGCGCTGGTCACCTCCTGGCCCGCACAGACCGAGATGTTCCACGGCGGGGGCGGCTCGCACCCGTCGATACCGCCCCCGCCGCCTGGATCTGACATGTCACCACCACTCGGGCAGGCCCAGCTCGGGCAGCCGATGCCGGTCCAGGTCGGGCAGATGGGCATGCAGAAGTTCTGCACCCAGTGCGGCATGCGGCTCGGGCACGCGCACCGGTTCTGCGGCTTCTGCGGCCACGCGGCGGACATGCCATGAGCGACGGATCCCCGATTCCGGCCCTGGTCGGCCAGCAGCTGGGCGACTACACCATCGAGGCGGTCATCGGCCGGGGCGGCATGGCCACCGTCTACCGGGCCCGCGACCAGCGGCTCGGGCGGGCGGTGGCGCTCAAGATCCTCGCCCCGCAGCTGGCCCACGACGCCCGCTTCCGTGACCGGTTCGTACGCGAGTCGCGGCTGGTCGCCAGCATCGACCACCCGCACATCATCCCCATCTACGAGGCCAGCGAGAGCGAGGACCTGCTCTTCATCGCGATGCGCTACGTGGAGGGCAGCGACATGCGGCGGCTGGTGCAGACCCACGGGCCGCTGCCGGTGGCCCGCGCCAACCGGCTGTTCGCCCAGATCGCCTCGGCGCTGGACGCGGCGCACGCCAACGGCCTGGTGCACCGGGACGTGAAACCGGCCAACATCCTGGTGACCGAGGCCGACCACGTCTACCTGACCGACTTCGGGCTGACCAAGAGCGCCTCCGCGGAGGCCGGGCTGACCAGCCACGGCCACTTCATGGGCACGCCGCGCTACGTCGCGCCGGAGCAGATCCGCGGCCTTCCGGTGGACGGCCGCAGCGACGGGTACGCCTTCGCCTGCGTCGTCTACGAAGCGCTCACCGGGCAGCCGCCGTTCCAGCGGGACACCGAGCTGGCACTGCTGTACGCGCACGTGTCGCACGATCCGCCGCCGCTCACGCCGTACCGGCCGGATCTGCCGCACGGGGTGAACCAGGTGATGCAGCGGGCGCTGGCCAAGTCGCCGGTGGACCGGTATCCGACCTGCACGGCGTTCGTGACCGCGCTGCGGGACGCGATCAGCGGGACCGAGAGCGACCATCCGAGCCAGCCGAGCCAGCCCAGCAATCCGGGCGCGCGCAGCTGGCCGCCCCCGGCGGGGACCCAGTCGTCGCCCTACTACCCGCAGCAGTCGTATCCGGGCCCGACGTCGAATCCGCCGATGTCGTATCCGTCGGTGTCACATCCGTCGCATCCGTCGCAGATGTCATACCCGTATGGGCAGCATCCTTCCCATCCGAATCCTTCCTATCCGAATCCGTCGTATCCGACATACGCGCCGCAGACCGTGCCCAGCACCGCCGTGAAGAAGAAGTTCCCGGTCGGGGCGGTGATCGGCGGGGTGACGGCGCTGAGCGTGGTCGCGGCCGCCATCGTCTACGTGGTCTCCCAGAGCGGCGGCGACCAGAACGCCCCCTGGAACACCTACCCCGGGAACATCGCGGCGCCGTTCTCCTTCTCCTACCCCGACACATGGACCCTGAAGGAGTACACCGACCAGCACGTCACCGCCGCGGCGGCGGTGGAGGAGTTCGACGGCCTCTTCGCCGTCCCCGGCAACACGGACTGGTCAGCCGTGAACCCGATCATCCAAAGCTCCCCCAACCGAGCCACCGGCATGGTCGCCCAGACCACCGAAACGATCAGCACCTCCAACTCCACCGAAGACCTGCAAACCGGCCTCCAGGCCACCCTGCCCGGCTCGGTGGCCATCCCCGGCACCCCGGAGGCAACCTCGGTAGGCGGCCAGCCCGCCTTCAAGATGACCGGCGTCCTCAGCGACGGCGCCGGAACCGGCCGCCTCGACTTCCGCACCTTCCTGGTCGCCAGAACCGGAAAACCCTCCGCCCTGATCACCTTCTTCTGCCCCACCGCCAAATGCGACGACGGCATCATCAACACCATCGTGAACAGCGTGAAGTTCACCAACTAGGGAGAGCTAAACCCAATCGGTGACCAGCTGGATCGGGTCGAACTCCACCGGGAAGGGCACCGAGAGTCGGGCGGTGTCGCCTGCTTTGACTTCCTCGGCGAGGTCGTATTCCTCGTCGCCGAGCTGGTAGATGAACAGGCTCGGCGACTCCAGGAGCTCGATCCGCCAGTACAGGGGAATGCCGGCCGCGGCGTAAACCGCCTTCTTGATCTGCCGATCCCGCATCTGCGTGCTCGGGCTGACTATCTCTACGGCGAGCAAGATGTCCTTTGCTTCGAACATCAGTTCGGTGCTGCGCATGGCCGCTTTGGATACCACCACGAGGTCCGGGATGTAGTAATCCTGCGGACCCAAGCGCAGGTTGACCTCCAACATCGGCTTCAGTTCCGGTGGCGACGCCACCCGGAGAATCGTGGCGAGTTCCAAGAGAGCATCTTGGTGGAGGGGGGTTGGTGCGGGACTCACGAGCAGGCTCCCGTTGAGGAGTTCGTAGCGGTTCCCGTCCTCGGGGAACTTGAGCATGTCATCGACAGTGAACGGCGGCTTGCCGGGAATAGCCGTCCGATCGTCAGACATCGGCTCAGACATCGGTTCTCTAGCTGCCATTACGGTCACCCGCCAAGTATCGGGATTCTCGCGCTCCGTCACATGCTACTTCCCGAAATTCCGTAACTAAAAGTAGTCAAGCTATCACGACATTTCCCATTTTCGGATGCCTTGGTGGATGGCGTTGTGGGTTGCGCGGGCTAGGCGGCTGCCCCAGCGGGAGCGGGGGCCGCCGAAGGATTCGGGAGAGCCGTGGGTTGGGGCGGCGACGCAGATGGCGTCGGAGGCGGTGCCGGTGCCGGGGTAGCCGGATTCGAGGAGGGCCTGGGTTTTGGCTTCGGTGATGGTGATGACGGTGTTGACGAGGGCGGCGTCGGTGAGGGGGACGGGGAGGGTGGCGATGATGTTGATGGTGCCGGGTTGGAGTTCGGGGTCCACGGTGCCGGCGGGGGCGGCGGCCCAGGTGGGGATGCGGAGGCCGACGGTGGCCAGGGCGGTGGTGTCGTGGTCGGTGGCGTGGGTGTAGGCGGGGACGTGGGCGGCGGTGAGCATGCCGACGCCGGGACCGGGTGGGGAGATCTCGGTTAGGTGGGCGGCCGGGTCCATGCGCGAGTAGTGCGGGACGACCTGGGCGTTGAGGACCCAGTGGCGGGGGCCGATGCCGCCGCCGAGGGGTGCGGAGGAGATCATGCGCCAGCCGGGGCCGAAATGGCAGAGCAGGGCGGCGAGGTGCGCGCCGTCTTCGTGACGGTGGGTGAGGGTGACGCGCATCAGCGGTCCGCGGGGCGGATGAGGTGGATCACCGGGCGGCCATGGGGGTGGGTGACCTGGACGTGGGCGTCGAAGTGGCGGGTGAGCAGGGGTTCGGTGAGGACGTCCTGGGGTGGGCCGGAGGCGGCGGCGTGGCCTTGGGAGAGCAGGAGCAGGGAGTCGGCGTACTGTCCGGCCAGGCTGAGGTCGTGCAGGGTGGTCACCACGGTGAGGCCGTCGTCCAGGCGGAGGCGGTCGAGGAGTTCCAGGACCTGCTGCTGGTGGCCGAGGTCGAGGGCGGTGGTGGGTTCGTCGAGGAGCAGGATGGGCGCCTGCTGGGTGAGCGCGCGGGCGAGCACCACCCGCTGGCGTTCGCCACCGGACAGGTGGCCGAGCGGGCGATCGGCGAAAGCGGCCAGATCCAGCCGGGCCAGGACGGAGCGGGTGACCTCACGATCGTGGGCGGTCTCCCGGGCGAGATACGGGATGTAGGGGGTTCGCCCGAGTATCGCGTAATCGGCGACGGTCATATCGGGCGGCAGCAGCGGGTTCTGCGGGGCGTACGCGATCAGGCGGCCCCGCTCGCGCGGTTTCATCCGCCGGACCCCCCGCCCGCCGACCAGCACCTCGCCGTCGTGCGGCAGCAGCCCCATCATGGCCTTGAGCAGCGTCGACTTCCCCGCGCCGTTGGGCCCGATGACCGCCAGCCAGGCCCCGTCCGGTACGGCCATGCCGACATCCCCCAGCACCGCCCGCCCCCCGAGCCGCACCCCCAGCCCGCGCACCTCGATCACGTCTCCACCCGCCTGGTCAGCCGCAGCACCAGCACGAAGAACGGCGCCCCCACGAAGGCGGTCACCACCCCGATCGGCAGCTCGGCCGGCGCCAGCACGGTCCTGGCCACCAGATCCGCGATCACCAGGAACGCCGCCCCGCCCAGCAGCGACAGCGGCAGCACGATCCGGTAGGACCACCCGGCCAGCCGCCGCACCACATGCGGCACGACGATCCCTACGAACGCGATCAATCCGCTCACCGCCACCGCGGACGCGGTCGCCAGCGAGGCGGCCAGCAGCACGAACAGCCGCACCCGCCGGGCGTGCAGCCCGAGACTGGTGGCCTCGTCGTCGCCGACCGCCAGCACGTCCAGCAGCCGCCCATGCGCGAGCATGACGACGACCGACACCAGCGCGTAGGGCGCGATCATCACCAGTTGCGGCCAGCCGCCCCCGACATCCCCCAGGATCCACGAGTAGACCCGCTGCAACTCCTCGACCTTGAGCTGCTGCACGAACGTCTGGATCGCGGTCAGGAACGAGGTCACGGCGACCCCGGCGAGCACCAGCGTGGCGGTCCCGCCGCCCCGCCCGGCGGTGTTCCCCAGCGCGTACGCCAGGAAGACCCCGCCGACCGCCCCGGCGAAGGCGGCGACGGGCACGGCGCCGGAATCCCCCGTCACCACGATCACCAACGTGACCGTCAGCCCCGCCCCGGCCGCCGCCCCCAGCAGGTACGGATCCGCGAGCGGATTGCGAAAAACCCCCTGATATCCGGCCCCCGCGATCGCCAGCAGCCCGCCCACCAGCCCGGCGAGCAGCACCCGAGGAACCCGCAGCTCGAACAGCACGCCCTGCTCGACCGGCAGCAGCCCCGAGTCGATCGACACGAAGGGCAACCGATCGAGCAACGCGTACAGGACGGAACCGGGCGCGAGACCGGCGGCTCCGACCAGCAGTCCGGCCGCCATGGAGCCCAGCAGCACGACCACGGCCGCGCTGAGGGCCCACAGCCTGAACCTGTGCCGAGTCAATCAGCTCGTGGCCTTCTGCACGGCCTCGCTGATGCTCCTGGCCAGGTCGACGATCCTGGGCCCCCAGCGGGAGGCGATGTCGTCGTCCAGCTCGACGACCTGCTCGTCCTTGATGGCGGACAATCCCGACCAGCCCGGACGTTTGGCCAGCGTGCCCGCGTTCTGCCCGCAGCACTTCGTGTCCGCCAGGAAGATCAGGTCGGGGTCGGCCTTGGCGACGAACTCGGCGGAGAGTTTGGGGTAACCGCCCGCCGCGTCCGGAGCCTCGTCCGCGATGTTCTCCAGGCCGAACAGCCCGTAGATCTGCCCGATGAAGGTGAGCGAAGTCGTCGAATAGGGCACGACGTCGAGCTCGTGGTAGTAGGTGAGCCCCTTGCCCTTCGGCGCGGCCATGACCAGCTGCTCCAGCTGGTTCTTCATGGAGGCCACCAGCTCGGTCGCCTGGCGCGCGTTCCCGGTCGCCAGGCCGAGGTCGTTGATCTCGTCGTAGGCGGCGTCCAGGTTGGCGGCGGCGGGTTCCAGCAGGACGGGCACGCCGACCTTGCCCAGGCCGTCCAGCACGCCTTCCAGATCGTTGGCGAGGATCACCAGGTCCGGCTTCTCGGCGATGATCGCCTCGACGTTGGGCTTGAACCCGGAAAGTTCGGTCTTGGGCGCCTCGGCCGGGTGGTTGGACTGGTCGTCGACCGCGATCACCTGCGGTCCCGCGCCGATCGCGTACAGCGTCTCGGTGGCCGTCGGCGACAGCGACACGATCCTGCTCGGCCGCTGGGCGATGGTGATCGAGCCGTTCCCGGCGTTCACGGTCACCGGGAAGGCCCCGGCCGCGACGGACGGGGCAGGGGTTGGGGTCGCCGGGGTTTGAGTCGAGGGAGCGGCGGTGTCGGCAGGCTGACCGCATCCGGCCAGCAGGAGAACACCCAGCAACGCGCCCGCGAGAGCCTTGGGCCTCACGGATTCCTCCAGAGTCGCCGGGAAACGAGAGACCGCGTCATAAGACGGATCACCCTTTCCACGAGGGATGATGACGTCAGCGCACGATGCAGGCGACCTGGCTCACCCGCCCAGGGGAGGGCGGGACTGACAGTTGCGGGACAGCGCCGGGCTCAAACCGGACTTCGCTGCACGATACGCGTCGAACGAACGGTACCAATGTCCGGACGGCAGGCTTCAGCCAGGCCCCGACCGGGACATACGGGAGCGACTCCCGCAAGACCAGGACAGAGCTGGATAGGCTGGCTCGCGTGAGCGGGGTCCGGCGGCGTCTGGGGCGAGCGGTCCGGGCTACCGGGCGGCTGCTTCTCGGGCTGCTGCTGGTGCCGGTCTGCGTGATCGGTTCCGTGGTGTTCCTGCTGGCGTTCCTGTCCAGCGCCACCTTCGTCGGGCTGATCATCCTGCCGTACGTGGTGCGCCTGAACCGCTGGATCGCCGGGCGCGGCCGCAAAGTGGCGGCGGGATGGCTGGGCGACCCGGTCGTCGCCGAGTACGCGCCCATCCGGGGCGGCATCCTGGCCCGGGCCAGGATCGTCCTCGGCGACCCGATGACCTGGCGGGACGCGGGCTGGATGGCCAGCCACATCGTGATCGGCGTGATCATGGCCGGGCTCGGCCTCAGCGTCTGGGCGGCCCTCGGTTTCGACCTGTCCGTCCCGATCTGGTGGTGGGCGCCGCTCCCCGAGCACGCGATCTACCTGGTCGGCTTCGCCCTGGACAGCTGGCCCCGCGTGGCCATCACGATCCCGCTCCACTTCCTGGCCGTCGCCATCGCCGGCTCGTACGTGCTGCCCCTGCTGGCCACCGCCGACGCCCGCCTGACCCGCGCCCTCCTGGCCACCCCCGAGCGGGTACGGCTGGCGGAACGCGTCGTCGAACTCACCGAAACCCGCACGGCCGCCCTGGACGCGCACGGCGCCGAACTCCGCCGGATCGAGCGCGACCTGCACGACGGCGCCCAGGCCCGGCTGGTCTCGATCGCGATGCGCCTCGGCGTGGCCGAACGCATCCTGGCCAATGATCCGGACAAGGCCGCGGAACTCATCGCCGAAGCCCGGCTGAGCACCGAGGAGACGATGACCGAACTGCGGGACATCATCCGCGGCATGTACCCGCCGATCCTGGCCGACCGCGGCCTGCCCGGCGCGGTGGCCGCGCTCGCCGCCCGCTGCCCGGTCCCGGTGGCGGCCACCGTGGACGGCGTGGACCGGCTGCCCGCGGCGGTCGAGGCGGCCGCCTATTTCGTGGTCGCGGAGGCGCTCACCAACGTGGCCAGGCACAGCACCGCCGCCAGCGCCACCGTGCACGTGCACGGCGATGAGGCGTCCTTGACCCTGCGGGTGAGCGACGACGGCCGGGGCGGGGCCGACGAGGCGTCCGGCAGCGGTCTGGCGGGCATCCGCCGCCGGGTCGCCGCCTTCGACGGCAGGACCGAGCTGTCCAGCCCGCCCGGCGGGCCCACCACCCTGACCGTGGAGCTGCCGTGCGGGTAGTCATCGTCGAGGACAACGTGCTGCTGGCCGAGGGCCTGGCGCTGCTGCTGCGCACCGAGGGCCACCAGGTCGCCGCGACCGTCGACACCGCGCCCGCCTTCCTGGCGGCCATCGAGGAGCACCGCCCGGACATCGCCGTCGTCGACGTACGGCTCCCGCCGACCTTCCGCGACGAGGGCGTGCGCGCGGCCATCGAGGTGCGCCGCCGCCACCCCAGGCAGCCCCTCCTGGTCCTGTCGCAGTATGTCGAGCAGACCTACGCCACCGAGCTCCTGGCCGAGGGCGGCGGCGGCATCGGCTACCTGCTCAAGGACCGGGTCAGCCGGGTCTCGGAGTTCGTGGACGCGCTGGCCCGGGTCGCCGCCGGCGGCACCGCGATGGACCCCGAGGTGATCTCCCAGCTGCTCACCCGCAGCCGGGTGGATCACCCGGTGGACACGCTCTCCCCGCGCGAGCACGAGGTCCTGGGCCTGATGGCGGAGGGCCGCTCCAACGGCGACATCGCCGACCTGCTCACGGTCACCGAACGCGCGGTGCACAAGCACGTCGGCAACATCTTCATGAAGCTCGGCCTGCCGCCCAGCGACAGCGGCCACCGCCGGGTGCTCGCCGTCCTGAGCTACCTCTCCAAGGTGTAGCCCGCTACACCCTTAAGGGTGCGCAGCATCGCACGATCAAGAAGGGGGTCTGCCCTGCCGCGCGGAAGGCCGGGACTCGGGAGGCTAGGTCCCATGTCGCTGACCATGCATCCCCCCGTTCCCGCCGCCGTCGCCCCCAGAGACCGGTTCATCGACATGCTGCGGGTGTTCGGCATCGCGGGAGTCGTCGTGCAGCACTGGAGCGTGCCCGTGCTCCTGTACGCCGACGGCAGGCTCACCACCGGCAACGCGCTGGCCGCCATCCCGCTGGTCACCTGGCTGAGCCAGGTCATGCCGCTGGTCTTCTTCGCGGGCGGCGCGGCGAACGCGATCAGCTGGCGGAAGGGCGGCGACGGCTGGGTGGTGCGGCGGGTCGGCCGCCTGGGCTGGCCGGTGCTGCCGCTGGCGGCGGTGTGGTTGCCGCTGCCCTACCTGCTGGGCTGGCTGGGCGTGCCGGCGCAACCGGTCGAGGTGGCGTCGCGCATCGTGGGGCAGTTGCTGTGGTTCCTGGTGGTGTATCTGATCGCCGTGGTCGCGACGCCGTACCTGATCCGGATGCGGGCCGCGGTGGTGCTGCCCGTGCTGGCCGGGGGCGCGGTGGCCATGGACGTGATCAGGTTCACGGGGTTCGAACCCGCCGGATACCTGAATGTGGTGTTCGTCTGGCTGGCCGTGCACCAGATCGGCTTCCTGTACGCCGAAGGCCGCCTGGCGTGGCTGTCCGGCCGCAGGGCCGCCGGGCTGGCAGTGGCGGGGTTCGGGATGGTGGCGGCGCTGGTGGCGGCGGGACCGTACCCGATGAGCATGATCGGGATGCCGGGGGCGATCTCCAACATGGCGCCGCCGAGCGCCTGCCTGCTGGCGCTGTTCGCCGGGCAGCTGGGGCTGGCCATGCTGCTGCGGCCCGCGCTGAACCGGGTGGCCGCCCGGCCGAAGCCCGGCGCGCTGCTGGAGTGGCTGGCGCCCCGGATGATGACGATCTACCTGTGGCACATGCCCGCATTGGTGGCCGTGGCCGGGGTCGCGGTGGTCGGGTTCGGCCTGGACACTCCGGCGATCGGGTCGGCGCGGTGGTGGGCGCTGACGCCGTGCTGGCTGTTCTGCCCCGGCGTGCTGCTGGCCGGCCTGGTCCGGGTCCTCGGCCGGTTCGAGCAACCGCCCGCGTGGGTCGGCGGCTCGGCGGTGCTGGTCGGCGGGGGGCTCACCGCGTTGATGATCACCGGCTTCCAGCCTGGCCCGGTGCCGGTTCTCGCGTCGGCCGTGCTGCTGCTGGGCCTGGTCAGGACGCGAGTTGCCGTTCCGCGTCGTCGATGATCTTCTGCAAGCGGAGGCCGTGCCGGGCGTCCAGCGGGTGGCCGCCGCCCGCGCGCACGGTCTCCGCGAACGACGCCATCATCCGGGAGAAGATCTCCTCCCCCAGCTCGTTGCCGAGCAGGGAGGCGCTGCCCAGCTCACCGTACACGTCGATCCTGGCCGGGGGCAGCTCGCCGGTGGCCGCCATGCAGAGCGAAGCCTCGCTGACCGCGCCGGTCTCATGCTCCAGCAACAGTCCCACCCACCCGAGCGGGTTGCCGTGGGCCCGCACCGACGTGACCGGTCCGAGCGCCGCGTCCAGCAGATCGATCGTGTGCGGCCCGACGTCCAGCACCGCCCCCCGCTCCAGCCGCCACGGCGTGGCGAAATCGCCCCCGCGCAGCGCGCCGGAGATGTTCGCCGCATGCCCCCCGAACGGGCGCAGGGCCCGCGCCTTCGCCAGGAACTCCTCGGTGGCCCGCGAATACCGGAAGGTGTACACCATCTGGCTGGCCACCCCCGCCTCGCCGATCGCCTCGGCCAGCCGCCGCGCCCCGTCCAGGTCGGCGGCCAGCGGCTTCTCCAGCAGCAACGCCTTCCCGGCCCGC
This sequence comes from Acrocarpospora pleiomorpha, assembly GCF_009687885.1. GTDB lineage: Bacteria > Actinomycetota > Actinomycetes > Streptosporangiales > Streptosporangiaceae > Acrocarpospora > Acrocarpospora pleiomorpha. Next base: position 119,358 of record NZ_BLAF01000029.1, read on the forward strand.
GCCGCCACGACCCCCAGCTCAGCCTGTACGGCGGGCGGCACGCTGAACGCCACCGCCTCGCAGACCTCCAGCAACTCCTCGATCCGCTCGAACGACGGCGCCCCGTGCTTGCCCGCCAGCTCCGCCGACGCCTCAGGACGCCGCGCCCAGACCCCGGCCAGGCGCGTGAACGGCCCTCTCGCCAGTTCGGGCGCGTGCACCATGCCCGCCCACGGCCCCGCCCCGATCAACCCAACCGACACCGGCTCCACCGCCGCCTCCTCCCTGGATCTTCAGGGCGAGACTAGCCGGTTGAGTACGCTCGGGCATGATGAGAGACCTATGGAACTCATTCTGCTGCGGCACGGCGAGACCGAGTGGAGCAGGGCGGGGCGGCACACCGGCCGCACCGACCTGCCGCTGACCGAGCACGGCGAGGAGCAGGCCAGGCTGCTCGCCCCGGAGATCAAGAAGCACCGGTTCGATCTCGTGCTGGTCAGCCCGGCGCGGCGGGCCAGGGACACGGCCGAACTCGCCGGGATCGGATCGTACGAGATCGAACCGGACCTGTGGGAGTGGGACTACGGCGGCTATGAGGGCATCACCACCGCGCAGATCAGGGAGACCCTCCCCGGCTGGTACATCTGGCGGAACGGCGTGATCCCGGGCGACGCGGCCCATCCCGGGGAGGACATCGAGCATGTGGGGCTACGCGCGGACCGGGTGATCGCCCGGGCGCTGGCGATGATGCGGACCGACCATCACGAACCCGGGCCCACCATCGCGCTCGTCGCGCACGGGCACTATCTGCGGATCCTGGCCGCCCGCTGGCTGGGGTTGCCGCCGGACCACGGCCGGTACCTGCGCCTGGACACGGGGACCTATTCTTCCCTCGGCTTCGAGCACGGCGAACATGTGATCCTGCGCTGGAACGCGCCTGTCAGCTGACGTTCAACTGACGACGGGGGCGGGCTGCGGACCTCGGCCGGTGAGCCACTCCAGGACCTTACGATGCCCTCTGCGGGCGTCCTCGAAGTGGCCCCACCGCCAGTATCTGGGCTGGTCCCGCACCCCGGTGACCCAGGTTCGATAGGCCACCGGGCGCGGCTGACCGTCGCTCGGCTCCGTCGCCGAAGCGACGCCGTACGTTCTGATCACGACGCGTCCGCCAGGCGCGAACAGCACGTCGTCCGCCACCGGGTACAGGGTCATCTGGTCCAGCATCACAAGCCCCCCTATTTGACTGGGTCCCACTCTGCCGGATCCTTGTTACACCCCCCGCGCCCATGGGTTACGCGCGTGCGCGTCGTGTAAAAACGGCGTTACACGAGGAGGGTGTCGAACTCGCCGTCCTTGACTCCGAGCACCAGTGCGCGGATCTCGTCCCGGGTGTAGATCAGGGCAGGACCTTCGGGGAAGCGGGAGTTCCGGACGGCTACCCCGCCGTCGGGAAGCTCGGCCAGCTCCACGCAGTTGCCGGTGGAGTTGCTGTAGAGGCTCTTCCGCCATAGGACGCCGTAAAGGTCGTTCGACGGCATGCCGTTATATGTCTGCATACAAGTTCTCTCTCAGAAGATCTTCGAGCAGATCCCGGGTGCCACCCGGCGTGGTGCTCTCCACGCACAGCTGCTCCATGGCCGTGAGGTACGGATCGATGTCCTCACGTTTGTCCAGGTACAGAGCACCCCAGAGTTGCTCGACGTAGACCACGTCCGACAGGTCGGACTCCGGAAAGCGCAGGATCGTGAACGCCCCGCCTTCGGCAGCGTGCATCCCGAAGCGGAACGGCATCACCTGCAGCGTGATGTTGGGCAGCCTGGCCACCTCGAGCAGATGCTCGATCTGCTCGTGCATGATCTTCGGCCCCCCGATGGGCCGGCGGAGCGCCGCCTCGTCGATGACCGCCCACAGTCTCGGCCCGTCCTTCTGCTTGAGCCGTTCCTGTCGCTGCATGCGCAGATGCACGCGCTGTTCGATCGCGTCTTCCGGGGCGTCCGGAAAGCCGAGCTGGACGACGGCTCGTGTGTACGCGGCGGTCTGCAGCAGGCCGGGCACGAACTGCACCTCGTAGGTGCGGATCACGCTCGCCGCCTCCTCCAGCCCCACGTACGTGACGAACCAGTTCGGCAGGACTTCGCCGAACTTGTGCCACCACCCCGGCGTGTTCGCCTCCCGGACCATCTCCAGGAGGCCACGTCGATCGGCGTCGTCCAGGACGCCGTACAGCGTGAGCAGGTCTTCGACATCACGTGTCTTGAATCCGACCCGCCCGAGCTCCATCCGACTGATCTTGGACTCGGAGGCGCGGATGTGGAATCCGGCCTCTTCTCGGGTGAGATCCCGCTCCTCGCGCAGCCTCCGCAGGCTGGCGCCCAGCATGATGCGCCGAACAGTGGAGCCGGACCCCGGCGGATCGATGGACACGTGATCATTCCTCCGGTATGTGGACTGAACACCAGTCTGTCAAAGATCGCCCCCTTCTTCCCAGGGTCGTTTTGAGTAACCGTAGCGCTTGCCGCGACCATCTGCACGTGCATTCGCTATTGCACATGCACGGGAGATTGCATCATCATGATCTCGTGCACTCCATGCTCCAGTGGTCCACGCTCGACTGGTGGCCTCCGGTGGGCTGGTGGCCGCATCCCGCGCGAGATCTGCTCGCCGGCAGCACCGGATGCGCCGCCAGCGCGACCTTCGTACTGCCCCCGCGCGCCGAGTCGATTCACTCGGCCAGGAGCTTCGCGATGGGCACCCTGGCCGGGTGGGATCTGGCCGGCCTGGCCGACGGCATGGAGCTGGTCGTCTCCGAGCTGGCCACCAACGCGCTGCGGCACGGCATGGAACCCGGCGTGCCCCGCCGCCGCGAGGTCATCCGGCTCTCCCTGGTCCGCCAGGGCTCGCTGGTCACCTGCGCGCTGACCGACCCCGGCACGGCCGAGCCGGTCAAGCGCGACCCCTCACCGTTCGAACCCGGCGGCCTCGGCCTGCACATCGTCGAATCGATCAGCGTCCGCTGGGGCTGGTGCCCGCTAACCCCCCAAGGCAAAGCGGTTTGGGCAGTTTTAGCCGCATAGTACGGGAACATGGGCCGGGGTGGGTCCGCGCGGCCCGGACCGCACGGACCTACCCCCCGGTCTGTGTTCATGGCCGGGTCGGCCGAGCTGTTCTTGAGGCTTGTGTGGCATGTGGGGATTTGGTTCCTGGAATTCCCGGCCGTATATCCGGGAATCACCTCCGATCGCGTTCTGGTGTGCTGAGGTGGAGTCGAGCACGCTGCGCGGAGGGAGCGGGAGAACAGGAGAATGACCTTTTCGGAGCGAACTGCGCAGAATATCTTGATCTCACGTGCGTCACCACCGCGGCTTCCCGATGGCCTGAGAGATCTGTGATGGACGATCACCTAATCGCCTGGCTGACAACTCTCGACGAAGATCGACTCGCCCGCGTCCTGGCCAACCGCCCGGACGCCATCGCCGCGCCCTGGCCCCGGCGGCTGGACGCGCTGGCGCACCGCCTCGGCAACACCTTCGCCGTCATGGAGGTCATGCGCGGCCTGCCGCTGCCCCCGCTCGAGCTCCTGCAGGCGTGCCTGGTGATCGGCGGCCGGCCGACCGAGGACGAGCTGGCCCGCTTCCTCGGGGTGAGCACCTCGGAGGTGATCCCCTGGCTGGACCGCCTGTACGACTGCGCCCTGGCCTGGCCGGGACAGGACGGCCGGATCCACCTGGCCGAGGCGGTCGCCCGCTGGTGGACCGCCCCCTGCGGGCTCGGCGAGCCGCTCCTCACCTACCTCGACTCCTGGATGCTCAACACCGAGGGCGTGCGGCGGATCTGCCGCACGCTCGGACTGGCTCCGCAGGGCGGGAAGCGGCAGATGGTGGCCCGGGTCACCGCCCTGCTCAGCGACCCGGAACGCCTGACCGAACTCGTCACCACCGCGCCGGACGGCACGGTCGGCGTGCTCGACGACTTCGCCTGGGACGGTCCTGTCCGCAGCGTGGACGGCAACCGCTTCCTCAACGCGGGCACGCCGGAGAAGTGGGCGGCCGATCGGGGGCTGCTGTTCCGGACGCAGTGGGACGTGGCGGAGATGCCGCGTGAGGTGGCGCTGGCGTTGCGAGGCCCGGAGTATCACGGGCCGTTCACGCCGTACCCGCCGGATCTGGCCCACATCCAGGTCGATCGGGACACGGTCGAGTACGCGATGTGCCTGGCCGCGCCGCACGTGCTGGATCGGGCGACCGCGCTGCTGGAGAACACCGACAAGACGCCGCTGCCGCTGTTGAAGAACGGCGGGGTCGGGGTGCGCGAGGTGCGCCGGGTGGCCAAGGAGACCGGCTGCTCGGAGGAGGAGACCCGGCTGTTCCTCGAGGTCACCGCGGTGGCCCGGCTGCTCGCGCTGGACGAGGCCGCGGGCGGCCTGGTGCCCACCGACCGGTTCGACACCTGGCGGCTCGAGGACGCGCCCGCCCGGCTGCGCACGCTGCTGGCCGCCTGGTGGCGGATGGAACGCTCGTCGCTGCGCCGCAGCGACGGCCGCTACCCGGCCGTGCTCGGCGACGACCCCGCCGGGGAGACCATCGCCCGGATCCGCTGGGCGGTGCTCGGCGCGCTCACCGAGGTCCCGGACGGGTACGCCTTCGCCACCCTGCAGGAGCTGGTGCAGTCGGTGCACTGGCGGGCGCCGCTGCTGGACCGGGAGCTGCTCGCCGAGTGCGCGCCCGGGATCCTGGAGGAGGCCCGCCTGCTCGGTCTTGCCGCCCACGACTCGCTCACCGATCTGGGCCGCGCCCTGGCCGCGCTCGGCCAGGTGGCCGGCAACGAGAACGACGAGACCGTCCCCGAGGTCGAGTACGACCCGGTGCTGGCAGAGCGTTCCGTCCGCGCCCTGGCCAGCGCCCAGCGCACCGCCCTGTTCGGCGCCGACCTGACCGCCGTCGTGACCGGCCCTCCCGCCGCCGAACTGGCCTCGCTCCTGGATCGGGTCGCCGACCGGGAGTCCAAGGGCGCGGCGTCGGTGTGGCGGTTCACCCCCGCCACCGTACGGCGGGCGCTGGACGCGGGCGCCGGGGCCGACGCCCTGCTGGACCAGCTCGCCCAGGTGGGCACCCTCCCCCAGCCGCTCATCTACCTGATCAGGGACGTGGCCCGCCGCCATGGCGAGGTCACCGTCACCACGGTCGGCTGCATCATCCAGGGCAGCGACCCCGCCCTCCTGGCCGAGATCGCCGGCCACCGCCGCCTGGCCAAACTCGGCCTGCGCCTGCTCGCCTCCTCGGTCCTGGCCAGCTCCGCCCCCGCCGACCGCACCCTCGCCGCCCTCCGCGAAGCCGGGTACGCCCCCGTCCCCGTCAACGACACCGGCGAGATCGAGATCCGCCGCGAACCCCAGAGCGGCCGCCTGATCCTGCTCCCCGGCGGCCGAGTCGCCGAACTCGACCCTTTGCCACTGCTCACCGAACCACCCCCCGACCCCCACGAACACGCCAAACGCCTGATCACCACCCGCGAAGAGGCCAAACAGAACGGCCAGACCTGGGCCCTGATCGGCCGCATGGCCACCCGCCTCCCCACCGCCGAACAATCCCTCCTCGGCTTCGTCGTCGACCGCGGCGTCCGCGCCTTAATCACCTTGTCCGACGGCGTCACCGCCACCGTCAGCCACGGCGAACTCCACTCCGGCGTCTTGGACGCCTGGTGCGAGGAAGCCGGCGACTACCTCGAATTCCCGTTGAACGAAATCGCCTCAGTCACCGCTTCGACCTAAGGGCGGAGCGTGAGGGTTTCCGTGGACGCGGATTTCACGGCTTTCTCCGTGGACGGCCAGGGTGTGGTCTGGCCGTTCGACCATAGGTCGGATTGGTTGTTGTAGTTGGGGTGGAAGGCGTGGCCGGAGGAGCCGGTTAGGTTGATCCAGCGGGAGTTGTCGAGGTTGGAGAGGTCGACGATCATGCGCATGGAGGGGACCCAGTCGACCTCGTAGCCGTTGGCAGGGTTCCAGCCGGTGGCGTTGACGGCGTCCTTGCTGCCGGAGGTGCGGATGGGGCCCCGGTTGAAGAGCCACTCGATGGGGGCGATGCCGGAGGTGCCGAAGGTTTCGTTGGTGAGTCGCAGGGTGTGGAGGTCGCCCCAGCGCCAGCCGGCGGGGTCGTCGCCGAGGAGGTCGGCGATTTCGGCGTCGGCGTCGGCGAGGGCGGCGGACAGGATGTCGTCCCGGGTCTCGACCCCGTTCTTGGTACGGACGTCGTCCCACCAGGCGGCGTCCTCGTCCTCCAGGAGCCTGCGCATGACCTCGAACCAGCGGTCGTTGCCGGTCGGGCGGGCGTCCTCCGGGAGTTCGTCGTCGAAGACGCGGGCGAGCAGGTTCTTCCAGACGACGTTGAAGTAGGCGGCGCCCGCGGAGTCGCGGTCCTGCTGGAAGTTCCAGCTTTCGAAGAGTTCGGTGCCCCGGCCGATGGTGCGCATCAGGTGGGGGACGAGAACGGGCGCGAAGCCGTTGGCGGAGTCCATCTGGATCTCGCCCATCGTCTTGGCGGTCATCTTGCCGGAGGCGAGCACGTCCTTGATCCGGTCGATGATGCGCTGCGAGCGGTAGCCGTACGACCAGTCGGCGGTGAGGAATGGACCGTAGTCCGGGCCGACGGCGGCGTTGTTGGCGGTGGCGATGAAACCCTCAGGCGGGTTGTAGGAGAAGGGCAGCTCGGCGAAGGGGATGAAACCGGTCCATTCCTGCTCGCCCGTCCACCCGGCACTCGGCCATTGACCGTTGCCCCCGGCCCTGACCGGTATCTTCCCCGGCGCCTGATACCCGATATTTCCGTCTACATCCGCATAAATCAGGTTCTGCGAGGGCGCTTCGAACTTGGACGCCGCAGCCCGGAACTGCTCCCAATTCTCGGCCTTGTTCAGCAGGAACACCGAATTCGCCGTCTGCCCGGGATCGAGCGCAGTCCACCGCAGCGCGACCTCATGCCTCTCTCCGGTTTCCGCGCCTGTCGCTGATTTCTCTCCGGTTTCCACGCCAGGCGCTGGCGATTCAGTGGGTTCTGACAGGTTCCTGGCCGCACCGGGAACGGCGACGGCCGCGCTTTCCAGCACGTCGGAAATGATCGGACCGTGCTTGGTCGATCGAATCGTGAGCTCCACCGGCGCGCCCCCGGCGACCTTGATCTGCTCGGTCCGCGTTTCGAACGGCGTCCAGGTGCCCTCGACCTCGTACGTTTCCCCCTTGACCCGCTCAACGTACAGATCAGTGACATCCGGCCCGAGATTGGTGAACCCCCACGCGATGCGGTGATTGTGCCCGATCACCACCCCAGGCAGCCCCGAGAACGTATATCCCGACACGTCATACGGACAATCCGCCGTCCTGGTGCGGCAATGTAACCCCGCCTGATACCAGATCGACGGAATCCGCGGCCCAAGATGCGGATCGTTCGCGAGCAACGGCTTCCCCGTGTCCGTGAATTTCCCGCTCACAACCCACGAGTTGGATCCGATGCCCTTCCGGTCGGTGCCCTCCGTACCAATAAGGGAGGGAACCTTCCGGAGCACCTGGGACACCCGGCGGAGCGCCGACGCGGACGTCACAGCCGGGGCGCCGGGGTCGAACGCGCCGTCCTTGACGCCTCCGGTCGCGACGATCGGCCGGTGCCGGTCGTAGGGGTAGGCGGGGAACAGCTCGTTGACCCGCTCGACCGGCAGCACGCTCGCGTCCAGCGCGCGTTCGAGCTCGTCGTCCATGTTGGAACGCAGATCCCACGCCATCGCCTTCAGCCAGGCCAGCGAGTCGGCGGGCGTCCACGGCTCGGGCGTGTAGCCGCCGTTGGTGAGCTTGAGCACCGCGAACTCCAGGCTCCGCGCCGCGAACCCGTCGTTCTCGGCCAGCCACGCGTTCACCCCCGCCGCGTACGCCTCCAGACCACGTTTCGCCTCCGGAGCCAGCAAAGCAAGCTCTTGCTCGGCGACCCGCCGCCAGCCGAGCGTTCTGACGACCTTGTCGATGTCGAGCGTGGACGTACCGAATAGCTCCGACAACCGCCCCGCGGTCGTCTTCCGCCGGAAATCCATCTCCCAGAACCGGTCCTGCGCGTGCGTGTACCCCTGCGCCCGGAAAAGATCATCAGCGGTCTCCGCAAAGATCTGCGGAACCCCGTAAGCGTCGCGATACACGGTCACCGGCGCGCTCAGCCCAGGCAGCCGCAGCTCGCCGTCAGTCTGCGGAAACGACCGCCGCACAATCCAGGTGCCGACCCCAGCCAGCACGACCGCCAGCACCACCAACACGGTCAAAACCCGGAACAACCAGCGAAGCGGCCAAGCAAATCGTGCATAAGGCGCTAACTTGACCATTCCCTGACCTTTCCTGGCATTGTGCGGATCAAAGTATCCAGGTCGGGGATGTGAGCTTGATTACCCGAGGGTAGCTATTAGGACACGAGCCCACCATCCAGGCCGCATGGCACGAGATTGTCGGTACCTATCCGGGCACGGGCGCTCCATCCAGACGACCGCCCGAGACGAGATTGCCAGTACCCATCCGGACACGAGCGCTCCATCCAGACGACCGCCCGAGACGAGATTGTCGATACCTAGTCGGACACGAGCGCCTGCGCCAGCAGCTTGCTCTCTATCCGGGCACGCTCCGGCCCGAGTTCCGCCGCGACCGCCGCCGCGTGCTCCGCCCCGAGCGGCGCGAGCAGCGCGTGCGCGAGCACGGCGGGATCATCCGCGGGCCGTACCTCCGCGAGAAGCATGCGCAGGTGGGCGTGCCAGAACCGGTAGGCCCCCACCCGGTACCGCGCACCCGGGCTCGATGTCTCGGAAACCCGGAGCAGGTCAATGTTCTCGAACAAGTACCCGGCATAAACCTCAACGAAAGCGACGATTCGCTCCTTCGCCGGAGCCCCCGGCCCGACCGGCGGCGGCCCCGCCAGCACCGCCTCCTGCAGGAGCTTCTCCTTGTTGTCCAGCAACGCGAACACCAGCCCCGACTTATCGCCGAACCGGCGAAACAGCGTCCCCTTCCCGACCCCTGCCTCCGCCGCGACCGCGTCCATGGAGACGTTGTCGACCCCATGCTCCCGAAACAGCTTGATCGCGGCCGCGAGCACCTTCTCCCGGTTCCGCGCCGCGTCCGCCCGCTCCTTGGGTGGTTCCTCCCGGAAAATCTGCAACAACCGCGGCTCGTCCATAGACCGGACTTTAGCCTTGACCTGCCAGCGACTGCCCCCGCCCGGACGCACTGCCCATTGCTACCGAACTCCGCACCGGCGCAGGACCAGCAGGGCCAGTGCCCGGGTCACGTCCCGGAGCTCACGCAGATCCACCTGCTCCCTCGGCGCATGCGCGAACCGGACATCCCCCGGACCATAGTGCAGGGTGGGGATCCCCGCCCCCGCGTAGATCCGCAGGTCACTGCCGTAGGGTGCGGCAGTCGTCCCGGGACGGGTGCCCGTGACGTCCTCGACCGCCCGCTCCGTCTCGCCGAGCAGCGGATGACCGGCGGGCAGCCGCCCGCTGGCGAACCGGCCACCCGGCCAGGTGATCGCGACCGGGTTGGCGAGCAGCCACGGGTCGTCGATCCCGACCAGCGCCTCCTCCAGTGCCGCCGCCGCGTCGTCCGGATCCTCGTCCAGGCGAACCCCGAGGCGGCCTTCGGCCACCAGCAGATCCGGCACGCTACTCGCCCAGTCACCCGCGCGGACCGTGCCCACCTCGATCGGGTACGGCGTCGCGTTCCCCGCGAACAGCCGATCCGGATCGCGGTTACGCTCGGCCTCCAGCTTCCTGATCGCGGTGAACACCGGCCAGAAGGCCTCGACGGCGTTGACGCCCTCGTAGCGTGTGGCCCCGTGCGCGGCGCGTCCGGCGACTTCCAGGCGGAACGTCAACGCTCCCGCGTTGGCGGTGATGATATTCCCGCTGGTGGGTTCGGTGATCACGGCCGCCTCGCCGGTGTGGCCGCGCAGCATGGTCGCGAACGCGCCCAGACCGCCGTCTTCCTCGCTGACCACACAATGGAGGGCAAGCGGGCGCGCCAGCCGTACTCCCGCGACCCGCAGGGCGGTCATGACGGCCAGGTTGGCGGCCAGCCCCGCCTTCATGTCGCAGGCGCCCCGCCCGTGCAGGGTGGTCGCGGTGAGCCGTGCCCCGAAGGGATCGTTTCCGTCCCATTTGGCCAGATCCCCCGTCGGTACCACGTCCACATGCCCCTGCAGGATCAGCGCGGGCTCGCCCTCCCCTTCGGTCCTCCCGACCACGCCGTACCCTTCGGCGCGCGGCGCCTCCGCGCCCGGATAGTCCGGATGCCCGCGAAGCATCTCCAGGTCGAGCTTCCACATGTCCACATCGAGCCCAAGCTCCCCCAGCCGCCGGGCGCACTCCCCCTGCAACTCCGACTCGTTGTCGCCACCGGTCACGCTCGGCACCCGTACGAGCTCGGCCAGCAGCCGCACGGTCCCAGCCTCATCAATGGCATCCAAAACCCGCGTTTCCACACTCATGCGGAAACTGTACGACCTGTCCTAGTTCCGTCCGGGACTGACTTCGAGGGCTGCCTGCCGGGCGGCGACCAGGCTCTCGTCCAAAGCCGCCCGCAGTTGCTCGAGATTGCGGGACAGCCGTTCGATCTCCCCTTTGGCCAGGTCGTCCCGCACGGTGCTCGCCAGGAGATCCTGGTATTCGTCCGCCTGGTCGGCGAGCGCGCGCAGCTGATCATGCGCTTGGAAGAGGCGGTCGGCCTCGCGGACCCGGGCGGCGTAGCGCTCCAGCGCCTCGACCCGGCTGGTCACCGAGGCGACCACCGTGTCCAGGGTCTCCCGCATCGGGGCCAGCGCCTCCTCGACCGGAGCGGCCACCCCGCCGGCGAGCAGCTGGGCCTGATCGGCCCGCAGCCGGGTCACCCTGCTCAGCGCCTTGGCGATCTCCCACTCCTCCACGGGCAGGATGACCTCGTGATCGGCCGCGTCCAGCAGGCCCTCCTGGTAGACGGTGGCCTTCCGCACCCGCCGGATCGCCTTCTGCGCGCGCACCACCAGCACCCGGCCGGCGTCGTCGAAATCCTGATCCACCAGGAACCAGCCCGGATTGGCGTGCGCGAGCTCGGCCAGCCGCTGCCTCGGCAGGGTACGCGCCCGACGTAACGCCGACAGCACGCCGAGAACCACCGCGAGCAGCAGCGCGGTCTGGATCACGCCCAGCTGGGGCGTGACCCAGAAGTAGGTCAGCAGGCACAGGACGAAGCGCATCGGGGCCCGCCAGCCGTCCTTCTTGTCCGACCCGTAGCGAGACCAGGGACTGCCCGTGCGCACGTGCCGTACCAGCGCCGGGTCGGCCAGGAGCGCCTTCCTGGTGTCGGCGGGGATGTCCGGGTCCAGAATGGTGCGCGCCCGTTTCCCGGAACGCTCCGGTCTCTGCGGCTCCGGAAGGCCGGCTCGCCGGACCACTACCCTGACCCAGTCCGCGGGCATATGGCTGTCGAAGGCGGTGTCATCCGGTTCGATGACGACGGAAACCGTGCCTTCGCCCTGGTGCCTGGTGGCGACCGGCCCGATCATGGACGCCGGATAGCGCACCCAGTAACCATCGCCCGAGCTCTGGCACCGATACTGCCCCGGTGCCACGTCGATCCCGACGACGTACATACCGTCGCCGGGAATACGGTCCTCATATTTCACCGCCACCCGCAACGCCCCCTTTACCGTGACTTTACCCATCGGTACCCGGGGACGAGCGGATCACATCAGCTGATCGACACCTTCGTGAACCGCGCCTCGAACCCCTTTCCGACCGGCGCCGCCGCCATCGCCCCCGCCAGTGCGGGCACCCCCGGCGGGAAGTACGCCAGCCGGATCATGTTCACCGGCTCACCCCCGTCCACCCCATACCGCACCGTGACCGCGTCCCCCTCCCGATGCAGATCGATGGTCACCGACGACGGCGACCCCGGCGCGGGCAACACCGACCAATCCGAGAACTCCCGCGTCACCACCACACTGATCTGCAAGGCCCCGTCCACGAACTCGGTCCCCGCCTTGATCCAGTTCTTCTCGTCGATCCGCAGAATCGCCCCCGCCTGGTCGTACTGCTCCGCGTAGTCCGCGTCAAAGGTCACGGTCACCCGCAGATCCCCTTCGACCACCCGCCCGTACATGGGGGCGTTGTCGAACGAGTACCCGTAGTGCGTCTGCTGCCACAGGTCCGTCTTGGTCTCGACGTTGACGGTCAGCGTGCCCTCGCCCGCCGACCACGACTTCGGTTCATTGATCCATTCCATGAGATGGATCGTCCCATGAGAGCGCTCTCATGGGGAGCCCCTCGTACCACGACCTGGCCTGAAGTCCCAAACCTGGCCGACCGCACGGCCAAGGCCCCCCGCGCCAGTGTGGCCACGGCGGACGTTGCCGATGTGACCGCCCCGGCCTCTGCGGCGCTCTTCTACCGCTACGCATTAGCGATGCCTATCCCAGACGCGGCGGTACTCGCTTACAAATCGATCCACAGTTGGCGCAAAGAATGCAGTCTCGTCCACTCCGTCTTCACGCCGACCCAGCTTCTCGCGAATGCGGAGGTTGAAAGGTTGAGGTGGGGCGGCGTGGGTCAGCGGATGAGGAGGGCGTCGCCGAGGACGGCGCCGCGGCTGTTGCCGTTGGCGTTTTCGCCGCCTACGCGGACGGTGGTGATGCGGAGTTTGACGTTGCCTTCGATGGGGACTGAGATCTTTTCCTGGGAGGCGTACTTCATGCGTTTGCGCAGGAGTTGGCGGCCGTTGCCGGAGATGGTGAACTCGACGACCGCGTCGGGGCTGAGGGCGTCGTTGAGGCCGATGGTGGCTTCCAGGCGTTTGGCTTTGCCGTCGAGGGTGTATTCGGCGAAGCTGGCGTCGCCGATGTTCCAGACGCCGAGGCCGACGCTTTTGACGAAGATCTGGCCGTTGATGGCGAGGGGGTCCACGCCGTAATCGTCGCCTCGGTCTATGTCCAGGTCGGCCAGGTATTCGGATTGGCCGATGGGCATGTCGGTGGGGGCGGTTTCCGTGGGGAGGGCCGTGGTCGCGGTCGGGGTGGGCTCTGGTGTCGGGGCGATGACGATGTTCGCGCTGGGGCTCACGGTGACGGTGGCGGTCACGGATTCGGTGACGGTCGCGGTCGGGGTCGTGGTGGAGGCGCTGGTGAGTTCGGTGGGGGCGACTGGGCCCCAGAAGAACATGGCGAGGCCGACGACCACGGCGGTCACCAGGATGGCCACGATGACGGCGATCTTGTTGGTGCCTCCGCGTTTGGGGGCGTTGTACTGTTCGTAGGGAACCGGCAAATTCGCGGTCACCGCTTTCACCCCATTCCACACGGCGAATAGGGATGAAACGTAGCCGCAACCAGCCAGGGTTCGTCACCCGATTATCAACCCGTTATCCGGACATAAATCCCGATGTCACGAAATTTCGGGACTAATGGTTGGTCACAAGATGGGGACGAGGAGAAAGTCAGGTACCCGATCTCCATTTTGGTGGTGGCCGGAATCTACTCCGTGCCGTCCGCCGGCAGGCGCTCCGGCAGCCCGAGCCGCGGGAACTGGTCGTCGTGGAACGTGACGATCTCGGTGATCGCCCCGCCGGTGACGCGCAGGACGTCGATCGTCAGCGGCAGGTACGCGCCCTCCCGCTTCCGCCAGAGGTAGAAGGCGACGGCGGGCTGCCGGTTCACGGAGGTGAGGACGGTGCGCAGGTGCTTCAGGTCCAAGAAGCCGCTCTCGACCCAGTCGTTCACCACCGTCTCGCGGCCGACGTACAGGCCCGGCGTGGGCGGCATCGAGCAGCGGACGTCGTCCCGCAGCAGTGCGGCGAGCCCGTCGATGTCGGTGGCCACGCTGGCGTCGGTATAGCGGCGCACCAGCTCGCGCGTCCCGGCGTCCTCATCCCCGCCGGTCCAGTCCTGCCGCTCGGCGGGCAGGTGCTCCCGCATGCCGGCGCGGGCCCGCTGCAGCGCGCTGTTCACGGAGTTGACGGAGTCCCCGAGGAGCTCCGCGACGTCCTTGGCCGGCCAGCCGAGCACGTCCCGCAGGATCAGCACCGCCCGCGGGCGCGGCGCGAGGTGCTGGACCGCGACCAGGTACGCCAGCTCGATCGTCTCCCGCGCGAGGGCGAGGGTCTCCGGCTCGTCCGCGTCGCCCGCGGGCAGCTCGTCGAGCAGCCGGTCCGGGTAGGGCTGCAGCCACAGCACCTCGCCGCCGGTCGCCGGCTCCGGGCGGCACTTGGCGAGCAGGTCCAGGCAGGCGTTGGTGGCGATCCGGTACAGCCAGGCCCGGAACGTCGACCGCCCCTCGAAGGTCTCCCGCCGCCGCCAGGCACGCAGGAACGTCTCCTGCACGGTGTCCTCGGCGTCCTCGAACGACCCGAGCATCCGGTAGCAGTGCACGTGCAGCTCCCGCCGGTGCCGCTCCGCCAGCCCCGAAAACGCCGGCTCGTCGACCTCACCCAGACCGCTCCCGCCCAGACCGCTCCCGCCCGGCTCCTCCAGCCGCGTGTCCGCACTCATCACGTCATCCTTCCGCCTCGTCGTGTCCCGTCGTAGATGTGACGGGTGCGGGCGCGACAACTCATCACTCCAGGCGTTCGTAATAGGCGGGAAGGTTTTGCCAGGGGTTGGGGCACGCGCCGCTGGTGACGAATATCGTCTGGGCCAGCCGGGTGGCGCCGCGTTGCACGAATCGGCGGGCCCAGCCGGGCACGCCGTACACGAGATGGCAGAACTGTTCGGGGAAGCGGGCCCACGCGGGGGCGTTGACCGCGCGGTAGGAGGTCCATGGGCCTTCGAAGGTGACGAGCAGGTCGGTGCAGGCGGCGTAGCCGGGGTCGGGGTAGACGCCGGGGTTCAGGACCAGGCGGCCCTGGCCGCGCAGGGCCGCGGCGGCGACCCGGTAGTGGGAGAGCCGGTCGGCGTTCGCCGCGACCTGGTCGAGGAAGGCGCCGCCGACGCCGTACCAGGAGCGGTAGCGGCGCGCGTCCACTACCAGCTCCCGGATCGGCCGGTCACCGTAGGCGGTGTCGAGGTATCCCAGGACTTCGACGCCGGCCGCCAGCAACGGCTCGAGGACGCGGACGAAGTCGGGGTCCCTGGTCGTGCCGGGCCCGCTGTCCACGTTCAGCACCACGGTCTTGGGCGGCCGCGCGGCCAGCCGCCGCCAGGCCGCCTCCTGGGCGACCGGATGGAAGTACGCCGGAACCAGCACGCTCACGCCGGAACCTCGTTCCAGGCGTCCGCCAGCGAATCCCGCAAGGCGATCCTCGCCTTCCAGCCCAGCGCGGCCCCGATCGCCGTGACGTCGGCGCACGACCACGGCAACGCCGAACTCCCCTCCGAAGCGGACACCACCCGCCCTTGCCACGAAGCCACTTCGATCATGAGCTCCACCAGATCCCGTACGGCTACCGCCCGCCCGGTCCCCACATTCAGCACCGGCGGCAACACCCCCGGAGCGAGCGCCGCGGCCACGATCGCCTCCGCCGCGTCCCGGACATCCACGAAGTCCCGCACGTCACTGGTCACCCCCAGCCGCAACTCGCCGCCGGCCCGCATCCCCGCCACCAGCCGCCCGGTCAGACTGCCGACCGGCGCCCCCGGCCCCACCGGATTGAACAGCCGCAACACCACTCCGTTCCGGACCATCCCCGCGACCACGCGGGTCCCCGCCAGCTTGGTCAGCCCGTACTCGCCGAGCGGCCGGCATTCCGCCCCCTCCCCCACCGGCACGTCATGGGCCCCGTACTCGGCCGCCGACCCGACATGCACGACGCGCGCGTCCGGCACGACTTCCCCCACGGCCCGCACCAGCCGAGCCGCCCCGACCACGTTCCCGGCCACCAACCGCTCCGGCGACCCGTGCACGACCCCGGCACAGTTGACGACAGCCCCCGGCCGCAGATCCTCCAGGATCCGGCGGATCTGAGCGTGCGGCGTCTCGGCCAGATCGAGGTCCGACCGGCTGGGGGCCGCGACTTCGACGGCCCCCAGCCGCTCTCGCACATGCCGTCCGACGAAACCGGAAGCACCGACGAGCAGCACGCGCATGTCACACGCCTCGCAGCAGTGCCGGACGCAGCAAATCGAATTCCGCGTTGGCGCGGTCGTAGTCGTCCGGCCGCCCGATATCCAGCCAGTGCCCGTCGAAGTCGTACTGCGCCGGATGCCTCCCCTTCCGGAGCAGATCGAGCACGAGCTCGTCGAAGCCCAGGGGTAACCCGGGCGGGTAGCCGTAAAGGCATTGTTTGGAAATGGCGTACACCCCCATGCTGACCCGGTAGTCGATTGTGGGTTTCTCGGTGAATTCGACGATGCGGCCGTCGGCGGCGGTGAGGACGCCGAAGTCGATGGTGACCTCGCGGCGGTAGGTGGCGATGGTGAGAGGGGCGCGGCCCTGGCGATGGCCGTTGAGCAGGTCGCCGAAGTCGAGGTCGGTGAGAATGTCGCCATTCATGACCAGGAACTCGGCGGGGAGCGTGTCGAGCATGGTGAGCAGGGGGCCCATCGTGCCGAGGGGTGAGGTTTCCAGCGCGTAGTCGACGCGCAGGCCCCACTGGGTGCCATCCCCCACATACGCCCGGATGAGGTGCCCGAGATGCCCGATGGCCAGCGTCGCGGTGGTGAAGCCGCGTTCGCCGAGCTGGCGCATGATGATCTCCAGGATGGAGTACTGCTCGCCGATCGGCACCAGCGGTTTGGGCAGCGTGGTGGTGTACGGGCGGAGGCGAACCCCTTTGCCACCCGCCAGGATCACTGCGTGCACGAATCCCTCACACGTTGTAGATGGTCGTCTTGTACCGGTCGAGGTTGCTCGGGAACCAGGCCGCGCATGCCTTGAGCCCGTCGTCGAGCGTGTATGCCGGAGCCCAGCCACGCGCCCGAAGCCGGGAGCTGTCACAGACGAGCCGCATGACCTCGGAGTTCTCCGGGCGCAGCCGTTCGGTCTCGCAGCTGAACTCCACCGAGGCGCCCATGATCTCGGCGATCTTCCCGGCCAGGTCGCCGATGGAGATCTCCTCGCCGGTCCCGGCGTTGAACAACTCGCCCTCGACGCCCTCGGCCGTCCCGAGATGGGCGAAGGCGGCGGCGGTGTCCTTCACGTACAGGAAGTCCCGGGTCGGGCTCATCGCGCCGAGCCGTACCGAACGGGCCCCGGCGGCGATCTGGCCGATGATCGTCGGAATGACGGCCCGGGCCGACTGGCGCGGGCCGAAGGTGTTGAACGGCCGGAGCGTCACGGCGGGCAGCCCGAAGCTGAGGTGGTAGCTCTCGACGAGCTTGTCCGCGCCCAGCTTGGAGGCCGCGTAGGGCGACTGGGCCTGCAGCGGATGCGCCTCCGAGATCGGCGCCGAGCGCGCGGTGCCGTAGGTCTCGCTGGTCGAGGTGTGCACCAGCCGCCCGGCGGAGGCGTCCCTGACGGCCTCCAGCACGTTGAGCGTGCCCAGCACGTTGGTCTCCACATACGACCGGGGGGCGGTGTAGGAGTACGGAATCGCGATCAGCGCCGCGAGATGGTAGACGACGTCGGCCCCGGCCACCAACTGCCGTACGCTGCCGGGATCGCGCACGTCGCCGGGCACGACCTCGACCGAGGCGAGCACGTCGGGGGCGAGGGTGTCCAGCCACCCCCAGCTTCCGAACGAGTTGTACTGGGCCATCGCGCGCACCCGATGGCCGCGCTCGACCAGCAGTTCGACGAGGTGGGAGCCGATGAAGCCGTCGGCTCCTGTGACAGCGTGCATTCGCATCGCAAGCCTGTTCTGTAGGGGATCATCTGTGCAGGGAGGTGCGCGCGACCGCCGACCAGGCGTGGCAGGTGATCGCGAGCAGCAGCGCGAGATGCGCGGCGAGCTGGATCCCGGGCGTCTTCGGCGCGGCCAGTTCGGCGGCCAGGGTGACGGCGAAGAGCCCGAGCACGGGACCGTTGATCCCGCAGGACTGCAGAATGAGCGCGACCAGCACCGCGCCCCCGAGCGCGAGGTTGACCGCCAGCAGGAGCGGCTCCGGCCGCGCGAGCGCCCACGCCAGCGCGGTGAGCACGAGCAGCACCGCGAGATACCGGCCGAGCGCGCCGAACAGTTCGGCTCGGACGGCGCGCGCGAACCGCAGCGCGGTGGCGGTCCGGCCGAGCAGCAGGTGCCCGCCGCGCCGGAACCGGAACACCGCCCATTCGGCGGCGCCCATGCTCAGCGACAGCGGCACCATCGCCGCCGCCCCGTTCGTCCCCACGGCGAGCAGCCCGCCGCAGAGCGCCCCGAACAGGGCAGGAGGGACCGCGCCGAGCAGCCGCCCCCGCGTGACGGCCTTGGCGGGAGTCCGGCTGACGACTTCGGCGAGCACGACGGCCTCGGCGACGGAGAGCGCGCCCGCCGCCCAGACCACCCACGGCGCGGGCCACCCGCTGGCCAGGTGGACCGCGCTGACCACGCACCCGGGAACGAGCACGGCCAGCAGCACCAGTTCCCCGTCGGCGATCAGGATTACCCCGGCCGCCAGCAGGTAGGCCGCCTGCCCGACCGCGAGCACGATCCCGGCCACGCTCGCGGAGGTCAGCACGCCGACCCCGGCGATGACGGGCACCAGCACCGCCAGCCCGAGCCGCAGCGCCCGCCGCGCGACCGCCAGCCCCGCCTCCCCGTGGCCGATCGCCACGTAGGCGAGATACGCGGCTCCTTGCCCGTACGCCCATGCCAGCAGCAACGAAACCACCAGCACGACCGTGGACCCCGTCACCGCCTGCGCCGCGGTGACGTAACACAGCCCGGGTAGCCCGAACAGGATCCCCCGGACGGCATGCCGCCCTGGACTCCCATCCCACGGCATGGGAACGTCCGCCGTCGGCTCGACCGGCTTGCGCGGCACGCTTCGATACAGCTCCTCCGCGTACGCGAACACGTCCGGATGCCCGTGCCGCGCGGCGGCCTCGTCGGTCAGCCCGCCGAACTCCAGTCCGGCCGCGATCTCCAGCGGATCGACCGCGTTGGCGCACAGCTCACGCACCTGATCGTCGACCGGCTCCGGCAGCAAGGTGGGCGCGCTCATGCCGCCACCAGCCGCGGATAGAGCGTGCGAAAACTGTCCACGGCCCGATCCACGGTGAACAGCCCGAGCGCGCGTTCCCGAGCCTCCGCGCCCAGCCGGTTGCGCAGCTCGTGATCGTTGAGCAGGGTCAGGCACGCCGCCGCCATCGCCTCCGGATCACGCGGCGGCACCACGAGCCCGGTCCCCGCGACCGCCTCCCGCACCCCGCCCACATCGGTGGAGACCGTCGCCCGCCCGGTCGCCATCGCCTCGATCAGCGTGTACGGAAACCCCTCCGAAATACTCGACAACACCACGACATGCCCCGCCGTGTACGCGTCCCGGATGTTGTCCACCCGCCCTTCGAAGGCGACCGGCAGATCCCCGGCCAGCTCCCTGCACCCGGCGAGATACTCCTCCCGCCCGGCCGGAGTGCCGCCGAACACCCGCAACCGCGCCTCCGGCAGCTTCGCGTGCACCCGCCCGAACGCCAGGATCAGCGTCTCCAGATCCTTGATCGGGTCGATCCGCCCGGCCCAGCTGAGCGTGGGCGCCTCCGGCTCGGACCCGGCCGGCTCGAACTGCTCCGGGTCCACACCGTTGTAGACCGTACGCAACCGGGCCGGATCGGCCCCGCACCGCACCTCCCACCGGATGTTGAACTTGTTCCCCGGCGTAATCAGGCTCGCCTCCAGATACGCCGCCGCGCACAGCAGCCGCAGAAAGCTCAACATCAGCGCCTTCACCGGCCACCGATACGGCGAGTTCCGGAACCCCAGATACCGCTCCCGCAGATACACCCCATGCTCGGTGAGCACGAACGGCGTGCCTTCGGTCCACTTCGCCGCGAACGCGGGCAGCACGGCGAGCCCGTTCGCCACCACGTGGGTGACGTCCGCCGCGGGCGCCGGGTGGAGCAGCGGGCGCAGCGAATGCTCGATCAGATCCACCGCCGTGACCGCGTCCCGCACGGTCGGCGTCACCCCGATCCGCTCGAACTCGGCCCGCCGCGCCTCCCACACGTCCAGCACGCAGCGCACCGAGGTCTCGCCGCAGAGCGGGACGCCGCCGCGCAGCAGCTCGCGCAGCAGGGCGCCGAAGCGGGCCGCCGACCCCTGCCAGGGGTCGAGCATCAGGTCGAGCATCTCGCGGAACAGCTCCTCGAAGCGTCTTCTGGTCCGGCCTCTGGGCGGGCGGCCGGGTGGCCCGCCCCACAGCGGGATGGGCGTGACGGTGGCGTTGCCCGGCAGCTCCCAGGCGAGGCTCTCCCGCCCGGTTCCGGTGATGGCGCGCAGGTCGAAGCGGTATTCGGGCATGCCGCGCACCAGCTGGTCGCACCAGACGCTGACGCCGCCGTGGTGGTGGGGGTAGGTGCCCTCGGTGACCATCGCGATGCGCATGGGTGTTACGGCAGCAGCAGCTTGATCGGCTGGAGCAGCGCGTTGCGCTGGTATGCCGACAGCTCGCCCGCGTACGCGGAGCCGAACGGGCTGCTGCCCAGGTTGAGCAGGTTGGGGACCCTGGTCCCGGTGGGGGCGGTCAGCGGGACGTCCAGGTTGTCGGGGGCGTCCACGTAGACGACGCCGTTCTGGATGTAGCCGGTGACCTGGTTCATGTTCTGCTGCCAGAGCCGCATGCGCCTGATCTCGGCGCCGATGGCCGCGGTGCGCAGGTTCACGATGGGGGTGTTGGCCGAGAACAGGGTGCCGTACTGGGTGAACAGGCCGGAGAGCACCTGGTAGAGCAGATGGTCGCCGGTCAGGTTGGACTGGTGGGCGTAGTGCGGCCAGGGCAGGCCGCTGAGCACGTGCCGCAGCGCGTTGCGTACCTCGATGGGCGCGATGTGCTGGGTCCAGCCGGAGGCAGGGTCCAGCGGCGGGACGCAGGTGGTGGTGGCCGGGTTGTCCTCGCAGATGCCGGATCCGCCGTCGGCGCGGCTGTTGTAGATCCAGTTGTACTCGTCCACCTCGTCGGCGACGGTGGCGACGTTGTAGAAGATGTTCATCGGGTAGCGCGGCACGGTGAACGCGCCGCCGACCGGGCGCTGCGCCGGGTCGCGGGAGGCGTCGCTGCCGATCCACTTCACGCCGGTGCTGTTCAGCGCCGGGGCCAGGTTGGGGTTGTCGACCGGCTGGCGGGGCTGCAGGAACAGGCCCGAGTGCTCGCCGGTGACCAGCTCGGTGGTGTCGACGGGGAGGCCGTGCTGGGTGGCGAACTGCTTGTTGCGGTTGATCTCGTCCTCGATGGTGGCCCCGGACGTCCAGACGATCTGGCCCTGCGCGTTGGTCGCGCATCGCCACGGCAGGACCGAGAAGTCCTGGGCGCAGCCGAGGAACGGGTGGGTGTAGGTGTGGTTGCTCCACCGGAACCTGGCCTTGTTGGCCTTGAGGCTGGTCAGCAGCGGGTCGGAGCCGCCGTGCTCGGCCGCGTAGAGCACGCTGCCCACGCCGTTGTAGTAGAAGTCCAGCGTGAAGCCGCTGGCGTTCTGCCACTGGACGGCGGTGGTGACGTCGGCGGGTGTCATCCGGATGCCGGTCTCCGGGACGCCGGGCGGGCAGTCGCTGGCCGGCGTGCAGTTGTTGACCGGGTCCCATTTGGTGTCGTCGCCGAGCACGTCGTCCACGTGCACGGCGAAGTAGTTGCGGTCGTAGCCGAAGTGCACGCCCTTGGTGAGCCAGCTGATGATCCCATGGGAGATCATCTGGAACTGCTTCTGGTTCTGGTTGAACGCGGCCGTGACGACCATCTCGCTGCGCCCGTCGTGGGTGTAGACCCCGGCGAGCACGCCCTGGGTGGCGCTGTTCGGGACGGGCGCGGTGACCAGCGGCTGGAAGCTCCGGCCGCCGGCCGGGTCGTCGGGCAGCGGTGTGGCCAGGTAGCCGTAGCTCTCGCCGACCACGGGCGACTCGTCCTCGAACGGCACCTGCCCGGCCAGGTACGGGAACGGCCCGCCGGGGACGACCGTGGCGGTCATGCCGTCCAGGGTTCCGGCGTATTCGGGATAATTGAGGCCGACGTCCGGGTAGGCGTACACGTACGCACTGAGCTGGCGGATGCCGAATTTCCGCTCGAAGTTCACCAGTGCGGTCATTTCCGCTTGATTGGTGAAGGGATTGGCGTTCGGCAGGATCACGCCCTGGAACTTGGCCCGGTCGGACGCGCCGACCGTGTCGGCCAGAAATCCGGGGGTGATGATCGGCCGGCCGGGGCTGGTGAGATCCACTTTCTGGTACGGCACGCCTTCGGAGTCCATCGCGTGCGCGATCGCCTCGGTGGACGGGGTGCCGTCGGATACGAGCAGGATCTTCATATTGATCATTGGTTCGGCGGCGTGGGCCGCGGTCCCGGGAATCAGGACGAAGGCCGAGGTCAGACCGAGGACAGCCGGACCGAATCTGCGCACGAATGCCACCATGCCTCCTATGGGGAAATCCAGACATGTGCCATATCTGCGGCCTTTTCCTAATGAAGGCGCGAAATGGCTATCTGGTGAGATCGCAAGGCATAGTTATAGCGGCGGGTTCCTTATTGACGGGGAGTCTCAGAG
>NZ_BLAF01000029.1:142002-149685 GCF_009687885.1 Acrocarpospora pleiomorpha
CCGCCGTTGACACGGTGACAAAATGACAGAACGTCGAATCGAGTTCGACATTATGGCCATATATCCCTGCTATTCGCGCTGGGACGCCGGGTCGCGGGAGGCAGTGGGAGTGCCAATTATTTCAACGCGAAAAATCCGGATATATGGCTGAGGCTCGGGCATGTGGAACGGTCCGCGCACGCGGGCACCGCCCGGATTTAACGGACTTGCGACACGTGGCTACTTGCCGTCGGAGGCCCAGTAAACTGCCAAATGTGGCCGACCCGAAGTTCGAGATCCAGATGCTGCACGACCGAGTCATGGTCAAGGTCGAGCAGGACACCGAGGAACGACGCAGCACCGCGGGCATCGTCATCCCGGCCACCGTCAAGATGGAAAACCGCCTCCTCTGGGGCGAGGTCACCGGCGTCGGCGCCAACGCCCGCTCCGTCAAGGTCGGCGACAAGGTCCTGTTCAGCCCAGAAGACCAGCCAGAGGTAGAGGTCCACGGCCAGATCTACCTGGTCATGCGCGAACGCGACCTCCACGCCGTGGCCACTCCCCAAACCGACCACGGCACCGGCCTCTACCTCTAACCAGGCTCCTCGCCGTTATCCGGCGCCGTTCACGACCGCGCCAACCCTCGCCGCACCGGCGCCAAAACGCCCTAGCGGGGGCGGCCAAGCTTTCATGGCCCAAGATCGACCCCGCCCGACCTGCTGGCACCGATGCCTTGAGCCCAAGCCGCGAGGCCTGGGCCTTCACCCCTCCCGCCATAAGCTCTTAGCGCCGGTGCGGCGAGATGGGGTGCGGAGGTGGACGGCGCCGGATAGCGGCGAGCAACCTTCGTCAGAGTCGCTCGGCTTCGCGGGCGTGGCGAGCCGCGCGGCGTTCCTCGAACTTGGTGGCCATGACGTCGAGTTGGTCCATGAAGGTGTTGAGTTCCTCGCGGGCCTTCTCTCCCTCGGCGTCGAGGCCGGTGATGTCGTTGACCTTCCACTGGCGCAGGACGGGGGCGAGGACCTCGTCGCAGTGGAGGCGGAGGTCGTAGATTCCGGCCATCGCGATGGTGACGGACTTGCGGGCGAAGCCCTGCATGCCGGCGCCGGGCATCTGGAAGGAGGTGACCACGTCGGTGACGGCGCGCATGGTCTGGGACGGGGACAGTTCGAAGGCCGCGCCCAGCAGGTTGCGGTAGAAGAGCATGTGCAGGTTCTCGTCGGCGGCGACGCGGGCGAGGATGCGCTCGCAGACGGGGTCGCCGGAGACCTTGCCGGTGTTGCGGTGGGCGATCCGGGTGGCCAGCTCCTGGAAGGAGACGTAGGCCAGCTGCTGGAGCATCGTGCCGTACTCGGTGGCGAAGCCGGTTTCCATGTGCGTCATCCGGGCCCGCTCGAGCGCGGTCGGATCGACGGCGCGGCTGGCCACCAGGTAGTCGCGGATGACGATCGCGTGGCGGCCCTCCTCGGCCGTCCAGCGGTGCACCCAGGTGCCCCACGCGCCGTCCCGCCCGAAGGTGGTGGCGATCTCGTGGTGGTAGCTGGGCAGGTTGTCCTCGGTCAGCAGGTTCACCACGAGCGAGACGCGGGCCGGCTCCGGGATGGTGGAGTCGTCCGGACGCCACGCCTCCCCGCCCAGCACGCCGTCGAACGTCCGGCCTTCGCTATACGGAACGTATTCGTGCGGGAACCATTCCTTGGCCACCGCGAGATGCCGGTTCAGGTTCTCCTCTACCACGTGTTCCAGCTCCACCAGGAGCTCAGTCTGAGTCAGCTCACGCGACATTTCTACCCCTAACCTGCGAATTCACAACCTACGGTACCGTAACTTAGCGCGCCACACCCGGAGCGAATTCACAGAGATCCGCAGCCGTTCTTGTGGGACCTCGACACATCACGCTCGGTGACGAGCATATGGCGCTATCCCTCCGTAATCGCACGTATTAGTCTTCGCGCATGCCGAGGAAAGCACGTTTCTGGATCGTTTTCGCCATCCTCATCCAGGTTCTGTGGAGCCTCCCGCTGGGCGGATACTTCGCCTATCGCTGGCTGGCGTTCGACGACCCGGACAACAGCTTCACCTGCCAGGACAGCCGTGGCCGGGTCTCCACCTGCGTGGAGGGGGAGACCACGAACATGATCGTGGGGATCGTGTTCCTGACCATCGGCCTCATCATGCTGGGCGTGGCCCTGTGGCTGGCCGTCCGCTGGATCAAGCGCGGCCGGCGGGAGGACCATCTCCGGCAGCATGGCATCCCGGCCCGAGCGGTCGTGACCCAGGCCATGGCGACGGGCACGCGCGTCAACGGGCGCCCGCTGTATCGGCTCACGCTCCAGGTGCCGGACGTCCCGGGCCTGGAGTTCCGGCATCGCACCATGAACCCGGTCCCCGCGGGCACCACGCTCACCGTCGCGTACGACCCGGCCGATCCCGCCGACCCCGTCCTCCTCGACGACCTGGCCGCGATCGCGCCGAGCCTGCGATACACGCCCACCGCGGTGGACGCCCGCATCCAGCGGCTCACCCAGCTCGACTCGCTGCGCGCCTCCGGCGCCATCTCCGAGGAGGAGTTCGAGCGCCTGAAAGCCGAAGCCCTCAACCAGAACTGACCGGGACGACGACCACCCCGACCGCGGTGGTCGCCACGATCGGCGGCTCCAGCACCTCCGCGGCCGACGCGGACCTGTCCGGCCTGGCCCGGCAGACCACCAGCGCCTCGAACGCCAGGGTCCTGCTCCGGTTGCCGACCCTGGTCACCTCGGCGCTCACCTCGAGCACGTCCCCGGCACGTACGGCTTCCAGAAACCGCACGTCCGAATAAGAGGCGAACAGCCCTTCGTCCCCGTCCATCCGGATGCAGACCTCGGTGGCGACATCCCCGAACAGCCCGAGCACGTACGCGCCGTCGACCAGCGACCCGCCGTAGTGCGCATGCGAATGCGGCACATACCGCCGATGTGTCACCCTCATGCCGGGCTCCACGTGGGGATCAGAGCGGCCACCAGATAGCTGGCCACCTGGCCGGGCGTGGTCCCCTTCCCGAAGATCCGGTCCACCCCCAGGTCGGACGGTGTCACCGTGTCGAACCTCGGCCCGCCCGCCACCAGCAGCGGCCGCCCGAGCCCGCCGGTCACCGACGTCGGGTACGCCTCGGCGAAGGCCGCCGCCATCTGCTTGGTGTTGTGCACGTGCGCGCTCTTCTGCGTCACCACCTGGGAGACCAGCACCGCGTCCGCGTTGGCGCCCATGGCCCGGACGACGAGCTCGTCCACCTCGACCTGGGCGCCCAGGTTGTGCACCTCGATCTCCCGGTAGTACTCCAGGCCCTTCTCCCCCGCGAAGCCTTTCACGTTGAGGATGGCGTCGATGCCCACCGTGTGCGCATCCGTCCCGATGCATGCGCCGACGACGACCAGTTTGCGGGCGAGCACGGTCTTGATGGCCAGGTTGACCTGGTTCGGGGTGAGCAGTGGGTATTCGCGCCCTTCGGGCACGGTGATGCCGGCGTAGTCGATGAGGTGGGTGGCTTTGCCGTACACGATGAAGAAGGTGAAGTCCGGGCCCATCGGCTTGGTGTGGACGACGCTGGCGGGGTCCAGGCCCATTTTTCCCGCCAGTTGCAGGGCGGCGGCGTCGGCGCGGGGGCCCTGGGGGACGGGGAGGGTGAAGGAGACCTGGACCATGGCGTCGCCGGTCGTGTCGCCGTACGGGCGGATGATCTGTTTGATCGTGTCGACCGAGATGGT
This sequence comes from Acrocarpospora pleiomorpha, assembly GCF_009687885.1. GTDB lineage: Bacteria > Actinomycetota > Actinomycetes > Streptosporangiales > Streptosporangiaceae > Acrocarpospora > Acrocarpospora pleiomorpha. Next base: position 145,728 of record NZ_BLAF01000029.1, read on the forward strand.
CACGGGCGCTCCTCAAGGATTTCGGTGGCCGGGTTGTAGTAGCCGGGGGCCTGTTCGATCACGCCGTCCAGGCCCTTGCCGCGGTCGGCGGGGCGGCGGGTGACGCCGAAGGTGCCGTCGGCGATGGCGGTGAGCAGGCCGTCGTCGGCGACCCGGCCGAGCAGGTCCACGGTCTCGGAAAGCACCCGCCGGGCGCGTTCGACGATGAAGCCGCCGGGCGCGGGGTGGAAGTCCTCGGCCAGCGCGCCCGCGGCCCGCCGAACGTAGCGCACGTTCTCCAGGGCCAGGTCGCGGTCGGAGAGCCAGGGCGTGTGGATGCCCTCGGTCATCATGCCGATCAGGATGATCGACTGGCCGGTCAGCACGCCGGCCAGGTTGAAGAACGCGTCCAGCAGGTACCCGGCGAAGATGTTGCCCGTCATGTGCTTGGTGGGCGGCATGTACTTGAGCGGCGCGTCGGGAAACAGCTCGCGGACCAGCTGCGCGTGCGCCAGCTCCAGCCTGAACGAATCCGGTAAATCCGGATTTATCTCGAAAGCGTGGCCGAGGCCGAGCTGGCTGTCGGTCAGGCCCGCCTCGTGGCCGAATCGTTCGTTGAGCAGCTGGGAGGCGATCACCGTGTGCGCGGCGTCGACCGCGTCGGCCGTGGTCAGGTAGTTGTCCTCGCCGGTGTTGATGACGATTCCGGCGCGCGCGTGGATCTGCCGGGAGAAGCGCTGGTCGATGAAGGTGCGTTTGGGGTTGATGTCGCGGAAGATGATGCCGTACATGCAGTCGTTGAGCATCATGTCGAGGCGTTCGAGACCGGCCAGCGTGGCGATCTCCGGCATGCACAGCCCGCTGGCGTAGTTGGTCAGCCGGACATACCGCCCCAGCTCCCCCGACACCTCGTCGAGCGCGGCCCGCATCAGCCGGAAGTTCTCCTGCGTGGCGTACGTCCCGGCGTACCCCTGCCGCGTCGCGCCCTCGGGCACGAAGTCCAGCAGCGACTGCCCGGTCGAGCGGATCACCGCGATCACGTCCGCCCCCTCCCGGGCGGCGGCCCGCGCCTGCGGGATGTCCTCGTAGATGTCCCCGGTGGCCACGATCAGATAGACCCACGGCGGCTCCGGATCCCCGTGTTTGCCCAGCAGCCAATCCCGATCCGCCCGGTTCGCGTCGATCCTCGCGATCCCGCGCGCCACCGCCTCCCGCGCCCTCTTCCCGGCCTGTACGGCATGCGCCCCTTCCGGCACCTCGAACCGCGCGCTCACCAGCCGCCGCGGATCCTGGTGGTCCCGCAACGCGTGGAACACCGGCAACGCGATCCCGTGCTCCAGCCCGACCTGCGCCCGCACGGCGTCCACGATCCGGTTCACCCAGGGTGTGCCGTCCGCGTCGGCCCCGCTCACCCCGGCCAGCCGGAGCACGGCGCGCTCCACCGACACGGTCGTGTGCGTGCGCGCCAGCTCGATGACGGGCTCGGCCGCCCGCGCCGCCAGCCGCCTGGCCTTCGCGACGACCTCGGGATCCAGGCCCAGCTTGCTCACGCGAGTCTCCCCTCGAACAGCCCGCGCACTCCGGGCTCGGATCGCAGCAGGTCCAGGGCCAGGTCGGCGTGGCCGGGGGCGTACCCGTTGCCGACCAGCATGGTCACGTCGGCGGCGAGCCCTTCGGCGCCGAGCGCCGCGGCGCTGAACGAGGTCGCCATCGAGAAGAAGATCACGGTGCCGCCGTCCCGGGTGGCCAGGATCGAGCCGTGCTCGCAGCCGGGCACGTCCACGCAGACCACGGTCACGTCCGCCGGGCCTCCCGCCTGGGAGACGGCCGCGGCGAGCGCGACCGGATCGCGGGCGTCGGCGATGACGACCTCGTCGGCGAGCCCGGCGGCGGTCAGCGTTCCGGCATCCCTGGCGTGCGGCACGACGCCGATCAGCCTCGCGGCCCCGGCCCGGCGGGCGGCGGCCAGCGACAACGATCCGCTCTTCCCGGCCGCGCCGATCACCGCCACCACCGAACCCGGGGTGACCACCCGCTGGGTGAGGGCGGGCGCGCCGCAGACGTCCATGACGGACAGGGCCAGCGGGACCGGCAGGTCGTCCGGCAGCACGGCCGCGATCGAGCGGGCGAACAGGATCGCGTGGCCTTCGGCGGGCACCTGCTCGGAGCGCCCGTCCCAGCGGGCGAGCCCGTCGGTGATGCGCAGCGGGGTGAGGGTCAGCGACACCAGCGTGGCCACCCGATCGCCGGGCTTCAGCCCGAGCGGCGATTCCGGCGTGACCTCGTCCACGACGCCGACCAGCATGCCGCCGGACCCGGTGACCGGGTTGTGCATCTTGCCCCGCGCCTCGATGATCGCGAGAACCTCCGCGCGCACCGCGTCGCCGTGCTCGTCCGACAGCTGCCGGAAGGAAGCCGCGTCCAGGTTGAGCCGTTCGACCCGGATCCGCACCTCCCCCGGCCACAGCTCGGGCGAGGCGTCCAGCCGCTCTGCCCCCTGCGGCAGCACCCCGGAGGGAGCCACCACCCGATGCAGGCCCACCGGTGAGCCAGGCGGGCGCGCGCTCGCTCCATGCGCGTCCGCTGGTGAGCCGGTCGAGCTCAAGCCCCCCGCGCGCCCTTGACGCGAGTCCAGTGGTGACGCGGTCCATCCGCCATCTTCGCGGAGAACAGCCACCGGGGAAACGCCGGGCTCTCGCATCACTCACCGTCCTCACTTCGACCACGCACGAGACCGACATGGATAAGCCGATTCCTGAGTCTTGACTCAGGGAAACATCTTGTCCCACCCCATCGCTAGCAGGCAATATCTGGCACATGACTGCCGCGACCCTCATCACCGTCGCTCCCACCGGAGCGGAGGCGGACAAATCCAGAACTCCCGCCCTCCCAGTAACCCTGGACGAGCTGGTGGCCACCGCGATCGCCTGCCAGGCGGCGGGCGCGGCTGTCATCCACGTGCACATCCGCGACGACAAGGCCCGCCCGACCCTGGACCTCCCCCGCCTCAAGGACACGGTCGCCGCGCTGCGCGCCCGCACCTCGCTGATCGTGCAGCTCTCCACCGGCGGCGCGGTCACCGACCCTTTCGAGGACCGTCTGAACGTCCTCGAAGCGTCGCCCGACGCCTGCTCCCTGACCTGCGGCAAGGTCAACTTCGGCGACGACGTCTTCATGAACCCGTGGGGCTTTATCACCGACCTCTACCAGGCCACCCAGGAAAAGGGCATCGCCCCCGAATTCGAACTCTTCGACCTAGGCCACATCTCCACCCTTCACCGGCTGCTCGCGACCTACGGCCCGCCTCACGGCGGCCGGATCCATTGCGACCTGGTCATGGGCGTGCCCGGCGGCTTCGACGGCGACCTCCGCACGATCGCCACCGCCGTCCAGTCCCTCCCCGACGGCGCCACCTGGTCCGCGACCGGCATCGGCCGGACCTCGGTCCCGGTCCTGCTGGCGGCCCTGTCCGCGGGCGGCCATCTCCGCGTCGGCATGGAGGACACCCTCACCTTCGCCAAGGGCAGACCCGTCCGCGACAACGCCGAACTCGTCACCCGGGCCGCCTCAGCCGCCACCCTCGCCCAGCGCCCCCCGATGACCACCGCCGCCGCTCGCGCCTTTCTGGGTATTGACTCCGCTGCGTAATCGGCCAACCATCGTGTGTGACCGGACTCCTCCAATGGAAGGACTCTTGCGCACATGAGGGATCTCCCCGCTCCCGCCTCCGCCGATCTGGTCGCGGCGGGCGCTGCCCAACCCGACCCGGGAGTGCGGGTCCCCGCCGAACTGGTCGCCATGGCGTCGAACGGGCTGGCCGGTGTGTCCGAGCCGAAGCGGGTGCTGGTGATCGGGGCCGGGATGGCCGGGCTGGTGGCCGCGTACGAGCTGATCGGGCGGGGGCACGAGGTGACCGTGCTGGAGGCGCAGCATCGGGTGGGCGGGCGGGTCCACACCCTGCGCGGGTTCGCGCCCGGCC
>NZ_BLAF01000030.1:0-49362 GCF_009687885.1 Acrocarpospora pleiomorpha
AGGACGGGGACGGTTTGTCGTGACGGGCTAGCCCGCTGCCATTGGGACGCGGGCGCCTCGGCGGGCAGGGATGAGGGCAGCCAAGTGGCCGCTCACCGCAATCCGCATGGCGGCGAGGGTGGTGGGAGTCGGGGTGCGGCTCTGCTGGTTGTCGTGAAGGGCTAGCCCGCTGTTACGGGGACGCGGGCGCGGGCGGCTCGGCGGGCGGGGATGAGGGCGACGAGGAGGGCTGCGCCTACTGCGATCAGGATGGCGGCGGTGAGGGTGGCAGGGGTTGGGGCGCGGCCGATTCCGGCGCCTACGCCGCTGCCGTGGCCTTCCCAGTCGATTAGTGAGCGGGAGAGTAATGCGCCGGCTGTCGCGCCTGAGAGGACGCCTAGGGCGGCGAGGATTCCGGTGCCGGTGACGAGGGTGGCCATGACCTGGCGGGGGGTTAGGCCCATGGCCTGGAGGACGGCCAGGTCGCGGATGTGGTCGCGTAGGCCGAGGGCGCTGGCGGTGAGGAGGTTGGCGAGGCCGATCAGGGACAGGACGACGATCAGGGCGATGATGATTACGCGGATCACGGCCAGGCGGTCGGCGGGGTTGACGGCCTGGGTGACCTCCAGGCCCTGGAGGGTGCCCGTGGCCTGGAGGCGGGCCCTGACCTCCTGAGGGTCGGCGCCGTCTTTGAGGACGAGGGCGAAGAAGTGCGGGGGCACGGCGTCCTTGGCGGCCAGGGTGTCGATGCCGACGGAGAGGACCTCGCCGTCCTGTTCGGGTTCGACGACGCGGCCGACGATGTGCACGATCAGCGGGGTGCCGCCGATGGTGAGGCGGACTCGATCGCCGACGCGGACGCTGAGGAGGTCGAGCAGTCCCTGGCCGGCGACGGCTTCGCCGCGCTCGCGGAACATGCGGCCCTCGGCCACGTGGAACGGGTAGGGGGCGGTGGAGGAGCCTAACGCCCGGGTTCGTACCGTTCTGGTCTGCCCGGGGGCGAGGGCGTCCAGCTCGACGCCGGGGTAGACGGCTGCCACGGCGGGGTCGGCCATCGCCCGGATGCTCGCCTCGTCGGCGGTGAGGCCTCCTGGGCGCACGGACAGTGCCGCCGCCTGACCGACTTTCGCGGGATTTTTCGCGAAATCGTCGAGGGTGGCCCAGCAGCCCAGGCCGATTGTGATCATCATCATCGGGAGGGCGAGACCGGCGCTCGTCAGGACGGCGGGGACCCGGCGGGTGAACGCGTCCCGGGTGCCGAGGACCAGCGCGGGCGGGAGCCGTACCAGCAGGGCCAGGCGGGCCAGGCGGGAGAGGCGGCCGTGCGGGGGGATGGCGGGAGCGGCGGGGATGGGGGCGGTGCGGCCGCCGCGCCAGGCGGGCAGCCAGACCGCGATCAGCACGATCAGGATGGTGCCCAGGCCGATGGCGGCCAGCTGGCCGGGGGAGGGCGGCACCCGCAGCGTGGCGGCCGTGATCACATGCCCGGCCGCCAGGCCGATCAGGATGCCGAGCAGCCCCAGCAGCCCGTGTTCGGCCAGCAGCATGGTGGAGACCTGCCGTGGCGTGAACCCGAGCGACTTGAGCGTGGCCAGGTCGCGCAGCTGGCCGAGCACCCGCCCGCCGGTCGCGTTGGCCAGCGCCAGCGCCGCCCCCACCAGGCCCGCCGCCCCGAACAGCGCGAGCAGCAGCCCGAGCAGCCGGTTGTCCAGCTCCATGGAGGCCCGCACCTCGCGCCAGGTGGAGACCCGCTGCACCTGGCCCGCGAGTGCGGTCACCGCCTGCTGCACCACCAGGTTGGTGTCCTCGGGATCGGCCAGCCGGAGCCCGGTGACGTTCTCGCTGCGCCCGGACGCGGGCTCCACCAGGGTGAGCGTCTGCCGCAGCGTCCAGGCCAGGCCGGGCGCCCAGTCGGGATAGAACCCCTGGTCGCCGCTCTCGGCGACGCCTTTCACGAACAGGGCGTGGGTGGCGCCGTTGAGCCCGGTCACGGTGAAGGCGCTGCCGGGGCGCAGCCCGGTGGCGGCCGCGAACGAACGCTCCACGACCACCCCGTCGGGGTCGGCGGGATCCAGCCAGCGGCCCTCGGTGACCAGCGGCGTGGCGACCTTGGGCAGGGCGGTGGGGGCTTCCTGTAACGCGACGGGCACCTTCCGGCCGCTCCCCGCCAGCGTCGCGGGTGCGCTGAGGTAGGGCCCGGCGATCTCGGTAACGCCGTTCAAGCTCCCCAATGCCGAAATATCCGGCGCATCCTTCGTGTGGATCCAGACATGCGCCCCATGCCCCCGCGTGAACAACCCACGCCACGGGTTGGTGCCCTCCTCCAGCAGCGTCGCGGCCGTCACCAGCGCCGCCACGATCCCCGCCACGGCCAGCACGGTCAGCGTGGCCTGCATACGCCTGGCCCGCAGATCCGACCGAATCCACCGCCACTCAGCGATCATCCGCGCAGCTCCACCACATCGCCCGCGGTGCCCGGGGTGAACCGGCGGCGGCGCATCGACGCGTCGTCCACGATCATGCCGTCGGCCAGCGTCACCACCCGGTCCGCCTTGCTCGCCACCTTCGCGTCATGCGTCACCACCACGATGGTCTGCCCCTGCCGATGCACCTCCCCCAGGAGTTTCAGCACGTCACGGGTATTGCGACTGTCCAGGTTCCCGGTAGGCTCGTCCGCCAGCAGCAGCTGGGGGCCGTTGGCGAGCGCGCGGGCCAGCGCGACCCGCTGCTGCTCGCCGCCCGACAGCTCCGCCGGAGCGGCGTACGCGCGCTCGGTGAGCCCCAGCTCCCCGAGCAGGTACTCGCGCCGCTCCCGCGCCTCCCGAGGCGACATCCCGGCCAGCAACGCGGGCAACTCCACGTTGTCGGCCACGGTCATGTTGGTGACGAGGTTGTAGAACTGGAACACGAACCCGATCTTGCGCCGCCGCAGCACGGCCCACGCGCTCTCCGAGAGCGTGTCCACCCGCTTGCCGTCGAGCCAGATCTCCCCGCTCGTACGCGCGTCAAGCCCGCCCAGCATGTGCACGAGCGTCGACTTCCCGGACCCGGACGGCCCCATGATCGCGACGAACTCGCCCGCCGCCACGGTGAAGTCCACCCCGCGTACGGCAGGCACCGGCACACCCCCGTTCTGGTAGATCCGCACCAGGTTGAGTGTGCGCAGAACAGTCATGTCACAAGGTCCTCCTGGCAGCGTTCCAGCCAGTCGAGGTCGGCCTGCAGGTGCAGGGTCGCCCCTTCGATCAGCAGGAGAGCGACCCGATCCCCCGGGTCGGTGCGCTCGGCGAGTTCGGTGAGATCCCGCATGAGCGAGAGATAGTGCCGGCGCTGCCGGTTGATCAGCGCCATCCGGTCGGCGATCCCGGTGAGCGGCGCGAGGACCAGTTTCATGAAGAACTCATCGCGCACCCGCGGGCCCTCGGTCGGCTCGTCGACCCAGTTCTCCAGCGCCTCCCTGCCGTCGGCGGTCAGGAAGTAGACCTTCTTGTTCGGGCGGTTGGACTGCTCCACGTCGACCGATCTGACCAGACCGTCCTTCTCCAGGCGCCCGAGCGTGACGTAGATCTGCCCGATGTTCGGCGACGGGTAGGCGCTGCCGAACGTCTGCTCCAGCGCCTGTTTCAGCTCGTATCCGTGGGCAGGTTCCTTCGCCAGGAGTGCCAGCAGCGGCAGCCGCACCCGCCCACCTCCGAACGTTACCGAATTGCCGGTTGACGCCCACATTAGCGCTATGCATAACATGCATGCACCTACCTAACACGTATGTAAAGCGAAGTTCACACGGAGGAAAACAAGTGACGCGTCGCACGCTGATGTTCCTGGTCGCGCTGGCGACCGGATGCTCGGCGCTCGGCGCGCCCGGCGGCGAACCTCCGGCGGCGGGGCCCATCACGCTCGCCATCGGCCGGGACACCACCGCCTACCTCCGTCCCCTGCTCGACCGCTGGAACTCGGCCCACCCGGCCGAGCCGGTGACGCTGCTCGAACTGCCCGAAGCGGCCGACGAGCAGCGCGCCCAGATGGTGGCCAACCTGCAGGCGCACTCCGACCGGTACGACGTGCTCGGCCTCGACGTCGTCCTGACCGCCGAGTTCGCCGACGCCGGCTGGATCGTGCCGCTGGATCGTGGCGCGTTCCCGCTGGCCAAGTTCCTGCCGCCGGTGGTGGACACCGCCGTGTACCAGGACAAGCTGTGGGCGGTGCCGTACACCAGCAACGCGGGGCTGCTCTACTACCGCACCGATCTGCTCGGTACGGAGAAGCCGCCGCGGACCTGGGCCGAGCTGCGCGACCAGGCCACCCGCCTGGGCCGGGACAAGGGATTGGGCGGATACGCCGGGCAGTTCCTCCCCTACGAGGGATTGACGGTGAACTTCGCGGAGGCCGTGCAGTCCGCGGGCGGGGAGATCCTCAGCCCGGACGCACGGCGCGTCACCATGGATCCGGCGGTCGCCACGACCGCGCTCGACTTCCTGGTCACCGGGGTCAGGGACGGCTGGATCCCGCAGGAGGCCCTCTCCTTCAAGGAAGAGGAATCCCGGCTCGCCTTCCAGGAGGGCCGGCTGCTGTTCGCCCGCAACTGGCCGCACGCGTACGGCCCGGCCACGCATTCCGCGGTGGCGGGCAAGTTCGCGGTCACCCGGCTGCCCGGCCGGGACGGGCCAGGCTCCAGCTCGCTCGGCGGCGTGAACCTGGCCGTCAGCGCGTTCTCCCGCCGGCAGCAGTCGGCGATCGACTTCATCCGTTATTTCACCGGCCTGGAGAACCAGCGCCTCGTGCTCACCGAGGGCTCCTTCCCGCCGGTGTGGACCCAGCTCTACGACGACCCGGCGCTGATCGAACGTTTCCCCTACCTACCGGTGCTCAAGGAAGCCATCCTCACCGCCAGGCCACGGCCGGTCACGGCCAACTACAACCAGGTCAGCCTGGCCATTTCCAGCGCCGTATCGGGCGCACTTTCCCGCACCACCCCCGTCGAGGAGACCGTCGTCAATCTGAAGCGACAACTCGGCGAGGTCATCCGCTCAGGAGGATAACCATGCGCAAACCCGCCATACTGCTGATCGCCGCTCTGGCCGTCACCGCGTGCGGGGGTGGGGGCGAAGCCGCGTCCCCGTCCGCCCCGGCCGGGTCCGCGTCCGCTCCGGCGGCCAAGTCCCTGGACGGCGTCAAGATCGAGATCGCCGCCAAGTGGACCGGCGACGAGCAGGCCAACTTCGAGAAGGTGCTGACCGCCTTCGAGGCGAAGACCGGCGCCGACGTCATCTACGCCTCCACCGGTGAGGACACCGGCGCCTACCTCGGCCCGCGCATCGAGGGCGGCACCCCGCCGGACGTGGCGGTCCTGCCGCAGCCAGGACTGGTCCAGCAGTACGCCGACCAGAACGCGCTCAAGCCGCTGAGCGCGGGCGTGCAGAAGCAGATCGACGACAACTACACGCCGTACTGGAAGGAGCTGGGCTCGGCCAACGGCCAGGTCTACGGCGTGCTGGTGAAGGCCGCGCACAAGTCGATGATCTGGTACCGCACCGCCGCGTTCGAGGACGCGGGCGCGGCCGAGGCCACCACCTGGGACGACCTGATCGGCAAGACCGCGCAGACGCTGGCCGACGCGGGCACCCCGCCGTTCTCGCTCTGCGGCGCCTCCGGCTGGACGCTCACCGACCTGTTCGAGAACGTCTACCTGTCCAGCGCGGGCCCGGAGAACTACGACAAGCTGGCCAAGCACGAGATCCCCTGGACCGACCCCTCGGTCACCACCGCGCTGACCAAGATGGCGCAGATCTTCGGCAAGCCCGACTTCGTGCTCGGCGGCGCGTCCGGCGCGCTGCAGACCGACTTCCCGACCTGCGTGACCCAGGTGTACGGCCAGAAGAAGGCCGCCATGGTGATCGAGGCCGACTTCGTCGCCTCCTCGGCCACCCAGTCCGGCGCCGTGATCGGCGAGGACGCCAAGATCATGCCGTTCCCGACGGTGGGCGACACCGCGCCGGTGGTGCTCGGCGGCGACGTCGCGGTGGCGCTGAAGGACACCCCGGGCGCGATGGCGCTGCTGGAGTTCATGGCCTCCAAGGAGGGCGGCGAGATCTGGGCGAAGACGCCCGGCTACCTGTCGCCGAACCGGAACGTCTCCCCGGACAACTACCCCAGCGAGCTGACCAAGCAGCTGGCCCAGACGATCATCTCGGCCGGCGAATCGGTCCGGTATGACATGTCCGACCTGGCCCCCAGCGCCTTCGGCGGCACCGACGGCAAGGGCGAGTGGAAGCACCTGCAGGACTTCCTCCGCGACCCGGCCGACATCAAGGGCACCCAGGAGAAGCTCGAAGCTGACGCAGCCAAGTCCTACAAGGAGTAGGCGGTGGCCACCCCCCAACTCCGGCGCCTGGGGCCGTCTCCGGCGATGGCGTGGGTCTTCCTGGCCCCGGCGTTGCTCCTGCTGGCCGCGTGGATGGTCTACCCGATCGTGTACTCCGTCTTCCGGAGCTTCCACGACGCGAGCGGCAACACCTTCGTCGGCCTGGAGAACTACGGCGCGATCTTCAGCGATCCGGCCACGCTCACCACGATCCGCAACAACATCATCTGGGTGGTTGTCGCGCCGCTGATGGTGACCGTGCTCGGGCTGATCTTCGCGGTGCTGACCGAGCGCATCCGCTGGGCGACCGCCTTCAAGCTCGTGCTGTTCATGCCGATGGCCGTCTCGCTACTGGCCGCCGGCGTCATCTTCCGCCTGGTGTACGAGCAGGACCCGGACAAGGGCGTCGCCAACGCGATCATCACGACCGTACAGGGCGTCTTCTCCGGCGACCAGGGCTATCCCGGGGCGCGCCCCCGGGAGAACGACGCGGCTCCCGCGGTATTGCAGGGCGGCGCGGTGGTGACCAAGGAGCAGGTCCGGCCCGGAACCCCGGTGCTGATCCCGCTGGTCGGGCTGAGCCCCGACGCGGTCGCCGGATTCGCCGCCGCGCAAGCCCCCGCCGCAGGCCCCGGCCTGAGCGGGACGATCTGGATCGATACCGTCCGCGGGGGCGGCGGCACCGTCAACCAGATCGACGCTCAGGAGCGGGGCCTGGCGGGGGTGACCGTCGAGGCGGTCGAGGGCGACACGGTCCGGGCCACCACCCGGACCGAGGCCGACGGCAGCTTCCGCTTCGACGAGCTGACCTCCGGCTCGTACGGCCTGCGCCTGCCCGAGTCCAATTTCACCGCCGCGTTCGGCGGGCTGACCTGGCTGGGCCCGACGCTGATCACTCCGGCGATCATCGGCGCGTACATCTGGGTCTGGGCCGGATTCGCGATGGTGCTGATCGCGGCAGGGCTCTCGGCCATCCCCAGGGACGCGCTGGAGGCGGCCAGGATCGACGGCGCCACCGAGTGGCAGGTGTTCCGCAAGATCACCGTACCACTGCTCTCGCCGGTCCTGCTGGTGGTCTTCGTCACGATGATCATCAACGTGCTGAAGGTCTTCGACCTGGTGTTCATCATCGCGCCCGGCTCGGTGCAACCCCAGGCCAACGTGGTCGCGCTGGAAATGTGGCGGGTCTCCTTCGGCGGCGGCGGCAACCAGGGCATGGGCAGCGCGCTGGCGATCTTCCTGCTGCTGCTGGTGCTGCCGTTCATGGCCTTCAACATCCGCCGGTTCCGGAGGGACGAACGATGAACGACGCGACCTTCCAGCGTGGACCGGCCCGGCTGATCGACCGGCTCGGCGGCGGCGTGCTCCAGGTGGTGCTGGTCCTGGTGGCCGTCTTCTGGCTGGTGCCCACGCTCGGCCTGCTGGTGGTCTCGCTGCGGGCCGAGGCGGACAACAACTCCTCCGGCTGGTGGACGCTGTTCACCAAACCGGCGCAGCTGACCCTGGAGAACTACGGCAACCTGCTGGCCTCCGGGTTCAGCTCGTCGTTCTGGAACACCGTGCTGATCACGGTTCCGGCCACGCTGCTGGTCATCGGGATCGCGGCGACGGCGGCGTACGCGTTCGCCTGGATCGAGTTCCCCGGCAGGGACGCGCTGTTCCTGGTGGTCATCGCGCTGCTGGTGGTGCCGGTGCAGATCGCGCTCATCCCGATCGCGAAGCTGTACGGCGCGCTGGGGATCTTCGGCTCGATCGCCGGCGTGGTGCTGTTCCACGTGGCGTTCGGGCTCCCGTTCGCCATCTTCCTGCTGCGCAACTTCTTCGCGGGCATCCCGCGGGAGCTGCTGGAGGCCTCCCGGATGGACGGGGCGCCGGAATGGCGGATCTTCGCGACCGTGGTATTCCCGCTGGCCAAGCCCGCGATCGCGTCCCTGGGCATCTTCCAGTTCCTGTGGGTCTGGAACGACCTGCTGGTGGCGCTGGTGTACGCCGACACGGAGAACCAGCCGATGACCAAGGCCCTGCAATCACAGATGCGGCAGTTCGGAACGAACGTCGACATCCTCGCGCCGGGCGCGTTCCTCTCGCTGATCATCCCATTGGTGCTGTTCTTCGCCTTCCAGCGGTACTTCGTCCAGGGTCTGCTGGCCGGATCGGTGAAGTAGGCCGGAAATGTACGGCATCGCGCGGCGGATTCGTCCGCGCGATGTCGTACCCGGTCGGTAGGCTCCGCGACCATGACAGCACGTCCCTTACCCGAGATCATGGAAGCCGGTTGGGCCAAGGCCCTTGAGCCCGTCGCCGGGCGGATAGCCGCGATGGGAGACTTCCTGCGGCAGGAGATCACCGAAGGCCGGCAGTATCTTCCGGCCGGGCCGAACGTGCTCCGCGCGTTCCAGCAGCCGCTGGCCGATGTGCGGGTGCTGATCGTCGGGCAGGATCCGTACCCGACGCCCGGCCACCCGATCGGCCTCAGCTTCTCGGTCGCGGCCGATGTCCGGCCGCTGCCGGGCAGCCTGCGCAACATCTTCACCGAGTACACGGCCGACCTCGGCCTGCCCGCGCCGTCCAACGGCGACCTCACCCCGTGGACCGAGCAGGGCGTGCTGCTGCTCAACCGGGTGCTCACCGTGATGCCGGGCAAGCCCGCCTCGCACCGGGGCAAGGGCTGGGAGGAGGTCACCGAGCAGGCCATCCACGCGCTGGTCGAGCGCGGCGGCCCGCTGGTGGCCATCCTGTGGGGCCGGGACGCCCGCAACCTGCGCCCGATGCTGGGCCAGGTGCCGTGCATCGAGTCCGCGCACCCGAGTCCGCTGTCGGCGCGCAGCGGCTTCTTCGGGTCGCGCCCGTTCAGCCGCGCCAACACCTTGCTGGCCGAGCAGGGCGGCTCCCCGGTCGAGTGGAAGCTCCCCTAGGATCACCACCATGAGCGATGCAACGGACACCGGACGCTATTTGCGGTTGACGGTCGATCTTGTCGTAGAGGTCACCGACGTGGCCGCCCTCCAGGCCGCCGCGCTGAAGGAGATCCGTCACCCCGAAGCCGATCTGGACGCCGCTGAGCGCCAGGAACAGATAGAGCTCGTCAACGGCGACGAGACCGGAGCGGCGGCCCTGCAGTGGCTGATCGAGCCGGATCACGTGCTCAGCCTCGTCGACCACATCGACGAGGTGGAGCCCAGGGAGGCGATGCTCGGCGTCGAACCCTCCGACGGCACGCTCGAAGACGAGGACGACGACGACCCCCACGACCACGATCACGATCACGACTAGAACACCCGCGCCGGGGGCGGCCTGGATGGGCCGACCCCGGCGCCTTTTGCTCGTCGGCGGCTACGACTTCACCAGCGCACCCATCGTCCTCGACGGAGGGTCTACTCGAATGCGCAGGTCGCGTACGTGCGGACACTCCACTCTCTGGTGGTGGAGCTCAGTTCGTGCGCGTAGGCGATGGCCGTAGGGTTGTTGGGAATGAAGTAGGTGAGGACGGTCTCACCGGCGGCTCCGGGGATGGAGAATCCGGCGCTCAGTGCCTGCTTGTCATCGGGACAGGGCACGACGGAGCCCTTGTCGTCCGAGTTCTCGTCGCTTTCCTCGGACACGACCTGCAGGCCCGCCGGCGCGTCCTCGGCGCAGATCACGAACACCCGGAGATAGTAGTTGCCGGCGTAGCCTCGGTGGTTCTCCTTCGTCTCCACGAAGACGTCGTCCAACGTCGGGATGAGTCCGGTGACGCTCACGTTGCCCCGCACGCCCTCCAACTGGAAACCGGAGCCGAGCAGCCAGTCTCCTTCGTGGCAGGCGAGGCCCAGGGTCTTGGGATTGGGGTGCGATGCGGTGGCCTGGTAGCGGATGTAGGTGGTCGTGCGCGGGTTGCCGCACACGGCCCACACTCTGATCACCCATGAGGCGGTCGTGCCCGCCGGGGTCTCCACGCCGTACGCGCTGACCGTGTAGGCGGTCGGGATCACCTGGTCGATGATGACCGAGCCGCCCACTCCGCCGCTGATCTCGGCTCCGGTGCCGAGCACGCGCGTGCCGTCCGGGCAGGTGACTTCGGCGCCCTTGTCGTCGGAGTTCCTGTCACTGCTTTCGGTGACGATCACCCGTCCGGGGACGTCGGCCGATGACGGGCCGGCCGTCACCGTCACGAAGCCGACGGCCAGCGCGATGATGAGCGACGCGGTTGCGGTGCGAGGGAACTTGATCGAGATGTTCAATATGCGCTCTCCTTAGCAGGGAGTCGATACCGGCTCCCCGATCACCGGAGAGGGCGCTCCCTTCCCTCCGCACTGTCGTCCCTGGCGGCGACCCGGCACCGCGCCGATTTACCCGCTGGTTATCGGTCCTAGTACGGCAGCCGCCATTATCGGTTTGACCTGGTGGGATGCGGCGGTCGTCGGCCCGGCTGCGCACATGAGTGCAGCCGCCTGACGATCATGTGTTTGTGAGGACAACAGAATCGAAGGCGGCTGCTGCTGCCAGGATAGGGGCCGGGCTGGCCCGCGGGAAACGGGCCGAGCTGCTGGAGCGGCTGAAGCCGTGCTTTGCCCGGACCGGGACGTGGCAGCAGGCGGGAAAGTACTTGACGGCTCTGGTCAGCGAACTGCCGAAGCGGAACGGGTGGACAATCGCCCAGCATGCCGGGGACAGGTCGCCGGATCGGACGCAACGGCTGCTGAGCCGGGCGGTCTGGGATGAGTCCGCCGCGATGGGCGAGATCCGGCGGTTCGCGGTGAAGGGGCTGGATGCGGCGGCGCGGCGTCGGCGGCGTGGTGGCCTGATGATCGCAGCGATCGACGAGAGCGGGCAGGAGAAACAGGGCAACTAATGCCGATCTCGGCATTATCCGCCTTATGACGAGCACGCGGTAATGCCGATGGCGAGGCTGGAAGTGGGCAGGCGTCGTCTATTCGCGGTATTAGCTGGAGGCTGTCAGAGCTGGTTGAGGAATGCCAGCAGCGCGTCGGGAGCCTGATAGCGGTCTGGGGTGGTCCCCAAGGGCGTGGTTCGGGCGAGGGCTTTTTCTTTGAGGGCCATGTCGGCGTGCAGGTAGATGCGTGTGGTGGTTGGGCTCTCGTGGCCGAGCCAGAGGGCGATGACGGTGACGTCGACACCGGCACGGAGGAGTTCCATCGCGGCGGTGTGCCGCAAAGTGTGCGGTGTCACTGTCTTGACCTGCAGAGATGGACAGGCTTCGGCTGCGGTGGCCGCGTGTTTCTTGATCAGATGTTCGACGGCGTCATGGGATAGCCGACCACCAGGCCGGGTGCAGAACAGCGGGTCGGTGTCGGCTGCCGGTCGGCGTTCGTCGAGCCATCCGGTGAGGACGGCTTTGGTGTGGGTGGTGAGCGGGGTGCACCGGTCTTTGCGGCCTTTCCCGCGGCAGGAGACCTGCGCGCCGGTGCCCAGGTGGAGATCACCGGTGGTCAGGCCGGTGAGTTCGGAAACCCGGAGCCCTGTTTGAGCGGCCAGGACGAGCAAGGCGTGGTCACGGCGTCCATGCCAAGTGGAGCGGTTGGGAGCGGCGAGCAGTGCGTCGAGTTCGGGGCGGGACAGGAAGCTCACGATGGTGCTGGTGGTCCGCTTGGTCTGGATCGCCAGCACCCGGCTGATCAGATTCGCGTGCTGCGGTGCCTGGAGGCTGGCATAGCGGAACAGCGAGTGGATCGCGGCGAGGCGGGTGTTGCGACTGGCGACGGTGTTGCCGCGGACGGTCTCCAGATGCTGCAGGAAGTCACCGATCACGGTGGCGTCCAGGTCGGTGAGGTCCAGACGGGCGGGGAGTTTGCCGGTTCGGGTGTTCAGGTAGCCCAGGAGCAGCTTGAAGGTGTCGCGGTAGGAGGCGATCGTGTGAGGGCTGGCGCCCTGCTGGGTCATCAGCCGGTCGGTGAAGAATGCCTCCATGATGGGCGCCAGCGCCGTCATGACGAACTCTGGTGTTGTTCCAGCCGCTGCGCGGCCAGGGTGAGCAGTTCGGGTGTGGCCTGCAGATACCAGTAGGTGGCCTCAGGGCTGGAGTGGCCGAGGAAGGTCGACAGGACCGGCATGCGGGCTTGAACATCGACGCCGGACCGATACCAGTCGATCAGCGTGTTGATCGCGAAGGTGTGGCGGAGATCGTGAATCCGGGGACGCCGCCGCCCTGGAGGTGTCGGGATTTCCGCCAGGACCAGCAGCTTGGCGAAGCTCTCTTGCAGACCCCTTTGGAGCGGCCGGTGTCCGGTGGCGGTGAGGAAGAAGGTGTCGCGGGCCGGTGAGCGGCAGAGCCGGTCGCGCCGTGCGGCGTAACGGGCCAGCATGTGTGCGGTGCTGGGATGGAGCGGGACCCGGCGGGTCTGCTGATTCTTGCCGGCCACGGTGAGCGTCGCGGCGCTCAGATCGACGTCGGCGCGGTCCAAGGCGAGGGTCTCGCCCAGCCGTAGTCCGGTCGCGGTGATCAAGCTGATGACGGCATGGCAGGTGGCCGAGTGCATCGGTGCCGCGATCGTGCCGGCCGCGTGGACGAGCGCGGCGACCTCCTGATCGGTGTAGACATACGGCGTCGGCCGAGGGGAGTGGGCTGGTAGCAGGCCGGTTGGAGGAATCTGGCAGGTCGGATCGAGCGCGTGCAGGTGGCGGGCGAAGACGCGGACCACGGTGAGTCTGCGACTCCAATGCGCGGGCGAGGCGTTGGCCGGCTCGCGCGCCCAGGCCAGGGCCACCGACACGGCGATGGTGCGCTGTCCGGCCTGATCGAGCCGATCGGCGAAGGCCAGCAGCATCCGGCCCTCTCCCCGCAGTTGGTAGCCCAGCGACCGGCGCATGGCCAGGTAGTCCTCGACGTGGGCCCGCATCGTCATCGGGATCGTCATCGGGCTGCTCCTTGCGGGCAGGGCCGGGCCAGCTCGGCCAGCCGGGCCTGGTCGACCTTGGCGTAGATCGCTGTGGTGCGTTCGTGGGCGTGCCGCAGCAACTGGCCGATCTCCTCCATCGACGCCCCGGAATTCAGCAGGCCGCACGCCACGGCGTGCCGGATCCGGTGCGGCCCGAACCTGGCGACGCCGGCCCTGGCGCAGGCCCGAGCCAGCACCTGGGTGACCGACGAGGTCGCCAACGCGCCGAACGGCGCGACCATCGTCACGAACAACGTGGTGGAGACAGTCTTCGGTCGCGAGTGCAGCAGATAGTCGGCCCACGCCTGGCCGACATCGCCCGGCAGCGGCAGGACGTCCACTCGCCCGCCTTTGCCGCGGATGCTCACGTGCCCGGCTCGCCAGCCGACGTCGTCCAACTCCAGCCGCGCGACCTCACCGCCGCGCAACGCCAGCCGCGTCAGCGACAGCATGATCGCGTAGTCCCGACGCCCGGCCGCGCTGTCACGGTCACATGAGGCAAGAACGGCGCGGATGCCCTCACCGCTGGCGGCCCGCGGCACCCCCAGCCGCCCGGGATGGGCCCGACCAGCAGGAACCGCGCCCACCAGCAGATCGGCAACATGCCCGGCCACGTGCAGGAAACGCAGGAACGAACGCAATGCCGGCAGCGTCACCATGTCCGGCGGCAGGCCCTCCCGGTGCCGCGCCCACTCCATCACGTAACCGGTGACCCGGCCCGCCGACAACCCGGCCAGCGGTCCAGCCCTCTTCGAGCCGGGCAGCCATCCCAAGAACACCCTCGCGCACCGCAGATAGTGCTTGATCGTGCCCTCGCTCAACCCCCGCTCGCCCTCCAGATGACGCCGATACTGCGCCAGCAGAACCTCCTCGAACGTCGCCGGGACACGAGCGGGGGGCTGCGGCGCGGCCTGCACGCTGCGCAGATACCTCAACGTCGGCGCCAGCGCCCGCTCCGACACCCCGATCCGGCGACCGACAGCACGGCGCGCGAGCAGGAACTCCTCAGCCGTGCGCTCGGTGAGATCGGCGGCTGCCATGTCCCGTGCCGACAGCCATCCGCTCAGATCGGCCAGCAGATGAACGTGATCGCGTACCGTATCGAGCGCGTACCCTCTGCCGGCCAGGTAACGGCGCAGTCCATCCGTGAACGGAGCCAGCGGCCCTTCCACCACGATCCGGCCCATGAAAGCCTCCGTCTTGTCAATGACACTCACCGACAAGACGGCATACATCGTCGATCATGACGCCCGAATCGCCGAAAATTATCACGACCATCGCGCAGTGGCACCAAGGGCCACACCCAGCACCACAAGCCCCATCGGCATTACCGCGTGCTCGTCATAAGGCGGACTCACGGCCGGGGTGAAACGCCAGTACATGGGGTGCGCGGGCCGCATCGCCAACGGCATCAACACCGTATACGTGTCCTATGTCCGGGAGCAGACCGGCCACGCGCTGGCCGGCGCACGGCAATGGATACCGCGAGAGCACATCGAAGATCCGGTGAAGTCCCTGACCATGGGCCTGCCGCTGGACCTGGAGTTCCGTACCAAGGGCCAGCTGGCCATCGACCTGTGCGCCGACGCCTACGCCGACGGCCTGGTCTTCGACTTCGTCTGTGGCGATGAGGTCTACGGCGGCTGCACCCGGCTGCGCGAGTTCCTCCAGGACAACGGCCAGGCTTACGTGCTGCGGGTCTCCTCCGGTTTCATGCTCACGCTGGCCGCGGGGACGAAGCTGACCTGCGCGCAGGCGGTAAAGCAACTGGCCAAGGACAAACGGCGCTGGGAGGTCCGCTCCGCCGGCAAGGGCTCCAAGGGCGAGCGGTGGTATGCCTGGGCGTGGATCGGCACCGCCTCGCCGCGTCATCATCTGCTGGTCCGCCGCCACCTCAAGACCGGCAAGCTGGCCTTCCACTACTGCTACGTGCCCGAAGGCCGACCGCTGACCAAGACCA
Organism: Acrocarpospora pleiomorpha; assembly: GCF_009687885.1. GTDB lineage: Bacteria > Actinomycetota > Actinomycetes > Streptosporangiales > Streptosporangiaceae > Acrocarpospora > Acrocarpospora pleiomorpha. The sequence continues at coordinate 15,176 of NZ_BLAF01000030.1, forward strand.
GGCTGATCCGGGCCGCCGGGCTGCGATGGCCGGTCGAGGAGGATTTTGAGTTCGGCAAGGACTGCTTCGGGCTGGATCAGTGCCAGGCACGGCTCTATACGGCGATCCTGCGCCACATCGTGCTGGTCATGGCTGCCCTGGCCGTCTGCGCCGTCACCGCCGCCCAGTTACGGGACCGCACCGACGCCCAGGCCCCGCCGCCGGTTTATCCCGGGCAGACCCCGCCGAGTGACCCCGGGCTGATCCCGCTGACGGTCCCGGAAATCAGGCGCCTGCTTGCCGCCGCCCTACAGCGCGGGTATCCGCCTCGCCACGCCGCGCGCTGGCTGGACTGGCGACGCCGCCACCAGGCACGATCTCGCTGGTTCCATCACCGCGCCCGCCTAAACCAAGGAAATGCCCTGGTCAGATAGCAATTGGCGGCTGCCGTACTAGTGCATATTGGCGATCTCACTGGACCTGCTAGAGGGTTGTGAACGGCGCCGGATGTTCAGCAGCCTCAGGGGCGTTCGATTTCCCAAGACGGCTCTCCATGGTTAGGTCCCTGACCAGAGCTTCCCGTCAGGGATCCTTTGTTCGTCGGGGCGATCCCGTGGTCTTGCTAGCACTTTCGCTGCCCCGGAGTCTCTTGGCGAGAACTGTAAATTTCGATCATATGTTCAACGTTGGTGATGGTGGCGGGTAGTGGTTCCTATTCGTTCGGTTTTGATCGAATCCTGGGTGGAGAAGCATTGCCAGGTATAAGATCACTAGTCGTTGGGTCAATGTCAGCTGGTTTCGCATAGGGATTCGTGTTACCCGACGAGCCTGCCGAGTGGATTGTGTCGCAATATGCCAGAATCCGGGCATGAGGGGGGAGTGGGCCAGTATGGCCAGCGCATTGCGGTTAGTCCTGATCTCCTTTGCCGCGAGCGGCTTCACCCTCCTGCACAAGACATGTACAAAGGCCGGTCATGTCCCAGTCGCATTGGTTCATGCCCGCTCCCTTCGCCAGAGCAGGCCAACGAGTAAGAACTCCGCGGCGACTATCGCGGCTATCAGCGAATCACTGCCCGCGGGCATGGATCTAATCCTGCCGGGTACTGTGGGTGGCCTCGCCAGGGCGCTGGAGGGCTACCGAGCCGACCTCATCGTGGCGTACGGCCTGCCCTGGAGGTTGCCTTCCGAGGTGCGGCGAATGGCCCGACTCGGCGGCATCAACGTGCACCCCTCGCTGCTGCCGAAATATCGAGGACCTATTCCCGTGCACTGGGCCGTGCGCAACGGTGACTCCGAGGTCGGTGTAACCATCCACTGGATGGATGACACATTTGACTCGGGAAACATTCTGGTGCAGCGGGGTGGCGTCCCCATCGCGGCGGATCTCGTTACGGCGAAATTGTGGCAAGACGTCGATCTGCTTATCGGAGAGCTACTCGGACCGGCGCTGGCACTCGCGGCGGACGGGGTGGCCGGCGAGCCACAGAACGACGACGATGCAACCTATGCCGGCTGGATGGAACCGGACTTCATGTTCATTGACCCGGCACGCGGTGTTCGTGAGACCCATAATCAGGTTCGCGTGTTCCGTTTCAACCTATTCGGTCTGCGCGGGCCCTACGCCAGGATTGGTGATGAATGGCTGACAGTGCTGGGCACCAGCATGACTCCGGCTGACGGGCCGGAGCTGGCCTGCGCCGATGGGCCGATATGGGTCACAGAAGCGGTTCCGGCGGTTCCCCTCGATCGCTGACGGCCGAGATGAGGTGCGCCCAATATTCCCGATTGTGTCAGACAGATACGAAGCTTTCTTGTCTGTTTCTCAATTCGAATGTACGCTCCGAGTGGCGTTCGGCTCTCGCTGGAGGATATAAATCGTGACTCGCGCATGGGAAGCCGATTCGTCGGCGACGTTGAGTAGAAGGCTCGGTAAGTCGGCGGCTGAGCTGGGTTGCACCGGAAACGACGACGGCTGCCCGGATATATGGGAACTCGACAACGGAGACATCGCCGTCATTGGACGAGATCTCACCGCGACGTTTCGCCCGAGACTTCCGGTGGGAGTGACGATCGCGGCGGACGAACAGTTAGTAGTTATTCCGCGCGTGATGCTCATTGCGGCGAAGTCGGATATACCGGATGCGTGATCTTCTTGATGCATCCCATGGTGACCAGCTGGCCACCGCGGAATATCGTCGCGATTTCGCTGAGCATTTCTGGGCGATCAGCCACGCTGATTTCTGGAAGCTGGAACGTCGGCAAGTCTTCCAAGAACCGGGCGACGACAGTTGGGAAGCATTCTCCCGGGGAGACTGGAGAAAGGCGCTGCAGCTTCTCGAACAGCGGCGGGAGTCACTTCAGGCCTACTACGAGCGTATCGCCCGGGCGGGGTTCCGCACCTGGCGCGTCCGGGTCGTCGAAGAGCCGGTCACTCCCTATCTGCGATGGGAGCTCCGCCTCCTCCGGCTACGGCATGAGTACGGCGGGCTCGTCCGGATCGTTGGCCCGGATGCCGTACGCCCGCTGGAGGTGAACGGCGCGTTGCCGGAAGTGGTCACCCTCGGCCTGGATGTCATGTATGAGGTCCGCTACGACGAGCGAGGTGTGCTCGCCGGTGGGGTCCGATACATCGACTCGGGTCTGGTCACGCGCTGGCGGGCGCTGATCGCAAAGCTCTACGCGGCAGGCGAGGACATCACCTCCTTCTTCGACCGTAATCACCGCTCGCTCGACCTCCCGCGATGAGAAAGAGCCGTCCCCCGTTGAAGCCGACCTTTGCTCGGCCGTCGTCGAGAAGGCGGGAAATACTTTGATGGGGTCCAGCAGGCCGGACGGCACCGGAAACTCGCACGAGGAGAACACGCGCTCCGATATGTCCGGCGCGGCGGGTGACGTAGTTCAGGCGCGAGACGTGCACGGCGGAGTGCATTTTCACGGTCCTCAACCGCTGGACAGGCAGGTCCCACGCCAGCTACCCGGCGATGTGCGGGGGTTCGTCAACCGGACGGGAGAATTGCAGCGACTGGGCAAAGCGCTGATTCCCGACGGAGACCTCTTCCGATCGGCCGGGATCTGCGTCATCGCCGGAACGGCGGGAGTGGGGAAGACCGCGCTCGCGCTGCACTGGGCACACCAGATCCGCGATCGGTTCCCCGACGGTCAGCTGTACATGAACCTGCGCGGTTACGACCCGGGCGCGCCGATCACCGCCAAGGAGGTGCTGGACCGGTTCCTGCGCGCGCTTGACGTGCCGGTCAGCGCGATCCCGCTGGAACTCGAAGACCGGTCGGCTCTGTACCGTTCACGGCTCGCAGGGCGACGGGTGCTGATCGTGCTGGACAACGCGGCGAGCGCGGCCCAGGTGCGTCCGCTGCTGCCAGGAACCGACACCTGCCTGGTGATCGTGACGAGCCGGAGCCGATTGTCCGGGCTGGTGGCCCGCGACGGGGCCAACCGCGTCCGCGTCGACATGCTTGCTGAGGCTGAGTCGTTGGACCTGATCAGGAGTGTGACCGCCGACTACCGGAAAGAGGACTCCTCGGAGGACCTGGCCGAGCTGGTCAGGCTGTGCGCCAGGCTCCCCCTCGCGTTGCGCATCGCCGGCGAGCGGGCGGCCAGCCGGCCGTGGATGCCGTTACGCGAGCTGATTCGGGACCTGCGTGACGAGTCGGCCCTGTGGGACGCGCTGACCGCGGAGGACGGCGACGAGGCGGATGCGGTGCGAACAGTCTTCGCCTGGTCCTACCGGGCGCTGCCGGAACCGGCCGCCAGGTCGTTCCGCCTTCTGGGTCTGCATCCTGGCCCCGAGTTCGGCGCAGCGGCCGCCGCCGCCATGGTGGGGAGCACGCCTGGGCAGGTCAGGCAGATGCTCGACCTCCTGGTGGGGGCGTACCTGCTTGAGCAGATCGCGCCGGACCGGTACCAGTTCCACGATCTGATGCGCGCGTACGCGATAGACCAGGCCACGGCCGAGGAGAGCGCACAGAGCCGCCAGGACGTGCTGCGGCAGGTGGCCGCCTGGTACTTGCACAGCGCGGCGCATGCCCAGGAGAAACTGGCTCCGTTCGATCGGTCGATCACATTGAGCGGGTCCGCCGCACCGGTCGGCGCCGTGACGTTCGCCGGTTATCCGGAGGCGCTCCGCTGGTTTCAGGACGAACTCACGAATCTGACTGCTGTGGTGCTCGCGGCGGCGCGGGCAGGTCTCGATGACCTGGCCTGGCAGCTCGCCGCCGTCACCCGAAGCTACTGCGCGCGTCACAACACCTTCGAACCCTGGTTCACGATGGCCGCGGCCGGACTGGAGGCGGCTCGGCGCGTGGGCAACCGTTATGGGGAGGCAGAGGTCCTGGACAGCCTCGGGAAGGCCTATGTCCAGTCCCACCAGCTCGACAAGGGCGCGGAGCACCACCAACTTGCGTTCGAGCTGGGGCGGGAACTAGGCAACCAGCTTGGCGAGGCGATGGCTCTGAACAACCTCGGCCTGATCAATCTTCGTCGCCGCCGGCTCGCGCAGGCCTATGCCGACCTGGAGCGGAGCGTGGAACTGCTGGAAACTCTCGGCGCGTCCAGCTGGGAGATGATCGTGCGGGCGAATCTGGCCGAGATCGGCTTCGAACTCGGTCGTCTCGACGACTCGGTGGAGGACGCGCAACGGGCGCTGGAGTTCTTCCGAAGCCTGGACCTCCCCGACAGAAAGGGGAACACGCTCCGGATCCTGTCGATGATCCGCCGGGAGTCTGGGCAGGTCTCCCTCGCCCGGGAGCACATCGAGGAAGCCCTTGCCATCGCGCGTGAGCAGGGCAACCTGATGTGGGAGGGGTATTGGCTGCTGGAGCACGGAAAGGTGCGGATGGCCGAGGGAGATTTCGCCGACTCGATGGTCTCCTTCCAGCGTTCCGCGAGCATCCATCGGCGCATCGGCGACCGAGCCAGGGAGGCTCAGGCGCTGGACGTCACGGGTGTGGCCTACCGGGAAATCGGGCGTCCCGCCGAGTCCTTGGAGTTTCATCGCCGGGCCGCGGCTATCCAGCGCGAACTGGGTGACCAGTGGCAGTTGGCGGTCGCGTTGGAGAACATCGTGGCGGCGGTCGATATTGCCGGGACCGGCGCGGACGATACGGTTCACCTGCGGGAGGCGCTCGCCGCGCTGGACGGGTTGACCGACCCTCGCGCTCTCGCCATGAGACAAAGACTACTGAGCCGGATACCGGACCCTCGGTGAGTCAAAGACGGGCCGAATCAGGGGTTGGGTCTTGATCGGAGGAAGCCGCGCCGACCATGATGGGATGCTCGTCTCCGGTAGAGCCATCGGGCATTTCGACCACGTCGGCAACGACGCAGGTGATGTTGTCGGGGCCGCCGCCGCGGTTGGCGAGGTCGACGAGCGTGCGCGCGACGGTGTCGAGGTCGGCGACGGAGGTGAGAATCTCGTGGATCGTGTCCGGCGACACGACGGCGGGCAGGCCGTCCGAGCAGAGCAGGTAGCGGTCGCCGGGGTAGGCCCCGCGCGAGGACATGTCGGGATTCACGTTGCCGGTGCTCTCCAGCGCCCGCATCAGCATCGACCGCCGGGGGTGCTCGGCCGCCTGCTCCGGCGTCATCCGCCCGTCGTCCACCAGGGACTGTACCAGCGTGTGGTCGTGGGTGATCTGGTACAGCACGCCGTCGCGCAGCATGTAGCCGCGCGAGTCGCCGACATGGGCCAGCGCGAAGCCCTGGCCGTTCCACAGCATGGCGGTCAGCGTGGTGCCCATGCCGTTCATCGCGGGGTCGGCCTCCGCCATGCTCTTCAGCGTCTGGGCGGCGGTGTGCACCGCGGCCTCCAGCGCGGCGATCGGCTCGCCGTCCATGGGCAGCCCGGACAGCACTCGGATCGTGGTGGCCCCGGCGACGGCGCCGTGCGGGTGGCCGCCCATGCCGTCGGCGATGGCGAGCAGCCGCCCGCTCGCGTAGGCCGAGTCCTCGTTCTTCTGGCGGCGCTGCCCGACATCGGATCGGGCGGCGTACCGGAGTCCCAGCGTGCTGTGTTTCATATGCACAGTAAAACATTGGTTGAAGCACTTCACAAGTAGGCATGTCGTGTAGAGTGATGACGTGACTTACGTGAACGCTGGCGACATCGCCCGGCTGGCCGATGTCGGCCGGGCCGCGGTGAGCAACTGGCGTCGCCGTCATGAGGACTTCCCGCAGCCCATCGGCGGGACCACCGCGAGCCCGCTGTTCTCCCTCGCCGAGGTCGAGGAGTGGCTCCGGCGCAACGGCAAGCCCTACGAGGTGTCGCCGGGGGATCTGGCCTGGCAGCGGTTGCGGGCCTCCGGGGATGATCTGCGCCTGGGGGAGCTGGTCGCCGCGGCGGGGGACTTCCTGGAAGGCCGCCCGTCCGGGTTGCGGCCCGGGGTCACCGAGTTGCTCGCGGAACTCGCCGACGAGCGGGGGACGCGGGACGCCTTCGAGTTCCTGTGCGAGCGGTATGTCGAGGCGCACTCCCGGCAGCTGGCGGTCACGCCCGCCGAGCTGGCCGAGCTGATGATCCGGCTGTCCGGCGGCGGCACGCTGCTCGACCCCGCGTGCGGGATCGGGACGCTGCTGCTGGGCGCGAAGGCGGCCCGGGGGCAGGAGCTGTCCGGCTCCTCGGCCAGGATCGCGCAGATCCGGCTGCGGATGCGCGGCGTGGACGGCCGCGTGGTGGCGGGGGATTCGCTCCGCCAGGACGGTTTCCCCGGCGAGCGCGTTGACGCGGTCGTCTGCGATCCGCCGTTCAACGAGCGCGCCTGGGGTCACGACGAGCTGGCCGGGGATCCGCGCTGGGAGTATGGCCTGCCGCCGCGCGGCGAGCCGGAGCTGGCCTGGGTGCAGCACTGCCTGGCGCGAGCACGGCCCGGTGGGACCGTGGTGATCCTGATGCCACCCGCCGCGGCCTCCCGCCGCCCCGGTCGCCGGATCCGCGCCAACCTGCTCAGAGGCGGCGCCCTGCGTGCGGTGATCGCCCTCGGCGCCGCCGACCTGTGGGTGCTGCGCCGCCCGGAGAGCGGGGAACGCCCGCCCGCCCAGGTGCTCATGTTCAACGGCGAGCTGTCCGGCGTGTGGCCCGCCTGGCTGGAGTTCCAGCGTGATCCGCAGGGCGTGCGCATCATCGACCTGCTCGACGACGAGGTGGACGTCAGCCCGCTGCGGTTCGACCGGCGCGGCACGCCCGCGGAGTTCCTCGCCGAGCAGGAGGGCTTCCGGGCGGCGGCGAGCAGCCTGACCGGGCCGGAACTGGCCGTGCTCGACGAGCCCAGGGATCTGAACATGACCACGGTGGGGGAGCTGGCCAAGGCAGGGCTGCTGGCCGTGCACCATTCGGCGATGAAGCCCGGCGAGGTGGCCGACCAGGGCGAGGTGCCGGTGCTGTCCGGCGACGACGTGCTGCTCGGCGGCGTCCCCTCCGGGCGGACGGGGTCGGCCGCCGGGCAGATCGTGATCGAGGCCGGGGACGTGGTGACCACGCCCACCGGGACGGTCCGGGTGATCGCGGAGAGCGGCGCGGTGCTCGGCCCCCAGCTCACCCTCTACCGGCTGGATCCGGCTCGGCTGGACTCCGACTTCCTGGCCGGGTTCCTGCGCGCCGGTGGCGGCCACAGCCGCGGCACCAGCCGCCTGGACGCCCGCCGGACCCGGGTGCCCCGGCTCTCGCTGCCGGAACAGCGGCCGTACGGGGCGGCGTTCCGGCGGCTAGCGGAGCTGGACGACGCCCTGCGGGCCACCACCAGGCGGGGAGAGCGGCTGATCCGGCTGGGCTTGGACGGTCTAGCCAGCGGACAACTCCTCTAAAGTAGCCGCATGGTCATCGCTGACCGATACGAGCTTGACGACCTCCCCCTCGGTCAGGGTGGTATGGGCGCCGTCTACGGCGGTCACGACAAGCATCTCGACCGGAAGATCGCGGTCAAGTTCCTCCGGCTGCCCGGCGGGCCCGACGAGGAGCTGGAGCGGCGTTTCATCCGGGAGGCGCGCATCCTGGCCCGGCTGGACCATCCCGGCGCGCCCGTCCTGTACGACTTCGGCACGCACGAGCAGCGGCTCTTCCAGGTGATGCAGTTCATCGACGGCGTCACCGTGGCCGACGTGGTCAGCGAGCACGGCCCGCTGCCGGTGGCCTGGGCCGCCGCGATCGCCGCGCAGGCGTGCGCCGTCCTGTCGGCCGCCCACGCGCTCGCCATCTGCCACCGCGACCTCAAGCCGACCAATCTGATGTTGTGCCCGGACGGCACGGTCAAGGTCCTCGACTTCGGCCTGGCCATCCTGCGCGAGGCCGGCGGCGCCCAGTTCACCAGGACCGGGCAGATTCTCGGCACACCCGCGTACATGGCTCCCGAGCAGATCAAACGCGGTGTCGCCGGACCCCGCAGCGACTTGTACGCCCTGGGCTGCGTGCTGCACGAGATGCTCACCGGGCGGCAACTGTTCACCGGCACGACCGACTACGTCGTCTTCGAGCGCCAGGTCAAGGAGCGCCCGCCGCCCGTCCCCGGCGTCCCTCCGGCGCTCGCCGAACTCATCGAAGCCCTGCTGGAGAAGGAACCCGAACGCCGCCCCGCCGACGCCGACACCCTCTACCAGCTGCTTCAGACCTTCGCCGTGGACCTGCCCGCGCTGCCGGGCTTCCTCGATCCCGGCCCGGCCCCCGGTCGGATGTATGCCCGCGTGGTCGGCCGTGTTCCCGGCTAAAGTCCTCCGGTGACTCCTGATCGGCTTGGCGCCCTCCTTGGCTATCCCCCCACCCCGGTGGGCACATGGGCGGAGGCGGCCAAATACATCTCGCCCCTGGCGCGGGCCGGGGTCTCCGTTGAGGACCTGCGCGCGACAGACGGGATCGCGGACGTCGAGATCCAGCCGAGCGGGCTGCTGCTGGTGACGGTGACGCTTCCCGGCGAGCACGTCGCGGAACTCGAAGAGCTGCCGCACCTGGCTTCGTGCACCTGGCCCGACCATCCACGGACATGGGACAACCCCGGATTTGTCGTGAAATATGCGTATTCGCGGGCGGTGGCGGTGGCGCGGTGGGGGGCGCAGCTCGAGGTTCCGATGAGCGGGTTCCGGCCGGAGCTGCTGGATGGCGTGGAAGATCGGGGCGTGCTGCGCATGCTGGCCGAGCTGCCCAGCCGCAGGAGCAGCCGCGATCCGCGCTGGGAGGCGTTCGCGGAACGGCTGGCAGGGGCGTACCACGACGCGCATGAGCGGGCCCCGGCGACTCCGGTCGGCGACGAGCCCGCCGGGGAGGTGCACACCGCGCGGCTCTGGCTGGCCCGCGCCGTGCGGGTCGTGCTGGGGGCGCTGTCGGCGGAGGTTCCGCCCGACCGCATGTAGCGTCTCGGCACCTGGGCAACCGTCTCATCCGGGGTGGCGAGTCCGATAACCTCGTTCAGGTGAGTCGATTCGCCCATCCGGCCGGTGACAGGCACGCCGAAGTGCTGCCAGAAGAACGCCCGCCGCACGCTCCCGCCGACCTGAACGCCCTCAACCCGGCGCTCTGGCCGCGAACGTCCGAGCGAATCGACGGCACGATCACGATCGGCGGCGTGGACGTCCGCGACCTGGCGGCCAAGTACGGCAGCCCGCTCCTCGTGATGGACGAGGAGGACTTCCGGTCCCGCTGCCGCGACTACCGCGCTTCCTTCCACGACGGCGACGTGCACTACGCGGGCAAGGCGTTCCTGTGCCGCGAGGTGGCCCGCTGGATCATGCAGGAGGGCCTCGGCCTGGACGTGTGCAGCGCGGGCGAGCTCGCCGTGGCGCTCAGCGTCGGCTTCCCGCCCGAGCGCATCACCATGCACGGCAACAACAAGTCGGCGGCCGAGCTGGAACGTGCCGTCGTCACCGGGGTCGGGCACATCGTGGCCGACTCCTTCGAGGAGATCGCCCGCCTCGGCTACCTGGCCGACAAGCACGGCGTGCGCCCCAAGGTCATGATCCGGGTGACGGTCGGCGTGGAGGCGCACACCCACGAGTTCATCGCCACCGCCCACGACGACCAGAAGTTCGGCCTCTCGCTGAACAGCGGCGCGGCAGCCGAGGCGGTCCGCCGGGTGCTGGCGCTGCCCTCGCTGGAACTGGTCGGCCTGCACTCGCACATCGGCTCCCAGATCAGCGACACCGCCGGTTTCGAGGTGGCCGCCCGGCGGCTGGCCGGCCTGCTCGCCCAGATCAAGGACGAGCACGGGGTCGTGCTGCCCGAACTCGACCTGGGCGGCGGCTACGGCATCCCGTATCTGGACGGCGACGACGCCCCCGACATCAAGCTGATCGCCGAGAGCCTGCGCGAGATCGTGGCGAACGTCTGCGCCTCCGCCCGGCTGCCGCTGCCCCGCCTCACCGTCGAGCCGGGCCGCTCGATCACCGGCCTGGCCGGGATCACGCTGTACGAGGTGGGCACGGTCAAGGACGTCGAGGGCCTGCGCACCTACGTCAGCGTCGACGGCGGCATGAGCGACAACATCCGCACCGCGCTGTACGGCGCCGAATACACCGCCCGCCTGGCCTCCAGGTCCAGCGAGGCGGCCCCGATGTTGTCCCGCCTGGTCGGCAAGCACTGCGAGAGCGGCGACATGGTCATCCGCGACCTCTACCTCCCGGCCGACCTGGCCCCCGGCGACCTCATCGCCGTCGCGGGCACCGGGGCGTACTGCCGCTCGCTCGCCAACAACTACAACTATCTGCCCAAGCCCGCGGTGGTCGCGGTGTCCGGCGGCCAGGCCCGCGTGATCGTCCAGCGCGAGACCGAGGAAGACCTGCTGAGGGGGCAGTTGTGAGCGAACCGCTGAAGGTCGCCCTGCTGGGCTGTGGCGTGGTCGGCTCCCAGGTGGTGCGGCTGCTCACCGAGCAGGCCGACGACCTGGCGGCCCGGGTGGGCGCGCCGCTGGAGCTGGCCGGGGTGGCCGTGCGCAAGCTGGGCCGAAAACGTGACGTGGCGGTGCCCGAGTCGCTGCTCACCACCGACGCGCACGCCCTGGTCACCCGCGACGACGTCGACATCGTGGTGGAGGTGATCGGCGGCATCGAACCGGCCAGGTCGCTCATCCTGGCCGCGATGGCGGGCGGCAAGTCGGTGGTCACCGCCAACAAGGCGCTGCTGGCCGAGGACGGCGCCACCGTGCACGCCGCCAACCGGGCCGACCTCTACTTCGAGGCCGCGGTCGCCGGGGCGATCCCGCTGATCCGGCCGCTGCGCGAGTCGCTGGCGGGGGATCGGGTGCACCGGGTGCTCGGCATCGTCAACGGCACGACCAACTACATCCTCGACAAGATGGACTCCTCCGGCGCGTCCTTCACCGACGCCCTGGAGGAGGCGCAGTCGCTCGGCTACGCCGAGGCCGACCCGACCGCCGACGTGGAGGGCTTCGACGCCGCCGCCAAGGCCGCCATCCTGGCCGGGATCGCCTTCCACACCCGCGTGACCGCGGCGGACGTGTACCGCGAGGGCATCACCGAGATCTCCGCCGCCGACGTCGCCTCGGCCAAGGCGATGGGCTACGTGATCAAACTGCTGGCGATCTGCGCCCGCTCCGACGACGGCCGCTCGGTCGGCGTCCGCGTGCATCCCGCGATGATCCCGAGGTCGCATCCGCTGGCCGGGGTGCGGGAGGCGTACAACGCGGTGTTCGTGGAGGCGGAGTCGGCCGGTCGCCTGATGTTCTACGGCGCCGGCGCCGGCGGGGCGCCCACCGCGTCGGCGGTGCTGGGCGACCTGGTCGCGGTGGCCCGCAACCGCCTGGCCGGCACGCGCGGGCCGTCCGAGTCGGTGTACGCCGACCTTGCCGTGCATCCGGTCGGGGAGACGGTGACGCGGTATCACGTGTCGCTCGACGTGGCCGACAAGCCGGGCGTCCTGGCTACCGTGGCCGACGTGTTCTCCCAGCAGGACGTGTCGATCCAGACGGTCCGGCAGGAGGGCCGGGGGGACGACGCGCAACTCGTGCTCGTCACGCACCGGGCCAGCGACGCGGCGCTGTCGCTGACCGTGGAGCGGCTCCGCGACCTGGACATCGTCCGGGCGGTGGCGAGCGTGATGCGGGTGGAAGGCGACGAGACGGCCTAGCGGGCTTTATGCGTTTAGCACCAGAATCTTCGCGGTGTCATTGGTGCGGGAATCGTTAGCTGTGACGTGGGCGCTCGGTGTGGGACCATCTGCTCGATGTGCCCCACCCGCGCCTTCCGCGTCTTCGGATCACCACTCCAGATCCCCGAGACGTGGCGGACGGCGTTCGAGACCCGGACGGGGTGCTCCAGATCTACCAGGTCACACCACCACCATCGTGACGTACGGCCACGGGCTGGAGACCAGCCAGGAGTCGTATGCGGTGAGCCAGTACATGATCTGGCGCGCGGTGGCATGGTCCGGGGCCGCGACCACGTCGGCGTAGTAGTCCTTGGCGCGGAACACCACGTCCCCGGCGAAGCCGTCCAGTACGAGGTCCCTGCGCCGGTGGGTCAGCCTGGCCATCGGCATCAGCCAGATGTGCTGCCAGGTTTGGTGCTGCAGGTGCCGGCGACCTCAATACCAGGACGTCTAGTTGAGTCCAAGGCCAGCTTCAGCGGCCTGGCAATGGGACCGGTCCTTCGGCGGCCGGAAACTTGCCATGTCGGCGCGATGCTGCCGAGGAGCATGGCCGTGTCGGTGGCTGCGGACGATGCGCAACCGAGTCAGAGCCCGGCGCCCGCCATGGCGTCTGCGCCGTCAACAACCGCCTTCCCAAAGCCGGACGATCCGGACGCGCAGCTCCGGGCGGCGATCGCAGAGGGAAGAACGGCTATCGGTTGCATCGGCAAATGGGTAGTCCTGGACCTTAAGGAGGGAGAATGATCAGCGAAGTGCGTCGGCGCAATAAGTTGCGGCGCAGGTTGGTCTTGGGTTCGGTAATTGCCCTCACCGGCTTAATGGTCACGCTTGGTTTAAGCCTGCAATACTCCGAGTATCGCACCGAGAGAATGAGGCTCGTGCTCGGAAATGCCTTACAAGTAACCTCCCCGGAGTATCTGGTCCGCCGGGGCCCATACACGGACGTCGAGCGTACTCCCATTTCCCTTTCTTTGTTAGTCCCGGCCCGTGCGCTCGGAAATGAATTAGAATCGACCAATATTCGGCTAGCTCAATCCCCATGGGGTCGCCTTATCGGCGCCGCTCAACTACCAGCCAAACCGATGACTGCCGTGTTGGCCAAATTCCGAGGAGGTACAGGGGAGTCGGTGGCCGAGAAGAGCAAGGCCAAGACGGCGATAATTGAATTAGCCGACAATAGCCGACCAACGGCTATAGTGGAGCTTGTGAATTCGTTGAGTGAAGCAGATTTTCGGCGCAGTGTCAATCCAAAGCTGTCACGTGATGACGACGAATTCATCCTCCTCTCGCCGATACAGGAAACATCGGGAAAGCCGCTCTACTGGTGGTCTGGATTCGACAACTGTGGCGACGGCACTCTTCGAAATTGCGACAAGGCGTCTTCTGTAGGACAATTTCGCGAATGGGTGTCCTTGTTAAGAGGGTACGACGAACCAAATCTTCGCAAATTTGGACTCACTCTCTCGGCGTTACGCCATGCGGCAGAGGAGGCCAACGTCTATGGCTTCATTCTAAGCTGGAGCACCAAGGGCCAGCTACTCCATTTCTTAAATAATCCCGAAGTTCGAACTATTCGCTTGGTGCCAGACGGGAAATGATAAGGGTGCGATTCCTGTGGTGTGCCAATACGCGTGTACGGTGCGGTTGGCCTGCGGTTATCATCCCTTATTGTGTGCCTTCGTCTGCCGTATCTGATCTTCGTCAAGGTTGCGGGCTGGCTGAGCCTGCTGGCCCGTAGCGACGCCTCCAAGGACGTGGAGCTCCTTATTCTGCGGCATGAGATGGCGGTGTAGGCCTGGGCGGGCTTGACCGTTCGATGGATGGTAGAAACGATGCTCTTACGACTGCGGAACCTCGCCGCCGTTCCGCTTGCCGCTCTCTTGGTCCTCGCAACCTCGTGTGCGAATGAAGGTCGGGAGCTCACGCGTGACGAGTGGGCGGAGCTGTACTCGGCCTACGGGATCGCCTTGGCTGTCGTTCATCCGGATTACGGGTCGGATCTTCTCACTGACTACAGTGAGCCGGCCAACACCCTTCCCACGGATGCGCCGGCGGCCGTCTCGGTCGACCTGGTCCCGATTCCCAACGGTCTGGGGACGTCCCCGACGACGGTGACTCTCGACCCGAACACAGGAGGAAACCACGACCTTGTCACGGTACGGGACTCGGCCGCCACCGAGGTGTTCCGACAGGGGTACCTGAAGGGAACCGGGAGACCGGTCCGCGAGCGCCGTAAGCTTGAGCGTTTCCTGGACGGTCTCGACAAGGCGATATCCACATCGGGCCTGGACCACCGGAAATACGGGGTCGCTCTCATCGCGGAGCTGGACAAGCCGCTGACGAGCGATGAGATGGAGTCGGCGGACCTCGATAACGTGGCCAGTAGAGTACTGTTCTCGACCATCGGGCCGGCGGATCTTCCCCTGTCATGGTCGGGGGACAACTGTGGTCCTGTCCATACGCAGGCCTGTGATGGAACAGATGATGCCGAGCAGTTCCGTGCCTGGTTGGAGAGCCTTAGTCCGGCACAGCGCCAAGCACTGACCGGGAAAGCGTTCAAGCTGGCGGAGATGCAAAGCGCCGCCAACGATGGGCGGATCTCGGGACTGATGATCGACTGGGTGGAGCCAGGAGGCGCGCTGGAGATTGTACGCAATCCACACGTTCGTGCCGCCTATCTCGCGGGTGTGATCCAGTTGGACACCGTGCCCTGAGGCTGGTTGGTCCGGTAACCGGAGTTCGCCGGGATGTGGGCTAAGGGCAAGAGCACGGATACCTACGTCAGGCTCAAGTGCGACTGGGAGAAGTACAACGGTTCCGCCTACGGAACCCTTCGCAGGTTCTGCGGCTAGTCCGACGGAGAAGACATAACAGCTACTGTAGTCGGGGGTGGAGAGACCTGGAAGGCTTGTTCTCCAGGTCTCTCCACCCCCGTCCGCGGGGGAGTTCGTCTATGAAAGAATCCCGTTTCGGTCCCGACGCAGAATGTCCTGTTCTATACCGGAGAGGGGCGCAAGCCTGTCTCGTGGAGAAACAACAGCTCCTGCGAGGAGGTTGCTCTGCCTCGCTGCAACGAACTTTCTGCGACCGCTCAGTTCCGGCAATGGGTTTCGCTTCTCCATGAATCGGACAGGGGTGTTCTCGCTCAACTGGGGCTGGACCTCGTCGAGCTGAGAGTGTTGGCAAAGCAGGGAAAACTTCGCGGCGTAATCATGAAAATGTCGGATATGGGCGCTGCGGCCGACCTGCTCAAGAACCCCAATGTCCGATCTCTCGGGATCGCGCAGGTGGCTCTGGATGAGCAAACCTTCCCGAACGACGTTCGGTAAGGTTGTCGATCTGGCCCGTTGGTCATGGCGTCGCAGGCTGACAACGTTGCGTTGTATACCGCGATCCGCGCGATTTCCGCGCGGTCCTGTCGGGCCCCACGATCGAGCGAAAGTTCCAAGTCGCGACGTGGTCACGGCGCAGTAGACCGGCAGGCCCGCGATGGAGAGTCAATAGCGACCGGGGCCTCTTGGCGAGCATGATGCGGGCGGAAGGTGACGAAGCGGCCTAGCTCTTCCGGGTGGCCACGACCAGGCCGTCGGGCAGCTTGGTGGTGATCGCGAAGATGGCGGGGTCGAACTGCGCGGGACGGAAGTCCACGTCCTTCCAGGACCAGACGTCTCCCTCGTTCCATAGGACGAACACGTCGATGGTCCCGAACGTGGTCGACGCCGCGGCGAACGCCGCCGGGTCCAGGATCGTCGCGAGCCGGGCGACCTCGGCGTGCCGGTCGTCCCAGCGGGCCATGCTGTTGGCGGCGGTCCGGTCCACCGCCAGGTAGCCGGGCCACGGTACGGAGGCGAAGAGCCGCTCGTCGACGGCGAGCGTCACCGGCCGCCGGTCCGCGGGCAGGGTCCGGGCCACCGCCTTGGCCACCTGGGTCGCCGGGAATCCGTCCGCGGCGTGCTCGGCGACCGCGAATCGGGGCAGCCTGCCGTCCGGGAAGGGCTGCAGGTGGGCGACGGCGGCGCTGTTCGGGGCGGCGCCGGTGAGGGCGTCCCGGTTGGGCATCCAGGACCCGATCGTGGTGAACATCGTCCAGATGACCAGGACGGTCGCCCCGGCCAGCCCCAGGCCGCGCGGCAGCGGGCGGGCGAGCCGTCGCGCCAGGGCGCCCGCCAGCAGGATGATCGTGAGCACCCCGCAGACGGCCAGGATCGGCCCCAGCATCCGGGACGTGTAGTGGGCCAACATCGTGTGCCCGTCCACCGTGAACCGGGCCAGCATCACCGCGCGGTAGAGGTAGAGGCCCGCGATCAGGCACAACATCGGGGTGGCCCACCACGCCGCCCGCCGGTACCACAGCACGCCGGCCAGGCCGATGATCTGCAGGGCGGACAGCGGCGACAGCGAGCCGAACGGAGGCGGCGGCTCCAGCAGGTCATCGGTCGGGTAAAGGTCCTGGACCGTCTGCCCGCCCTTGGTCAGGATGGTGATCGCGTACGGCAGCAGGTACCAGCCGGACACGACCACCGTCACCGCGATGACCTTCAGCAGGTGGCGGAGGTGCTCTCCCCGGTCCGGCCCGCGCAGCAGCAGGGCCAGCAGCGCGAGCAGGCCGAACGAGCACAGCATGAACGGGCCCAGATAGGTGCACATGATGAGCCCGCCGATGACACCGGCGACCAGCCAGTTCAGCCGCCCGGCCGGCGGGGTCCAGAGCGTCTGCAGGGTCCACGGGACGAAAGCCGCGATAGTCACCACCACGAACGCCTTCGCGGGGTCGTGGAAGCCCGCCAGGCCCGCGACCGTGACGGCCAGGGCGACCGGCGCGCTGACCAGTCGTCGCCAGAGCAGGTAGGCCGCGATGACGGCGACCGACATGGAGATCATCTCGGCGTACCCGAGGAGTCGCCAGGCGGGGACGCCGGACAGGGCCGAGGCGCGGCCGATCAGCCAGGGGAACAGCGGCGGGTACTCCGAGGGCACGCCGACGCCGAGCGGGTCCCCGTTCGCGAGGGTCTCCGAGAAGCGGGTGGCCATGGCCGACATGCGGCCCATGTCGCCTGCCAGAGTGCCGAAGCCGTGGGGTGTGCCGTACAGGGCGGTGCGCAGCGTGAGCAGGACCCACGCGGCGAGCAGGCCCGCCGCCGCGCCGCCGACCAGATCGGCTCGGCCGGGCCACCGGGCGGCGACCGCGACGACGACGGCGATCACCAGGCCGCCCACGGCGAGCGGGAGCGCGGCGCCCTGGATGCTCAGCGGGCTCAGATCGAGCCAGCGCGGGAGCAGCAGAGCGAGCGCCGAGCCGGCCGCCCACACGGCCAGGGTGGCGATCGTCCCCACGGAGAATCGGGAGGCGCGCTGGTCCGTGATCATGGAAACGGGGGGTTCGGCGAGAGTGACCGACATGGAGGAAGAGTCTAGGTGTGTTCGTGTATGTCGCTGCCTATATCGTCTGCTCTGATGGTTGCCGCCGCCCCTGACGGCACCCGATAGGTTCGGCGGACGAAACGGTTCCCAGTGGTCGTGCTCGCGGTGTCCCCACCCCAGATCGTGGCTGGGCGACGGGTTGCGTCCTGGCCGATCGTGGCCGCCGGGGTGATCGCTTTCGCGGTGACGTGGGCTGGTTCTTGGGTGCCTTCGCTCTGGATCGACGAGCTGGCCACGGTCAGCGCCGCTGACCGGTCCTGGCGCGGGCTCGGGCTGCTGGTCGGCAACATCGACGCGGCCCTCGGGCCGTACTACGCCTTCATGCACGTGTGGATGAAGGCGGGCGCCGCAGAATGGTGGCTGCGGCTGCCGTCCGCGATCGCGATCGGCGTCGGCGCGGGACTGCTGGCCGCGCTCGGCCGGCGGCTGGGCACGCCGCGGGCGGGGCTGCTCGCCGCCGCCGTCTTCGCGCTGCTTCCCTCGGTCGCCTATCACGGCCAGAACGCGCGGCCGTACGCGATCGCCGCGGCGGCGGCCGTCGCCGCGATGTGGGCGCTGAGCCGGGCCATGGACAAGCCGGCAAGCCGGGCCCGCTGGGCCGCGTACGCGCTGGCCGTGGCCGTCCTGGGCTGCGCCCACCTGCTGGCGCTGCTCGTCATTCCCGCGCACCTCGCCGCCGTCGCGTTCGCGCCGTCCCGCCGCGAGGTGCTGCCCCGGATGCTCGGCTGGCTGGCCGCGGGAGCGCTACCCGGCGTCGCGCTCGCGGTCGTCGCGTTCGGGCAGCGCGGCGCGGTCGCCTGGATCACGTTGCCCGACGCCGGCACCCTGTCCAGGGTCCCGCTGGACCTGGCCGGGTCCTGGCCCGCCGGTTGCCTCCTTCTGGGGGTCGCGCTCGCCGCCGGCCGGGGGACCGGGCCGCTGTGGCTGTGGCTGGCCGTTCCGCCGCTCGGGCTGTTCGCCATCTCCTACGCCGTCGCCCCCATGTACGTCGACCGCTACACGTTCGTGGCGGCGCCCGCGCTGGCGCTGCTCGCCGGGCTGGCCCTGGACAGGTTCAGCCGCCCGGCGATGGCCGCCGCGCTCGTCCTGGTCCTGTTCCTGGCCTGGCCGGCGCACCAGGAGCTGCGGGCCAGGGACGGCCACCTCGACGATTATCCGGCGGCGGTCGACCTCATGCGGGCCCGGTCCCGGCCAGGCGACGCGATGATGTTCGCGCACAAATCGATCAGGGAGGGCTTCGTGTACTACGGCGAGGGCACGCTTCCCGACGACGTGCTCCGGATCGGCACGGCACGCCTCGACGGCCTGCTCACCTACCCGGAGCGTACCGGCATCACCCGGGCGCTCTGCGGTCGCGAACGGGTGTGGGTCCTCTGGCGCGGGGCAGCATTGGACGCGGTGGCGCCGCCGGCCGCGGCGGAGCGGGTCCTGGCGGTCGAGCGCGCGGGCTTCACCCTCCAGCAGGCTTGGCCGTCCACCCGGTTCCCGGGGATCGGAACGGCGTTGTTCACCGGAAAGGGCACATGCGAGTGATCCTTCGCAGACTCGGCCGCAGGCTCGCGGCCAGGCTCGATCGGCGGTACCTGACCCGCGCCGAGCTGACCCGGCTGCTGGCGGCCCGCGACCTGGAGCTGTCCGCCCGGCAGGAACGGTTGTCCGAACGGGAGGCGGAACTGGCCGCTCAGGCGCGGGATCTGGCCACGCGGGCGGAGGAACTGGCGGTGGAGCTGGCGGAGGCACGGCACCGGGCGGAGCAGGCGTACTGGCTCGCCTGGGACACGGCCGACTCGGTGGAACGCCTGCTCCAGGCGGATCTGCGGTTATGGCAGGCGATCGACACGATGGAGGGCGACCGTGCGCGTCGGATGGACTGAAGCGGGCGGCGACTGGACGCTCCGGCTCCGGCTGGACCCCGAGGACGAGTTGACCGGCGTCGGCCAGGACGGGCAGCGGATGGAACTGGTCACCGGCGCCTGCCAGGTGAGCCTCCCGGCCGACCCGGGCCACGTCCACCCCGACCTGCGCGCGCTCGCCGCGTGGACCATCGTCTCCCCGTGGGCGAAGTCGCGGATCACCTTCGACCGGCCGATCTCGGCCGGTTTCGCGCGGAGCCTCGCGGCGGGCTGGGGAGTGGACGCGGGCCCGGTCGACGACTTCGCCGACCGGTACGCGGGAAGCAGGGCGGCACTCATCTACAGCAGCGGCGCCGACTCGATCGCCGCCGCCACCCTCCTGCCCGACGCCCCGTTGATCCACTTTCGGCGGGTTCCGCACGACGCGGTGCCGAACCGGGCCAAGCACGTGCAGTCCGAAGTCCTGGAGCAGCTCTCCCGGCAGGCGGCCGACCGCGGGCGCGACGTGCTGGTGGTCCGCTCCGACCTGGAGTTCCTGACCCGGCCCTGGCCGATGTTCCCCGAGCACCACGCCGTCGCCGTCGGCGCCATCCTGCTGGCCGGCGCGTACGACCTCGGCGCGGTCGCGTTCGGCACGACCCTCGGCGGGCGCTACCGGATCGACGCCACCCGGTATACGCCCGACGAGCGCCAGTGGAGCGCGGCCGGCCCGTGGGGGCGGGCGTTCGAGGGGGCCGGGCTGCCGATGATGCAGCCGGTCGGCGGGCTCTCCGAGATCGCCACCATGATGCTGGCCCGCCGCTCGCCGCTGTGGGACCTGGCCCGCTGGTGCCTGCTCGGCGGTCCGGCGGGGCCATGCTGGCGCTGCGACAAGTGCCTGCGCAAGCAGCTCATCCTCAGCGCCCTGGACCGCCGGCCGCTCGACCCGAGGATCACCGCCCAGGCCGATCAGGCGGGCGAGGCCTTCCAGGGCGAGCCGCCGTACCCGTCGCAGGCCGTCATCGAGTACGGCGTCGCCCGGCTGCCCGGCGCCGACGCCACCGTCTTCGGCAACGTGGCGAAGCGGCTGCGCCCGACCGAGGCCGGGACGGCCTGGCTGGAACGCTGCTACCGCCCCGCCCTCGACGAGCTGCCTGAGCGCTGGGCCGCCGGCGTGCGGGCCCGGTTGGCCGATCAGGTCGAGGCGATGTCCAGCGCGGACGAGGCCGAGGTGGAGGCGTGGGACGCCGAGCGCCGGCCGTCCCAGCGGGACACCGCGCGGTCCAGGAAGTAGTCGTCGCCCTCCTGCCAGGTGTGCAGCTCGGGCCGCCCCCGGCGGAGGACGTAGCCGAGGCCGTGCGCCTGGTAGATCTGGCCGCCGGCCTGCCGTACCGCGCGGAGCAGTTCGCCGTCGACGGTCTTGGGGATCGGGCGGAAGCCGCCGACGGCGTCGAAGACCGTACGAGGGAGGAACAAGGTGCCGCCGGCCACGAAGTCCTGCCGGGTCTCGGTCCGCCAGCGGTGCCGGACGGTGACATCGGGGCCTTCGAGGTAGATCAGTTCGGCGGGGGTGCCGGTGAGTTCCGCGCCGGAGTAGCGGGACGCGAGGCTCAAGTCGAGCAGGTGGTCGGGGCTGTACCAGTCGTCGTCGTCCCATTTGGTCAGCACCTCGCCGGAGGCGCGCTCGGCGGCCAGGTTGAGCATCGCGCCCAGGGGCACGTTCCCGGCGCATTCCAGCGTCGTGACCCCAACGCCGGCCAGCGGGGCGGGGTCGAAGCCGTGGCCGGCCACGATGATCTCCACGTCCACGCCGCGCTGGTCGCCGATCTGGGCCAGCGCGAAGCCGACCAGGCCGGGGCGGCGGGTCGCGAGCAGCACCGACACGCTCGGGAGCCGGGTGATGCCCGCGTGCGCGAGCAGGGCCGTCCGGCGGAGCCTGATGCTGTGTTCCTCCCGCGCGAGCAGGTCCTGCGGCACCGTTTCGATCAGCTCGCAGAGCGCTGTGCCCAGTAGAGCGCGCTGCTCGGCGGGCACGTCGGCGGCGCGCAGCGGCACCCCGGCGGCGGCCAGGCCGGCCACCAGGCGGGCGGCGGCCAGCGGCTCGGCGTCGTGCCAGTCCACCGTGACCGAGTGGAACGGGCGGAGCCGTTCGATGTCGCTCTCGCCGAGACGGCCGGACCGGGGGAGGGTCAGCACCCGCGTCGCCCCGTCCAGGATCGCGCCGTCGCGCACGGTCAGCCGTACCGGGCCCAGCTCCGGCTCGGCCAGGAACCCGATCGGATTGGCCGAGCGCAGGTCCACCAGCGGCTCTTCGCCGTACGCCGGGGAGGAGGCGGTGAGCGAGCGCAGCAGCCACCCGGCGGGGACGGCGGCGGAGAAGTGCGCCTCGAGGATCCAGCCGGAGTCGCCGTGCCGGCCGGCCCGCAGCGAGCCCAGCGCCCGGGTCGCGAAGCCTGCGGCCGCGAACGGCAGCGGCGGGCGCCACCAGGCCGGCGCCTCGACGAGATGCACGACCTGCCGCCGCGACGAAGGCAGCGTGAGCGTGCCGCCGGCGATCCACGACAGGTCGGCGGGGGTACGGACGACGACGGCGATCCCGTCGGCCACCGCGGGCAGTTCGGGCACCGGCTCGTCCAGGTTCACCAGCACGGTGCTGTCCCTGAGCCCGCCGACCAGCTGGGCGGGTTCGTCGAAACCGGCGCAGGCGACCACCGCGACGGCCAGGTCGCGCTCGACCAGCACCTCGTCCAGGGTGGCGCGGATCTCGGAGATCATGGCAGCAGGGCCCGCTTGACCGCCCGGAGGAACGGCGCCCGCGCCAGCATCGCCCGCCGCCAGCGTCGTTCTCGCAACCGGAAGCGGCCCAGTTCGCGGCGGAACTGGACGGCGCTGCGCCGCCACTCGTTCGCCTCCGCCTTCCACTTGGCCGACTCCTGCTTCTGCGCCGCCGCGGTCGCCTTCCACTTGACCGCCTCAGCGCGCCACTTGGCGGCCTCCCGCTCCCACTTGGCGGCGTCGGCGTTCGCGCGCGGCGGCGCGGCTTCGGCGGCGGGCACGAAACCCCACATCGCGCCGTCGGTCCAGCGGACGCCGAAGATGGCGTGCACGACGTCGTCGAGGTCCTCGTCCCGGCCGACCAGCCGGAGGCCGCGGCTGATCGCCGCGGTCCGCTCCAGGCGGGCGAAGACGAGGTCGGCGTGGCCGCTGAGCACCACGTTCAGCACGCCGGCGAAGTCGGTGTCGGCGTGCGCGGTGAGCCGTTGCAGGGTGTCGGGCGCGGGTACCCAGCCGCCCGGGAGGCGGAGGCGGAACATCGCGGGCGCCGACACCTCGGCGGCGACCTCGGTGAACCGCACCCGGCTCTCGTTCTCGTAGCTCGCCCGGGCCAGCCGGAGGTCCAGCAGCGGGTCGTCCAGCGGCGAACGGCGATCGGACGTCAGCTCGCTCCACGGGCCGACCAGGGTGACCGTCACGTCGTGCGGCACGCCCGCGAGCACGCCGTCGACCGTGGCGCGCACGTCCTCGAACGGCAGGCCGGCCACGTCCACCACGACGTCGACGTACGGAACCAGCCGGGTCCGCCGGGGATGGGTGCGCAGCCAGCGGAGTTCGGGGATGCGCTCGGCCAGATGCGGCCAGTTGTAGCGCTTCACCTCCTTCTCCCGCCGGGCCACCGTGTCCGGCCCGAGGTGCCAGCTCCGCGCCTCCGCGTCGGGGATGAACACCGCGCCTTGCTGGGCGAGCCGCCAGCCGAGGTCGGTGTCCTCGCCCAGCACCAGCGAGGTGTCCATCCCGCCCGCCGCCCGCAGCAGCTCGGCGGAGACCGTGGCGGTCGCGCCGATGTGCACGTTGTAGGCGTCCACCGGGCAGTCGCGCAGCCTGTCGGTGCGCTCGGCGAAGTCCTCGAACCAGTTGTTGCGCTGGGTCAGGTCCCACTCGAAGAGCTTGTCCGCGTGCCCGCCCGATACCGCCGCGTGCACCTCCTGGGCGGTCGGCAGCCGCTCGGGCGCGAACCGGAGAGCGCCCATGACCACCAGGTAGTCGGCCAGGTGGTGCCAGCGCAGCTGCGCCTCGACGTGCTCCCTGAACGGGATCATGTCGGCGTCCAGCCAGTGGACGATCTCGCCGTCGGCGGCGTCCGCGCCGCTCTGGCAGGCCCAGGCCCGGCCCCAGCCACCCGGCCGGCTCTGGATCAGCCGGGTCCTGGCCGGGATGATCTCGGGCAGTCGCAGCGGCGGGGTGTTGCCGTCGTCCACGACGACGACCTCCATCAGGTCCGCCGGATAGCTCTGCCCGGCCAGCGCGGCCAGCGTCAGGTCCAGCTTCTCCTGGCACCGCCAGGCGGGGATGACCACGCTGACGGTACGGCTCGGCCGCCACCGCCCCAGCGCCGGCGGCGTGATGATCCCGTAGTCGTTGAACCGCACCCGCGGCTGGCCGGCCTTCATGGCGTCCCGTCCAGCTCCATCAGCGGGTTGGGCCGGAAGCCCCGCCACTGCCGGGCGGTGCGGTCGTTGAGGAAAGTGTTGATCGGCTCCCGCCAGGTGTGCCGGGCCGACGGCTCGCGGCGCAGCAGGTAGTTCAGGCCGTGGGCCTGGTAGATCCGGCCGCCCGCGCGCCGTACGGCCTCCAGGAGCTGCCCGTCCTCGGTGAGGCCGAGCGGGCGGAAGCCGCCGACCTCGTGCAGGACGCTCCTGGGCAGGAAGATCGTTCCGCCGGCCACGAACGGCTGCCAGGTCTCGGTGTGCCAGTAGCGCTGCACCGTGATGTCGATCTGCTTGAGGTAGATGAACTCGGCGGGGCTGCCGGTCAGATCGCAGCCGGTGTACAGGTGCGCGAGGTGCAGGTCGGCGAGGTGCCGGGGCCCGTACCAGTCGTCGTCGTCCATCTTGGCCAGGAAGCTGCCTGAGGCGCGCGCGGCGGCCTCGTTCAGAATGGTGCCGAGCGTCGCGGCCGGATCCGCCTGGACGACGGTCAGCGGGAACGGGAAGCCGGAAACGTCGGGGGCGGGAATTCCGTGCAGATTGAGGATCACCTCGACGTCCACATCCCGCTGCCGGGCGATCTGGGCGAGCCCGAACTCCACCATGTCCGGCCTGTTGGTGGTCAGCAGGACCGACACCGTCGGCGGCTTGGGCACCGGCACCCCGGCCCCGGCCGCGAACTGCCGCCACCGCGCCCGGGTTCCGTGCACCTCCAGGGCGGTGCGGCGCAGCCGGACACTGTGCGCCTCCCGCTCGATCGGGTCGTCGAAGTCGACCGTGCTCTCCAGCAGCCGGACCAGTTCCGGGCCGAGCAGGCCCTGCCCCCAGGTGGGCACGTGCTCACCGGTCATCGGCACCCCGCCCGCGGCCAGCCCGGCGATCACGCGGGCCGCCGACACCGGTCCCGTGTGCGCCCGCCGCCAGTCCACCCGGACGTCGCGCACGGTCCGCAACCGGGCCAGGTCCGCGTCGGTCACGCAGCCGGAACCGGCGAACCTGACCAGCGCTCCGTCCTCGGCCAGCACGGCCCAGCGGCCGTTGTCCTGGGCGAGCCGTACCGTGCCCAGCTCGGGCCGTGAGACGAACCCGACCGGGTTCACCGACCGCTCGTCCACGGGCGGGAGCGACAGCGGCGTGGACAGATCCACCGCCGCGCCGATCCGGTGCCCGCCGGGTGCGCCGATGCTGGCCCATTCCACGCTCGCCGGTTCTGGCCTGGTCAAGACGGAGATGGCGGGATCCGCCCACTCGTCGTCGGCGTTCGGGCCGGTCGTCCGCAGGGCCAGGTCGGCGCCCCGGGCGGCGGACCGCTCAGGCACCGGGCCAGCCACGGGCGACAGGGTGGCGTTCGGGTCGCCCGGCCGCCAGTGCGCGGAGCCGGGCCCGGCCAGCGCCACCACCGGCTGCGGCAGCGTCTCGAACCGCTGTCCGCCGAACGCGCGGGCCGCGCTCAGCAGCACCTCACCCGAGTGGGCCGGCCCGCTGAACCGCCCCTCGATCACCCAGGCGCGCCCCGGCGTGCGATGCACCCGCCAGTCCAGCAGGTTGCGCCAGTCCGGATGCTCGGAGGCCGGGGCGAGCGGCGCGTGCCGCAGTTGCGGCAGGTGCGCGACGGCCACCGTGACCCGCGTCGCCTTGGGCAGCATGGCGTGCATGGTCACCGCACGGCGCAGATCGGTCACCGTCCGCGCGATGATCACTAACCAGGCCGGCGAGGTCGCGCTGATCACCGTGTCCACCGGGATGGCGTCCAGATCCACCGCCTGCACGGCCAGCACGTCCTCCACGCCGATCGTGCACACGACGGTGTCCGGCCCTGTGGTGAGCTCCAGGTGCTTCACCAGCCGATCGGTCATCGCGGCGCCCTCGCCATGGCGTCCACGGCGGGCGCGAGGCGCTCGCGCAGCTCGGCGCCGATCTCGATCAGCAGATTCGCGTGCAGGTCGCTGCGGCTCATCGCCTCGACCCGGTCCTCGCCCAGCGCCGCCAGCACACTGGTCGCCTCTGCCGCCCGTCGCTCCTCGGCATGCCGGAACGCCCGCTCCAGCGACTCCACCGACGCCGCGACCCGGCTCAGCTCGGCGCGCAGCCCGTCGATCCGCTTGTCCAGCGGCTCGAGCAACTTGACCGTCTTACGATCCAGCCGAAGCACCTTGCCGTCGGCCCGGCGGATCATCCACAGGGCGAGTAGCCCCATCGCGGCCACGCCCAGCAGCACCGCGAGTTCCACGGCGCGCAGCAGATCGATCTTTCCCGCGATGACCAGCGTCAGCAGGCCGGCGAACACGACGACACCGAGTCCGAGAAGGGCCGGGCGAGTCCAGGAAAGCATCGATGGGGCCTTCACGCTGGGGTAAATGGGACGGTTCCTAACAATAATGTGCGGATCGGGTGCTGGGGTCGTTCTTTGCGAGGTCACCGGAACTCAAAACGAAGCAGCTAGAAGTCCGGTTCTTGCCGGAGAAACGGGTTCAGTCTCTCTCTGATCGGCCTTCGCTGGGGCGTACCCGGCTCAGGCGTTTCAGCGGGTTCTTCCGCCTCGGCTTCCGGCGCGGGCCAGAACGAGGACGACGGGCTCTGCCGTACCCCGTAGGTCTCGTGCACGACGGCGGCGATCGTCTCCCCCCGCTCCACCAGCAGCCGCGCCCGATTCACCGCTTCGGTCCGCTCCAGTACGGCATGCCGCCCATCGGAGAAGTTGACCAGCAGCATGCCCAGCTGCCCGTCGATCATCGCTCGGGTCATTCGCTCGAGCGTGGTGGGCGCCAGCGGCGTGTCCGCCGTACAGCGAAGGCGGAAGGGCACCGGTGCCGCGTTCGGGACCAGGTTCTCCACCAGCGCGACCCTCGGGTCGTCGCTCAGGCTCTCCAGCAGCAGGCGCAACTCCAGAGCCAATCCGCCGTGATCGGGCATGCGTCCGGGGGCCACCGCCGCCCAGGGCGCGACCAGCGTGACCCGGACGTCGTGGATGGTGCCGGTGAGGGCCGCGTTCACCGCTTGCCGTACTACGCGCTCCGCGACCCCGGCTACCTCCATCACCACCTCCACGTACGGAACTCGCCAGATCCGGCCGCGGTCCTTGCGCAGGTCCCGGCGGAGCGGGACCAGGTTGGCCAGGAAGGGCTCGACCGCGCGGACCGAGGTGGCCCGGTTGCGCCGCTGCGAGGGCAGGCCCAGATGCTCCGCCCGCGCCTTCATATCCGGCACGAAGACCGCACCCGCCTGCGCCAGCCGGTAGGCGAACTCGGTGTCCTCCCCGCGCTGGACGGCGCCGTTGAGCCCGCCCACGTCCTGGAACAGCGATCGGGGTAGCGACAGTGTGGGCCCGGTGCACACGTGATAGGGATTGCGGCTCCGGCGGAGGCCGTCCAACCGGACGATGGTCCGCTCGGTCGAGCTCGGCACCGCTCGGGACAGGTCCAGCAGCGTTTCCAGCCGATCGGCCGCGACCGCGTCGCGCACCTCCGCCGGCGAGACGTCGGGCTCCTCGATGAACTGCTTGGCGCCGATCGTCACCACGTAGTCGGTGAGGTGGTGCCACCGCAGCAGCGCTTCCAGATGTTCGCGGTGGATGATCATGTCGGAGTCCAGGCGCTGGATCACCGCACCCTCCGCCACCGCCACGCCCGTGTTCAGCGCGTGAGCCGGGCCCCAGCCGTCCGGCGCCGACCGGATCAGCCTGGTGTTCCCCGGCCGGATCTCGGGCAGGCGGAGGGGCGGGTCGCTCGCGTCGTCCACGACGATGACGTCGAGCAAAGAATCCGGATAGCTTTGCGCGGACAAAGCGGCGAGCGTCAGATCTAGACGGTGCTGACCGCTATGCGCGGGTATGACCACACTGACTGGCAGCGTTGGAGTCCAATGGCCGAGCTCGGGAGGGTCGAGCGGGGAGTAGTCGTTGTGGCGGATCCTCGGCCGGGCGACGTTGCCCGTCACAATTGAAACAACTCCCTCAGTCAGCAGGCGGTCATCGATCAAGACTAGACAAGAATCCTTGGAGTTCTCTAAGAGCGCCCCCTGGCTGTCCGCACATCCCATCAGGTGGACAACGCTCTCCGCCTCCTGGTCTGTTGGGCCTAGACTCTTTTCCCAATACCGCAGGTAGCACGCGCGTGCGATGCCGCGCAGGAGGAGCGATCATGTCCAGGGCTTGGCGTGGCCTCATCGAGGAATACCGTGACCGGCTTCCGGTGAGTTCGACGACGCCCGTGGTGACCCTTCTGGAGGGCGGCACGCCGCTGGTCCCGGCGCGCAGGGTCTCCGAGCTGGTCGGCTGCGAGGTCCACCTTAAGGTCGAAGGCCTCAACCCGACCGGGAGCTTCAAGGACCGGGGCATGACCATGGCCATCAGCAAGGCCGTGGAGGAGGGTGCGCAGGCGGTCATCTGCGCCTCCACCGGTAACACCAGCGCGTCCGCGGCGGCGTACGCGACGAGGGCCGGGCTGACCTGCGCCGTGCTGGTCCCGCGCGGGAAGATCGCGATGGGCAAGCTGGCCCAGGCGCTCGTGCACGGCGCGAAGCTGCTGCAGGTCGAGGGGTCGTTCGACGACTGCCTGGAGATGACCAAGAAGCTGGCCGAGAACTACCCGATCGCGCTGGTCAACTCGGTCAATCCGTACCGGTTGCAGGGGCAGAAGACGGCCGCGTTCGAGATCGTGGACGCCCTCGGCGACGCGCCTGACGTGCACTGCATCCCGGTGGGGAACGCGGGTAACATCTCGGCATATTGGATGGGATACCAGGAATACGCGGCGGATGGCCTGGCCAGCAAGCGCCCCAGAATGTTGGGGTTCCAGGCGAGTGGGGCGGCGCCGATCGTGAACGGTGCGCCGGTGACCCACCCGCATACGATCGCCACCGCGATCCGGATCGGCAATCCCGCCTCCTGGCGGCTCGCCACGGCGGCCAGGGACGAGTCGGGCGGCGACATCCAGGCCGTCACCGACCGGCAGATCGCGGCGGCCTACAAGCTGCTCGCCCAGGGGGAGGGCGTGTTCGTCGAGCTGGCCTCGGCGGCCAGTGTGGCGGGGCTGCTGCAGGCGCACGAGCAGGGGCTGATCAACCCCGGTGAGCGGATCGTCTGCACGGTCACCGGCAACGGCCTCAAGGACCCGGACTGGGCCATCTCGGGCGCGCCCGCCCCGGTCACCATCCCGATCGACGTGTACGCGGCGGCGGCCGCACTGGAACTTTCCTGACGGGGAGACGCATGCCAATGAGCGTTCTGGTCCGGGTGCCCGCGACCAGCGCCAATCTGGGGCCCGGATTCGACAGCCTGGGACTCGCGCTCGATCTGCACGACGAGGTCGAGGTCGAGCTCGCGGGAGACGACGTCGAGATCGAGATCGACGGCCACGGGGCGGGGGAGGTGGACCCCGGCGAAGGCCACCTGATCATCTCCACCCTGCGGGAGACCTTCGACACGCTCGGCGTTGACCAGCCAAAGGGCATCCGGCTGCGCTGCCGCAACCGTATCCCGCACGCTCGTGGCCTCGGCTCGTCCTCGGCCGCGATCGTGGCGGGCGTGCTCGCCGCCCGCGCGCTCGCCGACGCCCCCGGGTTCGACGACGCGCGCGCCCTCGAACTCGCCGCCCGGCTCGAGGGCCACCCCGACAACGTCGCACCCTGCCTGTACGGCGGCTTCACCATCGCCTACACCGCCCAGGGCACGCCGAAGGCGGTCACTCTGCCCGTGCACGAGGACGTGCGGCCGGTGGTCCTGATTCCCGATTTCCGGCTGTCCACCGAGGCGGCCCGGGGCCTGCTGCCCGCCACCGTGCCGCACGCCGAGGCCGCCGCCAACGCCGCCAACGCCGCGCTGCTGGTGCACGCGCTGACCCGGCGCCCGGATCTCCTGATGACCGCCACGGAAGATTATCTTCATCAGAAATATCGCGCGCCCGCCATGCCGCGCGCCGCTGACCTGGTAGAACGTCTGCGCTCTGCCGGGGTTCCCGCGGTAGTCTCAGGAGCGGGGCCGACGATTCTTGCGTTTTCCACCGGATCTGCGCAGGATTTGATCGCGCCAGAAGTGGGTAGTGACTGGCACATCCAGCCGCTGAACGTCGACCCGGTGGGTGCGTTCGTTCAGTTTCCTGAGACACGCTGATGCCTCTTCGACCTTCAGGGAATAGCTGTGTGCGCTGGTGATGTTAGGCTGATAGCCGCACCAGGTGCCCCCGTGTTGGGTGCGTGCTTGTCATTCGCACATCTCCGCACTTCGCTTTGCCGAAGCAGTGGGGATTTCCCGGAATCTGCCTCCTCCAGTCGCTCACGCGGTCAGGGGCGGTGTATTCGGAGACATGCGCGTTCGAACCACCTCGACATCTGGTCGGTGGTGGCAATCCGGGGGGATTCCCCCGGGCCTCTACCGCTCGTGAATCTCGGTACCCAGAGGGATCCATGCATGAGGTTCGCGAAGCCCGACCCGGTCTGTCCCGCCGGGTCGCACCACCGGGACGCCTGGACGAACAAGCCCGGCGCCCGACCCCTGGGAAGGACCATTAGTTGAGCGACACCACCGAACTCCTCGCCGACGCACCCGCCGGCGACGCCCCCACCGCCGCCGCGGCGCGCTCGCCGCGTCGTCGCTCCGGCACCGGCCTGTCCGCCATGGTGCTGCCCGAGCTGCAGGCCATGGCCACCGGCCTCGGCATCAGCGGCACCGGACGGATGCGCAAGAGCCAGCTCATCGCGGCCATCCAGGAGAAGCAGGGGGGGGCCGCGGCACCCGCGGAGGCGAAGCCGGCGGAACCGGCGCCGGCTGAGCGCCCCACCCGTGCCCGCCGGGAACGTTCCCGGGCCACCGCCGCTCCCGAGCAGGCCACGCTGCCCGTCGCCGAGCCTCGCCCGGAGCCGGAACCCGTCGCTCTGGAGCGCGTGGACAGCGCTCCGGCGGCCCAGCCCGCCGTCCAGTCCGCCGCGCCGGTCGCGGCCCAGCCCGTCGTCGCGCAGTCCGCGCCCGAGCCGCAGGCCGCTCAGGCCGCCCAGGCTCAGGTCGCGCAGACTGAGGTCACGCAGGGTGACTCCCGCGACAGCCGGGGCGAGCGGATGAACGACCGCCGCGAGCGCCGGGGCCGCAACGACCGCAACGACCGTGGGGAGCGCGGCGACCGCCGTGACCGCGGGGACCGGGGCGACCGCACCGACCGTGCGGACCGCACCGAGCGCACCGAGCGCACGGACCGTAGCGACCGCACCGACCGGGGCGACCGTAACGATCGCACCGAGCGGATCGACACGCGCGCGGCCGACAGCGGCGACAACCGGGGCCGTGACCGTCAGGACACCCGCCAGGACCGCCAGGGCGGGCCTGGCCAGGACGACGACCCGCGCGGCCGTCGCGGCAGGTTCCGGGAGCGCAACCGCCGTGGCCGGGACCGTTTCGGCGACAGCAACGAGCCCGTGGTGAGCGAGGACGACGTCCTCATCCCGATCGCCGGCATCCTCGACATCCTGGACAACTACGCCTTCGTCCGGACCAGCGGCTACCTGCCCGGCTCCAACGACGTCTACGTCTCGCTCGCCCAGATCCGCCGCAACGGCCTGCGCAAGGGCGACGTCATCACCGGGGCGGTCCGCCAGCCCCGCGAGGGCGAGCGCCGGGAGAAGTTCAACGCGCTGGTCCGCCTGGACACGGTCAACGGCATGGAGCCCGACCAGGCCAGGCAGCGGCCCGACTTCAACAAGCTCACCCCGCTGTATCCGCAGGAGCGGCTCCGCCTGGAGACCGAGCCCAACATCATGACGACGCGGATCATCGACATGGTCTCGCCGATCGGCAAGGGCCAGCGTGGTCTGATCGTCTCCCCGCCCAAGGCGGGCAAGACCATGGTGCTGCAGGCCATCGCCAACGCGATCACCCGCAACAGCCCCGAGTGCCACCTGATGGTCGTCCTGGTGGACGAGCGTCCTGAAGAGGTCACCGACATGCAGCGGTCGGTGAAGGGCGAGGTCATCCACTCGACCTTCGACCGTCCGGCCGAGGACCACACCACGGTCGCCGAGCTGGCCATCGAGCGCGCCAAGCGCCTGGTCGAGCTGGGCCACGACGTGGTCGTGCTGCTCGACTCGATCACCCGTCTGGGCCGGGCCTACAACCTGGCCGCCCCGGCGTCCGGGCGCATCCTGTCCGGTGGTGTCGACTCGACCGCGCTCTACCCGCCGAAGCGGTTCTTCGGCGCCGCGCGCAACATCGAGAACGGCGGCTCGCTGACGATCCTGGCCACCGCGCTGGTGGAGACCGGCTCCAAGATGGACGAGGTCATCTTCGAGGAGTTCAAGGGCACCGGCAACATGGAGCTCAAGCTCAGCCGCTCGCTCGCCGACAAGCGCATCTTCCCGGCCGTGGACGTGGACTCCTCCAGCACGCGTAAGGAAGAGATCCTGCTCGGCAAGGAGGAACTCCAGGTCGTCTGGAAGCTGCGCCGGGTGCTGCACGCGCTCGACATGCAGCAGGCGCTGGAACTCCTGCTGGAGAAGATGAAGGAGACCAAGTCCAACGCCGAGTTCCTGATGCAGGTCCAGAAGACCACCGTCAGCAACGACCGCGACTAGCCTCACTCCGAGAGACGCCCCGGGTGCTCGCCACCCGGGGCTTTTTCGTGGGTACGGCCCTGCGACGCGCCCAGGAGTCCCCACAACGTTATGGCCCTGGGTGCTCGCTGCCCGGGGTCCGTGGGCACGCTCCCGCGATGCGCCCAAACGTGCACGTGCACACCGGAAAAGGCTCCACAACGTCATGGCCCTGGGTGCTCGCTGCCCAGGGTTCCGTGAGCACGTCCCGCGATGCGCCCAGATGTGGACATGACAGTGGAAGTTGGGGCCCGGGTGCTGGGGTTTCGTGAGTCTCCCTCGCGGTGAGCCCTGATGTGGACGCGCCACCGGAAGAAACTCCGTAACGTTGTCGGCCCCCGGGCTCCTCGAATGTGGTTGTCATGGGTGTGCCCTGGGGACAGCCCCAGGGTGGAGATGCCCGCTCGCTCCATTCCGCCGCGCTGGGCGAGCTTGCCATGCTGCATGTTCTGCATATGTCCGGGTTTGCGGGAGGTGACAGGATGACGGCGGATGGGGGAAGCCCCTCCGGGGCTTTCGTAGGAGCCACGCACGGGGAATCGCCGCTGGTCACAGCCGAGAGAGGCACGGCGTCTGAAGGCGGGTCCGCGCCGTGGGCGGACATGGGTGCGGGGGAGCGTGGCCCGCTCAGGGAGCGGGTGCCTTTCGGCCGGTGGGGGCCCCTCGGGGTGGCGGTCGATCCGGCCACCTGGCGGGCGGTGCCGTACCTGCTGGGGAGCATCGTGCTCGGGGGGTGCTACTTCGTCGGGCTGGTCTTCGCGATTCCGGTGTCGGTGGCGTTCGTGGTGATCTGGGTGGGGGTGCCGATGCTGGTGCTCACCATGTTCCTGTGGCGGTGGGCGGCCATGCTGGAGCGGCGGCTGGTGCGGTGGTCGTTCGGGGTGAAACTGGAGGATCCCTACCGGCCGCGGCCGGAGCGGGGGTTCTGGAACCATGTCGGGTGGTTATTCGGGGATCCGGCCACCTGGAAGGACCTGGGATACCTGTTGCTGCTGTTCCCGGTGGGGATGGTGGAGTTCGTCGCCTCCGTGGTGTTCTGGTGTGTCTCGCTCACGCTGATCATCGGCCCGATTCCGATCGTGCTCGGCGACGCGTGGCTGACGATCGGCGCGTTCGAGGTGGACACGGTCGCCGAGGCCGTTCCGGCGATGATCCTCGGATTCGCGCTGGTCTTCGCCGGTCTGTACGCGATACGCGGCCTGGCCTGGCTCCACGGCGCCCTGGCCCGGCTGCTGCTGGGTGCCGACGAGACCAAGGTCCTCGCAGCCAAGGCCGACCGGTTGCGGGCCAGCAGGGCTAGGGGCGTGGACGCGGCCGAGACTGAGCGCCGCCGGATCGAGCGGGACCTGCACGACGGCGCCCAGCAGCGGTTGCTGGCGGTGGCGCTCGATCTCGGGCGCGCGCAGGCCAAGATGGACGCCGATCCGGAAGCGGTCCGGGAACTGCTGGCCAGCGCGCACGCGGGCACCAAGGCGGCGATCGCCGAGCTGCGCGATCTGGCCCGGGGGATCTATCCGGCGATCCTCACGGATCGGGGGCTCGACGCGGCGCTGTCGTCGCTGGCCGGGCGGGCCCCGGTCCGGGTGGACGTGTCGGTGGAGATCACCGAGCGGCCGCCGCCGGCCGTGGAGAGCATCGCCTACTTCATCGTGGCCGAGTCGCTGACCAACATGGCCAAACACGCGGGGGCGACCGAGGCGCGGGTGCACGTCAGCAGGCAGGATCTGCGGGTGGTGGTGGAGGTGGCCGACAACGGGGTCGGCGGGGCGGTCGCCGTACCGGGGGGTGGGCTGGCGG
>NZ_BLAF01000030.1:49865-128670 GCF_009687885.1 Acrocarpospora pleiomorpha
GCGGGGCTGGCCGATCGGGCCGCGACCATCGACGGGATCGTCACCGTGGACAGCCCGCCCGGCGGGCCCACCCTGGTCCGGGCGGAGCTGCCCTGCACGTGGTGAGCCCTAATCTGGACGGCATGCGGGTCGTGATCGCGGAGGATTCCGTGCTGCTGCGGGAAGGGCTCACGCGGCTGCTCGCCGACGGCGGCGTGGCGACGGTCGCGGCCGTCGGGGACGGGCCCGCGCTGGTGGCGGCGGTTGAGGAGCACCTGCCCGACTTGGCGGTGGTCGACGTGCGCATGCCGCCCTCGCACACCGATGAGGGGTTGCGCGCCGCGCTGGAGGTGCGGTCACGGCGGCCGGGCTTCCCGATCCTGGTCCTGTCGCAGTATGTCGAGGAGCGGTATGCGACCGAGCTGATCGGCGGTGGCGCCGCCGCCGTCGGATACCTGCTCAAGGAGCGCATCTCCGACGTGGCCGAGTTCTTCGACGCGGTATGGCGGGTGGCCGGGGGCGGGACGGTCATCGATCCCGACGTGGTCGTGCAGTTGCTGAGCCGGCGCCGCCTGCCGAGGGAACGGCTGAGCGGGCGGGAGAACGAGGTGCTGGGGCTGATGGCGGAAGGACGCTCCAACAGCGCCATCGCCGCCCGGCTGGTCATCTCCGAGGGGGCGGTCGAGAAGCACATCTCCAGCATCTTCCTCAAGCTCGAACTGGATCCCGCACCGGACGATCACCGCAGGGTGCTCGCCGTGCTCGCCTATCTGGGGCATTGAGGTACGGCACTCGGGCATCGAGCTGGGCCCTGGGTGGGGGCGTTGGGCTGTCGAAGTGACCCTGGGTGGGGCTTCTTGGGCCGACAAGGGCCTCCACCCGGCGCACGCCCGCGCGTTGGGCTGTGGAGGTGGCCCTGGGTGGGGTTTCTTGGGCGGTGTGAGGCTTTGGGTTGGTGTTGGTTCTGGGATATGGGCTGGGCATGAAAAACGCCCCCGTGTCCAGGCCCGGACACGGGGGCGAGTATTTCAACGGCGAGTTATCGCACGTCGACGAACTTCGACGGGGACCAGGACGACTTGGTCTGGCTGGAGGCGGTTGCCCCCAGGCGCCAGTAGCCGTCGTACTTGGGCTTGACGGTCTTGCTGTACTTGCCGGAGGAGTTCGAGCCGACGTAGCCGACGAACTTCCAGGTCTTGGTGCCCTTCTTCTTGAAGTAGAGCTTGAGGATCTTCTTCTTCCAGGCGCCCCACGAGGTGTAGCCGCGGTAGACCTTGCCGTAGAGCTTGGTCGTCTTGCCCTTCTTCACCTTGGACGGCGACGCGACCAGCGTGATCTTCGACTTGGCCTTGCCGGTGGTGCCCTTGGTGACCGAGAAGCCCTTGACGAAGGCGTACG
The DNA here is from genome assembly GCF_009687885.1 of Acrocarpospora pleiomorpha. Lineage (GTDB taxonomy): Bacteria > Actinomycetota > Actinomycetes > Streptosporangiales > Streptosporangiaceae > Acrocarpospora > Acrocarpospora pleiomorpha. Next base: position 51,243 of record NZ_BLAF01000030.1, read on the forward strand.
TCTTGGAGCCACGGGTGACGCTGACCTTGAGCTGCCACGCACCGGCCGTGGTGTCGTAGTCCATCGAGGTCGAGTCGTGGTAGGAGTCGTCCGACTCCAGCCCGGTGTTCAGCGAGTAGTAGTCGTCGCTGTCCTTGCTCTCCAGCCGGACATCGGTGACCTTCTCGTCGTTGGCCGCGCCGCCGCGCTCCAGCTTGAACGCCGCGTAGACGTCGATGTCCGAGCCGGACTTGAGCTTGACCGTGCTGGGGTCGACGCTCGCACTGGTCACCCGGGTGGCCTTGGCGACAGTGAAGGTGTCGTCCCTACTTACGGCGGCTGGGGTTGTTCCCGACTCAGGGGCGACCGTGACCTTGATCGTCCACTTTCCGGTGTCCGTGGTCGGCTTGTCCGAGGAGGTGATCGGAACCGAGCCGGTGACGTCGAGCGTGGCCGGAGGGGTCGCGGTAGCCGCTATGTCAGCGATGGCGTTGACCGTGGCGGCAGTACCGGCACCGCTAGTCGCGTCGCCCTCCTTGTAGAAGACGGCTGTCACCTTGGGTGCTTTGCCGTTGAGGAAAGGCGGAGTCGTCACGGTGAATTTGAACGGAATCTTGTCGCTCCCGCTTGGGGGGACAAAGTTGTCGCTGACCGTGATGGCACCAATCGTGGGGTCGGCAACTGCGGAGCTTATGGCGTTCGCGGGAGCGACGACGGTGATGGCCGCACCTGCCGTGAGAACCATGGCCCCCGTTGCGGCCGCGAGTACCAGCCGCAGGGTCTTCCTCATGTTGGATGGCCCCTTACATCTGTCAATTGGAGGGAAAAGTCGGGCTTGTGAGCCTAGTGGGGCTGGTGGGAGTCGTCCAGCCAAAGGGCATAACGTACCTGAAAACGTGAAAGCTCGCACAGAAACGGACTTCTGTGCGAGCTTTCGGGGTTTGAGCTAGCGGACGTCTACGTACTTGTAGGACGACCACTTACCGAGTGTGACCGAGGTGGCGAAGGCGCCAACACGCCAGTAGCCGTCGTACTTCGGCTTCACGGTCTTGGTGAACTTGCCGGAGTTGTTCGCGCCGATGTAGCCCGCGAACTTCCAGGTCTTGGTGCCCTTCTTCTTGAAGTAGAGCTTGAGGATCTTCTTCTTCCAGGGGCCCCACGAGGTGTAGCCGCGGTAGACGATCCCGTACATCTTGACGGACTTGCCCTTCTTGACCTTCGTCGGGCTCACCTTGAAGGTGATCTTCGACTTGGCCTTGGACGTGGTGCCCTTGCTGACGTTGAAGCTCTTGACGAACTCGTACGTCTTGGTGCCACGGGTGAAGGTGAGCTTGGCCTGCCAGCGACCGGTCGCGGTGGAGGAGTCCATCGAGACGTAGTCGTAGTAGGTCTTGTCGTCCGCCTCGAAGCCGGTCTGCAGCGAGTAGTAGTCAGAGGTCGAGTCGCTCTCGACGCGCGCGTCCTTGAAGACCTCGCCCCCGGCCTTCTCGACGATGGCGCGAACGCCCACATCGACAGAGGAACCGGACTTCAGCGTGACGTTGTCCGGGTCGATGTCGAAGTTGGTCACCTTGGTGGCCGCGGCGACGACGAATTCGAAGGACGTCCAGGACGTTGGCTCGGCCGTAGCGTCAGGCGCGGTCAGCCCAAGCTGCAGCCTCCACTTGTCGCTCGGAGTGTCGCTCACCGAGGCCGGGACGCTGCCCTTGACGATGACTTCGTGGGGGTTGGGGATCGCCGTCACGTTCGCCGGCTGCGTGATATTGGCGTTGGCATACGTCGGCGTCGTGGCGGTGTCGTCCTTGGTGTAGCGCGCCCAGATCTTCTTGGCGGGCTTGCCCAGGTCAGCTCCGGCGGTGGTGATGTAGGGATCAACCAGCTTGATCGAGAAATCAATCACGCTGCTGCCGCTAGGAGGCAAGAACGAGTCCACAAACGTAGGGCTACCGGAGAACTCGGTAGCCGCACTGGCGGGGGTTGCGGTGATGGCCACACCGCTGGCGATCATCGCCGCCCCGCTCACGCCTGCAATGAGATTCCGCAGGCCTTTCCTCATGGATTCCCCTAACTTAGGTAATTTTGAGGGAAAAGTTCGGGTTTGAGCACGTGAGCCTACTGGGGCTGGTGGGGCGAGGTCCACCTGATCGTGTGGGTTCTCACGGAGTTCCCAGGCTCCCGATCTGGCCCCGGGAATGCGGATTGGCCTGGGAGGGTTCCAGCATCTGGCACACTGGTAGCCGAACCGCAGCGGTTCCGGTTCCCGCCCCCAGGCTGGCAGAGGCGACCCGGCGACCGCCCCTCGGAGAGGAAATAGGTATGAAGCCCGACATCCACCCCGCGTATGTCGTCACCAACGTGACATGCACGTGTGGGAACACGTTCACTACGCGGAGCACCGCCACCAGCGGTTCGATCCACGCCGACGTCTGCTCGGCCTGCCACCCGTTCTACACGGGCAAGCAGAAGATCCTCGACACCGGTGGCCGGGTGGCCCGCTTCGAAGCCCGCTTCGGCAAGAAGACCGCGGGCAAGTAGCTACTTACCAGACGCCGACTCGGATCGTCCCCTTTCGTCGTGGGGGACGGACCCGGGTCGGCGTTCTTGGTGATTGGGTAACCGCCGCACCGTAGGTCGTATGTCCCGGCTTGGCCGCGCCTGTGTCTGGACTGAGGAACGCAGGTCGCGGAGCGGCCGGAGTGACGAGGGAAGACGCAGGCTGAAGGCGGCCAAGCCCGCCGCGCCGGAGGCGCGGCCATAAGAAGGGTGGCACGGTGAATCTCGATGAGCTCATCGGCGAGTACACGGATCTTGAGCGCAAACTCGCCGATCCGGCCGTGCACGCCGACCAGGCCAAGGCGAAGGCGTACGGCAAGAGGTATGCGGCGCTGACCCCCATCGTGGCCACCTACCGCGAGCTGGACGGCGTCCGCGAAGACATCAAGGCCGCCAGGGAGCTGGCCGGCGAGGACCCCTCGTTCGCCGCCGAGGCGGACGAGCTGGAGCTGCGGATTCCGGCGCTGGAGGAACGGCTCAAGCACCTGCTCGTGCCGCGCGACCCCAACGACGACAAAGACATCATCATGGAGATCAAGGCGGGCGAGGGCGGCCAGGAGTCGGCCCTGTTCGCGGGCGACCTCCTGCGGATGTACCAGCGATACGCGGAACGGGTCGGTTTCCGTACCGAGATCATCGATGCGCAGCACTCCGATCTGGGCGGGTACAAGGACGTCACGGTCGCGATCAAGGCCAAGAACGGCGCCTGGGGGCGGCTCAAGTTCGAGGGCGGCGTGCATCGGGTGCAGCGCGTTCCGGCCACCGAGTCGCAGGGGCGCATCCACACCTCCGCCGCCGGGGTGCTGGTCTACCCCGAGGCCGAGGAGGTCGACGTCCAGATCGACCCGAACGACCTGCGCATCGACGTCTACCGCTCCGGCGGTCCCGGCGGGCAGAGCGTGAACACCACCGACTCGGCGGTGCGGATCACCCACCTGCCGACCGGCGTCGTCGTCTCCTGCCAGAACGAGAAGAGCCAGCTGCAGAACAAGGAGTCGGCGATGCGCGTGCTGCGGGCCCGGCTGCAGGCGCTGGCCGAGGAGGAGGCCAACGCCGCCGCGATGGCCGAGCGCAAGTCGCAGATCCGCACCGTGGACCGGTCGGAACGGGTGCGGACCTACAACTTCCCGGAGAACCGCATCTCCGACCACCGGGTCGGCTTCAAGGCCTACAACCTGGACCAGGTCCTCGACGGCGACCTGGACGCCGTCATCCAGGCACTCCTCGACGCCGAGCTGGCGGAGAAACTGGCCGCCCACTCCTGAACCCTGTAAATGAACCCAGTGAAATCATGACCTTCCTCCTGGACGAGATCGCCCTCGCCACCGCCCGGCTCGCCGAGGCCGGTGTGCCCTCGCCGCGCACCGACGCCGAGGAGATCGCCGCGTTCGTCCACGGAGTCAGCCGGGGGCGGCTGCACTCCGTCAAGGACTCCGACTTCGACGCCCTGTTCTGGGAGGGCGTCGCCCGCCGCGAATCCCGGGAGCCGCTCCAGCACATAACCGGAAGGGCATACTTCCGTTACCTTTCGCTGGAGGTCGGGCCCGGCGTCTTCGTGCCGCGCCCGGAGACCGAGGTGGTCGCGGGCTGGGCCATCGACCGGCTGAGCGAGATGGACGTGGCCTCCCCGGTGGTGGTCGATCTGGGTACGGGTTCCGGCGCGATCGCGCTGTCGATCGCCCAGGAGGTCGCGCTGGCCCAGGTGCACGCGGTGGAGATCGACCCGGTGGCGTACGGCTGGGCGAAGCGGAACATCCTCGAGCACGGGCAGGGGCGTACCTCGCTGCATCCGGAGGATCTCGCCGACTGCCTGCCGGAGCTGGACGGGCAGGTGGATCTGGTCATCTCAAACCCGCCGTACATTCCGCCGGGGGCGGTGCCGCGCGACCCCGAGGTCCGCGACTACGATCCCAGCCGCGCGCTGTACGGCTCGGGCGAGGATGGCCTGGACGAGGTCAGAGCGGTGGAGCGCACGGCCAGGCGGCTGCTGCGGCCCGGCGGTCTGGTCGCGGTGGAGCACGCGGACGAGCAGGGCAACGCCGTTTACTGGCTGTTCTCCGAGGACAACGGGTGGCGGGACGCGCGGCTGCGGCAGGATCTGACCGGGCGGGATCGTTTTGTCACGGCCAAGTTCGGTCAAGAGTGAGGGATGTCATGAGTCGTCGGTATGTGTGTGCGAACCCCGGTGAGCGGGCGTCCGGGCTGATCGACGCGGTCTCGGCGGTGCGCGGCGGCGAGCTCGTCGTGCTGCCGACCGACACCGTGTACGGCATCGGCGCGGACGCGTTCACCCCGACCGCGGTCACCGCGCTGCTCGAAGCCAAGGGCCGGGGGCGGGACATGCCGGTGCCGGTGCTGGTGGGGACCGTGCGGGCGGCGAACGCGCTGGTGGAGGGGCTCGGGACGTACGGGCAGGATCTGGTGGACGCGTTCTGGCCGGGGCCGCTGACCCTGATCTGCCGGGTGAACCGGTCGCTGACCTGGGATCTGGGGGAGACCAAGGGCACGGTGGCGTTGCGCATGCCGCTGCACGGGGTCGCCCTCGACCTGCTCAAGGAGACCGGGCCGATGGCCGTCTCCAGCGCCAACCGTTCCGGCGCGGCGCCCGCGATCACCGCGGCCGAGGCCGAGGAGCAGCTCGGCGAGTCCGTCGCCGTCTATCTGGACGGTGGACCGTGTGAGGACAGTGTGCCCTCCACGATCCTGGATCTCACCACAGCGGTCCCGCGCGTGCTCCGCCAGGGGGCGATCCCGGCCGACAAGATCAAGGCCATCGTGGGCTATCTGGCGACCGACTGAGGCACCGCCAAGAGCGGCATTCTCACCGGGGAATGACGACCTCGGGTTCCCGGGTAATCCCTGTCTTGTCCCCGATATTCGGCCTGGCCAACCTCCGGTTGATCCATTAGGGCCGATTCATGCCGTCTGGCTATCGCCCTCCGTGTACGGCGTCCGCCGAAGCTACCGTGAATCAAGGAAGCGCGCCCGGCCGCTGCGCCCGCAGCCAGCGCGACCATTGACGCTGACTTCTCGCGGAGCGTGCTCATGGCGAAGCTGGACGGGATGGACCCCAAGCTGGTCCGGGAACTCCTGGCGCAGATCACTCGTGCGGGCGAGCAGATGGACCTCGTCGAGGCGAAGGTGGCCCAGTTCACCAGAACCGCCGGCGTCCCCATCCGCCCCACCCACCGCCCCTCCCAGGTCGCCGACGCGGGCGCCACCATGGTCAGGGACGTCTCGGCCCGCCTCGCCCTCCTCGAGAAGCGCGAGAAGCAGGACCCCCCACCTCGTCCCTCCACCGACGAGAAGCCCTCCAACCCCTCCGGCGGCCCCTCCACCGACACCACCCAGCCCGCCGAAGACCCCAAACCCAGCAAACCCGCCTCCGACGGCCCTCCCGAAAAGCCCGACTCCAAGGACGAACCCGAAAAACCACCCACAAAGGGTGAGTCGGAGCAGCCTCCGCCGTCGAAGGGTGAGTCGGAGCAGCCGCCACCTTCTAAGGGCGAGTCCGAGCAGCCCCCGCCGTCCAAGGGTGAAGATGAGCGGCCTGTCGAGCCGAAGCAGCCTTGTGACGATGACTCTCAGGTGGACACACCGCGGAAGGATCATCGGGACGACATCGATCAGACCGGTGGGCGTCAGGTGATCATTGTGGATGGGGTGAAGGTCGTCTCCACCCCGCTCAACCAGCCGTCGGATGCGTATCTGGCCTGGTTGAGCGAGCACATGCAGGAGATCCAACCAATCGACACCCCCAACACGCTGGACGGTGTCTACATCACCAACGGCGACGGACCGCAACCTCAAGGCCCGGCCGGTCTGGTGCAGCCGATGGAACCGACCATCCCCTTCGACCCGCCCCAGCCTGGGCTGGCCCCCGGCGACCCGATGGGCGAGTACATCGGCACCCCGGCCGACAACCTCACCGAGGAACCCCCGTACTCCCCGTCCGGACCCGACAACTCCTCCGGTTCCGCCAACCCGGCCGGGCTCACCAACCCGGGCCTCGCCCCAGGCGACCCGATGGGTGACTACATCGGCACCCCGGCCGACAACCTCACCGAGGAGCCCCCGTCCAGAGCTGACAGTTCCTCCGGAACTGCGGACAACCTGACCGAGGCGCCGTCCGGTTCACCGGACATCATCGGCCCCACCGCCCCACTCGGCCAGGGCGAGCCGTCAGCCATCGGAGCGGGCGGCGACCTGCCCGCCCAGAACCCTGGACCCAGCCAGGACACCCCCACCCAGGACTCGCCGCGCGGCCAAGATCAGCCGCCCGTACAGGACCAGCCACGCGGGCAGGACCAGCCACCCACGCAGGATTATGGGCGTGGCCAGGATCAGCCGCCCGCGCAGGATTCGCCGCGTGGCCAGGACCAGCCACCCGCGCAGGACCAGCCACGCGGTCAGGATCAGCCGCCCGTCCAGGATTCCCCGCGTGATCAGGATTCGCCGTCCGCCCAGAACCCTCCGGCACGCGACGGCGACGACTGCCCGAGCCCGGGAACCTCGGAACGCCCCGGAACCTCGGAGAACACGGCGTCAGGAAACTACGGATCGAACGGGTCGGGAGCCACGATCGATCCGCGGACGCTCGCCGCGCAGCAGCCGGGTGACGTGCTCTCCGTGCCCGCCGGTCAGCTGGACGACGACGCGCTCCGCGCCCTGATCGCCCTGCACGAGAACATCGGCCCGATGGACATGCCCAGCATCTCGGGCAACGAATGGGCGGGCTCGCTCAACCCCGAACCCACCCTCCTGATCGGTTCCGCCGAGGAGATCGACCCGCGCGCGCTCGCCGCCCAGCAGCCGGGCGACGTGCTGTCCGCCCCGGCCAACCCGCCGACCGACGACGCGCTCCGCGCCCTCATCCAGCTCCACGGCGAGATCGAACCCATGGACATGCCCAGCGTCTCGGTCCCCGCAGGGGAGTGGGGCACCGGCGAATGGGCGCCCATGACGATCGAACCCGACGGCCCGGCCGGCAGTGTCGGCCCCAACGACCCAGACCAGCCGATCCCCGCCCCCGGCGCGTAAGAGCCGCAGGAGAGAGCTTGAGTTACGTCGATCCCCCCGCGCCGCGCCCACTCCAGCCGGGCGAGACCCCGCCCGCGCCGTCCAGCGCCGACCTGCTGGCCCCGGGCGGCCAGGCCACCACCTGGGTCTTCAACCCGGAGTACCAGCGCCTGGTGGACCTCTGGTTCCAGGTCCTCCCGCTGATGGAACAACTCACCACGTCGCTGGACAAGCCGTACCAGATGGCGAGAAGCACCGACGTCTGGGACGCTCCCGTGGCGAAACGCTACGTGCAGGATATCGGCGAGTGGCGTAACCGCCTCGGCCTGTATCGCCAGGCTGTGCTGACCGCGATCAGCGACGAGGCGGCCGACACGCCGCGCTGGGTGCCCAGCAAAGCGGGCGCCCCGCACGCGTACTCCTGAGGGCAAGCTTCAAGTGCCCCGCAAGCGGCGTGCGCTAGCGTCAGGAGACCGGTAGGCGTCCAGATCGCCCAATCGAGCGAATGTTTCGTCGGAGTCTGTGCCGTTTTACCGTCACAACTGGTCCTTCAATCCGGGAAACTAAGTCCGTGCGGGAATACTTCCTTGTTGCCCTCGTCACCGCCGTTGTCACCTATCTGCTGGTGCCTCCGGTCCGGGCCTTCGCGCTGCGCATCGGCGCGGCGCCCGAGGTCAGGGAACGTGATGTGCACAAGGTGCCCACCCCACGCCTGGGCGGTCTCGCCATGTTCGGCGGCATGGCCGCGGGCCTGCTCGTGGCCACCAACCTGCCCTATGTGGGCCCCGCGTTGGCCCAGCAGTCGGGCCAGACCGCGATGGCGCTGCTCGCGGCGGGCGGCCTGATCGTGGTGACCGGCTTCCTGGACGACTGGCTCGGCATGGACGCGCTGGTCAAGCTGGGCGGCCAGATCGCCGCCGGGGGCCTGCTGGTCTACTACGGGGTCACCCTGCGCTACCTGCCGCTGCCCTCCAACATGGGCGGCGAGCTGAGCCTGGACACCAACCTCCAGGTTGTCATCACCATCCTGATCGTGGTCGTCACCATCAACGCGGTGAACTTCGTCGACGGCCTGGACGGCCTGGCGGCCGGCATCGTCGGCATCGCGGCGCTGGCCACCCTGGTCTACTCGATGGTCCTGTCGCAGAGCCTGCAGGCCACCCGCATCAACCTCACCGCCGTGGTGGCCGCACTCCTGATCGGCATGTGCATCGGCTTCCTGCCGCACAACTTCAACCCGGCCAAGATCTTCATGGGCGACACCGGCGCCATGCTGATCGGCCTGATCCTGGCCACCTCGCTGGTCACCATCATCTCCTCGGTGCCGAGCGCGGCCCTGCAGGTCAACCGGTTCCCCCTGCTGCTGCCTGTGCTGCTCCCTGTCGCCGTCATGGTGCTCCCGCTGGCCGACCTGATCATGGCGGTGGTCCGGCGCACCTCGGCGGGCCAGTCCCCGTTCGCCCCCGACCGCGGCCACCTGCACCACCGCCTCCTGGACATCGGCCACTCCCACCGCCGCAGCGTCCTGATCATGTACGCCTGGACGTTCCTGTTCGCCTTCGCCCTGGTCGCGCTCTCGGTCGAGGGCGTGCCCGTCGCGGTGTTCCCGCCGATCATCGCGGTCGCCCTCGCCATCCTGGTCCTGCTGTCCCGCCAGCGCTGGCGGACCACCGGCAGGAACGGGCGTGGCGGGGCGCACGCCGCCAATAGAATGCCCCCGCCGGCCGACTCCTCCGACAGCCAGTCGGGTACGGCTGCCGCCACCGCCACACCCCGCGCCACGGCAACAACCGGGTGAAATGCCCCGAAAAAGCAGGTAAAGGCGTTCCCCGCAGAGCTTGTGATAGCTTTCACTAGCAGGGACCCCTAAGTAGGGGGAAGCAAACGCTCGGTTGTTGACAACAGGCTTTGGGAGTCGTGATGCAGGCCAACGACGTGCGCGTACTCAAGGGCGCCGCCGTGCCTACAGTGCTGGTGGGGCTGGTCGTTATCGCTTTGGCGGCCGTCCTGGCGGGATTCCCGGGCGCGCTCGGCGCCGTGATCGGCCTGGTGGTGGTGGTCGTCTTCTTTACCGTCGGCCTGGTCGTGGTCGCCTACGCGAGCCGGATCTCGCCGATGATGATGATGACCGCCGCCGTGCTCAGCTACCTGGTCAAGGTCATCGTCCTGATGGTGCTGCTGAAGACCTTCGAGACGGCCACCGTTTTCGAGCCGCGCGCCTTCGGCTGGGCGGCCATCGTCGGCACCGTGGCCTGGACGGTGGGTGAGATGCGCGGATTCATGAAGTTGAAGATGCTCTATGCAGACCCGGATACCAAAGTCCCGGGTTCCGATGGCGCGTGAGCAGCCCGATATGACTAGTCACCCCCTAGACTGCTATCGTCGGCCCCGCGATGAGCGACAGGAAACTCCGGCCCGAGGACGACGGCCGCGACTTCGCCAGCGCCGCCTGGTCGGTCCCCAGCTATCTGCTCAGCGGGATGATCTTGTATGGCGGTGCAGGCTGGTTGCTGAGCCGGTGGACAGGCGTGGTCGCGTTCACGCCCATCGGCCTGATCCTGGGCGTAGTCCTCGCTGTCTACCTGGTCTACCGGAAGTACGGCAGCTAGCCCCTGGCCGTCCGGCCGACGAAGCCTCTTTGACGATCCACTATCACGCTGAAGGGAACGCCGCGTGAATACGCTGACGGTCCTCGCTTCCGGGGCTTCCGGGGCTTCCGAGGATGTGTTCACCCCTCCGGGCCTGGAGCTCTTTGACGCTCCTCCGCTGATCGCCGGAGTCACCTGGCTCACCAAGCCGGTCCTGCTCGCCATCCTCAGCACGCTGATCGTGGTGGTCTTCTGCTGGTCCGCCTTCGCCAAGCCCAAGCTGGTGCCGCGGGGCATCCAGAACGTGGGCGAGATGGGCTACATGTTCGTCCGCGACCAGGTCGCCCGGCCCTTCCTGGGCAAGGACGCCGACCGGTGGATGGGCCTGCTGCTCAGCATCTTCTTCCTGGTGTGGATCTGGAACCTGATGGGCGTGATCCCCCTCCTGCAGTTCCCGGTCGCCTCGCACATCGCCTTCCCCATCGTGCTGGCCGCCACCATCTACGTGCTCAAGATCTACCTGGGCATCAAGCACCAGGGGCCGATCGGCTACTTCAAGAACATGATGTTCCCCCCGGGCCTGCCCAAGCCGATCTACTTCCTGCTCGCCCCCATCGAGTTCCTGTCGAACCTGATCATCGCGCCCTTCACGCACGCGGTCCGACTGTTCGCGAACATGTTCGCGGGCCACATCATCCTGGCCTTCTTCAGCCTGGTCGGGTTCTGGTTCGTGTTCGAAAAACTCACCCCGCTGGGCGCGGGCCTCGGGGTCGTCGGCGTCGTCATGACGATTGCGATGACCGGGTTCGAGATGTTCATCCAGTTCCTGCAGGCGTTCCTGTTCGCGATGCTGGCCGCCATGTACATCGGCAACTCGCTGCACGCCGACCACTAGAGCTTCAGCAACACCAAGTTTGCCCAGACCGGTGGGGGGACATCCCCTATCGGCCCACCCAGTAAAGGAAGAGAAAATGAGCGTCCTCGCTGAGGTCACCGGCTCCCTCGGTTCCATCGGTTACGGCCTCGCCGCCATCGGCCCCGGCATCGGCGTCGGCATCATCTTCGGTCAGGGTGTCCAGGCCATCGCGCGCCAGCCTGAGGCGTACGGCCTGATCCGCCAGAACATGCTGCTCGGCTTCGTCCTTACCGAGGCCCTGGCCCTGATCGGCCTGGTCGCGCCGTTCATGTTCGGTCAGTAACGAACGACTTATTGACGGAAGGCTGCACCCATGAAATTGGCAGCTACGCTCCTGGCCGCGGAGGGCACCAACCCCCTACTCCCGCACACGTACGAACTGGTCGTCGGCGTCTTCTCGTTCGCGGTCGTCGTGATCGTCGTCGGTCGTATCCTCACCCCGCGCATCCAGAAGGCTCTGGCCGACCGGACCGAGGCGATCGAGGGCGGGATCAAGAAGGCCGAGGACGCGCAGGCCGAGGCCCAGTCGGTGCTCAAGCAGTACCACGACCGGCTCCAGGAGGCCCGCCAGGAGGCCGCCCGGCTTCGGGACGAGGCCCGCGAGCAGGGCGCCCAGATCAAGGCGGAACTCCAGGAGGAGGCCAGGGTCGAGGCGCAGCGCATCATCGCGGCCGCGCACGCCCAGATCGAGGCGGACAAGCAGCAGGCCCTCACCCAGCTGCGCGCCGAGATCGGCCGCCTCTCCACCGACCTGGCCGGACGCATCGTCGGCGAGTCGCTGGAGGACGAGGCCCGCCAGCGCCGCATCGTCGACCGGTTCCTCGAGGAGCTCGAGACCACCAACGCGGCGGTTCGGTAATGCGCGGTCTGAGCAGGACGTCCCTGGCCGAGGTCGAGGAGCGGTTCAACAGCGTCGCCGGTTCGGCCGACCTGGGCGAGCTGGCCGACGAGCTCTTCGCGGTGGCCGACCTGTTCGACCGCGAGCACGGTCTGCGCCGCACGCTCTCCGACGCGTCCCGCCCCGCGGCCGCGAAGGCGGGCGCCATCCGCGCCCTGCTGGACGGCAAGGTGAGCACGGCCGCGCTGGAGGCCACGGTGGCCGTGGTCGAGGCCAGATGGTCGACGTCGGGTGACCTGGCCGACGCCGTCGAGCGGCTCGGCGTGATCGCCGCCGCGACCGAGGCGGAAAGCCACGAGCAGCTGGACGACGTCGAGGACGAGCTGTTCCGGTTCGGCCGGATCCTGGCCGCCAACCCGGAGCTGCGGCGCGTGCTCGCCGACCCGGCCAAGCCCGGCAAGGAGCGGCTGCTCGCCGAACTGCTCGCCGACAAGGTCGCTCCGGCCACGCTTCGCCTGCTCACGCATCTCGCGGTGCACCCGCGCGGGCGTAGCCTGGAGTCGGGCCTGGACGAGTACGGCCGGCTGGTCGCGTTGCAGCGGCAGCGCCTGGTGGCCGTGGTCAGCAGCGCCGTACCGCTCTCGGATCAGCAGAAGGAGCGGCTCGCCGCCTGGCTGCGGGCGACCTACGGCCGTGACGTCCACCTGAACGTGGAGGTGGACCCCAAGGTGCTCGGTGGGTTCTCGATCAAGATCGGGGACGAGATCATCGATACCACCATCGCTGGACGAATTGAAGAAGTCCGCCGCCGGTTGGCCGGCTAGGCGAAATAGGGAGACAGGAAGAGATGGCGGAGCTGACGATCCGGCCGGACGAGATTCGGGACGCGCTTGAGCGCTTCGTCCAGGCGTACGAGCCGGAAGGCGCGGCGCGCGAGGAGATCGGGACCGTCGTGGACTGCGGCGACGGCATCGCCCATGTCTCCGGCCTGCCCTCGACGATGGCGAACGAGCTGCTGGAGTTCGAGGACGGCACGCGTGGCCTGGCGCTGAACCTGGACGTCCGGGAGATCGGTGTGGTCATCCTGGGCGACTTCAGCAACATCGAGGAAGGCCAGCAGGTGCGGCGGACGGGCAACGTCCTGTCCGTGCCGATCGGCGACAACTTCCTCGGTCGTGTGGTCGACCCGCTGGGCAACCCGCTGGACGGCAAGGGCGCGATCGAGGCCGAGGGCCGTCGTGCCCTGGAGACCCAGGCGCCTTCGGTGGTCCAGCGGCAGCCGGTGAAGGAGCCGCTGCAGACCGGCCTCAAGGCGATCGACGCCATGACGCCGATCGGCCGCGGCCAGCGCCAGCTGATCATCGGCGACCGCGGCACCGGCAAGACGGCCATCGCGGTGGACACGATCCTCAACCAGAAGGACAACTGGCTGTCCGGCGACCCGGCGAAGCAGGTGCGCTGCGTCTACGTCGCCGTCGGCCAGAAGGGTTCGACGATCGCGCAGGTCAAGGGCCGCCTGGAGGAGGCGGGCGCGCTGGAGTACACGACCATCGTGGCCGCTCCGGCGTCCGACCCGGCGGGATTCAAGTACCTCGCCCCCTACACCGGTTCCGCCATCGGGCAGCACTGGATGTACCAGGGCAAGCACGTGCTCATCATCTTCGACGACCTGACCAAGCAGGCCGACGCCTACCGCGCGGTCTCGCTGCTGCTGCGCCGCCCGCCGGGCCGCGAGGCGTTCCCCGGCGACGTGTTCTACTTGCACTCGCGGCTCCTGGAGCGTTGCGCGAAGCTGTCGGAGGACATGGGCTCCGGCTCGATGACCGGCCTGCCGATCATCGAGACCAAGGGCAACGACGTGTCGGCGTTCATCCCGACCAACGTCATCTCCATCACCGACGGTCAGTGCTTCCTGGAGACCGACCTGTTCAACTCGGGCGTGCGCCCGGCCATCAACGTCGGCGTCTCGGTCTCCCGAGTCGGCGGCTCGGCCCAGATCAAGGCCATGAAGAAGGTGGCGGGCACGCTCCGCCTCTCGCTCTCCCAGTTCCGTGACCTGGAGGCGTTCGCGTCCTTCGCGTCCGACCTGGACGCGACCTCGCGGGCCCAGCTGGAGCGCGGTTCCCGCCTGGTGGAGCTGCTCAAGCAGTCGCAGTACTCGCCGTTCCCGGTCGAGAAGCAGGTCGTCTCGGTGTGGGCCGGCACCACCGGCGAGCTCGACGACGTCCCGCTGGAGGACATCCGCCGGTTCGAGGCGTCGTTCCTGGAATACCTGTCGAGCAGCCACAAGGGCGTCTTCGACGGCATCCGGGAGTCCAAGGACCTCGGCGACGACGCGCTGACCACGCTGAAGAGCGCGATCACCGAGTTCAAGAAGAGCTTCATCACCTCCTCCGGCGAGCAGCTGGTCAAGGACGAGCCGGTGGCGCCGCTGGAGGACGCCGAGGTCGGCCAGGAGAAGATCGTCAAGCACGTACGCAAGACCAAGGAGAGCTGACCGATGGGCGCCCAGCTCAGACTGCTGCGGCGGCGGATCAAGTCGGTCAAGTCAACCGCGAAGATCACCCGCGCGCAGGAGCTCATCGCCTCCTCGCGCATCGTGAAGGCGCAGCTGCGGATGCAGGCGGCGGTGCCGTACGAGCGGGAGATCACCCACGCCGTCTCCGCGGTCGTCAGCAACACCAGCACGGTCAGCCACCCGCTGACGGTGGCGAAGGAGCAGCCGCGGCGCGCCGGGGTGCTCATCGTCACCAGCGACAGCGGGTTCTGCGGCGGCTTCAACGCCAACATCCTGCGTGAGGCCGAGGCGCTGGCCGGGCTGCTGCGCGGCAAGGGCATCGAGCCGACGCCGTTCGTGACCGGCCGCAAGGGTGTCACCTGGCACACCTTCCGGCATCGGGAGATGGGCGGGCAGTGGACCGGGTTCTCCCGGCGGCCCGCCTACACCGACGCCAAGGCCATCGCGGACACGCTGATCAACGCGTTCACGGCCGAGAACGGGATCGACGAGATCCACATCGTCTCGACCGAGTTCGTGTCGATGCTGACGCAGGAGGTCGTGGTCAAGCGGATCCTGCCGCTGGTGGTCGAGGAGACGACCGAGCCGCCGCCGGTGCCGCTGCCGTACTTCGAGTTCGAGCCGACCGCGAGCGCCGTGCTGGACTCGCTCCTGCCGCGCTACATCGAGTCGCGCATCTTCACCGCGCTGCTCCAGTCGGCGGCCTCGGAGGAGGCCGCCCGGCGGCGCGCGATGAAGTCGGCGACCGACAACGCCAACGAGCTCATCCGCGTGTTCACCATGCAGATGAACCAGGCTCGCCAGGCCGAGATCACCCAGGAAATCAGCGAGATCGTCGGTGGCGCGAACGCGCTGGCCGACGCCGCCGCGGGGAAAGAGTGAAATGACCGCACAGACTGTTGAGACCGGCGTGGGCCGCGTCGCCCGTGTCACCGGTCCCGTCGTCGACGTGGAGTTCCCCGTCGAGGCGATGCCGGACATCTACAACGCCCTGAACGTCGACGTCACCCTCAACACCGAGGGCCAGGACGTGACCAAGACCCTGACCCTGGAGGTGGCCCAGCACCTGGGCGACAACCTGGTCCGGGCGATCTCCATGCAGCCCACCGACGGCCTGGTCCGCGGCGCGGCGGTGTCCGACTCGGGCCGGCCGATCTCGGTGCCGGTCGGCGACGTGGTCAAGGGGCACGTGTGGAACGCCCTGGGCGAGTCCCTGGACGTGCCGACCGCCTCCCTGAAGATCACCGAGACCTGGGGCATCCACCGCCCGTCCCCGGCGTTCGACCAGCTGGAGTCGCGGACCGAGATGCTGCCCACCGGCATCAAGGTCATCGACCTGCTCACGCCGTACGTGAAGGGCGGGAAGATCGGCCTGTTCGGCGGCGCGGGTGTGGGCAAGACCGTGCTGATCCAGGAGATGATCCGCCGGGTCGCGCTGAAGTTCTCCGGCACCTCGTGCTTCGCGGGCGTCGGCGAGCGTACGCGTGAGGGCAACGACCTCTGGCTGGAGATGGAGGAGGCGGGGGTTCTCAAGGACACCGCGCTCGTCTTCGGCCAGATGGACGAGCCGCCGGGCACCCGTCTTCGGGTCGCGCTGTCCGCGCTCACCATGGCGGAGTACTTCCGCGACGTGCAGAAGCAGGACGTGCTGCTGTTCATCGACAACATCTTCCGGTTCACCCAGGCGGGTTCGGAGGTGTCGACGCTGCTCGGGCGCATGCCGTCCGCGGTGGGTTACCAGCCGACGCTGGCCGACGAGATGGGCGTGCTGCAGGAGCGCATCACCTCCACCCGCGGTCACTCGATCACCTCCATGCAGGCGATCTACGTGCCGGCCGACGACATCACCGACCCGGCGCCGCACAACGCGTTCGCGCACCTGGACGCGCAGACGGTGCTCTCCCGGCCGATCTCGGAGAAGGGCATCTACCCGGCGGTGGACCCGCTGGACTCCTCCTCCCGGATCCTGGACCCCCAGGTCATCGGCGAGGAGCACTACAGCGTCGCCCAGGAGACCAAGCGCATCCTGCAGAAGTACAAGGAACTGCAGGACATCATCGCCATCCTGGGCATCGACGAACTCTCCGAGGACGACAAGGTCACCGTCCAGCGGGCGCGCCGGATCGAGCGTTTCCTCTCCCACCCGATGTACGCCGCCGAGGCGTTCACCGGGCAGCCGGGCGAGTTCGTGTCGCTGGACGAGACCATCGCCTCCTTCAAGGGCCTCTGCGCGGGTGAGTACGACCACCTGCCCGAGCAGGCGTTCTTCATGGTCGGCGGCATCGAGCAGGCCATCGCCAAGGCCAAGGAACTGGCTCGCTAATCGTGAATCGCCGGCCCGGTTCGCCGGGCCGGCATTCGGGAGGTATGTGGTGGCAAAGCTTCGAGTAGGCGTGGTCTCGCCGGAGCGTGAGATCTGGTCCGGCGAGGCCGACATGGTGATTGCCAAGACCGTGGACGGCGAGATCGGTATTATGCCGAGTCACGCCCCTGTTCTCGGCGTCCTGGTCGAGGGCGGCGTGCTGCGCGTCAAGCGCGACTCCCAGAGTGACCTGGTGGCCGCGGTGCACGGCGGGTTCATCTCGGTCGCCGACAACGACGTGTCGATCCTCGCGGAGGCGGCGGAGCTCGGCTCCGAGGTCGACGTGGCGAAGGCGAAGGACGCGCTGGAGCGGGCGCAGGCGTCCATCGAGGCGAACCAGGACGACGCGGACGCCCGGGTCGAGGCCCAGCGCAACCGGGCCCGGCTGCGCGCGGCCGGGGAAGACGTATAGCCAACAGGTTCAGGAAGGGCGGCGATGGAGATTATCGCGGGGATCGCGGTGCTCGCCGCCCTGTTCTGTATCAGGGCCGTGGCCCTGCACGTACGCCGGGGCTCGGTCGCCTGCAGCGTACGGACAGGGGAGCGGGGCTGGCAATCGGGAGTTGCCCGGTATGCCGGCGGAGAGCTCCACTGGGTGCCCTTCCTAGGACTGCGACTGAGGCCGCGCCACGCGATCGCGAGGCGCGGCCTCATCGTTTCCCGGCGCCGCCCGCTGGACGAGGGCGAAGGCCCTGAGGGCTACTGGATGGTCGAGGCGGGGCCGATCGCGCTGGCCATGAGCGAGGATGCGCTGACCGGCTTCCTAGCCTGGCTGGAGTCGGCACCCCCGAGTGCACACTTAGATCCCGCCTAGCGGGTCGCACCGGGCTTCCAAAGGATTTCCGCGCCTGCCGAGGAGACCCGGCAGAGGATGAACATCAGGTCGCTGAGCCGGTTGAGGTAGGTCGCGGTCAGCGGGTTCACGTCGTCGTGGGCCTCCAGGGCCGACCACGTGGTGCGTTCGGCGCGGCGGACGATCGTGCGGGCGACGTGCAGGAGCGCGGTGGGCTGGTCGCCGCCGGGGAGGATGAAGCTGCGCAGCGGCTTGAGGTTCGCGTTGAACCGGTCACATTGCGCTTCCAGCCGCTCGATGTACGCCTCCGTCACCCGCAACGGCGGAAATTCCGGATTTATCGTGACAGGGGTGCAGAGGTCGGCGCCCACGTCGAACAGCTCGTTCTGGATGAGCGTGAGCGTCTCGGCGATCTCGTTCGGTAGCCCGCCGGTGGCCAGGGCCATCCCGACGGCCGCGTTCGCCTCCTCCACGTCGGCGTACGCGGCCAGGCGCGGATCGGTCTTCCTGGTCCGGCTCATGTCCCCGAGCCCGGTCGTGCCGTCGTCCCCGGTCCGCGTGTAGATCTTGGAAAGCACTACCGGCTGGTCGTTGTCCCCACGTGTCATGCCGCTCAGCGTACGAGATGACATCTGTCACCTCACGAGCGGGTGAAAGCCATCTCAACCCCTTGATATCCACGTCTACCGCGCAAGAACCAGCCAAGAAATGATCGGTGGCATGTTGGACATCACTGGATTGCGCAAGACCTTTCAGGACAAGGTCGCTCTCGACGGGGTGAGCTTCGCCGTACGGCCCGGGGAGATGTTCGGGTTCGTCGGAGCCAACGGCGCCGGGAAGACGACCACGATGCGGATCGTGATGGGGGTGCTCAGCCCGGACGCCGGCAAGGTGACCTGGCAGGGCCGAACCCTCGGGTTCGCCGAGCGGCGGCGGTTCGGCTACATGCCGGAGGAGCGCGGGCTCTACCAGAAGATGAAGGTCGGCGAGCAGATCGACTACTTCGGACGGCTGCACGGGCTATCCCAAGCCGACGCGGCGAAGGCGACGACCGAGCTGGTGGAGCGGCTGGGGCTGACCGCGCGGCGCGGCGACACCGTCGAGTCGCTCTCGCTGGGTAACCAGCAGCGGGTGCAGCTGGCGGTGGCGCTGGTGCACGACCCGGAGGTGCTGGTGCTGGACGAGCCGTTCTCCGGGCTCGACCCGCTGGCGGTGGACGCGCTGACCGAGGTGCTGCAGGAGCGGGCCAGGGGCGGGGTTCCGGTGATCTTCTCCAGCCACCAGCTGGAGCTGGTCGATCGGCTCTGCGACTCGATCGGGATCATCTCGGCGGGGCGCATGGTGGCCAGCGGGACCGTGGACGAGCTGCGCTCGGCCGAAGGCCAGCGGCTGCGTGTCGTGGTGCGGGACGCCAAGCCCGGCTGGGCCGACGAGCTGCCTGGCACGCTGACCGTGGCGGGGGACCGGGAGACCCTGGTCGTGACCGGGGGCGACGATCAGGCGATCCTGCGGGCGGCCGTACAGGCGGGGCGGGTCGAGCACTTCGGGGCCGAGCGTCCCAGCATCACCGAGATCTTCAAGGAGGCCGTGTCATGAAAAATCACCTTTTTCTGGTTGCTGGGCGGGAGATTCGGGCCCAGGTGCGGACCAAGGCGTTCGTGATCGGTCTGATCGTCTCAGTGGTGCTCGTGGGGGCTATCGCGTTCGCGCCGAAGCTGCTGGGCGGGCCGGATTCGTACACGCTGGGGCGGGTGCAGGTGCCGGAGCTGCAGCTGACCACCTTCGCGCCGGATGTGGAGGTCAAGTGGCGGCAGTTCCCGGACGAGGCGGCCGCCAAGGCGGCCGTGCTGGACGGTGACCTGGACGCGGCCCTGGTCGCGGGGAACCGGGTGCTCACCGACGGGGAGATCGACAGCGAGCTCGGGGTGCTGCTGCAGAGCGCCAACCGGGAGGCCCAGATCGGGGCGTCCGGGGTGACGATCACGCCGCTCGCCATGGAGTCGGTCGGCGCGGACACCCGCTACGAGGACGCCCGCCGGGGGATCGCCACGGTGCTCGTGCTGCTGCTGTTCTTCATGATCATTGGCTCGGTGATGATGGTCGCCATGGGCGTGGTCGAGGAGAAGGGCAGCCGGATCGTGGAGATCCTGCTCACCTCGATCCGGCCCTGGCAGCTGCTCGGTGGCAAGATCCTCGGGCTCGGCGTGGTCGGCCTGATCAACCTGGCTGCGACCGTGGCCGCCGGTCTGGGCGCGGCGCTGGTGTCCGGCGTGGCCGCCGACTTCCCGCCCGGCATGACCGGCATCGTGCTCGGCGCGCTGGTCTGGTTCATCCTGGGCTACGCGTTCTTCGCCTCCTTCGCCGGCGCGCTGGCCTCGCTGGTCTCCCGGCAGGAGGAGGTCGGCAACGTGCTCCAGCCGATGACCCTGCTGCTGGTGGCCAGCTACGGCGTCTCCTTCTACGCCTCCGCCGACCCGACCGCGCCCATCGCGTCCGTGCTGTCGCTGATCCCGCCGTTCTCCTCGATGGTCATGCCGGTGCGTATGGCAGCCGCCGACGTTCCGCTCTGGGAGGTCGCCCTCTCCGGGGCGCTGATGGTGGCGGCGGTGGCCGGGATGCTGGCGCTGGGGGCCAGGATCTATCAGCGGGCGGTGCTGCGGACCGGCGCCCGGGTCCGGCTGGGCGAGGTCGTCATGGGCAACAAGCCGTAAAATGCCTGAAATGGGAGACAACGGAATCACTCGGGCGCGGCGCATCGTTCGCTGGATGCTGAACATGACGCTCGCGCTCGTGTGGTTCGTGGCCCTTGTCAGCACCTTGGTCGGAGTCGGCCTGGAATCCGTCTCCCTGGCCCGGGCGATCGCCACGCTGATCAGCCTGGTGGTGTTCAGCTGGCTGTTCCTGCGCATCACCCGCGCGATCCTGAACCGCTCCTACGCGACCCGCGAGGTCGTGCTGTCCGGGATCCTGGCCCTCGCCCTCGCCGCGCTCGGCGGCGGCAACCCGACCGGCTGGGGCTTCGTCCCGCTGGGCTGGCTCTCGGTGGCGGCCGTCGGGGTGAGCCGCAGGAACGCGGTCCTGCTCGGCGTCGGCACCGCCCTGGTGGCCTCGCCCATCATGATCCTGGCCATGCTCCAGGACCCGGACTGGGATGGCTCGGTGACGGGGGTCGTCGTCGGGGTGCTGCTCTACAACCTGCTGCTGGCCGCAGCCTTCCCGTGGGCCAACCGGCTCTGGGTCTGGATCTGGCAGCTCGCCGAGCAGGCCCACGTCGGCAAGGAGGCCCAGTCCCGCCTGGCCGTCGCCGAGGAACGCCTGCGCTTCGCCCGCGACCTGCACGACCTGGTCGGCCACCAGCTCTCCGCGATCGCGGTCAAGAGCGAGCTGGCGGCCCGCCTGGCCGCCCATCCCGACGCCGCCGCGGCCGAGATGGCCGAGGTCAGAGCCCTGGCCAGGAAGGCGTTGCGGGAGCTGCGGGAGGCCGTGCGGGGCTATCGGGAACTCGACCTGGTGGCCGAGTTGGGCAGCGTCCGCGCCGTCCTGGAGGCGGCCGGCGTGGACTGCCGCCTGCATCTGCCGTACCGGGATGTGCCTCCCGAGGTGGCCCCGGTCTTCGCCTGGGTGATCAGGGAGGCCGTCACCAACGTGCTCCGCCACAGCACCGCCTCGGTCTGCGACATCACCGTCCGCTTCACCGGCGAGGAAGCCGTTCTCGAAGTACGCAACGACGGCGTCACCCCCAAACCGGTCGAGGACCTGGGCAGCGGCCTGGCCGGCCTGACCGAACGCCTCGCCGCCGTCGGCGGCACGCTCACCGCCCGCCCGAACGGCTCCGGCGAGTTCACCCTGCGCGCGGTCGCCCCCGTCCTCGCCGGGGTCCCCGCATGATCCGTGTCCTCCTCGCCGACGACGAACATCTGGTACGGCAGGCCATCGCCACCCTCCTCGGCCTGGAAGGCGACATCGAAGTCGTCGCCCAGGTCGGGCGCGGTGACCACGTCAAGCCCGCTGTCACGGAGCATTACCCCGATGTCGTCATCCTGGATGTGGAAATGCCCGGCATGGACGGTCTCACCGTGGCCGAATCCCTCCCCGGCCAGGCCATGCTCATCCTCACCAGCTTCGGCCGCCCCGGCTACCTCCGCCGCGCCCTGGCCGCCGGGGTGCGCGGCTTCATCCCCAAGGACGCCTCCGCCGACGAGCTCGCCGCCGCCATCCGCAGGGTGCACGCCGGTGGCCGCTACCTGGACCCCGAGATGGCCGCCTCCGCCATGATGGCCGGCGAGAGCCCGCTGACCGACCGCGAGCGCGACGCCCTCGCCCTGGCCGCCGGGGGTGCCGCCGTCAGCGAGATCGCCACCGCCCTCCACCTGACCGAGGGCACGGTTCGGAACTATCTCTCCAACGCCATCACCAAACTCGGCGCGGGCAACCGCATCACCGCCATCCGCGCGGCCCAGGACATGGGCTGGATCTAACGAGTTCTTGGCGCGCCACGTCGGTGGAGGGCCCCGGTCGGGCCGTCTCGTGTGCCATTGTGCGATTACGGAGCGTGATAGCAGGCTTCGCTGAAGGGACGCATGCCATCAGGCAGTTGCGCGCTTTTCGCGTGTGTTGCCGTCCTTGCGGGATCTGAGCCCGGGCCTAGGTTTCGGGCCTTCACATATGCTGGCCCGCCTCCTTCGGGAGGCGGGCCAAAAACTCACCGCGAGAACGACCGGCGGAACACGTGCACCGCGGACTTGATGATCACCTCGGTGGACGGCGGATGGTCCGACACCACCCACTCGATCAAGAGCTCGGTGATCGCGCCGATCAAGGCCAGGGCAAGGAGGTGCAGTTCGGAGGGCAACTGCACGGGCAGATCGCCGACCGAGGATTCGATGATCTTGGTGAACTCCGTGACCGCGCGCTGCCGGGCGCCGCTCAGCACGTCACCGGCCCGGCGCACCTCCAGGTGCATGATCCGCGCACGTCGCTCGTCCGCGGTCACAAATCTGACATACTCCGTGATTCCCGCCACTATTCGGGCGTCCAAATTGGGTGGCGCCTGATCGATCGCTTTGATGATCGATTGCAGCGTCTCCTCCACGCAGCGGTCGTAGACCGCGCGCATGAGTGCCTCCCTCCCCGAGAAGCACTCATAGAAGGCCCGGTTGGAGATCCGCGCGGTCGCGCAGAGCCGCTCGATCGTCGTCGCGTGAAACCCTGGGTTCGCGAACAGTGTGTACGCAGCCAGGATCAGCCGTTCTCGCCGATCGGCCAACCGTTCCTCAGCCGTCATCCCCCGATAGTCCCGTCCCGCCAAAATTTTCACCTCACGCCGTCATGGCCCCCCAGAAGCCACCATTATGGACGCAAGATCTTTTTTGTGGAAGTATCGGAAAATTAGCCTCTTCTACGACCATGAAGTAAGGTCACGAGCTTGACAAGCCGGTCAAGTTCGGCTGGTGTTCGCGCGAACGAGGTCAGGTTCATGCCGGGCATGGCGAAGCGCTGCCGCGACACCGCCTTCGGCCTGGTGAACTCGCGCAAGCCGTCCGCGCCGTGGATGCGCCCGAACCCCGACTCGCCGACCCCGCCGAACGGCAACGCGGGCACTCCGGCGAACGAGATGATCGAGTTGATAGCTGTCATCCCGGTGAGCATTCGCCGCGCCAGTTCCATGGCGCGCTTCCGGTCCCCGGAGAAGATCGTCCCGGCCAGCCCGTACGCCGAGGCGTTGGCCTTCTCCAGTGCTTCCGCCACGTCGGCGACCCGCTTGACGGTTACCGTGGGGCCGAACGTCTCCTCGCGGACCGCGCGCGAGTCCTCCGGCACGTCCGTCACGATCACCGGGTCCACGAACGGGGCCCGTACCGACTCGGGGCCGCCCACGATCGCCTTCCCGCTTCCGGTGGCGTCGTCGATGTGCCACCGGATGATGTCCAGCTGTCCGGGCATGGTGATCGGTCCGTAGTGCTCCCCGGCTTTCACCTGTTGCGCCCGTTTGGTGAGCTCGCGCAGGAACTCGTCGTACACCGAGTCCACCGCGTACACCCGCTCCACGCCCACGCAGGTCTGCCCGGAGTTGGACATCGCCCCCCACAGGGCGGCGTCGGCGGCGGCGCCCAGGTCCGCGCCCGCGTCCACGATGAACGCGTCCTTGCCACCGCACTCGGCCACCATCGGGGTGAGGTTCTGCGCGCAGGCCGCCATCACCCGGCGCGCGGTCGCCGCGGACCCGGTGAACGCGATCTTCTTGACCCCCGGGTCGCCAGCCAGCGCCGCGCCGGTTTCGCCGAGCCCGGTCACGGCCTGGAACACCGGCTGCTCCGGCACCGCCTCGGCGAACAGCTCGGCCAGCAGCACGCCCACGCCGGGGGTGTACTCGCTGGGCTTGAAGACCACGGCGTTCCCGGCCGCCAGCGCGTACCCGATCGAGCCCATCGGCGTGAACACCGGGTAGTTCCACGGTCCGATCACGCCGATCACGCCCAGCGGCAGATACTCCAGCGTGGCGGCCATGTTCATCGCCACCAGACCGCTCGCCACCCGCCGCCGCCCGAGCACCTTGGCGGCCTTCCTGGCGGCCCAGTCCAGATGCGTGATCGCCAGCGCGGTCTCCAGGATGGCGTCGCCCTCCGGCTTGCCGGTCTCCTGGGACACCATGGCGACCACGCGCGGCAGGTTCCGCGTCAGCACCGCCTTGTAGTCCAGCAGCCGCCGTTTCCGCTCCTGGAAGCCCAACTCCGCCCACCACCGCGCCGCCTCCGTGGCCCGCTCCACCGCGGCTCGTACGGCTGCCGCGTCGTGCCGCGGATACGAGGCGAGCACCTCGCCGGTAGCCGGGTCTAACGACTCGAAGGTTTCCAGCTCAGTGAGCGACATGTCGGTATTCCTCCTGCGGGCACGATAACGCTAGTAACCCCGCACTTACAACAGCGCCGACCCTCGGCCGAATCGGCGAAGGTGAGGGCGGGCAGCGGGCGTATTCGTGCGCGAAATGGCCCCTGTCGCCTCGGCTCAAGGCGACCAGAACCTTCTACGATCGTTCCAGCGAACCTCAACGGGGAGACCTGGGTGGCCGATTCTGACAGGGATGAAACCGCTGCGCCCTGGGGCAACGTACCTTCACGCAACCCCAGGTTCACGGGGCGCGAGGATCTGCTCGCCCAATGGGATTCCGACAGGGATGAAGCCGCCGCGCGGACGGTCTGGGGCAACATACCTCCACGCAACCCCGACTTCATCGGGCGCTATGAACTGCTCTCCGCCGTGCGGGCAGGGGGCGAGGCCGGGCCGCTCGCCCTGGTGGGAATGGGCGGTGTCGGTAAGACGCAGATCGCGGTCGAATACGCCCACCGATATTCGAGCGACTACGAGTTGATCTGGTGGGTTCCCGCCGACCAGTTGCCATTGCTTCACGGCGCGCTGGCGGCCCTCGCTCCTCGCCTTGGCATCGCTGACGTTCCGGGCCGCAGCCAGGAGGATGTGATCGACGCCGTGTGTGAAGCGTTGCGGCAGGGCATCCCGTACCGGCGGTGGTTGCTGGTGTTCGACAACGCCCATGAGCCGGAAGACCTCCAGGATTTGCTGTCGGCAGCAGGCGGACATGTTCTGGTCACCTCGCGCAACCGGCGGTGGAGCTCACACGCCACCGTGCTGGACGTGGACGTTTTCTTCCGTGCGGAGAGCTTGGAATTCCTCCGGCACCGGGTCCCCGGAATCGATGACGACGACGCGCACCGGGTGAGCGACGAGCATGGCGACCTGCCGTTGACCCTGGAGCAGGCCCGTGCACTCATGGGAGAGACGGCGACGAGCATCCAGGCATACCTCGACGAGATGCGCGAGGAGGCGAGCAAGATTCTCGCGGAGGGAACTCAGCTCGAATACCCGCTGCCGTTCGGAGCAGCCTGGAATGTCTCGCTGGCGAGGATCAGCCGACACGTGCCCTTCGTCGCGATGGAACTGCTCCATCGGCTCGCCTACTTCGGGGCGGAGCCCATTCGGCTCGACCTGATCACCAAGGGTCGTCATGTGCTGGCAGGGTCCGAGCTCAGGAATGCGATCAAAGATCCCGACCGGATGACTAACACGCTCCGCGCAATCGAGCGCTACGCCCTGGCCTGGGTTGACGACTCGCGGCGGACGATCCAGATGCACCGCCTGATTCAAGTCCGGATCATGAACGAGCTCTCCGCCAGCGCGCGCAGTGCTGCCCAGCAGGATGTGCACCTACTGCTGGCCGCAGCGGATCCGGATCGGCCGGACGACCGGGACAGCTGGGAAACATACGACGGTCTGCTTCGGCACATCTATCCCAGCAGGCTCATCGAGTCCGACGAACCGGACGCACGCAGGCTCGTCACCAATATGGCTCGGTTCCTCCTCGTCAAGGGCGACCTGAGAACGTGCGCGGACTGGATCGACGATGCGCTTGAGGAATGGGAACAGACCACCCCGGAAAACGACCCGCAGCTGCGGGCACTGCGGCGGCTCAAGGCGAATCTGCTGCTAACCCAGGGCCTCCACCATGAGGTCGTTTTCGGGGCCAACCACATGAACACTGAGGAGGCGCTGAGCAATCTGGTCGTCGACAAGGTGCCCGCCGCGGAATATGAGGACGCGTTACGTCGCGACCAGCGGAGTTACGACATCCGCCGCGATCACTACGGCACTGAAGTCCATCCAAGCGTCGCGCTCAGCGGCACTGCCATCGCCCGTGACCTGCGCCTGCTCGGCCGTTACCGGGAGGCCCGCGAACACGGTGAGCGCATGTTCGCCATTTACCGGGACATCGTGGACCAGGGCATGATCCCCGTGAACCACCTCGATGTGCTCAACCAGGCTCGGGAACTGGCCGTCGCCCGCCGTATGGCTGGATGGTCCTACCAGGCGAGGGACCTCGCCCTCGACGTGTACGACAAGTACCACACCACCTACGGCGAGGATCACCCCGGCACTCTCGCCGCCGAGCTGAGCCTGGCCAACTGTTACCGGGTGGTGGCGAACTACGACGCGTCCTCGCAGCTCGTGACGGATGCCGCCAGGAGATGCGCCGAAGTCCTCGGCCCGCGTCACCCGTGCACGCTCGGCGCGACGATGAACGCGGCCCTCATGCTGTACGTGCGGGGTGTACTACCCACGGCCCGGGCGCGGTTCGACGCGACCTTGGCGGAATTCGCCACCGTGTTCGGTGTGCGACACCACTACACGTTGATGTGCTCCATCAATCTCGCCAGCACATTGTCCGGGCTGGGGGAGTGGGAAGAAGCACGCCGCATCGGTGAACGAAGCCTGGAGGCTTTGCGTGAGGTCCTGGGCGAGGACCATCCGCTCACCTTGGCGTGCGCGGTCAATCTGAGCCTGGATCTCCGCATGGTGAATGAGTTCGAGCGCGCCGCGGAACTGCATGACGATGCGATCGAGCGCCTCATTCGAACGCTCGGGCCGGACCATTCCGACGTCGTCGTCGTAGCTGAGCACCACCGGCTCGAAGTCGACTTCGAACCCCCGGCCGTCTGATCGAGCTCACAACAGGCCGCGCCCCAGCGCCGTGGTCACGGCGGCGGTCCGGTCCGAGACGCCGAGTTTGCCGAAGACGCGGAGCAGGTGCGTCTTGACCGTGGTCTCGCTGATGAACAGCTCGCGGCCGATCTCGGCGTTGGTCAGCCCCCGGGCCACCAGGGAGAGCACCTCGGTTTCGCGCGGGGACAGCGAGTCCGCCACCGGCGCGCGCAGCCGGGTCACCAGCTTGGTGGCGACCGACGGGGACAGGACGGTTTCGCCGCGGGCGGCTGCGGAGATGGCGCTGAGGAGGTCGGCGCGGGAGGTGTCCTTGAGCAGGTAACCGGCAGCGCCCGCTTCCACGGCGCGAACGATGTCCTGATCGCTCTCGTAGGTTGTCAGCACGATCACCCGCGCTCCGGGGCGATCGGCCAGCATCCGGGTGATAGCGCTGACGCCGTCGCCGCCGGGCATGCGCAGGTCCATCAGGGTCACATCGGGCTGGAGCTCGCGGGCCCGGACCACCGCCTCGTCGCCCGACCCTGCCTCCCCGGCGACGGTGATTCCCGGGTCGGCGTCGAGCATGCCGCGCAGGCCCTCCCGCACCACCGGGTGGTCGTCGACGATCATCACGCGGATCATATGGTCACCTGGAGCGAGGTGCCCCGGCCGGGGGAACTGGTCACGGTGAGGGTGCCGCCTTGCTGTTCGATCCGGGCGCGCATGCCGCGCAAGCCGTACCCGGATGAGGTGCTGGGGTCGAAGCCGGCGCCGTCGTCCTCGACGAGGAGGGTGACGTCGGCGGTGCAGTACCGCATGGCCAGCCGCACGGAGGAGGCGGCGGCGTGCCTGCGGACGTTGGTGAGGGCTTCCTGGGCGGCGCGGAGCAGGACCACCTCGGTGCTGGGCGGGAGCGGGCGGGATTCGCCGTCGATGGTGCAGGCGACGGTGACGCCGCCCTCCTCGCAGAGGCGGGTCGACAGGCGGCGCAGGGCGTCGTCGAGGGTGGAGCCGTCGAGGGGAGCGGGGTCCAGCGCCGCGATCAGGGCGCGCGCCTCGGCCAGATTCTCCCGCGCGGTCGCTGCGGCGAGCCCCAGGTGCCGGGACGGATCCGGCTGCGCCTGGGCGGCCTGGATGAGCATGATGATGCTGGTGAACCCCTGAGCCAGGGTGTCATGGATCTCCCCGGCCAGGCGTTCCCGTTCGGCCAGCGCGCCGCTCTCGGCCGACAACCGGGCCACCTCCGCTCGGCTGGCCTCCAGCTCTTTGATCAGATTGGCCCGATCCCGGCTCTGGTGGATGATCCGCGAGATCCACGGCCCGAACACGAGCGCGTAGGTGATCGCGATGAGCGTGGTCCCGGTGAATATCACCATCTCGCCGACCCCCCGGCCCGGCTCTGTGACGAAGTGCAACGCGGGGGCCAGGTTGAGGAAGAGGATCGCGGCCACCGCGCGCCGGCCGCTGAGCAGCATGAACACCTGCGGGCAGAGCGCGAACAGGCCGAACGTGGCCGCGGACACCAGCAGTGACGCGGGGACGAAGATCACCACGACCAGTGCGATGTACCACATGGCCCGGAGGCTGTTGTCCTCGTCCTCCATGATCGCCGAGCGGCCGAGCAGCAGGTACCCGGCCGCGCACGCCACCATGAGTCCGACCGTGGCCGACCGGGTCAGGACCGAATGGCCGTCGTCGACGATCACGAAGACGGTGGAGACGGTCCAGGTCAGCGCGAACAGGATCTCCCAGCCTCGGAAGGACTGCCACGCGTTGGCCTCCTGCGGGATCTCGTCCCGCCGCCGGCCGTCGAAGGCCCGGTTCATCCGTCCCTGCGGCCCTTCCATCTGAACGTCATCAGGCACAGCACCAAGCCTCCGATGACCCAGGCTCCCAGAACCAGGGCAACCCTGCCTAGCTCGTACGAACCGGTCAGCTCCAGCCGCGCGCCCTCCTCGCCCAGGAAGACCGAGCGCAGGCCCTGGCACATCCACTTGAGCGGGAACACCGAGGAGATGTTGATCAGCCATGGCGGCAGCTCGGTGAACGGGATGTAGACGCCGGAGATGAACTGCAGCACCACGAACGGCATCGAGATCACGGCCGCCGCGCTCTTGGCCGAGCGGGGGATGCTGCTGGCCGCGATGCCGAGCAGCGCCGCCCCGGCCAGGCCGAGCACGAGCACCCAGGTCAGGGTGATCCAGGGGGAGACCTCGGTGGGGAGCTCCAGGCCGTACATGAGGACGCCGATGGCCAGCAGGATGAGCACTTCCAGCAGGGCGATCACCAGCGAGCTGAGCATCTTGCCGACGAAGTACGCGCTGCGCGGCATGGGCGTGCCCGCCAGGCGTTTGAGGGTGCCGTCCTCCCGGTCGATGGCGATGCCGATGCCGAGGTTCTGGAAGGCGGCCCCCATCACGCCCGCGCCGATCAGACCGGCCGTGTAGACCTGGGAGACGGTGATGCCGGTGCCTTTGAACTGGTCGGAGAAGATCGACCCGAACAGCACCAGCAGGATGATCGGGAAGGAGAACGTGAAGATGACGGCGTCCTTCTCGCGGAAGAACATCCGGGTCTCCACCGCCGCCCGGGACAGGCCGAGGGCGAGCGCGGAGGGCAGGGGGGCGGTGGTGGTCGCCTTCTCGGCGGCGGTCGTCGTCATTCGGGGGCCTCGATCAGCGTCAGGTAGATGTCCTCAAGGGTGGGGCGGGTGACGGCCAGGCCGGGGACCTCGCCGTCGTAGCGGCGGGACAGCTCCAGCACCGTCCGGGTCGGCGTGTCGGTCTCGACCAGGCCGTCGGCCCAGGTCACCTTGGCCTTCGCGGTGGCCCGGCCGCCGAGCGTGGCCGGGTCGCCCGCAGCCACGATCCGCCCCCGCGCGATCACGGCCACCCGCTTGGCCAGCGCCTCGGCCTCGTCCAGGTAGTGGGTGGTGAGCAGGATCGTGGTGCCCTCGGCGGCCAGGCCCTTGATCAGGTCCCAGAACTGGCGGCGTGCCTCAGGGTCGAAGCCGGTCGTCGGCTCGTCCAGGAACAGTAACTCCGGGTTGCCGATCACGCCGAGCGCCACGTCCACCCGGCGCCGCTGGCCGCCGGAGAGCTTCCTGATCCGGACGTCGGCCTTCTCGGTCAGGCCGACCTTGGCGATGACCTCCTCCGGGTCGCGCGCCATCGGGTAGTAGGCCGCGAAGTGGCGGATCGTCTCGCGCACCGTCAGCTCGGCCGCGTCGTTGGCGGTCTGCAGGACGATGCCGAGCTTGGCCCGCCACTCCCGCGTGGGCTTCTGCGGATCGACGCCGAGCACGCGAACCTCGCCCGCGTCCCGCGTCCGGTAGCCCTCCAAGATCTCGACGGTGGTCGACTTGCCGGCCCCGTTGGGGCCGAGGATGGCGAAGACCTCCCCCTTCTTGATCTCCAGGTCCAGCCCTCCGACGGCCTGCACGTCGCCGTAGCGTTTGGTGAGCCCCCGTACATGTATCGCTGTTGTCATGGCTCCAGCGTCGGGCCTGTACGCCTCCCGCGGCACCATCGGCCGACCGACCCGATTGTCCTCCTTCCGGAGGACATCACCTACCCCGGAACCAGATCACTCTTCGAAGTCCGCGACATCGATCTTGCGCTTGAACTTTTGCCCGACCCGATAGGGAAGAATGTCTTTCCGGTGCAATTGGCCGATCACGATGCTTGGCGCGATGCCAAGCTCGGCGGCAAAGGCCTGTGCTTTGGCCAGCGTGCGCAGATCTGGAAGGCGCTTCGCATCTTCTGGGGGGATCAATATATCCATCGCGAACTGGTTGGCCTGCAGTTCCCGTGGATCCTCGATCGCGTGACCGTCCTCAATCCACACATCCGAGCGGCCATGCTTGAGAACATGGGCGATCTCATGGAAGAAGGTGAACCAGAACTGATCGTCGCACTTGTGTCGTCCGCTGAGCAGGACCATCGCCTTATCAGGGGATATCCACTTTGTTGCTCCACTCGCCCGTGCGCCCTTGATCTCGGGGATCATCACCACGGCGACACCATGGCGACTACAGATGTCGCGCATGATGGGAAAGAATACTTTTGGCGGCTGCAGGGTAAGCTGCCGGAGCCGGTCCAAAGATTCTTGGAGACCGTGCTTGTCGAAAGGTTGACATACTTTATCGTATGCCGCCAGTTCGCCCATGCGTAGCCAGGCAGCGACCGCTCCGGGATTTGCCTCGTAAGCCTTGGCCTTACGGAATCGGACCGCTGGCTTTTCGTAGATTTCCCGGTAAGTGGAGACATGTGCGACTCCGAAGAATGCCAGAAGTTGTTGAACTCGGCTGATCTTGTCCTTCGGCTGCTCTGGCAGGGCCCCTCGGCTCTGAAGTTCCCGCACCGGCATCTCCGCGAGCCACGACGTCAGTTCAGCGAGATCTTCTCGCTGCCTCAGACGCCGCTGGGTGCTCTGGTAGTCGGCCTCAAGGCGGTTCCACATCCGAGCGGACAGTCCGGTGACGAGCTCGAGTCGAAGTGCGACCTCTGAGCTGAGCGGGACAAGCCCCTGAATCAGCTGATTGACGTGCTTCGGAGTGAGATCGAGTCGGGTGGCGAGTTGACGCTGGCTCATGCCGAGATCATCGAGGAACTCACGGATGGTCTCGCCCGGGGGCACCGCGTAGTCAGGCTCGGTTGTCGGGTAGGACTCTAGGTCGTCGGCCATGGTTGTCGCTCCTCTCCACTCTCCGTCAGCCTTCGTGATAGTCAGTGATGTCAATGACGAGGATGCAAACCCCGACGGTGATGTCGGGACGATCTTGTTCCTCGGAGTTCTCCAGGCGAAATATCAGACGCATGCCTCCATCGAGGCGAAGCGCGTAGCAGTCGCTGTAGTCACCCTTGAGCGGGTGACATCGTCCGGGTCCGTTCATGATGTCGTCGAGCGTCTCCGCAGCGCGGAGCGCGCTGAGCCGGATCTTGATCTTCCTCGCACAGACATCGCCAAATTTGGCTCGAAGTGCCCTGTCGGAGGCAACTAGGTCACGGAGGCGTGGATCGACATATCTCACCTCCAAACGCCCATCCTCCACTCTTAAGTATTAACCAACTTGGTAAACGCCGCCATCGCGTAATGGGCAGCACTGTGTCACGGTCCCTTCATGATCGTGAATGATTGATGGAAAGAGGTCTCAATCTCGTTGGTCACGGTCGTTCCAGAAGCAGGCAAGCCACACGAGCACGTTGAAGCGAGGGACCAGAGGTCAGATCGATCACTGCGTGGTCGTGAGGCCGCCGTCCACGTAGAGCACCTGGCCGGTCATGTACACCGCGGCCGGGCTCGCCAGGAACACCGCCGGGGCGGCCATCTCGTCGGGGGTGCCCCAGCGACCCATCGGAACCGACGCCGTCGTGGTGTCGTTGGGGTTCTGCCAGAGGGCGCGGTTGAGGTCGGTGGCCGTCCAGCCGGGACACAGGCAGTTCACCCGTACGCCGCGAGAAGCCCATTCCAGGGCGAGTGACTTGGTCAGCGCGACCACGCCGGCTTTGGCGGCGGCGTACGCGGCGAGGAAGGGCGCGCCCTTGGCGGCGACCGAGGCGACGTTGATCAGCGTGCCGCTGCCGCGCTCCAGCAGGTGCCCCGCGACCGCGTGGCTGACCGCCATGGCGGAGTCGAGGTTGAGCCGGATGAGCTTGTCCCAGCCGGACAGCCGCAGATCCTTGAACTCGACGATGAAGTTGGATCCCCCGGCGTTGTTGACCACGATGTCGAGGCGCCCGAGCGCGTCGATGCCCGCCTGCACGGCGGCGGGAATGGAATCCCGGTCCATGACGTCGCACGGGATGACCGCGGCCTGGCGGCCGAACGCCTCGACCTCCTTGGCGACCTCGGTCAGCGTCTCCGCGGAGCGCGCGACGAGCGCCACGTCGGCCCCCGCCTCCGCGTACGCGAGCGCGATGGCCCGCCCGATGCCGCGCGAGGCTCCGGTAACGAACGCCTTCTGCCCGGAAAGATCAAATGCCGTCATTTATACCTCTGTGGGAAGGGGAAGGGCTTCGGGGTTGACGCGCTTGACGATCTCGGTGAGCACAATACGGACATACGGCTCGCCGACCCACAGGTGCTTCGCGCCCTCAACGCCGACAACCTCGGCCTGGGGAACCCGGGCGAAACGTTTGGTGGCTTCCTCCGGTCGCAGGTAGTCGTCGAATTCGGGGACCAGCGCGGTCAGCGGGCGGCCGAAGGCGGCCCAGGCGTCCAGGTCCTCGTCGGTGGCGCGCTTCAGCGGGGGAGAGAGCAGGATCGCGCCGTCGACGAGAGGGTCGCGGCCCCATCTGAGCGCCAGCTCGGTCCCGAACGACCAGCCCAGCAGCCACGGATGCGGCAAATCATGAAATTCGGCATATTCCAGGGCGGCGGCCACGTCCAGGCGCTCGCCGACGCCGTCCTCGAACACGCCGTCGGAGGTGCCACGCTCCGAGGTCGTGCCCCGGGTGTTGAAACGGAGCACGGCCAGGTCGGCCAGCGCCGGCAGACGGTAGGACG
Source organism: Acrocarpospora pleiomorpha (assembly GCF_009687885.1). Taxonomy (GTDB): domain Bacteria; phylum Actinomycetota; class Actinomycetes; order Streptosporangiales; family Streptosporangiaceae; genus Acrocarpospora; species Acrocarpospora pleiomorpha. Next base: position 84,808 of record NZ_BLAF01000030.1, read on the forward strand.
CTTTGCGCATGACGTGGCTGTCCATCATGCCGCCGTGCGTGGGCAGCGGATGCAGGCAGATCAGCGTGGCGACCGGGTCGTTGTGGGGGAGCGCCAGCTCTCCCACCAGAGTCAGGCCGTCGCCCGTCTGCAGCTCGATGTTCTCCCGTTTCGCCGGAAGCACCGTGGACGCCCTGATCTCCATGAGTTCCTTTCAGTACCTGCTGCGGCCCGGTCCTCGTTTGATCCGGTTTCGCCAGCAGGCCGTGTGCCAGTGCCGCCGCTCGCCCTCGCCGCCGGACCAGTTGGGCCAGCTGACCAGATGCGCCATCCCTACCCGGATCTCCTGATCGCAGCCCGGGCACCGGTAGACCTTATCGGCCGCGCCGCCGACGATCCGCCGCACCTGCCACTCACCGTCCGGCCACTCCTCGACCTCGCCGATGCCGAACCGCCCGACGAATCCGAGATCCTGATCCCGCCGTTTGGCCCGGCGCGGGCTCATCTCTCCTCCACACCATCGAGCGTATTCCCATTTTTCACTGTTTGACGTCTTTCATTCCCGCCGCGACCAGCCGCTCCAGCAGCGGCGCAGGCGCGAACGACGGCTCCCGGTATTCGGCGTAAAGCGCCCGCAACCCATCCCGTACGGTCTCCAGACCGAACGCCTCAAGCATCTCGAACGGCCCCAGCGGATACCCACAGCCCAGCTTCATCGCGGTATCCACGTCCGCGAAGGACGCGTACCCCGACTCGACCATCCGAACGGCATCATTCAGGTACGGCAACAGCAGCGCGTTCACCACCAGCCCCGCCCGATCCGCGCACGCCACCGGGGTGCGCCCCATCACCCGGATCAGGTCCTGGACCACCGTGGCGATCTCCGGCGCGGTCAGCACCGTGAGGACCACCTCGGCCACCTCCGCCCCGACCAGGCGCACGCCCACCACCCGTTCCGGATTCGGCAGCCGTACCGCGACATCGACCACCGGCGGAGCGGTCACAGCGAGCACCACATCGGCATCCTGGTGCCCGTCGGTCGTCTTGAAGCCCGCCGTGTCCAGCCGCTCCCGGAGCAGGTCCGCGTCCGGCCCGTCACCGACGAGCCCGATCGTCGTCACGGCCACCTTCGGCCCGGCGCCCGGGGGAGCGGTCGGCGTGGCCGTACGGGGATGGAAGCCCTGGCCGGATTTGCGGCCGTGCATTCCGGCGGTGACCAGCTCGCGCAGGAGCGGGGACGGGGCGTGGCGGCGATCCTTGGTCTCGTAGAAGAGCACCTCGCAGATCTCGTACGCGGTGTCCAACCCGATGAGGTCGAGCAGCTGGAACGGCCCCATCGGCAACCCCGCGCCCGCCCGCATCGCGGTGTCGATGGCGTCCCGGGAGGCGACGCCCTCCTCCAGCATCCGGGAGGCCTGGTTGAGATAACCGAGCAGCAGCCGGTTGGCCACGAACCCGGCCCGATCCCCGACGACGATCGGCGTCTTCCCCAGCCTGGTGGCCAGCTCGGCGATCTCCCCGCCCAGCCCGTCGTCGGTCAGCACGGTGGTGACCACTTCGACCAGTTTCATGACCGGCGCGGGATTGAAGAAGTGCATCCCGACGACCCGCCCAGGCCGGGAGGTGTTCGCCGCCATTGTCGTCACGGAAAGCGAGGAGGTATTGGTCGCCAGCACGGTCGACGGCTTGCAGATACGATCCAGATCCGCGAACAGCGCCCGCTTCAGCTCCATCACCTCGGGCACCGCCTCGATGACCAGATCCGCGTCGGCCAACTCCTCCCGATTGACGGTGAGCGAGATCCGCCCCAGAATCGCCGCCCGCTCCTCAGCCCCGAGCCGCCCCCGCTCGACCGCTTTCCCCGTGGACGATTCAAGATGCCCGCGCCCCCGGCTCACCGCACCCTCGTCGATGTCCACACCGATAACCCGCAACCCCGCCCGGGCGAACACTTCCGCGATTCCCGCGCCCATGATCCCCAGCCCGACAACCCCAACAGTCTCCACCGCACGCCCTCCTCGGTTACTCCTCAGTAGTCTCCCAGAGTGTCCTGGTACGGCCACGCGCGCGGGTAGGGTTGCGGGTCATGCGGCTGGTCATCGCGCGATGCAGCGTGGATTACGTGGGACGACTGACGGCTCATCTCCCGATGGCGCCCCGGCTTATCCTGATGAAGGCGGACGGCTCCGTGTCGATCCACTGCGACGACCGCGCCTTCAAGCCCTTGAACTGGATGAACCCGCCCTGCAAGGTCCGCGAGGAAGAGGGCCAGTGGACGGTCACCCAGGGCAAGACCGGTGAGAAACTCATCCTCACCATCGACGAGATCCTGCACGACTCCAGCCACGAACTCGGCGTTGACCCCGGCCTCCAGAAAGACGGCGTCGAAGCCCACCTGCAGGAATTACTCGCCGAACACATCACCACCCTGGGCGCCGGCTGGACCCTGGTCCGCCGCGAGTACATGACCGCCATCGGCCCGGTCGACATCCTCTGCCGCGACCACACCGGCGCCGCCGTCGCCATCGAAATCAAACGCCGCGGCGAAATAGACGGCGTCGAACAACTCACCCGCTACCTCGAACTCCTCAACCGCGACCCGTTACTGGCCCCGGTCCGCGGCATCTTCGCCGCCCAGGAAATCAAACCCCAGGCCCGCGTCCTGGCCACCGACCGCGGCATCGACTGCGTCACCCTCGACTACGCGGCATTGCGCGGCATCGAACCCGAGAACCCCACGCTGTTCTGATCGTCGACTTCCGGCCTGCACACAGGAGCGCTTCAATTCGGAGCTGGCCGAGAGAATGGATCGCCAGGCGGCCCGGCTTCCAGAACGGCTGCTGCCGAGTGTGTGTTCGGTGTGGTGACTTCCTCGGGTCCGGTGCTGATCGAGGTATTCGGGCGGCACGACGGCCGCCCCACCACTAAACGATTGCGGCATCTTCCAGCGTTCGTTTCATGTCCTGCGCTCCCCGTTCGACGCGAGCGCGGGTGTCGGTCGCCAGCGCATCCGGCAGCAGGTCGGTAATCCACACGAGCCGACTGCGGTCTGAACCTTCGGGAAAGACCTGGAACGAAGCGTGGTGGTGAGTGATGGGCGGTCGCGCTCCTTCGATCACGGCATAGGCGAGACGACGAGCCGTGTCGTCGACATCGACGATCAGTTCGCGGATGATTCTGCCATCGGGAAGAACGAGAATCCTGACGTGGCCTTCCAGGCGGGTGTCGACAACGCGGTCCGGCAGAAGGCGCACGTGCACCGCCCCCACATCGCGTATCGCCGCCCACACCTGCTCCGGCCGGGAATTGATCACGACTTCTGTGTGAATGGAAGCCATTCCGATCTCCTGTCCGAGTGCTTCATCGATGTCGTCGCGCCTGTCCAGGGAGCGGTGACCTGCATCAATGCCCGTACTACTGAAGGGCTCCCGCGCCATCGGCTTGCCTGAGGTACTCCGAGACCCGGTGCTGGTTATCGGCGAGCAGCAAGCACAGGTGCCGAAGCTGGGTCAGCTCGGCGGACGTGAAGCCCCGGAAGATCGCCGCCATGGCGGCCTGGGTGGGCCGGCGAAAGGCTTCGATCCACGCCTGCCCATCAGGCGTGATCCGCGCCAGAACCGAGCGCCGGTCACGCCGATCAGGAACCCGCTGCACCAGTCCATCACGTTCGAGCGTGTCGACCAGCCCGGTCACATTGCGGGAGCTCACCCCGGCTGACTGGGCCAACTCGCCGATACTGAGCCCGTCTTCGGCTCCGGCGCTCAAACGAATCAGCACGTCAAGCGCCCCCGAGCTCAGCCCACGCCCCTGGGCCCCGTGCGCACGCATGCGCTCGACGGCATGAAAGGCGGTGCGAACCGCAGTCGCGGCCTCAAGGGCAAGGGTGTCATCTCCCGCAGCGAACCGGGTCATAGCAGCCCTGGCCTGTGGGTCGAAGAGGGAACCATCAGGATCACGTTCGAATGATTTATGTACGTCCTTCATGATGAAGCACTACTTTAATACGTACTTCCCTAATTGTCGACGGCGGTTCCAGACGTCGGCTGTCCCGCAGCGACCGCAAGAGTCTGCCGATGGATCCCCGCCGTCTCGAACAGTTTCAACCCGCACCATGCGACGACCGCGTTCCGTGACCACGCAACCACTCATCCAGAGCAACGTAGTCAGCGTCGCCGAGACCCCGTCCGGGGTCGACACGATGAAGCAGGGCACGTCCTCGGTGGTGTACGGACACCCAGGCTCGATCTATGTCAGTGACCTCATCGTCAACCCAGGCGAACGAACGCCCTGCCGCCCAGTCGACGAGCGCCCGAGTCTTCCAGTGCATCCCCTCCCGCTCGTCCCGCTCATCAGCCTCGGACGGCTCCGGCCACATCACCACCGGCAACCGCGGCAGCCTGATCCGCGGCGCAATGCACTCATTCGCGTCGTCCATCCATGCCGTGGCCCAGACCAGATCGCACGGCAGCGCCACCAGCCGGGGCCCATGCGCGGGATTAATCCTGGCCAGCAGCGGATTCGAGTCAGCCTTCCGTGGTTCGCCTGTTCGATAAGTCGGATACTGCTGCGCTGCCGCGCCGAATGGAATGAGCGGTCCATCGACATCGAGGAAGAGCAGCGGACGCTGCGCAGAGTCGGTCACGGCTGCACGGTAGCTCCCAGACCCACTCGATGAGGAGCTCGCCCAACCACAGGAGTGGCTTCAGCCCTCGTGTGTGGTCCTCACACCGTCGGCTCGGTAGCGGCCAGGTTGTCGCTCATCGCGGTAAGGACCGTCAGGATCGATGCGACGACTTCGATCTCCATCGGACCGACCACTCGCAACAAGGCCAGTTCGGTCTGCCCAGGGAATCGCCGGACGATGGTGAACCCGTCAGGCCACGGGTGTGGTAATTCCGGAAGGTGGCGCACTGAGATCTCGTCGACGAAACAGGCCGCGGAGTCGGGAGGCTTGCTGATCGACAAGTGATACAGACCTTCCAACGAGATGGTGATATCGGGCCATTCCGGGCCTCGTCTGAGGCTGATCTCCAGCGCGTCGCGGTCATTGACGATGTCGAACGACATCCGATGAATGAAATAGCCCTCACACGACGCCAGCGCCGCGTTGGCATTACGGCACATGTTTTCAAAACGCGTGGCCGTCCCTGACATGGCTGGGTCCATACTTCTTTTCCTTTATCGGTACGAGAATGGGTCACAGTTTCGCGAGGAAGGCCGCCACCGCTTTGTTGAAGGCTTCAGGGGTTTCTATCGCCGACAGGTGACCGGCATTCGGCAGGACTTCGAGATGAGAGTCCGGAGCGGCTTCCGTCATGGCCTTGGCCTCGGTGAGTGGGGTCAACTCGTCCTCTTCGCCTACCAGGACCAGGGCGGGGATCTTCAGGGCGCGGAGAGTGTCGAAGGAGTCTGGCCGGGCGGCCATGGCTCGGAGCGCCCAAGCGACGGCGGCGGGCGGCGCCGCCTGCACCAGGCCACGGACACGGCCGAGAACCATGGCCCGATGGGTCAGCGTCGTGGGTCCCACCAGATTGGGGATCGTGTCGGTGAGATCACCCCCAGACAGCACACGCTGGGCGGTTCGTTCGCGATTGGCGGCGGCTTCGGGGGAGTCCGGTGCGGCCTTGGTGTCGGCCAGGACGACCGCTTGTACGCGATCCGGATGACGGCGGCAGAATGCCATGGCCACGTACCCACCCATGGACTGACCACCTATAACAGCACGCTCGATCCCTTCGCCATCGAGCAACTCGGCCACATCATCGGCCATCACATCCATGGACGGATCGTCATCCCCGAGCTGCGACCCACCGAACCCCCGCATATCCGGAGTGATCACCCGGCACCGGCTCGCCAGCCCTTCCCGCTGCCCCAACCACATAGCCGACGAAAACGGAAAAGCATGGAGGAGCACTACCGGAATACCCTGACCGGCCTCACGAAACGACAATCGCATCCACCCACGGTATCCTCTCCTGGCTACCCCAGGTCAACGGAACAATTCCGACGTCTGCTCACTCGTTCGATAGTCCTCGATCAGCTCGGTGAGCCTCAATTCCATGCCCGGCCAAAGACTCAAATATGTGGGAGAAGCCCTGCTGAGGGGCCACAGCTATCCGTGGTAAAGCCAGGTCTTCGAAAGTTATCGGGGAGCCCGAGGGCCCTGTGCATTAGCCCAACAGGCTCTCTGGCCTCGTGAACTTCGATGTGGGCAATCTTGTCTGCGGCTTACGCTGGCGGGCACCGCCGATCAAGTTCCTAGAGTCGGCATACCAGGCAGTGAGATTCGGCTCACCTCGCTTTGAGGGCTTGGGGTTGCCTTGCATGATGGAGTCAAACAGGTTCCGCCGCGCGTTTGTCCAGGGATACGGTTGCGTCGCTCCGACGTCACCGCACCTCCTGGATGGCGCACAGCGATGTTTCTCAAGCCGTAGGAGAACATCGCTATGTCCGGCATCGCGGCCATCCTGGCAGCCATCCCCACCTCCGTCCTCGTGGTGATCGTTGTGCTCCGCTGCGGCCCGGATGCCCTGCTGCGGTTGCTCGCCGGACTGGTTGCCCTCTTCTCCCGGAACGACGCTCGCCGACGGCGTGCCCTCGCCATCCTTCGACTCCTTCAACAAGGTCAACCGAAGATCGCAAACGCGTCTGATAAGGGATCCGGACCCAGCATTCGGGTCCCTTCGGAAGGAGCGAAGTGACCGGAGAGACAAGAGAAGGCACACAGGCTGGTTATGCGGCGGATCTTGTCGAGTTTCTGGGGGAGGGCCAGGACGATCGAGGAGTAGATGGTGCCGCAGCGTACACAGCGGGCCAATCAGGTCGGTGAGGGTGCGGATGGCGGGGGATGGCGGGCGGAGGGCTGGTGCCGAATCGGTCGAGGTCGGAAGAGCGGCTGAGCTCGCGCCGGAGGGCCGGCCGTATGACAGACAACGGCCGGCGCCTCCCTCAACGCCGGCCGTAGGTCTTCCTCCCTCAAGGTGTTGCCTTGAAAGACACTTCAACGATGACGTGGATCTGGCGTGTGATGTACCGATTGGGCTGGCCGGTACCGGCCAGTGGCCGGAATCTGCCAAGGTAGAGGTATGTGGGAAGCGATCGGCTTGTCCGGGTTGGAGGAGCGGCTGTATCGCCTTCTGCTGCGCGATCCCAAGATTTCCCCCGAGGAGTCCACCCGAAGGCTGGAATCGTCACACGCTGAAGTTCGGGCCGCGCTGGACCGACTGCAGGAGTCCGGACTGCTTGAATCCGCCGGACCGTATGGGTATCGCCCGGCGGACCCGCGGGTCGCGTTGTCGTCCGCCATCCGGCGACGGCGGGCGGAGCTGGATCGCCTCGCCATGACCGCCGAGGAACTCGCCACCGACTTCCAGGAGGGTCTGCTCCGCGCCGACCCCGGCCGGGTGATCGAGGTCGTCGAGGGGTCGGCGGCGGCCGGACGCCGGGTCGTGGAACTGCTCGCCGGAGCGACCCGCGAGGTGCTCGCCCTGGACGCCCCGCCGTACGCCGCGACGGGCACATCCCTGGATGCCGAGGAGGCGGCCTTGGCCCGCGGCGTACGCTGCCGGGCCATCTACTCCTCGATCGTCCTGGATCTCCCCCAGAAACTCGACGAGATCCGCCGCATGACCGGCTTAGGAGAGCAGGCCCGAGTCCGCTCCCGAGTCCCGATCAAGCTGATCCTGGTAGACGGCCGCACCGCCCTCCTCCCCCTCACCGACCACGAGGAAGGCGCCCGCTTCACCTCCATAGTGGTAGGCCGCAGCGCCCTCACCAACGCCCTGGTAGCCCTCTTCGAAACCCTTTGGCGGGAATCGTCCCCCGTCTGGGGCGCCTCCGCCCTGGCCCCCGGCGACGGCGTGGACCAGCAGATCCTCGAACTCCTGGCCGTCGGTATGAAGGACGAATCCATCCTCCGCCAACTAGGCATCTCCGAACGCACCCTCCGCCGCCGCATAGCCTCCCTTTTCGACCGCCTCGGCGCTACGGGCCGCTTCCAAGCCGGCGTACAAGCCGCCCGAAAAGGCTGGATTTAGCCACTCGCTCATCTCTCGAACTGTCTGCGCCCCGCTTGGGCAGGGATCTTTGAGAGTGCTCGACTCCGGCAAGTCGCAAATGGGGAAGGCTGGGTCAGATCAGTTCGATGAGGTCGATTTCCAGAGATAGCGGAGCTGACACCTTGAGCTTGCCTGTATCGACCCCGGCAGAAGCGTAGAGGCCAGTAGTGGGGTCCAGGCGATAACGGAACACCGCCGGTCCGTGATCATGGTCGTCAAGTTCGACTCGCCAATAGTGCTTGATCCCCGCAGCGGCGTACTCCGCAGGCTTGTCCTTCTGGTCCGCAGTGACCGACGCGGGTGACATGACCTCGACGACCATCAAGCAGTGTCCAGGGCGCAGAGTCTCCTCGTCGGGGAGCGACGCGTCGTAGACGGCGATATCAGGACGTCGATTGAGCAGCGGGATGTCACGAAGTCTCAAGTCAATGTCGGTGGAGACAGCCAGGTGGTCGCCGCAGACGTACTCGATCGCGTTTGCCAGGCGGCGGCCGAGGATCTGGTGCGCGCGGCGGGGGGCGGCGTTCACGACGATGGCTCCGTCCACGATCTCAATGCGCCTGGAGATGTCCTCGGGCAGCCCTTCGTAGGCCTCGGCACTGAGCCCTTCGGGCGACAGCACCATCCAGTCGGGCAACGCGGTCATGCCCTCAGCATATGACTTTCAGACGCCGAAATGACGGTAGTCTGCGCCGTCATCGTCGCGGAGGGTAGTTGGAGCCGTTCGGTCACTGTCCGTGCGGATTTCCAGACAAAGAGCCTGGTGCGCCCCATGGTGTGCCGATCTCGCCGAGACCTCTATCAAGGACCGGGATGGCGGTGCAGGTTGTGAAATACCGACAACTTGCCAGCGCAGACCGGTAGAGAAGGGTTTGAGGTAGCCGTGGCCGATGAGGATGATCATCTCATTGGCTGCGCGTTCGGGTTCACGATGGGCCCGGACAATGTAGGTGCCGCCGGAGACGGTGCACACACCGGCCGGGTGATCGAGGTCGTCGAGGGATCGGCCGCGCGGGAGATCGAGTCGAGGCTGGTCCCGCCAGCCCGCGGGCCCAGCTGCCTCGGTTCACGGGCCGCGGGTTCAGCTTCCGGCGCTGGCGGTTCGCAAGGCCTGGAAGTATGTCTTCTCGGGCTGCGCTCCGATCACGGCGGCCAGCCGCTCCAGGGTGCCGAGTGTGTTCGCGCGATGCCTTCGTTGTGGTGTCCAGGGGCGAGCTGGCCAAGCTCGACCTGGTGGGATAGCCGCACGCGGGGCCACCGGGCTTCATTCCGGGCTGCGATCCCCGGATGCCGTTACTGGATGGGGACCTGGAGGTCGCGGAACGGGCCGATCGTGACCTTGAGGGTGTCGGCGGTGTCGGGCAGGGCGAAGAGGTTCCAGAACTCGCGGGTCTGGCCCGGTGCGAACTTCTCGGTGCTGATGCGGACGCCGGAGACGTCGGTGCATGCGCAGTAGAAGTCAACGCCGTCGTCGGTGGGGACCTCTAGGCGGCCGGGCAGGTATTGGCGGCGGGCGGCGACGTCGGTCACGCGGACGTTGGTTGCGGCCTGGTACTTGTACGCCTCCCAGTCCTGGGCGATGTGAAGGTCGTTGAACCAGGTCTCGGCCGCCCCCTCATTGGTGATCTTGTAGGTGAGCAGGCCGAGGCCGCCGGGCAGCCGCCGCAGGCCCGTGATCTCCATGGCGATGGGCTGGCCGTCCGCCTTGGTGGTGCCGGTCAGGCCGGGTGTGCCGGGAGAGGTAGTGGCCACCGGTTCCTGGGCGGCGGGCTGAGGTTTGGGGAAGGTCACCGAAACGCGGCGGTTGCGGCGCTTGCCCTCATCGCTGTCGTTGCTGTACAGCGGGCGGCGCGAGCCGTACCCCTTGGCCTGGAAGCGGATCCCGTCCCCGGACAGCATTGCCGACAGGGCGCGCTGCACCGCCTGGGCGCGGCGCAGCGACAACGGCTCGTTGATGGCGTCGTTGCCGGAGGAGTCGGCGTGGCCCGCCACCGTCACCACTGTGGCGGGGGAGGCGTCGATGAGCTTTGCCGTACGGGCCAGGATCGACTTGGCGTTGGGGGTGAGGGTGGCCTTGTCCACCGCGAACAGCACGTCGGAGGAGAGGTTGACGTGCAGGTCCTTTCCGTCGTCGGCGGTCTCCTCTGATTTGTCCAGGGACTCGGAGGGGAGGATGAGGCGGCGGGTGACCGGCGTGACGGGCTCGGCCTCGGGGTCGGGAAAGTCACCGCTCGGAGCTTCGTCGCTGATGGGCACGTTGAGCATCGGCGGGCCCACGGGGGTGACGACGGTGGTTGTCGCGGGGTTGCCCGCCGGTGCGGGCAGCACCGCGTAGACGGTGATCGACTGGCCGGGGTCGATGAAGCGGCCGAGGCCGTCGCGGTCCAGGTCGCTGCACAGGCAGGGGGAGCCGGCGGGTTTGTAGGGCAGGATCCAGGTGCGGGCCTGCGCGTCGAGGACGCCGATGCCGGAGGCCCACTTGAACGCGCCGAGGGGGCGGGTGCGGTCGCCCATCTCGCCGGCCCAGGACAGGTGCTTCTCGGTGCCGGTGTTGGACAGCCGGATCTGGGCGATGAGGTGCTTGCCCTTGACGCGGTTGAGGCCGACGACCTCGACCTTGAGGTTCTCGGTCATGGTGCTGCGGGTTTCGGCCAGGGCCGGTCGGGTGTCTTGATCTGATGCCGTGGCGGTGGCGGGCGGAGCGCTGGTGGCCGGGTCACTCGACGCCGGCGCGGTGGTGGCGGGCGGGGGCGCGGCTTCCTTCGTCGGCAGCATCCCGCACCCGGCCGCGGCCAACGTGAGTACGGCGGTCAGGGCCAGGATCCGTTTAGGCATGGTAAAGATTCCTTCTCATCGAGCCGCGGTATGGTCCCGGCTCAAGGACCCGACGGGCCCGCGAGGCGGTGCGCCGGGCGAGTGCCCGTCGCCGGCGGGCGCCACCTCGCTGCGGCGGGCGGCCGAGATGGCCAGAGCCGCCAGCAGCGCGGTCACGACGACCGTCACGGCGAGCGCGGTCCACGTAGCCGTGTCGGGGTGGACCAGGGACTGGCCCCGCAGCGCCTGCCACGTCGTGATGGCGAACAGCGCGGTGTAGCCCAGGATGACGACCCCGGTCAGCTGGGCGCGCACGCGTTCGCTGCGCAGCCAGCTGATCCGGGCCGCGAGGGCGGTGAGAACCAGCACCGCGAGAACGAACACCTGGACGGAGTGCAAGCCGATGAAGTGCGGAACGCGCAGGTCGCCACCCGCAGTGCTCCAGTTCGTGATCGGCATGCCGTCGCCGTCCGGTGCCCCGACCCCGTGCTGCCCCAACAGCGTGACCGGGTCCCCGTAGGCGTCCTCGACCGTCCGTGGTCCAGTCGCGGCCCACCCGCGGATGAAGGACGCCAGCGCCATGCCGATGACGGACAGCCCGATCCCGACGCGCAGGGCCCAGGTGAGTGCCGTGTCGCCGACCCGCTGGAACAGCAGCATGACAGCGATGAGCAGGCTCGCCCCGAACAACCCGACCACGCCTGAGGAGAAGACCACCTGCCCGATCTGGTTGAACGCATCGGTGTTGGTGTTGAAATGGCTGTAGGTGCCGCGGGCGGCCTGCACCGCGATGAAACCGACGTCGATCAGCCCGGTGACGGCGAAGGCCGTTCCGAGGGTCCACATCGTGCGCCTTGCCAGGCGAAGCTTCGGCAACAGCCAGGCGAGCGTCGCGCCGTAGATGACGAACGACACCCCGAACTTCAGCGGCTTCTCCCAGATCGATGCCCGCAGGAGCTCACGACCGTCTACGAGGAGACCGAAGCTCGCGACGACGACGAGCGCGGACATCGCCGCCACCATGATCATCAATGGTCGGTGCCACGACCGCACTTCGGCGAACGCGTCGGACAACTGGTTCATACGATCCCCATTCCGGTGTCGCCCATGCTGGTGGCAACGGAATCGCTCAGAAACGCTGCGGCGAGGACGTCCAGCAGCGCATGCCTTTCTGCGTCATCCGCACGTCGTACGAGTGCGTACGGTGTATCAATTGTCATGCGGGCATGGTATCCAAACTGCGCAGAATACTCGCATATTCAGGCTATGTGCCTCCAGAAAGCGAACTAGTTCACCAAGAATTGAACTAGTACACTTGCCGCAGCGCGCGACACCCTCTGAATCGAGGTCACATGCCAACGCAACGTTCGGATCCGCCCTACCGGCGGATCGTCGCGGAGTTCCGTTCCCGGATTCTGACCGGCGACCTGCGATGACCTTGATGAGCTGTTCAGAAGGCGATAGTTCGAGGAGTTCGAGCGGGTTACGGACAGTTGCTGCGCGCAGATCCAGAAAATGCACACGCGGCTGCGCAGGGGTTACATCGCCCTGACCTCCAATAGGTTCCAGGACGTCGAGACGTACCTGGCCAAGGCCACCGAGCTTGCGCCTGACGACAAGTTCTCCCTAGCCGACACGCTTGTACGCCAGGACAAGCTCGACCGCGCGGTGCCCTTTCTGGAAAAGGCGGGCAACAAGCCCTACGCCACGCACACGCGTTTTCCTGGGTGACCTGATCCGAGGAAGTCAGCCGGCTGAGGGCGAGCCGACGTCGTGGATGGCGCACTGCATCCAGCGACTCCACATGTGACGCATCTGCGTGTTGGTGTCGGGCAGATCGCCGAGCGTGGTGTCGTACAGGCGTGCCGCTCCAGCGTAGGCGGTGACCGGATGCCCATCCTTGCGGACCTGGATTCACCCGTCCAGAGGGTTAGTGCCGACCGTCTATTTAGTAAATCTACAAGTAATCGTCCGTTAATGGGTTGCTTGCGGTGATCTATCGAGAGGCCGGGACGTTAACTTACGCTCGGCGAGACCTAATGTAAGAAGTCCTCTCTAAAGGGGAACAGCGCATGAAATTTCTGGGCAAGATAGTTCTGGCGATGGGTTTCGCAATCGCCGCGAGCGGCATCATGGTGTTGGCGCAGACCTCGGTGGCCAACGCCGTGGTGGTCAACCCCGACCCCAACTGGTGCGACCACAGGATTAAGGACCTGGACATGCCCGAGCCGGAGACGTATCCCAATGGCGTACCCGTCGGAGACAAGTGTCCGGCTTTCTGAAGTGGCGATCACCAGGCTCGATGGTTGTAGGAACGTGACAAAGCCCGGCGAAACGGAAGTTTCGCCGGGCTTGTGTCAGTGTGTAGACGTCGCCCCGAGGATGTGAGTTCTACTCCTGCCACCATTCGGCGTCGTCGTCCGCCTTGGGGGCGGGCGGAGCGGGCTTCGGGGTGGGCTTGTCGTTGACGCTGGGCGCGGCGGACAAGGCCGGCTTGATGGGAGCGGCCACCACGGGGGCGGGCTCGGGGTCCATGCCGGGCAGGGCGGCGCCGCCGAGGAGCTGGCGGAGCTGGGCCAGGTGGCTGGTGATGCTGTCCCGCTGGCGGGTCAGCTCGTCGACCTGGCGCTGCATGTTGGAGCGGGTGCGCTCGGCCTCGGCCTTGGCGTCACTCACTATCGAGTCGGCGCTGGACTTGGATTCGGCGACCAGCTGGTCGGCGTTCTTGCGGGCGTTGGCCAGGAGCTGCTTGGCGTGGGTGTCGGCCTCGCGGCGGGTCTGGTCGGCCTGCTGGGTGGCCTTGGTGGCACGCTGTTCCGCGGTGGCGGCGCGCTGCTCGGCTTCGGCGACGAGCTTCTGCGTGTTGGCCTGCGCGGTGGCGTGACGCTCGGACTCCTGGCGCTCGGACTCCTCGCGGCGGGCGGCCAGCTGGATCTCGAACTCGGCCTCGTCCTGGGCGCGCTTGGCCTCGGACTCCTCCAGGACCCGCTGGGCCTGGGCGCGCATCTCGTCGGCCTGGCGCTTGGCGGTGGTCAGCACCTCGTCGCGCTCGCGCTTGGTGGACGCGCGCAGCTGGGCGACCTCACGCTCGGTGGTGGTGCGCAGCTTGGCGATCTCACGCTCGGCGTCGGCGCGCTTCTCGGCGACCTCGTGGTCGGCGGTGGCGCGGAGCTTGGCGACCTCACGCTCGGTGGTGTTGGTCAGCTCGTCCGACTCGCGCTTGGCGGTGGAGCGGATCTCCTCCGCGTCCCGCTCGGCGGTGGTGCGCATCTCGTCGGCCTCGCGGGTGGCGAGGGCGCGCTTCTCGGCGGCCTCGTTCTCGGCGGCGGCGCGGACGTCGGCGGCGTCCACCTTGGCGGCGGCCTTGATCTCGTTGGCTTCCGACCGGGCGGCCTGGACCAGCTCGGTGGCCTGTTCCTCCGCCAGACGCAGCAGTTGCTCAATGCGGGCGCCCAGCCCGGAATAGGTCGGGCGCTCCTGCTCCTGCAGCTGGCGCTGGGAGTCGGAAAGGTCACGCTGAAGGGCGGTGACCTGCTCCCGGGCCTGACGCAGGTCGGTGTCCAGCGTCTTAAGGTGGTCGTGGACCTGGTGCCGGTCATAGCCGCGGAGCACCACGTCGAATTCCCGGGAGGGGGCGTCTTCAAAGAAATTGTTCAACTGGGCGTCGATGTCGGACTGCATGAGGCTCGATCCTGGGTTGTCGAGACGGCTACACGGGCCGGACGGGGGGTTTCGGACATCCGAGGCGAGGAGCCCATTGCGGGATCCACGTCCGGTGGTAGGCCAGCGTACTCCGGCGCTGCCGTGTTGGAGGCCTCCTCGGACTTTCTGCGCGACTTGTTACGTATGAACCTTTCTTGCGTTTGGTCAATGCCTCGATGTCTCTACCAGCTCCGTTAGGACTCCTCCCACATCCTTGGGGTGAAGAAACGCAATTGAGGCACCCATAGAGCCGTGACGTGGGCGTTCGTCGATGAGACGCACCCCCTTGGCGCCGATGTCCGCCATGGCCTTGGCCACGTCTGGCACGCCGTATCCAATGTGGTGCACGCCCTCGCCACGCTTGCTCAAATACTTCCCTACGGCGCTGTCAGGGTGAAGGGGTTCGAGCAATTGGACGTAGGAGGCTCCGCTGTCGCCGTCGGCCACGTGGAGCATGGCCTCCTTCACGCCCTGCTCCTGGTTCACCTCCCGGCTCACGACCACCAGACCGAACGTCGACTCATAGAATTCGATCTTCTCCTCCAGGTTGTGACACGCGATGCCCACATGATCGATCCGCAGAAACATTGAGCCCACCCCTCCTTGGCGATCCTCCGACCCCCTCTGGGTATGGTGACACCGTCGCCCCTGGTCTATCGAGGAGGCCCCGCCCATGTCCCGTTCCGTCATTGTCGCCGGAGCCCGTACCCCCATCGGACGGCTGCTCGGTGCGCTGGCCGGGCAGTCCGCCGTCGAGCTCGGTGGGATCGCCATCAAGGCCGCGCTGGAGCGCGCGGGCGTGGCCCCGGCCGACGTGCAGTATGTGATCATGGGCCAGGTGCTCCAGGCCGGGGCGGGCCAGATCCCGTCGCGGCAGGCGGCTGTGCTGGCGGGGATCCCGATGACCGTGCCGTCGCTGACGATCAACAAGGTCTGCCTGTCGGGGCTTGACGCGATCGCGCTGGCCGATCAGCTGATCCGGGCAGGGGAGTTCGAGATCGTGGTCGCGGGTGGCATGGAGTCCATGACCAACGCTCCGCACCTGATTCCCCGCCTCCGCAAGGGCGTCAAGTACGGCCCCACCGAGATCCTGGACGCGACCGCGCTGGACGGCCTCACCGACGCCTTCGATCAGGTGTCGATGGGCGAATCGACCGAGCGGCACAACGCCCGCTTCGGGCTCACTCGCGAAGATCAGGACGCTTTGGCCGCGCGGTCGCATCAGCTGGCCGCCGCCGCGACCAAGAACGGCGTCTTCGACGCCGAGATCGTCCCGGTCCCGCTCGCCAAGGGAGCGCAGTTCACCGCAGACGAGGGCGTACGGCCCGATACCACCGTGGAGACGCTGGCCACCCTGCGCCCGGCCTTCACGAAGGATGGCACGATCACGGCCGCGACGGCGTCGCAGATCTCCGACGGCGCGTGCGCGGTCGTGGTGATGTCGAAGGCCAAAGCGGAGGAACTCGGTCTCGACTGGCTGGCCGAGATCGGCGCTCATGGCAATGTGGCCGGTCCGGACAACTCGCTGCAGTCCCAGCCGGCCAACGCGATCAAGCACGCGCTCGGCAAGCAGGGCCTGACCGCGGCCGACCTCGACCTGGTCGAGATCAACGAGGCGTTCGCGCAGGTCGTGCTCCAGTCGGCGAAGGAGCTCGGGCTGCCGCTCGACAAGGTCAACGTCAATGGCGGCGGTATCGCGCTCGGCCACCCGATCGGCGCGTCGGGTGCGCGGATCGTGCTCACGCTCGCCCACGAGCTGCGCCGTCGGGGCGGTGGCCTCGGCGCGGCGGGGCTGTGCGGCGGTGGCGGCCAGGGCGACGCCCTGATCATCCGCGTTCCCGCGTGACGCCCCTCGCCGACGACGTTCTGGCCGGTCGGCCGCGCGCCATCGCGCGGGCCATCTCCCTGGTCGAGAACGCCGGTACGGCCCTGCGTGACCTCATCGCGGTAATCGGCACGCGACAGCCGTACCGGGCCAGGGTGGTGGGTTTGACCGGATCGCCCGGGGTGGGGAAGTCCACCTCGACCGGGACCCTGATCGAGGCGGCGCGTAAGCGCGGCGAGAAGGTCGGCGTGCTGGCGGTGGATCCGTCGTCGCCGTTCACCGGGGGAGCGCTGCTGGGCGATCGGGTGCGGATGCAGGAGCACGCGACCGATTCAGGGGTGTTCATCCGGTCCATGGCGACGCGTGGGCATCTGGGTGGGCTTTCGTGGGCTGTGCCGCAGGCGATCCGGGTGCTGGACGCCGCCGGATTCGACCTGATCCTGGTGGAGACCGTCGGTGTCGGGCAGGCGGAGGTGGACATCGCCTCGCTGGCCGATTCCACGATCGTGCTGCTCGCGCCGGGTATGGGCGACGGCGTGCAGGCCGCGAAGGCGGGCATTCTGGAGATCGCCGATGTGTTCGTGGTGAACAAGGCCGACCGGGAGGGGGCGCAGGCGACGATCCGGGAGTTGCGGAACATGGTCGCGCTTTCCGGGGCGCCCTGGCGGCCGCCGATCGTGTCCACGGTGGCCGTGCGCGGCGAGGGTGTGGACGATGTCGTGGCCGCGCTGGACGCGCACGCGGAGTATCTCGAAAAATCAGGTCAGGGCCGGGTACGCAAGCTGGCGCGGGCCCGGGACGAGATCGAGGCGATCGTGCTGGCGGCGTTGCGGGCGCGGATCGGCGGGCCGATTCACGGCGACCGGCGGCTGGACGTTCTGGCGGAACGCGCGCTGGCAGGGAAGATCGATCCCTACTCGGCCGCCGATGAACTCATCGCATCGCTCTAGCTTTTCCCAGGCCTTGTTCACCCTCGCGTAACCCCAGCTCTTTACGTTCGCGACATGAAGTGGAAGCAGGTTGTGAACTCGACCCTGGAAGGGGTCACCGGCTACGCCATCAAGCGTGTACGCCTCCCGCCCAAGCCCTTGCCGCCATTGCCGCCGCGCATGCCGGACGACATGATCAGGGGGCCGGTCGACGCGGCGGCGGACCGGTTGCTGCGCGAGCCCGTATTCCTGCTGGCTTCTGTGCGTTCCGGGTCGACGTTGCTGCGGGTGATGCTGAACAGCCACTCCCACCTGCACGCGCCGCACGAGACGCATTTCCGGCGGATGACCGTCAACCTGCCCACCGATCCGCTCCAGCAGGCGCTGACCGCGCTCGGGCACACGCACAGCGATGTCGAGCACATTCTGTGGGATCGCATGCTGCACCGGGAGCTCCTGCGCAGTGGCAAGAAGATCCTGGTGGAGAAGACTCCCAGCAACGTCTTCGCCTGGAAACGGATCTCCACCTGCTGGCCGGACGCGCGGTTCGTGTTCCTGATCCGGCATCCGTTGTCGATCGCCACCTCCTGGCATGAGGCCGATCCCGAGGCTCGGCCGATGGAGGAGGCCATCCCGCACGCCCTCAGATACGCCACATACCTCGAGGAAGCCCGCCAGAAGGTCGGAGGCCTCACTGTCACCTACGAAAGGCTCACATCGAACCCAGAGGCCGAGCTCCGGGCGATCTGCGACCGTCTTGGCGTTCCGTGGGAACCGGGCATCCTTCGCTATGGCGATCATGACCACGGCACGTTCGTTAAGGGCATCGGAGACTGGCGGGACAAAATCCAGACCGGTACGGTCCAGCCTGGTCGGGAGCTCCCGGAACCTGATGAGGTTCCTGAGGAGATGCGCGAAATGTGCGCCAAATGGGGTTATCTCTAGCCTTGGGTTGCGCCAATGGTTGAGGTCCGTAGCGGGTGGGCAGGGCGGACACTCCGGCCGACCGTGATAGCTAGCGTCTCGTTAGCCGCTGGTCAGCGGCCATCGCGGGCGCGGTGGTCTCTGGCACGGTCTTATGTCGGCCTACGTGTCCGCCCTGCCCACCCGCAGGGTGACCCGCCGTACTTCGGACCGGTCTTTAGAGCCCTTTGTGCCGGTCTTTGAGCCGCATGCTTTAGGGCTCGTCGGTGTGGGTGATGGTGACTTTGGTGAAGCCGAGGGCTTTGAGCATGTTTTCGAGCATGGACTTGGTGTTGGCGTCGGCGCGGGCGCGGAGGTCGCTGGTGGTGGCGGCTTCGGCGATTTTTTGTTCGGCGAGGATGTAGAGCTCCTGCTGGTTGCCGGGGGCGTCGGAGAGGAACTCGCCGACGCGGTCGAGGATGCCGCGTTCCTGGTGGTAGACGTAGGAGCGTTTGTTGTCCAGGTTGGGCTTTTCGAGTTGGGCGCGCGGGAGCCGTACCGTTACGGAGGTGCGGTCGGGGGAGACGGTGATCGCGTCTTTGGCGAGGTCGGCGAATTCGACGTAGGCGTCGACGTTGCCGGCGCCGACGAAGAGGGTGCGGGTGCCCTTGATGGCGTCGGGGAGGAAGTCGGCGTCCTTTTCCAGGTCTACGACGACCTGGAAGTTGCCGGTGGCGGCTTCGAAGCGGCTCAGGTTGTGGATGGATTGGAGGAGGACCGGCTGGCTGCGGTCGATGGTGGTTTCGCGGAACGGGTCCAGCCAGGACCAGGCCAGGCGTGCGCCCACGACCAGCAGCAGGACGACGAAGAGCGCTGCGGCCAACCAGCGCCAGCCACGGCGGGAACGGCGCGTGACGGGGGTCGGCTCGGTCAGGGGGGCGCGTGTCTGGCGGTTCACGAAGGGACATCTTCCCGCTAATACGCGGCAATCACCTCGCGGAGGATGGCATTCCGCCGGGAGACGCGGGCATCAGGGGGACGGGCATCAGCGGGGTTGGGCTTGGTCGTGGTGCGTAGGCGGGGCCGCCGAAGTGGTTGACGCTCAGCCGGCAGTTGGCGAAATCGGCGTAGAACATGCGCAGCCACTCGCGGCGTTGCTCCTCGCTCAGGCCGGAGAACCATGCGGAGGCGTTTTGGTGCTCGACGAGTGGGCCGGCGGGGAGGGGTTCGCCGCGCAACCAGGCGGCCACGATTGCTCGGTAGCCGGCGGAGACGGGTTCGGTGCAGGGGCGGGACAGGCGTTCGACGAATTCGGCGGCTGCGCGGTCGGCGTAGCCGGTGTCCAGGTCGTCGACGTGGATGGGGATTACGCCCCGGGCCGCGTCCTCGGCGCCCGCGGTCAGGCGGGAGCGCTGCTCGACTCGCTGGAAGGCGGCGGGGGTGCCGGACAGGCGCGCCGCGATGCCGGTGAACGCGCTGCCCAGTTCGGTCAGGCCGCCGCGCATGCCGGGGTGCACGCAGACTGTGATCGGCCACTCCTGGCAGCTGTAGACGATCTTCTGGGCGCTGGCCAGGGCATCGGGTTCTGAGAGCAGGCGGGCCACTCCGGTGCCGGCCGTCAGCACGGCGAGCATCGCCGCCGCCAGTGCGAGCGGCTGCCGTGTCACCGCGGCCGCCCAGCCGAGTAGCAGCGCGGCGCTGATGCCCAGGAGCCATATCGTCTGATCGAGAAAGGCTCCGTCGCTCAGGCCTTGGAACAGGTCGTACGGCTCGGGTGGGGCCGGTGCCAGTCGATCCGCCCAGCCGGAGCCCTCCACGATCCAGGTGAACAGGGCGTAGGTGGCCATTCCGGCCAGCATCGGCGTGATGGCGTATGGCACGGCCCAGCCGAGCATCCAGCCCAGCACGACGTAAAGCGTCAAGCCGGCCGCGCCCATGGCCAGGCCGCTCGGCAGTAGTCGGCCGGCCTGCTCGCTGAGCACCGCGCGCAGCGTGAGCACGAGCACGGTCGCCCCGAAGGAACCGACCACGACGGCCAGGATCGCCAGGGGCGCTTTCAACGCCTGCCGGATGGTTCGTTCGCCCCGGGTTGCCCGGCGCTTCCTGACCGCGACCCAGGCGGCGAACGCGGCCGCGACCGGGCCGGTCAGCCGGAGCGAGCCGATGACGGCGACGACGATGTTGTCCCACACCATCACGCCGGGAATGAGGACGCTCCACGCCGCCACCAGGCCGAGCACCATCAGCACGGTCACCGTGACGACCGCGCTGTGCTTCAGCTCCTCGCGTGAAACGCCCCGATGCTCACGCACGACCTACCCATGTCAATGTGCTGCCCATCAAGCACCCCCCGTGCCTGTGTAGACGCCGCCACCCGCTCGGCCGCGCCCGTTTCCCCGTGGCGCGGGGCGAGTTTGCCGTCGCCTCACTGTTTGACGTGACAACCATAACGGAGCGTGATGTTTGGTGGGCCGATTCTTGGGTCAAGGACTGAGTTTGGTCACGCTACGTGAAGTGCGAATCTGGACGATCGCCGCGCTACCGTAACGCTGTGCCTCTCAACCTGCCGTTCGATCCCATCGAGCGCGCCGCCGGGACCTGGCGGGAGCGCTTCGGGCCCTCGTCCGCCATGGCCGCCGTCACCTCGATCATGAGAGCGCACCAGATCTTGCTCGCGCAACTGGACACGCTGCTCAAGCCGTACGATCTGACCTTCGCCCGGTACGAGGCGCTGGTCCTGCTGACCTTCAGCCGGGCCGGGGCGCTGCCGCTTTCCAAGATCGGGGAGCGGCTGATGGTGCACCCGACCAGCGTGACCAACACGGTGGACCGGCTGGAGCGGGCGGGTCTGGTGATCCGCCGCCGGAATCCGAACGACGGCCGGGGCGTGCTCGCCGAGATCACCGACGAGGGCCGCGCCGCCGTCCGCGCCGCCACCGCCGACCTGATGGCCGCCGACTTCGGCCTGGGCATGTACGGCGAGCCCGACCTCACCGCCATGTTCGACCTGCTCAGAACCCTCCGGGTGGCGGCGGGCGACTTCACCGAGAAGGACGGTGGCAGTTTTTAGTAGGACGTCCTAGTATCTTGGCTATGGACGAGATCGAGGCTGGGCGTGCCCGCTGGCAGGCCAGATACGACGCGGCGAGCAAGCGGAACCGCGAGTTCAAGACGCTGTCCGGCCTGGCGGTCGATCCCGTTTACGGGCCGCAGGCCGCCGATTCCCGGTTCGAGCGGATCGGGTGGCCGGGGGAGTATCCGTTCACGCGTGGCCTGCACGCGACCGGCTACCGGGGGCGGCCGTGGACGATCCGGCAGTTCGCCGGGTTCGGGAACGCGCGGCAGACCAACGAGCGCTACAAGATGATTCTGGGCGCGGGCGGGGGCGGGCTCTCGGTCGCGTTCGACATGCCGACGCTGATGGGCCGTGACTCCGACGACGCGCATTCGCTTGGCGAGGTCGGCCACTGCGGGGTGGCGATCGACTCGGCGCTCGACATGGATCTGCTGTTCGACGGCATCCCGCTGGGCGAGGTGACCACCTCGATGACGATCAGCGGTCCGGCGGTGCCGATCTTCTGTATGTACGTGGTGGCGGCGGAGCGTCAGGGCGTACCGCTGCGGGCTTTGAACGGGACGCTGCAGACCGACATCTTCAAGGAGTACATCGCGCAGAAGGAGTGGCTGTTCGCGCCCGAGCCGCACCTGCGGCTGATCGGTGACCTGATGGAGTTCTGCGCCGCCGAAGTGCCCGCCTACAAGCCGCTGTCGGTCTCCGGCTACCACATCAGGGAGGCCGGCTCCACGGCCGCCCAGGAGCTGGCCTTCACCCTCGCCGACGGCTTCGGCTACGTCGAGCTGGGTTTGTCCCGGGGTCTGGACGTGGACGTCTTCGCCCCGGGCCTGTCCTTCTTCTTCGACGCGCACATCGACTTCTTCGAGGAGATCGCCAAGTTCCGCGCCGCCCGCCGCATCTGGGCCCGCTGGATGCGGGAGGTGTACGGCGCGCGCACCGAGAAGGCGCAGTGGCTGCGCTTCCACACCCAGACCGCCGGGGTCTCGCTCACCGCCCGGCAGCCCGACAACAACATCGTCAGGACCGCCGTCGAGGCGCTGGCCGCGGTGCTGGGCGGCACCCAGTCGCTGCACACCAACGCGCTGGACGAGGTGCTGGCGCTGCCGTCGGAGAAGGCCGCCGAGATCGCGCTGCGCACCCAGCAGGTGATCATGGAGGAGACCGAGGTGGTCAACGTCGTCGACCCGCTCGGCGGCTCCTGGTATGTGGAGGCGCTCACCGACCGGCTGGAGGCCGAGGCGGAGGAGATCTTCGCCAAGATCCGCGAGATGGGGACCGGAGACATCACCTCCGGGCTGCTGCGCGGCATCGAGGACGGCTGGTTCATGGCCGAGATCGCCGAAGCCGCCTTCGACTACCAGCGGCAGCTGGAGAAGGGCGACAAGCATGTGGTGGGGGTGAACTGCCACACCGGGACCACCGAGGAGCCGCTGGAGATCCTGCGGGTCAGCCACGAGGTGGAGGCCGAGCAGCGGCGGGTGCTGGCCGAACGGCGGGTCCGGCGGGATCAGGGGGCGGTGGACGCGGCGCTGGCCGCTCTGGTGGCGGCGGCGCGTACCGACCGGAACATGATCGAACCGATGCTGGTGGCGGCCCGGGCCGAGGCGACGCTGGGCGAAATCTGCGATGTGCTCCGCGAAGAATGGGGCACATACACCGAACCCCCGCGATTCTGACTGTGACATGGCCGCGCCTCCGGCACGGCGGGCTTGGCCGCCTTCAGCCTGCGTCTTCCCTCGTCACTCCGGCCGCTTCGCGACCTGCGTTCCTCAGTCCAGACACAGGCGCGGCCAAGCCTTTCCCCGAGGGGATGGGACAGGGTCCCCTGGGGATGCGGCAGGATTAGGAGTATGGCAGCGGACTTCTCTCGACCTGGATCGCTCTACGGCGCCGTGGATCTCGGCGCGCGCAAGCAGGCGCTGGAGGCGCAGGCGCGGCGCGAGGCCGCGGCCAAGAACCCCGCGCCGCCCGGGACTCCCGAGCTCATCGAACCGACCGCGGCGACGTTCACCGCCGAGGTGGTGGAGCGTTCGATGAGCGTTCCGATCATCGTCGAGGCGACCGTGCCGCGGGCCGAGCAGGTCCAGCAGTTCAGCCTCGCGATGGAGAAGCTGGCCGCCGAGGCGGGCGGGTCCTGGCTGCTGGCCAGGGTCGACGTGGAGGCCAACCCCGAGTTGGCCCAGGCGCTGCGGATGCGCGCGGTGCCTACCGTGTACCTGGCGGTGCAGGGGCAGCTGATGCCGCTGTTCGAGGGCCCGCTGCCGGAAGCCCAGCTGCGCCAGGCCCTCACCCAGGTGTTCGAGCAGCTCGGCGTGGAACTGGGCGCGCCCGTCGCGCCGGGGGAGGAAGGCCCCGCCGAACCTCCCGTCGACCCCGATCTGCTGGCCGCCGACATGGCGATCGAGGACGGTGACCTGGACGCGGCCGAGGCCGCCTTCGGCCGCCTGCTGGCTCGCTCCCCGGGCGACGAGGAAGCCAAGATCGGGCTCGCCGGGGTCGGCCTGGTCCGCCGGACCACCGGGCTCAACCCGTCGGAGGTGCTGCGCCGCGCCGCGGACGCGCCCGCCGACGTCAAGACCCAGACGCAGGCGGCCGACGTGGAGATGCTCGCGGGCGACGTGGACGACGCCTTCTCCCGGCTCATCGCCCTGGTGCGCCGCACGGCGGGGGAGGACCGGGACAAGGCCCGGCTCCACCTCCTCGGCCTCTTCGACACCCTGCCCGCCGACGACCCGGCGGTCGCCAAGGCGCGCAGAGGACTGGCTTCGGCTCTCTTCTGACTCTTGCCCCTGTGGGACGAGTGGCTCTGTGGGACGAGTGGCCCTGCGGGACGAGCGCTCGCGCTGCGCCGCGGACGCGCCCGCCGACGCCAAGGCGCGGACGCGGGCGGCCGACGCGGAGATGCTCGCGGACGCGGCCCTGTGGGATGAGCGTTTCCTTGAGTCGCGGTCGTCCAGGTGGCCCTCACCGGCCGCCCAGGCCTGTGGCACGAGCGTTTCCCTGAGGTCGCGGTCGTCCAGGCGCCCTCACCGGCCGCCCAGGCAGGGCGTAGGCGCGCGTGATTGCTTTGGTCAAAGCACTCAAATGGCGCGTATCACTCCGCTTCTCTCCATATTTCGGCCTGATGCACCCGACCGGAGGTGGCACGATAGGTCCACACCCAGTGCGCAAAGGAGCGGATTGACGTGGCCACCGTGCCAAGTGTTTCTTATTCGATCACCGTCCGACTTGAGGTGCCCGCCGGGGGTAAGGCCGTGAGCCTGCTCACCCACGCGGTGGAGAACGCCGGCGGGATCGTTACCGCTCTCGACGTGACCAACGCCGGTCACGAGAAGCTGCGCATCGACGTGACCTGCGCGGCCCGCGACACCGACCACGCGCAGGCGATCGTGGACGGGCTCGGCGCAATCGAGGGCGTGGTCATCCACAAGGTGTCCGACCGGACCTTCCTCATGCACCTCGGCGGCAAGATCGAGATGCAGTCGAAGGTGCCGTTGCGGAACCGTGACGAGCTGTCCATGGCGTACACGCCGGGTGTGGCCCGGGTGAGCATGGCCATCGCGCGCAACCCCGAGGACGCGCGGCGGCTGACCATCAAGCGGAACTCGGTGGCCGTGGTCACCGACGGGTCGGCCGTGCTCGGCCTCGGCAACATCGGGCCCGCCGCCGCGCTGCCGGTGATGGAGGGCAAGGCCGCGCTGTTCAAGCGGTTCGCCGGGATCGACGCCTGGCCGCTCTGCCTGGACACCCAGGACGTGGACGAGATCGTCACGATCGTGCGGGCCATCGCGCCCGGGTTCGGCGGGATCAACCTGGAGGACATCTCCGCGCCGCGCTGCTTCGAGGTGGAGCGGCGGCTGCGCGAGCTGCTGGACATCCCGGTCTTCCACGACGACCAGCACGGGACCGCGATCGTGGTGCTGGCGGCGCTCACCAACGCGCTGCGGGTGGTGCGCAAGGAGCTCGCCGACGTGCGGATCGCGCTGGCGGGCGCGGGCGCGGCCGGGACCGCCGTGCTGCGGCTGCTGCTCGCGGCCGGGGCGCGGCAGGTGGTGGTCTGCGACTACCTGGGCGCGGTGCACCTGGGCCGGGACGACCTCGACGAGTCGTTGCGGTGGATCGCCGAGCACACCAACGCCGAGGGGTATTCCGGGGACCTGCGTGGGGCGGTGAAGGGCGCCGACGTGTTCATCGGGGTGTCCGCGCCCGGCATCCTCACCGGGGACGACATCGCGACGATGGCGCCGGACTCGGTGGTCTTCGCGCTGGCCAACCCGGAGCCGGAGGTGTCGCCCGACGACGCGCGCGAGCACGCGGCCGTGGTCGCGACCGGGCGGTCCGACTATCCGAACCAGATCAACAACGTGCTGGCCTTCCCCGGGGTGTTCCGCGGCCTGCTGGACGCGCAGGCCGACGGCGTCACCCAGGACATGCTGCTGGCCGCCGCCCGGGCGCTGGCCGCCGTGGTCACGGGGGAGGAGCTCGGGCCCAACTACATCGTGCCGAGCGTGTTCCATCCCGACGTGGCCAACGCGGTGGCGGCGGCCGTGCGCGAGTCCGCCGGCGGAAAGGTTCGCGGGTTCACCGAGGCCTGATGATTATCGAGTCTGGGTGACGTGCGCGATTAGTCCTTCCTGCCCCATGATGGAAGGTATGGCGGACGCGATCTACGTCGGCGGGTTGCTCGTGGCGACGCCACTGCTCGACGACCCGAACTTCCGGCGTAGCGTCGTGCTCGTCCTGGAGCACGACGACGACGGCGGCACACTCGGCGTGGTGCTCAACCGGCCGAGCGATATCACCGTCACCCAGGTGCTCCCCGTCTGGGACGCGCTGGTCTCCGGCCCCTCGGTGCTGTTCGAGGGCGGCCCGGTCCAGACCGACAGCGCGCTGGCGCTGGCCGCCGTGCTCAGCGGCGAGGAGCCGCTGGGCTGGCGGCGCCTGCACTCCGGCCGCCCGGCCGTCTCCCGGCTCGGTACGGTCGACCTCGACGCGCCCCCCGAGATCCTGGCGGGGGAGATCTCCCAAATGCGGATCTTCGCCGGGTACGCCGGCTGGACCAGCGGCCAGCTGGAGAACGAGGTCCGGGAGGGCGCCTGGTACGTCGTCGACTCCGAACCCGGGGACACGTTTCATCCGGATCCGTCCACACTTTGGCGCTCGGTACTACGGCGTCAACCGGGCGAACTCGCCTTGGTCGCGACATATCCGGACGACCCCAAGCTGAACTGATCTGGCCTGGAGCCGGTCAGCCGCCGAATTGATCCGCGCCGGAACTGGTCAACCGTCGAACGAGCCGGCTGGGACGGGCAGCCGTCGAGCTGATCCGCCCCGGAACCGTTCAGCCGTCGAGCCCGATCCGGCCGGGATTGGCAACCGTCAGGCTGATCCGCGCCCGGCAGCCGTCATTTGTCCCAGCCCGGGCGTAGTGACTGTTCGGCGATCGCGAGAGTTTCGTCCAGTCTTTTGGCCAAGGCGTCCGCATCGCGTACCTCGTCGGGCTGGCAGTACTCGAAGCCGACCCGCGCGACCGACATGAACAGCGCGAGCACGAAGTGCGAGTGCAGGTCGTCGGTGCCCCGGCGGCGGCTGATCTCGGCCAGCAGGCGCTGCTCGCTGGCCATCAGCAGGCGCATCTGGCCCGCCATGAACGCGGGATTGTTATCCAGCAGCTTGCGCGTCTTCACGAACCGCTCATGGTCGGCCTCGTCGCGATGGCCCATGGCCGCCAGCGCCAGCCGCATGGCCTGCGACATCGCCACAAAGGGGGACTCGGATTCAGGACGGTCGGACAGCTCCGCTAGAAATGTGTCCATGGCATCCGCTGGCAGCGCCAGCGCGACGTCCTCCTTCGAACCGAAATATCGGAAGAACGTCCGCGGCGAGACGTCGACGCTCGCCGCGATCTGATCGATGGTCGTGGCCTCATACCCCTGATCGCGGAAGAGATCGAGGGCCGCGTCGATCAACGCCAGCCGTGTCTTCTGCTTCTTGCGCTCGCGCAGACCCATCCCTGTCACCTCCCTGAAACCCAAAGTTCACGTACTGCCAGATGTCACCTTATGTCGGAAAAAAGGATTTGTCATCTGGCACTCACTGACATAAATTACGACGCGTTGACTTCTACTGGGGGGAATCCCGACATGGCCCAAGCGCTAGCCGCACCATCCGAGGCACCGGAGAAACCCGGCCAGGGACACCCCTGGCTGACGCTCCTCGCGGTGTCCCTTGGTGTGATCATGGTGATGCTGGACGGCACCGTCGTCGCCATCGCCAACCCGGTCATCGGCCAGGAACTGAACGCCAGCCTGGCCGACCTGCAGTGGGTCACCAGCGGTTACCTGCTGGCCCTGGCGGTCTTCCTCATCACCGCCGGCAAGCTCGGCGACCTGTTCGGGCACAAGCGGGTCTTCCTCATCGGTGTGGCCGGTTTCGCGCTCACCTCGCTCGCCATCGGCCTGACCTCCTCCATCGAGGCCCTGATCGCGTTCCGCGTGCTGCAGGGCCTGTTCGGCGCGCTGCTGCAGCCCGCCGCGCTGGCGCTGCTCCGGCTCGCCTTCCCCGGTGACAGGCTGAACATGGCGATGGGCGCCTGGGGTGGCATCATCGGCCTGTCCAGCGCGGCCGGGCCGATCGTCGGCGGCCTGCTGGTGGAGAACGTGAGCTGGCAGTCGGTGTTCTTCATCAACGTGCCCGTCGGCGCGGTAGCGCTGGCGATGGGCCTGTGGGCGCTGCGGGAGAACCGGTCGAAGTTGCTGGCCCGGGTCGACTGGCCGGGCGTGCTGCTGCTGTCGATCACGATGTTCTCGCTGGTCTGGGCGATCATCAAGGCGCCCGAGTGGGGCTGGGGCGACACCGGCACGCTGCTCTCCCTCGGGGCCACGGTGGTCGTCGGCGCGGCGTTCCTGTTCTGGCAGAGCCGCGCCAAGGAGCCGCTGCTCCCGCTCACCCTGTTCCGGAACGTGTCGTTCTCGATCGGCACCGGCCTGATGATCCTGATGGCCTTCTCCATGTTCGGCGCGATGTTCTTCCTCACGTTCTTCTTCCAGGGCGTGCACGGGCTCACCCCGCTGGAGTCGGGCATCCGGATGCTCCCGATGAGCGCGGGCATGATCGTCGCGTCCCCGCTGGCCGGTCTGCTGATCGGCAAGGTCGGGCCGCGGATCCCGATCGCGGGCGGCATGCTCATCACCGCGACGGCCATGTTCCTGATGTCCCGGCTGAGCATCGAAGCCGAGTTCATCGACAGCGCCATCCCGTTCGCCCTGCTCGCCTTCGGCCTGTCCCCCGTGTTCGTGGGCGCGACCGAGATCATCGTGGGCAACGCGCCGCCGTCCCTCGCCGGGGTCGCCGGCGGCGTGCAGAACTCGGCCATGCAGGTCGGCGGCGCCCTCGGCACCGCCATCCTCGGCGCCGTCGTGGCCGCCAAGGTCTCCGATGTGTACGTCGGCTACCTCGGCCCCGCCGCGGCCGCCATCCCGCCGGACCAGATCGAGGGCCTCAAGGGCCTGGCCTCGGTCGGCATGGCCCCGCCCGGACTGCCGGAACAGGTGGCCGGCGTCATCACCAACGCCTCCCACCTGTCCTTCATGGACGGCCTGCACCTGGGCTTCATGGTGAGCACCGGCGTGGCCGTCCTGGCCGCCGTCCTGGCCCTGCTGGTCAAGGCCGGCCGCAAGACCGAGGGCGCCGCGGTCCACATCGGCTGAGAACTTTCTCGGGGTACGGCTCTCGCCTTCGCGGGCGGGAGCCGTACGTCGTGGTGGCGACTAAACTCGGTGCGATGAGCAGTACGAAGATTCTTCCCGAGAGCGAAGTCACGCCGAACCTCTCGCACGGGGACGGCGACCACGAGCGGTTCTCGCACTACGCGGACGCCAACAAGATCACCGAGAGCTACGTGACCGGCGTCCCGGTGCGCGCGCTCTGCGGCAAGGTCTGGACGCCGAGCCGGGATCCGAAGAAATACCCGGTCTGTCCGGAGTGCAAGGAGATCTACGACGGTCTTCCCCCGGGCGAGCCCGACGCGTGAGTGTCGATCCCCGCTGATCGTTCCCGATGCGGTTAGCGTGTGGAGGCTGGACTGACCAGCCGTATTAACGAGAAACCCGTCCCTAGACAGCCGCATGGCCGTGGACCAGGCGACTCATCGCTGCGGCTGCCTAGATCACGCTTTCTCATTGATATCGGGGGAACGAATGGCCCGGCGTACACTCGCCGTTTCTTTGGCATGCCTGTTCACGCTGGGTCTGGTTCCCGGGGTCGCCTTCGCCGATCGTGACTGCCGCGCGGGGGCGGCCAGGGGAGGCGATCCGGATCCCGCCGAGATCGCTCGCGTCAACGTGGAGCTGCGGGAACGGCTGGCCTCCCGTACGGTGGCGGCCGAGATCAAGGTGCCGATGTGGGTGCACGTGCTCACCGACGGCCAGCGCGGCGCGCCGGACGCCGCCGTCAAAGGCCAGGTCGCGACCCTCAACTCGGCCTACGGCGGTAAGTTCGGCGGAGCCGACACGGGAATCAGGTTCGTCCTGCTGGGGATCACCAGGACCCGTAACGCGGACTGGTTCCGCGACCCGCTCAGTTACGAGCAGCCCATGAAGACCAAGCTCCGGCGCGGCGGCGCGAACACCCTCAACCTGTTCATCGGCCAGCTCAGCCAGCTGGTGCTGGGTTACTCCACGTATCCGCACTGGTACAAGGACGCCCCCGGGTTCGACGGTGTGGTCATCGACTGGCGCAGCCTGCCCGGCGGTGCGTTGCGCAACTTCAACCGCGGCTTCACCGGGGTCCACGAGATCGGCCACTGGCTCGGCCTGCTGCACCCCTTCGAGAACGGCTGCGAGGCGCCCGGCGACTCGGTGGAGGACACTCCCGCCCAGGCTCACCCCACCGAGGGCTGCCCGACGGCCGTCAAGGACACCTGCCCCGCCGCCCCCGGCGTGGACTCGGTCCACAATTTCATGGACTACTCCTTCGACACCTGCATGTCCGAGTTCACCGCAGGCCAGGCGGAGCGGATGCGGCAAATGTGGACGGCGTACCGCATACCAAAAGCCTGAGCCGGATTGACCGTCGGCGCCCGGACGTGAATTACTCCTCAAATGGACGATGGGAGGGTCTGGCCGCCCACCGATCGGGGCGAGCCCGACCAGGACCTGCCCCCCTCCGCCCGCTGGTACGGCACGCCGACCGCGCCTCCACGCCGGTTGCCGCGCTGGGCGCTCACCCTTCTGCTCGCCGTCCTGGCCCTGCTGACGGCCGGGGTGGTGGTCACCGTGGTCGTCCTGGCGGTCCTGGGTGGCCCGGACGAGCCGCCCGAGACGGTCTCCGTCAGTGACGGCCTCGCCGGGGTCACCTATCCGCTGCCGTCCGGCTGGCGGCAGGGCGTGCTGGCGCCGGTCACCGGCTTCACCTCGGTGGCCACCAAGCAGGACCTGGCCATCGTCATGATCCGCCCCGGCGAGCAGGTCGAGCCCGCTGCGCTGCGCCCGGCCCTGGTGGAGCTCACCGAGCTGTATTCGCGGCTGCTCCTGCACGGGGACAAGGTGGATGTGGTCGAGGACAAGGCGATCACGACGAACGGCCGGAGCGGTCATACCCGGGCTCTGCATGCCGAGTATCGAGATGTCGTGAATCAGCCCGCTTTTCTGAGGGTGACCCTGCTCTCCACGGCGTCCGGAGGGACCGTGGTCGTGCTCGGTATGGCACACCCGGACGACCCGCGTTCGCGCGCCGACCTCGATCTGATCATGGCGGGAGTGCGCTGACTCGGGGACGGGATCCGCGGTGGTCGGCGTGTTTGTCGGTGGGGGCGGCTACTCTGGCCGAGATGTGTCGGGTGGACAACTGAACGGGGAGGCCGGGTGAGCACGCGAATCCACCGCCATGGCGGCGGTCGCTCAGCTGATCAGCGAGAAGCGGTGGGGCGATGAGCGTGTCCGCGGCGTCTCACCTGTCGCCGTCCTATCCGGACCGGGCAGCCTGGGGGACCGCGCCCAAGCTGCGAGCCTGGCAGCAGGACGCGTATGACCTCTATTTTCAGCGGGAGCCGCGTGACTTCCTGACCGTGGCGACGCCCGGGGCCGGGAAGACCACCTACGCGCTGCGCATCGCCAGCGAGCTGCTCAACCGCGGGGTGATCCGGTCGATCACCGTCGTCACGCCCACCGAGCACCTGAAACGGCAGTGGGCCGATGCGGCGGGCCGGGTGGGCATCAGCATCGACCCCGAGTTCAAGAACAGCCAGGGCGCGACCTCGCGCGACTACGTCGGGGTCGCCGTCACCTACGCGCAGGTCGCCATGCATCCGGCGCTGCACCGGGCGCGCACCGAGGCGCGCAAGACGCTGGTCATCTTCGACGAGATCCACCACGCGGGCGACGCCAAGTCCTGGGGTGACGGGGTCCGGGAGGCCTTCGAGCCGGCCACGCGGCGGCTCCAGCTCACCGGCACGCCGTTCCGGTCCGACGACAACCCGATCCCTTTCGTCGGCTACACCGAGGACGGCGACGGCGCCCTGCGCAGCGTCTCCGACTATTCCTACGGCTATGGCCCGGCCCTGGCCGACGGCGTGGTACGGCCGGTCATCTTCCTGGCCTACTCCGGCGAGATGAAATGGCGCACCCGGGCGGGCGACGAGATCACCGCCACCCTCGGCACCCCGCTCACCAAGGATCAGCTCGGCCAGGCCTGGCGCGCGGCCCTCGACCCCAAGGGCGACTGGATCCGCCAGGTCATCACCGCCGCCGACCGCCGCCTCACCGAGGTCCGCCGCGGCATGCCCGACGCGGGCGGCCTGATCATCGCCACCGACCATGAGTCCGCCCGCGCCTACGCCAAGCACCTGCGCTCGGTCACCGGCGAGGGCGCGACGGTCGTGCTCTCCGACGATCCCGGCGCGTCCAAGAAGATCAAGGAGTTCAGCGCCTCCACCCAGCGCTGGCTGGTCGCCGTCCGCATGGTCTCCGAGGGCGTCGACATCCCGCGGCTGGCCGTCGGCATCTACGCCACCAGCATCTCCACCCCGCTCTTCTTCGCCCAGGCCATCGGCCGCTTCGTCCGCATGCGCAAACGCGGCGAAACGGCCTCCGTCTTCGTCCCCTCGGTCCCGTTACTCCTGAGCTTCGCCGCGGAGATGGAAGCCGAGCGCGACCACGTCCTCAACCGCAAACGCGATGAGGACGGGCTGGACGATCTCCTCCTCGAACAGGCGCAGCGCGAGCAGAAGAGCCCCGACGCCCTGGGCGACGAGCTCCCCTTCCAGACCCTGGAAGCCTCCGCCACCTTCGACCGCGTGCTGTTCGACGGCGGCGAGTTCGGCACCGCCGCCGCGGCGGGCTCTCCGGAGGAAGAGGACTTTCTGGGCCTGCCCGGCCTCCTGGAACCCGACCAGGTGGCCTCCCTCCTCCGCAAACGCCAGGCCGACCAGCAGGCCGCCAAACGCCGCCAGCCCAAACCCGAACCAGAACAACTCGCCCCGCACGAGGTCATCCACGAACTCCGCAAGGAACTCAACGGCCTCGTCGGCGCCTGGAACCACCGCACCGGCCAACCCCACGGCGTCATCCACGCCGACCTCCGCCGCTCCTGCGGCGGCCCTCCCATCGCCCAGGCCTCCGCCGACCAGATCCGCGACCGCATCACCATGATCCGCCGCTGGGCCAGCCAGCGAAAGTGACGACCGCTTGATCCCAAGCGGGGGACCCGCCCAGAGCGCCTTTGGGGGAAGGCACCTCGCGGCCAGCACCGCCTCGACTTCGCCGAGCTCGATGCGGCATCCCCGGATCTTTACCTGGTCGTCCACGCGGCCGACGAAGTCCAGCTGCCCGTCAGGCCACGGGATCACCACGTCGCCCGTGCGGTGCATCCGCCCGCCCGGGAGCCCGAACGGCGGTACCGCTTCGTGAGCGGTCTTGACGGGTTCCAGGGGCGCGGCCGGGTCGTGATCAGCGCGTCCACGGGCCTCGAATACGCCTTCGAGTCTGACACCGGAACCATGAGCGGCGTGGGCCGTCCGTCGGTCTTCACCGGAGTCCTGGTCGAAGGGCTGCGGACGGGCGCGGCCGACCTCGACGGCGATGGAACCATCTCGGTGGACGAGCTGTACGACTACCTCTTCGAGAATGTCCGCCGCATCACCCCGCATCAGACCCCGGAGAAGATCAGCACGGTACGCGGCGAGTTGATCATCGCCTGGAATCGGCACGCGGCTCCGAACAGGCGAACGGCCGATCCGTCGGCCGCCGAGGACGAATCCGCAAAGGGCACCCAACCCTTTCCGCAGAATCGCACCTACCTCACAGCGGCGAATCTGACGAATTCCGGCATTACCCCGCCCCCGGGGGCGGTGCGCGAACCGCAACAATATGTGCCCACCCCAAACCCGCCAGCGCCGGTGGACGAACCACAGCGACCTGGAGCCACCCCGCCTCCATCACCGCCGGTGGGTGGGCCCCAGTGGCCTGGAGTTACGCCGCCTCCGTCAGCCCCAGTGGGTGGACCCCAGTGGCCTGGAGTCACCCCGTCTCCGTCAGCGCCGGTGGGTGGGCCGCAGCGGCCTGGAGTTACGCGGCCTCCGTCAGCCCCGGTGGGTGGACCGCAGCGTCAAGAGGCTGCCCCGCCCTGGTCAGAGCCAGTGGGTGGACCGCAGCGTCAAGAGCCCGTGAGGCCCCAGTCAGAACCGGTGGGTGGATCGCAGCGTTCAGCGGCCGCCTCACCCCAGTCGGAGCCGGTGAGTGAACCACAGCGACCCATGGCCGCCCCGCGGTTCCCAGGAGTGACCACCGCGTATGCGCCGGAACAGGCGAGTGGACCTCGGGTGCCCGTCGGCTCTCCTGCGCCGCCCACCGGGAGGATTGCGGGCGGACCCAGGAAGAAGCCGCGCCGCAGGAGGCGGTGGCTGGTGCCCTTCCTGGGCTTCGTCGTCGCGGTCGCCGCTCTCGCCCTTGTCGCGGCCAATCTGATTCCGCCGCAATCCGGGTTGGTGTCGGTGCCGGAGCTCGCCGGAATGTCCGAGCAGGCCGCGCTGGACGAGTTGGACGAGCTGGGTTTGAAGTCGTCGGTGGAGGAGGAGAACAGCACGACCGTCCCGGCGGGCATGGTCATCGATTCGAAGCCTGGCGTCGGCGAGGCAGTCGATCCCGGTGACGAGGTGGAGGTGCTCGTGTCCCGGGGGCCCGTGGCGGCGGTCGTGCCGAGCTGAAGGGCCTCACCAAGCAGGAAGCCATTGACGAACTGGATGAGCTCGGCATCGCGTACACGATGAAGGGGGAGAACAGCGCTTCGGTCGCGGCCGACGTTGTCATCGGCACCAACCCGGCGGCGGGGAAGACCATCCTGTCCGGCGAGTCGCTCACGGTGCGGCTGTCCGAGGGCGCCAAGACGGTCAAGGTGCCCCCGCTGATCGGTCTCACCGAGGCACAGGCCGTCCAGGCGCTGAGCACCGCCGGGTTGACGGCCGACATGCGGCGCGGACAGTCGAACGCCAAGCAGGGACAGGTCTATGACTCCTCGCCGGACGTGGGCACGAGCGTGGCATCGGGATCAACGGTGACCGTCTATCTTCCGGCGGACAAGCCGCAGGTCGAGACGGTCAACCTGCCCAACTTCATTGGCATGGGCAGTACCGACGCGAGGACGGCGTTGCGGAATCTCGGTCTCTACGCGAGATTCGAGGAACGGCCCAGCGAGGTCGCCGGGCAGGGCGTGGTCATCGATCAGAACCCGAGGGAAGGAACCGCAGTCGCGAAGGGACTCACCGTGGTCCTGTTCATCTCCAGCGGCCCTTCGCCCACTGACTTCCCCACTGACTCTGCCACCGATGTTCCCACGGACGATCCCTTCGGTAACTGATCCCGCCGCAGGACCGGCCGGTCAATGGGCGTGACCCGGGCCTGGCGAGGGGTCGCCGCCTCCAGCCGAAGTCACGCACGCAGGACGGGCGCGCCCGTCAAGTGAACGCCGGCGTCGGACATCTGCGCCAGAGCGGCGACGGTCGTCACCTCGGCCACGCCCGCGGTGAGGTCCAGCAGGACGTGGGTCTGGAAGTTGTGGCGGAGGGCGTCCATGGCGGTGGCGCGGATGCAGTGGTCGGTGGCGATGCCGACGATGTCGAGGTGGGTTATCTCGTGGGAGCGGAGCCAGGAGCCGAGGGAGGCGCCGGTGGGGGAGGCGCCTTCGAAGCCGCTGTAGGCGGCGGTGTGGGCGCCTTTGCTGAAGATTTGTTCGACTTTTGTGATGTCGAAGGCGGGATGGAAGTCGGCGCCGGGGGTGCCGGCCACGCAGTGGGCCGGCCAGGTGTTGACGTAGTCGGGGACGGCGGCGAAGTGGGGGCCGGGGTCGATGTGGTAGTCGCGGGTGGCGACGATGTGGTCGTAGGGGTGGGTTCGCAGGTGTTCGGTGATGGCCGCGGCCACATCGGCGCCGCCTGCGACGGGCAGGCTGCCCCCCTCGCAGAAATCGTTCTGCACGTCCACGATGACCAGCGCATTAGGCATGGTTTCAGCCTAGGAGAACGCGGGAAATCGTGGGAGACCGGCGTCGTCCTCATGCGCCGGTCTCCCACGACCAATTAAAGATAGTAGGTATTGCGGGATCCCCGGGCGAGAGGCTGTGCGCGATCGGCGGCAATTCGCTCATCGAGGCCCGTGCCCGGGCGCGTGCCGCGGCGAGGGATTCGCGGCCGATGATCTCGCCGTCGCGGACGAGCGGGGCCAGCAGGGGGCGCCCCACGTCCTCGGCGGGGGCGCGGGTGATGATCTCGGCGGTGGCGGTTCCGTCGCGGAGCGCCCGGTAGGCCCATTTGCGGCCGCCCCGGCTGGGCTTGCCGACGGACTTCTTGGCCACGGGGCTGAGCCTGCCGGCGGCGTCCTCCCGGGTGACGAGCTTGTAGACCAGGTTGGCGGTGGGCGCGCCCGAGCCGGTGACCAGGCAGGTGCCGACCCCGTAGCCGTCCACGGGGGCGACGGCCAGGGCGGCGATGGCGAACTCGTCGAGGTCGCTGGTGACGACGATGCGGGTCTGGCGGGCGCCCAGGTCGTCGAGCAGCCGCCGTACCTCGATGGCCGCGGTCGCCAAGTCGCCGGAGTCGATGCGGACCGCGCCCAGCGCGGGTCCGGCCAGTTCAACCGCGGTCTGTACGGCTTTCGCCACATCGTAGGTGTCCACGAGCAGCGTCGTCCCGGCGCCCAAAGACGCGAGCTGAGCCTGGAAGGCGGCTTCCTCGGAATCATGCAGCAGGGTGAAGGCGTGGGCGGCGGTGCCGGCGGTGGGGATGCCGTACTCCAGACCGGCCATGAGGTTGGAGGTGGAGCCGAATCCGCACAGGTAGGCGGCGCGGGCGGCGGCCACGGCGGAGCGTTCGTGGGTGCGGCGGGTGCCCATTTCGATGATCGGGCGATCGCCCGCCGCGTGCACCATGCGCGCGGCCGCGGAGGCGATCGCGCAGTCGTGGTTGAGGATCGACAAGACGATCGTCTCCAGCAGCACGGCTTCGGCGAACCGCCCCTCGACCACCAGGATCGGCGACCCCGGATAGTACGTCTCACCCTCCCGATAGCCGTATATATCCCCAGAAAACCGGAATCCAGCGAGGAAGTCATGCGTGGGACGGTCGATCACATCGCGGAGAAACTCCAGCTCCTGGTCTCCGAACTGGAAGTTCTGGATTGCGTCAAGGATGCGTTCGGTCCCCGCGACCATCCCGTAACGCCGCCCGGCGGGCAGCCGCCGCGCGAAAACCTCGAAAACCGCGCGTCGGTGGGCCGCTCCGCTGGCCAGCGCGGCTTGCAGCATGGTCAACTCGTAGTGGTCCGTAAGCAACGCGGTGCTCATGGTCATCTTCACGAGTCGAGAGTACGACTGCGGTAGGGCAGGATTGGGGATGTGGGTAGCACCGCTCCTATGGAGGTCGAGCGTCCGGCAATCGACGTGCGGCCCGATCTGCCATGGCTGACCATCGTCTGGAATGACCCGGTCAACCTGATGTCCTACGTGACCTACGTCTTCCAGAGCGTCTTCGGTTTCACCCGGGAGAAGGCCGAGAAGCTCATGCTGGACGTGCACCACAAGGGCCGTGCCGTGGTGTCCAGCGGCACCCGCGAGGAGATGGAACGCGACGTGCAGATCCTCCACTCGTATGGCCTGTGGGCCACCGTCCAGCGGGATTCGTGATGAGCACCGGGTTCAAACCAAGCAAAACCGGCGTCTCCATCCGGCTCGACGCGGCCGAGGCGTCGGTTTTGCGGTCTCTGGTCGGGCTCGTGCTCGGCCTGGTCGAGCCGGGCGCCACCGGCGACGACCCGCTGGAACGCGCGCTCGGCATCGGCGCGGCCGAGGTCCCCACCGATCCGGTCCTCGCCCGGCTGTTCCCCTCGGCGTATGAGGACGACGAGGCGGCGGGGGAGTTCCGCCGCTACACCGAGGCGACGCTGCGGGACGCCAAGCGGGCCGACGCGGTCACCCTGATCGACACCGCCACCGGCGGCAAGGTGGAGCTCACCACCGAGCAGGCGGAAGCCTGGATGCGGGCGCTGAACGACGTCCGCCTCATGCTCGGGGTGCGGCTGGAGGTGACCGAGGAGGTGCACGAGGAGATCGCGGGCATGTCGGAGGAGGATCCCCGCTATCCCGCGTTCGTGACCTACGACTGGCTGACCTACCTCCAGGACACGCTCGTTCGCGCCCTTTGGTAGCTTCTCCAGCATGTTGACGATCTCACGGGAGCTGGTCGACCAGATCGTGGCGCACGCCCGCGAGGACCACCCGGACGAAGCCTGCGGCGTGATCGCCGGGCGGGACGGGGTGCCTGAGCGTTTCGTCCGGATGGAGAACGCGGAACGTTCGCCGACCTTCTACCGGTTCGACTCGATGGAGCAGTTCCGGGTCTGGCGGGACATGGACGATCGGGACGAGGAACCGGTGGTGATCTACCACTCGCACACCGCCACCGAGGCCTACCCGTCGCGCACCGACGTCAGTTACGCCTCCGAGCCCTACGCGCACTACGTGCTTTACTCCACCGAGTTCGACCAGTTCCGGTCTTTCCGGATCGTGGACGGTGTCATCGAGGAGGAGGAAGTCAAGATCCTGGAGTCGAACGGTTAAACTGGGGCCATGTTCTCGGCGGTGCAGAAGTTCCTCTTCGCGCATTCTCGATCGGTCGTCCTCTACGACTGTCGCTGACACAGG
The DNA here is from genome assembly GCF_009687885.1 of Acrocarpospora pleiomorpha. Taxonomy (GTDB): domain Bacteria; phylum Actinomycetota; class Actinomycetes; order Streptosporangiales; family Streptosporangiaceae; genus Acrocarpospora; species Acrocarpospora pleiomorpha. Next base: position 123,280 of record NZ_BLAF01000030.1, read on the forward strand.
AATCCGCGCTCGTGTCCCTGTGTTCCTAAGTACGACAACTGATCAAGGAGATTGACCGAGATGGCCATCGAGGTTCGCATTCCGACCATCCTGCGCACCTACACCGACGGCGCCAAGGCCGTCGACGCCTCCGGCGGCACGCTGGAGGAGCTGATCGGCGACCTGGAATCCCGGCATCCGGGGCTGCGGGCCCGCCTGGTCGACGAGGGCAAGCTGCGCCGCTTCGTCAACGTCTACCTCAACGACGAGGACGTGCGCTTCCTGGGCGGCCTCGGCACCCCGGTGGCCGACGGCGACACGGTGACCGTGCTGCCCGCCGTCGCCGGTGGCTGACCGCAGATGCGCTTCGACTCGCTGATCCATTCGGTCGGCCGTACGCCCCTGGTGGGATTGCCCAGATTGTCGCCTTCGGATGAGGTGCGGATCTGGGCCAAGCTGGAGGATCGTAACCCGACCGGTTCGATCAAGGACCGGCCCGCGCTGTGGATGATCGAGCAGGCGGAGAAGGACGGGCTGCTCAGCCCGGGCTGCACGATCCTGGAGCCGACGTCCGGAAATACCGGGATTTCGCTGGCTATGTCGGCGAGGCTCAAGGGCTACCGGCTGATCTGCGTGATGCCGGAGAACACCTCGGAGGAGCGGCGGCAGCTGCTGCGCATGTGGGGTGCCGAGATCATCTCCTCCCCGGCGGCGGGCGGCTCCAACGAGGCGGTCCGGGTCGCGAAGGGGCTGGCCGCGGAGCATCCCGACTGGATCATGCTGTACCAGTACGGGAATCCGGCCAACTGGCGTTCCCACTACGAGTCCACCGCGCCGGAGATCCTGGAGGATCTGCCCACGGTCACCCATTTCGTGGCCGGGCTCGGCACCACCGGGACGCTGATGGGCGTCGGGCGGTTCCTGCGCGAGCGGGTTCCCGGCGTGCAGATCGTGGCCGCCGAGCCGCGTTACGGCGAGCTGGTGTATGGGCTGCGCAACGTCGACGAAGGGTTCATCCCCGAGCTTTACGACGCTTCCGTGCTGACCACCCGCTTCTCGGTGACGTCGGCGGACGCGCTGGCCCGCACCCGCGATCTGCTGGCCACCGAGGGCATCTTCGCGGGGATCTCCACCGGGTGCGCGCTGCATGCGGCTTTGGGGATGGCACGCAAGGCCGTACAGGCGGGAGAGCGGGCCGACATCGTGTTCATCGTTGCCGACGGCGGGTGGAAATACCTGTCCACGGGCGCGTACGAGGGAACGCTGGGCGAAGCCGAAGACCGGCTGGAAGGACAGCTTTGGGCCTAATTGACATCCTCCCCGGTGTGAACGCCGGGGACTCCCCCACGTCGCCGTGGGGTTCTTACTGCTTCCGCTACGCCGCCTGAGCGTCGTAGGTTGTGGGCGGTGCCAGGGTCGGAATTGCCTCGCCTGGTCTTACCCGCCCTCCACAGTCGTTTCGGGTGTCCGCCAGCCCGGCGGCCACCATGTTCTCCCCGGCCGGGGACGCCTCCTCCGCTTGCCTGCGCAGGCGGATGCCCTCGGCCAGAATGTTGAGGGCGGCCGCTAGGTCGCGGTCGTGGTGCTCCCCACAGGTCGGGCAGTCCCACTCCCGCATCTGTAGCGGGGTCTTCCCGTTCCGCCAGCCGCAGCATGGGCACAACTGCGAGGAGGGAAACCAGCGGCCCACCGTGATGACCGTCCGCCCATAGCGGGCCGCCTTCCCACCCAGCAAGGTACGGAACGCTCCCCAGGACGCGTCGTTCACCGATTTGGCCAGCCGGCCGCGGGCCAGCCCTCGCACCGCCAGATCTTCGATCGCGACCGTTTGGTTCTCGCGGATGATCGATGTGCTGGTCTGGTGCAGGAAATCCCGGCGCGCGTCGGCCACCTTGGTGTGCTGGCGGGCCACCGCGATCCGCGCTTTCTCCTGGTTCTTGCTCCCCTTCTGCTTGCGTGACAGCGCCCGCTGTAGCCGGGCCAGCCGCTTGGCCCGGCGGCGCAGCCACCGCGGATTGGGGATCTTCGTTCCGTCCGACAGGACCGCATAATGGGTCAACCCCAGATCGATCCCGATCTCGGCCTCCGCCTCGGGCAGCACCTGCCCGGCGTCCTCGACCTCGATCACGAACGAGGCGAAATAGCGACCCGCCGCATCCAGAATGACCGTGACCGACGATGGCACCGCCGGAAGCTCCCGCGACCAGCGCACCTCGACCTTCCCGATCTTGGCCAGGTAGAGCGTCCCGTCGCCAGGCAGGCCGAAGGCGGTGCCGGTGAACCGGGCCGACTGCCGCCGGTCCCGGCGGGACTTGAACACCGGCAGGCCCATCCGCGGCCCGCGCCGTTTCCCACTGACCGAATCGATGTCGGTGGGAATGTCACTCGACGAGGATGATGCAGCGGCGAAGACATCATGATCGAGGTGTCCGACAGCTTCGAATCCGACAGCGCCGCCCAACCTGACCGGTCCAGGTTCCGCGCACCGCGCTGTGGGCTGCCTCGCCTGACGGCGGGTCATCCCCTCCCCGGGACCGCATTCATCCCCGCCCTGAAGGATGGGCCTTCTGCGGCTTCTCGGTAAAGTGTCGAACGAAACGCCCGTCTCCAACTCTCAGGGGAGACGGGCGTTTCTTATGATGCCCGGCCGGGCGTCTATGGGTGGGTGTCCCGGCCGGGCACCGAGGGATGGTCGTTAGTTGAACAGGAGGCGGAGGTTGAAGCTGGCTTCGGCGCCGGAGTAGCTGGCGCTCATGCCGACCGCGCGCAGGACCTCCAGGTTGGCGCGGTCCTCGCCCTGGAGCGAGTTCAGGTAGAGCTTCTCGATCTTGTCCAGGTCGGCGTAGAGGGCGAAGTTGGCGTCGGCCGCGTTCGGGATCGCGAGCTGGAAGGTCTCGCTGTCCTTGAGCGAGCCGGTGCCGGCGAGCTTGGCCGCGTACTCCTCGGTGGTGGCGACGACGAGCTTGTCGTCACCGGCCTTCTTGATCAGCTGGAGCGGGGTGCCGGTGTTGGCGAGAGCGAGCTCCACCTTCTCCAGCACCTGCTGGGCCTTCGCCGGGTCGGTGGACAGGACCGTGCCGGCGTTGGGCAGGTTGCCGTCCAGGCCGTTCTCGTCCAGCGCGAGGGTGATGCTCTTGCCGAGGACCACGGCGAGGTCGTCCGGCAGGGTCAGGCCGAACTGCTGCTGGGCCTGCTCCACGAACTGGTTGAACGAGGCGCCCTCGGGGCCCGCGGCGCCCGCCGTCTTCAGGATCTCGCTCCACTGCTGGCTGAGCACGTCGCCCAGACCGGAGATCGAGAACGCGGCGGCGGTGCTGTCCGGCAGTTCGCCGATCCGGGTGGGCTCCAGGTCGCCGGTGATGGTGGTGTCCACGCCGCGGGTGATGCCGGCGATCTCGGCGTAGTCGCCGTCGAAGCGGAGAGCGCCGGCGAACCGGCCGTCCTTGATCTTGTCGACCAGGGCCTGGTCCACGCTGCCGCTGAGCCCCGAGTCCAGGAGGCTCTTGGCGCTGGCCCAGAAGGACATCACGCCGGGCTCGCCCAGGGCCGCCATGTCACCGGCGAAGTCGGCGTTCTCGGCCAGCGTGGGGGCGTCGGCGTACTTGTCGGCCTCGCCCTGGGTCTCCGCGATGATCACGTAGCCGTCGCGGAACACGTAGCCGGTCTTCTGCTCTTCCTTGGCGTCCATCTTGTCGATGAAGGCGCGGGTGGCCTCCTCGTTGCTGGTCTGGATGGCGACCGCGATGCCCACGGCGGCCTGCGGGTCGCCGCCGGTCGCCTTGGCGGGCTGGGAGAGCGCCACGCCGACGCGGCTGCCGAGCCACGGCTCGACGTCCTTGGCGTAGTCGATGTCCTTGAAGTTCGGGCTGCTCTCCCGGAGCGAGTCGAACAGCGCCTTGCGCGGGTCGTCGCCGCTGAAGACGTCCTTGGTGGCGTTGAACTTGCGGGCGATGGTGAACAGCGCCAGCTTCTGGTTGGCGGCGGGGTCGAGGTCAAGGCGGACGTAGGCGAACGCGCTCGCGGGCAGCACCTCGTGCGGCTGGGTGCCGCCGCCGCTCAGCGCGTTCACCAGGTAGAAACCGCCACCGCCGACGACGCCCGCGAGCACCGCCGCGATCAGCGCGATGATCCAGCCGCGGCCGATGCCGCCGCCGCGCTTCGGCTCGGGGCCAAGCTGGACGGGCGGCAGGCCGTAGGCGAGCTCCTCAGGCTGCTGCCACTGCTGGTACTGCTGCGGGCTCGGGGGGTAGTCCATCCGGGTCTGGTCGCCATACGGCTGCTGCTGCTGAGGGTACGGCTGCTGGGGGTACGGCGGCTGCTGGGCCTGGCTGGGGTACTGCACCCGGGTCGGGTGCTCATCCTGTCCTGCCGGTCCGGGGTACGCCATGCGCGTCGGCTGGTCGGCTTCCGGTTGACCGTAGGGCCCGTACGACGGCTGAGGGGTGCGGTAGTGGACGGTCCGATCCGGATCCTGGTTCTCGGGGAACGGGAAACCGGGGGGGTTCTCGGCAGGCATCTTCTCAACTCACATCAGAGGGTTAATCTCGGCGAGCTTGAAAATATGCCACATTGCCTGCGATTCGCTTGCAGTGCGCTTGATGTTAGTCCCGTTTGAGATCTGTGACTGGTCCTTTGAGGTGGATTTCGCCGGTATGGCTGGATTCGATGAGGTCCCAGGGGACTACCTTGCTGTGCGCGTACAGCAGGCGGGTGAAGTTCTGGAGGGTGCCGGTGAGCTTGCCGTTGGCGTCGCGGTAGACGCTCAGCAGGAAGGGCGCGCGGTTGCGTGAGACGAGCAGGCCCGCCGATTCCGGTTCTTCCGGTTTGCGGAACCAGCCTCTGCGTTCGCGGATCATCTTCACGTCGACGACGTGGCCGACCCAGATTCCGCGCGAATCCCATACCGATTGGCCGATCAGGTCCCGGGCACCCAACATAGATCATCCCCCCCAATGGGAGTCTGCCCGTGGATGCCGTGTTTTCCCTGATCAGATGGCTAATGGCCCGGCCAAGAAGGGACATGGCCTAAGGTATCCGCCAGAACAACATTCGGTGAGGGGGGTATATGACGAGGTTTGACGAGGCGACGAAGGCCACGCGTGTCGACGCGACGACCTACGCGGTGTGCCTGGACGACGGCTACTTAATCGGTGGCCCGCTCCACGGCGGCTACTTGATGGCCACCCTGCTCCGCGCGGTCGTGGACGCGTCCCCGCATCCGCACCCGGTCTCCACAAGCGTCCAGTTCCTGCGCTCCGCCCGCCCCGGCCCCGCCCTCGTGCACCTGACCCCGCTCAAATCCGGTCGTACGACCACGGTCACCCAGGCCACCCTCACCCAGAACGGCGCCCCCTACCTGGCCGCCCTGATCACGACCGCCACCCTCGCCCCCGACCCCACCCCCTCCTACAC